>NZ_JRJE01000019.1 GCF_000763295.1 Thalassospira australica | reverse complement strand
CGTTCAGATGACCGCAACCCTCATTGCACCGATCGCAATGGACGAAGGTCTGCGTTTCGCAATCCGTGAAGGCGGTCGTACCGTCGGCGCGGGCGTTGTGGCGAAAATCATCGAATAATTTTTGAGATTTTGCACGATTGAGTGCTTGATCTTGGATGTGCGGGCGGCTATAACCCGCCCGCACACCCTGCCGCCCGGGCAGGGAGGAGCCAGAAAGAAGATAAGCTTTTCAACTTTCTGACGATCTTGTAGGAGTGTAGCTCAGTTGGTAGAGCATCGGTCTCCAAAACCGAGTGTCGGGGGTTCGAGTCCCTCCTCTCCTGCCACTACTTTCCGGGTTGTGAAACAAAGCATTAGAAAGCGGTGTAACCCCGACAATGGCTAAAACGTCGCCAGCACAATTCGTACAGCAGGTTCGCTCAGAGGCGAAAAAAGTCTCGTGGCCGACCCGTAAGGAAACGACTGTTTCGACCATTATGGTATTCGTAATGGTTGCTCTCGCGTCGATTTTCTTCTTTGTTGTCGATCAGCTCCTCTCTTGGGGTGTCAAGCTGGTCTTTGGTGTTGGGGGTTAAGGCAATGGCGCATCGCTGGTACGTATTGCACGTTCACTCCGGGTTCGAGAAAAAGGTCGCCCAGTCGATCCGCGAACAGTCCATCAAGAAGGGTCTTGAGGGCGAAATCGAAGAGGTCCTGGTTCCGACTGAAGAAACTGTCGAGATGCGTCGCGGCACCAAGGTCAATGCCGAGCGGAAGTTTTTCCCGGGCTATGTCCTGCTGAAGATGGATCTCACCGACGAAAGCTGGCATCTGGTCAAGAATACCGCCAAGGTTACCGATTTCCTCGGCAGCCGTGGCAAGCCGATGCCGATTTCCGAAAAGGAAGCTCAGCACATTCTGCATCAGGTGCAGGAAGGTGTTGATCGTCCGAAGCCAACCATCGCATTCGATATTGGCGAGGAAGTACGTGTTTCCGACGGTCCGTTTGCATCGTTTAACGGTATCGTCGAAGGAGTTGATGAAGAACGTGCACGCCTTAAGGTGTCTGTTTCGATCTTCGGTCGTTCAACTCCGGTCGAGCTGGAATACACCCAGGTCGAGAAGCTTTAAAAAACGATCTTGTAAAATGAAGTCGCTGCCTGTATACGCAGGCAGCATTTAAAGCGCGGGAGGTCAGCCATGACCGGACCGCGCGCTTCTGTAAGAGGTACTCTAATGGCGAAGAAAATCGACGGCTATCTTAAGCTGCAGATTCCCGCCGGCAAAGCCAATCCGTCGCCGCCTGTCGGCCCGGCTCTTGGTCAGCGCGGTGTGAATATCATGGAATTCTGCAAGGCGTTTAACGCAGCGACCCAGCAGATGGAACCAGGGATGCCGATCCCGGTTGTCATCACTGTCTATTCCGACCGTTCCTTCACGTTCGTAACCAAAACCCCGCCGGCATCCTACTTCCTGAAAAAGGCAGCAGGCATCGCCAAGGGTTCCGGTACCACCGGCAAAGGTTATGTTGGTAAAGTGACCAAAGCACAGGTCAAAGAAATCGCAGAAGCCAAAATGGCTGACCTCAACGCATTTGACGTTGATGGCGCGATGGCAATGATCGAGGGCTCCGCCCGTGCGATGGGTCTTGAGGTTGTGGAGTAAGACGATGGCCAAGACTGGTAAACGCCTTGCCCAGGCCTATGAGGGCATCGACCGTAACACCCAGTACGATCTGGCAGCTGCTGTCAAACTCGTCAAAGAAGGTGCAAAAGCCAAATTCGATGAAACCATCGAAATGGCAATGAACCTTGGTGTTGATCCGCGTCACGCTGACCAGATGGTCCGTGGTGTTGTTTCCCTTCCGCATGGTACCGGTAAAACCATGCGTGTTGCTGTCTTCGCAAAAGACGCAAAAGCAGAAGAAGCCCAGAAAGCTGGTGCGGACGCTGTTGGTGCAGAAGACCTGATGGAAGCAATGCAGAAAGGCGATCTGAACTATGATCGCGTTATTGCGACCCCGGACATGATGGCTGTTGTCGGCCGTCTCGGTAAGGTTCTCGGCCCGCGTGGCCTGATGCCGAACCCGAAACTCGGCACCGTTACCATGGATGTGACGACCGCTGTTTCCGACGCAAAAGCTGGCCAGGTCCAGTTCCGTGCGGAAAAGAACGGTATCGTCCACGCAGGTATCGGCAAGGCATCGTTCAGCGAAGAACAGATCCTTGAGAATGCAAAAGCATTCGTAGACGCAATCGTTAAAGCAAAACCGACCGGCGCAAAAGGTACCTACCTTGAGCGTGCAGCGATCAGCTCCACCATGGGTGCTGGCGTTAAGCTGTCGATTGCTGACATCGCGTCGAAGTAAGAATTTTCGAATTCTGACCGATCTTCGGACCGGTCAGAACCGGGGAGGGCTTTAATGCCCTCTCTACCTGTCTGTCCCAGACTGCAGGTGAGTGAGATTTGTCACTCTTAATTCCCTGCATAGGCAGAGGTTCCGGTTCTTTGTTTTTCCCCGTCTGGGGTATCACACAAGGCTTGAACATCTGGCAAACGGACGGGCGTAACAGACCGGTTCGAAAGGACTGGTCGCGTCTGTGAACCTCCTTGTGGGGTTCAGGGCAATAAGCAACGTCGGAGACTAAAAGTGAACCGCGATGAAAAACAACAGTTCGTAGCAGAGATGCGCGAAGTGTTCGAAGGTGCGGAAGGCGTCGTCATTACCCAGTACAAAGGGTTGACGGTTGCTGAAATTACCGCTCTTCGTGCGCAGATGCGTGAAGCTGGTGCGGGCTTCAAGGTCACCAAAAACCGGCTTACGCGACTTGCTCTGGAAGGCACCAAATTTGCTAGTCTTGCAGACTACTTCACCGGCCCGACGGCGATTGGCTATTCAGCTGATCCGGCATCGGTCGCGAAAGTAGCTGCGAAGTTCGCAAAAACCAACGAGAAGCTCGTGCTTGTCGCTGGTGCAATCGGCGAACAGGTTCTGGACGAACAGGGCGTTAAAGCTCTGGCAGAACTGCCGTCGCTCGACGAACTTCGTGGCAAGCTTGTGGGCATGATCCAGACCCCGGCACAGCGTATCGCTACGCTGACTTCCAAGCCGGCTGGGCAGATTGCTCAGGTGCTGAAGGCAAAAGCCGACAAAGGCGAAGCCGCGTAAACCAAATTATTCAGGATATCGTTGATATCCAAGTTCAAGCCTAGGAGACTACCAAAATGGCCGATCTCAATCAGATTGTTGAAGATCTTTCCGCTCTTACCGTTCTCGAAGCTGCAGAGCTTTCCAAACTCCTCGAAGAAAAATGGGGCGTTTCTGCTGCTGCTCCGGTAGCTGTTGCTGCTGCTGGCGGCGCTGCTGGTGGCGAAGCTGCTGAAGAGAAAACCGAATTTGACGTCGTTCTGACTTCTGCTGGTGACAAGAAAATCAACGTCATCAAAGAAGTACGCGGCATCACCGGTCTTGGCCTCAAAGAAGCCAAAGAACTGGTTGAAGGCGCTCCGAAAGCCGTCAAAGAAGGCGCTTCGAAAGACGAAGCCGAAGAAATCAAGAAGAAGCTGGAAGAAGCCGGCGCATCCGTCGAACTCAAGTAATCGACGGCTTCTTGCCAAGGTCTGGGTCGGCGTCCTTCGGGCGCCGACCCTTCCGTCTCTGTGCTACCGGGCAATCGTGCCAGGGCGGTGCAGGGATGCGAACAGGAATTTAACGGTTGACGCTGCCAAAGGTAATCGTACATAACGTAAGGCCGTTTAGGTCAGAGGTTATCTTTGACGGCGTCGACAGCCGAGGGATCAGTGATCTCAATCAAGTTGGATGTCAAATAACATCCACGGTCATAATCAAGTGAACGCCCGCCCCGTACGGGGCTCGGGCGTCGTTGTGCTGTATGCGTTTTGCGAAAAGCGGAAGCGTGTCAGAACAAAGACGAACGAGTTCGGACGGTGTGGGGAGGCGCGATTAAAGGAACGATGATGGATAAGTCCTTTACTGGTCGAAAGCGCATCCGCAAAAGCTTTGGACGGATCAGCGAAGTCGCTCCGCTCCCGAACCTTATTGAGGTTCAAAAGAATTCCTACGATAAGTTTTTGCAGACCGGAATCTCGCAGGAGCAGCGGGACGATGCAGGTCTTCAGGAAGTATTCAAGAGCGTATTCCCGATTAAAGATTTTTCGGAACGCGCAACTCTTGAATTCGTTTCGTATGAGCTTGAGCAGCCCAAATACGATACCGAAGAGTGTCGCCAGCGTGGCATGACCTTTGCCGCACCGCTGCGCGTAACTCTGCGCCTGGTTGTCTGGGATATCGACGAGGACACGGGTGCCCGTTCGATCCGCGATATCAAAGAGCAGGACGTCTATATGGGCGACATGCCGCTCATGACCGAACACGGTACCTTTATCGTGAACGGTACAGAGCGTGTGATTGTCTCCCAGATGCACCGCTCGCCGGGTGTCTTCTTTGACCATGACAAAGGCAAGAGCCACAGCTCGGGCAAATATCTGTTTGCCGCGCGTGTCATTCCGTATCGTGGTTCCTGGCTCGATTTCGAATTCGATGCAAAAGACATTCTGTATGTCCGTATCGACCGTCGCCGCAAACTGCCGGCGACCACGCTGCTTATGGCTCTTGAAAACGAAGAGTCCCAACAGTTGCGTGCACAGCGTGCCGAAGAAGGCCGCTCTGTCGATCCGTCGGAAATCGAAGGCCTCACGCCGGAAGAAATTCTCAACTATTACTATGATTCGGCTGAATACCGCCGCACCAAGGATGGTTGGGTTACCGATTTCAGTGCAGACCGTTACATCGGTCAGAAGCTTGTTTTCGATCTGATTGATGCCAAAAGTGGCGAAGTTATTGCTGCTGCCGGTTCCAAGATCACCAAGCGTTCTGCTGCCAAAATCACCGAACAGAACGTCAAAGAGATTCTCGTCCCTGAAGAGCAGCTGAATGGCTGGTTCATGGCTGACGACCTCATTGACGGCGAAACGGGTGAAATCCTGGCAGAAGCCGGTCACGAACTGACCGAGGAAGTGTTCGAACAGCTTAAGGAATGGGGTGTTGATTCCGTTCGTTTGCTGATGATCGATCACAACCAGGTTGGTCCGTATCTGCGTAACACCATTGCGCTGGACAAGAACACCAACCGCGAAGAAGCCCTTGTGGACATCTATCGCGTCATGCGTCCGGGTGAACCGCCGACCCTTGAGGGTGCGGAAGCCATGTTCAAGGGCCTGTTCTTCGATTCAGAGCGTTACGATCTTTCGGCCGTTGGTCGTGTGAAGATGAATGCGCGCCTGAACCTGGAATGCGAAGACACCGTTCGCATCCTGCGCCGCGAAGACATTCTGGAAGTCGTCCGTGTTCTGATCGACCTGAAAGATGGTCGTGGCGAGATTGACGATATTGACCACCTCGGTAACCGTCGTCTGCGTTCGGTTGGCGAGCTGATGGAAAACCAGTTCCGTGTTGGTCTTCTGCGTATGGAACGTGCGATCCGCGAGCGTATGAGCTCGGTCGAGATCGACAACGTCATGCCGCATGACCTGATCAATGCCAAGCCGGTTGCGGCTGCTGTACGTGAATTCTTCGGCTCTTCGCAGTTGTCGCAGTTCATGGATCAGACCAACCCGCTTTCGGAAATTACCCACAAACGTCGTCTTTCGGCGCTTGGCCCGGGTGGTTTGACCCGTGAGCGTGCTGGCTTTGAAGTGCGTGACGTTCATCCGACCCACTATGGTCGTATCTGCCCGGTTGAAACGCCGGAAGGTCCGAACATTGGTCTGATCAACTCGCTGGCGACCTTTGCACGTGTCAACCAGTACGGCTTTATCGAAAGCCCGTATCGTAAGGTTGTCGACGGCAACGTCACCGCAGAGGTTATTTACCTCTCGGCGATCGAAGAAGGTCGCTATGTCATCGCACAGGCAAACGAACCGCTTAACGATGATTTCAGCTTCACCAACGAACTGATCAACACCCGTAAAGCCGGCGACCACTACATGGCCCGCTCCGAAGAGATCGACCTGATGGACGTCTCGCCGAAGCAGCTGGTGTCGGTTGCATCCGCGCTCATTCCGTTCCTTGAGAACGATGACGCGAACCGTGCACTTATGGGCTCGAACATGCAGCGTCAGGCGGTTCCGTTGATCCGCTCTGAAGCACCGTATGTCGGGACCGGCATGGAAGTACCGGTGGCACGTGATTCGGGTGCAACCCTGATCGCACGCCGTGACGGTGTTGTGGAATCTGTTGATGCGACCCGTATGGTTATCCGCGCAACGGGTGACATTGCCGCTTCGGAATCGGGTGTCGATATCTACACCCTGCTGAAATATCAGCGTTCCAACCAGGGCAGCTGCATCAACCAGCGTCCGCTGGTGAAAGTTGGCGATGTTGTCCAGAAGGGCGACATCATCTCGGATGGTCCGTGTACCGATATGGGTGAACTTGCCCTTGGCCGTAACGTGCTTGTCGCGTTCATGCCGTGGAATGGTTACAACTTCGAGGATTCCATTCTTCTGTCCGAGCGTATCGCACGTGATGACGTTTACACCTCGATCCACATCGAGGAATTCGAAGTCATGGCCCGCGATACCAAGCTGGGTCAGGAAGAAATCACCCGTGATATTCCGAACGTCGGTGAAGAAGCGCTCAAAAACCTCGACGAGGCGGGCATTGTCTACATCGGTGCGGAAATCAAACCGGGCGATATCCTTGTTGGTAAGGTAACGCCGAAGGGCGAAAGCCCGATGACACCGGAAGAGAAACTTCTGCGTGCCATCTTCGGTGAAAAAGCATCTGACGTTCGTGATACGTCGCTGCGTGTCCCGCCGGGACAGTTTGGTACCATTGTTGAAGTCCGCGTGTTCTCACGTCGTGGCGTTGACAAGGACGAACGTGCTCTGGCAATCGAACGTTCAGAAATCGAACGTCTCGCACAGGACCGTGACGATGAACGCGCAATCCTCGAGCGTAACTTCTACGGTCGTCTGCAGAACCTTCTGGTTGGTCAGAAATTGGTCGATGGTCCGAAGGGCCTGTCGGGTGAACTGACCGAAGACAGCCTGTCGGGTGTTGCCCGTGGTCTGTGGCGCCAGATTGCTGTTGCCGATGACAATGTCATGTCCGACATCGAAGCTCTGAAAAAGCAGTTCGAAGAATCGATTGCTGTTCTTCAGGCGCGTTTCGATGACAAGGTCGATAAACTGCAGGCCGGTGACGAATTGCCGCCGGGCGTTATGAAGATGGTCAAAGTCTTCGTGGCAGTGAAACGTAAAATGCAGCCGGGTGATAAAATGGCCGGCCGTCACGGGAACAAGGGTGTCGTATCGCGCATTATGCCGGTTGAAGACATGCCGCACCTTGATGACGGTACGCCGGTCGATATCGTTCTGAACCCGCTGGGTGTTCCGTCGCGTATGAACGTCGGCCAGATCCTTGAAACCCACCTTGGTTGGGCATCACGTGGTCTTGGCGAACAGATCGGCGATCTCGTCGATGCTGTTGCCGATGGTCGTGGCGAGATGGATGACCTGCGCAGCAAGCTCAATGATGTCTATGAAGGCGACGAATATGTTGCGGGCATCAAAGAACTTTCTGATGGCGAAGTCATTGAACTTGGTAACAACCTGCGTCGCGGCGTCCCGATGGCCACCCCGGTCTTCGACGGTGCCCGCGAGCCGGATGTTGTTCGTATGCTTGAAAAAGCAGGCCTTGATGGGTCTGGTCAGGTTGACCTTTATGACGGTCGTACTGGCGAGAAATTCCATCGCAAGGTGACAGTGGGCTATATCTACATGCTCAAACTGCACCACTTGGTCGACGACAAGATCCACGCACGTTCGATTGGTCCGTACTCTCTTGTTACCCAGCAGCCGCTGGGTGGTAAGGCACAGTTCGGTGGCCAGCGTTTCGGGGAGATGGAAGTATGGGCACTCGAAGCTTACGGTGCAGCATACACCCTTCAGGAAATGCTTACGGTCAAGTCGGATGACGTTTCGGGGCGTACCAAGGTGTACGAAGCCATTGTTCGCGGCGAAGACACGTTTGAAGCCGGTATTCCGGAATCCTTTAACGTTCTCGTTAAAGAACTCCGTTCGCTTGGCCTCAATGTTGAGCTTGAGCAAAACGACTTTTAAGTGTTTTGGCTGACGGGGATGTCCAACCGGACATCCCGGTCGCCATTGCACATCTTTCGGCCTGAAATTGGCGAAACCCGGCGAGACCGGGCATAGCGGGAGAGCCTTTATGAACGAGTTGATGAAGATCTTCGGGCAGCCGCAGGGCACCCAAAGCTTCGATCAGATCCGGATTCAGATTGCCAGCCCGGAGCGTATCCGCTCCTGGTCGTTTGGTGAGATCAAGAAACCGGAAACCATCAACTACCGGACCTTTAAACCGGAGCGCGACGGCCTGTTCTGTGCGCGCATTTTTGGTCCGGTGAAGGATTACGAATGCTTGTGCGGCAAGTACAAGCGTATGAAGTATCGCGGCATTATCTGTGAAAAATGCGGCGTGGAAGTGACTCTGGCAAAAGTACGTCGTGAACGTATGGGCCACATCGAACTGGCGGCACCTGTTGCCCACATCTGGTTCATGAAGTCACTGCCGAGCCGTCTGGGTCTGCTGCTGGACATGACGCTCAAGGATCTTGAGCGCATTCTGTACTTCGAAAACTATGTGGTCATCGAACCGGGCCTTACCCCGCTTAAAATGGGTGAGCTCCTGTCCGAAGACCAGTATATGACTGCTCAGGAAGAATATGGCGAAGACAGCTTCCGTGCCGGTATCGGTGCAGAAGCCATCCGCGATATGCTTGCGGCAATCGATCTTGATGAAGAACGCGAAACTGCGAAAATCGACCTCAAGGAAACCAAATCCGAAGCCAAACGCAAGAAGCTGGTCAAGCGTCTCAAGCTGATTGAGGCGTTCCAGGAATCTGGCGCACGCCCGGAATGGATGATCCTTGAAGTTGTCCCGGTTATTCCGCCGGAACTGCGCCCGCTGGTTCCGCTGGATGGCGGTCGTTTCGCGACGTCTGATCTGAACGACCTTTACCGTCGTGTGATCAACCGTAACAACCGTCTGAAGCGTCTGATCGAACTTCGTGCGCCTGATATCATCGTGCGTAACGAAAAACGTATGCTTCAGGAATCGGTTGATGCGCTGTTTGACAACGGCCGTCGCGGTCGTCCGATCACCGGTGCCAACAAGCGTCCGCTCAAATCGATGTCGGACATGCTTAAAGGTAAGCAGGGTCGTTTCCGTCAGAACCTTTTGGGTAAACGCGTCGACTATTCCGGTCGTTCCGTTATTACCGTGGGTCCGAACCTGAAACTGCATCAGTGCGGTCTGCCAAAGAAAATGGCACTCGAACTGTTCAAGCCATTCGTTTACGCGAAGCTGGAACTGTACGGGATGGCAACCACCATCAAAGCCGCAAAGCGCATGGTGGAAAAAGAGCGTGCCGAAGTTTGGGATATCCTCGAGCAGGTTATCCGCGAACACCCGGTTATGCTTAACCGCGCACCGACGCTTCACCGTCTTGGTATTCAGGCGTTCGAACCTACCTTGATTGAAGGTAAGGCGATCCAGCTGCACCCGCTCGTTTGTACTGCGTTTAACGCGGACTTCGATGGTGACCAAATGGCGGTTCACGTCCCGCTGTCGCTTGAAGCTCAGCTTGAAGCACGTACTTTGATGATGTCGACCAACAACATCCTCTCGCCGGCCTCGGGTAAACCGATCATCGTGCCGTCGCAGGATATTGTCCTTGGTTTGTATTACATCTCCATGGAACGTGACGGTCAGCCGGGCGAGGGCATGTCGTTTGTGAACATCGCCGAGATCGAGCAGGCTCTGGATGAAGGTGTTGTAAACCTGCATTCCAAGGTCAACGCCCGTTACCACACGGTTGATGAAAACAACGAGCCGATCACGGTTCGTGTTGCCACGACTCCGGGTCGCATGTTGCTGTCGGAACTTCTGCCGCGTCATCCGCGCATCCCGTTCTCGACCATCAACAAGCTGCTGACCAAAAAAGACGTCTCGAACGTTATCGATGTCGTCTATCGTCACTGTGGCCAGAAAGAGACCGTTATCTTTGCTGACCGCATGATGGGCCTTGGTTTTAACTGGGCATGTAAAGCCGGTATTTCGTTTGGTAAGGATGACATGATCATTCCTGACGCCAAGGAAAACCTGGTTGGCACGACCCACGAAAAGGTCAAGGAATACGAACAGCAGTATCAGGATGGTCTCATCACCCGTGGTGAGAAATACAACAAGGTTGTTGATGCCTGGTCGCAGTGCACCGATGACGTTTCGGAAGAAATGATGAAAGTCATTTCCGCAACGGCAGAAGGTGACAATGTGAACTCGGTTTACATGATGGCCCACTCCGGTGCGCGTGGTTCTGCTGCGCAGATGCGTCAGCTCGCAGCAATGCGTGGCCTGATGGCAAAACCGGATGGCTCGATCATTGAGACGCCGATTATTTCGAACTTTAAAGAAGGCCTGACCGTGCAGGAGTACTTCAACTCCACTCACGGCGCGCGTAAAGGTCTTGCTGATACCGCACTGAAAACGGCGAACTCGGGTTACCTTACCCGTCGTCTCGTTGACGTGGCCCAGGACTGCATCATCACCCAGCATGATTGCGGTACGGAACGTGGCCTCGACATCGCAGCCGTCGTCGACTCCGGTGAAGTTATCGAAACCCTGTCTGATCGTATCCTCGGTCGCTTCACCGCCGACGAGATTGTCAATCCGTCGACTGGCGAAGTCATCGTGCCGAAGAACGAAATGGTCGAAGAAGATCACCTTGATGTGATCGAAAAGGCTGGCGTCGAAATGGCGCGTATCCGTTCGGTTCTGACCTGTGATGCCGAAACCGGTGTTTGTGGCCATTGCTATGGTCGTGACCTGGCACGCGGTACCACGGTGAACATCGGTGAAGCTGTTGGTGTTATTGCCGCACAGTCGATCGGTGAGCCGGGTACACAGCTTACCATGCGTACGTTCCACATCGGTGGTGCCGCACAGCGTGGTGCTGAGGTTTCCGGTGTCGAGGCAAACTTCGATGCCACTGTGAAACTGAAAAACCGCGCAGTCGTTGAGAACTCGTCGGGCGTGAACATCGTCATGGCGCGTAACCTCGAGATCCTGTTGATCGACAAGACCGGTCGTGAACGTGCGAAATACCGTGTTCCGTACGGTGCGAAACTTCTCACCGATGAAGACGCGCAGGTTGCCCGTGGCCAGAAACTGGCCGAGTGGGATCCGTACACCCTGCCGATCATCACCGAGAAAGAAGGTTATGTGAACTATGTCGACCTTCTCGAGAATGTAACCATTCGCGAAGTCTATGACGAAGCGACCGGTATTGCCTCGAAGACGGTTATCGACTGGAAGAGCATGCCCAAGGCGTCTGACCTTAAGCCGCGCGTTACCCTGCGTAACGAAAACGGCGAGGTCATCAACCTGGATAACGGCCTTGAAGCCCGTTACTTCCTGTCGGTTGACGCTATTCTCTCGGTTGAGAACGGTCAGAAGGTCGCAGCAGGTGACGTGCTTGCACGTATCCCGCGTGAAGGTTCGAAAACCCGTGACATTACCGGTGGTCTGCCGCGTGTTGCCGAGCTGTTCGAAGCCCGTAAACCGAAAGAACACGCGATTATCTCGGATATTCCGGGCCGCGTCGAATTCGGCAAGGACTACAAGAACAAGCGTCGCGTCGTCGTGCATCCGCTCGAAGACTCGGGGCTGACCGAACCGGTCGAATACCTGATCCCGAAAGGCAAGCACCTTGCCGTTCAGGAAGGGGACTTCGTCGAACAGGGTGATCAGCTTCTTGATGGTTCACCGGTTCCGCACGACATTCTGCGTGTTATGGGCGTTCCGGCACTGGCAGATTACCTGGTCAACGAGATTCAGGAAGTCTACCGTCTGCAGGGCGTTAAGATTAACGACAAGCACATTGAAGTCATCGTTCGTCAGATGCTCCAGAAAGTGGAAATCACCAAACCGGGTGACACCACGCTTCTGGTTGGCGAAATTATTGACCGTGATGATTTCGATGCTGAAAACGATCGTGCTCTTAAAGAAGGCGGCGAACTGGCCGAAGGCGCTCCGGTCCTCCAGGGGATCACGAAAGCCTCGCTCCAGACGCACTCCTTCATTTCGGCCGCGTCGTTCCAGGAAACCACGCGCGTTCTTACCGAAGCAGCCGTTTCGGGCAAAACCGATACCCTTATCGGTCTGAAAGAGAACGTCATCGTGGGTCGTTTGATCCCGGCTGGTACCGGTGCGGTGATGAACCGCTTCCGTGCACTGGCTGCCGAACGCGACAAAACGGTACAGATCGAAGCAGAAGAGGAAATCGGCGACAACTTCGGCCCGCAGGCCGATGCCGACACCGCTTCACTGCCTGCAGGCGAATAAATTCGTCGCGTCAGACAGTTAACAGAATCAGAAACGAGCCGGACTCTTATCGACGCACCGGCTCGTTTCGGCGTTTGAAGCGCCAACTCGAAGGCCCAGAGGGTTTTGCTTGACGCAAAAGGGGGCCGTCACTAGTATGCGCCCACCGAATCTAGGGGGGTGTAACTGTGCCGGTACCGTTTTGTGCGGTAGCGGGCGGTTTTCGCCCCCCATCGCTTGAGTGCGACTCTGACGGCCGTCGAGGCAGGAACTCCTGCATTTTATGGGCGTCCTCGCGTGTTTTTGTACCTGGTACAAAAACGTGTGGTCGCTCGTCGTGCGTCGATATGAGCAGCGCCCTCGTGGCGTCCGTTGAAGTAAAAGGGAAAGTTAATGCCCACTATTAACCAGTTGATCCGCAAAAAGCGGACTCCGCGCACCCAGCGCGATATGGTTCCGGCACTGGAAGCATGCCCGCAGAAACGCGGCGTTTGCACCCGTGTCTATACCACCACCCCGAAGAAGCCGAACTCGGCACTTCGTAAGGTTGCCCGTGTTCGTTTGACCAACGGCTACGAAGTAACTTCTTACATTCCGGGTGAAGGCCATAACCTTCAGGAACACTCTGTCGTGATGATCCGCGGCGGCCGTGTGAAGGATTTGCCGGGTGTGCGTTACCACATCATTCGCGGTACCCTCGATACGCAGGGTGTCAAAGACCGTAAACAGCGTCGTTCGAAATACGGCGCGAAGCGTCCGAAATAAGGAGCAGCTCAGATGTCACGTCGTCACGCTGCTGAAAAGCGCGAAGTTCTTCCTGACGCCAAATATGGCGATAAGGTTCTGACCAAGTTCATGAACGGTCTTATGCTCGACGGTAAAAAATCCGCCGCTGAGAAAATCGTTTATGGTGCCCTGGAAGTCATCGAAGGCAAGGGTTCCGATCCTGTAGCCCAGTTCCACGAAGCCATGGATAACGTGAAGCCGAACGTCGAAGTTCGTTCACGCCGTGTTGGTGGTGCTACCTACCAGGTTCCGGTCGAAGTCCGCACCGAGCGCCGTCAGGCACTGGCCATTCGTTGGTTGGTTGACGCTGCTCGCAAGCGTTCCGAAACCACCATGGTTGGTCGTCTTGCCGGCGAACTGATGGACGCAGCCAACAACCGTGGTTCGGCCGTCAAGAAACGCGAAGACACCCACCGTATGGCCGAAGCCAACAAGGCTTTCGCTCATTATCGCTGGTAACCCAGACCTCAAGATCAAGAGTCGATTATGGTAAAACGCACTCCGATCTCTCGGTATCGTAACATTGGCATCATGGCACACATTGATGCTGGTAAAACGACGACCACCGAGCGAATCCTTTTCTACACCGGCAAGTCCTACAAGATCGGCGAAGTCCACGACGGCGCCGCGACCATGGACTGGATGGAACAGGAACAGGAACGTGGCATTACGATTACGTCTGCTGCGACGACCTGCTTCTGGAACGACCACCGTGTCAACATCATCGATACCCCGGGCCACGTTGACTTCACGATTGAAGTTGAACGTTCGCTCCGTGTTCTCGATGGTGCCTGCGCAGTATTCGATGCCGTTTCCGGTGTCGAGCCGCAGACCGAAACCGTATGGCGCCAGGCTGACAAGTACAACGTTCCGCGTATGTGCTTTGTCAACAAAATGGACCGTACCGGTGCGGACTTCTTCCGTTGCGTCGAGATGATGAAAGAACGTCTGGGTGCCAATGTTGCTGTTATGCAGCTGCCAATTGGTTCCGAAGCTGAGTTCGAAGGTGTTGTCGATCTCGTGCGCAACAAGGAAATCGTCTGGAAAGACGAAAGCCTTGGTGCAGAGTTCGAATATCGCGACATCCGCGATTCTCTTGCTGATCAGGTCGCAGAATATCGCGAAGCCCTGATCGAGCAGGCTGTCGAGTGCGACGAAGAAGCAATGGAAGCTTACCTTGAAGGTGAGCAGCCGAGTGAAGAGAAGCTCAAAGAGTGCATCCGTAAGGGCACGATTGCTGGCGAACTTGTTCCGGTCCTTCTGGGTACCGCGTTCAAGAACAAAGGCGTTCAGCCGCTTCTCGATGCTGTTGTCGATTACATGCCGGCTCCCGATGACATCGAAGATGTTCGTGGCGTTAAGCCGAACACCGACGATGAACCCGACAGCCGTCCGCTGACCGATGAAGCACCGTTCTCGGCGCTTGCGTTCAAGATCATGAGTGACCCGTTTGTCGGCTCTCTGACCTTCGCACGTATCTATTCGGGTGTTCTCGAAGCTGGTTCCTACGTTCTGAACTCTGTTAAAGAGAAAAAAGAACGTATCGGCCGTATGCTTCTTATGCATTCGAACAACCGCGAAGAAATCAAATATGCATGCTCGGGCGACATCGTTGCGCTGGTTGGCATGAAGGATACCACCACTGGTGATACCCTTTGTGACCCGGCCAAGCCGATCATCCTCGAGCGCATGGAATTCCCGGATCCGGTTATCGAAATCGCTGTAGAGCCGAAATCGAAAGCCGACCAGGAAAAAATGGGTCTCGCCTTGGCACGTCTTGCTCAGGAAGATCCGTCGTTCCGTGTTAAATCCGACCACGAATCCGGCCAGACCATCATTTCCGGTATGGGCGAGCTTCACCTCGACATTCTTGTCGATCGTATGAAGCGTGAATTCAAGGTCGAAGCAAACATCGGTGCGCCGCAGGTTGCTTATCGTGAAACGATCTCGAAAGAAGTCGATATCGACTACACCCACAAGAAACAGTCGGGTGGTTCGGGTCAGTTCGCACGTATCAAGTTGACCTTCACCCCGGGTGAACCGGGTTCGGGCTTCACCTTCTCGGATTCCGTCGTTGGCGGTAACGTTCCGAAAGAATACATCCCGGGCGTACAGAAAGGCTTCGAAAGCTCGCTGCAGAGCGGTGTGATCGCAGGCTTCCCTGTTACCGATTTCTCGATCAAGCTGACGGACGGTGCATACCACGACGTTGACTCGAGTGTCATGGCCTTCGAAATTGCTGCACGTGCAGCTTTCAAAGAAGGTCTGTCGAAAGCTTCTCCGAAGCTGCTTGAGCCGATCATGAAGGTCGAGGTAGTAACCCCGGAAGAATACATGGGCGACATCATTGGCGACCTGAACAGCCGTCGTGGCCAGGTCCGCGATATGGACTCCCGTGGTATTGCACGCGTTGTTAACGCGTTTGTACCGCTGGCGAACATGTTCGGTTACGTCAACAACCTGCGCTCCATGTCCCAGGGCCGTGCCCAGTTCGTGATGCAGTTCGATCACTATGCAGACGTCCCGCAGGCAGTTGCGGACGAAGTTAAAGCCAAGTCGGCCGGCTAAGGCCCAGCCAGAATAAACGGAGTTAGAAATGGCTAAAGAAAAGTTTGAGCGTACAAAACCGCACGTTAACGTAGGCACCGTCGGCCACGTTGACCACGGTAAAACCACGCTGACCGCAGCAATCACCAAAGTTCTG
>NZ_JRJE01000017.1 GCF_000763295.1 Thalassospira australica | reverse complement strand
CGAGGTCAGGCCCTCGACGGTCACTTCAAGCAACTCACCAGGGGCGAGCACACCAACATCGATGGTCAACGGGGTGGCATTGTTTTCCAGAACGACACCGGGCAGACCAAGGTTCAGCAACGGTGCTGGCGCAGGCAGCGCATCAATTGAAACAATTTGACCATCAAGATGAAGCTCAACTGTTTCGATGTCATCCACTTTCAAGCGAAGTGCATCAAGAGTGATGCTATGCGAGGAACCTGACTCAACATGGTTCTGTAGTGCTTGCAAAGCGTCGCGTACGCCCTCAACGTTCAGTTGTTCCGATGTCAAATGAAGCTTCAGGACATCATTATTCCATCCCCCATCAACCACGCCAATCTCATCTGATGACAGATCGACTGTGTAGTTAAGTTCGTCATTGTCGCTTTCTCCGTACAGACGGTCCGGGCCTGATCCGGTTAGGGAATCATTCCAGCTGCCGCCTGCGAGGATATCGGTGCCTTCTCCACCATCAAGAGTATCTGCACCAGATCCACCATAAAGCGTATCGTCACCAGCTTGTCCTTCAATGACGTCGTGACCGCTATCACCGTAAATCGTGTCGTCACCACCTCCGGCCAAAACCGTATCATTTCCGCTGTAAGCGTAGATCAGGTCTCCGCCGTCACCCATTTCGATATGATCAGACCACCAGGTACCGTGCGCGATATAGCCCGGGGAGTTCGTGATGTCGATATTCAGGGTTCCATTGACTGAAGTGCTATCGCTACCATCTGTGGCGGTCGCTGTTACAGACAGTTCAAAATTATCAACACACCAATCAGGTGGAGTGATGCTCAATCCATCAAGCTGATCGGCAGTTAGTGTCAAGGTGCCATCGGGATTGACAGTACCGTTATTGAATGTTGCGCCATCAGGGATGTTGCTGACCGTTACAGACAGGATCTCACTGCTGTCACTTAGTCCGGCATCAATATCGATATTAATCGGGTCATGACCGTTCCCGCTGGCATCGGTCAGGCTCAGGGTTGGGGTGTCTGCAACCCCGGCAACGTTGATGCTCAGGCTTTCAGATACAGAAACCTCGTTGTTGCCCGCAGAAGAAGTCGCAGTAATCTCAAGGTCAAAGGATCCGCTGTAATCAGCCGGCGGTGTGATGGTCAGACCTTCGAGCTCATCGGCTGTCAGGGTAACCGTACCATCCGCATTGACGGTGCCAGTTGATAAAGTAGCGCCTTCTGGAATGTCTGAGACCGTGATTGACAGAAGGTCACTGTTGCCAGAAAGACCCGCATTTATATCGAGCGCAATTGCAGTGTCTTCATTCCCGGATGCATCAGATGTTTCCAGAACCGGTTCTGCTGGGGCAGTACTTATGTCGTCAATGTCGACAACGACACCATCGACATAAATTTCGAGCGTTTCGATGCTATCGACCTTTAACGCGATTGCGTCAAGGGTGATGCTGCTGTTACTGCCACTCTCAACATGATCATTGAGCATCTGCAGCGCGTCGCGTACGCCTTCTTCTTCCAGTTGTTCTGTTGTCAGATACAGTTTGAGCGTGTCATTGCCCGATCCGCCATCAACAATCCCGATCGGGTCGGAAGACAGATCGACCGTATAACGAATTTCGTCGTTATTGTTCTCTCCGTACAATTGATCTGAGCCGGACCCGGTTAACAGGTCGTTTGATTGGCCCCCAAACAGGATGTCTGTACCTTCACCTCCATCAAGCGTGTCTTTTCCGTTTCCGCCGTCCAAGGTGTCGTTGCCTTCTCCCCCTTCCAGGATGTCCTTACCATTGCCACCAAAGACAGTGTCGTCTCCTGCACCTGCATTAATCGTATCGGAACCATTGCCGGCATAGATCGTGTCATCTCCGGAACCGGTATTGATGACGTCTGGCCGGTTGGTGCCAAAAACAACCTCGTCGGGTGCACTATCGTTTTGAACCTCGACAGTCAGATTCTGGGTGATGGAGGCTGAATCAGCACCATCGGTTGAGGTCGCCGTGACCCCAAGATCAAACGATCCGCTGTAATCAGTTGGCGGCGTGATGGTCAGACCATCAAGCTCATCGGCGGTCAGGGTAACGGTGCCATCCGGATTGACGGTACCAGCCGACAGGGTTGCGCCATCGGGAATGTTGGAGATGGTGACCGAGAGAACTTCACCGCTATCGGTAAGGCCTGCATCGATGTCGAGCGCAATCGGGTTATCTTCTGTCCCCGTTGCATCGGCAACATCAAGCGTCGGTGCATCTGCTTCGCCTTCGACAGATACAGAGATCGTGTCAGAAACAGAAACAGAAGCGGTGTCGGTACCATCGGTGGAGGTTGCCGTGACCCCAAGATCAAACGATCCGCTGTAATCGGCCGGTGGCGTGATGGTCAGACCGTCGAGCTCATCGGCGGTCAGGGTAACCGTGCCGTCCGGATTAACTGTGCCGGCAGATAGGGTTGCGCCATCCGGGATGTTGGATACCGTCACTGTCAGGACTTCGGTGGAATCCGTCAGAGAAGCATTGATATCAAGTTCAATGGCGCTATCTTCCGTGCCGGATGCTGCGGAAACGACGAGATTAGGTGCGTCAGCCTGATCCTCAACAGAGATGCTCTCGGTTATGGAGACGGATTTGGTGTCGGTTCCGTCTGATGCAGTAGCGGTGACTGTAAGGTCGATGTCGCCGCGGAAATCAGACGGAGTGGTGAGGGTTAATTCAGGTAGTTCGCTCGGTTCGAGCGTCCAGCTTCCGTCTGGATTAAGTGTGCCAGCGCTAAGCGTTGCATCCTCAGGCACACCGGTGATGGTAACGCTCAATGTTTCTGAGCCGTCAGCGTCATTGAGCCCGGCGTCGATCGTAAGCGGATATGTTGTCACGCTGGGTTCGGATGATTGCACCAGAGTTGCATCACCAACCACAACACCATCACCGAACGAAATGGCTTCGATCTGATTGACGGTCAACATTTGTCCCGTATCAAGATCAATGATCTGAGTGTTGATGACGCCCTGATTGGCTGTAAAGTTCTGCAATGAATAGGATGCAGATGGTTTGCCAAGATACAGAACATCATCCCCAGAGCCGCCATCCAATGCAGAGGTCTGGCTGATGCCGCCATTTATTGTCAGGCTATCATTGCCATCGCCCAAACGGATATTGTTACCCAGATTGGTGTTTCCGTTGAGGATAACGTCATCATTCCCGCCACGGAGATCGAAATTTTCGTTCATATTCAGATCGCGGTCGATGACATAGGTTTCATCGCCGTCGGTACCTTGATGGTTAGAGCCACCCTCATCGACAAAATCATTCTGCCCAGTGCCGGTACCCGTACCTGTTGTCGTGCCTTCGCCAATTGAAACACTCAGTGTTGGTGCATCGGCTACAGGGGCAACCTGCAAGGTCAGGGTATCGGATACAGAAGCAGTATCGGTGCCGTCTGCCGAAGTTGCGGTCACACCAAGATCGAACGAACCGCTGTAATCCGCTGGCGGCGTAATGGTCAGGCCATCGAGCTCATCAGCTGTCAGGGTCACGGTGCCGTCCGGATTAACGGTGCCAGCAGAGAGTGTGGCGCCATCGGGAATGTTCGAAACGGTTACCGAGAGAACTTCACCGCTATCGGTAAGGCCCGCATCGATGTCAAGTGCAATTGGGCTGTCTTCAGTGCCCGCCGCATCGGTGACATCAAGCGTTGGAGCATCGGCTTCACCAGTGACATCAACGGTCAGGGTGTCTGATACAGAAGCAGTGTCCGTGCCATCGGCGGAGGTTGCTGTGACGCCAAGATCAAACGAACCGCTGTAATCAGCCGGCGGTGTAATGGTCAGACCATCGAGCTCATCAGCCGTCAGGGTAACGGTGCCGTCCGGGTTGACGGTACCAGCCGAGAGGGTTGCACCATCGGGAATGTTGGAAATGGTGACCGAGAGAACTTCACCGCTATCGGTAAGGCCTGCATCAATGTCGAGCGCAATCGGGCTGTCTTCGGTGCCCGTTGCGTCTGTTACATCCAGGGTCGGCGCGTCTGCTTCGCCAGTGACATCAACGGTCAGGGTGTCGGATACAGAAGCAGTATCGGTACCGTCCGCAGACGTTGCGGTGACGCCCAGATCGAACGACCCGCTGTAATCCGCTGGCGGGGTGATGGTCAGGCCATCAAGCTCATCAGCTGTCAGGGTCACGGTGCCATCCGGATTGACGGTACCGGCAGAGAGCGTTGCACCATCGGGAATGTTCGAAACCGTTACGGAGAGAACTTCACCGCTATCGGTGAGGCCTGCATCGATGTCGAGTGCAATCGGGGTGTCTTCGGTGCCGGTGGCATCGGTGACATCGAGGGTCGGCGCGTCTGCTTCACCAGTGACATTGCTGTATCGGTGCCATCGGTTGAGGTTGCGGTGACACCCAGATCAAACGATCCGCTGTAATCGGCCGGCGGTGTGATGGTCAGGCCGTCAAGCTCATCGGGGGTCAGGGTAACGGTGCCATCCGGATTGACGGTACCGGCAGAGAGGGTTGCGCCATCGGGAATGTTGGAGATGGTGACCGAGAGGACTTCACCGCTATCGGTAAGGCCTGCATCGATGTCGAGCGCGATCGGGCTGTCTTCGGTACCCGTTGCGTCTGTTACATCCAGGGTCGGCGCGTCTGCTTCACTTTCAACAGATACACTCAGCGTATCGCTGGTGGTTGCCGTATCGGTGCCATCGGCAGACGTTGCGGTGACGCCCAGATCGAACGAACCGCTGTAATCAGCCGGCGGCGTAATGGTCAGACCGTCGAGCTCATCGGCGGTCAGGGTAACGGTGCCGTCCGGATTGACGGTACCGGCAGAGAGGGTTGCGCCATCGGGAATGTTCGAAACCGTTACGGAGAGGACTTCACCGCTATCGGTGAGGCCAGCGTCGATGTCGAGCGCAATCGGGCTGTCTTCAGTGCCCGCTGCATCGGTAACGTCGAGGGTCGGCGCGTCGGCTTCACCTTCAACAGATACAGAGATCGTGTCGGACACAGAAGCGGTGTCGGTGCCGTCCGCAGACGTTGCGGTTACACCCAGATCGAACGAACCACTG
>NZ_JRJE01000016.1 GCF_000763295.1 Thalassospira australica | reverse complement strand
TCAGATTGCTGACAAAGTTCTCGCCAATGGCGGGGACTTTTGATTCAATGGGGCATGCTTAAGAAGAAGACCTCCCACCAAGAAGAGCTTGAGATGGTCACGCAGTCATCTCTGGTGCCAAAGGATCACTTGCTGCGCAAGATCGACGCTGTAATTGATTTCAGTTTTATCCATGACCGGGTTGCGCATTTATATTGCGCCGATAACGGTCGGCCGGCGCTTGATCCGGTTCTTTTGTTCAAGATGCTGTTTATCGGCTATCTGTTTGGCATTCGCTCCGAACGGCAATTGATGCGCGAGATCGAGGTCAATGTGGCCTATCGCTGGTTCCTGCAGCTTCGCCTGACCGACAAGGTGCCCGATGCCAGCACGATCAGTCAGAACCGACGGCGACGGTTCAATGACAGCGACATCTGTCAGGAGATTTTTGACGAGATTGTCGAACAGGCGATCCGGGCAGGCCTTGTCGATGGCACAGTGCTCTATAGCGACAGCACCCACCTTAAGGCCAATGCCAACAAGAACCGGTTCGACCGCGAGGTGGTCGAGAAGTCACGTGCGGACTACCTTGCCGCCCTTGATGCCGATATTGCACAGGATCGCGCTGACCATGGCAAGAAACCGCTCAAGGAGAAGGAGCGCCACCCTGTTGCCAAAGAGACAAAGGTCAGTCGCACCGATCCTGACAGCGGCTATATGGTGCGTGATGGCAAGCCCAAGGGCTTTTTCTATCTTGATCACCGCACCGTTGATGGCGCCCATGCGCTGATCTCCGATATCCATGTTACACCGGGCAATGTCCATGACAGTATCCCCTATCTGTCACGTCTGGACCGGCAGCGCGCCCGGTTCGGCTTTGATGTGCGAGCGGTTGGTCTGGATGCGGGATATGCCACAGCCGGAATAGCCCGTGGGCTGGAAGACAGGGGGATTGAGGGCGTGATCGGCTATCGCCGTCCGACACATCGCAAGGGGTACTTGCGCAAACGCGATTATGAATATCTGCCCGGGCTTGATGGCTATCGATGCCCGCAAGGTGAAATCCTCACTTACAGCACCACCAACCGATCCGGATATCGGGAATACAAGAGCAACCCGTCGGTCTGCAAAACGTGCCCGCTGCGCGATGCCTGCACGCAAAGTCGCAATCACACCAAGGTCGTCACACGCCATATCTGGCAGGAGAGCCTTGAGAAGATCAACGCCAACCGGCTCAACCCGTGGGGCAAGCGGATATATGAACGCCGCAAGGAAACCGTCGAACGCAGTTTTGCTGACGCCAAACAATTGCATGGCCATCGCTATGCCCGCTTGCGGGGCCTGCG
>NZ_JRJE01000015.1 GCF_000763295.1 Thalassospira australica | reverse complement strand
ACAAATCAAGACGATCTTGCATAAAACCGGCGCGCAGACCCGAACCGATCTGGTCCGGCGTGCGCTGAGTGCGCACCTGCCGATTGTAACTGACAGCTAGGCTCAGGACCTATTTCAAACGCGTGTTGCATCTGTGACAGATTGATTATCCAATCTTTTCCGCTCCTAAATTCTGCGTATTGGGTCCTTACATACGAACATGATAAAATATGCGGGGCACACGAAGGGGGGACAAATGACATTTGATTGTCAACTTGCATCGAAGCTGTTTGATGCGGCGATCGACGAGCACCGCTGGCAACCTCTTATTGAAGAGGTTGCAAACAAGTGCGGGGCTGTTTCCGGGGCTGTTATCTCTGTGAATATGACCGGAAACGATGGTTTTCAGGCCCTTTGGGCCAGCAAACAGATGACACCGGAAATTCGGCAGGCCTACAACACCAAATTTTCCGCCTATGAGGCGGATGGCATTCCCGTCATTCGCAATAGTGAGCGTTTTTCAATTCTGACCGAAGATGACCTTTGGCCGAATGAACCAAACCTGCGCGACCGTCCGGATTTCGTCTGGTTGCGCGAAACGGGCGGCATTGATCACCGAGTTGTCGCGCGCCTGAACGAAGACCAAAGCTGGTTCAATACATTCACAGTGCAATATGCCCTTGGCAGGCCTCAGGCCTCTGACACAGAGAAGCACGACTTTGCCGCTTATTTGCCCTTCGTAAGCCAGGCAGTTAAACTTGCGAATGTTTTTACACAACTAAAATCACGTTTCCAGGCCGTGTTAACCGTGCTTGACCGCTATGCCGTGCCCGTTTTCGTCGTCAATCAACAGGGACATGTTGTGGTCGCCAATCACTCTGCTGAGGTTATCATTTCCCAGGAGAATGGTGTTCGCCGCGATCAACAGGGACGCATCCGTCTTTCCGATAGCGATGCCCAAGCCCAACTGCTTGACGCCATCCGCGGTGCCTGTGCATCGGCAGTTGGCGACAGCGATCAGCCCGAAAGCATTTTCAATGCCCCGCGCCTGACACGCGACGCCCCCTTTTGTATCGAAGTTTCTCCCTTGCGCGATACGGATATGGAACTGGCCGGAAGCTTCTTTTCCGGTGCCTTGGTCAAAATTTACGATCCCGCCTATCATCCAGTTATCCGCATCGAAGCTTTTGCCACTGTCTAT
>NZ_JRJE01000014.1 GCF_000763295.1 Thalassospira australica | reverse complement strand
ACAACGCCCGCGCCGACGGTACGACCGCCTTCACGGATTGCGAAACGCAGACCTTCGTCCATTGCGATCGGTGCAATGAGGGTTGCGGTCATCTGAACGTTGTCGCCCGGCATAACCATTTCCGTGCCTGCCGGCAGCTCGATCGAACCGGTAACGTCAGTCGTACGGAAGTAGAACTGCGGACGGTAGTTCGAGAAGAACGGCGTATGACGGCCACCTTCATCCTTGTTCAGGATGTAGGCTTCTGCTTCGAATTTGGTGTGCGGGGTGATCGAGCCAACGTGGGCCAGAACCTGACCACGTTCGACGTCTTCACGCTTGGTACCACGCAGCAGCGCGCCAATGTTGTCGCCAGCTTCGCCCTGGTCGAGCAGCTTGCGGAACATTTCAACGCCGGTAACGATGGTTTTAACGGTGTCTTTGATGCCGACGATTTCGATTTCTTCGCCAACTTTAACAACACCGGTTTCAACACGACCGGTCACAACCGTACCACGACCCGAGATCGAGAACACGTCTTCGATCGGCATCAGGAACGGCTTGTCTTTCGGACGGTCCGGAGCCGGGATGAATTCGTCAACCGCTTTCATCAGCTCGAGGATAGCGTTTTTGCCGATTTCGTCATCGCGACCTTCCAGAGCAGCAAGAGCAGAACCCTTGATGACCGGAATGTCGTCGCCCGGGAAGTCGTAGGACGACAGAAGTTCTCGGATTTCCATTTCGACGAGCTCAAGAAGCTCTTCGTCATCGACCTGGTCAACCTTGTTCATGAACACGACAAGCGCCGGAACACCAACCTGACGCGCAAGCAGGATGTGCTCACGGGTCTGCGGCATCGGGCCGTCTGCTGCCGAAACAACAAGGATACCACCGTCCATCTGTGCCGCACCCGTGATCATGTTTTTAACATAGTCAGCGTGGCCCGGGCAGTCGACGTGTGCGTAGTGACGGTTTTCCGTCTCATACTCAACGTGCGCGGTCGAGATCGTGATACCACGAGCTTTCTCTTCCGGTGCTTTGTCGATGTCGCTGTAGTCCTGGAATGAACCGCCGCCTGCTTCTGCCAGAACTTTGGTGATTGCTGCGGTCAGCGTGGTTTTACCGTGGTCAACGTGGCCGACGGTGCCTACGTTAACGTGCGGTTTTGTACGCTCAAACTTTTC
>NZ_JRJE01000013.1 GCF_000763295.1 Thalassospira australica | reverse complement strand
GTCGGTGTCGGCAACGCCCGTTGCGTCGGCTGCGATATCAAAGGAAACGAAACCGTCTGCCGCGCCAATATCTGCCGCGCCAGCAGCAAAGACGGTCGGATCAACACCAAGTACGTCCTGACCAGCCAAAAGCTGTACGCCGTTGAATTTGGTTGAGTCTGCGACACGGTCGAGTTCGCTGCGCAGCGTATCGAATTCGCTGAAAGCAAAACCACGTTCGACAGCGGAGAGGTTCTCAGAAGATGCCTGTACCGCCAGAGTCTTCATACGGACCATGATGTCATCGATGGTTGCCATGCCGCCATCAGCAATCTGAAGCATCGCGTTAGCCTGACCAACGTTAACCGTGGCAGTTTTAAGCGACTGGACTTCAGAATTCAGGCGGGCGCCGATGGCCATGGAGGCGGCATCGTCACGTGCAGAAGTTTCGACAGCGAACGGGTCGCCATTTCGTCAGAATTGCTAAGGTTGCGGTGGGCAACGTTGGCAGCATAGTTGGAAATGATATTGAGAGCCATTGTATTTCTCCTACTTGGATAGCTCAGAATGACGTTCAGTCATTCGAGGACTGGCAACATCGCCAGAACTGCTCCCAAAAAGATCTTCCTGATCACATGGGAGCTAACTTGTTTGTCACTAAAATATACGTACGTATGAGTTTGATGTCTAGCAAAAAATGAATAAAAAATTAATCAATAAAAACAAATAGATACGTGATTTCTGGGGCTCTATGTTTTTCTTTTGAATGCTGCGTTCTCTACTCAGGATGCAGTTGTGGGGTTGAAATTCGCCAGAGTCGCGAATCGCTGCAACTGGGATTCGAGTAAGTATTCTATGGTCGAGACTTTAAAATAAAGAAGGGCTCTTGAGAGCCCTTCTTTGATAAATCCGGTCTTGAGCTTTGTGGCGCTTCTTATCCCTGCAGGAGACGCAGCAGGTTCTGCGGCATCTGATTGGCCTGTGCCAACATGGCGACACCGGACTGAACCAGGATCTGCTTTGAGGTAAACTGGGTCATCTCGGCAGCAACATCAAGGTCAAGCAGTGTTGAACGTGCTGATTCGTTGTTTTCAATCGACGAAGCCAAGTTCTGTGCTGCAAAGTCCAAGCGGTTTTGCCCCACACCAACTGCCGAACGTGCGGTTTGTAGCTGGTCAATTGCGTCGCTCACGACTGTAATTGCCGCGCTGGCATCCGCAGCCGTCGCGAAGTTTGCAACATCAGACAGGTTTGAGCCAGTGCCAGAACCCAAAGTGGTTGACTTGGTGACCGTCAAATCGAAGGTCAGGTCATCCTGTGCGGCGTTGTTGCCGGAGCCGATTTTGAAGGTCAGTTGTGCTGCCTGGCCGGTTTCTTCTGCGATGGTAAGGGTTGCAGCGTCTGTGCCGCTATCAACGCCCGCAGCGGCGGTTGCGGTAAAGTTGGAGTTCAGCGTGACGCTGATGCCCAATTGACCGAAGGAGAGGGTGTCGGTCTGGGATCCGGTGATTTCTTTGCTGCCACC
>NZ_JRJE01000012.1 GCF_000763295.1 Thalassospira australica | reverse complement strand
GCTTCACCTTCAACAGATACAGAGATCGTGTCGGACACAGAAGCGGTGTCGGTGCCGTCCGCAGACGTTGCGGTTACACCCAGATCGAACGAACCACTGTAATCAGCTGGCGGTGTGATGGTCAGACCGTCAAGCTCATCAGCGGTCAGGGTAACGGTACCGTCCGGGTTAACGGTGCCAGCCGAGAGAGTTGCACCATCGGGAATGTTGGAGATGGTAACGGAGAGAACTTCACCGCTATCGGTGAGGCCTGCATCGATGTCGAGCGCAATCGGGCTGTCTTCAGTGCCCGCTGCATCGGCAACGTCGAGGGTCGGTGCGTCTGCTTCACCTTCAACAGATACAGAGATCGTGTCGGATACAGAAGCGGTATCGGTGCCGTCTGCCGAAGTTGCGGTGACGCCCAGATCAAACGATCCGCTGTAATCAGCCGGCGGCGTAATGGTCAGACCATCAAGCTCATCAGCGGTCAGGGTAACCGTGCCATCGGGATTGACGGTGCCGGCAGAGAGCGTTGCACCATCGGGGATGTTGGAGATGGTGACGGAGAGAACTTCGCTGCTGTCTGTCAGCGCGGCATCAACGTCAAGGGCAATGGCAGTATCTTCGGTGCCAGAGGCATCCGTCACATCGAGTGTCGGCGCATCGGCTTCGCCAGTGACATCAACGGTCAGGGTGTCGGATACAGAAGCAGTGTCGGTGCCATCTGCCGAAGTTGCAGTGACCCCCAGATCGAACGAACTACTGTAATCAGCTGGCGGTGTGATGGTCAGACCGTCAAGCTCATCAGCGGTCAGGGTAACGGTACCGTCCGGGTTAACGGTGCCAGCCGAGAGGGTTGCACCATCCGGGATGTTCGAAACCGTTACGGACAGGACTTCACCGCTATCGGTGAGGCCTGCATCGATGTCGAGCGCGATCGGGCTGTCTTCGGTGCCGGAGGCATCGGTAACGTCCAGGGTCGGCGCGTCTGCTTCACCTTCAACAGATACAGAGATCGTGTCGGACACAGAAGCGGTGTCGGTGCCGTCCGCAGACGTTGCGGTTACACCCAGATCGAACGAACCACTG
>NZ_JRJE01000011.1 GCF_000763295.1 Thalassospira australica | reverse complement strand
GCCGGAGGCGTCGGTGACATCAAGCGTCGGAGCATCTGCTTCACCTTCAACAGATACACTCAGCGTATCGCTGGTGGTTGCCGTATCGGTGCCATCGGTTGAGGTTGCGGTGACGCCAAGATCGAACGACCCGCTGTAATCCGCTGGCGGTGTGATGGTCAGACCGTCAAGCTCATCAGCTGTCAGGGTCACGGTGCCGTCCGGATTAACGGTGCCAGCCGACAGGGTTGCGCCACCGGGAATGTTCGAAACCGTTACGGACAGAACTTCACCAGCATCGGTAAGGCCTGCATCGATGTCGAGTGCAATCGGGCTATCTTCGGTGCCCGCTGCGTCCGTTACATCCAGGGTCGGAGCATCGGCTTCACCTTCGACATCCACGGTCAGCGTATCGCTGGTGGTTGCAGTATCAGTGCCATCGGCCGAAGTTGCGGTGACGCCAAGATCGAACGATCCGCTGTAATCAGCTGGTGGCGTGATGGTCAGGCCATCGAGCTCATCAGCTGTCAGGGTCACGGTGCCGTCCGGATTGACGGTACCAGCCGACAGGGTGGCGCCTTCGGGAATATTGGAAATGGTGACGGAGAGGACTTCACCGCTATCGGTAAGGCCTGCATCAATGTCGAGCGCAATCGGGCTGTCTTCGGTGCCCGCTGCGTCCGTCACATCCAGCGTCGGTGCATCGGCTTCACCTTCAATAGAGACCGAGATCGTATCGGACACAGAAGCGGTGTCGGTACCGTCTGCCGAAGTTGCGGTGACACCCAGATCGAACGATCCACTGTAATCAGCTGGTGGCGTGATGGTCAGGCCATCGAGCTCATCAGCTGTCAGGGTCACGGTGCCGTCCGGATTGACGGTGCCAGCCGACAGGGTTGCGCCATCCGGCACGCCGGAGATGGTGACGGAGAGAACTTCACCTGCATCGGTGAGGCCTGCGTCGATGTCGAGTGCAATCGGGCTGTCTTCGGTGCCGGAGGCATCGGTAACGTCGAGGGTCGGCGCGTCGGCTTCACCTTCAACAGAGACCGAGATCGTA
>NZ_JRJE01000010.1 GCF_000763295.1 Thalassospira australica | reverse complement strand
CATACATCGGACGGCCACTAGTTGCCGTCATCAATCTCGAATTTCACCGTCACGGCAACCAGTATCGTCAGGACTTTATTCGCAAGGTCCACAAACTTGGCATCATCCAGTAAGGCTAAGTTCTCAACTGGGTAACCAATCAGTTTCTTCTGTTTTCCGATTTTGATAAATTTAATATATCGCTGATCTTTGCAGTTTGGCTGCGCGTTCTTAAATTAGGCAATATTTCTCAAGTTAGATTTGTTGGATTCGAGCTATCAGGCAAGTTTTGATTGATAGGCACTCTTATTTAAACGGGCTCTTGTTAAGAGTGAAATCCGTCAAAATACCGAATGTTGTTGCCTCGTCTCTGCTCGATCAATACTTGAAGTGCATGAGCTGCAGTGTTTTGACCGTTTGGTTCTTACGACTATTCGCTATTGTTTGAAGAGAGGGCTAGTGGTAAGCGAATGGCCCTGATACTTGGAGCCGGATGCGAATCGATATGATAATTCACTACGTGGCAATATGAACATAGATTGTTGGTCGATTGTGAATTGATAAATCTGTTTTATCTTCTCTGCGGTATCTCGTCTCCTTATTACGAATTGGGGCGATGTTTGGGATCGTTGTAAAATTTAAGTAACTTCAATAAAAAGGGAAGAGATGTGAACGGTAAAATCCTTGTAACAGGCGCGGACGGTTTTATTGGTTCCCATTTGGTGGAAGAACTTGTGAGCCAAGGCCGAGAAGTAAGAGCTTTCGTACTATATAACTCATTTGATAGCTGGGGATGGCTTGACCAAGCCCCAAAAGAGGTCAAAGCCGCAATCGAGGTTGTGTCAGGAGATGTGCGTGATCCGATCTGCGTGAAGAATGCTATGAAAGGGTGTAATGCAGTGATGCACCTGGCAGCATTAATCGCTATTCCGTATTCGTATGTTGCTCCACACTCATATGTGGATGTAAATGTTGCTGGTACCCTCAATGTGGTTCAGGCGGCTCGTGAATTGGGTATCGACAAGGTTATGCACACTTCAACAAGTGAAGTTTACGGCACTGCGCAGTTCGTTCCAATTTCTGAAGAGCATCCGTTGGTTGGGCAGTCACCGTATTCGGCAAGTAAGATTGGCGCTGATCAGATAGCTATGTCGTATTGGCGGTCGTTCGAGGTTCCAGTTGCAATTGCACGCCCCTTCAATACTTATGGTCCCCGGCAATCTGCCCGTGCAGTTATCCCGACCGTGATCACGCAGATCGCTGGCGGTCACAGAACCATTGAACTTGGGGCGTTAAGTCCAACCCGCGATTTCAATTTCGTAAAAGATACCGTGAACGGAATGATCGCCATACTCGACGGTGAAGCATCAATCGGAAAAACAATCAATATCGGCAGCGGTTACGAGATATCTATTGGTGATATGGTGAAGCTAGTTGCTGATATTATGAATGTTGAAGTGGAAATTGTTTCTAGGAACGAGCGCATTCGTCCTGAGGCTAGTGAAGTCGAGAGATTGCTTGCAGATGCTACAGTTGCAAAGTCCCTTTTGAGCTGGGAGCCTAAAGAAGTTGGCTATCAAGGCTTGAAACAGGGCCTCATAGAAACGGTGAATTGGTTTTCTGCGGTTGAAAATCTCTCCCATTATCGTATTGGCCAATATACAATTTAAGCAGGAGGTACTGACTTGAGTAGCCCTCTAAGCGATATGGAAATTAAGACGCTGGTTGGGACTTTGCGTGCAGCCCTTCCCAAAGGACAGGAAGCTTTCCCGCTGCATGAGCCGGAGTTCCGGGGCCGAGAATGGGAGTATGTGAAATCTTGTTTAGATGATGGTTGGGTTTCTTCTGTTGGGGCTTTTGTTGATCGTTTCGAACAGGACTTGGCTGATAAGTGTGGTGTTAAGCATGCGATTGCCACTGTAAACGGCACTGCAGCGCTTCATGCTGCCTTAATGGCAATTGGTGTTGTTGCAAATGACGAAGTTTTTGTCCCTGCTTTAACGTTTGTCGCTACAGCAAATGCAGTAGCTCATGCGGGAGCAGTCGCGCATTTTGTTGATTGTGATACTCAACGCCTTGGTGTCGACGTGCCTAAATTGGCTGAGTATCTTGAAGAAATTGCAATCAGGGATGGCGAAGGTCCGCATGGGCCTATTTATCGTAACCGCAATACAGGCCGTGTGTTGCGCGCCGTAATGCCCATGCATGTATTTGGCGTTCCAATGGATATTCAGCCGCTGGTCGATCTTGCAACGCAGTATGGCATGGTAATTGTTGAGGATGCGGCCGAAGCATTGGGGTCCACTTATCGGCGCCAACCAGTCGGATCTTTCGGAGCAGCTTCTGCTTTGAGTTTCAACGGAAACAAAATCATTACGACTGGGGGTGGGGGAGCTGTTCTAACGAATAGTGAGGAGCTTGCCAAGCGTGTTCGTCATCTCTGCACAACAGCAAAACGCGCTCATCCATGGCTTTATGAGCATGACTGTATTGGTTACAATTACCGAATGCCCAATATCAATGCGGCTTTGGGGTGTGCTCAACTAGAGCAATTGGACACTAGGATAAAGCTGAAGAAAAAGTTGGCTGGGGTTTATGAAAAGGCTCTTGAGGGCTTTCCTGGAGTTCAAGTGCTGCGGGCACCAGACGACTCTAGTTCAAATCATTGGTTGAATGCGATTGTTCTTAGACCGGGGACGTCCTCAGAGCAACGAGATCAAGTGTTGTTAGCCCTGAATGAAGCGGGGCTTTCGTGTCGTCCAGTTTGGAACTTAATGCACACGTTGCCAATGTTCGCAGATAATCCGCGCATGGACTTGTCCTGCGCGGAAGGTATGGCTATGAGGATAATTAATATGCCCAGTAGTTCCTATTTAGCGGAGGTAGCACATGACGCCTAGACGCAAGATTTGCGTGGTGACTGGGACGCGTGCAGAGTATGGGATATTATCCGGCCTACTGTTTGATATTCGTGATGACGATGAACTAGATCTACAATTGATTGTCACAGGCGCACATTTATCCGAGGAGTTTGGTAACACTTTTACTTTCATTGAGGATGACGGGTTTGAAATTACTGAGAAAGTAAATCTGTTGCCTGAGGGTGACACTCCGGCCATGGTGGCTGAAGCTACGGGGCGAGGAGTTATAGGGTTTTCTCGCGCTTACAGCCGGTTGGGGCCTGATGTTGTAGTTGTACTGGGGGACCGTTATGAAATTCTTGCGGCGGCTCAGGCCGCTATGCTGATGCATATTCCTATTGCTCATATTCACGGAGGTGAAACTACCGAAGGAGCGGTAGATGAGAGCATTAGGCATGCAGTTACAAAGATGGCACATATACATTTTACCTCAACTGAGCTCTATCGTAGGCGAGTGATGCAATTAGGAGAAAACCCTAAAAATGTTCATGCAGTAGGAGCCCCGGGCTTGGATAACTTCGTGAGAATTGATCTACCTGATCGAAAGGCATTGGAGCAATTCTTGGGAAGGCCCTTAAGGTCGCCATTAATTGTTATCACTTTTCACCCTGTAACTTTAGACCATAAATCCTCAGAAGAGGCTGTAGGGCCATTGTTTGGAGCCCTTGATCGTTTTCCAGAAGCGGTATGTGTATTCACCAAGGCAAACGCAGATGCAGGAGGGCGTCGAATAAATCAGGAACTCGAGAAGTATGTGCAGAAAAATCCAGATCGCTCAGTTCTGGTAAGTTCTCTAGGGCAAGCTCGTTACCTTGGATTGTTGAAAATTGCTGATGTTGTGGTGGGAAATTCTTCTAGTGGTATAATCGAGGCGCCGTCTGCGGGGGCTCCAACTGTTAATATTGGAGATAGGCAGAAAGGCAGGGTTCGTGCTGCTTCCGTTGTCGACTGCAAGGACACGCACGATGACATTTTTAGGGCAATACAATACTGCATGTCCGACCAGTTTCGGGAAAAGATTCAAGGAGGCTCCAACCCATACGGAGAACCGGGAAAAATTAGCCGCAACATCAAGAATATATTGAAGTCGACTGGGCTTGAAAGTCTTATAGTTAAGAAATTCTTTGATCAGAATGATTTTCCAGAAGAGAAAGTAGTATGAATTCAGTATATATTATTGCAGAAGCTGGCGTTAATCATAATGGATCACTCGATTTGGCTTTGCAGCTTGTCCAGTCTGCTGCAGATGCAGGTGCAAATGCTGTAAAATTCCAAACTTTCTTTGCGGAAAATTTAGTGACTAAAGATGCTCCACGAGCGAATTACCAGAAAAAAAATGATGCTCAAAACATTAGTCAGTACGAAATGCTGAAAAGACTTGAGTTAAGGCAAGAAGACCACTTTAAGCTGAAGGCTTATGCAGAGGAAGTCGGGATTGAGTTTTTGTCGACTCCGTTTGGCTTGGACGAACTAGAGTTCCTTGTAAAACGTGTAAAAGTCAAGAGGCTGAAGATGTCCTCTGGAGAAGTTACTAATGGCTTGTTGTTGTTGGAGGCCGCTCGAACAGGGCTGCCTATAATACTTTCAACTGGAATGAGCTCCATTGAAGAGATTTCTGATGCGCTAGGTGTGTTGGCATTTGGTTACTCTGCAAAAAGTGACGCAGCCCCGAGCATGTCCGCATTTATTCAAGCATTGAATAGTCAGCGTGGTCAAGAAATGTTGCGACAAAACGTTACGGTCTTGCACTGTACTACTCAGTATCCGACACCTGTTGATGATGTTAATTTGCGTGCTATGAGTACTTTAGCAGAGCGCTTCGGCTTGCCTGTAGGTTACTCGGATCACACGCAGGGAATATTGGCTTCTATTGCTGCTGCTGCCAATGGTGCTTTCGTACTAGAAAAGCATTTTACGTTAGACCGCGGTATGAATGGTCCAGATCATGCCGCATCATTGGAGCCGGATGAGCTCACTGATCTTGTTTCCAGTGTGAGGTGCGTTGAGCGTATGTTGGGGGCAAGAGAAAAGGGTTGTAGTGTCTCCGAAGGGGAGAACATAAAAGTGGCACGGAAAAGTCTCGTAGTTAATAAGTCGATAAAAAGGGGGGCGATCTTCAGATCAGAACACTTGGAGGCCAAGAGACCAGGAGGAGGGCTCTCGCCTATGGCTTTGTGGGACGTTTTGGGTAAGCCGGCAAATCGGGATTATCTTCAAGACGAACAAGTGGATGCCATGTTAATCGAAGATGTAGACCGATGCAAAATGTAGATCCAATAATTCTAAAGCCAAGTGACAAAATCGAAGAAGCTGTCGCTATACTTGATTCGCATCCAGCTAGAATTGTTCTGGTTGTAAGTGATGAGCGAAAATTACTTGGAACAGTGACAGATGGAGATATTAGACGAGGAATTCTAAGCAGAATACCATTTGAATCGTCGGTATCTGCTGTAATGAATTCTGCGCCGACTACCGCCAGTATACTGGATGACAAGGAACGCTTACTAAGCATGATGGTCGATAAGGTTCTTCGGCATGTTCCTATCTTAGATCAGCAGGGGAATTTAGTGGGCGTGGAAACACTTGATGATCTGCTTCATAGCAAAAAGATCCCTAATATTGCGGTTATTATGGCTGGGGGGCGGGGAAAAAGACTTCGGCCAATCACGGATTCTATACCCAAGCCAATGGTGCCTGTCGGCGGAAAGCCAATGTTGGAGATTATAATTGACCGACTTGCAAGTGAAGGTTTCGTTAATATCGTCATTTCGTTGAACTACAAAGGTGAGATGATAAAGGATTACTTCGGTGATGGAAGTACGCGGGGGCTAAACATTGAATATGTAGAAGAAAATGCCCCTCTTGGTACCGCTGGAGCTCTTTCCTTGATAAATAACGATATTAATGAGCCATTTCTGGTTATGAATGGTGATGTGTTGACGCAGGTAAATACGCGTAACTTACTTGATTTCCATCATGCACATCCTTGTATGGCTACGATGTGTGTGCGAGAGCATTCTTATGAGGTTCCGTTCGGAGTTGTGAATGTCGAAGGGCACAAGATATTGAAAGTGGAAGAAAAGCCTACATCCAAGTATTTGGTTAATGCGGGGATTTACCTGCTCGACCCTAAGGCCCTAAATTTTATTGAGAAAAACAATTATCTGGATATGCCAACTTTATTTGAAAACATAAGAAAAGAAGATTTTCCGACTCACGTCTTTCCAATCATGGAGGCATGGAGGGATGTTGGGCGTCCAGATGATTTGGCTCTTGCCAATGAAGAGTATTTGGATGGTTCTATGTGAATTGGTGTAAAGTAAGATGTTTGATAAAAATAAGAAAAGAATTATTGCCCGCCTTGATGTTAAGGCGCCTAATTTAATAAAATCTATCAATCTAGAAGGCCTCCGTAAGTTGGGTAGCCCTGCAAAATTTGCTGAGAAATACTATAAAGAGGGTGTTGACGAAATTATATACATGGATGTTGTTGCAAGTCTTTATCAACGTAACGGTTTAGGTGATATTGTAAAGCTGACGACAGAAAATGTGTTTATACCGATTACTGTTGGTGGAGGTATTCGGACGGCTGAAGATGTCGAAAATATGTTGCGTTGCGGTGCTGATAAGGTAGCCATTAATACGGCTGCGGTTAGTAGACCAGATCTGATTTCTGAGTTGGCTAATGTATATGGGTCTCAATGTATCGTGATTTCTATTGAAGCTAAGCAGACAGCGTCAGGGGAATGGGAGGCATACACGGACAACGGGCGAGAAAAAACTGGGCTCGATGTTGTCGAATGGGCAAAAAGAGCAGCTTCTTTAGGTGCTGGAGAAGTTTTGCTAACATCTGTTGATCGAGAAGGAACTCGCAAAGGCTTCGACATAGAACTCACGCGTAAAGTGTCTGACGCTGTGAATATCCCAGTAATCGCTAGCGGTGGAATGGGCAGTGTCAAAGATATGATTGACCTTTTTGGTGCAGCTAACCCGGAAGCCATTGCTATTGCAGACATGCTGCACTACGAACGTTTAACTGTTCAAGATATCCGAAGAAGCGCATTAGATTCTGGTATCCCAGTGAGGAAAATTTAATGGCTGAACTTGTTATCGTTAATTACGATGCCGGAAATATTCGCAGTGTTGAACGTGCCGTGTCTGTTTGTGGAGGCACACCTGTATTGTCAAGTGATCCTGAGGTCATTTCTTCAGCAAACCTTTTAATTCTCCCCGGTGTAGGGGCATTTGGTAAGTGTATTTCTGCATTGCGCTCGAAAAATCTCGATAAGCCGATCCTGGATTATGTGAGAAGTGGTAAGCCAATTTTAGGTATCTGTGTTGGAATGCAAATGTTGTTTGATGGCAGCTGGGAGTTTGGTTTCCATAAGGGGCTAGGGCTAATACCCGGAGAGGTAAAGAGAGTGCCGGAAGAAAGTGCAGATGGTACATCGCACAGGGTGCCTCATGTTACGTGGCAAGAACTTGAGCCAAAACATCAGCCATGGGATGATAGTGTCCTAGATGGGATCCATTTCGGTGCATCATGTTATTTCATCCATTCATACGCGGCTTTTGTCAAAGATGAAAATGATGTGTTGGCCACCTGCTCTTATAATGGTGTCGAATTGTGCGCTGCCGTCCGGAGGGGCAATCTATATGGCCTCCAGTTCCATCCTGAGAAAAGTGGTTCTGTCGGATTGAAGATCATTTCAAACTTTATTTCGTTGAATGAGGCGCAATGATGAATATTGCCATTGTGTCATGCATTTTTATGTGATGGAGAAAACGTGAGTAATAAATCGGTTTATTTGATTGGGGCCGGACGTATGGGAAGATCCCACGCTCAGGCTGCACTCGAGCTTGGATACTCTTTGCAGGGAGTTTGCGATCCAAGGTTGGAAGCAAGGGATAGGCTAGGAGAGGAATTTAATGTTCCGCCTCAGTATCGTTTCGCTGAGGCATCTGAAATGCTCGAAACTCTGGATGCTGCGGATTTGGTAATTGTTGCAACCACAGCAGACACGCATTGTGATTTGGTATGTCGTGCAGCCAATGCCTTTGCGAAGGCCGTATTATGCGAAAAGCCGATGGCTGTGTCTCTAGAGCAGTGCGACCAAATGATTAAGACGTGCCAAGAGAAAGGGACTAGATTAGCGGTTAACCACCAAATGAGGTTTATGCCTCAATATAAGATAGTTAAAAGTATTCTTAATGATGGTCGCTTGGGGGAGTTGACTTCGATGAATGTCGTGGGGGGGTGTTTCGGGCTAGCTATGAATGGGTCTCACTACATTGAAGCGTTTAACTTTCTAGCTGATGTTTGGCCATCGAGGGTATCTGCGATTTTTACTGGCGTTGCTTTTCAAAACCCTCGAGGTCCTCAATATTTTGACCAAGCAGGGGATTTTTATTTTACGTCGGAACAAGGTCAGCGACTTAGCATGAGTATTGGGCATGATCAAGGGCATGGTATGACTGTAATGTATGCTGGAAATTATGGTCATATATTTGTTGATGAGCTTCAAGGAGAAGTAATAGTTACCAGTCGATTAAAGGAGCATCGGAATCAACCGCTAACCCGCTACGGAATGCCTTGGGCGCGTGAGACAATCTCTTTCCCGCAGTCCGATAATGTTGAGCCAACTAGAAAGGTTATCGCGGCTTTGATGGCTGGTGAAGGGTTTCCTTCTGGACAAAATGGTCGGAATGTTGTCGCATCTTTAGTCGCCGCCTACCACTCAGCGTCAACCAATGGGCAATTTGTTGATGCGGTATTGGATACAGAAATGACCAGGAAAAATTTCCCTTGGGCATAGGTTTAAGTCAAATTGGCCAGCCTAAAAGCATATTCAGAAGTATTTTTCAGGTATAAGTGAGATGCTCAACAATCAGCGCATCGTTTCTTTAACCCCTGCTAGAGGGGGAAGCAAATCGGTGCCTTATAAAAATCTGTTCTCGTTAGGCGATAAACCTCTTTTAGCATGGCCGTTAGAGGCCGCCTTTGCCACTCCTGAGATTGATGATGTTTATGTGTCAACTGATGACGATAAAATAGCATCAGTTGCAAAAGATTTGGGAGCAAGGGTTCACCTGCGGCCTGATGAGCTCTCTACAGATACAGCTTTGGTTATCGACGCGGTACGCCACTTTTTCGAGATGAAGGTGGCGGAATTCGAGCCGCCAGATATTATCGTCTTGCTTGAAGCTACATCACCGTTTCGGTCCGCAGGGCTAATATCAAAATGTTTGAAGCGAATGTTTGACGAGGATTTAGACTCCATCGCTACTTTCAATGAGGCATCAATCAACCCCGAAAGATGCTGGAAGCTTGATGGTAGGGGGGTACGACCTTTTATAGATGGCGCAATACCTTGGAAACCTCGCCAACAACTGTCGCCAGCTTACCAGTTGAATGGTGCTGTTTATGCATTTCGCCCAAATCGACTGCCGCCAGAAGGGCCAAGTATTCTTTTCGGCAAGATGGGGGCTGAGGTTATATCCGCCGATAGCGTAATAGATATTGATGACAGAAAGGACTTTGTAATTGCAGACGCCTTACTCCAATCCCAAAGAAGCAACGAGCCTAGCTGACCTGCTTTCCTTGAATGGGCGAGATGCGCTCGTTATCGGGGGAGCCGGCCTACTTGGAGGTGAGATATCTTATGCATTGGCCGAACTCGGCGCTCGAGTTATCGTAGCAAGTCGAGACCGCCAGAAATGCCAAAGTTTTGTGGATCAAATGACGGAGCGTTTCCCGGGGGAGCACAAAGCGTTAGACGTGGATATTACAGACCGATCATCAATTGTGTCGTTGTGTGGGGAAGTTGCTGAGATTACGGGCGCGGGCCTGGATGTTTTGGTAAATACTGGGTGGTCCGGCCGTAAGAATACGTTTGAATCTATTTCAGACGACGATTGGGATCTTGATATAGAAGTTTGTTTGAACGGTGTGTTTCGTACAATTAAGGCGGCAACCCCTCTACTTTCAAAGAGTAAGGGAGTGATCGTTAATATCGCCTCAATGTACGGGCACGTGGCACCTGATTATCGTATGTACGATAGTGACCGTTTCGCGAACCCACCTAGCTACGGTGCAGCAAAAGCAGGAGTTATTCAGCTTTCAAAGTATTTAGCAAGCTTCCTCGCGCCTCAAGGAATTCGAGTCAACTGCATTAGCCCAGGGCCATTCCCCTTCGAGAGTACGCAGCGTGAAAATCCTGACTTTATTGCCCGCCTTGAAGGGAAAAACCCAATGGGAAGAATTGGTAACCCAATTGACATTAAAGGTGCTGCCGCACTGTTATGCTCGGATGCAGGTGCGTATATTACGGGGCAAAATATCTGCGTGGATGGTGGGTGGACCATATGGTGACGCGAACGGGAATGATTGGCTTCAGTGAGGGTAATGGCCATCCCTTCTCATTTTCTGCTATTATTAACGGATTTGACCGCGACGGGTTTAACAGGTCAGGTTGGCCAGTAATATTAGAGTATCTCGATAAGCAGCCGAAAGAAATGTTCGGTATCGGTGACGCAAAGGTTACATGTGCTTGGACACAAAAGCCCGATATCACGACAAGACTTTGCGCTGCTTGTGGGATTGATATGGCAGTTGATCATCCTTCAGACATGCTTGGGCAGATTGATGCTTTGATAATTGCACGAGACGATTGGAAATCTCACGCAGCCTTGGCAATGCCTTTTTTGCAGTCCGGGATACCCGTTTTTGTTGACAAACCTTTAAGTCTTGACCCATCGGAACTTCGTGATTTCTGGCCTTATCTTTGCTCCGGTTTGTTAATGTCAACATCTGGAATGCGCTACGCAATAGAACTGGACCAGATAGTTGCTAGAATGGATGATATAGGTGATATTCGGTTTGTTTCGGCTGCGGTGCTAAATGACATCGAAAAGTACGGCATTCATATGCTGGATGCCGTGGCCAGTATTGGCCTGAAACGGCCTGTATTGATGTCTCGTGCAGATACAGCTCATCAGTCCTATGACATCCAGTATGAAAACGGTGTGGTGTTGCGTCTAGATTGTCTAGGGGCTGTTGCCAAAACTTTTCACCTAAATGTATATGGCAGCGCTGGTAATGTCCGTGTCGAACTCGCTAATAATTTCATGGCTTTCCGCCGGACGCTCCAGCATTTCTTTAAGATGGTTGATGAGCGAATACCTCCTATCGAACCTGACAGTCTTCTTGGGACTATGAACCTAATTCGGCAAGCTCAAGCTATGTCCCCTTCAGAAATGATGGAGGTGTCTAATGCCAAATCATTTTGATTTGAGTGGAAAAACTGCATTGGTTACTGGTGCTGGTGGGATTCTTGGAAGAGGGTTCTGCACGGTTCTAGCGGAATATGGTGCGTCAGTAGCTTTGGTGGACGTGAACATGGAGATAGTTGAAAAGGCATGTCAGGAGATTCGAAAAGATATTCCAGATGCGACGCTTCTGCCTTTGGTGTGTGACGTTGCAGACAGCAATAGTGTCGCCTCAATGGTGTCAACCGCAATTGAGGCTTTTGGCTCGATTGAAATTTTGCTCAATAATGCTGCAAGCAAGGCGGAAGATTTGAACGCATTCTTTGCGCCTTTCGAGAAATATGACCCAGAGCTATGGCGTAAAATAATGGCCGTCAATATTGACGGCGTGTTTTTGGTAGCCCAAGCTGTTGGTGCTCAGATGGTAAAACAGGGCAGCGGTGGTAGCATCATAAACACAGCTTCCATTTATGGTGTCTTGGCGCCTGATCAAAGAATATATGAAGGATCAGAGTACATGGGGGTTGGTATTAATACCCCTGCCGTGTATAGCGCTTCAAAAGCGGCTGTAATAGGGCTCTCGAACTATCTTTCGACCTACTGGTCTGAGCACAACATTAGGGTAAACGTCCTGTCGCCCGGTGGCGTTGAAAGTGGTCAAAATGAAACCTTCAAGCAGCGATACAGTGCACGAGTTCCACTAGGCAGAATGTGCAAAGACAATGAATTGCACGGTGCATTATTGTTCTTGGCATCTGATGCTTCAAGCTATTTTACTGGGCAAAATGTGATTGTTGATGGTGGGCTGTCAGCCTGGTAGGAAGCTGCTGAAGAACAGAATGCTTTAGTCGCTTGTCAAAAGTTATTCCCTCTGGTTCCAAACTAAATGTTGAATGAAGTTATTAGATTGTAGTGAAGGTACCCTCCGCAGCTTGAATGCAGTAATGTTATTGGCTGAAGGTAGCGGAAATTAAATTGCAGCAATAGGCATCTGATTGTCATAGGACAGTCAAGCATACAGTCTAAGCGATTGATGACCAGTTCACAAATTTCTTCAAAGAAGCAGTTTGTTAGCAGCCTGATAATTCTTTGTTTGTGCGGATAATCGGTCACCTTGCTAGCCCGTGCCAACAAAGAGGATTCCGGACTAACCTGAACCAAGATATGCCGCATGTTGTTATTGTGGACCTAATGGAATTGACGGATGCAATTAGCAAATTGTAAACCGCTGTGTAATCAAATTAAAACAGGACTGAAAAATGGATATCCTTCCGTACCCGAAGCCAGTTGATATATCTCAATATGCACCGGACATTTCTGAACCGGAACAGTTTTATGGCTTGCCCTCGGATGTGGCATTCTGCAAGTCCTGTACTTATAGCAATCAGAAACCAAACTCTGATAAAGAATATAAGCACACAAGGGCGTCGAATAAGCCGACGGTCGCATTCGATGAAGAAGGGATTTGCGCTGCATGTAATATTGCAACAAAGAAGCAGAACGTAGACTGGGAAGAACGAGAGCGACAATTACGTGAACTATGTGACAAATATCGCCGCAAAGATGGTGGCTACGATTGTTTGGTTCCGGGCTCTGGCGGAAAAGACAGTTTTTTCGCTGCACATAAGTTAAAGTACGAATACGGAATGAACCCGCTTACTGTTACGTGGGCGCCTCATATTTATACAGATTGGGGATGGCGCAATTTTCAGGCTTGGATACATTCTGGGTTCGACAACTATTTGTTCACCCCGAATGGTCGAGCTCATCGTTTGCTCACGCGCCTAGCCCTTGAGAAAATGTTCCATCCTTTCCAGCCATTCATCATGGGACAAATGTATTTCCCGCCAAAAATTGCGGCTCAGTTGGGAATTCCTCTGGTGTTTTATGGTGAGAACCCAACAGAGTATGGAAACGCGTCAGCGGCGGATGACAAAGCAACGAAGGATTGGGAATTTTTCTCCAGCCCTGATGATTCCCAAATCCATTTTGCAGGTACATCTGTTGCAGATTTAAAAAGCTCATTTGGTTTGAGTGAACATGACTTGATGCCCTATATGCCACCAAACCCGGAGCTATTGCGACAAGCAAACGTAGATGTTCACTATCTGGGATACTACATCCCTTGGCATCCTCAGGAATGCTATTATTATTCAGTTGAGCATGGCGGCTTTGAGGCTGCTCCGGAACGTTCGGCTGGAACCTACAGCAAATATAGTTCGATTGACGACAAGATCGACGACCTTCACTACTACACTACTTTCATTAAGTTTGGGATTGGTCGTGCGACCTATGACTCATCTCAGGAAATCCGCAATGGTGAAATAGAACGGGACGAAGCTCTTCGTTTAGTTCGGCGTTTTGATGGTGAATATTCAGAGCGTTTCCAAAACGAAAATTTTGAATATTTGAGCATTAACCCTAAAGAATTTCCGATCGCATCCCAAATGTTTGAGCATCCGGAGATGAACAGAGAATATTTTGAGCGGCTAACGGATACATTTCGATCTCCGCATCTGTGGAAATTCGAAGGCAATCAATGGAAGTTAAGACACGCCGTATTTGATGGCATCGCGTGATCAGCATACCAAGAACTAGACGAGTAAAGTGAAATGGCGAAACTGCTAAAGTTTCTGGGACTGGCTCTATCTCCGGTAGGACTGGCTTTCGTTGCACGCGAGATTTCTGTTCGGTGGGCTCAATTCACTGGCTTTATACTTCTAAGTTTTGTTGCAGCAATTATTGAGATGACCGGTGTTGGGTTGGTATTTCCTTTGCTCGTTGTTATTGTTGCTCCGGAACGGCTCTCAAGTATCCCTTATCTTCCCGGCGTTATTGATTATCTGGGGATAGAGACCGAAACGACGTTATCGATAGCAATTATCGCTCTAATCGGTTTCGTCATGGTTGGGAAGAATGCTTATATGCTTCTTTTCAATTGGGTTCAGATGCGTGCGCTAGCCAGATGGAAAGGGCAATTGTCGCGAAGGTTAATGAATGTTTACTTGTTTTCCGACTACAGCGTGCATCTTGCTAAAACGAGTTCAGAAATAATTCGTAATATGGCTTTAACAGCTGCTGTCTACGATCAGTTCATCGCCCCCTTTATTGCGTTGCTAGTCAACATAGCGATACTGTTTGGTCTCTGTGTCCTGTTGGCTTTTGTGCTTCCAGCTGAGATGTTACTAAGTCTTATACTGATCGCGTTTACTTCCTGGGCCTTGTATGCATTAATGCGAGGCCCATTTGAGAAAATTGGGGCTGAATTGAATGAGTTATTCAAAGTCCGTCAAAGTATCATGCGACAATCAATAGGTATGATCAAAGAAACAAAATTGACAGCGAAAGAGAAGTTCTTCTTGGATGCCTATACGTCTGTTGAATTCCGTAATTTTGGGAGGCAGGCTCGTTATAACTTTATGGCCACTATCCCGCCTTTAGTGACAGAAGGTGCCGTGATTGTGGGTATTCTATCAATTATTACTTATGTGATGTTCTTCAGTCACCAAGAACAGCCAGGGTTAGCTATCCTCGGGCTCTTAGCGGCTTCTTTTTTCCGGTTAACACCAGTAATTAATCGTATTCTAAGTTCCTTACAGTTAATGAATATGAGTAACAACTCAGTTGATATAATTGCTAATGAATTAGAGGATCTTGAACGAAAAATTTTTAAGCCATCGGAAGAACCATCTCCTTTGCCATTCACGGATAACATCTCCTTTGAGGATGTGGCTTATTCTTATCCAGAAGCAAATGGATGTGCTGTAGACGGAGTAACCTTCCAACTCAAGAAGGGGGAAATGATCGGAATTACTGGTGCCTCAGGCGCAGGGAAAAGCACATTGGTAGCTCTGTTAATGGGCCTTGTTTCTCCGAAGCACGGCACAATTTCAGTGGATGATGTTAGCCTGGATAGCCATAGCTATCTAAGGGCGTGGCATAAGCATATTGGTTTTGTCCCTCAGTCAATTTTCATAATAGAAGACTCCGTTGCTCGCAACATTGCTTTTGGTGAAGACATTGAGAATATTGACGAGGAACGAATTTGGAAAGTTCTCGACATCGTTCAGATGACCGAATTTGTGAAAAGTCTGCCGAATGGCATACATGAGTTTGTTGGTGAGGACGGGGCCCGTTTCTCAGGCGGTCAGAGACAGAGGCTTGGCATAGCAAGGGTGCTTTATGAAGAGCCGAACTTACTGGTTTTTGATGAAGCTACATCTGGATTAGATTCTGCTAATGAGAGGGCTTTTAGTGAGAGCCTCTCGAAAGTGAAAAACAACTCGACCATAATTATGATTGCTCATAGGCTTAGCACACTTAGGGACTGTGATAGAATTATAATGCTGGATGAAGGCAAGGTTTTGGATATCGGTCCATTTGATAAATTGTATGCGAGTTGTTCTTCGTTCCGTTCGCTTGTTGATCTGTCTCAAATGAATGTTTCTAAGTAGCTGGCCGTTGAAATGAACAATGCAAGTATTAAAACAGTTGCAATTGTGCCCGCGCGAGGCGGGTCAAAGGGAGTACTACGTAAGAATTTACGTGACTTATGTGGGAAGCCATTAGTTTCCTATTCTATTCAAGCGGGACTGGACGCATCTTTGGTAGATGCTGTTTACGTGTCGACAGAAAACGAGGAAATTGCGGAAATCGCAAAAAAATCTGCAGCAGGACTTATTCCACGCCCGCAAGAACTGGCATCTGATACAGCTCAAAACGATGCTGTTATTGCTAATGCTCTTGAGTGGTTGAATGCCACTGGAATATATCCTGATAACCTTGTTTTATTGCAGCCAACTTCGCCACTAAGAACCGCAAAGCATATTGATGAGTGTCTTGAAGCCTTCAACATAGCAGGTGCTGCATCTGCTATGAGCGTTTGCCATGTCTATCATCATCCCGGAAAGTGCCTCGTCATCAATGATCTTGGGATTCAACCATTCACAAATGATTATGATATGGAGGCGCGAAGACAAGATATGGACGATGTTTATCAACAAAATGGTGCTGTCTATGTGGTTAAAACTGAGGTGTTTAGGAAAAGGCGATGTTTTTATTGTCGGCCGTGCATTCCCTACCTAATGGAAAGGCGTGTAAGTATTGATATTGATAACGAAATAGATCTGAAGATTGCGGAATTGACTTTGCTTCAAGATAGGGAGACTGTGGGTGAAAGAAGCGGCTTATAGAAATCACCAACACTACATTAATGAAGGATGGAGCAGTGAGCCCAAAGAGACATTCAAGTCTTTAGCTCGGATTATTAAAAGGTATAGCGAGCATCAGGATCTTAATCTACTGGACGTAGGGTGTGCTACAGGAGAATTGCTTGGTTTTTTATCCACAGAATTCGAATGCTACCGTCTAGTTGGGGCGGATATCACGCAAGGTCTACTGGATACGGGGGCAAGACTTCTTCCTAAAGCAGAGTTTGTTTTAGCATCTGCGCTAGATTTGCCTGAATCGTTTGCAGAGCAGTTTGATGTTGTTACATCAATCGGTTGTATGTCTATATTCAATGAATCTGAAATCGAAAGTTTCTGGGAGAACTTGTTTGCGGCAGTAAAACCAGGAGGACTAGTTATTGTTTTGTCTCCTCTGAACGAGTTTGGGGTGGATGCAATGATCCGCCATCGAAAACGACAGGAAGGAGAACCCGGATCTTGGGAGACTGGCTGGAATATCTTTAGTCAAGAAACTATAAGTGAAATTGTGGCAAACCATAGCGTTGACGTAAAGTTTGAGAGATTTCGTATTCCATTCGCTATTGAGCGTCGTGACGACCCAATCCGTACATGGACTATGCAAACCGAAAATAAAGATTTACAGTTAACAAATGGTCTTAAGCTCTTGATTGACCATTGTTTTGTGGTTGCTAGGAAGAGTGTAGTGTGATTTTTCCGACTGGATAGCTGCCTAAGTGGTCGATTTGTATTTTTAATTTCGGATGTTGTGTTTAGGAGAAGCCTTAATATCTGACACGTATACATTTATATCTTATGTATTGAGAAAGTAGAACTCCAAGGTCATTAGCTTTCGGCAAACCTTTAGATAGACAAACTCAATCCAGCGTTTGTAATGCTGTCTAGAATGTCCTTGTTTGGAGTTTGGACATGTATTTGCATCACGAAGCTACCTCTTAACACACATAGTTGAGTAAGGATGAGATTTTCCATGCAAAGTTCACCTAAATGTATTGAGGCTTTAGTGCATGCCTAGTTCTGATCTTTACGTATTCTCTTCATTCGCATCCTTTGGTCTCCACAGATTGATGATGCAACATTCCGTCGCGCACGGAAGAATGTCTGTGGCGTTGTATACGGGAACCAATGAACGAGATTACCAAAGGATTCAGGCAGATATAGCTGAGCTTGGCATAAAAGTTTTATTTTTTGAAGGGATCGTTGAAGCTCAACCATTTCCCTCGTTATTGGCAAGTCTTCCTGAGATAATAAATTCCAATTTCATAAAAATGGTTTGTTTTCTCTTGTTAAAGGAACCGCGTAATGCCTTTGGTCTGCGACGGCTTTTTGCCCGGCGTAAAGCAGCAGCTAGAAAAGTACTCGTTGAACAAGAAATTACGGCTGTGGTATGTAGCGAAGATGGTATTAGCGGAGATTTGCCTTTTTTCACTGTTGCAAGTGAAATCGGAATTCCAGTGATTGATGTCCCATATGGAAATGCAACGGAGTATGATTTTGATGTATCCCTGAGGCAGCGGGAGCGGGAAGGAGCCATTATTCTTCCGGGCGGGAAAACTTTAGGACTTCTAAAGATTTTTGCTAGGAATTGGTTGAAGAAAAACACGTATCCCAATGCCATATTGTTTCAACCGGAGTATATAATGGCGCTGGAATCTTTGGATATAACCTTAGATAATGCTTGGATTGTGCACGGCGGGCGCAGTGACATCCTTTGTGCCGAAAACAAGGTTGCGACTCGCCAGTACCTTGCGGAAGGAATTCCCAGAGAGAAGATCAGAGAAACAGGAACACCATATTGTGATGTGATCTTTGGTTCTCTTCCAGTCCCTAACGTTTCCGGAGTTAAGTTACTAAGGCCTGAGAAGATCAACTCTCATGAAACTCGTATTTTAGTATCTTGGCCACCCAGTTACCACGAGACTTATCCGGGTGCTAGTGAGTTCGATAGCTATCTCAATATGAGTCGGAAAATATTTGAGTTTTTGCGCTCTCTGCCAAACACAAACTTGACCGTATCCTTACACCCGGCATGTGATCCGGAAGTCCTGGGCTTGTTAAGAGAATTGGAAATTAATGTTTCGGAGGAGTACGTAGTTTCTTTGATTGCGAAACATGATGTATTCACAACTTATTTTTCGAGCACGATCAGGTGGGCTCTGGCATGTGGAGTACCGGTAATAAATTACGATGCTTATCGGTTGAACTTAAAAGCGTATGACGATGCACCAGGGTTTAAAAATGCAGAAAGTTTTGATGTTTATTCGCAGATGATTGAAAATATTACTTCAAACAATGAACTCTATGTTGATTTGTCGAGTAAGCAAATCGACAATGCAAGTGAATGGGGAGTTCTAGATGGGAAGAACATTGAGAGAATTTTTGCCGAAGTGGACAGTTTGAAATCTGAGAGGGCCCGAAGCTGATGACATATCAAGCATCTTTCAGTCTTCGTGCGATGGGAAAGTAAACTAATGACACATTCGTTCTCTTTGGCGGGATATGAGTTGCAACCAGAGCGGTACCCACCTGTTTTTCTTGCTGAAATCGGCGGTTTTTTTGGGCAAGACGTTGGGCTTGCTGCTGATATGATTCGGCAGATCGTTGAAGTTGGTCATTCTGTTGCTGAGCAGCCAATGATCTTAAAAACTGAGATTTTACACGACCCAGAGATATGCTTGCTAGGTGATACTCTAGAGACATATGCATCCAAAGATGGGCGGGTTTATCAAGAGAACTATCGTTCGTTGATTGAGAGAAAGGTGCTTCCTCTTGATCATTATGCAAAGCTTCTCGGTATTTGTAGTGATGCGGGGGCACCCTTTATTGTATCGGTATACGATTTCAAGGGGGCAGATTTTGCGGTGGAGATGGGGGCTAGCTCACTCAAAATCGCATCGGCAAATCTTGTGCACATCCCTCTAATACGGCATTGCGCCTCAAAGGACTTGCCGTTGATTGTTGATACTGGGCGTTCTACGATCACAGAAGTCAAGCGCGCTATTCATGTGGCGAGGGAAGCAGGATGCCAAGACTTGGTAGTAGAACATAGCCCAGATGGTCACCCTGCGTTGCCAAGTGCTCACAACCTCAACATTCTTCAGACATACAAAAACGTTCTGGGCTTGCCAGTTGGTTTGTCAGATCATCATGTAGGCATTGAAATGTTATATGCGGCCATTGCATTGGGCGCATCTGTGCTTGAGAAAGGGGTTCATGTTGCTCCAGATGATCTTGATATTGATATATCACACACCATGGATATCAATGATTTGCCTCAGGTTCTAAGGAGCGTGAAAGACGTATGGCTCGCGTTGGGTGAGGGAGAACGCGATTTGAAAAAGCCAATAGAAGGTGTCATTGGGACTTCTCAGAGACAGTGTTTGGTTGCCGCAAAAGACATCGTGGAAGAGGAAAAAATCTCCTTTGAAACAGTGCGTTTTGCCTTTCCTTGCAAGGGCATTCCTGTGCAAGAATGGGATCGGGTGGTTGGGAAAAAGTTAGTACGTAAGGTGAGGGCTGGGCAACCGCTTCAGTGGGATGATGTCAATTAAAGGCACTGTAAGGCCGCCAACCTGGTCGGGGCTCCAACCCTCTGTGCCCGAGTGGGTGAGTGCTTCAGAATACATGCACGAATACCTTGAGCCTGTTGCCGGATTAAGCGCCGAGCTGTATTCTGCAAAATTTGGGGAGCAGGTTTCTCGCCATATTTTCAAAGTGATATTCAAGGAAACCGGCCCTTTTATTCTCAAGCTCATAGATCCAAGTTGTCGAGCGTTAGCAGAACAAGCTGAAGACGTCGCTAATTGGTTAAACTGTCACGACGTTCCTGTCATTTCCGCTACTGGAGCCCAAGTTCTTAGTGATGGAACAGTAGTTTTAAAGATGCCTTATTTTGAAGGGCATAGAGTAAGCGCAACATCTCAAGGGCTATATAAATTCGGGCAAGAACTGGCGAAGCTTCACCAAGTACTTGCAGAGGCCCCTAGTCAAAAGGATTGGGAGAAGAGAACAAAGGATAGATTGGATGAACTCTCAACCATGAGGACATATCTCGTTGAGAAAGGAGCTTACTTCGGCCCTGATCCCAAACGCCTTCTTGATTTAGCTCACGATAAAAGTCTCGACTTTACCATAGGTGTGTCGCCAGTGCAGCCACTGCATGGAGATTTGAACCCAGGAAACGTGTTAGTTGTAGATGGTCAGGTGATCTTTATGGATTTTGAAGATACTTTACATAGCGTTCTACCTTTAGAATATGAGATCATGCTTGTAATCGAACGGTTCGTCTTGGTTCGCAGTTCAAAGGATTACGAAGCTACAGATCTTGGTAGAGAGTTTCTGCGGGGATATTTTTCAAAGCAAAAAATTGATGCCTTTAATCATGACCGAAGCCCTGTTGAGATATTACGTGCCCTTGCGTTGAGATCTCTGATCGTTCTTGCGTATGGGGAAAAGGTCGGTGTTTCAATCCCCGACGATGAATGGGAAAAATTCTTTTATCTCGAAGAAAAAGCTTGCTCGAGAGCAAATGTTATTCAAAGCATTTTTGAGGGTCAATAGGTTTGCAATATCGCATTCTTGTCACGGCAAGAGATCCAGCCGCTGCGCTACACTTAATTGAAATCGTTCGATATATTTCGCAAAGTGACGTCTTTAGGGTGGATTTGGTCACGCAGCAACCGGCCACCAAGTACTTTCAAAATGCAGGTATTGATACGCATGCATTAGACTTACCTGCGGTCCGCTCGGCGTCGTCAACTGCGGGGCTGGAATTATTAGACAAAGCTCGTGAGTTAATTGCGAAACTAAAACCAAATGCGATATTATGTGGTTTGTCTACGCCTTTTGATGGCGGAATTGATGAAGCAATGACTGCTGTGTACAACGGTCCAAAGTTTGTAATGCAGGACTTCTGGGGAGAAGCAAATCAGTTCTTTGGTGCTAAAGCCGATACGTATTTTGCACTGGACGATGAGGCTGTGCGTTTAAGTTATTATCGCCATGGGCTGCAAGCGATAAGCGTTGGATCACCACGTCATTCAGCATATCAAAAAATGCACATTAAGGCCCTTCGCGCGCGACAGCGGAAGAAAATCGGCGCTAATGATGACACAACTGTTGTTGGTTTCTTTGGTCAGGCCTTGCATAATGTTAAGGGGTACAGAAGAACTTTAAGTGCTTGGGTTGATGCTATGATCAACCAACAGGGAGACTATAAAGCGCTTTACAGGCCGCACCCTCGGGAGTCAAAGGATGATGTGTTGTGGACAGTTAAGCGGTTTAAGGCATCCTCTGTATCTTGCGTGGTTTGTGTAGAGCAGGATGTCGAGCATTCTTTGCTCGCATGCGATATGGTTTGCAGTGCATTCTCAAATTGTACGTATGATGTTGCGTATTTGAATTATTTCTCGAACGAACCGCTGATTACGCCCGTCTCCCTGTTTTTTGACCCAGGTATAGTTTCGTACTTCCATAAAATGGTGAAGCTAGAAGAATTCCCATACTTGAAATCTGGATTGGTGTACCCCGTGAACGAAGTGGCTTTGTTGCCTCAGGTTCTCGCTGTGGCAGGCAGCCCGCAGGAAAAACACAAGTATTGGGAGGCAGCCAAAAAATTACCGAATCCGGCTGACGCACCAATGCGAGTTTTGAGATATATTCAAAAATCCCTTGCCGGAAATTACAAGACATAGGGTTTCTGCTGGATGTTTTCTCATGAAGAAGTGAACGCTCGCTTTCTAAGATTGGATCAAAATCCGATCCTGCTTCGGGAGAGCTTTCATGGGTGGTGGGCTTGGCCAATTATCAAGGAACGGTTGTGGCTTCATTGCCTAAATGGGGAAAATTTGTCTCCAACAGACAGAAATAAAAGCTTTGGTGAATCCGCAAGACGCCTTGCTTCTGGAATATGGCAAGTTCTTAACAATTTGGTGCCACGGGGGAAGCGCGATGGCGTTCTTTATTATGAAGAACGCTTTGTCACGTTACCCGATGGCAGGAGAATTCACCCTCACCTTGGTGATTTTTCTCGGATTGAAAGGAACGGCCCGTGGCTGCACTATCGTTTCCCTTGGGGGGCTAAGCCTTCGTTTTTCCCCCCTGCAGGGGAGATCGAAGACTACGGTATTAGTTCGTTGATAGCCTGTGCGAGTATTTTTGTTCGCAGAGGAAAGAGTGAGCGTGAAATTTCACGTCTACTTGTTAACGAGGTCTTATGTGAATTCCCTTCTCTTGATGCAGAGGATCTTCGCAGTATCGCATCAGACCAACTGGCACGCTTTAGATGTCGGTTCGTGTTTTCCAGATGGATTTTGAAACGTTGGGGGGTTTCCAAGGTTGTCGTATTGGACTCTGACGCGAAAGTACCCGAGATCGCAGCGGCGAAATCATTGGGCCTTAAGGTTACTGAAGTTCAACATGGAATGTTTAGCGTAAGAGAGCCTGATTATTCTTGGTTGCCTATTCACAGAAAACTTCCACACAAATGCCCCTTGCCAGACCGGGTAATTGTTTTTGGGCCTATATGGTCTAAGCAATTACGTGAGGCAGGGTTTTGGTGTGAATGGGAAGTAATTGAGGCACAAAACCCTGTAATTGGAGTTTACGCTGACTTGCGGCTTCAAAAGAAAAACAACATCAGTCAATCTGATGGTCTGCGATTAAAGGTTCTATTCCCTACGCAGGCATACGTAAGAGATTCTGCAATAAAATTTTGGAGTAATATCTTAGAAAAAGTCAAAGATGAGAAAAAGCATCTTTTCAATCTGGCTATTAAAATTCACCCATTAGAACTGGATCAATCGGAGTACTACACTTCACTGGCTAGAGATTATCCGGAGATGGTCTCAATAATCCAACCACATGCAGAAGTCTTTGATGAGATAATGTCAGCTGATATTGTTGCGGGTTATACCTCACTCATGATGATAGAAGCTTTGGGGATAGGCATACCTGTTCTGGGGCTGGAAAGTTTCAAATCGGGAACGGGAATTAGTGAGGTGTTTGGTATGCCCGAGCTAAAAAAATACATCTATCCATGTAAGAATGAACATCAATTCTTTTCGTTACTTAACTCTACGAAGCAAAAAGGCTCCAAGAAAAAATCCAATAGAGATTTAATGGCTAAGATGCAGCCAATTTATAATGTTGAAGGCCCCTATATTGAAGAGGTTTTAGTAGAATGAATAACTCGATTTCCTTCAAAAGGAAACTATTAGTCATTTCGCAAAGGCCATCTGATTTTGTTGAAATGAACCGTTGCGCATTGGCCCTCCATGCAAAAGGGTGTGAGATACAGTTCATTTATTTTCACGGAAATGAGCATGCCGAATTTGAGCTATTTGACTATCTAAAAGAAAAATTTGACGATGGAACCTTTTCTTCAGTCGAGATTAGAAGGAATGGGATGTCAAAGAGCATTAAGAATAAAATGCTTGAGAAGAAATCTTCCTTTAAAGAAAGTACAACAGGGAAGTACTTGTCGCGTATTTGGTGGGAAAGGGTTTGGGGGCCGCTTAGGTATAGGGCTGAGTGTGAAGAAAATTTCATTTTATATCGTTTTGTCAAGCTAGTAAAAGCGTTAGATATTATAAGGTTCTACGTGGCCGAGAAGGCGCAATTAAAAAAAATAATATCTAGATTAAATCCTGATGCCATCATCCTTCCTGAAGACGTGGTCGGATACAATTCCCCACTTCTAATTAAAGCAGGACATGAGCTTAATATCCCGTCGATTATTTTACCTTATACAATTGCCAATGAACAGGAAGCATTTAGGAGTCTGGCCGGCAATTCACATTACCACTTGAATGCGCCGGGAAATCGCACCGCGGGGAGGTTGTTTCCTAAATGGGTGAAGCATGCAAACGGACTTTCATTGGTCCGAATGCCATCACCTTACATTATAGGTCAGGTTCTAACTGGTACATCGCCACCAAATCCTTGGATGATGAACTCCGGCTTTTCAAATATAATTGCTGTCGAAAATGATGCTATGAGAGACTATTACGTCTCAGCAGGTATCCCGAAGACCAAGATAAAGGTCGTCGGGTCTGTATCAGATGATCATTTGGCTAAGTTTAAACTCAACAAGGAACAAGAACGGCTTGCGTTGAAAGCAGAACTATTAATACCAGGACGTAAACCGCTATTGGTAATCGGTGGGTGTCCCGATCAGTCTGGCTCCTGCCCGGCAGGCTTTGAGTACAAAGATTTTGACGATTTTGTTATGCGCTTGGCTGAAGCACTTGAGCCGATGAAACGATACTACGATGTTATAGTGCGCCCTCATCCTAACAATATGAGAATGGGTGAGCTTCTCTCAGCATTTGGTATTCAATCAACTGAAATCGATACAGCGCGCTTGGTTGCTTTGTCCGACGCCTATGTTGCGTTTGCCTCTGCAACAGTTAGGTGGGCGATCTCGTGTGAGGTTCCTGTGCTTAATTATGATTTATTTCATTACGACTATGATGACTTTAAGGGAATTCCCGGGGTCCTTCATGCGACCTCGTATGATGAAGTCAAGCAAGGCCTTGAGAGTTTCATTCCAAGCTGCGAAAAGTTTGTCGATCTCAACAAAGAGATAAAAAAATCAGCTAGTCGTTGGGGTATTTTAGATGGCCATTCTACTGATCGTATAGCTGCTCTTATCGATCAAGTATGTAACTATAAAGTGGTTCCGCGAACTTCGGCGTGACGATAATTCCAAGCTACTCAGATATTCGAGAGGTACAATGACAAAAGTTGCGATAATTGGTGCAGGTTCAATGGCCAGAGAGCATGTACGTGCATTTAGGGAGATCTCGGGTGTTGAGGTTTCTGGGGTTCATAGTCGAACCCGTACGAAGGCTGAAGAATTTGCAACTGAGTTTGGGATTAGGCACGTATGCGACGATATCTTTGAGCTAAAAGAGAAGAGTGAGGCAGACATTGTTGTTGTCGCGGTTCCGGAGTTAGCTGCGAATGCGATAGCAAAGGAAGCTTTTTCTCAAGACTGGGCCGTTCTTCTCGAGAAGCCAGCTGGCTATGACTTAGGTGATGCAGAGGACATCCTAAGTGCGGCACGAGGGCGAGAGAAGCCGGTGATGGTTGGTTTCAATCGGCGGTTTTACAGCAGTCTTCGAACAGTTCTTGCAGACGTTGACGAAAGAGACGAGAGTCGTTTTGTTCACATCCAAGATCAACAAAACTATGAAGAAGCCCGTTTTCACGGGCATCCAGAAAAGGTTGTTGAGAAGTTTATGTATGCGAACTCTATACACGTGATTGACATGATTCTTTGCCTATGTCGTGGCGAGGTTGTGGAAGTAAAGAATATTATGCCATGGAAAGGCGAAAGCACGGAAGTTGTTCTTTCTCACGTCATGTTCGATAGTGGTGATGCTGCACTGTATGAGGGTATATGGAAAGGTCCAGGGCCTTGGGCTTGCTCAGTGAGTACTTCCAGTCGTAGATGGGTAATGCAGCCACTTGAGCAAGCAACATATCAAAATGCCAACGAGCGGGTCCAAAACCAGATGAAACCAGATATTGCGGATGTCGACTTTAAGGCAGGTTTTTTGCGTCAGGCTGAGGCGGTAGTTGCGCAAGTCCGAGGGCAGAAAAGTCAAGCTGTAAGTCTTGAGGAGAGCCTCCGTACAATGCGACTAATAAACAAAATTTTTGATGTTTAAGTAATGCGCTTGGCTGTTAGTCCGAAGATGTATAAGGATGTATCGTCAGGTATAACTCGCATAAGTGGATTTTCACGTCCCTTTGGTTTCGATCTAGATTGTGAGGGGCGATTATACGTTGCTGATATGGGGCTACATTGCATCTTTCGCTTTGATAAGGATCTGGCGATGGTTCAGTGCCTTGATGGTGTGAGGGGTTGGTCCAATTCTATTGAAGTCGTTGCTGGGCATATTGCCCCCCGTCGTTCTTGTATGCCCATGTACTTTAATGGTCCTCATTCCGTAGCCGTGGGGGGGGATGGCAAAATATTTGTAACTACCTATTACGAGGCCGGGGTGTTTGTTCTTTCCTCGGCCGGTCGGCTTATCACAACGCTGGGGCGCGGGTATGACAGCGGTCCTCGTTTGGCTGGGCCAGCTACGGGGGTCTTAACCAGTGAGCGTACGTTGTGCGTTACAGAGTATAGTTTGAATGCTGTGTTTCGGTATGACGTTCACGGCATGGTGTTTGAAGGTGCTTTAGGTGGAGGAAAACCGGGCTTTCGAGATGTGGGATCTTGTTCCACTGGTGGTGGGCCTTGTGCATTTGATCGACCACACATGTGTAAAAGTGATGCTGATGGCGATTTAGTTGTTGTCGATACTTGGAACCATCGATTGCAAAAATTTACTCCGGGAGGACAATTTATTGGGTGTCTTGGTTCCAGCAGTTCTGGGTGGTCGGAAAATTCGGGCGATGTTCAGTCGACGACTATTCATGGTGGGTTTAACGCACCAGTAGCTGTAAGTTTCGATGATTTTGGGCGCTTTGTCGTAACAGATTGGGGCAACAATAGATTGCTGTGGTTTAATTCAGGAGGGCAGGTTACTTCAATAGAGGACGAATTGGACCTGGAGACTCCTTATGATGCGCAAGTTTTTTCGGGCCGGTGTGTTATTGCTAACTCTAGGCGTGGTGAGGTCTTGATAAAGAGTGCAATCGGAAATGATTAATTTGGTTATCGTCGGAGCATCAGGGCATGCGCGGGTTATTGCCGCAGCTGCTCTGCAATGTGGTGGGTTCTCTGTTCGGGGATTTATTGATAATGAGAGCCGAAAAGGGGAAATGGTCGACGGCTTGCCAATTCTTGGAGGAGATCAGTCGTTTCCGATATTAGAAAAAGAAATTAATGATATCAGCGTGATCATAGGCATTGGTGATAACATCCTTAGGCGAGAAATTTCCCAGAAGATTGGATCTGTGAAGTATGCAACAGTTATCCATCCTAGTGCAGTTGTAGCGCAGGGAGTGGAAATTGGTAAGGGTACATTTGTAGCAGCATCTGCAACGATTAATCCCGGAGCGAAGATAGGTGATCATGTGATTGTTAATACCAATTCCTCTATTGACCATGATTGCAGGCTACAAGATTTTTCTGCTGTTTCTCCTGGGGCGGTACTTACAGGCGGGGTTACGGTCGGCGCAGGCGCAATGATTGGCGCAGGTTCTATTGTAAACCCGGGACTTGAGATTGGTGAAGGTGCCACCGTCGGTTCGGGTGCTACCGTGATTGACTCAATTCTGCCAGATGTCGTCTGTGTAGGGGTTCCTGCGCGTCCACTCTTGAGACCCACTCAACGTTAAGGCTTTTATGGCATGTGCGGAATTGCTGCGCTTATCTCTTACGTGCCCAAGATGCAGAACGAAGATCTGTTGAAGATGTGTGAAGCAATCGTCCACCGAGGACCTGATGGGGAGGGGTATGTACTTTTCTCAGAGCAAGGTGAGGCAAAGCTGGTTCACAAGAAGGGTGATCTTTTAAAGTTAGAAAATGAGAGAAGCCGAGTTGCATTGGGGCACAGGCGTCTAGCTATTACGGATATTTCTAGTGCTGGGAGCCAGCCAATGGCTTTTGGCGAACGCTTAAATTACTGGGTTACCTATAATGGAGAGTTGTATAATTTCTCCGAGCTTCGGGCTGAGCTTTCGTCAAAGGGATATGTATTTAGATCAAACTCAGATACAGAAATCCTCATCTGCGCTTACGCAGAGTGGGGCGTTGAGTGTCTCAGCCGATTTAACGGAATGTTCTCCTTTGTTATTTATGATTTAGATGAAAATAGCATTTTCGCAGCAAGAGACCGCTATGGTGTAAAACCTTTATATTGGTGGAGACCGGACGCGCAAACTTTGGCATTTGCTTCAGAAATTAAGCAGTTTACTTGCCTACCAGAATGGGTTGCCTATTTGAATAACGAACGTGCGTTTGATTATCTCAGTTGGGGGTTGACTGATCATACAATTCACACCCTATTCGATGGTGTTTGGCAAGTTCCTCCGGGGCACTATGTGCAGTGTCAGATAAATGACATCATGTCCGACGTAACGGCTACACAGTGGTATAGTCTGTCCGAAGTTAACCAAGACTATTCATATTCTGAATCAGTTGAGCATTTTAGAGAGATTTTATTCGACTCAGTAAATCTCAGGCTTAATGCGGATGTTCCAGTAGGTGCTGCATTATCGGGGGGATTGGATTCATCATCCGTCGTGTGTATTGCGGATGCTATACATCGGACGAGTAGCTCCAAGGAAATGCACACTTTCTCCGCCCGGGCAAAAGATAAGCGGTTTGATGAGGGGCGCTTTATCGATTTGGTTTCCAATAAGACCTCGACAAAACCCCACATGGTTTATCCGAATCATGGGCAGCTATTTGAGGAATTGGAGCAAATTATATGGCATCATGATGAACCTTTCGGTTCGACAAGCGTGTATGCCGAATGGCAAGTATTTAAGAGAGCACAGGAAGCGGGAATAAAGGTCGTGCTTGATGGTCACGGTGCCGATGAGACGCTCTCCGGTTACACAAGCGATGTAGGCTTTTTCTTAGCGTCTCTTTTGTCTCGCTTTCGTATAATAAAATTCTTCAAAGAATTCTCAGCTCAGCGAGCTATTCACGATCGAAGCACAGCTACGCTCGTGAAGGGGATATTAGATAACCTTCTGCCGACCAGACTTAGGGTTTTGGCTCGTAGAGTGATGGGGCACTCGGTATCATGCCCCGACTGGATTAACATGGAACTACTTGGTGTAGGTCCCTCTGACCCATTTGTGTTCCATGTTGGCAAATATGAAAATAGCCTGAAAGGATTGTCGCGTGCCCAGTTGACTGCAACGAGTTTGCCAATGCAACTAAAGTGGGTGGATAGAGATTCAATGGCTCACTCTGTTGAGAGCCGGGCTCCATTCATGGATTTTCGGCTGGTCGACTTTTTACTGTCAATGCCGGACCACTTTAAGCTTAATAAAGGGGTTTCCAAAAGGCTGTTACGGTCTTCAATGAAGAACATATTGCCCGACGAAGTGCGACACAGAAAAGATAAAATGGGCTTTGTTACACCTGAAGAGATTTGGGTGTGCGAAGATCAACCGACGCACTTCAAAGAGTTGTTAGAAGAAGCAGTAGCTAACTCAAAGGGAGTATTGAATAAAAAGACAATCGAGTGGGGGTATGCAATGATAGATGGTCATGCCCCCTACAATGCCAGATTGTGGCGGGTGATTTGCTTTGGGCTTTGGATGAAGCGTTTTAAGGTTCAAATTTCGAATGATTACAATTGTTGATTGCGGGGCAGGTAATATTGGTTCAATCGTAAATATGTTGAACTACTTGGGAATACCATCTTGTGTCGCCGAAGATAAATTGCAGATTGCTGGCGCAGATAAGTTGATACTTCCAGGGGTGGGAGCATTTGACTATGGCATGGACTGTTTGAAAAAGCTGGACCTAATTGGCCCATTGAACGAGGCGGTTCAGGAACGCAAAGTACCTATTTTAGGGATATGCTTAGGTATGCAATTATTGTGTGATGGTAGTGATGAAGGGAAAAGCGTCGGCCTTGGATGGATAAAGGGGAAAGCCAAACGTTTTGACTTATCGTATAGTCCTGAGAATTTGCGTGTGCCACACATGGGCTGGAGTGAATTGAAGCTGCTTCGAGAGAGTCGCCTGTTCTCTAATTCTGATCGCCAAAATCGATTCTACTTTGTCCATTCCTATCATGTTTGCTGCGATGATCCGGAAGACGTTGTGGGTACAGTTTCGCATGGTAGTGATGTCACGGCGGTGATTGAGAAATCCAATGTTTTTGGTGCACAGTTCCACCCGGAAAAAAGTCATCGTTACGGAATGCAGTTGTTTAATTCGTTTGCAAGGCTTTCAATCGAATGAGAACCCGAGTAATTCCGTGTCTACTTATCCATGAAGGGGGAATGGTAAAAACGACTGGTTTTAAAAACCCTTCATATATTGGTGACCCAATCAATGCAGTAAAAATATTCAACAAAAAAGAAGTTGATGAACTGATGGTACTTGACATCTCAGCTACCAGAAAGCGTCGTCAGCCTGATTTTAGTGCGATCCAAGAAATAGTGAGTGAAGCTTTTATGCCCGTTGCGTACGGTGGAGGTGTTACCACTTTAGATCACGCGCGTCAGCTTTACGCTCTAGGTGTAGAGAAAGTAGTCCTCAACACCATACTTGCCACTAAACCTGAGTTGTTGAGCCAAATATCTCAGCAGTTTGGTGATCAAAGTGTTGTCGTGTCATTAGATGTAAAAAGATCTCGAATTACGAGAAAATATCAAGCGGTAACCCATAACGGAGCAAAGAAAACAGGAAAAACCCCAGTTGAATTCGCTCTCGAAATGGTCGATCGTGGGGCCGGGGAAGTTTTTCTGAATTGTATTGACCGTGACGGAATGCGTACAGGCTATGACATCGAGCTAATTTCTGATGTGTCTCGGCATGTAAATGTCCCTGTGGTGGCTTGCGGTGGCGCACGTGACATAACTGATTTTAAAAAGGCTACATTGGCAGGAGCTTCGGCAGTCGCAGCAGGTAGCCTGTTTGTTTATCATGGCCTACATAAAGCAGTCCTAATATCTTACCCCGACCGTCGAGAACTAGAAAATTTATTACCCTAATTATTAAGCTAAAAAATGTCCCAAAAAACTTGTGCCAATTGTCTTATGGATACCTCTGATCCCGATATTTTCTTCAATGAAAACGGGGTTTGCAATCACTGTATTGAAGCAGAAATAGAGATAGCGAAAATAAGATTAAGTGAATCTGAATCTCTTAAAAAGCTAAATGGTCTGGCCGAAAAAATTAAACGTGATTCTATTGAGCGCCCATACGATGCGGTGGTTGGAATGTCCGGTGGAGTGGATTCTTCATATGTGGCTTGGCTTGCCCATACACTTGGCTTGCGCGTGTTGGCGGTGCATTTTGACAACGGGTGGAATTCGGAAATCGCCGTTGCCAATATTAGATCAGTTGTCGAAACCTGTGGCTTTGACTTGGAAACTTATGTGATCAACTGGCCTGAGTTCAAGGATTTGCAGAGAAGCTTTATTCGAGCTGGAGTAGTCGACATCGAAATGCTCTCGGATCATGCTATCATGGCTTCGATGTTTGAATTGGCAAAGCGTCACAGCATACGATACGTCCTTTCAGGTACGAACATTGCCACAGAGCATGGGATGCCTCGTGCTTGGGTATGGAATAAGAATGATCTAACAAACATTGAAGCAATTCATAGAAAATTCGGAGAGCGAAGATTGAAATCGTTTCCACGTATGGGGCTTGTCAAAAGCACTATACGCAGGAACTTCAGTGTGCGTTATGAGTTCATAGAAATTTTGAATCTGGCGAATTTTCGTAAGGATAGGGCAATGGAAGTCTTGGAAGCCAAGACTGGCTGGCGCTACTATGGTGGGAAGCATTACGAGTCTGTTTTCACAAAATTCTATCAAGCCTACATCTTGCCAGCAAAATTTAATATCGATAAACGCAAGGTTCATCTGTCCGCTTTGATCCGCAATGGTGAGATAACAAAGAGCCAAGCATCAGAAGAACTTGATAGCCCTCTTTACAGCGAAGATGAGCTCCGGAGAGATCAAGCTTACGTGCTCAAAAAACTTAGTTTCAGCAAGCGTGAGTTTGATGACATTATGTCAGAAGAGCCTGTTGCACATAGCCACTACCTAACGGATGCAAAAGTTCGCAGTTTGCTTAAATCCGCAGCAAAAAAAATCAGATTGTGAGACTGGTCATGACCGAACAGTTTTGTCTGGCCTACCTCAGCCCTGAACCCAACAGAGAAGGACATGCTTCCTTTACGCATGTGCAGGAGATTGTAAGGAATTTGGTTTCTGAAGGCTGGCAGGTAGACTTGTTCTGTCCTACTTATCAGGAAAGTAAGCTGCCAGGTGTATTGCCGAGATTGGTGGGGATTGCTGGTGTGTTGTGGAGAGCTGCTCTCATGCCCCGTCCGGATGTCTATTATATGAGATGGCATTTTGCAGCATGGCCGCTGGCATTTCTTGCCAAGATAAGAAATATTCCAATTGTCATCGAGGTTAACGGACCTATCGAGGACTTGTTTATCGCTTGGCCAATAACCAAAATATTCAAAAAGCCATTTGCGTGGCTGATGGAAACGCAGTTGCGTTGGTCAGACGCTATTGTTGCTGTCACGCCCGGCCTGACTAACCTCTGCCGACAGATCTGCGGTCAAGAGAAGCAGGTTGAAACAATCCCGAATGGTGCCAACGTTGATCTATTTCACCCAGATGCCAAGTTTGAAAACAACCGTTTTACGGATATTTTGCCAAAAAATTTTTTGATATTCTTTGGAACGATGGCGCCGTGGCAAGGAATTCGAACAATTCTCAAGGCTGTAGAAGATACAGCTTGGCCCGATAGCATGCACTTGGTATTCGCCGGAGATGGAGAGGAGCGTGATGTTATCGAAGATGCCGTTCGACGTGTTGGTCATGTCCATTATCTTGGTCGAGTGCCATACGATCAGCTGCCAGCAATTATTTCACGTGCGAAAGGTTCTTTGGTTTGCGCAGAGAATATAGAAGGCAGGGCCTCAACCGGATTAGCTCCTTTGAAACTGTTCGAGAGCTTGGCGTCAGGAATCCCTGTGATTGCCACAAAACAACCATATCAAGCTGAGATAATCTCCCAAGGGAAGTGTGGCATAGAAGTTGAGCCTGGGGACCCTTCAGCTCTTGCGAAAGTTGTCGCTAGACTAGAGCGATCAAGTGATGAATGTGATAAGTGGTCTCGCAATGCCCGAGTTGTAGCTGTTAGCGGACATTCTTGGCTGGCGCGTGCGAAACAGACTGACGCCGTTTTAAGGCATGTACTTCGCCTTAAGGAATAGGACGCTCATACTAAACAATTTGAAGCGCCTAAAGAACTGCAATCAAGAAAGAGCTTGGGGTTTTCGTATATGAAAAAATTTGCTTTGATTGGTGCGGCGGGATATGTCGCACCAAGGCACATGAAAGCTATTAAAGAAGTTGAGGGTAGTTTGGCTGCAGCTTTTGACCCATCTGACAGTGTGGGGGCTATAGACGGTTATTTCCCAAATGCTCGTTTTTTTACAGAGTTTGAGCGCTTTGATCGCCATGTTGATGTGTTGTTTCGATCAGGAAATGGTGTTGACTACATTAGTGTCTGTTCTCCGAATTACTTGCACGATGCCCATGCACGCTTCGGGTTGCGATCTGGTGCGGATGTAATTTGCGAAAAGCCATTAGTACTGAACCCATGGAATCTTGATGGGTTGCAGAACATGCAGGAACATACCGGAAAACGTTTGTACACAATCCTGCAATTGCGGCTGCACCCAGCGATTGTCGCCCTTAAAAAACGCGTTGAAGCCGTGTCCGATGATCACGTATTTGATGTCGATTTGAGTTACATTACCTCCCGCGGTGCATGGTATTTTGTGTCTTGGAAAGGTGATGAGGCCAAGTCGGGCGGAATTGCAACGAATATTGGTGTGCATTTTTACGATATGTTGTCATTCGTGTTTGGTGATTTAAAAGAACATCATCTGCATTTACGCACTTCCGATCATGCTGCAGGGTTTTTGGAGTTTAAGCGTGCACGGGTCCGCTGGTTCCTGTCTGTCAACCGTAACCATCTTCCGCCTCATGCATCTACTGATCAAACGACTTATAGGTCGATTACTGTAGATGGGGATGAGATTGAGTTCTCTGGCGGCTTTACAGACTTACATACACTCAGCTATCAGCACATCTTGAATGGTGAGGGATTTGGTGTTGATGAAGTGCGTCCGTCAATAGAGCTGGTATCTTCGATTCGAAGCTGCAATTTAGAGCCGGAAAAAGGTGACATGCACCCATTTGCAAGGGAGATTTTCTGATTTATGGCCGATTTCATGTCTCAGCAGTCTTGGGCACCTTTCGCTGGTGTAGCTATTCATGAAAGCTCTTATATTGATGAACCTTGCAAGATCGGTAAGGGGACTAAGATTTGGCACTTCACTCACGTGTTGGTTAATACAGAAATTGGTGAGAATTGTGTTTTGGGTCAGAATGTGGTCGTTGGCCCGGATGTATGCATCGGTAATCGAGTAAAAATCCAAAACAACGTTAGTGTCTATAAAGGTGTTACGTTGGAGGATGGAGTTTTCTGTGGCCCTTCATGTGTTTTCACAAACGTCAATAATCCGCGTGCAGAGATCGAGCGAAAGGAAGAATTTCGTAAGACGCTAGTTAAGCGGGGCGCAACCATAGGTGCAAACGCCACTATTGTATGTGGTTGTACATTGGGAGAATACTGTTTTATTGCCGCAGGCGCGGTGGTGACAGGTGACGTACCTGATTACGCTTTGATGGCCGGGGTTCCTGCAAAACGCATCGGCTGGGTCAGCCGAAAAGGGGGACATTTGAGTGAAGATCTGGTTTGTCCAGAAGACGGTACGCATTACCTCCTTTGCTCTGACGGGACCCTTCGACCTGCAGAATAGAGGCTTCAGCCATAGTATCATTTAAGTCATCTGTAGGTTCTAATCATGGTCAGCATTTTCTACAAATGCTCCTCATATTGAAGCCGAAATCCATTTCAAGAGAGGCAGTGGTTTGACGCTAGTCTTTGGAGGGTACCAGCCAATATGACAGTTTGTTTGGTGAAATAGCACTTTGGTATGGTGCAGAAAATGATGAACCTGGATCAAATCGATACCAAAATACTGCGCCAACTGCAGGAAAACGCTGATATCGCCAATGCCGATCTTGCAGAAAAGGTCGGGCTTTCGCCATCGGCCTGTCTGCGGCGTGTCGCCAAGCTGCGCGACAATGGGGTGA
>NZ_JRJE01000009.1 GCF_000763295.1 Thalassospira australica | reverse complement strand
GAACTTTGGTGCGACTTCGGTCGGCACGATGGCCATCCGCCGCTTCCTGCGTCCGGTATGCTATCAGAACATCCCGACGGATGTTCTGCCTGCTGATATTGCCTGATTGCAGCGCCACATACCATCCGCATGAAAACGAAAAGCCGTCCTTTGGGGCGGCTTTTTGCGTTGAGGGCTGCAATCAGTCGTTTCTGGAGCGGCCGATCATGCTAAAACGGGCGGCACTTTTGTCTAGATGATCGTGCATGGCCATCCGTGCTTTGTCCGGTGACTGTTCGGAGATGGCGTCGACAATCTTTTGGTGTTCATCCAGAAGCATTTCGATGCGATCAAGTCGGCGTGCTTCGTTGGCGCCATAGCCGATTTCAAATGCTTGGGCCAGCGCTGTCTGGATAACGTATTCCAGAAAACTTATGTAAACCGGGTTATTGGTCGCTTTGGCGACGGCCTGATGGAACTGATAATCTGGCAATGAAGAATCGATTTCTTCAGTTTCCAGCGCTTTTTTAAGTTTCTCAAAGCATTCCTGAATATGTGCTTCCTGCGCAGGAGATCGACGCAGCGCTGCAATGGATGCGGCCTCTGCTTCAACGCCTTTGCGTAATTCGAGAACGTTTAAGACTGATGACACATTATTCAGGCTGCCAAGATCGAACCCGGATGGTTTGTGATATGGCGCAATAGCAGGCGATGCCACGAAAAACCCGACGCCATGCTTGGCAACCACCATCCCGTCAGCTTTTAGAGTTGCCAGTGCTTCACGTATTACGGTTCGACTGGCATTGAACTGGTCGCAGAGCTCTTTTTCTTTCGGAAGCGGATCGCCCGGATGCAGATTGGCTTGGTCGATATAGTTCTTGAGTTGCGCAGTGACGGACTCCGTAAGGGTCATTTTTTTGTCGAGCGTATCAGGGCGATTTTTCATTGCGTACTCAAATAGATAACTGGTGATGGCGCGCTGTCAGGGGCGGACTTAAGTGGGTTTTATTCAAGAGATAATATCTCTGATGCCTTACAATATCCAAACAAATTTTTACAATTTCAGCGTTCCAATTGAAAAATCTAATACTTTAGGCGTATATATAAATTGTTTAAAAACAACATTTTATATTGATTGTGGTGATTGTGATCAAATCATATTTGTAAAAAGTTGTAAATTAATTGTTGCTGGTGGGTATGTTTTAAGCTAGAGATTTTGCACTGCCTTTTCCGGCAGAGATAATAAACAGGGAGAGACATAATATGTCATCGTTCAAGAAGTATTCTGTCAAGGTTCCGGCTGCATTGATGGCCATGCTGGTTGCCCCCGCCCTTATGGTCGGTGCATCTGCTAACGCCAAGGAATGGAACGCTTGGAACATTCACGTTGAGGATTATCCGGTTTCTCACGGCATGGAAGCATTTGCCGAAGAAATTAGTGAAAAGACTGATGGTCGTCTGAGTGCAAAAGTATTCCACGGCGGGGTTCTGGGATCGCAGCCAGATGCGATTGAGCAGACCCGTCTTGGCATTATTGATTTCGGTGTCTACAGCCTCGGCCCGATGGGCCAATCTGTTCCGGAAGCAAACGTTGTTTCCTTGCCCTTTATTTTCAAAGGTGTCGATCAGATGCATCGTCTGATGGATGGTGCTGCGGGTGAGGCGATTGGCAAGGGCCTTGAAGCCAAGGGTATTGTTGCACTGGGGTATTACGACGCAGGTGCGCGTTCGTTCTACAACTCCAAGCAGCCGATCAACACGCCTGATGACGTTGCGGGCCTGAAGGTTCGCGTCATGAACAACGATCTGTTCGTTGGTATGGTCAACTCGATGGGTGGTAATGCCACGCCGATGGCCTTCAGTGAGGTTTATACCGCGCTTCAGACCGGTATCGTTGATGGTGCCGAAAATAACCCGCCGTCATACGAGTCGACCAATCATTATGAGGTTGCCGGTTATTACTCCATGTCCGAGCACCTGATCATTCCTGAGTGCCTGTGCATGAGCAAGCGTACCTGGGACGGCCTTTCGGCAGAAGATCAGGCCATTGTGCAGGAAGCGGCGACCAACAGTGTAAACCTGCAGCGTAAACTTTGGGCCGAGCGTGAAGAGCAGAGCATGAAAACGGTTCGTGATGCCGGTGTCAAAGTTAACCTGATCGACGACAAAGCACCTTTCCAGGCAGCGATGGAGCCGGTTTATGCCGAGTTCCTGGAAGAAAATCCTGAGCTTTCGGATTTGGTTAATTTGATGCGCAATGCCGACTAATTTGTGATCGCGTATTCTGGAGTGGTTCGCGTGACGGAGTGTCGCGCGAACCACATCTGATCTGTCGGAGTAATCTGCTTTGCTGGTTCTGGAAAAGATAGCAGCACGTCTGCAAGTGCTGTTTGAGTGGATCAATCGTGTGAACCTGTTTGTGTGCTGTTGTGCTCTGGTGGTTCTGATCGTGACTTTTGGTTGGCTTGTCCTGGGACGTTATGTTCTGAACGCGACCCCGACCTGGGTGGAGCAGTTGGCACTTCTGCTGATTGTCTACATTACCTTCCTTGCATCTGCTTCTGGTGTGTTTGAAGACAGGCATTTGGGGATGGCTTTTCTGCGCGATGCCATGCCATCTGTCATTCGGCGTCCGCTCGTATTCATCACACGCGTCGCCATTGCCGTGTTTGGATATGTCATGATGACAGGAAGTATCGACCTGTTCGAGTTTGGTTGGTCAACCAAACTTCCCATGCTCAACATCCCGGAGAGTTTTCGGACATTACCAGTGATCATTTGTGGCGGCATGATGTTTGTTTTTGCTGCGTCGCAAGCATTGTGTGAGCTGCTGAACACTTCCGTCAAACTCATAAGCAAGAATACAGGGGAGTGATATGGGACTGGCTATTTTATTAGGCGTATTTGGCGTCAGTATTGTCATCGGTATTCCGGTCGCTTTCGCAATGGGCCTGGCTGCTGCGGCAACGTTCGCGTTTGAAGGTTTTCCAACGCTTCTGACGTTTCAGCGTATTGTTTCCGGCGTTTCTGTTTTTTCACTTTTGGCGATTCCATTTTTCATCTTTGCCGGTGAATTGATGCTCCATGGCGGGCTTGCGCTGCGTCTGGTGCGTTTCGCCTCGGCATTGGTTGGCCGTGTGCGGGGTGGGCTTGCGACTGTCAACATCTTCTCAAGCATGCTGTTTGGCGGGATATCAGGATCGGCCATTGCGGATATTTCTGCGTTGGGTTCGTTGATTATTCCGGCGATGAAAGAAAAAGGCTACAGAGGCGACTATGCGGTAAACGTTACCGTGACGTCCTCGATTGCAGGCGTCGTCATTCCGCCAAGCCACAACATGATTATTTTCGCGGTCGCAGCCGGTGGCGGTATTTCCATATCCGAGTTGTTCCTTGCTGGTGTGATCCCCGGCATCTTGATGTGCATCTTGTTGGCCGTTGCGGCCTATGTTCTTGCCGTCAAAGCCAATTACCCAGCTGAACCATTTCCCGGCGTTGCATTTGTCCTGACAGCGGCGGCTGCGGCACTGCCTGGTCTGTTTACTGCTGTGATCATTGTCGGTGGCGTCTTGTCGGGCGTGTTCACCGTGACAGAGTCCGGGGCATTCGGGGCCATTTATGCCTTTGTTCTGACGGCGCTGGTTTATCGATCACTCAGCTGGAAGGCATTTGTCGAATGTCTGGTAAGTGCTGTTCGAACGACGTCTGTGGTGATGATCCTGATTGGGTGTGCAAGTGCCTTTGCCTATCTTCTTGCATTCTATCAAGTGCCACGCTTGATGACCGATACCTTGCTTGGGATTTCTGATAACCCGATTGTCATCCTGATCATGTTGAACGTGATCCTGCTTGCACTAGGCATGATTATGGATATGGCGGCCCTCATTCTGATCTGTACGCCGATCTTCCTGCCGATAGCGACATCCATTGGCATGGACCCCGTCCAGTTCGGCATCATGATGCTGGTCAATCTTGGTCTTGGGCTTTGTACGCCGCCGGTTGGAACATGTCTGTTCGTCGGGTGTGCTGTGGGCAAAGTGCCGATTGAACAGGCGCTGCGTACGATCTGGCCATTTTATCTCGCAATGCTTGCGGCATTGATTCTGGTGACGTTTGTGCCCTCGGTCTCGATGTTCTTACCATCCCTTTTGGAGTAGCCGGGCAACAGCCAGCACGACCGAACAGTTGGTCACTCGCAGGCCCGTCATCCAAATCATTTTTTGGGAGAGTTCTCCATGCAATCGACTTCAATCAGCCCAGAGGTTCTTGATATTTTTCGGTCGGCCTCAACCGCAAGCCTGTGCACGCAGTTATATAAACGCGGCATCCGCAATAATTTCGTTCAGGGCGTTGGGCCGTTGTCGAAAAAACATCCGCGGATGGTCGGTCAGGCCTTCACCCTGCGCTATATCCCGGCGCGCGAAGACTTGAACACACTTGAGGTCTTCAAAGATCCGGTTCACCCACAACGCCACGCGGTCGAGACGATTCCGACTGGCCATGTCCTTGTAATGGATTGCCGTCAGAATTCTGATGCGGCCTCGGCGGGTAGCATCCTTGCCAAGCGCCTTGAAGTCCGTGGATGTGCCGGGATCGTTACCGATGGTGGTCTGCGCGATGCAGATACAATTGCAGATCTTTCGATGCCATCTTTTTGCGCCAAGCCGTCTGCGCCGACCAATCTGACGCTGCATCAGGCCATTGACATCAATGTACCGATCGGATGTGGCGGTGCACCTGTTTTCCCGGGGGATCTGATTGTTGGTGACGGGGATGGCGTGGTCGTTGTCCCGCTGCATCTTGTTGATGAGCTCGCAGAGGTTCTCCCGCAGATGGAAAGCTTTGAGGCCTACGTTTATGAGCGGGTCTCCCAAGGGGACAGCATTATTGGCCTGTATCCGCCTAACGAAGAAAACCGCAAGAAATACGAGGCATCTCTTCGTTGAGCATGCCCGACGTTACCGAAATCGTTCAGACTGAGGATTTAACAATGACGATTAGTTTTGAAAACAAGGTTGTACTTGTAACCGGCGCCAGCACCGGTATCGGTGCTGCAGTCGCCAAGGGCTTTGCTGCGAGCGGCGCCAAAGTTGCAATCAACTACGGTTCCAGCCACGCAGAGGCCAAGGAAGTTCTTGCTGAAATCACCGCAAAATCCGGCGAGGCTGAACTGTTCCCGGCGGATTTGCGCGATACCGCAGCCGTCAAAAAGATGGTTGCAGATGTCGTTGCCAAATTTGGCCGCATTGATGTTCTGGTTTGTAACGCAGGCGGTCTGGTCGGACGTGTCGGTCTTGAAGACATGTCAGACGAGTTCTATGACAGTGTGATGGATCTTAATGTGCGATCCGTTGTTTCCACCTGTTCAGCAGCGTTGCCGCATCTGAAGCAGTCCAAGGGAAATGTGATCATTACCGGTTCTGTTGCATCGAAAGTTGGCGGTGGCGCAGGTGCAAGCCTGTATGCGGCGTCAAAAGCGGCAGCCCAGAATCTGATCAAAACCTATGCCAAGGAATATGCTGCAGACGGTATCCGCGTCAATTCGGTGTCTCCTGGCACGATCTATACGCTGTTCCACGAGAAGCACACCAAACCGGAAGTTCTTGAAAGCATTGCCGCAAGCATTCCGATGAAACGTTTGGGTACTCCGGAAGACTGCGTTGGAGCATATCTGTTCCTCGCATCGGATGAACACGCTGGTTACATCACCGGCCAAGCCATTGAAGTCAATGGCGGTCAATTGATGCCCTGATAGGGAAGCTTAGGTCACCGTTGGTCTTAAGGCCGACGGTGGCTTCCTTTGGTTGCGGCATGTCAGGAGCACATTGTGAACATCACCAACAAATCCATTCTGCATATCGGGGAATGCATGATTGAAATGTCACCAATTGAAAATGGTGAGTTTAAATCAGGTTTTGCTGGCGACACTTTTAATACGGCCTGGTATGCGCGTCGTGCGCTCTCTAGCGACTGGATCGTGGGCTATTTCACAGCGGTTGGTGATGATCACTGGTCTTCGGAAATGCTCAAGTTTTTTGCGCGATCCGGTGTTGACCAGAAACACATTATCAAGATCAAAGGGGCATCTCCGGGTTTATATATCGTGCGCCTTGATCAGGGGGAGCGCAGTTTTTCCTATTGGCGTTCTGCGTCTGCTGCGCGTCATTTAATGAATGACCGAGCGGCCATGCGTGATGCCCTGCAGGGACAGGGTGCTGTGTTTTTCTCCGGAATCACACTTGCTATCCTTGAACCATCTTTACGTGATGCGTTCCTGTCGGAAATAGCTCAAGCGCGCAAGGATGGCAGCATCATTGTGTTTGACCCCAACTTGCGCCCTCATTTGTGGGAAAGTGCAGATGTGATGCGCAAGGTGATTAACCAGGCAGGAAATCATGCCGATATCGTGCTGCCCTCTTTTGACGATGAGCAGGCTCATTTTGGCGACAGATCGCCCCATGAAACGCTGAAACGCTACGGTTCGAGTACGGTGGTTGTGGTTAAGAATGCAGGTGGCGAAATAGTCGCACGTGACAAGACAGCTGATGACTTTTCATTCAAGCCCGAACGCATTGAAAACCCGATCGACACGACCGCGGCTGGTGATGCTTTTAATGCCGGTTTTCTGACGACTTATCTGAGCACAGGCAATCTTGCCAATTCGGTTGAAGATGGTGCTGCCCTTGCAGGGAAAGTCATTACCCAGCTGGGTGCTTTGGTCGAATAGGTTGTTTTTCGGTCGACTGCCAGTGCCGAGCATTTTGCATTCTAGAAATTTGTCAGCCAGTACCTGGAGATGACAAATGGGTCTCCCGAGACCCTAAACTTGGCCCGGCAGGCTTGTCGGGCCTCTTTTTTCCGGCAATCCGAGTTGCGCCGGTAACTGTTCTTCATAATCTCGACGACAGGATAGAATATGATTGTAAATTCCGATAATCCCTCCGAATGGATGACATCAGGCCCCGGTGCGCGACGCCGCATTCTTTGTGAAAACGAAGAGTTGATGATGGTGGAATTTCGTTTTGAAAAAGGTGGCGAGGGGCTGTGGCACAATCATCCTCATACACAGACCACTTATGTCCAATCTGGAAAGTTCCGGTTTACTGTCGGCGATGAGACCCGCGATTTGTCGCCGGGGGATGCCATGCTAATACCTTCGAACGCCTATCATGGCTGTATTTGTCTTGAAGAAGGTGTTCTGTTTGATGCCTTTACGCCACGTCGCGAAGATTTTATGGAAGCGCATGGCTGGAACAAGACCAGCCAGGAAGACTGAAGCGCACGTTTTGAACGCGCGGGAAAACCGTCGTTAGCTGCTTGATGTGCTGATCGGGGACGTTTCAAAAACGCGGATCCGGGCATTTTCAAGGTGCACACGCATGGTTGTCCGTGCCGCTTCTTTGTCGCGCCGTTTTAATGCGTCCAGAATTGCGTAATGTTCTGCCTGAACGATTTCAAGTCTGGTTCGGGGTTTGGTCAGCGACAGGTTGCGCGTGAGGTTCATGCCCGTAAGAATATTGTTCTTGATCGATTGCCGGGCTCTGACGAAATAGTCGTTTCCTGATGCCTTGCAGATGGCCTCATGTAATTCTTCGTCAAGGTCGGTGCCGAGTTCACCGTTATTAATGCAGAGATCCAGCTTCTCGAGGATCGCCTGAATGTGCTTGAGGTCTTTTTCGCTTCGTCGCTCCGCAGCGAGAAAAGCGGCTTCACTTTCAATGCCTGCACGGAATTCAAATGATTTCTGGATGTCAGCAATAGAGCCGGAAGGTGCAAACTGCATTGCAGCACTTTCCGGCTTGCGAGTGACATATGATCCCGAACCACGTCGGGATACAACAACACCATCTTCGCGCAATTGCTTCAAAGCCTGACGCAAGACAGGGCGGGATACTTCCATTCTTTCGCTTAAAACATGTTCGGTCGGCAGTTTGGCGCCAACGGGAAGTTCGTGATTGGCAATCATTGCCAGAATGCGCTCGTAAACAATGTTAGAAAGCGTGCCGCTTTGAATATTTGGCTTAGATTGTAACGGCTTCACAGGAAGGTCACCCTTCTGGTTTGTTGAAAAAGGTTGGCGCCAATTGTAGCGCGCCAAGCCCGCGTCTGACAGGTATAATTATGGCTTAAATGCTTGAATAAGAAAATGCGGGTCACAACCGATTTCATCGAAATCGGAAATTCTCAACATTCTGGAAAAACGACATTTTTGACGTCATTCACACCAACTTTTCTGACTGTCAAAAAGCCAAGAACGTGAAAGCCACCTGACATCAGAAAGCTGTTCGTGGCAGGACCGGCAGTGACGGCCATGTTCGTGCGTGCAAAAGTTCACAACCGTTTTTGGTGATGACGATGTTTTCTTCCTGAACGATCATCTTACCAGGGGCAAAGCTCATGCCCGGTTCCAGGGTCATGATCATGCCGGGTTCAAGTTCGACATCGCCATTTTCCTTAAGTGACGGCCATTCGGTGAGTTGCATGCCAAGGCCGTGGCCCATGCGTCCGACGCTATTGCCAAATGCGCCGGCCTTTTCCAGTTCTGCCGACATCGCCCGCCAGATATCGCCGGTGGTTTGTCCTGGCGCGGCTGTCTTTAGTCCGGCGGATGTTGCGGCATAAACGGCGTCATAGGCGGCTTGTGTTTCCGGGGAGACCGCACCGAAGGCAAAATTGCGGTCAAAATCGCTGAAATAACCGTCAAAGTTTGCCCCTGCATCAATGATCAGCACATCACCATCTTCGAGTTGGCGGTCGGTTGGGCCCATGATGATGTTGTCATAGCCCCCCGGACCAGATGCGGCGATCAGATAGGGGGTATTGTCTGCGCCAAGTTTGAGCATCTCGATCTGCATGGCCTTGCAGGCGTCGCGTTCGCTCATGCCGTGGGTAAGGTTGGTGCGCAGGAACTCAAACCCGGCGGCAGTGATGTAGCAGGCGAAGCGTATTTTAGCGATTTCGGCTTCTGATTTAACTGCCCGAACTTCGCGCATGATGAGGCTGACATCGACCATGCTGTATTGGCCCAGGTTGTCGCACAAACGTTCAAAGTTGCTGATGGGCATACGCAAATGCGTTTCCGGGCCCATCATCGCGCCAAGCGTTTTTGCGGTGCCTGCGGCCGTTTTTAACGTATCAGCCAGCAGTGTCATACCGTCATCTTCCGGGCGCGGCGCGGGCCAGCTGCGTACGTCGTCAATCCATGTACCGGCAAAGCCTGCAACACCGATTTCAGGCACAACGGCAATCGGTTTTCCTGTCGCCGGAATGACCAGAAACCAGGGACGCGTCGGGCTTTCCCAGAACTGTGATTTAAATCCGCTGAAGTAACGAAATTCCGGCTCGGTCGTGACAAAAAGCGCACCGATATTTTGCCCGGCCATCAATTGCTGAATACGTGTGGTGCGTTCCTTGAACTCTGCTTTGGTAAATCCGCGCGGAGGGGCCGTTGGAGCTGTTATCTGCATAGTTCCCGGTTCTCCTGACAGGCGCTGTTAGAGCAGAATATCGCGCACCAATTGGACCCAATATTGTGCGCCGTGGGCGAGGACGCGGTCATTGAAGTCGTAGTTCGGGTTATGGAGCGCACAGCCGCCAGCCGATCCGGTCCCATTGCCGATAAGGCCATAGCATCCGGGTTTGACGCGCAACATGCTGGAAAAATCTTCTGATATGGTGAGCGGATGGCAATCCGAAATCACATTGTCCGTCCCAAAGATCGCGTTTGCAGCAGCGATGGCCTTGGTGGTTTGGTCCGGGCTGTTAATGGTCGGATGGAACGTATTGCGAAAATCAAAACCATATTGGGCGCCCGCCGCCTGACAGGTTCCAGCGACAATCCGTTCCATGGCATCGCGAATTTTTGTCAGGGCTTCTTCGGTAAAACAGCGACAATCGCCCTTGATTACCACCTCGGACGGAATGACGTTGACAGTGCCATTGGTGATGAACTCGGTCGCCGAAACCACAGCACTTTCTTCGATAGCACTTAGGTTCCGTGACACAATGGTCTGCAGGCCAAGAATGATCTGAGACCCGACGACAATCGGGTCTATCCCCTTGTGGGGCATGGCAGCATGACCACCTACCCCGGTGATGCGGATTTCAAAACTGCTTTCGCTGGCCATCAGTGACCCCGGCCGCACAGTAAAGGTGCCTTCGGCAAGGCCGGGCATATTGTGCAGGCCATAAACTTCGTCGATGGAAAATCGGTCAAACAAGCCATCATCAATCATGGCCTGTGCGCCTTGTCCGTGTTCTTCGTCGGGTTGGAAGATGAAATGAACGGTGCCGTTAAAGTCCCGGTGCTCTGCAAGATGGGCCGCAGCACCTAGTAACATTGCAGAGTGGCCGTCATGACCACAGGCATGCATCTTTCCATCGTGTGCGGAGCGATACGCAAACCTGTTCTGCTCAGTGATAAACAGCGCGTCCATATCGGCGCGCAAACCAACAGAATGGTTGCCTGTGCCATTGCGCAAAATGCCGACAATCCCCGTCTTGCCAATGCCGCGAACGGTTTCAATCCCGAAGCTTTCAAGTTTTTTGGCAATGAAGTCAGCGGTTAGTGGCAGATCAAAACCGCATTCAGGATGGCGGTGCATGTGATGACGCCATTCGATCATTTTCTGGGGCAGCTTCGGATCAAGAAACATTCAGGGGATGACTTTCAATTCAGGCAAGGATGAAGACCCAAGGTGGTCGCGCATCAATGAACCAAAACCCTGTACGGGCAATGGGTAGTTCATCACGTGCAGGCTTTGCCATGCAAGCACCTGATTGGAACAAAGAACCGGCACGTTTACTTTGGTTTCAAGTACCTCGATCCGTGAAGATGCACGAAGGGCCGTGCAGGAAATAAACAACAGATCAGATCGTTGGTCGAAGGTCTCAATAGCAGCCCGTTCGATGTCATCTGGCGTGATGAATGTTGCGGCAGTATCGTCTTCAAACCCGAACCCGGCAATATTGATGACGTCAAATCCATAATCGTCAAACAGCTTGGCGACATCGCGGTTTACCACCTCGGTATAAGCCGTAAGGACCGAGATTTTTTTGGCACCAAGCGCCTTGAACGCCGTGACGGCTGCGGTTGCCGGATTGATGACCGGCGCACCTGGACGAACGTCCTGGATCAAGCGGGTAATTTCATCCGTGCCAATTGCCACGGCCCCTGATGTGCAGGCAAAAATAATCGCATCAAGATCGGTTCCGGGCAAAATGCGATCCGCTGCTTCGCTGATGTCTGGTGCCATGCGGCGCAGGTTTTCAATGGTCAGTGGGTTATGGTTGCGCACCCGGCTTGTGAAGAATGCAACATCATCGGGATAAAGGCTTTTAAGGTCACACTCGATGTTGAAATCCGTAGCAAGCGCGATCAGCCCGATCCGACCGCCCGGTGCCAGATCGTCCAGAGGCTTGAGAAGATCGATATTTGCAAAACGTGTCATTGCCGCGGGTAAACCTCAAACGGGGATATATGCACCCCAAAGCTGCTGCAGTATGTTTGTGAAGGTTACAGCATGGCCGTGCGGGATTTCAGACAATCCTGAGCAGCGCACGCTGAAAAACTGCAAATTTTGCCAGATTATGATTGGGAAAAATTGTTTACTTTGCGCACAAAGCCCGCAAACTGAGGCGGTTAGACGGTGTTTGTCGCCAGAGTTTTTCAGGTGTCTTTGATGAGCAATGCCCCATGAGCAAAATTGATGGCTTTGATGCGAAGATCCTGGAGATCATTCAAAAATCAAACCGTGCCACATCTGATCAGATCGCCGAACAGGTCTGCCTGTCGCCTGCCGCTGTGCAGCGGCGCATCAAGAAGATGCGCGAGAACAACGTTATCTCATCAGAAATTGCGGTGGTGAATCCCAAAGCCGTGGATCGCAACGTCATGGCAATCGTTCAGGTCACCATGGAACGTGAACAGCTCCATCTGCTTGATGAATTCAAGAAGACGGCCAAAAATCATCCAGCGGTTCAACAATGCTATTACGTGACAGGTAGTGCAGATTTCGTGCTTGTGGTCACCGCACATGACATGGACGAATACGAAGATTTCACCCGCGAGGTGTTCTTTGAAAACAACAACGTCAAAGGGTTCCAGACCAGCATTGTCATGGATGATGTTAAGGTCGGTCTTTCCGTTCCGGTGATTGTTGACTAATTCTGCCAGATCTGTCCGACAAGGCGTTCATACATTTCCGGATCGGTGGCCCCTTCAGTACCGATGACGAGTATTCTGCTTTGGTCATTCAGGCCGAGTTTTGCCGTCATTTCCCTGTCTTGTGACGCCAGAATGGCTGCCCCCAAACCTGCAACCGCAGATTCGCCAGCTTCGATCTTGGCATCGGATTTATAACCCCGTGCCAAAAGCTGCATGACCGGGGCGACCATGTTTTCGCTCATGGTGACAAAATCATCCGCCCCGTTGGACAGAATCTGCCAGCCCAGCAGCGAAACTTCACCGCACGCAAGACCAGCCATTAATGTATCAAGATCGCCTTCGACAGTGACTGGGTGCCCGGCCTGGGCACTTTTTTGCAGGCAATTGGCCTGTTCAGGTTCAACAACGACGATGCGTGGGCGTTTTTCACCCCAAAGGTCCCAGAAATATCCCGTAACAGCTGACGCCAACCCACCTACGCCGCCCTGAATAAACACATGTGTTGGGATGTCGCCGCCAAGTTGGTCAACCGTTTCACTCAGCATAACGGTATAGCCAAGCGCGACGTCCTTGGGGACGTCCATGTAGCCTTCGTAGCTGGTGTCGGAAACAATGATCCGGCCTTTGGCCTTGGCTTCGCTGTCAGCAAGCCGAACAGATTCGTCATAATTCCCGGCAATGCGAATGACTTCGGCGCCAAAGGCCTCCATCGCCTGTTTGCGGCCTTCGGAGACATCGCGGTGGATATATATCACGCAGCGACAGCCAAACATCTGAGCCCCCCAGGCAACGGAGCGGCCGTGGTTGCCATCGGTGGCACAGGTCACGACGATTTCTGAAATGGCATCTTTGTATGTGCCGTTCAGAATGTCTGTGATGGTCGGCTCGGCACCGGTTTTTGCTTCGATGATATCCTGGAGCTGCCGGGCAACAGCATAGGCACCACCCAAGGCCTTGAAGCTTTTAAGTCCAAAGCGTGTGGCTTCATCCTTGTACCAGATTTCGCCAAAGCCGCAGTCTTTGGCCAGGTCGTCTAGGTGATGCAAGTTCGTTGGGGCATAGGATGGCCAGGATGTGATGCTTTTGATGGCTTCACGCGATTTTGCAACGCTGATGACAGATTTTTGGTCGTTGGAATACGCGTTGTCGCGATGGGACAACGGGTTTGCGAAATGGGTCAAGGCGCCCTTGAACTGAATCATCGTCATCACTGCCCTAAATGTCGTTTTCTAGACCATCATCTGTGGTCGGGTTCGTGACATTCTAGGCGGCTTGGGCGCGGATATTCCTTTGAATTGCGACTAAATCCGCAGCCCAGCATCAGATTTGAACCAAATATGATGCATATCCACAACCTGTCTCCGATCGTGGACTGGTGCGTTACGGTGCGAAATTGTGCCGCGCATAGAACCGGTTAAGCTCGCTTTGAGTTGGCGGTTGCCCGCAGAAGGTTTCGACATATCCGGGAATACGGGCCATGCGTACCGCAAGGTCTTCGTTGGATTGCATCGAGATATAGCCGATCTGAACCAGATAAATGGCCCGTGCGCGGACATCTGCCATGGCGTCATCCTGCCCAAAGCGGACAAACAGGCTCGTCAGGGCATCCAGACGTTGATGGTCCGCAGTTTCAATTTTTTGCATCAGATCGGGCGATTGAACAGACCAACTGCGCACAGCGAATTCAAACCGGGCATCAAACAGGTCGGGATCAAGCCACAGGTCGATGATGTTAAGCATCGCCTCGCTGATGGTTTCGGCATAGGCCTCTGTCCGTGCGATCAGGTTACCGGTGTTTTTGTCCCGCCATAGCGTAATCAGCGCATCAAGCAGTTCCTTGCGGTCCTTGAAAAACCAGTAAAAGCTGGTGCGTGACAGGTTAAGCCGTTTGGCAAGAGGCTGAATTTTTACGCCATCGACTCCGGTTTCAAGCAAGGCGTCATAGGCCGCTTTCAACCAGATATCTGCCGAGCCACGCCAGCCGCTGTTTTGTCCGTCGCTATTTTTTGTCTGTTCTTCCATGGCCCTGTCCTTAGCAAACTGCCTGATGGGCGGCAAGCGAAGTGTACATAAATGTATCTAAAATATACATCAATGAACTTAAAATTGACATAACTGTACATTTCTGAATATCGTCAGCGCAGAGAGATCAAAACCGGAGCCCCGACATGTCCAACGACCCGCTTTTGCAGCCTTATCAGCTTAAACATCTGAGCTTGCGTAACCGCATCATGATGACATCCCATGAACCTGCCTATCCCGAGGACGGCATGCCCAAGAACCGTTACCGTGCGTATCACGTGGAACGTGCCAAGGGTGGGGTTGCCATGACCATGACGGCAGGGTCGGCTGCAGTATCCAAGGACAGCCCACCGGTCTTTAACAACCTTCTGGTCTGGAAGGATGAAGTCGTTCCGTGGATGAAGGACCTGACCGATGCGGTGCATGAACAGGGGGCAGCCGTCATGATCCAGCTGACCCATCTTGGCCGTCGTACACGTTGGGACAAGGCAAACTGGTTGCCGGTGGTGTCGCCCTCGCACAAGCGCGAAGCCGCGCACCGGGCCTTTCCGAAAAAGATGGAAGACTGGGACATCGAACGCATCATCAAGGATTATGCCGATGCCGCCGAACGCATGAAGGCAGGTGGCATGGATGGCATTGAACTCCAGGCTTATGGGCATCTGATGGATCAGTTCTGGTCGCCACTGACCAACGAACTCGATGGCCCCTATGGCGGCAGCATCGATAATCGCCTGCGCTTTACCTTTGATGTTCTGAGCGAAATTCGCAAACGGGTTGGGCCCGACTTTATTGTCGGTGTGCGCTATACCGGGGACGAAGACCTTGATGGCGGTTTGACCAAGGAAGACGGTCTGGCGATTTCCAAGCGCCTTAAAGACAGTGGCATGGTCGATTTCCTCAATGTCATTCGCGGGCATATCGATACCGATGCTGGTCTGACCGATGTGATCCCGATTCAGGGGATGACCAATTCGCCGCATCTGGATTTTGCCGGTGATATTCGCGCCGCTACCGAATTCCCGACTTTCCATGCCGCCAAAATCCCCGATGTTGCGACCGCCCGCCATGCCATTGCGTCGGGCAAGGTCGATATGGTCGGCATGACCCGTGCGCACATCACAGATCCGCATATCGTGCGCAAGATTATCGAAAAACGCGAAGACGAAATCCGCCCCTGTGTCGGGGCCAACTATTGCCTGGATCGCATCTATCAGGGTGGTTCGGCCTATTGTATCCATAACGCTGCAACCGGGCGCGAACTTTCGATGCCCCAGATCATCAAGGCGGCCGAAACCCGCAAAAAGGTCGTGATTGTCGGATCCGGTCCGGCAGGGATGGAGGCCGCCCGTGTTGCTGGCGAACGCGGCCACGAAGTTGTTGTGTTTGAAGCAGCCCCCCATCCGGGCGGGCAAATCCGCCTGACCGCGCAGAATGAACGCCGCCGCGAAATGATCAGTATCATTGAGTGGCGCATGGCGGAATGTACCCGGCTTGGTGTGAGCTTCCATTTGAACACCTGGGCGGAGGCCGATACGATCACGGCGGAAAACCCGGATGTGGTGATTATCGCCACCGGTGGCATGCCCCATACCGAGGTGCTTTCACAGGGCAATGATCTGGTTGTTTCAAGCTGGGATATCATTTCGGGTGACACCAAGCCGGGGGCGAATGTTCTGGTCTATGATGATGCCGGTGATCATGCCGGTTTGCAGGCCGCCGAACTGATTGCCAAATCAGGTGCCAAGGTCGAAATCATGACCCCGGACCGGGCCTTTGCACCAGAAGTCATGGCGATGAACCTTGTGCCTTATATGCGGTCTATGCAGAAACTTGATACCACCTTTACAGTGACCTATCGCCTTGAGGCGGTGGAAAAAAAGGGCAATCAACTCGTCGCACATATCGGCAGCGACTATGGCGGTGTTGCCAAGCAGCGGGTTGTTGACCAGATCGTTATCAACCACGGCACCATTCCGCTTGATGACATTTACTTCGATCTTAAACCGGGCTCATCGAACCATGGGGAAATGTCCCATGACCAGATTCTGGCCGGGCAACCGCAATCAGTTGTACGCAACCCGGACGGGGCCTATCAGCTTTTCCGGATCGGGGATGCCGTATCTGCGCGCAACACACATGCGGCAATCTATGATGCATTGCGTCTACTAAAAGACGTCTGATCAGGGCAGGGAGACTGGAGGCGTGTTGCGATATTGCGTCGGGCTCATGCCATTTTCGGACTTAAAGGCATGGATGAAATGCGATGCATCGCAAAATCCGGTGCCAAGGGCGATCTGCGTGGTGGTTTTCCCTGTTTCCGCCAGGAGTCGTTTCGCGGCATCAAGCCGGATGCGAAGTGCCGCGCGAGAGGGTGAAATGCCAAGGTCGGCATGAAACGCGCGCTCAAGCTTGCGGCGTGTTACGCCAAGTTTTTCTGCCGTTTTGGCGACAGTTTCGGGCGTTTCGATATTTTGGCGCATGCGCAGCAACGCCTTTTTGACCAGCGGTTCACGTGCGACCATATCGGTCTGAAAGCCCGGTTGCGGGTTTTCGCCCGTCATGGCTTCGTTGATGATCATGATGCTAAGACTTTTGGTCGCAGCGGTCCGTCCGATGTGCTTTTCGACGACCCAGGCGGCCAGATGGGCTGCGCCGTGTCCGCCTGAACAGGTCAAACGATCGCGATCAACAACGAATATCTGATCGGACACCGGTTGGGCGGCTTCGAACCGTTCGACGAATTCGTCATGGTGAAACCAACTGACACAGCAACGGTATCCTTCAAGCAGGCCCGCTTCATAAAGCGCGAAAACCCCGGTACACAGCCCGATCAGGTTCTTGCCATTGTCGGCCGCTGCCTTGAGATAGGCGATGCAGTCAGATGAAAGACCGCCATGTTCTTGAATAAGGCCCCCGACCACCACGATATAGTCGTAGTCACCGGCATTGCGCAGGCGCGTGTCGGGCTGGACCTTGACCCCGCAACTGGACCGCACCGGGTTCATGGTGTCAGACAGCACCGTCCAGTCACAATGAATGGGCCGCGAACGGTCTGCTTCATCAGCAGAAAGGCGCAAGACATCGACAAAACTGGCAAATGCAGACAACGTAAAATTGTCTGCCAGCAGGAAGGCGACGCGAAGGCGCTTTTTTGCAAGGGGTTTGCCATGGTCAGAACCAGGGTTTGAAAAAGAGTTCATGGCGAAAATATACAATGAATTTGTCGCAATTATCCAGTCTGCAGAGCACGAACATTGATAGAGTTCCGGCAATGGTAAATCGGGGGATCGTACAGTCATGACCCATTTTTCTGCGCTATCGCTTATCAAGAACGCCCTGAGCGGCCAAAAAAACTGGGAGCCGCAATGGCCCGACAGTGAGCCGAAAGCCGAGTATGACGTCATCATCGTCGGCGCGGGTGGTCATGGTTTGGGGGCGGCCTATTACCTTGCCAAGGAACACGGTATCACCAATGTCGCAGTGATCGACAAGGGATGGCTTGGTGGTGGCAATACCGGTCGTAACACGACGATCATCCGGTCGAACTATCTCTATGATGAAAGTGCCAAGCTTTATGACCACGCGCTTGATCTGTGGGATGGGCTGAGCCAGGAACTGAACTACAACGTCATGTATTCGCAGCGCGGTGTTCTGATGCTTGCGCACAACGTTCATGATGTTCAAAGCTTCCAGCGCCACGTACATGCCAACCGTCTGAACGGCGTTGATAACGTTTGGTTGTCGGCAGAGGAAGCCAAGGAATATTGCCCACCGCTCGATATTTCACCCACGGCGCGCTATCCGGTCGTTGGGGCGGCACTTCAGCGTCGCGCAGGAACCGCACGCCACGATGCGGTTGCATGGGGATATGCCCGCGGGGCTGCTGCCCGTGGTGTTGACATCATTCAGAACTGCCCGGTAACCGCCATTCGTCGCGGACCTGATGGCCGTGTGACTGGTGTTGAAACAGCCAAGGGCTTTATCGGCGCGAAAAAGGTCGCGGTTTCGGCGGCCGGTCATACGTCGGTTGTGATGGATAGTGCGGGTGTACGCATGCCACTTGAAAGCTATCCGCTACAGGCACTGGTGTCCGAGCCGGTCAAACCGATCTTCCCATGTGTCGTAATGTCCAACAGCGTGCACGCCTATATCAGCCAGTCTGACAAGGGCGAGCTTGTGATTGGGTCAGGCACCGATCAGTACACCAGTTATTCCCAGCGCGGTGGTTTGCCGTTGATCGAGCATACGGTTGCTGCGATCTGCGAGATTTTCCCGATCTTCAACCGCATGCGTATGCTGCGTAAATGGGGCGGGATCGTCGATGTGACCCCGGACCGTTCGGCCATTTTGGGCAAGACGCCGGTGCCAGGTCTTTATGTCAACTGTGGCTGGGGAACCGGCGGGTTCAAGGCAACGCCGGGGGCCGCCCACACACTGGCATGGACGGTTGCAAAGGATGACCCCCATCCGATCAACGCGCCCTTCACGCTTGAACGTTTCACCACCGGCCGTCTGATTGACGAAGCCGCTGCTGCCGCTGTTGCGCACTAAGGAGACCGGACATGCTTCTGATCCATTGCCCCTATTGCAATCAGACCCTGCCGGAGGCGGAATTTACCTATGCCGGTGAAGCCCATATCGCACGTCCGGCGGATCCGTCGTCGGTAAGCGACGAAGAATGGCGCGATTTCCTGTTTATCCGCACCAATGTCAAAGGCCCGCATTATGAACGTTGGCGTCATTTCCATGGCTGCGGTCGATATTTCAATGCTGTGCGTGACACCGTCAGTGACCGGTTTTTGATCACCTATAAAACCGACGATCCCCGTCCTGAACTGTCCGACCTGTTGGAGAAATCGAAATGAGCAGCTTCCGCGTTTCCGGGCGTGGTCGCGTCGATCACACCCAGCCGATCCAGTTCACCTTTGATGGCAAGAAAATCAAAGGTTTCAAAGGCGATACCGTCGCATCAGCCCTGTTGGCCAATGGCATCCACCTGATGGGTCGTTCGTTCAAATATCACCGCCCGCGCGGTGCCGTAACCGCCGGTTCCGAAGAGCCGAACGCACTGGTCGGTACCCGCCGTGGCCCCGGCCGGTTCGAGCCGAACACCCGCGCAACCGTCCAGGAAATCTGGGACGGCCTGCAGGTCAACAGCCAGAACCGCTATCCCAGCCTGTCCTTTGACATTGGCGCGATCAATGACAAGGCCTACATGCTGTTTTCCGCCGGGTTCTATTACAAGACCTTCATGTGGCCGAAATCCTTCTGGGACAAGGTCTATGAGCCGTTTATTCGTGCCGCCGCCGGTCTTGGCGTATCACCGACCGAACCGGATCCGGATCACTACGCGTCGCGCTATTTGCATACTGATGTGTTGATCATTGGTGCCGGTCCTGCCGGTCTTGCCGCCGCCCTTTCGGCTGCGCGTGCCGGTTCGCGTGTGACCCTTGTTGATGAAAACGCCGAAGCCGGTGGATCGCTTCTGTCCGAGCCGTCGGCTCAGATCGAAGACATGTCGGCATGGGACTGGGTTGGCAAAACTGTCGCCGAACTCAAAGAGCTTGGCGTCAAGCTGATGACCCGCACGACCGCAATTGGCTACTACCACCAGAACATGGTTGGTCTTTGTGAAAAGCTGACCGACCACCTTGCCAGCCCGGATGGGGAAACCCCGCGCGAACGTATGTGGCGTGTCCGTGCCAAGCAGGTTGTTCTGGCGCAAGGTGCACTTGAAAAGCCACTGGTCTTTGATGGCAATGATCGCCCGGGCGTGATGCTGGCCGGTTCCGCCCAGACATACCTGAACCGGTATGGCGTGCGGGTTGGTGACAAGGCTGTCATCCTCACCAGTCACGACAGTGCATGGTATGCTGCCTTTGATCTGGCTGATGCTGGCACCACCATTGCCGCGATTGTTGATACCCGCGCCGAACCGAATGCCGATCTGGTTGCTGAAGCGACCAAACGCGGTATTCGCATCATGGCTGGTCACACCGTTACCGGCACCGAAGGCCGCCTGCGCGTCAAATCGGTTCGCGTCAACCCGGTCACCGGATCGTCGGTTGGTGCGCCCGAAGTTATCGGCTGTGACTGCCTTCTGATGTCTGGCGGTTGGACGCCGTCACTGCATCTTTTCTCCCATACCAAGGGAACGCTTGCCTGGGACGAGGAACGTCAGACCTTCCTGCCTGATCACAAGGCAGAGGAATGCGAAATCGCCGGTGCAGGCCGTGGCCTGTGGGGCATTGAAGCCGTCTTGAATGATGGGGCGGCAATGGGTGCAGCAGCCGTCAAAAGCCTTGGTAAGGACATTGCGCCTGCGTCTTATGCAGTTGCCAATGATCGCCCGGGAACGGGTGTCAGCCATAAGGAACTGCCAACCGATCTGGATGCAGGCAAGGCCCGTGCCTTTGTCGATTACCAGAACGACGTAACCGCCAAGGACCTGCGCCTTGCGGTGCGTGAAGGCATGCGTTCAATCGAACATGTCAAACGCTACACCACCAACGGCATGGCAACCGATCAGGGCAAGATGTCAAACATCAACGGCCTGAATATTGCCTCTGACGCACTGGGTGTGCCGCAGCCGAAAGTCGGTCTGACGACCTTCCGCCCGCCCTATACCCCGACCACCTTCGGGGCGTTTTGTGGCTATCACAAGGGCAGTCACTTTGAAGTGACGCGTAAAACCCCGATTGATAGCTGGGCCGAAGAAAACGGTGCCGTGTACGAGCCGGTCAGCCTGTGGCGCCGTGCATGGTACTTCCCGAAAGACGGCGAAGACATGCATGCCGCTGTTGATCGTGAATGCCGTGCAACGCGCGCAAGTGTCGGCATCTTTGATGCATCGACCCTTGGCAAGATCGAGGTGGTCGGCCCTGATGCGGTTGAATTCATGAACCGCATGTACACCAACCCCTGGACCAAACTGGCACCGGGCCGGGCACGTTATGGCCTGCTTCTGGGGGATGATGGTTTCATCCGTGATGACGGTGTCATTGGCCGTCTGGCTGATGATCGTTTCCACGTCACCACCACGACCGGCGGTGCCGCGCGTGTTCTGAACATGATGGAAGACTACTTTCAGACTGAATGGCCGGATCTTGATGTCTGGCTGACCTCGACAACCGAGCAGTGGGCAACCATTGCACTGAACGGCCCGAATGCGCGCAAGGTGCTTGAACCGTTCGTTGAAGGTCAGGACATGTCCGATGAAGCCTTCCCGCACATGTCAGTTGCCGAATGCCGCGTCGGTGGTTTCCCGGCACGTCTGTTCCGCATCAGTTTTACCGGCGAAGTCGGGTTTGAGGTTAACGTACCGGCCCATGCCGGGCGTGCCCTTTGGGAAATGTTGTGGGAAGAAGGTCAGAAGTACGATATCTGCACCTATGGTACCGAAACCATGCACGTTCTTCGTGCGGAGAAGGGCTATATCATTGTCGGTCAGGACACCGATGGCACGGTGACGCCACTTGATGCCGGGCTGTCTTGGGCGATTGGTAAAAAGAAACCCGACTTTGTCGGCAAGCGCGGTCTGGCACGCCCGGACCTGGTTGCCGAAGGCCGCAAGCAACTGATCGGCCTTCTGACCGAAGATGGCAAGACCAAGCTTGAGGAGGGCGCTCAGATTGTTCTTGATCCGAACCAGCCCAAACCGATGAAAATGGTCGGCCATGTGACATCAAGCTATCACAGCGATGCCGCAGGTCGCCCGATTGCCATGGCGCTGCTTGAAGACGGTTTCAATCGCATGGGTGAAACCATTTACATTCCGATGGCTGATCGCGTGATCAAGGCAGAAGTCACCGGGACCGTATTTTACGATCCCGAAGGCGCACGGTTGAAACTCTAGGCGGGGAACAGACAAATGACGGTACTTACACACGCATTTACGCCAGGTCCGATCGTTGCGTCCGGCCCGGTCAAATTGACCCTGATGGCACCGGTTGCGCGTTTCTCGTTGCGGCTGCGCGCGGCCAATATTCCGGCGGTTTCCATGGCGATTGGCGTTGAACTGCCGATCACGGTCGGGGAACGTGCCAGCAACGGCACGACCGAGGCCATCTGCCTTGGCCCCGATGAATGGATGGTCATCGCCAAGTCAGACAATACCGATACACTGGTTTCGGCCTGTGCCGATATCTATGCGTCGGCAACACACAGCCTGACCGAAGTTTCCGCCCGTGAAATCACGGTCCGGATCGAAGGCGACCGTGCAGCAGAGTTGCTCACCATAGGCTGCCCGCGCGATATCGACAGCATCCCGGTCGGCGGTGGGTGCCGCACGGTGGTTGATGGTGTCACCGTGGTGCTTTGGCGCGACGAAGAACAAAGCTTCCGCATGGATATCTGGCGGTCGTTTGCCCTGCATGTCATTGATCTGCTGTGCAGAGGTTGCAAGGAATTAGCCGCAGAGTAGTCAAGCAGACCTGCCATGCTGGATGACATAATAAAGGCCGATACAAAGTGTCGGCCTTTATTCGTTCTAATGGCACGTTTTGTTGGTGGTTGGTAAGATTGATTGCGGCAAGAACCAATAACAGGCAGTTCCACAACGCATTCGTTGTCAGCTATCGGTCACGCAGTTGTCCATTGACCGTAACCGATTTGATCACGGCATAGACTGTAAGGTTTGGGAGCAGGCCAAGACGCGTGGCAGACCATTTGGTGAGGCGGGCATGTAGGGTTGGTCGCGCATGGGTTTCAGCCTGTGATAGGGCATCGGCGTCATGCCCAAAGCAAAGGGTGACGTCGAGTGTATCGCCCGGGTCATCCTGAATTTTCAGAATCGTGACGGGAATGATGTTGTTTGCACTGATGTCGCGCGGGGGCGTGCGGGCAATCATGACATCGCGTGCACGCACATGGAGTCTGACCTTGTTGCTTGCCGGTCGGCCGAGGTAGGGCACGACAATTCGTTGTTCGCCGCAGTCAAGAAAGCTGACCTCCGCCTTGGGGTCGCGGCTGACTATGCGGGCTGGCAGAACTGTCCCGGCGTCAAATCGTCCTGCAAGCGGGGGCAGGTCAGATCGGCCCAGCATTTCAAAAATCGATCCTGCTGCAAGGGTTCTGCCCTGATCAATGACCACCACGTTATCGGCAAGGCGTGCGACTTCGTCGATGGCGTGGGTGACATACAGTATAGGCAGTTTGCGGTGATCGCGAAGCCATTCCAGATAGGGCAGGATTTCCTGCTTGCGCGCATGATCAAGGCCTGAAAGTGGTTCATCCAGTAAAAGGATATCCGGGTTGGACAGCAATGCCCGGCCCAATGCAACACGCTGTTTTTCCCCACCAGAAAGATTGTTGGGACGGCGATCCATCAGTTTGGCGATGTCGAGCATCTCAAGGATCGCGTCTTGTTCATCGTGGGGCAGTTTGTGATGATTGCGCCGGGCCCCATAAAACAGATTGTCGCGCACCGATTTGTGCGGGAACAGACGGGTATCCTGAAATAGATAGCCAACCCGGCGCTGTCGGGTTGGAAGATTGATGTTTCGGGAATGATCAAACACCACATGGTCGTTAAGTTGAATATGGCCGCTATTGGGATGCAGCAGGCCGGCAATCATATTGACCAGTGTTGTTTTACCGCTTCCTGATGGACCAAACAGCGCAGTAATGCCGGGTTCAACAATATGAAATTCGGCATCAAGCGTGAACTTGTTGATCTTGTGTTTGATATGAATGCCCAAGCTCATGACGCAGCCCTCTTGCGGATGCGGCGCAGGGCCACTTCAGACAAAAGCAATCCGGCAAATGCCAACCCGATGGACAGTGCCGTAAGCCGTGCCGCCGCCAATTCGCCTCCCGGTGTCTGTATGGCGGTATAGATCGCAAGGGGGAGTGTGCGGGTTTCGCCGGGGATGTTTGAAACGAAAGTGATAATAGCCCCGAATTCCCCAAGACTTGCGGCAAATGCTGTGATGGCACCGGCAATAATGCCTGGCAAAGCCAGAGGCAACGTCAGCGAAAAGAACCGGTCAATCGGCCCGGCGCCAAGTGTTTCGGCAGCCTGATATAATCCGGGGTTGACGTTTTCAAGGCTTAGCCGGATGGCGCGGACCTGAAACGGGAAGCTGACAATCGCCGATGCGATTGCTGCCCCGGTCCAACTGAAAACAAAGCGCAGATCAAAGGTTTCGTAAAGCCAGGCGCCAAGCGGGGCACGTGTGCCAAAACCGATCAGCAGCAGATACCCCATGACAACTGGTGGCAGAATCAACGGCAAATGCACGATTGCATCAAGAATGAAGCGCCCGGGGAAACGCCCCAGTGCAAGGGCGGTTGCGATGATAGCCGCAAAGGGCAGGGCACAGGCAACTGCCACGCCGGAAATGCGCAAGCTCAGGAGGAGTGCCTCGATTTCTGCCGGGGTCAAATTGATCATTGTCGGGACACAGTTGCCTTGGTTGTTGCAATGGGTTCAAAGCCATAGTCGGCAAAAATCCTGCCCGCGTCATCCCCCAAAAGCCACAATAGCAATTTTAATGCGCCGGGTTTTGCGTGATCCGATGTCAAGGCAATGGGATAAGTAATCGCAGGATGGCTGTTTTCGGGAAACGAGGCGATGATTTTGACTTGATCGGAGATGTCAGCGTCCGTGCGATAGACGATGCCAACTGGTGCTTCACCACGTTCGACAAGGGCCAGAGCCGCGCGGACATTGTCCGTGCGTGCAAGCTGCTGTTTAACTCCATCCCACTGTCCAAGTGTGATGAGAGCCTGTTTGGCATAAATTCCGGCAGGTACATGGTCCGGATCACCAACCGCAATGTATTCATTGGGGCCCGCCATATTCATCAGATCTGTTGTCTGATCTATGTGAACCCGGGAAAGCGGGCTGTTTTTAGGGGCAATCAGAACCAGACGGTTTGCCAGCAGGTGATAGCGGCTTGTGGTGGCAATCAGCCCCTGATCTTCAAGCCAGATCATCCATTTTTCGTTGGCAGAAATAAAGATATCGGCTGGCGCGCCTGCGGCGATCTGTCTGGCAAGGGTAGAAGAGCTGGCAAGAGAGAGACGCACGCGATCACCAGTCTTTTCTTCATAAACCTTTGCAGCTGTTTGAATGGCATTGGTCATACTTGCCGCGGCAAAGACAGTGATGTCATCGGCCTTGGCCGGTGATGGAGCTCCCCCGAGCATAACAAGGACGGTCAAAAGACAAATGAATGCATTAAGTGGGCTGCGCAAATGGTTGAGCATTGATGTCTCATGGGCAACTTATAAAGACGGGAACCTTCAACCCACTATAGCGAAAATCACTGCCAATCAAAGAGATGTGCATTGGTCGTCTCATAAGATAACAGACCCGCGGGAGGCTGGTTGTGGCAAAGCGGATCGTCCGCCTTCATGTCAAACCGTTCGTTCATTGCGGTTGGAGCTTCGTTTTCACCGCTTCGTTTGTCCTGCGTCGGTGCCTTTTGGGGGTTGGAATTGGTTGGTGGGGCGCTAACACAAAGTGACTTGCGGTTTGAAGTTGTTAAGAGACAGTTGGTCGGTTACAAACGGGCACAGTATTTCAGGCGCACTTTAAGAGCGTGCCAACGTGTTCCGGCCCAAGGGGGCGGACCTAACGAATTTTGGATGGGGAATTTAATGGCATCCTATCAGTATATTTACGTCATGAAGGACCTGACCAAGATCCTTCCGGGCGGTCGTGAACTGTTCAAGGGCATTACGCTGTCCTTCCTGCCAGGTGTAAAGATCGGTGTTCTGGGAAACAACGGTGCAGGTAAATCGACGCTGCTGAAAATCATGGCAGGCATCGAAAAGGATTACGCTGGTGAAGCGTGGCCTGCTGATGGCGTCAATGTCGGTTACCTGGAACAGGAACCGCAGCTTAACCCGGACAAAGACGTTCTTGGCAACGTTATGGAAGGGTGTGGTTCAATCGTTGATGATCTTGCACGCTTCAACGAAATCAGCGGCAAATTCGCCGAGCCGATGACCGATGACGAAATGAATGATCTCCTTGCGGAGCAGGGTGAACTTCAGGAACGCATCGATGCGGCAAATGGCTGGGATCTTGAGCGCACGCTTGAAATTGCCATGGATGCACTGCGTTGCCCGCCGAAAGATTCCGACGTCACCAAACTGTCAGGTGGTGAGCGCCGCCGCGTTGCACTGTGCCGTTTGCTGCTGGCCAAACCTGATATCCTGCTACTTGATGAACCGACCAACCACCTTGATGCGGAATCGGTTGCCTGGCTGGAACGCCACCTGGAAGATTATCAGGGTACCGTTATTCTGGTCACCCACGATCGTTACTTCCTTGATAATGTTACCGGCTGGATTCTGGAACTTGACCGTGGTCAGGGCATCCCGTTTGAAGGCAACTATTCGTCCTGGCTGGAACAGAAGCAAAAGCGTCTGGAACAGGAAGCCCGTCAGGAAGGCAGCCGCCAGAAACAGCTTGCGACCGAGTTGGACTGGATCAGGCAGAATCCGAAAGGCCGTCAGGCGAAATCCAAGGCCCGTGTTCGTGCCTATGATGATCTTGTTGCCGAAGCAGCCAAGGCTGTGCCGGATTCAACCAAGATCGTTATTCCGATTGCCGAGCGTCTTGGCAATGAAGTCATCACCGCAGAGGGCCTGACCAAGGCGTTTGGTGACAAGCTTCTGTTTGATGATCTGCACTTCCGTTTGCCACCGGGTGGCATCGTTGGTGTGATTGGCCCGAACGGTGCGGGTAAAACCACCCTGTTCAAAATGCTAACCGGGGCCGATACCCCGGATTCCGGCGAGCTCAAGATTGGCGAAACCGTCAAGATGGGCTATGTCGATCAGTCGCGTGACTCGCTTGATCCGAACAAAACGGTTTGGCAGGAAGTTTCCGACGGTTTGGATGAAATCCTGTTGGGCAAACGCCCGATGAGCTCGCGGGCCTATGTGTCGCAGTTTGCTTTCAAGGGTGCAGATCAGCAGAAAAAAGTCGGTCAACTGTCAGGTGGTGAACGCAACCGTGTTCATCTTGCCAAAATGCTGAAGTCCGGCTCGAACGTTCTGCTGCTCGATGAGCCGACCAACGATCTTGATGTTGATACGCTTCGTGCGCTTGAAGAAGGTCTTTTGGAGTTTGCCGGCTGTGCTGTGGTTATCTCGCACGATCGCTTCTTCCTTGACCGTATTGCAACCCACATCCTGGCCTATGAGGGCAACTCGCATGTTGAGTGGTTCGAAGGCAACTATCAGGAGTATGAGGCGGATTACAAACGCCGCTATGGTGAAGAAGCAAGTCGCCCGCACCGCATTAAATACAAGCCGCTGACTCGTTAATCAGGGCTGTGCTTGTGTGATACGAAAGGCCGCCTTCGGGCGGTCTTTTTTGTGCGCATATTCTGGATACGGATACAAAAAAGCCACCGTCATATGGGCGGTGGCTTTGTTCTATTTGATGGTGCAAAAATAACGCCTTAAAGGCCGGTCTTGGCTTTCAACGCTGATGTCAGTGCGCTGACATCGTCATTGTTTTGCTGAATGACGGATGTGAATTCATCGCGCTGGGTGATCCCCATGCTCAAGCCTTCGATGGATACGTCGATCACTTTGTAGCTGTCGTCAAAAACGCGCATGCGCCATACAATATTGACCGGTGGGCCATCGGGGCGAACGAACTGGGAATTCACAAAGGTATCTTTGTTCTTTTGTGTTTCATTCCCGACAACGAATTGCTCGCCGTTGAATTCCTTGAACTGATTGGCGTAATTCAGTGCCAGATAGTTCTGTAACAGAACCGCGAATTCGTCGATTTCATCTTTGGAGATGGAGCGCCAGTAACGCCCCAGCACAAAGCGCGACACCACATCCATTGCAAAGTAACGATCCATCAGAGCGACAAACTTCTTCCGGCGGACGTCTTCTGCAAGGGATTGGTCAGTCAGTTCGGTAATAGCCTCGTCGGCCATGCTTTGAATGACATTCGCAGCACTGGTTTCAACGGCCACTTCGGTCACAATGTCGGATGACACAGGCGTTGCGAATGACGGTGCAGACCACGTTGCTGCAATGGCGATCATTGCAGCAGCTGGTAGGGTGATCTTGCTGTTTGTCATGACAGGCTCTTATTCGCTTGCAGCTTCGACGGCATCGTCGAAGTCAAATGACGCACTTTCGTCTTCAACAGCCGAGATCGATGCAGGGGCACCATTTCGGATCTGCGTATTACGCTGCTGACGATAAAGGCTGCGCAGTGCGGCATAATAATCGATAGAGGATTTCTGAAGCTCGTTAAGCTGATTGATCGTCGCGTAACGATAATGCAGCGCGCTCAGACCAATCGAGCCAAGATAAAGCGCTTCGGCTGTATCGCTGTTTTCTGCGCCCCAGGTCAATGGGTTGGCGGCATAGTCAACACCAAGACCGATGGTGTCGCGCAGGTTGGACGGGCCAATCAGCGGCAATACGATGTAAGGTCCGCCACTAAAGCCGTAATGGGCCAAAGTCTGGCCGAAATCTTCGCGGCGATAGGGGATACCAAAATCGGTTGCGACGTCGTTGAAGCCAAGAAGGCCGATCGTCGAGTTCATGATGAAGCGCTGGAACGAGGCAGCAGCCTGTTCCGGGTCACCCTGCAGCAACGCATTAAGCGAGTTCAACGGTTCATTAATGTTGCGCACAAAACTTTTGACCGACGTTTTAACCGGTTCGGGTGCGATATCGCGATACCACATCGCAGCGGGGTACAGGACCATGAAATCGACTGCACCATTCACGCCATGGACGACGCGGTTAACTGGTTCAATCGGGTCGTAGTCGCTCATGTCTTGTGCTGGTTCTGTTGATGCGCACGCGGTCAATAAAGACAGCGAACCTGCGGCACAGAGCGAGAGTAAAGCTCGAAACTTCATTATTTTTGGCCAACCGATGTTCGAAACACAGACTTCCCCGACCCGAAACGTCTTTGGTGCGGAAAACCAAAAAACGTTACTGATCAACTTCCTATATGGGAGTGCAATCACGTAACGCATACGCCTCAGATATCCATCTGGTTAGCATAGGGGGAATTTAAACACCAGCATACAAAAAGTTGATCGCGATCAAGTGGTTCAAGGGTGTGGTATTTTGGCAACACATGCGTCTGAAAATAGATCTTGAACAAACATAAACATATCTTTATATCTTTTTTGTCTGCGTGGAGGGTATCGAGATGGAACAGGTTCTTGCAAGGTTGCGTGCAGCAGCAGAAGCGACACGGCTTCGTTTGCTGACCATTTGTGCTGAATGTGAGTTGACCGTCAGTGAAATCACCCAGATCATCGGCCAAAGCCAGCCACGCGTTTCTCGCCATCTGAAGTTATTGTGCGAGGCAGGCCTGCTGGTGCGATTCCGTGAAGGAACCTGGGTCTTCTATCGCACCCCGCATTCAGGTCCGGGGGCTGATCTGGTTCAGCCGGTGCTGGACCTTTTGCCAAAAGACGATGAGACATTGACGCTTGATCGCGCGCGACTGGACCAGGTCAAGGCAGAGCGAGAGAAAATCGCGACCGAATATTTCCGCGCGAATGCACGGGACTGGGATCAGATTCGCTCCCTGCACATTGATGAAGCCGAAGTCGAAAAGGCATTGCTGGAAACTGTCGGTGATTTGGCTGGCGGCCGCATTTTGGACGTTGGCACGGGGACGGGGCGGATTCTTGAACTGCTCGGACGTGACGCGGAAGAAGGCGTTGGCGTTGATATGTCGCGCGAGATGCTGGCGGTTGCCCGTGCGCGCTTGCAACGTGCGGATTTGTCGAATTGTCTGGTGCGGCAGGCCGATATGTATCAATTGCCTTATCCGGGGGGCATGTTCGACGTTGTGACCCTGCATCAAGTCCTGCACTTTGCCGAAAAACCAGACGTGGCACTGGCCGAAGCTGCACGTGTTCTGGCACCCGGTGGTAAACTGGTTGTCGTCGATTTCGCCCAGCATGATCACGAGGAACTGCGTGAAGAGCATGCACATCGACGGTTGGGCTTTGATGACGCATCTATAAGCACCTGGTTCGGCGCGAGCGGCCTGATATCGGATGACGTCGTAAGTTTGCCGGGCAAACCGCTAACGGTACGGATTTGGAAAGCAAATGCCGCATCGGATCAGGCAATAGACAAAACACAAACGAATTCCAATAAAGCTGCGGAGTAAACCGCAGGCTAACCCGAGTTAAAAGGTCCCGATTCTCGGGATCATGAAGACAGGATTGAGATACTGATATGATGACGGTTCAAGAAATTAAGGCAGTGCGCAACAACCTGCGGGTTTCGTTCGAATTCTTTCCGCCAAAAACGGAGAAGATGGAAGAAACCATGTGGCGTTCGATCCACCGGCTTGCGCCGTTGAACCCGTCATTCGTTTCGGTGACATATGGAGCCGGGGGCACGACCCGTGACCGCACACATGGCAGTGTCACCCGCATTCAGCGTGAAACCGGTATTCCGGCAGCAGCACATCTGACCTGTGTAGGACACACCAAAGAAGAGATTGATCAGATTGCACGCAGCTATTGGAACGAAGGCATTCGTTCCATTGTCGCGCTGCGCGGTGATTTGCCCGATGCCGGTGAAAAATATGTACCAACGCCGGGCGGGTATCCCTATGCGGTTGATATGGTGGCTGGGCTAAAAGAAATTGCTGATTTCGATATTTCGGTATCAGCCTATCCGGAAATCCATCCCGATGCACCGAGTGCTGATTTTGAGATCGATTATCTTAAACGTAAGATCGATGCTGGGGCAAACCGGGCAATCACGCAGTTCTTCTTTGATAACGAAACCTATCTTAGGTTCCGCGACAAGTGTGTGGCTGCGGGGATTGAAGCACCGATTGTACCGGGCATTCTGCCGGTGACGAACTTTGCGTCGCTCTTGAAATTTGCCGATATGTGTGGTGCTTCTGTACCCCAACGTTTGCATTGGCGTTTTGAAGGGCTTGATGAAGATCCCGACACGCGCCGCATGGTTGCGTTCCACGAAGCGATTTCGCAGGTAGAAGGTCTGATCAGCGAAGGTGTTACCGACTTCCACTTCTATACGCTTAATCGTGCAGAGCTGACCTATGCCATTTGTCATGCGCTGGGCCTTCGCGGTGAAGTGCAGGCTGCGGCCTGAGTTCCCGAACGTTTTGTCGCTTTGACGCATGAAGATAAAGACTGGATGAAAATGATGAATGACCGCAAGGAACGCATTGCCCTGCTGCGCAAACGGGCCGAAGAAAAAATTCTGATCCTTGATGGCGCAATGGGCACCATGATCCAGAAGCATACCTTAAGCGAGGAAGATTATCGCGGGGCGCGGTTTGCTGACTGGAAGCAGGATGTTAAGGGCAATAACGATCTTTTGTCGCTGACACAGCCCGATATCATTAAAGATATCCATCTGCAGTACATCGCAGCCGGTGCAGACCTGAATGGGACCAACACCTTTAGCGCGACCACAATTGCACAGGCCGATTACGGCATGGAAGACTTGGCTTACGAGATCAATTTCGAAAGTGCCAAGATTGCGCGCGCGGCCTGTGATGAATGGGAAGCAGCCCATCCCGGTGATGTGCGCTTTGTGAACGGTGCTATCGGGCCGACCAACAGAACGGCCTCGATCTCGCCGGACGTGAACAATCCCGGCTTCCGTGCGATTACGTTTGACCAACTTAAAGAAGCTTACAAGGAAGCCGCAAAAGGGCTTCTTGATGGCGGGGCTGATACACTTCTGGTCGAAACGATCTTTGATACTTTGAACGCCAAGGCCGCACTGTTTGCCATTGATGAAGTGGTTGAAGAACGTGGCGAAGATGTGCCGGTGATGATTTCGGGCACGATCACGGATGCTTCTGGCCGGACTCTCTCGGGCCAGACGACAGAAGCCTTCTATAACTCCGTACGCCACACCAAGCCGTTCTCGATCGGTTTGAATTGTGCGTTGGGGGCAGCACAACTGCGCCCCTATGTTCAGGAACTGTCGCGGATTGCCGAATGCCGTGTTTCGGTTTATCCCAACGCAGGGCTGCCGAATGAATTTGGCGAATATGATCAAACAGATGCTGAAATGGCTGAACTGGTCAAGGAGTGGGCAGATAGTGGCATGATCAATCTTCTTGGTGGCTGCTGCGGAACAACCCCGCCGCACATCAAGGCGATTAGCAACGCCGTTGCAGACGCCAAGCCGCGGGCTGTGCCATCGTTTGAGCCCAGAATGCGCCTTTCCGGCCTAGAGCCGTTTGACGCCGCTTAAACCCGATATTGATTGCTGAAAAGAGATCGAAAAGACCCATGACCGACATTTCCAGATTTATCAATATCGGCGAACGTACCAACGTTGCGGGCTCCATCAAGTTCAAGAAGTTGATCGTTGAAGAAGATTACGATGCGGCCCTTGAAGTCGCCCGCCAACAGGTCGAAAACGGCGCTCAGATCATCGACATCAATATGGATGATGCGATGCTCGATGCTGAAACGGCGATGGTCAAGTTCATCAACCTGATCGCGGCTGAGCCAGACATCGCACGCGTGCCGATCATGGTCGACAGTTCCAAATGGAACGTGATCGAAGCAGGGCTCAAATGCCTGCAGGGCAAGGGCATTGTGAACTCGATCAGCCTGAAAGAGGGCGAAGAGCCCTTCATCGCACAGGCCAAAATGCTGCGTCGCTATGGTGCGGCAGTGGTTGTGATGGCCTTTGATGAAAAAGGCCAGGCCGATACGGTTGATCGCAAATTTGAAATCTGCAAACGAAGCTATGAAGTTCTTGTCGAAAAGGTCGGCTTCCCGCCTGAAGACATTATTTTCGACCCCAACATCTTTGCGGTCGCGACCGGCATCGAAGAACATGACAATTATGCTGTCGATTTTATCGAAGCCTGCAAGCTGATCAAAAAGCATCTGCCCTATGCCAAGATTTCCGGCGGTGTTTCGAACGTGTCCTTCTCGTTCCGCGGGAACAACCCGGTGCGTGAGGCCATGCATTCGGTATTCCTGTATCATGCCATTCAGGCGGGGCTGGACATGGGCATTGTCAATGCCGGCCAGTTGGTTGTTTACGCAGAAATTCCCGAAGAACTGCGCGAACGCGTAGAAGATGTGATTTTGAATCGCCGTTCGGATGCGACAGACCGTCTGCTGGAAATTGCCGAAAAATACAAAGGTACTGGTGGGCCTGAGAAAAAAGTTGATCTTGAGTGGCGCAAGAAACCGGTCAAGGAACGCCTTGCACATGCTCTGATCAACGGTATTGCCGAATATGTCGAAGAAGATACCGAAGCAGCGCGGCTTGAAGCCGATAAACCGCTGCATGTGATCGAAGGGCCGTTGATGGACGGCATGAACATCGTCGGTGACCTGTTTGGTGCCGGTAAGATGTTTCTGCCCCAGGTGGTGAAATCGGCCCGTGTGATGAAAAAGGCGGTCGCCTATCTGATCCCGTTCATCGAAGAAGAAAAAGATGGCAAGCACGAAACCAACGGCAGGATCCTGTTGGCGACAGTGAAGGGCGATGTGCATGACATCGGCAAGAACATCGTCGGCGTTGTTTTGCAATGTAACAACTTCGAGGTCATTGACCTTGGCGTGATGGTGCCGACCCAGAAGATCATTGAAACCGCCAAGGCCGAAAACGTCGATATGATTGGTCTTTCGGGTCTGATCACGCCGTCGCTTGAAGAGATGACCTATGTGGCAGCCGAGATGGAGCGTGAAGGACTTGATATCCCGCTTCTGATTGGCGGGGCAACAACATCCAAGGTTCATACGGCGGTCAAGATTGCGCCGAACTATCTTAAGTCATCGGTGGTGTACGTGATTGATGCATCACGCGCGGTTGGTGTCGCAAGCAATCTTTTGTCGGCAACCAATGGAGAGCGGTTCGCCTCGGAAATTCGCGAAGAATACATCGCGATGGCCGAAAAGCATGCTGCTCAACAGTTGCAGAAAAAACGTTTCTCGATTGTTGATGCACGCGCCAATAAGGTGCAGCTCGATTGGGATAGCTTTGAAGCGCCGGTGCCCAACAAGCCGGGGCTTACCGTTTTTGAAGAATTCGATCTTGAGGAACTGGTGTCGCGCTTTGACTGGAAGCCGTTCTTTGAAACTTGGGAACTTCATGGGCGCTTCCCCGATATCCTGAAAGATGAAAAAGTCGGTGAAACGGCGCGCAGTCTTTATGAAGATGCGCAGGAAATGCTGAAAAAGATCGTTGCTGAAAAATGGTTCAAGCCAAAAGCCGTTGTTGGTTTGTGGCCAGCCAATTCGATTGGTGACGATATTGAAGTAACACCGGCACCGGATCAGAACGAACCGATCATGTTGCGCACCCTGCGTCAGCAGATGTATCGCGAGAACAACAAACGTCCGAACCGGGCATTGGCCGATTACATCGCGCCTAAAGACAGCGGCAAGACGGACTATATCGGTGGTTTTGTTGTGACTGCAGGCCCGCAGGTCGAAGAAATCGCATCCAAGCTTGAAGCGGAGCATGACGATTATAACGCGATCCTGGTCAAGGCACTGGGTGACCGCTTTGCCGAAGCATTCGCCGAACGCATGCATGAGAAGGTCCGTAAGGAACTTTGGGGGTATGCAGCCGATGAGACACTTGGCAATCAGGACCTGATTGCGGAAAACTATCGCGGTATTCGTCCTGCACCGGGGTATCCGGCTTGCCCGGAACATACCGAAAAGCGTACTTTGTGGACGCTTTTGAATGCCGAAAAGAATGTTGGTGTATCGTTGACCGAAAGCTGTGCGATGACCCCTTCCTCTTCGGTGAGTGGTTTCTATTTTGCCAATCCGGATGCCAAATATTTCGGCCTTGGCAAAATCGAACGTGATCAAGTTGAAAGCTATGCCGAACGTAAGGGCATGACCCTGACTGAGGCAGAACGCTGGCTTGCGTCGAACCTTAATTACGATCCGCGTCAGGCAAAATAACCGCTTGAACGGTCGCAATGAAAAACCCCGCAGACTGCACTCTGCGGGGTTTTTTCTGTTATATGCCAGAAGGATTTATTGGGTCGCGTGACAGAACTTGCCGCGCTCGGTGATACCGACGATCACGATGCCGATCAGGCCAAGGGCAAAGTAGCCTGCTAAAAGCGGAATCACCGTGCCATTGAATTGTTGCCCAATCATGCCACCCGCAACAACGCCGATCAGCGTGCTATAGACCCCGATCATCGATGACGCGGTTCCGGCAATCGCGCCAACCGGTTCCATGGCAAGTGAATTAAAGTTTGGCATTGTCAATGAGAAACAAAACAGAATTGTCGTCAGTCCAACGCCGAACAGCACCAGGGGCGGTTTTCCGTCAAAGCCAATGGCAATGAAAAGGTTGATCAGGCAGCTTCCGGTCATGATGAATAGTGCCGCATGGGAAATCTTGCGCATGCCGATCTTGCGCACAAGGCGGGCATTCACGAATGAAGAGAAGCTCATGCACGCGGCAATCATACCAAATGCCAGCGGGAACCAAACACCAAGACCATAAACTTCGGTCTCAAAAACCTGTTGTGCTGAGCCGATATAGGCCATCAGGCAGCCAAACATCATGCCCATTGCTGTGGAATATCCCAGCGTCTGGCGGTTGGTGACTGTGGTTTTGATATCGCGTCCGATCCGTCGGATCGACAGTTTGTGCCTGTGCTCAGGGTGCAGAGTTTCTGGCATGCGCAGCAGATACCAACAGACAATTGCAATTGCGAGTATCAGGGTGCTGACGAAAATCATGTGCCAGTTGGCAAGTGCCAGAATAAGGCTGCCCGATGCGGGGGCAAAGACAGGCAGGATAATGAAAACCATCATGACAAAGGACATGACACGCGCCATTTCACGCCCATCAAAACAGTCACGTGTAATGGCCATCGTCAGAACACGCGGGGCAGCGGCACCAAGCCCCTGTACAAAACGCGCAATCAACAGATGTTCATAACTGTCGGCAAAGATCGCCATGATCGTGCCAACACAATAAAGCCCCAGTCCGGCGATCAGTGTCGGTCGTCGCCCCAAGCTATCGGCAAGTGGCCCGTAAACGATTTGCATCAGACCAAACGCGATCATGAAAACATAGATCAGCATCTGCATGCGGTTGCCGTCCTCGATGCCAAAATCCTGGGCGATTGGGCCAAAAGCCGGCAGAAGGTTATCGATTGACAGGGCAACAAGCCCGATGGTGATCGCCATCAGGCAAATGAATTCGACAAGACCAGGTAGCGGTCGCGCTGCCTGGATGCCCGCGGGACGGGAATCATTCATGGTTTTGGGTTCCGTTGAGAACGCTTGGTGGCGGCGCAAATATCATGCGAGATGGGCAAGAATGCTGCATGTCACATGACTTTGGCAATGATGGTTTTCTGAAACTGTTCGGGGTAGGGGGCACGAACTGAATTCAGGTCACTTGTTGTTGCATATCCACAAAGGTCAATCAATGGGCAGTGAGATACGAATTTTTACAAGGAATTCCTTGTCTTTACCCTTTATTCGCAAGAAAACGTGATCCTAGTGTCCTGACCCCAGTTTTGTTCCGCCAACTCCGGTATTGCGCATATGGCTGAAAAGCTTCTGAAATCGAACATTTTTTTGAACCGAATGCGGCGCATCGTCAAAAGCGAGCAACTGGTTCTGTCGATTTTGGCCATGATTGTCGGGGCGATGGCCGGTGGTGGCACGATCCTGTTTCGTGATGGCCTGTTGCTTGTTCAGTCGTTGTTCTATGGCACGGGTGACGAAGCCCTGCACACGCATCTCAGTACATTGCCGGTGTGGCAACTCATTGCTGCACCAACGGTTGGCGGTCTGGTTGTTGGTATTTTCATCTACAGGTTCTTGCCAGAAAAACGCCCGCATGGTGTTGCCGATGTGATTGACGCGGCATCGTTTCATGATGCCCGTATGTCGACCCGATGCGGTATCAAAAGTGCGCTGGCAAGTGCTGTGTCACTGGGCAGTGGCGCGTCACTTGGGCGTGAGGGGCCGGTTGTCCATATGGGGGCATCATTTGGTGCGTGGCTTGCGCGGATTTTGCATCTGCGTCGTTCTGCCTCGCGGACCCTTTTGGGGTGTGGCGTGGCATCGGCGGTCGCGGCATCTTTTAATGCGCCGCTGGCCGGTGCGCTTTTTGCTCATGAAGTGGCACTTGGGCATTATGCCTTAACCGCGTTTGCGCCGATCGTTCTGGCCTCTGTTACTGGCACGGTAATCACGCGCATTTATTACGGCGATGAAGTTGCCTTTTTAATTCCCGGTCACGAAATTCAATCATTCTGGGAATTCCCGGCCTTTGCTTTGTTAGGCATTCTTGCCGGTGTCGCGGCAACCTTGGTGGTGCGCGCCATTCCGGTTGTGCAAAAGGCCGCGAACAGAACCAAAATCCCATTGTGGTTGCGCCCTGCCGTTGCCGGTTTGATTGTCGGCATCATTGCATTGGGCTTTCCGCAGGTTGTTGGTGTCGGTTATGGGGCAATGAACGATGCCCTCTATGAAGCCTATAACCTGCCATTCCTCGTTGGTTTGTTGTTTGCCAAGGCTTTTGTCGTTTCGATCTGTATGGGGCTTGGCTTTGCCGGGGGCATGTTCAGTCCGGCTCTTTTCCTGGGGGCGATGCTGGGTGGGGCATTTGGTGTTCTTGCAACCAATGTGTTCCCCGACCTTTCATCGGGTTATACCGCCTATACCCTTGTCGGGATGGGGGCGTTGGCTGCTGCGATTCTTGGCGCGCCGATTTCGACAACTCTGATCATGTTTGAACTGACCGGGGACTATACGCTTACGATTGCTGTGATGGTGGCTTCGGTTCTGGCATCCCTTGTAATGGATCAATTCCAAGGCGGATCGTTTTTCCAGTGGCAATTGAAATGTCGGGGGCTTTCGACCCGTTGGGGCAGGGAAGTGAATTTGCTGCGCCGGATCAAGGTGGCCGACATCATGAAGCGCGAATATGAAACGGTTCCCCTGAGCGAAGGGCTGCCAGCCGTTCGCGAAAAACTGATCAACGCGCCCTATTCCGAGCTGTTTGTCATTGACGAGCATGGAAAACTGCATGGCACGATCACATTGACAGATTTGCGCCATGCGGCCTTTGATCCCAAACTTGGTGATGAAGTCAGCGCAGGCGAAGTTGCGCGATCCAAGCCGCCTGTCGTCTATCGATCCGACAGCATAGAAAAGGCCATCAAACTGATGGAGCAAACCGGGGAAGAACACCTCCCGGTGCTCAACAGCCCCGAAGAACGACATATGATCGGCTTTGTCCACGAAAAGGATGCGATGATGGCCTATAATAATGCATTGCTTGAACTGCAAAGCGAAGAACGCGGCGACGCGCCGCCTAAGTTGTTCTAGGATCAGAACTCATTAAATACCAATACCAAATACAGTTCAGGGCAACAGTGCTGATCACTTTGGATATAGATAGACGATAAATCTTTCCCTTAGTCAGGACGGGGGTCGATAGTCGATGAAGCTTCACGTTGTTGCCGGTGCCAGACCGAACTTCATGAAGATCGCACCCCTTTGGCAAGGTTTGGCGACCCATGCCGAAATAAATCCGTCTTTTGTTCATACGGCCCAACACCGCGATGACGCGATGTCATCCATGATCTGGAGGGAACTCGGGCTGCCTGATCCCGATCATGTTCTGGACTGGAAGGCGTCTGAACACGGTGATCCGATTCCCAAGATGATTGGGGCTTACAAAGCGCTGTGTAACGCAGAACGGCCTGACATGGTTTTGGTTGTCGGGGATGTGAACTCCTCGTTGGCGGCTGCCTTGGTGGCCAGAGATATGGGTATTCCCCTTGTGCATCTTGAGGCCGGACTAAGATGCTTTGAGACGGATATGCCCGAAGAGCAAAACCGAATCGCCATTGATGCGATGTCCGATCTTTTGCTTACGCCATCTGATGACGCTGATCAGAACCTTCTGGCCGAAGGGATTGCGCCTGACCACATCAAACAGGTCGGCAACATCATGATCGACACGCTGGTCATGATGCAGAGCGCAGTTTCATCACAACAAGCAGCGATCAAATACGGTTTAAACAAGGGAAACTATGTTCTGGTGACCTTGCATCGTCAGGACAATGTCGATGACAAAGTGACGCTTGGCCGGATTGTTGATGCGATTATTGAACTTGCGACCCATCACACGGTTTGTTTTCCAATCCATCCGCGCACGGCCAAACGACTAACGCTGCAAGGTTATCTTGATGCCCTGCGCAAAGGCGGAATACGAATGTTGCCAGCGCTTGGATACCTGGACTTTGCAAGCCTGATGAAAGATGCCGGGCTGGTCATTACCGATTCCGGTGGCGTGCAAGAGGAAACAAGCTTTCTGGGCACCAATTGCCTGACATTGCGTCCATCAACAGAGCGCCCCGTAACGGTCGATCTGGGGACCAATCGTTTGGTGAATGCGTCGGATTTGGTTGCGGTGGCATTGGCCCAATTCCCAAGACATGTGCGATCCGTATCCATTCCCGGTTGGGACGGCAATACGACGGAACGGACCATTTCTGCGCTCAAGCATTTTGTCGCAAACCTTTAAAGTTACGCAATGACTTGCGCCATCAGCTTGGAATTAAAATTTTCACTTCCCGAGTTGATCTCGTCTGAGGTGCTGCTTGGCAGGCTGCTTTGTGACGGGGATGCATCCTGTGGGGCGACAGCCATGATTTCAGACAGGCTGACGGTGCCATCTTCGTTGGTGTCAAGCGGATCAAACGTACCGTCTTCGGCCATGGCACTTCCCGCCGTGGTCGTCATGCCGCCAATTTCACCGTCTTGTCCTTTGGGTGGCATGCCGCCGGGCGGTTTCATTGCTGCAAGGTAATCATCTTCGGACATGCTATCAGTTTCTGACCCCGCCATCAGGTTCCAAAGGTTTTCAGACATTTCATCGCTGGCGACTTCGGGGGCTGCTTCCATGAATTCGGTTTTTGTCAGTGTGCCATCACCGTCAGTATCCATGTCAGAAAACAGCTGCTGCGCATCGAAGCTGCTGCTGCCATCTGTTGCGGTGCTGGTTTGCTGAAGTTCGAGCAGCATAGCCATGATCGAATTTGATAGTTGACCAGTCAGGGCTTCGCTTTGCGAAGTCAGATCTGACATTTCGGCGGCACTGTTTGCCCCGGTGTTTTGCAAGCTGAACGAAGAATAACTGCCAAATGCTTCCGTCCCGAATGCGCCGTCGGTGTCTTGGGGTGCATTGGCTCGTTGGTTGTTGAGGCCCTGGATCTGCGTAATGTTGCCACCTGTACCGTTGATGTTGCTCATTCTGATGCCTTATGCAAATACCGCTGTTATTTTCACACACGTTCGGGGGATGAAAAACTGGCGCAAAAATTTTCCTTTTCGGGAAAAGGCCGGTCCTGTTTTGTGGCAGAATGTGAAAAATTGACGCGCCGACAGGAATGCAAGACTGGTCCCCTTCGCACAGCGTGATATATATGCCGTCATGATGGATGATCCCTTCGAAATTGATGAATTCGCCGCCAGCCCCGAAATGCGTCTGGCCGATGCGCCAAGCCCGGCATATCTCGACAACCTGAATGCCGAGCAGCGCGATGCTGTGGAAACCCTTGATGGTCCTTTACTGGTTCTTGCCGGGGCCGGGACGGGGAAAACCAGGGTTTTGACCACGCGCCTTGCTCATTTGCTGGAAACCAAAGCGCAAACAGAACGCCTGCATCCGCAACAAATTCTTGCGGTGACCTTTACCAACCGTGCGGCAAAGGAAATGCAGGAACGTGTGGCACAGGCACTTGGTCGTCCGGTTGAAGGTTGGTGGCTGGGCACATTCCATTCGCTTTCCGCACGTTTGTTGCGCCGTCATGCCGATCTTATCGGACTGCAATCAAACTTCACCATCCTTGATAGCGACGATCAGGTGCGCTTGCTTAAGCAGATCATGGATGCTGAACAGATCGACCCGAAAAAATGGCCTGCCAAGCAGCTGATGGGGATCATTCAGCGCTGGAAGGACAAGGGTCTGACACCTGAGCGGGTCAATGAAAGTGTCGAGTTTGCCAACGGTGGGGCCAAGCACCTTTACAAGATCTATCAGGAACGCCTGAAAATCCTGAATGCCTGCGATTTCGGGGATTTGTTGTTGCATTGCCTGACCCTGTTTCAGCAACATCCCGAAGTGCTCAAGCAGTATCAGAATACCTTCCGCTATATTCTTGTCGATGAGTATCAGGATACCAACGTAGCCCAGTATTTGTGGTTGCGTGCGATGGCGATGGTTCATCGCAACATCTGCTGTGTCGGTGACGATGATCAGGCGATCTATAGCTGGCGCGGGGCCGAGGTCGGTAACATCCTGCGCTTTGAAACCGATTTTCCGGGTGCCAAGGTTGTTCGACTGGAGCAAAACTACCGCTCCACCCCGCATATTCTGGCTGCCGCATCCAAGTTGATTACGTTTAACGATGGCCGGCTGGGCAAGCAGCTTTGGACTGAAATCGATACTGGTGAAAAGGTATTCGTCAAAGGGGTGTGGGACGGCGAAGCCGAGGCCCGCCTGATCGGGGAAGATATCGAAGCCCTGCAAAGCAAAGGTGTTGGCGCATCGCAGATTGCCATTTTGGTGCGCGCCGGTTTCCAGACCCGTGAGTTTGAAGAACGGTTGATCACGCTTGGCATTCCCTATCGCGTGATTGGCGGTCCACGTTTCTATGAACGTCAGGAAATTCGTGATGCGCTGGCTTATATCCGTCTTGTGGCCCAGCCTGATGACAGTCTGGCGTTTGAACGTATTGTCAACGTACCCAAGCGTGGTGTTGGTAAGGCAACGCTTCAGACCCTGCATCAATATTCGCGCGATCAGACGATCTCGCTTCCGGCGGCGGCGCGTGATCTGATTGATACCGAAGAACTCAAACCCAAGATGCGTCAGAGCATCGGCGGGCTTTTGGGAGATTTCAAACGCTGGCGCGAAATGTTGTCAAACAGCAGCCATGTCGAGGTGGTTGAAACCGTCCTTGATGAAAGCGGCTATACCGACATGTGGCGGACCTCCAAGGAGATCGACGCGCCGGGACGCCTTGAAAACCTTAAGGAACTTGTTTCGGCCATTGGAGAATTTGAAAACCTGACCAGCTTCCTTGAGCATGTTTCGCTGGTTATGGAAAATGCGCAGAACGATCATGAGGAAAAAGTTACCATCATGACCCTGCATGCGGCCAAGGGGCTTGAATTCGATTACGTTTTTCTTCCCGGCTGGGAAGAAGGTGTCTTTCCGCATCAACGTGCCATGGACGAAAGCGGGGTCAAGGGGCTCGAAGAAGAACGTCGTCTGGCCTATGTCGGGATCACACGTGCGCGCAAACGGGCAACCATTTGCTATGCGGCCAATCGCCGGATTTACAACCAGTGGCAGTCGGCCTTGCCGTCGCGATTTGTTGATGAATTGCCCGACGAACATATTGATCGCATCAGTGACACCGGCCTTGGCGGACATGGGGGCAATCATTCGCCGGGTGCCTGGGGTGCCGATAACTGGATGAAAATGCCAAGCTGGGCCAATGACGGCGCATCCAATCGCAATACAATATCGGGTGCGGGCGAGCGTAAATTTGCCTCAAGCGGGTGGCAGGACCGGGTGCGCAAGAACGTCATCGATGTAAAGCCCGACGGGGAAACCAGTCACACCACAAGTTCCAAATCATCGAAATACAAGGTTGGTGACGCGGTGCGGCACCGCAAGTTCGGGCCGGGAACGGTGCGGGCGGTGGATGGCAACAAACTGGAAATCCATTTCGAAGGTGTCGGTACAAAGAAAGTGGTCGACAGCTTCATACTACCGGGGTAAGCCCGGCCAAACTTATTGGATTACCGATTCAACCGGGCCGTGATCACATGCAGCCCAGACAAGCGAGAAGCGACATGACCGAACCCGTAATTTGCTACAACTTCCAGTTCGACGTTGATGGCGCCTATGCAGCCGCCTTTGCCGAGGCGTTGTTTGATTACTGTGACGCGTTGTCGCATTTCGAACGCAACGGTGATCCATCTGCACCATGGCGGGTAGAAGGTTTTGCCGGCGAGATGTTTGACAGGGGCGCGGTTGAGACTGCTGTCTCGATCATGGCAACGGCTGTCGGCATTGAAACGCCGGTGGTCAGCTTTGGGACATATGAGCCGAAAGACTGGGTTGGAGAAAATCTGCGCAGTTTCAAGCCGATCTCGGTTGGACGCTTTTTCGTTCATGGTTCGCATTGGGGCGAAGGTGTCCCGGTTGCGAAAACCGGGCTTCAGGTTGATGCTGGTTTGGCGTTTGGCTCCGGGGAACATCAAACCACCAAGGGCTGCCTTGCCGCCATTGACTGGGTTGCAAAGCAAGGCCCGCGCCGTAACGCATTGGATATGGGCTGTGGGTCAGGCATTCTTGGCATGGCGTGTGCCAAAACCTGGCGCAGTCCTGTGATGATGGCTGATATTGATCCGGCGTCTGTCCGTGTCGCTCGTGAAAACGCCAAAACCAACAAGGTTGGTGATCTGATTACGGCCATTCATTCGAACGGTTTTCACGATACCCGTATTCGCGACGGCGGATATTACGACATTGTCTGTGCCAATATTCTCGCGCGTCCGTTACGTGCCATGGCGCATGACCTGACCAACACATTGTCCGAGGATGGAGTGGTCATCCTGTCGGGGCTGTTGTCCCATCAAGAACAGTTTGTTCTGTCGGCCTACCGCGAAGTTGGCTTGTCGCTGATCAAGCGCTTCAAGGTTGAAGATTGGACCACGTTGCTGGTTGGCTAAAGATCTTCTGTGTCAAAATTTACCAACGGCTGCCGTGCATTGAATTGCAGGGCAGCCGTTTTTTATGCGTGGCGCCTGTTTTCGACGCGCCAAAATCCTGAGTGATTGGCTTGAAGCGCGCTAACGGCCGCCGGAAACATCCATGATACTGCCCGTGACATAAGACGCGTCGGGCGAAATCAGCCAGAAGATGCTGTGGGCGACTTCTTCTGGATCACCGGAACGGCCAAGCGGGCAGGTTGGGCCAAGCTCGGCTGCGCGATCCGGATGACCGCCGCTGGCGTGAATGTCTGTTTCGATGATACCCGGGCGTATGGCATTGACGCGAATGCCCATTGGGCCAAGTTCTTTGGCTAGTCCGATGGTAAGGGCATCAATTGCTCCTTTTGATCCGGCATAATCAATATATTCACCCGGTGCGCCAAGCTTTGCTGCCATGGAGGATACATTCACGATGGCAGTCCCGGAATGAAGGGTTCTCGCCGCTTCACGGGCGACCAGATAGGCCCCCAGAATGTTGGTATCAAACACGGTTTTCATGCGTTCGACATCCATTTCGGCGATCGAGCTTTGCGGGGCAACAATTCCGGCATTGTTTACCACGCCCTCGATTGATCCAAACCGTTCGCGTGCGGCAGTAAACAGGTCGATTACGCTCAATTCGTCGCGGACATCGCATTTACGGGCAAGAACATTTCCAGTGTAACCGGCACGTTCACACTTGGCGCAGGTTTCATCGGCACTTTTCTGATTGCCAAAATAGCTAAACGCAACATTCCAGCCTTTGCTGGCAAATAATACAGCCGTCGCACGGCCGATGCCGCGTGATCCACCGGTAATAAGAACTGTTTTGGCCATACCCACTCCAAGCCATGATTTGTTATTTTGGGGCCCTGATCCTACATACTATTGCTTGGAAGATTGGTGAGGGTCAAAAAGAAACGGCCCTGCTGTGGAGAAGCAGGGCCGTTTCAGAGGGAAAAGACAAAAATGCCGCAAGGATCATGAACCGTGATCCTGCGCTTCGTCATTTGGCATACGACCAGATCGGGCGGGACTGATCTGTTATTCCTTGTTCTTGGTATCGTCCGAACCGGTTGCAGCCCGGTTGGCCGCATCGTCTGCCAGTTGGGCAGGACCTATATCAAGACCGAGCGCAGCTTTTTGACCTAAGGTCAGGCGCTCGAGGCCGTCATAGGCCGTCTGACGACGACGCGATTGAATGACACTCAAGGCAGTAATAGGAAAACGGATCACCGTTCTTAGTCTCCAGCAAATTGACGTCCCGACGGGCCATCTTTTTGTCACAGGAGTGTCATAGGTTAATCATTCACTAATGTGTATTGCGAAGCTTGCAGGGCATTCATACCCACGACGCATACAGGTGTCTTTTCACATATTAGGGCGATAATTTTATAAAATATGCAAAATGTCTTTGTCGCTTGCGCCCGATCAGCATAAACCCTTACATAGTGCTATCTGCCCCACATACAAAACGAGGAAGTCTATGGCCATTTCCGGTGATGCCCAACTCGCAACATTGCTTGAGCGTGACAATGTCAGCAAGGATACCAATGCCGTTGTCGATCTGATTGATGGTGTTTTGGCCGCAGCGGACGGAGATGTGCGTACAGACTGGCTTGATCTGGTCGGGAGCCCCTTGGGGGATGACCTAAAGGCTATGCTTTTTGCGTTGCGCGATGAACGCAAAGGCCTGTTTAAAATGGCCAAAGATGACTTTGATGCCGCTACACGGGTCAAGGCTCTGCGAAAGTATCTGGCCTCAAAAGGGGTTGATGGCTTTATTGTGCCACGCGCCGATGAACATCAGGGCGAAAATGTGCCTGCCCGTGCTGAACGCCTTGCATGGCTGACCGGTTTTACCGGGTCTGCCGGTGCGGCTGTGGTTCTGGCAGATGCTGCTGCGATCTTTGTTGATGGCCGATACACCATTCAGGTGCGCCAGCAGGTGGACCGCGATATTTTTGAGTATCGCCATTTGATCGAGGAGCCGGTTGTTGGCTGGTTACACGATAACCTGAAAGCTGGTCAGAAGTTTGCCTATGACCCATGGCTTCATACGGTGCAACAGGCAACCCATCTGCGTTCGGCTTGCGACGCTGTGGGGGCGGAATTGATTGCCATTGATACCAATCCGATTGATGCCCTGTGGCATGCCCAACCCCATCTGCCCTTGGGGCCGGTCAGGCCGCATCCAATGGAATACGCAGGCAAATCCAGTTTCGAAAAACGTACCGAGGTTGCTGAAATCCTGTCGCGCATTTCATGTGACAGTACCATCCTCTCGGCGCCTGACAGCATCGCTTGGCTGTTGAATATTCGCGGGGCGGATGTGCCTCAAACGCCGCTTGCGCTTGGATACGCGATTGTCCATGGCGATGCATCCGTCGCATTGTTTATGGATGCCCGAAAACTTGCCGGGGAAACCATTGAATGGTTGTCCGGTGAAGCGACCCTGCGTGCGTCAGGTGAGTTGGCCGATGCACTGCGCGCAATGGGAAATCAGTCGGTCCGCCTTGATGAGGCGACGGCCGGTGACTGGTTGCGTATGCAGCTTGCCAAGGCGGGTGCAACTGTTCGGGTCGGACGTGATCCGGTCGCCTTGCCCAAGGCATGCAAGAACGCGGTGGAGCTTGAAGGATCGCGTAAAGCCCATAGGCGTGACGGCGAAAAGATCATTCGCTATTTCAAATGGCTTGATGAAGCCGCAGCCGATGGCAGTATCGATGAGCGTACTGCCGCAGACAAACTGCTTTCACTGCGTAAAGAAGACCCACTGTTTCGCGATTCAAGCTTTGAAACCATTCCGGGCAGTGGTCCGAATGGTGCATTGTGTCATTACCGAAATACGCCTGAAAGCAACCGTAACCTGACACCGGGTGAAATCTTTTTGATTGATTCCGGCGGGCAGTACCTTGATGGAACAACCGATATCACCCGAACCACCGTTATCGGCGAACCAAGTCAGGAACACCGAGATCGATTTACCCGTGTTCTAAAGGGCCATATTGCGCTTGCGCGTGCCATTTTCCCAGTCGGGACCACGGGCCAGCAGCTTGATACACTGGCGCGTATGCCGCTTTGGGAAGCTGGTCTGGATTTTGATCATGGTACAGGTCATGGCGTTGGTAGTTATCTTGGTGTGCACGAGGGCCCGCAACGTATTTCCAAGGCTCCAAACAAGATTGTGCTTAAGCCGGGTATGGTTCTGTCAAATGAACCAGGCTTCTATAAAGAAGGCGAATATGGCATTCGGATTGAAAACCTGATCGCGGTGACAGAGGTCGACGCGCCAATTGGCGCAGACCGCAAGATGCTTGGGTTTGAGACCCTGACGTTTTCGCCGATTGAACGCAAATTGATTGATCCGGAACTTCTGGGCACCGATGAATTGCAGTGGCTCAATGATTACCATGCGCAGGTTTATGCGATGTATGCTGATGATCTGGATGATGACCATCTTGCATGGTTGCAAAAGGCTACAGCGCCGATCAAAAAGAAAACAATCTAATTTTGCTGGTGATTTCCATCATGTGAAATTTAAAAGCCGCTTCGAATGTTGGAGCGGCTTTTTGCTTCATTGTGAACTGACAAGTGCGGTTTAATGCCGTAATAAGGGCGCATTGGATCGATTCAATAAAGGTGGAAAACCACCAATGATAACAGGAGGAAGACATGGCTGAAGTCGAAACGCAGTGGATGGCAAACCCCAACCGCTATGACGACGAAACCTATAATCGCTGTGGTAAAAGCGGTTTGATCCTGCCTAAAATCACCCTTGGCCTCTGGCAGAACTTTGGCGGCGTCGACGTTTATGAAACGCAACGTGCCATGATCCGCCGGGCATTTGACCGGGGTGTGTTTCACTTTGACCTTGCCAATAACTATGGCCCGCCTCCGGGATCGGCTGAAGAAAACTTTGGCAAGGTGTTGGCGCAGGACCTGAAACGTCATCGGGATGAGCTGGTGATCTCGACCAAGGCGGGCTATCGCATGTGGCCCGGACCGTTTGGCGAGTGGGGATCACGCAAATACCTGATTTCCAGCCTGGATCAAAGCTTGCAGCGGATGGGACTGGATTACGTTGATATCTTCTATTCCCATCGGGTGGACCCGAACACCCCGCTTGCGGAAACCATGGGGGCACTCGATCAGATCGTCCGATCGGGCAAGGCGCTTTATGTCGGGATTTCGTCCTATTCCCCGGAAATGACCCGCCAGGCACACGCGATCCTCAAGGATTTGGGTACCCCATGCGTGATCCATCAACCGTCCTACTCGATGGTCAATCGCTGGGTTGAGGAAGGTTTGCTTGATACCCTGTCAGAACTTGGCATGGGCTGTATTGCCTTCTCGCCGTTGGCGCAGGGGCTTTTGACCAACAAGTATCTGAACGGTGTCCCGGAAGAATCCCGTGCGGCGCTGGAAGGGTCGTTCCAGCCGGGCATGCTGACAGAAGAGAACCTTAATCGTGTCCGCGCGCTTAATGAAATAGCCAAGCGCCGTGGGCAGACATTGGCGCAGATGGCGATTGCCTGGGTTCTGCGCCGACCGGAGGTCACGTCGGCACTGATTGGTGCGCGCCATGTTCAGCAGCTCGATAACAGCCTGGATGCACTTAATAATCTTGAGTTCAGTGCAGAAGAATTGGCTGAGATCGACAAATACGCTGGCGATGCAGGTGTGAACCTTTGGCAGCAATCATCGGATAGTCAGGCACCTGTCTGATCAAAGAACAGATATCTAAACGTAAACAACACCCGATCGGATCCATCCGGTCGGGTGTTGTTGTTTAAGGTTGCTATTGATTGGCCATTGGAACGGTGCCGGCAAGATCACGCAGCGTATCGACAACCGCCTTTCCCCCGGGACTGAGCGGTCGGTCATGTTGCCAAGAAAGCATCACCTTGCGTGACAGTTCCGGATTTGTGATTTTTCGTGCCCGAAGGCGCCCCGTCGAGAGTTCCTGAACAAGGGAGCTTCGGGGCAATACCGTATGACCAACATTCCGGTGTACCAGATCGACCAGGACACGAAGGGCGTCGGCTTCGACCACCGGGGTCAGGGGGCGACCGGCGCGAAAGGCAGCTTCCTGCATCATGGCGCGCAAGCCGTGTTTGTTGGTCGGCATGATCAGGGGCAGAGACAAAACATCTTCATATGCGATTTCGGTTTCCTGTTCGCCAACTTGCGAAGGATGGGAAATCAGAAACAGGTCTTCACGCCAAAGCGGTTCGGAATGAAGGCTGCGTGAAATCATGCCGTCGTGAAGAATGCCAATATCCAAGCGCCCGGAAAGTAACCCTTCCTGAACATCACCGGTCAGATCTTCAGCGACCGACACATTCAGATCGGGAAAGCGATCGCGCAGGGTTTCGATCAGCGCGCCGGTAATGACGATCCCGGCACTTGGCGGTACGCCGACATGAACGTGGCCGGTGACTTTACTGCTGCGCGCAGACAGGTCTGCCTCTAACCGGGCAAGGTCGGTCAAAATAACGCGTGCCCGTTCAGCAAGCATTTGCCCGGATGCAGTAAGCTTGACCCCGCGCCCTGTGCGTTCAAGCAATTTGGTATCAAGGGTTTCTTCCAAAAGGTTGAGTTGGCGGCTTAGGGCCGGTTGAGACAGGTTCAATCGCTCTGCCGCGCGTGACAGGCTGCCCAGTTCGGCAATATGAACAAAACTTCTGAGCTGTTTGATGTCCATGCGTGATGCCCCCTGGCGGTTCCGTTCAACGATATCTTCAAGGTATAGCCAAAGCTGATATCTGATAGCAATTAATTCGAATTGAATAATGGCATTATGCGGGTAACTATAGCGACCAGAAAAGGACCGGAAATCGCCCCATGACGACACAATCTAAAACAGAACTGGCCAAAACAGAACTGGTTGCAAAGCCAGTAAGTTCCGCGTTGACAATTGTCCTGCTAGCGACCGTTGCCCTTGCGATGAAGGGGCTTTTGGCCAAATTCGTTTATGCCACTGGCATGACAGTTGATGGGTTGTTGTTATTGCGCTTTTTGATCGCGATGCCGTTCTTTTGGCTCGGTGTGGCGTTATTTGGCAAGAACCGGCCTGGTGAACGCAAAATGAAGCCGGTGGATTTGGCATGGGGTGGTCTATATGGCGGGTTATTCTTCCTTGCTGCCCTGTTTGATTTCACCGCGGTTTCCCTGATTGATGTCACGGTTTCGCGGATTGTGCTGTTCACATTTCCGGCCATCGTCATGATTTTTGAAGCGCTGCATAAACGTCGTTTTCCGCCGTTGCGTCAAATCGCGTGTTTTGTTGTGACGTATGTCGGCTTGATGCTTGTCCTGGCACCGGACGGGTTTGGCATGGTTTCCGGTTCGCTTTGGATCGGTGCGGCCTGGGCGTTCGGGTCGGCGCTGACCTATGCGATTTATCTGTATTTTGGGCAGCGCATGATTTCGGTAATCGGGTCCATGCATTTTGCCGCCCTGATCAACACCATGGCAGGGGTGTGTATGTTGGTTTATGCGCTGATTACGCAAAACCCGCTTAACCTCAATCCCGTGGGCATTATGTGGACGGCCGGAATTTCGATTTTCTGCACCGTGATCCCGTTCTTTTTGCTTTATGAAGGCATTCGCAGAATGGGCGCAACGCAGGCGTCGCTGATTTCACTATCAGGCCCAGCGCTGACGTTCTTTGCGGCTTGGCTGTTCTTGGGCGAGGTGTTGACAATCCCGCAATTCATCGGGTTTGTCGTGGTCACAGCAGGTGTAGCGTCGCTGAAAAACAGTTTTACGTTGGCCGGGCTTGGTCGGCTGTTGGCGCGACCATTTGCATCGGGCGGTCGTTCTGGCGAATAAGATGATACCGAACCGAGGGGGTTATTCGTCGCGTTGCCAGCGTCGAATTTCAATTTCGTGTTCGGGCAGGCGTTCGCCGCGACGCCATTTAAGCGGATCAATGAATTCTCCGGCCCAGACGCCGGTGCGCGCTTGTCTGGCGCGGGCCTCCACCGTTTCATATTCTGGCATTTGATCGGGGCGGGCAACGGCCATGCCACGCAGGATCAGGCTTTGCCCGATATCAACACCATTGGCATTACGGCAGACCGCCATGTTGCGATGATAACGGTTCTTGCCACGTATTTCACAGGTGATTGGTGTTGCGACCAGAAGATTGGTGGTGATTTGCCATGCTTCGGCACCACAAGCCGTGCTTTGGCCATTGACCAGACATTTCTGGAAGCGATTCATTGCGTCAGCGCCCCAAAGGTCAATGCGTTTGAAGCCAAATTCAAGCGTATCGGCATCAATCGCACGGGCAGGGCCCGTCAGATCATTGAACGTCTCGTCCGCCTGGGCAAACGGAGACAGGATCGCCAGGAAAAAAAGTGTGCTTATTAGCTTATATCTTCTTGATACGGGACAATTCAGAAATCGGCGAATAGGCATTATGATTTGCCTCTTTCATTTTTCTGGCCAAAAATAATTCCATGCCGTCAGAAGTATAGCAGTTGTCTTTGTGGATCACGGCCAAATTCGGACAGCTTATCGATTGCATTTAAAAACGGACGCGGTGAATTCCGACATATACAAGCATCTAGATCAATGCTGAAAATGGACGTTTGGCGTATTGTGGTTCACTTAGTTCACCGGCCGCCTGGGGCCGCCGGGCGAAAACGGAAGATTTTTTACAGCATTGGAATGTGTTAACGTTCAAACGCGACGTTGGTGAAGCCTCTATCGTTTAAATGTTAATGGCCTAAGCTTTTCAAAAGTTTTCTTTGTCGCAAGATGCACCGATGAGGTTATTGATGGACGACAAGATTCCAAAAGTGCTGTTTGATGGTATTGCTAAAGCTGATTTGCAGAAGCCGGACCGTGCAGCACTTATTTTGGATTTCTCCGGTGTTCCGGCGGCAGATAACAGAACCGTTTTCTGTGCATTCGTTCGGTATTTCGAAGATCTGAATATCAAGGGCCTCAAGGTCAGGTTGCTGTCAAGCAACGCAATTTCCTTGATATTTCCTGTCACGGAACGCCGGGCAGTTGATCAGTTCGTTACGGAGCTGAATAGCCTCCTGATGTCGCATCGATTTGGTAAAATTGACAGCCGTTACTTTGATCTTGATAACAGTGCGAATGAATTTGCGCAAAGCTGCGCGCAGTATCTAATGCGTGGCAAACAGGCACTTGCCGAAGTATTTCGGGAATTTTATCAACAGCCCCCCGAAGATATCAGGCAATTGGCCGAACTGGTTGAAGTTGAGCGGATTGTCGGGCAAGCAGATATGTCGATGCATCTGCGCAGGCAGCTTATATGGTCTCTTGCCAAGAACCAGCAACCACGTGTCTTCGGCGAAGAAATCTGGGTGTCTATTGCGGCAATGGACGAGGTCACAGGCAAGAATATTATTCAGAATCCGTGGATGTTTTCACGGTTCACCGAACTGCTTGATAACCGGGTGCTTTCCCATCTTGCCGTTGATGACGCTATTTGGGAAAAACGGCTATTTGTTAATTTGAACCCGGTTGCCGTAGTAAGCAGCAACTTCGAAAAAGTGGTAAAGTCGCTTCCATATCAAAGACTTGAACAGCTTACACTTGAGATGGATTTGGTGACCTGGCAGCAAAACAGTGCGACCAGAAACAGAATTCTTGCAAGTTTGCAAAAAGAGGGTATCGCCCTGGCTCTGGATGGGATTTCAGTGTCGCAATTGCATAGTCTGTCCGAAGAAGAAATCGCTGTATGCCAATCTCTAAAGGTCCATGTTTCCCCTCTTGAGGGGGCGGACCTTTATGACGTGTTGTCAAAATGTTCACCAGAAGTAAGGGCGAAGATTATTTGCTCGCGCTGCGAAACCGTAGAGCATCTTGAAGCGGCAATAAATGCGGGTGTGCGATATTGTCAGGGATATGGATTATCGGCTTTTGTGAGCGATCCCGCCATTGTCGAACGTGTTCTTGGCCCGATAGCCACCCCGCCGGAAGATACAGAGCCAGCCGTTGAGGATAACGGCAAAGAATAATCGGTTCCTGGGGTGGTGGACAGGATGGTTGCGCAAAGCCGCCTGTAAGGAAACGGCCCTTGTTAATAGAGGTCGCTGTAGCGGATCTCGTCAAGCTGTGCGAAAACGACTTTCCACTGTTCGTCCTGTTTCAGAAGGGCAAAGGCGTAGTCGCAATCAAAAATCAGATTGTTTTCAGAATTGCCAAAGCGGAAGGACACAATCACACGTGCCCCACCAGGCAGTGCTGAGTGTTGTTCAACCAGCATGGATTTTGCCTTGGCAAGATCGGCGTTTTTCAGTTCGTCAAAGAAAGAGTGATGGTACGTGTGCAGATCCGAAGAATTGGCAATTGCATGTACGCCAGACAGGTCGTTTATCAAGCACGGGAAATGAAAGAACTCATCAAGTGCATTTTCTTCCAGCTTTAGATGGGCGTCGACATAACGGCGAAAGAAATTTCCAAGGTCTTCCATCAGCACACTTCCCTTTTGATAACGGTCTTATTCAGTAGCGATCAGATCAAGCCATCCTTGTTCGTCCAGTACTGTAACACCTAATTCTTCTGCTTTCTTTAATTTGGATCCTGCACCCGGCCCTGCAACAAGGAAATCGGTTTTTGCAGATACGGAGCCCGCAACTTTTGCTCCAAGGCTTTCGGCTTTTACCTTGGCTTCGTTGCGTGAAAACAGTTCCAGTTTGCCGGTAAATACAACCGTCTTGCCCGAAACCGGACTGTCAGTAACGTTTGGGGCTTCAACATCGGCGATGGTCAGAACGTCTTGAAGGTCATCAAGGACCTCGCGGTTGTGATCTTCCGCCATGAATTCGATAAGGTCCTTGGCAACACCAGGACCGATTTGGTCGATATTGATCAGTTCACGTAGCGCATCACTGTCTGCCTCATTCGCTGCAATCATGGCATTGCGCCACTCGGTAACTGAGCCATAATGACGCGCCAGAAGCTTTGCCGTTGCCTGCCCAATCTGGCGAATGCCCAGGGCATAGATAAATTTATCGAGTCCAATGGTCCGGCGTTCATTAATCCCGTCAAAAAGTTTGGTGGCGGATTTTTCGCCCCAGCCTTCCAATTTTCGGATCGCATCGCCATGGTCGGTTTCAAGCCGGAAAATATCACCGGGTGACTTCAGCCACCCCATTTCAAAGAATGTCTCGACATTTTTCGCGCCCAAGCCATCGATATCAAAGGCAGTGCGTGACACGAAATGCTTCAGGCGCTCAACCGCCTGCGCCGGGCAAATCAGGCCGCCGGTACAACGTGTAACGGCTTCGCCTTCTTCGCGCATGGCGTGGCTACCGCATTTTGGGCAGGTATCGGGGAACTGATAGCCTTGGGTCCCCTCGGGGCGCTCATCTTTGATGACTTCGACGACTTGCGGGATTACATCCCCGGCGCGCTGGATGACGACCATGTCACCAACACGCACATCCAGCCGTTCGATCTCGTCACGGTTATGAAGCGTCGCATTGGACACTACAACACCACCAACGGTCACCGGTTCAAGCCGTGCAACCGGGGTCAGGGCGCCGGTGCGGCCAACCTGAATATCAATGGCGTTCAGGCGTGTTCGCGCCTTTTCGGCCGGGAATTTGTGGGCAATTGCCCAGCGCGGTGATCGGCTCACAAAACCAAGACGAAGCTGAAGTTCGAAATCATTGACCTTATAGACAATGCCATCGATATCGTAATCAAGGTCCGGGCGCTGCGCGCCAAGCTGATCATAAAATGCCATGATGTCATCTGCATCATGTAGTAAACGCGTCAGCGGGTTGGTGACGAAGCCCCAACCTTCGACCTTTTGCAGAAAATCCCATTGGGTTTGCGCCAGACTTTCAGAAAGTTCGCCAAAGCTGTAGGCAAAGAAACGAAGCGGGCGTTTAGCACTGATGGTCGGATCAAGCTGGCGCAGCGACCCGGCTGCGGCGTTACGCGGGTTGGCAAAGGTTTTACCGCCAGTTTCGGCCTGTGTTTCATTTAGCTTCTGGAAGGCCGAACGCGCCATATAAACTTCGCCGCGGATTTCGACTACGTCAGGTGCATCGTCCGGCAGGGTTTTGGGAATGTCACCAATATGGGCCACATTGGCGGTGACGTCCTCGCCTTCTGACCCGTCACCACGGGTGGCAGCGGTAACAAGTTTGCGGTTTTCATAACGCAATGACAAAGACAGGCCATCGATTTTGGGTTCGCCAACCACTTCAACCGGGCTGTGGGCCGTCAGGTTCAGGAAACGGCGAATACGGGCGAGAAAATCAACAATGTCTTCGCGTGAAAACGCATTGCCCAGCGACAGCATGGGTCGTGCATGTTTGACCTTGGCAAAGCCGTCTGCAGGGGCCGCGCCGACTTCCTGTGTCGGACTGTTTTTCTTAAGGGTTGGATAATGCGTTTCAAGTTCGATCAGGCGATTGAACAGCGCGTCATATTCCGCATCGGGCACCAGTGGTTCGTCATTGACATAATAGGCTTCGTTAAAACTGCGAATACGGTCTGAAATTTCCGCATGCTGTTTGCGTGCCTCGGTGCTGGTTTCGGGCATTTCCGGAAGACCGGACGGGGTTGACGCGAGTTCGGCGGTCATTTTGTTTTTGGTTCCGTATTCAAGGTTGGACCGACATTTTGGTATCGGGATCAGTTGGGTTATTCCAATAGGCTATCAGCCGCCGCACGGGCTTCGGCCGTGATGGAATGACCAGCCAGCATGCGCGCGATTTCTTCGCGCCGCGCGCCATCAACCAGCGCATCCACACGGGTCACCATGGAGCCTTCTGCCTCGCGCTTGGCGATATGGAAATGCGTGCGACCACGCGCGGCAACCTGTGGGCTATGCGTGATGACAAGGATTTGGCGTTCCTGTGCCAGAAGATGTAGGCGCTGACCAATGGCAGCGGCAGTTGCCCCGCCAACGCCACTGTCGACTTCGTCGAAGACCAGGCTGGGCACGGCAGATACGCGGGCCAGAACGACCTTAAGCGCCAAAAGGAACCGTGACAATTCACCACCCGATGCAATTTTGTTAAGCGCACCCGGCGGGCTGCCGGGGTTGGTTGCGACGGTGAATTGCACTCGGTCGATGCCCTCAATTCCCCAATCGGTTTCTTCCAGTTCGGCAATATCGGTAACGAACCGGGCCTTTTCCATGCGAAGCGGTGGCAATTCGGCATTGATCGCACCGTCAAGTTTGGCCGCCGCTTCCTTACGCGCAGCATGAAGCTTTTGACCAGCTTCGATATAGGCATTGCGATGTTCGGAAACCGCAGCCGTCAGGCGCGACAGTTCTTTTTCACCAAATTCAAGCTGATCAATCTGGGATCGAAAATCCCTCATCAGGGCATTAAGTCCATCAACCGGGACATTGTATTTACGTGCCGCTGCCCGAAGGGCAAACAGGCGTTCCTCGACATTTTCCTGATGCCCGGTATCGACGTTTAAATCAGCCAATGTCGCCGAGATGGTGCGATTGGCCTCTTCAAGTTCAATTGCCGCACGGTCAAGCGCTTCAATAATCGGTTCAAACCGGCCATCAGCCTTTTCAAGTTCACGTTCAAGGCAACGCTGTGCACTGCGCAGTGCACTTTCAGCCCCTTTGCCACGTGAAAGTTCGGAACCGGCATCGTTTAAGGCGGCAACGAGTTTCTCGCCATGCATCAGGAACTGGCGTTCTTCGGACAGGCGTTCTTCTTCGCCTTCTTCGGGGCCAAGTTTCTCAAGCTCGTCAACCGCATGGCGCAACCATTCTTCTTCTTCGCGGGCCTTGTCGATCCGGGTCCGGGCGGCAGTCAGTTCTTTCTGGGTTTCGCGCCAAGCCCGCCAGTGATCACGAACAGTCATCGCCATTGAACTAAGATTGCCATGCGCATCCAGTGTTGTGCGATGTGTGGTGGGGTCAAGCAGACCGTGCTGATCAAACTGGCCTTGAATTTCGACGCAGTAATTACCGACATCGCGCAGCAGACCAACCGAAACAGATTGGTCATTCACATAGGCGCGAGACCGGCCATCTGCGGTAACAACACGGCGGACAACCAATTCTTCGCCATCAAGGTCAATGTCCTGTTCGGACAACAGGCCAAACACCGGGTGGCCTTGCGGAAGGGAAAACGTTGCCGTGACGCTGCACTTGTCGCAGTCATGGCGGACGAGCCCGCTATCGGCGCGCGCACCAAGTGCGAGCCCGAGCGAATCAAGCAGGATCGATTTACCAGCACCGGTTTCACCTGTGAGCACACTAAGCCCGTCGTGAAATTCCAGATCCAGTTTGTCGATAAGGACTACATTGCGAATGCTGAGGCGTCGAAGCATTGCTGGGTTCTGATGTTGTTAACGGAGCAGCAGACAGGTTCAGCCAAACTTGTTGTGATTTGCAGAGTGCCCAATCATGCCCCTGCTTGCAAGCTTTGCGAAGGCCAAATGACAATCATAGGGCGTCAAAGGCGGTATGTTGTCAAAGCCCTGCAACACAAAGTTAAATCACAGGTTGTTCCTGTTGTGTTCTATATCGGGAAAGCGCAGATTGTCAAGGAAACCTGGGGGCGATCCCTGATTAACCGATTAAGGATCAGAACAGATCGGAGATCGAGCTGGTTGTTTCGTCCCACCAGCTTTTTTCTTCGCGTTCCGGGGCGTCTTCGCCAACAAGAAGGCTATAGGATTCGCTATAATATTCGCTGCCTGGGAAGTTATGGCCCAGAACGGATGCTGTCCGCTTGGCTTCACCTTCAAGACCAAGTGCAAGGTAACATTCGGTCAGGCGGGCAAGTGCTTCGGGAACATGGGTCGTGGTCTGATAGTTTTCAATTACCGATTTGAACCGGTTGATTGCTGCCAGAAATTCATTTCGTTCCTGATAGTAGCGGCCAACATTCATTTCCTTGCCCGCAAGGTGATCGACCGTCAGGTCCTTTTTAAGCTTTGCGTCACGGGCATATTTGCTGTCGGGGAAACGGCGAATGACATCATCAAGCGAGTCCATCGCATGCTGGGTCATCTGCTGATCGCGGCCCACATCGGAAATCTGTTCGTAGTAGGACAGCGCCTTCAGGTAATAGGCGTATGGCACATCCGGGTTTGCCGGGTGCAACGAAATAAAACGATCCAGTGCATTGATCGCATCATCGTATTCATTGTCCTGATAATACGAATAAGCCGACATCAGGGTCGCTTTGGTCGCCCATACAGAATAAGGGTGCTGGCGTTCGACTTCGTCAAATGCCTGGGCGGCCTTTTGATATTCTTTGGCATCCAACAGGTCCTGCGCATTGTTGTACAGTTCGGAGACCGGACGTTCGACATATTCCGGTGCCTCATTGCTTGAGCAGGCGGCAAGCAAAAGGGCCATGCCGCAAGTTGCAATGATCTGTTTGGCGCGAACGGTACTTAGCACTGTGACCTATCCTTGAAATTTGTGGCGTACTTACCGGAAAATCCGCCGGACTATATCATGTGAAGGGCGTCCTTGGGCAAGTAGTTGTGTCGTCCAATTGTGACTTTTATCGCCAAGTCAGGAGTTGCCGCTTTGATGCGGGTGGAGAAAGCTGGCCATAACGACAAAAACGGCGACCACAGGGGGCGCCGTTTTTGATATCTCTGACCTGTGTCACGTTCGCTTACGCCGTGGCAAGAACCGGCTCGGCAACGCCGCGAAGCGATGCCTTGGACAGCGGAACAACCTGATAGGCGGTTTCGTCAGCCAACAGCGCCCGAAGCAGCAGGTTGTTGACGTGATGACCCGATTTATAGGCGGTGACTTTGCCCTGCAGTTGCAGGCCGGCGGTATAAAGATCGCCCAGCGCATCGAGGATTTTGTGGCGGACAAATTCGTCGTCGTAGCGCAAGCCTTCTTCGTTCATGACTTCATCGCCAGACAACACCACAGCGTTTTCCAACGAGCCGCCCCGCGCCAGACCAGCTGAACGCATGGCTTCAACTTCATGGAGGAAGCCAAAGGTCCGCGCACGTGCGATATTGGCAACGAACACGCCATCATCGAACTTGACGCTCATGCGTTGATTAGCGATGGCCTTGCTTGCAAAGTCGATTTCGAAATCAATCTCAAAGCCGTTGGCCGGTTCAATGCGTGCGGTGCAGCCGTTAAATTCGACTTCAACCGGCTTCAGGACTTCGATGACCTGACGCGGCGCGTCAAGTTCTTCGATCCCGACGCAATCGATCAGGAAATTAAACGGTGCAGAACTGCCATCCATGACCGGAACTTCATCGGCATCAATATCGATCAAAACGTTATCAATGCGCGAACCGGCAAGGGCGGCCATCAGATGTTCGATGGTGCCAATCTTGATGCCCCTGGAAGCATCACCCAGGCAGGTGCAAAGTCGGGTATCAATCACACCATCGTAACGTGCCGGGAACAACGGCTGGTCATCCAGGTCCGTGCGGCGAAATACGATGCCATGATTTGCCGGGGCAGGGTGCAATGTGATTCGGATTTTCTGACCGGAATGCAATCCAACACCCGCACAGCCGATGGACGCTTTCAATGTGCGCTGGGACACATAATCGTCGCCCGAAATGTTCGACCGCCCAATGGCAGCACTAAGATCGGCAATGTTGTTCACAGGAACCCCCAAATCAGGTCATTCAGTTTGTCATCTATCAAGGTCAAAGCATGTTTAAAGCCAATGGCTCCTGCTTTGTTAGTTTCAGACATTACCGATGAAAGAACAATCACTCAAATCACTCTTTGTTACGCTTTGTAAACTGTGTAATATATTGATATTAAATGATAAATGCGTGTTCTGCGTGGCCGACTGTTACGTTTGCAATCGCCTGGTACGGTGCGCGATATCACAAACGGGAATTGAATGCGTCAAATGTTCTGGTGTCGATAAAAAAGGGGAAGGCCATCAGCCTTCCCCTTTTTTGCGCGGAGATCGTCGTCAGTTTGCCTGACGACGAAGGAAGGCCGGAATTTCAAGAAGGTCGTCAGACGCATTCTGCGTCTTGCCCCGGGAAGTGGGCTCCTTCTTCATGACAGTTTCGCTGTCTTCGCCAAGGGGCATTTCAGTCTGGCGCGGGGCAGGTGCCTGCGGTTGCGAGACTCTTGGCTCCGCATGCTGATGTGGTTCCTTGGCGGTTTTATTTTTGCCAAACAGGCTGCTCAGCACCGAACGCGGAGAGGTTGCATTCTGTGCGTCTGCGGCTTCGAACACGTCCGGGTTGCTTGGCTGCGGGCGTTCGGCCTCGCTCGGTGTAACGGCGCGCGGCGGAATGAACGCCATGTCACCGTTGCTGTTGGTTTTTTCCATCGGTTTGTCAGCGCGCAGCACCGGCTTCGGTTTCAGAACCGTCTGGCCCATTTCAATTGAACCGGTTTCTTGTGCTTCTGCCTGTTGGCTGAGTTCCGGCTGCTGTGCGCTGCCGGTCGCGGCAAAACGTTCCGCCGGGATGTGATCAACCGATCCGCCACCGGCATAGTCGCCAGCACCGGTGTGTTCAGCTGCGGCAGCAGCATTACCAACACCATGCTGCCCAAAGGACGGGGCGGCTGCCGGTTTTTCTGACTGCTGGGAGGCAACAGGTTGTGCAACAGATACGGTGGTCGGCTGCGGACGACGGACTTCTTCGGCGTCGATGCCGGTTGCCACGACGGAAACACGCAGTGCGCCTTCGATGGTCGGGTCGAATGTTGAGCCGAAGATGATATTGGCCTCTGAAGCAACTTCTTCGCGAATACGGTTCGCAGCTTCGTCGACTTCATAAAGGGCCATGTCCATGCCGCCGGTGATGTTGATAAGGACAGCACGTGCGCCCTTCATCGATGCATCTTCAAGCAGCGGATTTGCGATGGCTGCTTCGGCAGCTTCAAGCGCGCGTTTCTCGCCGGATGCCTCGCCGGTGCCCATCATGGCTTTACCCATCTCGCTCATAACAGTGCGGATATCGGCAAAGTCAAGGTTCACAAGACCCGGAACCATCATAAGGTCAGTAATCGAACGCACACCATTGCGCAGGACATCGTCTGCCATCTGGAAGGCATCTGCGAAGGTTGTTTTCTCATTCGCAACCCGGAACAGGTTCTGGTTTGGAATGATGATCAGGGTGTCAACATACTGCTGAAGCTGTTCGATACCCTGTTCGGCAGTGCGCATACGGCGCGTGCCTTCGAAATGGAACGGTTTGGTAACGACACCAACGGTCAGGATGCCGGCCTCTTTGGCCGCGCGTGCAATGACCGGGGCTGCACCGGTACCCGTACCACCGCCCATACCGGCGGTGATGAATACCATGTGGCTGCCTTCAAGCTGTGCCTGAATGTCTTCAATGGATTCTTCTGCGGCGGCACTGCCTGCATCAGGACGTGCGCCCGCGCCCAACCCTTGGGTGATCTTGCGGCCAAGCTGCATCTTGCGCGTGGCTTTGGTCTGGGTCAGGGCTTGTGAGTCGGTGTTGGCAACAACAAAGTCGCATCCTTCGAGTTCGGACGCGATCATGTTGTTAACGGCGTTGCCGCCAGCACCACCGACACCGATAACGGTGATCTTTGGTTTAAGGTTTTCTTCCGTTTCAGGAACGGAAAAATTGATTGTACTCATTGTTTGCTCTTCCTCTCCGCGCTTTAGAGCTGAGGGTCACACAAGCCTTCCCTTTGCTTGTGCGTGCCTGAAATGCTTCGGGCACAAAGACCTCCAAGTTCGTTTTAGCTGGCAAAGAGTTATTGCCTTCTTAATACGGGCAAAAGTTTTCAGGAAAATGCACAAAAAAGTACAGATACTTCTGGCGCTAGAAATTTTCCTTGAGCCAGGCGCCCAAACGCCCCCAGCGTCCGCCTGATTTGCGGATTTGTGCCATTGCTTCGCTGAGCGGGTCGTTTTGTTGTTCAACAGCGCGCAGCAACAGGCCCGAACAGGCCGAGAAGGCCGGGCCCGCCGTGGCTTCGGCAAGACCGGATACGCCGTGCGGCAGGGCCACAGTAGCCGGGCGTTCAAACATCTGGCTTGCCAGATCGGCGATGGCGTTAAGCTGACTTGCGCCACCGGTCAGAACAATGCTGCGCCCGCCAGTTTGTGACAGGCCATGTTCTTCAAGTTGATCGCGGATCAATTCAAAGGTTTCTTCAAGCCTGGGCTTGATGATGTTGATCAACATTGAGCGTGGCACATGATTGAAATTGTTTTCGTCTTCATCGCCGATGGTGGGAACCGCAAGGATTTCCTGATCATCCGAAGGTGACGTCAAGGCGCTGCCATGCAACGTTTTCATGCGTTCAGCATGGTTAAGAGACGTATTAAGCCCATAGGCAATATCACGGGTAACATGTGCCCCGCCAACCGGGATCGAGGTGGTGTAAACAACCTGACCGGCGTTGAAAACCGCAACACTCGTGGTGCCTGCGCCCATATCAATCACGGTCGCCCCAAGATCGCGCTGATCGGGCGTTAGGGCCGAAAGACCAGATGCCAACGGTGTGACAACGGTTTCCTCAATCGCAAGATGGCAGCGCGCAAGAAGGGTATCAAGGTTGCGCAGTGGCGCTGTTTGGGTGCGCACAAAATGCAAATCAAGGCCAAGGGTGGAGCCATACATGCCACGCGGGTCATTCATGGTGTTTGCGCCATCAAGACGAAAACCAAGCGGTACTGTATGGATCAGCTCGTCACCTGCCTGACGCAGCAATGCTTCTTTCTGATCGTTAAGTTTGCGGATTTCCAGATTGCCAATCGGGCGAGAGCCAAGTGGAAGCTCGACCGTGTGGGTTTCAGATTCGGGGCGCCCACCGGAAAGATTGACGATGACCGAATCGATTGTTTGTCCGGCCATTTTTTCAGCTGCATTCACCGCCGCCAACACAACTTCCTGTGCGGCATCAAGGTTCGAGATCGAACCGCTTTGCAGTCCCTTGGACATATTGTGGCCAATGCCGATGATTCTCGGCGGTTGGTCTTTTTCACGTCGCGCAATAAAACAACAGACCTTGGACGTTCCGATGTCCAAAGCCGCAATCAATCCTGATCTGGTTTTGCCGCGTGCCACTTGAATGCTCTGAATTTTTTATGGGTTATCTGGTGGTGTTTCTAAGACCTACCTTATTACGCCCGTTTTCCACCAAAAGCGGTTGCAAATTGGTTAAGGCAGACCATCAGGTTACGCATCTTTCACCTGTTTGTATGAAAGATCGCCTGACAAAGCGCGATTTCGCCAAAAATATTGAAATTTTGTTTGCGCTGACGAGGTGGTCAGATCAAGGCAATATGTTTTAAACCGCGCCTTCCTTCTTTGGCGGGTTTCGGCGCAGCTCTGCTGCGCCCGGGGTTAGGCGTACAAAGGTCCGGTCGGGCAGTCGCAAATCAACAATCAGGACATCGCGTTCAAGAATGTCATGTTCACGATTTAGCATCGCCAAGCGTTGCCATGCCTTGTCCATATCCTGTTCTGGCAGACGAACAAACATGCCGTTTGCAAGCTGAATGTTCCAGCGACGCTGACCGATGCGTTGGGCGCCGGTCACCTGGGCATAGAGATCGGGAATGGTTTGCAGAATGCCAAGCATCTCGGCCGCACTTTTGGGAGCATCGGCCCCGACCAGCACCGGCAGATCAAGATAATCGCCCAGTTCATAGTTTTGCAGCTGTTCACCATCACCATCAATCAGCACATGGTTGCGGTCTGTTGTCTGCCAGATGGCAAGTGGTTTACGTTCAACAATTGACACTATCAGGGTGTCAGGCAATTGGCGTTCAACTGTGGCATTGCGAACCCAGGACAGTTCTTCGATCCGTTCACGTGCTGCATCGACATCAAAGGTAATGATTGGTGTGCCGGGTTTTTGCCCGATCGCAGCCAAAAGGGCGTTTGTGTCGGTTTTTTCGCGACCGGAAACCTCGATGTTATTGACCGTCATGCCAAGTCGGGCAGACAGGTAAATGCTTTCCTTTTCGGCCAGGGCCAGCCATTTGTCGGCTTTTCCGGTATACCAAAGGGCAGCCGGGATGATGGTGATTGCGCCGAAGAAACCTGTCCACCACATGACGCGGGCAATTTTTTTGACGTTCGAGCCAACGCCATGTTTTTTACTGAGCTTTTCGCGCCGTTCGCGGGCCTGTTCTTCTAGCGTTCGCATGAAGCGTCCTCCACCATCCATGCAACGATATCGCCAAAGCTCATGCCTTCGTGAAGGGCAGCGTCCGGAACCAGTGACGTTGGTGTCATGCCCGGTTGGGTGTTGATTTCAAGGATCGCCAGCCGATCCTGTTCCGGATCATAGCGGAAATCAGCACGTGCGACCCCACGGCACCCCAGCGCCTTATAGGCCTCTTCGGCATGGCGTTGCAGGCGATCGCGCAGATCGCTGTGAATATCAGCCGGGATAACGTGTTCCGACCCACCTTGAACGTATTTCGATTCAAAATCATAAAAGGCATGATTGCCGGTCAGGATTTCGATGACTTCCATTGCTTGGCCGTCTTTGACAGCAACGGTCATTTCACGTCCGGCGACGAATTCTTCCTGCATGACGCCGTCGCCATGAACCCAATCGCGCGACAGCATATTTTGTTCTTCCTCAGCCGTCAGGACGATTTCCACCCCGACAGACGACCCTTCGTTATTGGGTTTCAGAACATAGGGCGGCGGCAGTGCCTTGCCAGTGGCGATTTCGTCTCGGGTGACCCAGACATGGCGGGCACAGGGAATGTCATATTCGGCAAACATCGCCTTGGCAGACATCTTGTCCATGGCAATGGCAGATGCCCGGACACCCGAATGGGTGTAGGGGATGTTCATGATTTCAAGCAGGCCCTGAACCGCACCGTCCTCGCCCCAGCGACCATGCAGGGCATTGAAAATCACATCGGGTTTTGGAACCATGGTGCTTAGTTGGTTGGCGATGTCGCGGGTGGCATCAACTTCGGTAACCTGATAACCCTTTTCACGCAATGCCTTGGCGCATTCGCGCCCTGATGAAAGGGATACTTCCCGTTCTGCAGACCAACCGCCCAGAATAACCGCGACATGTTTGCTCATGCGTCTTTTCCTATGATCGAGTGGCCAAGGCGTTCGCCAATCCGCCGGATTTCCCAGCGCAGCTCAACGCCGCTGTGTTCCTTAACCCGCTTGCGGACTTCGTCGCCCAATTGTTCAAGATCAAGCGCAGTGGCGTCGCCTGTATTGATCATGAAGTTGCAGTGTTGTTCTGACATTTGCGCGCCGCCAATCGTCAACCCACGACATCCGGCCGCATCAATGACTTCCCATGCCCGATCCGGAACAGGGTTGGCAAATGTTGATCCGCCTGTACGTGATTTGATCGGTTGGGAACCGGCACGCGCATCCTGTATTTCCGCCATGCGTTCTGCAATATCTGCAGGATCACCTGATGACGCCCGCAAAACAGCCGACGTGAAAATCCAATCTTCAGGCAGGCCACAATGGCGATATGTCATGTCCATTTCGTCAGGTGTGACGGTATGAACTTTGCCCTTAACATCCACAGCGGTGGCAGAAACCAGTACATCCTTGATTTCGGTGCCATAGGCCCCGGCATTCATGCGAAGGGCTCCGCCAATCGTGCCGGGAATGCCCGACAGGAATTCAAGTCCGGCAATACCGTTCATCTGTGCGGTTTGCGCAACACTCAGGTCCAGTGCGCCTGCGCCTGCATGAACGGCACCGTCCTTGACTTCAACCTCCGTAAAAGGCCGGCCAAGGCGGATGACAACACCACGAATACCGCCATCGCGCACCAAAAGGTTTGACCCGACGCCAATGACGGTAACCGGCATATCAGCAGGTTTGCCTTTCAGGAACTCAATCAGATCGTCTTCATCAGCCGGGCGGAACATCACATCCGCCGGACCACCAACCTGAAACCAGGTGACTTTGGAAAGCTGCGCACCTTCGCGCAACTTTCCACGCACTTTGGGCAGTTTGTCAATCAGCGGGGTATGATGTCCGGGCGTGCTCATGACGACCTCAGTTCTTCAGGGCTTCGAGTTGGGCGGGCAGGGCATTGGCCCATGCGCTGATGGAGCCGGCACCAAGGCAAACCACAAGGTCGCCTTCTTCGGCTTCGTTCTTGACGATTTCAGCCAATTTGTCGGGGCTTTCAAGGGCGCTGACATGACGGTGTCCGCGATTACGCAGGCCTTCGACAAGGGCGTCACGCGATGCCCCGTCGATCGGGCTTTCTCCGGCTTCGAAAACATCGGCAACAATCACGCTGTCCGCGTCGTTAAAACAGGTGCAGAAATCTTCAAACAGGTCATGCAGGCGCGAATAACGATGCGGCTGTACAACGGCAATCACGTTGTTCCGTGTGGCCTGGCGGGCGGCTTTCAGTACCGCCTTGATTTCGACCGGGTGGTGGCCGTAATCGTCGATGATGGTCACCCCGTCAACTTCGCCGGTTTTGGTGAAACGGCGTTTAACGCCGGTAAAGCCATCAAAGGCGGAGACGATTTTCTCATCTGCGATACCAAGTTCCAATGCGACCGTGATTGCAGCAAGCGAGTTGGACACATTGTGATCGCCAACCATTGGCAATCGAACATCCTTGATCACGCGTTCTTCGCTGTCAACACGTTCGCGGATCACGACATCAAAGACGCTGTCGCTAATGTTGGTGCGCACATTGACTGCGCGGACGTCTGCCTGCGGCGAAAAACCAAAGGTAAAAATACGGCGATCCGTCACTCTGCCAATCAGGGCCTGAACTTCCGGATGATCAATGCACAACACGGCAAAGCCATAAAACGGAATGTTCTGAACAAAGTTTTTGAAGGCCTCGCGCAGCTGGTCGAAGTCTTTCCAGTGATCAAGGTGTTCGGGGTCAATGTTGGTCACGACCGAGATGGTAGAAGGTACTTTAACAAATGTACCATCAGACTCATCTGCTTCTACCACCATCCAGTCCCCGTCGCCCAAACGCGCATTGGTACCGTAAGAATTGATGATCCCGCCATTGATGACGGTCGGATCAAGGCCCGCAGCATCCAGCATGGTGGCGACAAGTGATGTGGTCGTGGTTTTGCCGTGCGTGCCGCCAACTGCAATTGCCGCCTTAAGGCGCATCAGTTCGGCCAACATTTCCGCGCGGCGTACGACCGGGATCATGGCCGCGCGTGCGGCAACCACTTCGGGGTTGTCTGGCTTCACGGCGGTTGAAATCACAACCACCTTGGCGTCCTCGACATTGGTGCCTTCATGACCGACGAAGACCTTGATGCCAAGGGTGCGCAAACGTTGCACATTGGCATTATCGGAAATGTCAGATCCCTGAACCGAATACCCAAGGTTATTAAGGATTTCGGCAATACCGGACATGCCGATGCCACCAATACCGACAAAGTGGATGGTGCCGATGTTGAGCGGCAGGGTGTTCATTGCATGTCTCCTCGGTCTTTGCTCATGTTCTTGTTATCAGGGCTTCCGGCCGGGTTCAGGCCCAGCATATCAAGCACCATATCGGCCAACCGTTCTGCGGCGTTGGCGCGTCCGCTGCTTTTGGCGGCCTTTGCCGCACGCGTCAAGGCCGCCGGATTGGTCAAAAGTTTTGCCAGTCGATCTGTCACGGCCTCGCTTGAGAAACGGTCTTGGGGTATCAGCCAAGCGCCACCACCGTCTTCGATCTGCTGGGCATTAAAACGTTGATGATCGTCAATGGCATGGGGCAGTGGAACCAAAAGGCCCGGGCGCCCGGCAGCGGTCAATTCTGCCACGGTCGATGCGCCAGAACGGGCAATGACCAAGTGGCAATCGCGCAGACGTTCGGGGATGTCGTTGATAAAGGACGCCAGTGTCACATCGATAGATGATCCGTCATAGGTCTTGCGCACAGCATCAATATCTTCTTCACGGGCCTGTTGGGTAACAACAAGGCGCGTGCGAATGTTTTCTGGCAGATTGACCAAAGCGGTGGGCAGGATTTCAGACAAAACCCGCGCGCCTTGTGACCCACCGGTGATCAAAAGACGAATGAGGCCGTCATTGGTTGGCGTGTCATATTCGCAAGCTGCAAGTGCAGCAATTTCGGCACGCACCGGGTTGCCTGTCCAGATTACTTTATCTTCGTCACCAGACGGGATCATTTTAACTGTGGCAAAGGATGTGGCGATCCGCTGTGCATGGTTTGCGACCAGGCGATTGGCGCGTCCAAGAACCGCATTCTGTTCATGAATGGCAAACGGGATGCCCAGCCATTTGGCCGACATGGTTGCGGGGATTGAGGCGTATCCGCCAAATCCAATGACCGCAGAAGGTTTGGCCTTTTTAATTCGGGCGCGTGCCTTCAATGTGCCAAGACCAAGACGGGCTGCACCAACCAGACGCCCCTTGATGCCTTTGCCGGCAATGCCGCCTGCTGGCAGGACAATGGTTTCAACACCTTCGACGCCTTCGGTATAGCGCGCAGCACGGGCATCTGTGAAAAACAGAACTTTTGCCCCCCGACGCACAAGCGATTTGGATAGGGCCACAGCAGGGAACATATGCCCGCCGGTGCCGCCCGACGTAACAGCAATCACCTGACCCGCAAGCGGTATATCGGCGGTGGATGTATCTGGATGTGCGAAGTCAGTCATCTTGTCCACATGTGAAACGACGGCGGTGCGGGGACAGACCCCGACGGTTACCCCCATCAGAACCCGACAAAAGTTAATATCCCTTCAAACCGGGGACTGAATAAGGCCTGAATTTGTCGTTTTGATGTAGAAAGTTTCAATGACTGGTGACGGGCTATTCGTTCGGGCGTTTGCGCGTAAGGGCAAGAACAAAGCCCATCCCAATCGCAATGCCGATGGTTGCCGACCCACCGTAGGATACAAACGGCAGTGTCATGCCCTTTGGCGGAACCAGTTGCAGGGTAGATGCCATATTGATCACGGCTTGCAATCCGAACTGAACCAGAATGCCGGAAACTGCCAGCACAACGAAGAGATTGCGTTCCCCCATCAGGCGCGATAGCCCACGCATGATAATGAAGGTAAAGACGCCAACAACCAGCACACAGAATAAAAGCCCGAACTCTTCACCGGCCACGGCAAAGATGAAATCGGAATGGGCATCGGGGATGGAATTTTTGACCCATCCTTCACCAGGACCACGGCCCATGATACCGCCGCTCATGAAGGCTTCCATTGATCTTTCAATCTGATAGTTGTCCCCCGATGCCGGATCAAGGAAGCGGTCCACGCGAGACTGAACATGGGGCAGGATCAAATAGGCGCTGACGGCCAGGCCAACTGCACCAAGGCCAAGGCAAAACACCAAAATGATCGGCAGTCCGGCAAGAAAAATCTGAACCGACCAGATCGAGGCGATCACAACAGTCTGACCAAAGTCCGGCTGGATCATCAGCAAGAAGATGCAAAGGGCCAGAATAAGGCTTGAGACAATGTAGCCGGGAAAGTTCGGATTCAAGCGACCTTCGGCAAACATCCAGGCAATGACAACCGCAAAGGCGGGTTTGAGAAATTCCGACGGCTGCAGGTTGATCCCGGCAATGTAAATCCAGCGTACTGCACCCTTAATTTCCGAACCGACAAAGGGCGTAATGATCAGCAAAAATATCACGCCCAGAAACATGAAGGATGCCAATCGCCTGACCCATTTCAGTGGCAGCAGTGAAATGGTGAACATGCAGATGGTCGCCATGCCAAGGAAGACAAATTGGCGGGTGACGAAGTGGAAGCTATCAACATTGATGCGTTCTGCGACCGGTGGGCTTGCCGACATGACAAGAAGCGCACCGATACCCATCAAAAGAATGATGGCAGCCAAAAGCCAGCGATCTACCGTCCACCACCAGATGCCGAGCACCGATGTATCGGCGCGCGAAAAGGCAATGTTTGTGTTCTGACCAAACAGGGACTTCATGTGCTTGCCTTTCCGGCACTTGCGCCATTGGCATCGGCCAGCTGGGCGTAAAGATCGCGAAAGGCGTTGCCGCGTGCTTCGAAGCTTTTGAATTGATCGAACGATGCGCAGGCCGGCGTCAGCATGACGACCGGGTTCTGATCGCCATTGGCATTGGCATCTTCAAAGGCGGTCTTGGTTGCGACATCAAGGGTTTCACATTTTTCCCATGGTAAATCACCGCCAAGGGCAATCGCAAACTCATTGGTCGCGGCACCAATCAGATAGGCTTTTTTGATATTGGGATAGAATTCTTCCAATCCTGCAATCCCGCCTTCCTTGGGTTTGCCGCCAACAATCCAATAAATGTTCCGATAGGCTGAAAGCGCCTTTGCAGATGCCTCGGCGTTGGTGGCCTTGCTATCATTGACAAAGACAACGCCGTTAATGTCACCAAGACGTTCCTGACGATGGGCAAGGCCCGGAAAGGACATCACACCATCAATGATCCTTGTGGCATCAACCCCGCGTGCACGACATAGCCCATAAGCAAAGGCAACATTTTGCCAGTTGTGGCGACCGGGCATATGGGTAATCGTATTCAGATCAAGAATGCGGGTGTTGGCCCCTGTCGTGTCATCAATCAGCCAGCCTTCATGATCGACATAAATACCATGATCAACCGGGGTTTTGACCGATACTTCGATGATATGGCGACCACCTTCGCGGGCCAATTCGACAGCCATTCTGGCGCACGGTTCATCATCGACGGAAATAATCGCCCATTTCGGACCTTTGGCGCGCGCAAAAATCTGGCGTTTTGCACCGATATAGCCATCCAGTCCGCCATGACGGTCCAGATGGTCAGGTGTAATGTTCAATAGCGCACAGGCATCGAACTGGGCATGTGCCATCAGCTCAAGCTGGTAGGACGAAAGTTCCAGTACCAGACAATCATCCGCCGTTGAGGGTTCTAATCCAAGGGCCGCATTGCCAAGATTGCCACCAGCCTGCGTTTTAATCCCCGCTTCTGCAATGATGTGGGCAGTCAGGGCGGTGGTCGTTGATTTGCCGTTGGTGCCTGTAATCGCCAGTGTCGGGACATCAGGCTGGGCAATACACAGCAGTTCAACGTCACAAATGATCGGTTTTCCCGCGCGGCGGGCCTTTTCGGCTGCCGGATGTGGGGTTGGGAAGGTGGATGGAATGCCCGGACTGATCACCAGCATGTCGGGTTCCGTCCAGTCACATTCGTTCAGATTGATCGGGACGAGGCCAAGCGGTTCGATCTGTTCACGTGAAGATGCATTGTCATCCCATGCCCAGACAACAGCACCGGCATTGATCAGGGCTTTCACACTGGCCAGTCCGGATTTTCCCAGACCCAGAACCGCAATGGTTTTGCCGCGCAGATGTGAAAGGTCGATCACGTTGGTGTCCTTACCGGAGTTTCAGGGTTGCAAGCCCGACAAGTGCCAGAATCACCGCAATGATCCAAAAGCGGATCACGATGGTGGGTTCCTGCCAGCCCTTTTTCTCAAAATGGTGATGAAGCGGTGCCATGCGGAAAACGCGTTTCCCTGTTAGCTTGAACGAGCCGACCTGAATAATGACCGACAAGGTTTCCAAGACAAACAAGCCGCCAATAATTGCCAGAACCAGTTCGTGTTTGGTGACAACCGAAACTGCTCCAAGTGCGCCGCCAAGGGCGAGCGACCCGGTGTCCCCCATAAATACCATGGCGGGCGGGGCGTTATACCAAAGGAACCCAAGTCCGGCACCGACCAGCGCGCCAAGGAAAATGGTTAACTCACCCGAACCCGCGACATAGTGAACTTGCAGATATTCCGCGAACTGCACGTTACCGATCAGATAGGTGATCAGTGCAAAGCTTGCGGCGGCAATCATTACCGGCACAATCGCCAAGCCATCCAGGCCATCGGTCAGGTTGACCGAATTGGATGCCCCAACCATGACAAACATGGCAAACGGCACAAAGAACCAGCCCAGATCAAGCAGGAAGTTCTTGAAAAACGGGAAGGCAAGTGCCGTCGAAAGCGGATCGGCGGTGTTATATGAAATCCACCATGCAGCAAGGGCCGCGATGGAAAACTGGCCAAGAAGTTTAAGCTTGCCCGGAAGGCCCTTGGTATTGCGTTTTGAAACTTTCAGGAAGTCGTCAAGGAACCCAAGGAAGCCATAGCCGATGGTGACCAGAAGAACCGCCCAGACGTATGGATTGGTCAAATCTGCCCACAGCAGGGTGGCAATTGATGTTGAGATCAACAACAAAAGCCCGCCCATGGTTGGCGTACCCTTTTTCGTCAAAAGGTGGCTTTCCGGGCCATCTTCGCGGATCGGTTGACCTTCGCTTTGTTTGGAACGCAACCAGTTGATCAGATGCGGGCCAATGACAAAGGCCAGGACCAGCGAGGTGATGATCGCACCACCCGTACGAAATGTGATGTACCGAAACAGATTCAGTACCGGCATCTGATCAGCAAATTGATAAAGCAGATTATAGAGCATCGCTCTTGTCGTTCCTTTTGCGACTGAGGGTCAGCGCTGACCCTGTTCTGTTGCGGTTGTGGAATTGTCCACCACGCCACAGGATTTTAAGGCCGATACAATTTTCGAAACGTAAATGCCAAGTGACCCTTTGACCAAAACCACGTCACCGGCACGCAAAGCCGCCTTGATTGGCTCAATCGCGTCTTCGGGGGTGTCAAAGTGACCGGCATTGCGTTCCGCAGGCAACGTTTTGTCCAGTTCAGCCATCAACGGACCAACAGAATAAACCTGATCAATTTCAAGCGAGGTTAATGGGTGATGCAGATCGCCATGCATTTTTGCGGCGTCTTCGCCCAGTTCACGCATTTCACCAAGAACGGCAATTTTACGACCACCTTCGCCCGGCTTGCTTTGCGACAGAACCTTGATTCCCGCCATCATCGAGGTCGGATTGGCATTATAGGAATCATCAATAAGCGTAAAGGTGCCGTCGCCGCAGGGCAGCTTGACCGTGGAAATCTCGCCGCGCCCGGCAGGCGGGGTGACATCGGCCAAATCCTGTGATGCACGTTCCGGATCAGCACCAAGTGCTGTGACACAGCCCAGCACCGCCAGAGAGTTCAAAACCCAATGTTCGCCTGGGCAACCGATGAAATATTCAAGGTCGCGACCATCAACACGGGCGCGCACTGCGCTGCCATCCGTGACGATGTTGGCTTCAAACAGGCGATAATTTGATACCGCATCGGTACCAAAGCACTTGATGTCGCCAATCCCGAGTTCCTTCGCACGGCGCGCAAGGGCGAAATAATGCAAGTTGTCGCGGTTCAAGATGACTGTGCCGTTACTTTCAAGGCCGTCAAAAATCTCGGCCTTGGCCATGGCGATTTCGGCTTCGTCCTTGAAGAATTCTGTGTGTGCGCCGACAACAGTAGTGATCAGGGCGACAGATGGCTTGACCAATTTGACCAACGGGCTGATTTCACCCGGATGGTTCATGCCGATTTCAACAACAGCGTACTTCGCATCAACAGGCAGGGTCGCCAGTGTAATCGGCACCCCCCAGTGATTGTTAAAGCTTGCCGGGCTGGCGTGGGTTTTTTCCTGCTGGGACAGCACGTATTTCAACGCTTCCTTGGTGCCAGTCTTGCCAACACTGCCGGTGATGGCGACGATTTTTGCATCGCTGCGTGCGCGTCCGGCTTTGCCCAGATCTTCAAGCGCAGCCATCGTGTCGTTCACCAACAGAACCTTGTTAGCATCGGTGATGCCCGTCGCATCCGATACCATGACGGCATTTGCCCCGGCATCAAGGGCTGCCTGGGCAAATTTATGGCCGTCGAAATTCGGGCCTTTAAGGGCGATGAACAGATCGCCTTTGCTGACTTTTCGGCTGTCAATTGAGATGCCCGTTACCGTCCAGTCATCTGTGGTCTTGCCACCGGTCGCAGTTTCGGCATCTTTTGCCGTCCATAAAACAGCCTTCGTCATAACGTTGCTTTCTTTTCGGTCAGACCATCACGGCCAAAGCGCCGTAACGGGAATTAAGGTCAATTGCCGCCAACAAGAATGCTGTGGGCAACAGATGCATCATCAAACGGAAGAACCGTATCGCCGATGATTTGGCCTCTTTCATGGCCTTTTCCGGCAACAATAAGGACATCGTTGCGTTGAAGTATGCCAATGCCACGTTTGATGGCTTCTGCGCGGTCAGCGATCTCAACAGCACCTTCGCACTTGTCCTTGATCGCGGCGCGAATGATGGCCGGATCTTCGCTGCGCGGATTATCATCGGTGATGATAGCAATATCGGCGAAATCATGGGCAACCTGGCCCATCAACGGGCGTTTCCCAACGTCACGGTCTCCGCCGGCACCAAATACACAAACGATGCGGCCTTTGCAATGCGGACGAACCGCCTTGATGACGGTTTCCAGTGCATCCGGGGTGTGGGCGTAATCGACAAATACCGGTGCGCCAAAACTGGTTTTACCCACCATTTCCAAACGACCGCGCACACCTTCAAGCTTTTCAAGGGCAAGGACCGCCTGATCAAAATCGGCACCCGATGCAACAACGATGGAAAGGGCGGCAAGCGCATTCATCACCTGGAAGCTGCCCATCAGGGGCAGGTGAACGCTGTATTCACCCTTGTTGGCCGCAAGGGTGATCTTGGTGCCGGTGCTGTCAGGAACAGCATCCAGCAGCTTGATGTCATCAGCATTTTGACCATAGGACAGAACATTGACACCACGTTTTGCACACATCTGTTTAAGCAATCCGAACTGTTCGACGTCGGCATTCAGGACGGCGGTGCCATCTGCTACCAGAAGGTCAGAAAACAGACGCGCCTTGGCGGCGAAGTAATTTTCAAACGTCCCGTGATAATCCAGATGATCACGGGACAGGTTGGTAAACGCTGCAACCGTGACTTTCACGCCATCAAGACGGTACTGATCAAGCCCGTGCGAGCTTGCCTCCATCGCAACATGGGTGACCCCGATGCCACACATTTCATCAAGGCTTTGATGCAGGGCGACAGGATCAGGTGTTGTAAGCGAACCGGGGATTTTTGCGCCGGCCGCACGAATGCCAAGCGTTCCGATGGAGCCCGACAAGTTGCCAAGGATCGTCCAGAGCTGCTCGGTAAAGATCGCGGTCGATGTTTTGCCGTTGGTTCCGGTGATTGCTGCAATGTTTGCCGGTTGCTGACCATAAAAGCGTGCCGCAAGCTGGGCATACCGTTTGCGCGGATTTTCCACCGGGATGAGGGGAACCGTAGGGGCAGCCGGTTTTGGTGTGCCGTCCTTTGCCAGAATGGCTGCTGCCCCAAGTTTGATCGCATCTTCGATATACTTGGAGCCGTCGTCTCGTGCGCCGGAAAGGGCGGCAAACATATAGCCATCCTTAACGGTGCGAGAGTCTGCTGTCAGGCCCGTAATGTTCGGGTCCTGTCCTTCGGCATGTTTCAATGCCGCCTGATCACCTGCCATGAGCTCAGAAAGACGCAAGTTTGCGCTCCCCCTTGCGAAGTTCGATCTGCAGCGCTTGCTCAATCTCCGGCGCCTTCGCATTCGCCGGTTCAATGCCCAAAAGGGGAGCAATACGTGTCACAACCTTGCCAACGGCAGGGGCGGACACCCAACCTGCTGTGGCAAATCCATACGTTTCTTTGGTGCCTTTGGGCTCGTCTAGCGTCACCAGAACCACATATTTAGGGTCCTGCATCGGGAAGGCGGCGACAAAGGTCGACATGCGGGCGTTCTTTACGTAGCGCCCGTTCACAAGTTTTTCCGACGTGCCGGTCTTCCCGCCCAGGAAGTAACCCGCCACTTCGGCCTTCTTGCCAGAACCTTCGGTAACCACCAGCCGCATCAAGCGACGCAGCAGTTCCGACGTTTTCTGGGAAAACACACGTTCGCCTGCCGGTGCGCCATCCTGTTTGAGGATGGTTGCCGGTCGGCGAATGCCACCGTTCACAATGGTGGAAATGCCACTGACGACCTGAAGTGGTGTCACGGCCAAACCATGACCGAACGAAATCGTCATGGTATTGATTTCGCGCCAAGGGCTGGGCACCAGCGGCCCGCCAACTTCAGGAAGCTCGATCTGCGGTTTGTCGAGCATGCCAAGCTTTTTGAGATACTTGCGCTGGTTCTCTCCGCCAAAGGCCATTGCCATGCGCGCAGACCCGATGTTGGAGCTGTGCACAAGAATTTCCGGCAAGGTCAGCCAACGATTTTCGGCGTGATAATCGCGGATTTTAAACCCGGCAACCGGCAGCGGCTCGCTTGCGTCATATACGGAATTAAGCGTCGATGTCCCGGTTTCCAGTGCGATGGCGGTGTTAAACAGTTTGAACACCGACCCCATTTCATAGACGCCAAGGGTCGAACGATTGAACCGCGCATCTGCCGGGGCCTGTCCCGGACGATGGGGGTCAAAGTTCGGAAGCGACGTCATGGCGACGACTTCACCGGTATAGACATCCATCACCAACCCGGCAGCGCCAACCGCGCTATAGGTTTCCATCGCGGTTGCGACTTCTTCCTCAAGTGCATATTGCACACGGGTATCAAGGGAAAGTTCAAGCGGACCGTTGTTGATGCGAAGTTCGTTATCAAATTCGCGTTCGGCACCGGCGATGCCGTTATTGTCGATGTCAGTGAAACCCAGAACATGCGAGAACAAACGACCATGCGGATAAATGCGGCGTTCTTCACGCTGGAAGTTCAAACCCGGAATGCCAAGTGAATTGACTTCATATTGCTGTTCGGGCGTCAGGTTGCGGCGAAGCCAGACAAATGCCTTGCGCGAACTCAGGTTGCGGATCAGCGTGTCGCGATCCAGACCGGGAAGGGCGGTCAGCAGCAGATCGGCCGACCCAACCGGGTCTTTGACGACACGGGCGTCAGCATAAAGCGAATTGGTCGGAAGATCGGTCGCAAGCAGCATGCCGTTGCGATCAACAATATCGGCGCGTTCGGTTTTAAGTTCGCGGGTGTCAGTGCCCGATGCGACAGCGGGCTCATTGCCCTGGCGCAGAACAGATGCATCTACCAACCCATAAGTGATCCAGCAGAAACCGATGATGAACATCGCACCGGTAATGAAAATACGGTTACGTGCGGTTTCAAGCGCAAGACGTTCGCGTTGATCCGGGCCCAGTTCCGGGCGGTCGCCCCGCAGCCAGTATGAAAAACGGGTAAAGCTCATTGTGCGCCCCCGATTTCTGCCGCAACTGAGGGTGCATCAATGATCATCGCATCGGCTGCCTCGTCATACATCAGGTCGCCGGGGCGGGCGCGCGGGATCGGCATGAAGGCTACCGCCTCGCCGAACTTGTCAATGCGATACTGGTGCAGGTCAGCGTCTTCTGGCAGATCATCAATGCGTGCCATCTGAGGCACTTCAATTTGTGCCAGGCTCAGATATTGCTGAGACAGACGTTCAATCCGTTCCGGATTGTTCAGATAGCTCCATTCTGCCTGAAGGACATGAATGCTTTCCTGTTCAGCAAGGATTTCTGACTGAATTTGCGCGTACTGCTTTTCAAGACGTTCAACCTCGTGGCTGACCCAATAGGTGCCAGTGCCGATCAGGATGGTCAAAACCAGGCCGATAATGGTTACCGCACGGGTCATTTCTGCCCCCCTTGCGATGTCGCGGGCTGGTCATTGCGGGCCACGGCACGCAGCTTTGCCGAACGGGCGCGCGGATTGGCGCGGATTTCGTCCTTTTGGCCGGTGACGGCCTTGCGCGTGATCGTGGTAAATGTTGGAATGGCGACTTCCGGTTCACCGGGTAGACGTCGTGACATTTTGTTCGGATCGCCCGACCGTTCCTTCATGAATGTTTTGACCTGACGGTCTTCAAGGGAATGGAAAGTTACAACTACTAGGCGGCCGCCGGGATTAAGCAGCGTTTCTGCCGCATGCATCGCGCGTTCAAGTTCGCCAAGCTCGTCGTTTACATAGATGCGGAGTGCCTGGAATGTGCGGGTGGCCGGATCAATGCCATCCTTGGATTTACGCACCACAGACCGCACGGCACGGGCCAGTTGCGATGTCGTGGCAAAGGGTTCGTCGTCACGGGTTTCTATGATTTTGCGTGCGACCTTGCGTGACGCGCGTTCTTCGCCATACCGATAAATCACGTTGGCAATATCGACTTCTTCGGCGGTGTTGACGAAGTCGGCCGCTGTTGGGCCAGACATCGACATGCGCATATCAAGCGGACCGTCCTCGCGGAATGAAAACCCACGATCGGCCTGATCAAGCTGCATGGATGACACGCCGATATCCAGAACGATGCCGTCAACCCTCTGCGCACCTGCCGCCGGGATCAGGCGACCGATATCACCAAAGCAACCCTCAACCATGTGGAAGCGGCCATCGTATTCGGCTTCAAACTTTTTACCGGTGGCAACGGCGGTAGGATCGCGATCAATGCCGTAAAGTTCGCATTTCGCAGAATCAAGAATGGCGCGGGAGTAACCGCCTGCGCCAAAGGTGCCGTCGACCATGATTTCGCCGTCACGCGGGGCAAGGGCATCAAGAACCTCGCGCAGCAGGACCGGCTTGTGCGGACGGTCTTCTGTGGCAAAGCTTAGATCATCATCGCTCATGATGCGTCCTCCTCGCTGGGGGCGCCGGGACGTGCGCCTTTGGGGAGTTCGGCCATCGGTTTGAGCTTAAGCGTCGCACCACGGTTGAGCGTGCGGGTCCGGCTGGCATCTTGCAGGGGCTTGAAGATGTCCGGGTTCCACAGGCGGAAGGTGCGACCACGGCCGACAAAGGCCACCTGATCTTCGATACGGGCAAATTCGATCAATTCTGCGGGCAGAATGATGCGGCCTTCGCCGTCGTAAGGAAGCATATGCGAGGAGCCAAGGATGGTATCCGCCAGATCATCAGCTTCGTCAGAGAACATGTCGAGTTCGTCAAGTGATGCGGCAATGCGTTCCATATGGCTGTGACTACAGCCTTCAAGCGCGCTTTCCTTGTGAGATTGATACAGGTAGATGCCCGCGAATTCTTCCTGGTCAAGGGCCGCACGGAACCGTTTGGGGACAGATACGCGTCCCTTCCGGTCCAGCTTGTGAATGTGCGTCCCTGTGAACAGCACGTCGCCATTCCCCTGATCAAAAAATCCGATTTCAAAACAAGACCCGTAATGGGCGGTCACATGACCTGTTGCTGTCTGAAATGGATATGCCCCGCATGGCACGGAATTTGTGCCTCTTTATGGGGTACCATGGGAAATGATGGGGGTCAATGGGATTTGATGGGTTCAAATGTGACGTTTTGGTGCTTTCCGACGGTTTCAGCTCTATATGCAAAAAGGCTGATTTCCACCAAAAACGTCAGGAATCACAAGGTTAACTGCCTTCTGCCCATAAAATCCCAAACCCGTTCCATGGATACCCATGGACAGGCCATCGAAAACCGAAATTTGGGTTTTGATGGACCCGATGCAGAATTGGATTTTGATGGGATGATTGAAGACAATTTGCGATTTGACTCCCAATCGGGTTTGATGCGCGGGCATACTCCTGCAAGATGGTGGTGTGATCCTGGATGATCAGAAAATCGACCATCGGGAATGAAATAACCCCGCGTTTGGGGCTGCCGATTTACTGGCGCGGGGCAGCGTCAGCGAAACGAAGGAAGCGATTTTTGCGGATAAAAGCTGCCATTCTATTAATAGGTTGCACATTCTTTGGGGCTTTTGCTGTTCTCGGCCAAAGCCCGTTTGGCAATGGATCGGCGTTTGCGCAAGGGCTTGGTCTGGATCCGACCGGAAATGGATCAACCTCGCCCGAGGTATCATCACCGCAGATGCGCGACTTGCTGCCCTTGATCATGAAACAATTGCAAAGCAACCCCGAACTGATGTCCCAATTTGGTATGGGCGGGCTTTCAGGGCTTAATGGCCTTGCCGGGGATGGATCAAATTCAGGGCTGCCTGGCGTTTCCGGTGACGGCGCGGCAAATATCCCCGGACTGAGCGAGGCAATAGCCAAGGCGCTTGCCCAGCAAAACGCTGGCTCTGGTGTTGCACCACTGGGCATTCCCGAGCAGGTCAAGGTCTACCGCGAACAATATCACCCGGTGGATATTGATCAGGACGGCCGGATTAGTGCGGATGAAGCCGCCGCCTATGCAAGCTGGATGTTCCGTCGGCGCGATATCAATGGTGATCATGTGCTGGTCGGGCGTGAATTTTCCGCGGTTGAACAATTGCCCGGTTCTTCTGAGGCCAACCGCCAACGGTTGCGCACCGAAAGTCGACGTCTTGAACTTCTGTTTCCAGAATTTGACGCTGATGGCGATAAAATGATCAGTAAGGATGAGTTCATGACCCAAGTGCGTCTGACATATGATGACAAACGCGGAGCCGAGGCCGATATTGATCCGTTCTCTTTTCAGACGGTCTTGCCATTTTAGCATCTGATACCGCATTGACACGTATTTGTCGCATGACACCAAAACAATAAACTGGCATCCGTCACCAACGGTTGACCGGAAGACACGGAGAAGCTCATGGACACCAACGAATTCTTTGCCCCGGCGCGCACAGCTGGCGATGATACACAGGGGGCAGTTGATCCGGCGGCAAATAGTGCTGATGGGGTTCATGATGAACAAATTCCCGTAGGCGTAACCGATCCAAAACCGGTCACGTCAAAGACAGAGCGCCTGCCGGTCTGGGTGGATTTGCTTTCACCGTCGTCTGATGAAATCCATGAGATCGAGAAACGTTTTGGCATCGAAGTCCCAACGCGTGAGGAAATGCAGGAAATTGAGCTTTCCTCGCGTCTTTATGAGGAGGACGGCGCGCTTTTCATGACCGTGTCGGTTTTAACTCGTGCGACAACCGATGCGCCGCAGACAACGGCGGTGACATTTATATTGGTCAAGAAAACCCTGATTACCCTTCGGTATGCGGACCCGGTCCCGTTTAAAACCTTTATCCGTCGGGTCAAGCGCAGCCCGTCACTTGTCAACAGTGCAGAGTCCGTTCTTTTCGGGCTGCTTGAACAGATCGTCGACCGTCTAGCCGATGTGATGGAGCAAACTGCGGTTGATCTTGAAAACCTCTCCAATCAGGTTTTCGCCAACCCCGAAGATCGTGGGGCGGATCGTGATCATCGTGAAACCCTGCGTCAAATCGGGCGAACGGGCAATCTGTCCGGCAAGGCCAAGGATAGTCTGTTGAACCTGCACCGTTTGGGGCTTTTTCTGTCCACTCAGGTTCGCCTTAAAAAGGATGCCAAGGCGCGGCTTAAGGTGCTGTCACGCGATATTGGCTCGATTACTGAGCATGCCAATTTCATCGCCAACAAGGTGACTTTTCTGCTTGATGCGACACTTGGCATGATCAGCCTCGAGCAAAATAACATCATCAAGATTTTCTCGGTCGCCGCTGCCGCCTTCCTGCCCCCCACCCTGATTGCCAGTATCTATGGCATGAACTTCGAATTTATGCCTGAACTTGGTTGGGAGTTCGGCTATCCGGTGGCCATCGGATTGATGGTTCTCTCAGCCGTGTTGCCGTTGCTGTATTTCAAACGCAAAGGGTGGCTTTAAATATTCGCGGGTTTGGCGCAATTGGTGGGCTGATTGTCCTGCACGCCACGGGGTTTGTTGGTAAACTCGCCCGCAACGCCGCACATATTTTAATACCGCTTCCGGAGCTCCAAAATGAGCCAGACCGCCCTGATCCTGATTGATTGGCAGCAAGGATTTGATGACCTCGAATATTGGGGTAACCGCAACAACCCAGATGCTGAAAACAATGGCAAAAAGCTTCTCGACCATTGGCGCACGTCGGGGTGGCCGGTCTTTCATGCCAAACATGATTCCACCGAGCCCCAATCACGCCTGCATCCCGCCCATCCGGGCAATGCATTCAAGCCGGAATTAAGCCCGATTGATGGCGAACCTGTTTATGGCAAGAACGTTAATTCAGCCCTGATCGGTACCAGACTTGAGGCGGATTTGCGTGCCCGGGGGATTTCAAGGTTGGTGTTGTGTGGCATCACAACGGATCATTGTGTGAACACAACAACACGTATGGCGGCCAACCTTGGTTTTGATGCGACGATTGCCGCTGACGCCTGTGCGACCTTTGATCGAAAGTTGCCCGACGGTCGGATTTTTGCCGCCGAATTGGTTCATGATGTGGCACTTGCCAGCCTGAATGAAGAATTTGCTACCGTGAAAGCGGTTGATGAAATCATTGCAGCTTGATCTGCAATTGACTTGGCTGGGCAGGTGGCGCAATTTCGCCGCCTGATTCCCGCAAAAGGTGTGCCTCATGACCAAGATCGACACTCAGGAAAAACTCCGTGCCATTTACGGAGATCCGATCGAGATTGCTGTTGCCAAGTGCTTGACCGCGCTTGATCCGCACTGCAAACATTTCATCGGTTTGGCGCCCTTTGCGGTTATTTCTTCGGCAGATGCGAATGGGGATGCCGATGTCAGCCCGCGTGGAGACGGCCCCGGCTTCATCAAGGTGCTTGATGACAACACCATTGTCATGCCCGATCGCCCCGGCAACAACCGGGTTGATACGCTTTCCAATATCATCGAAAATCCGAAGGTCGGGATGCTGTTCTTTGTGCCGGGCGTGAATGAAACGTTGCGGCTAAATGGTCTTGCCGAGATCAGCACAGATCCGGAATTGCTTGTTTTGTTTGCCGACACGCCAAAGCCCCCTATCACAGCGATCAAGGTTACGGTCGAAGAAGCCTTTTTGCATTGTGCAAAATCGCTGATGCGCTCAAAGCTATGGGACGCGGGTACTCAGATTGACCGCAAGAGCCTTCCTACCCTTGGCAAAATGATCAAGGATCAGGCGAGGGTAAACATTCCCATTGGCACGCAAGAAGAATCTGATCAGCATTTCGCGCAATCAATTGCCGAACGCGGCTGAGGCTTTTGCCGCGGGGAAATTCCCGCTGTTGCCAATTTGGGCGATCAGAAAAGAAATATACCAGATGGCCTGTAAGCCGGGTTCTGTCCATGCGGCGAACCGCACTGGATGACTATTCATCTGGGACGTCCGTCGCCGAACGCCTCCTGCAACCAACCCGAATGGTGGTGCGAAAACCCACCTGCCGACAATGCCGAAGCATCCGGCCGACCATTCCTATTAGGTTTTGCTCCCGGTGGGGTTTACCATGCGTCCCGCATTGCTGAAGGACCGGTGCGCTCTTACCGCACCCTTTCACCCTTACCGGATGGCTTGCGCGATCCGGCGGTATTCTCTCTGTGGCACTTTCCCTAGGGTCGCCCCCGCCAGACGTTATCTGGCACCGTGTTTCCGTGGAGCCCGGACTTTCCTCCCCGATTGCTTGCAATCAGGGCAGCCATCCGGCCATCTGGTGGTGGGGATGTAGGGGACATCTGCCAATGCGTCAAGAAAAAGCGGCAGCGTTATGTGGTCCTGACCTTAACGGTTGATCTTATTTGCCAACGCACGGGCGATGCGAAAGCACTGTGCATCCGCGACACCGGAAATGTCTGCTGGTCGCCAATGGCGCTGAAAGGCAATGGCGCGTTGCGTAATGTTGCTTTCATCGCCAAGGGAATAGCCGATCTTGGCAAGAAGCTGATCAAAGGCGTCCGGGTTTTGGTCGGCGGGTGTCTGTGTTGCGTGTGCAAGTTCATCATCTTGCGGCCAAATCCCGATGCCGTTTTGGGCGAGCAGTTTCCACGGGAAAAGCTCACCGGGATCTTCCTTGCGGTCGGGCGCCATATCGGAATGGGCGATGACCCGGTCAGGCGGGATGTCGAAACGTGAAAGGATATCCTGACACAATGTGATCACCGATTGGATTTGAACGTCGGGAAAGGGGCGATAGCCAAATTCATGGCCAGGATTGACGATCTCTACCCCGATCGAATGAGAATTGACGTCAGAGCAACCCTGCCAACAGCCTCGTCCGGCGTGCCATGCGCGTTTGTCCTCATCGACAAGCAACAAGATGGAGCCGTCTTCTTCGATTAAATAATGGCTTGAGACGGAGCTTTCCGGATCAGACAGGCGTTCAAGTGCCTCCTTGCCTGATTTCATGCCGGTGTAATGCAGCACCAGAATATCTATCGGGCAGCCTTCTGGTCGGTCCCCGAAATTGGGTGATGGGTGGGAAATGATGTCGTTTTGCACTGTTACCTTGCGCATGCCACCTCCCATCCTGATCAGGCCATTCCCTGTGCTTTGCGCTGAACCGGTTTACGCACCATGATCACGGCCACCCCGCACAGAACCACAATACTGCCAATGATCTTAAGCACCGAGAACGCTTCGTCAAATACAAGAAACGATCCGATAACACTGATCACCGGGGCAAGCAGCGACCATGGGACAACGGCATTCACATCCTGAGTTTTCAGCAAATGATACCAGAAGCCATAGGCCACAATCGATGACATCACCACGGTGAAGCTGAGGTTGGCCCAAGCCACCCAGCTTGCATCCATTACAGCCTGAAACGCATTGGGTTCGAATATCAGTGACATGACAAACAGTTGCGGGGCTGCCATCAATGCCATCCAGCCATTAAGCTGGAAGGTGTTGATATCCCCAAGCTTCTTGATCATGACATTGGCAACCGCCCACATAAAGGATGCAAAGACCACCAGTAAAAGCGGTAATTGCAATTCGGTCATGGTCGGGTCCCAGAACATGATGGTGACACCGATAAAGGCCAATGCCATGCCCGACAGCCGCTTCCAGCCAAGCCTGTCATTAAAGAAATAGGTCGCAAGCATTGATGAAAATGGCACGCCCAGAAGAATGATCACTGCAACCGGACCGGCATCAATCATCGACAGTGCGTAAAACAGAACCCCGAAATGCAGCCCGCCAAATGTTACGGAAATGATTGCAAGTTTGCCCATGCGTCCGTGTGGTATCTTCGTAAACGGTATCAACAGGATCGCCACAGCCGCAAAACGGATCGCGGTCAGGATAAAGGGCGGAATTTCACCAACCGCGCCTTTGACGGTAAGCATGTTTACGCCCCAAATGACGGCCACGGAAAAGGCCATAAGAACGGCTTTGATCGGCAACTGCTTTACCTTTCAGCAAAAGGGGCGATATCGCGTGGACCGACATCCGGCAAATGGTCACAGCTACGCCACGTTGTCGTGGTAACCATGGCCCTTGATCCAATGTTTCAAGTCAAAACACAAATGAGTTGTTCTCAACTCAGATCTAATGTGTCTGGAGAACAGGCCTTTGGGCAAGGGATATCATTGGTGCATGTTTCAACACCATAGGGGCGGGCGCTTAGACCTGTCCAAGTTCCTCGCGCAGCATTTCAAGTTCAAGCCAGCGTTCTTCGGATGCTTCAAGTTCGGACCGTGCCGCGTCCAGTCGGTCGACCTTTTTCTGGAAACCATCCGGGTCCTTGGTAAATAGTTCGCTGTCAGAAAGGGCTTTTTCCAGCGTGGCGATTTCTTTTTCAAGCTTGGCCATCGCATCAGGCAAATTGTCGTATTCGCGTTGGTCCTTATAACTCATCTTGCCAGATGGCTTTGATTTTGGTGCGCTGGCCTGTGCGGTTTTCTTGACCTGCTTGGCGGCGGCTTTTTCTTCCTTTGCGGCCTCTGCGCGCGAGAGTTTGCGTTGGGCAATATAGTCGGAATAACCACCGGGGTATTCAATCGCCGTCCCGTCGCCTTCCATAACGATGGAGGAGGTCACCACACGGTCAAGGAAATCACGATCATGGCTGACCAGCAAAAGCGTGCCTTCGTAATCGTCGAGCATCTCCTGAAGCAGATCCAGCGTATCCATATCCAGATCGTTGGTCGGCTCATCCATGATCAAAAGGTTGGTTGGTTTGGCCAACTGTTTTGCCAAAAGCAAACGGTTGCGTTCCCCGCCTGAAAGCGCGCCAACGGGGCTTCGTGCCTGTTTTTCATCAAACAGGAAATCCCGCAGGTAGCTGACCACGTGACGTGGGTTGCCGCGCACCATCACCTGATCGCCGCCAACATCACACAGCGTATCCCAAAGCGTCTTGTCATCATCAAGAGCGGCACGCTTTTGATCAAAATAGCTGGCATTCAGGTTGGTGCCGATCTTGATCGTGCCGCTGTCGGGTTCAACTTGCCCGGTCAGCATCTTAAGCAATGTCGTTTTACCGGCCCCGTTCGGGCCGATGATCCCGACTTTGTCGCCACGCAAAATACGGGTGGAAAAGTCGCTGATGATCTGTCGGTCGCCAAAGGCTTTGGCGATGTCGGTTGCTTCAATCACAACCTTGCCGGATGTTTCACCGGTATCGGCCGCGAGCGACACATTACCAATGCGGTCAACCTGTTTGGAGCGCTGTTCACGCATGTCATACAGGCGACGCAGACGCCCCTGATTACGTTTGCGGCGCGCAGAAATCCCTTGAACCGACCAAACGGTTTCCTTGGCGATCAGCTTATCAAGCTTGGCGCGTTCTTCGGCTTCCTTGCGATAGATTTCCTCGGACCATTCTTCGAATTTGGCAAAGTTGATCGCCCCCTGATGCATAACGCCGCGGTCCAGCCACAGGATGCCATTGGAAACGGCATTCAGGAAAGCGCGGTCATGCGAAATCACAACAACAGCGCCGCGGAAATTCTTGATTTCGCCTTCAAGCCATTCAATCGTTGGCAAATCCAGATGGTTGGTCGGCTCGTCAAGCAGCAGGACCTGCGGATCCGCGATCAATGCGCGCGCAATTGCCGCCCTGCGACCTTCACCACCTGAAAGCTGTTTGGGATCGGATTTCGGATCAATATCGACCGATGCCAACAGCATGTCGGAACGATAGGCATATTCCTGTTCATGATCGTCAAGTGCCGAAAGCACGAATTCCTCGACCGTGTCAAAGCCGTCGAATTTTGGTTCCTGATTAAGATAAGCGACCTTGCAGCCGGGCTGAACAAAGCGCTCTCCGCCATCTGCCTCAATCTCACCAGCGATGATTTTCAGCAATGTGGACTTGCCGCCGCCATTACGCCCGACAAGGCACAGTCGATCGCGTTCCCCAATGGCAAATGACACATCGGAAAACAGATCATTCCCGCCAAAGGTCAGGTGAATGTCATTTATATTGATCAGCGGTGGCGCCATGAAAAAACCGATACGCTTGAGGATGAAAACACGGTCACAGTGACCGGTCCCCTGCAAACAGCAAATCGGGTGCTGTTGCAAGGGAAATCATCTTAAACCGGGTCTTGCTGTATGGATTGCCCGATCAATTGACCAATCAACGGATCCCACGTTCTTTGCAGATTTGATCCCAGGCCGCATTAATGCGTGCCATCTTGTCATTGGCCTGTTCGATGAATTCGGGGGGCATCCCTTTGGCCATCAGGGTATCAGGGTGGTTTTCACGTGACAATTTGCGATGGGCGGACTTCAGGTCATCATCGCTGGCCTCACGGGTCAGACCAAGCTGCTCATAGGGATCTGGGCCATTTGACGCGGTAAAGGCATGATGGACCCGATCAAAGTCGACATCGGCAAAGCCAAAGATATGGGCGACTTTCTTAAGGTAGTTCTGTTCTGCCGGGTGCAATTCGCCATCGGCCATTGCGATTTGATAAAGCGCTTCGAGCAACCCTTCTAGCAGGGCGCGCTCCCCGCGGAACATGGTTGCGATCTGCTGGGCATAAATTTCAAACCCGTCAGACGATGATTTGGCCATGTCAAATATGCGACCGACGTTCTTTTCTTCGCCCGGTGGGATATGAAAGACACGTTTGAATGCATTGATTTCATCACGACTGACGTGGCCATCGACCTTTGCCATTTTGGCCGCCAAAACAATTACGCCGGTCGCAAAGGCAACCTGTCTTGGGTCTTGTCCGCCAATCTGTGGGCCACGTGCGCTGTTTTTGAATTTGTCAACAACGTGACCGGCCGCCGCACCAAGGATCGCACCCAAAGGTCCGCCCAAGGCAAAACCAGCGGTTCCACCAATAATTTTGCCCCAGATGCTCATGGGTGATCTTCATCCTGTTGGTTGTAATGCATTTGGCAGTCTGTCTTAAGCAGCCGTTTGGATGCTTTGTGCAAAGCACAAACATAGTACGCATCCCGTGGAAATAAATGGCCAATTTGAAAGCACTAGTGCCAAAGGTAGGGGGGATTAACAATTAGTATATACAATGGTATTTATATATCCACTATTGGTAGAATGAATTATGATCACTAAATAATAAAAATAATCCAGAGAACTAGAATAACGGGGTGGAAACATGTCTTTTTTGTCGCGGATGAAGCTGGTTTACCAGATATCGCTGCTGAGCATCGTTGCGTTGGTGATTTTTGCTGTTGTCGGTGTGACACAGTTCGTAACCGATCAACAACGCCAATCCGCACAGTTGGCAGCCAAGGCCGCAGGGGCGGATTCCCGCATCGTTGACGTAGTGTCACGCGCATTTCTTGATGCGCGTCGCCACGAGAAGGACTTTGTCATTCGCCGTGACGAGGAATTTGTCACGGCCCACAGTGTTGCGGCCGCGGAAATTCATGCCGGTCTCGAAGAGCTTGCCGGGCGCGAAGAACTTGGTCCGTTGTTGGAACAGGTCGAGCAGACCCGAACTGCCGTTAATAATTATGTTGCCGAATTTGCAACCGTGGTCGAATTGCAGCGCAAGGTAGGGCTGGATGAAAATTCCGGTCTGCTGGGGGAAATGCGCAGTGCCGCGTCCGAGGTGGAAAGTGCCCTTGGCGAAGTGGCAAAGCTTGAAGCGATGCTGGGGTTGACCGATACCAAAGACCTGTCGATCGCTGTTCTTCAGATGCGCCGCGACGAAAAAGATTTCCTTGCCCGTCTTGATCCCGCCTATGTCGATAGTGTCGAAGCGACGGCCAAACAGTTTGCCACTGCGCTTGGGCGCGCGGGCAGCATCAAGGATGACAAGAAGGAGCAGCTTGGCAAACTTGTGGATTCTTACCTGGCCGATTTCAAATCACTGGCCGCAGCAGCGCTTGAGCGTGAAGAATCCCTTGAACGTTTAAGTGGTTATTATGCTGCTGCCGAGCCGATCCTTGAGACCCTCGGGACAGAAATCCGAACTGTTTCGGAAAACATGCAGCTTCGCGCCGAAGAAATTGCTCATACCGGCGTTCAGGTAACCTTTGCGATATTCATTGCTGGTGCGATCGTCATGATTCTGATGTCGATTGTTCTGGCGCGCGCCATCGTCCGTGCCATTACCGGATTGACGGCCAAGATGGCCCGTCTTGCCGGGAATGACTTTGATGTCAAACTGGATGAAGCAAAGCGCAAGGATGAAATCGGTGAGATGGGCCGATCAGTGGTTGTCTTCCGTGAAAACGGGTTGGAACGGCAAAAACTTGAAGCCCAACAGCGTGAACTTGATGAAAAACAACGCCAGCGCATCGAAACACAGGAACAGCATATCCGCGAGTTCGATGACGATATCGTCGCGATGATGAGCGAAGTCGGTACTGCGGTACAGCAGCTTCATTCAGTATCCGAGGTGCTCCGCGGCAGTGCCGCCGCAGCCAATGAACAATCGACAACGGTTTCTGCAGGCAGTGAAGAGGCATCTTCAAGCGTGCAGATTGTTGCGACTGCGGCTACTGAGCTTTCCGCATCCATCCATGAGATTGCCGGTCAGATCAGTGACACATCGAAAATGGCAGCAGCAGCCAGCGAGAATGCCCAAAACACCAACCAGGATATTCAGGGGCTGAATGCTGCCGCAGTTCGTATTGGTGAGGTTATTGGGTTGATCAACGATATCGCCGGGCAAACCAATCTTCTGGCCTTGAATGCAACCATCGAGGCTGCGCGTGCAGGCGAAGCAGGCAAAGGGTTTGCTGTTGTGGCGAGCGAGGTCAAGAACCTTGCCAATCAGACAGCAAAGGCGACAGAGGATATTTCTTCTCAGATCAATGACATTCAACAGGCAACGCAATCTGCCGTTGATGCAATTGATGGCATTGTCCGAATGATTGCCGACATCAGTGAACGGGCATCGACTGTTGCCGCAGCGGTGGAACAGCAAACCGTCGCCACCAGTGAAATTTCCCAAAATGTTGAACAGGCAGCGTCAGCCACCAGCGAAATTTCCGGCGCAATGCAGGGTGTTTCGAGTGCCGTGGCAGAAACCAGCGAAGCCGCCACGGATGTCCGTGGATCGGCGGATAATCTGGGTCGGCAAAGTGATAGCCTGAGTGAGCGTATTGACAGTTTCCTGGAAAAGATGCGTTCGGTCTCCTGATCGGCTCATTTATCAGGAAAGCAGGGTCACAAGGGGGAAGCATAGTCTTCCCCCTTGTTTTTTGTGCGCTGCATACAAATCTGCTTATCACATGTGAAAACCAAAACCGCGCGGTTGGTAAATTCCCTTGCTGCGTGACCAAACTGTTCTGGACGTGAAATTTGCGACTGTCACAAAACTGTAATTATTTTCCCTCTGATAAACGGCTAGTGACATCCCAAAATTGACTAAAGGCGACATAAAGTGTTTTCGCGTTGTCGGTTTAACGTGCCTGCATTGCTTGGGAAGATAGGCTACCTGAGTTTCATGCAGGCTCCTTGGGTGGGGGCCTAGATGAATTTTCTTTCTCGCATGAGACTTCTTTATCAAATTTCGTTGATTGGGGCGGTGGCGTTGGTGATCTTCGTTGTGGTCGGCGCAGTGCAGTTTGTTGCCGAACAACAAAGACGTGATGCACAGGCTGTCGCGGATGCAGCACTTGAGAACAAGCTGGTTGCGGACGCGATTTCGCGCGATTTCCTGAATGCCCGTCGGCGCGAAAAGGATTTCCTGCTTCGCAAAGATGAAAAATACGTTTCCGGGCACGCCGATGTTGTCGCCAGCGTTATGGTCGGTCTGAACAATCTTCGCAGTGACGAATCCCTTTCGGGGTTTGACGCCGAGATTGAGAAAATCGCAACAACATTTGCGAGTTATACAGAAAAGTTTGCGACGGTCGTAGACCTGCAGCGCGAAATTGGTCTTAGCGAAGAGGAAGGGTTGCTTGGGCGTTTACGGGGATCCGTGCACAATGTCGAGGAAGCCCTCAAGAAATACAGCGCCGATAATCTGACGGTGATCATGTTGATGATGCGGCGGCATGAGAAAGACTTTCTGGCACGCTTGGACCCAAAATATGTCGGGCGCATTGATGATCGCCTTGCGGAATTTGGTCCGGCATTGGCTGCATCAAATATACCCGCAGATGAGCAGGCAAGAATAACGGGCCTGATGAAGTCCTATGTGATCGACTTTAAGGCGCTGTCAGGCAAGATCCTTCAGCGAGAAGACGAACTTGGTTTCTTGTCTGATTTTTATGCCGAGGCCGAACCCGTTCTTGATGCCTTGAGCCTTTCAATCGGCGAGATATCAAGCGCTAAAAAACAGCAGGCCGAAAAGATTGCGGCAACAAGCCTGACCGTGACTGTCATCATGTTTGTCATTGGCGTTTTGGCGTTGATGGGGCTTTCGTTCCTGCTGTCACGCGCCATTGTCAATGCGATTGGTGGATTGACCAGCAAGATGACCCGGCTGGCAGAGAATGATTTTGATGTCGAGGTTGATGAAGTTTCCCGTGCCGATGAAATTGGTGTGATGGGGCGTGCAGTTCTGGTGTTTCGTGAAAATGGCATCGAACGTGCCAAGCTTGAAGAAGCACAAAAGCAGGCGGATGAACGACGCCGCAAGCGCCTGGAAACCCAGGAAAAATACATCAAGGAATTTGACGAGGCGGTTGTTGCGGTGATGGCAGATGTCGGCACCGCAGTCGAGCAACTTCATCAGGTGTCCAACGTGTTGCGCAATAGTGCCGAAACCGCGAGCCATCAGTCGATGGCTGTTTCTTCCGGGGCGGAAGAAGCATCATCAAACGTGCAATTGGTTGCCACTGCCGCAACCGAGCTTTCGGCATCAATCAACGAGATATCCGGTCAGGTTAGCGAAACCTCAACGATGGCGCAGTCCGCAACCGAAAGGGCGCGGAGTACCAACGAAAATATTCAGGGTTTGAATGACTCTGCGCTTAAGATCGGTGAAGTCATTAGTCTGATCAATGATATTGCCGAACAGACCAACCTGCTTGCCCTGAATGCGACAATTGAGGCCGCCCGTGCTGGTGATGCAGGCAAGGGGTTTGCCGTTGTTGCAAGCGAGGTCAAAAATCTTGCTAATCAGACTGGCAAGGCGACCGAGGATATCACGACACAGATCAATGATATCCAGCAAGCCACCAGTCACGCCGTTGATGCGATTGATGAAATCGTCAAAATGATTTCCGATATCAGCGAACGTGCCGCTGCCGTTGCCGCTGCCGTTGAAGAACAAACGGTTGCGACCAGCGAAATTTCGCAAAATGTTGAACAGGCGGCAGCAGGAACCGAAGAAATATCATCCGCCATGCAAGGCGTTTCCACCGCAGTAGAAGAAACCAATTCTGCGGCGGGCGATGTCAACGTGTCCGCGGATAATCTGGGTCGTCAAAGCAACGATTTGCGTGGTCAGATCGACGGTTTCCTTGAACGGATGCGTTCACTTTAATGACAAATTGTCGATAATAATAAGGCGGCAAGGGCTTTACCTTGCCGCCTTTATCGCGATAAAATTCCGACAAACTCACAATGTTCGTGATTAAAAAAGGTCTTTTTGATCAGGAATATCAAGTAATAGGGAACGTCGGATGGCTGATAAAACGCGCATCGTCTCATCGTCACATCTTGTATCGGAACGTGCTGCGGAACTCTCGGAGCTTGAATTTGCCCTGATCCTGTCGGGGAATGCATTCAATCGGTGGATGGTGCGTTGTATGCGCGCTGCAGGCATGCCGGATGTATCGGTCCTTGATATTCTGGTGCTGCACAATGTCAATTCGCGCGAACGTGAAAAAAGCCTGTCGGAAGTCTGCTTTGTTCTGAACGTTGAAGACAGCCACCTTGTGAATTATTCGCTTAAAAAATTGCGCAAACTGGGTTTGGTTGACGGTATCAAACGCGGCAAGGAAGTACATTACGGGACGACCGAGGCGGGCCGTGACATGTGTGAAAAATACCGTCAGGTACGCGAAGACTGTCTTGTGGAAACCTTCCAGCGTCTGGGTGTTAACAGCGAGGAAGTCGGGGACGTGGCCAAGACGCTGCGCGCGATTTCTGGGGTCTATGATCAGGCGTCGCGTGCAGCTAGTTCGATCTAAGCGCGGCGAGCTCTCTCATAGCGACGACGAAAAATCTATGCAGGCGGCAATCACTTTGATTGTCGCCTGTTTTCTTTGGGGGACACCGGGATTGAGATGGGTTTTGATGAGGTCATCCAAGTCATCGGGTTGCAGTTTTTGCATGGGAGTTATGAAAATACATTGACAATTTGTCAGTAAATTGTGATTAATGTGTCGGGAGGCTGCTTTGGAGTCTCGATATGCGAAAACGTGTATCGGCTTGCATCACATACAGGGAGACTTGAACAATGCTGAAAAAAGCTCTTTCGACTGTCGCAGTTGCTGCGATCACCATGTCAGCCGGTTTGGCTGCTGCCCAGGAAACCTGGGATATGGCAACCCCTTACCCGGACGCGACGTTCCACACCCAGAACATCATTGAATTTGCCAAGGACGTGAATGAAGCATCCGGTGGCGAATTGAACATCACCGTTCATTCCGGCGGTTCTTTGTTCAAACATGCCGACATCAAACGTTCGGTTCAGCGTGGCCTGATTCCGATCGGCGAAACCCTGATTTCGCTGCTGGCAAATGAAAACCCGATTTACACAGTTGACGCGATCCCGTTCCTTGCCACGTCTTATGAAGACGCCGAGAAACTCTGGGAAGTTTCGCGTGCTGGTATTGAAGCTGCTTTGGCAGAAGACGGCCTGAAAGTTCTGTATGCTGTTCCGTGGCCGGCACAGGGTCTTTACACCGCAAACGCGGTTGAGACAGTCGCAGACCTCGAAGGTGTCAAATTCCGCGCCTATAATGCCACCACTTCCGAACTTGCGTCGCTGACCGGTATGGTCGCGACCCAGGTTGAAGTTCCGGAAATCCCGACGGCCTTTGCAACCGGTATCGTTGAAGCGATGATCACCTCGCCGTCAACCGGTGCGAACTCCAAGGCATGGGACTTCGTTTCGAACTTCTATGACGTTCAGGCATGGCTTCCGAAAAACATGATCGTTGTGAACGCAAGCTCGTTCGATTCACTTTCTGCTGATGTTCAGGCTGCGGTCATGGAAGCGGCTGCCAAAGCCGAGACCCGCGGTTGGGAAATGAGCATGGCAGAAGCAGAAGCCAAGAAGAAAATTCTGGCTGACAACGGCATGAACGTTGCTGCGCCGAGCGCGGCTCTTAAAGACGGTCTGGCAGAAGCAGGTGACAAGATGGTTGCTGCTTGGCTGGAAAAAACCGGTGACGAAGGCCAGGCCATCGTCGACGCGTTCAAGAACTAGTTTCAGGTTCTTGCCATTTGCCGGGACCGGATAAGTGTCATCCCTTGTTCGGTCCCGGACATCCCGTACATTTTAATGTTACAGTCCGTTGGTTGCGAGAGGCCGTTTTAGGGATCATCGTGGGCGGAAAGGGGACCTGCTGTGCGCAGATTGCTAGATTACTTATTCAAATTCAGTGCCGGATTGGCGGCAGTATTTCTGGTGACGATTGCGTTGCTGATCCTTGCCCAGTCGCTGGGGCGCATCGCCGGGATTGCCGTTCACGATGCAAACGAATTGGCAGGCTTTTCACTGGCGGCAGGTACTTTCCTGGCTCTTGGCCCGGCGTTGCGGGCAGGGACCCACATTCGGGTGATGATTGTTCTGACCTACCTGTATGGTCCGGCTCGACGCATCCTTGAAACGATTACGCTGCTTGCTGCGATCTATCTTGCAGGCTACTTCGCCTGGTGGATGGCGGTGCTGGCCGAGGAAAGCTTTTCCTATGGCGATACGTCGCCAGGCGTTTTGGCTTTCCCGCTTTGGATACCGCAAACCGCAATGGCCTTCGGACTTGTTGTCTTTACCATCGCCCTGATTGAAGCCCTTTTCGATCTTTTGGCTGGCCGCGACCCCGCATTTGTGCGCGGCGAAGCGAACGAACTGAACGAGTAGGGGGCGATCATGGAAGTACTTCAAATCGGTTTGATCCTGATGGCCCTTTTGTTCCTGTTTCTGGGGGCAGGTCTTTGGGTCGCACTTGCATTGTTTGCGATTGGCGTTTTTGCCATTGAATTCTTCACCAGCGGGCAAACCGGTCCGATCATCGCGACGACCGCCTGGTCCAGTCTTGCGACCTGGTCGCTAGCGCCATTGCCGCTGTTTATCTGGATGGGTGAAATCCTGTTTCGGTCCCGTCTTTCAGAAGACATGTTCACTGGGCTTGCCCCGTGGCTGAACAAAATCCCGGGCCGCTTGCTGCATGTCAATATTCTGGGTTGCGGGATCTTTGCTGCCGTTTCGGGGTCGTCGGCTGCGACCGCTGCGACAATCGGGCGCATGTCGATCCCCGAACTTCGCAAACAGGGCTACGCAGACAGCCTGATCCTTGGAACCCTTGCCGGGTCTGGCACGCTGGGTCTTTTGATCCCGCCGTCCATTATCCTGATCGTTTATGGTGTTTCGGCAGAGCTTTCCATTGCGCGTCTGTTCATTGCCGGTGTGATCCCCGGTGCCATGCTGATCCTCATGTTCATGAGCTTCGTTGGCATCTGGGCAACGGTAAACAAGGATAAGATGCCGCCTGCAGAACCCAGCATTCCGTTTGCGGACAAAATCCGGGCATCCGGTCGTCTGATCCCGGTGATTTTGCTGATCGCGGCTGTGATCGGGTCAATCTATGGCGGAATTGCAACCCCGACCGAGGCCGCAGCCTTTGGCGTGGTTGGCGCGCTGATCCTGTCTGGACTGAGCGGCTCGCTTAGCCGTGAAAGCCTGCTTGACGGTATTATGGGGGCAACCCGGACGTCATGCATGATCTGCTTTATCCTTGCAGGTGCGGCCGTGCTGACGGTTGCCATGGGCTTTACCGGCGTGCCGCGTGAACTGGCCGCCTGGATTGCGCAGATGGATCTGTCGCCTTATGCGCTGTTGGCTGCATTGACGGTGTTCTTCATTGTACTTGGCTGCTTCCTTGACGGGATTTCGGTGGTGGTTCTGACCACGTCTGTGATCCTGCCGATGGTACAGGCCGCCGGGATCGACCTTTTGTGGTTTGGCATCTATGTGGTGCTGGTGGTTGAAATGTCGCAGATCACCCCGCCGGTCGGTTTCAACCTTTTCGTTCTGCAAGGCCTGACAGGCAAGAACCTGTTCAAGATTGCATTTGCGGCCTTGCCGTTCTTCTTCCTGCTTTTGCTTGCGGCCCTTCTGATCACCATTTTCCCGGAGATCGTGACATGGCTGCCAACGCAAATGAATGGCTAACGGTTCATTTTGTGAACTGATCAAAACTATCCGAATTTGATGACTACAGATGCCAAAGGAGCGAGCATCATGGCACCACTCGACCAAAATTCGCCCGTTTCGCAGACCACCGGACAGCCAAAATGGCAGTTCTGGATTGATCGCGGCGGCACCTTTACCGACATTGTCGCGCGCAAGCCTGATGGCACATTGGTCACCCACAAGCTGCTTTCGGAAAACCCGGAACGTTACAAGGACGCCGCCATTCAGGGCATCCGTGAACTGCTTGAGGTCGCGGACGGCGAAAAAGTCCCGGCCGAGAAAATCGAAGCCGTCAAGATGGGCACGACCGTTGCCACCAACGCGCTTCTGGAACGCAAAGGCGACCGCACTGTTCTGGTGACCACCAAGGGTTTTCGCGATGCGCTGCGTTTGGCCTATCAGAACCGGCCGCGCCTGTTTGATCGCAACATCAAGCTGCCCGAAACGCTTTATGAAAGCGTGATTGAAGCCGATGGCCGTTTTGGTTCGCAGGGGGATGAATTAACCCCGATGAACCTTGATGCGCTGCGCAAGGATCTTCAGGCGGTTTATGATGATGGCATTCGTGCCTGTGCCATCGTTTTCATGCATGGCTATCGCTATACCGCGCATGAAAATGCTGCTGCTGAAATTGCCCGCGACGTCGGCTTTACCCAGGTATCGGTCAGCCATGAGGTCAGCCCCTTGATGAAGCTGGTATCGCGCGGGGATACCACGGTGGTTGATGCCTATCTGTCACCGATCCTGCGTCGGTATGTTGATCAGGTTGCCTCTGAGTTGGGCGGTGTGAAATTGATGTTCATGCAGTCCAATGGTGGTTTGACCGATGCGGCGAAGTTCCAGGGCAAGGATGCGATCCTGTCTGGTCCGGCCGGAGGTGTTGTCGGCATGGTTCGCACCGCAGAGATGGATGGCTTTAAACAGGTCATTGGGTTCGATATGGGGGGAACATCGACCGACGTTTCACACTATGACGGCGAATATGAGCGCGATTTCGAAACCCAGGTTGCCGGTGTGCGCATGCGCGCCCCGATGATGAAAATCCATACCGTGGCTGCCGGGGGCGGTTCGATCCTGCATTTCGATGGTGCACGTTTCCGGGTTGGCCCTGACAGTGCCGGTGCAAATCCCGGTCCGGCAGCCTATCGCCGTGGTGGTCCGCTGGCGGTGACCGATATCAACGTCATGCTGGGCAAGGTTCAGCCGGACTTCTTCCCGAATGTGTTTGGCCCGGAAGGCGACGCGCCGCTTGACGCTGATGCTGTGCGCGAAAAGTTCGAAGCCATGGCAATCAGGATCAAGGAAGGCACCGGTCAGGACAAAACCCCCGAAGAAGTTGCCGAAGGTTTCCTGCGCATTGCCGTTGAAAATATGGCCAATGCGATCAAGCAAATATCGGTTCAGCGCGGCTATGACGTGACTGATTATATCCTGCAATGCTTTGGCGGTGCGGGGGGGCAGCATGCTTGTCAGGTGGCTGATACCCTTGGCATGACCAAGGTGTTTGTCCATCCATTTGCCGGTGTTTTGTCGGCCTATGGCATGGGACTTGCCGATATTCGTGCCATGCGTGAACAGGCGGTTGAGGCCAAATTGGCGACAGATGCGCTGGCTGGGCTCGATGAACAACTTGATCTTCTGGCTGCAGAAGCCCGTGGTGAGCTGCACGAACAAGGCATCACAGATGCCAAGATCACCATGCTTAAAAAACTGCACCTGCGCTATGACGGTACCGACACCCCGCTGATCGTTGATTTCGGCGATGTCGCTGCCATCAAGGCCCAATTCGAAGAACAGCACAAACAGCGCTATGGCTTCGTCATGAGCGAAAAGCCGCTGGTCGTCGAAGCCGTTGCAGTTGAAGGCATTGGTGAAACACAAAGCCTTCCGGATTCCGAGACCGTGCTTGAAGGTTCGGAAATCATGCTCAAGCCTTTGGCGACGCGTTCAGTCGTGTTTGACGGCAAAGCACATGATACTCCGTTCTATAAGCGCGAAGACATGAAACCTGGTGCGACCGTACGCGGCCCGGCGGTGATTGTTGAGCCGGTCGGAACCACCGTGATTGATCCGGGCTGGGAAGCCAAGGTCAACGGTCTGGACCATCTGGTGCTGAACCGTGTGGTAGCAATGAAACGTTCCGAGGCGATTGGCACACAGGCCGACCCGGTGATGCTTGAAGTGTTCAACAATCTGTTCATGAACATTGCCGAACAGATGGGGGTCACTCTTGCCAATACCTCCTATTCGGTGAACATCAAGGAACGTCTGGACTTCTCATGTGCGGTGTTTGATCAGGAAGGCCTTCTGATCGCGAATGCCCCGCATATGCCCGTTCACCTTGGATCAATGGGCGAGTCCGTTCAGGCGGTGATTAAAAACAACGCCGGAAAGATGAAGCCAGGCGATGTTTACATGCTTAATGACCCGTATAACGGCGGTACGCATTTGCCTGACATCACCCTGATCACCCCGGTGTTTGGCGATGATGGCAAAGACGTTCTGTTCTATGTCGCATCGCGTGGCCACCATGCCGATGTTGGCGGGATCACACCGGGTTCTATGGCGCCAAACTCGCGTATTCTTGAAGAAGAAGGCGTTCTGATCGACAACTTCAAACTTGTTGATCAGGGCACGTTTGATGAAGCAGGCCTGACCGCCCTTCTTGAAGGGGCGAAATATCCGGCCCGTAACCCGTATCAGAACATCGCGGATTTGCGTGCCCAGATTGCCGCCAATGAAAAAGGCGTGCAGGAACTGCGCAAGATGGTGGATCACTTTGGCCTTGATGTTGTGCATGCCTATATGGGCCATGTTCAAGACAACGCCGAAGAAAGCGTGCGCCGCGTGATTGATGTCCTGAGTGATGGTGAGTTTTCCTATGAAATGGATAATGGCGCGGTCGTAAAGGCCAAGGTCACCATCCATAAGGAAACCCGCTCGGCCACGGTTGATTTCACCGGAACTTCCGATCAGCTTGATAACAACTTCAACGCCCCATCGGCGGTGACCCGTGCGGCGGTCCTTTATGTCTTCAGAACCCTTGTTGATGATGACATTCCGCTGAATGCCGGGTGCCTGAAGCCGGTTAATCTGATCGTGCCCGAAGGATCAATGCTTAACCCGCGGTATCCTGCCGCCGTTGTGGCCGGTAACGTTGAAACATCTCAGCACGTCACCGATACGCTGTATGCCGCCCTTGGCGTCATGTCGGGCGCACAGGGTACGATGAACAACTTCACCTGGGGCAATGATACGCATCAGTATTATGAAACCATCTGTGGTGGTTCGGGGGCTGGTCCGGGCTTTGACGGCACCAGTGGTGTTCACACCCATATGACCAATTCGCGTCTGACCGATCCGGAAGTTTTGGAATGGCGTTTCCCGGTCATGCTTGAAAGCTTTGAAATCCGCAAGGGATCGGGCGGTAATGGCAAATTCAAGGGCGGGGATGGCACCACACGCCGTGTGCGTTTCCTTGAAGATATGACCGCATCGATCCTGTCCAACCACCGTCGCGTGCCCAATCAGGCGGTCGCTGGTGGTGAACCGGGCAAACTTGGCCGCAATGCGGTTGAGCGGACCGACGGCACCGTGATCGAGCTTAAGGGCACCGATGGGACTGAAATGCATGCCGGTGATGTCTTCATCATTGAAACGCCCGGTGGCGGCGGCTACGGCAAGGCTTAAGCTTTCCAAAGCATGACCACCCAAAAGGCCGGAAACACCGCCTGCTTTTGCATGGTGTTTCCGGTCATATGCCTCCCTGTTAAACTTCCGCCGCCCAATAGATATCCTGTTGGGCGGCTTTTCTTGATGTTGGCGGGATCGTCCCTACATGCAGATGGTTGGGGGATTCATTTAAAATCAACGACATTGCCATTGAGGCCCGTGGTTAAATCAGGGATGATCAGTGGTGTTGCGCCACGCAAACATGCGAAATGCCAATGGCCTTCCCGCACAGGCGGCATTTCGACAGGGATCAGGTTGGCCTGAACAGGACAGGAAGAGAGCACCGTGAAATTCTTCATATTGAACCAGCGCTATTTTGTGATTGCCGGTGTTGCCTTGCTGGCTGTCTCGTCTGTGGCCTGTGCCTTGGCGCTTAGCAGCTGGTTCTGGATACCAGCTGTCATTTTTGGTGCGCTTTTGCTGGTGGGGGTGCGCGATTTGCGGCAATCAAGCCATTCCATCCTGCGCAACTATCCTATCAGTGCGCATATCCGCTTTATCCTTGAAAGCTTCCGTCCGGAAATACGCCAATACCTGCTTGAAAGCGATCAGGACGAAATCCCGTTTAGCCGTCAGGCGCGCGGCCTTGTCTATCAGCGCGCCAAAGGTGTCGAAGACAAACGCCCGTTTGGCACGATCGAAGATGTTTATAAATCGGGCTACTCATGGATCACCCATTCCGTCGCACCCAAACACATCACCGATACCAATTTTCGGGTGCGTGTGGGCGGGCCGCACTGCAAGCAGCCCTATGACTGCAGCCTTTATAATATCTCGGCCATGAGCTTTGGCGCGCTTTCGGGCAATGCCATTCTGGCGCTTAACAAGGGGGCGAAAAAGGGTGGCTTTGCCCATGATACCGGTGAAGGCAGTATCTCACGTTATCACCGTGAAGGTGGTGGCGATCTGATTTATCAGGTCGCATCGGGTTACTTCGGGGCGCGCAACGACGACGGGACGTTTAGCGAGGAAAAATTCGCCAGAACTGCGTCCGAACCACAAGTCAAAATGATCGAGGTAAAACTCAGTCAGGGCGCAAAACCGGGCCATGGCGGCATGCTGCCTGCGGCCAAAATCACCGCAGAAATTGCCGAAGCGCGCGGTATTCCAATGGGGCAGGATTGCGTGTCCCCATCCGCCCATAGCGCCTTTTCAACCCCGATTGGCCTCATGGAATTCATTGGCAAACTGCGTGATCTTTCGGGTGGTAAGCCGGTTGGCTTCAAGCTGTGCATCGGCCACCGACGCGAATTTATGTCGATCATCAAGGCGATGCTGAAAACCGGCATTACGCCAGATTTCATCGTGGTTGATGGCAAGGAAGGCGGAACCGGTGCGGCCCCGGTTGAATTTGCCAACCATGTTGGCATGCCGATGCAAGAAGGTCTGACCTTTGTTCACAACGCGCTACGCGGGGCGGGGCTGCGTGATCAGATCAAAATCGGTGCGGCAGGTAAAATCGTTTCCGCATTTGATATTGCCCGCACACTTGCTCTTGGCGCGGACTGGGTCAATGCTGCGCGTGGTTTCATGTTTGCTCTGGGTTGTATTCAAGCCCAAAGCTGCCATACCAACTGCTGCCCGGTGGGCATTGCGACGCAGGATAAAATTCGCCAGCGCGCCCTTGATCCGGGGGATAAATCCGAACGTGTCGCACGCTTCCATAAAAATACCATGCATGCGCTGGCGGAGATTACCGGGGCTGCCGGTTTGACCGATCCGCGCAATTTCATGCCTTATCACTTCATGGTGCGTCAGAAAGACAACGAGTTCCTTGATGGCAACGAAGCCTATCCGTATCTGCCCGAAGGTTTTCTTTTAGGTGATACGGAGATCGAAGAACTCCATGACTGGCATTCGCGCTGGGAACGCGCATCCCCCGAAACATTCGCGCCCAAGGAAATCCCGTTCGGGCCGTATAAGCGGGCCAAGGCGATCGCGGGCGAGAAGGCAGCCCAGTAGCGAAAGAGTATCCAATGACTGTCAAGCGTATCGTCGCCAACTTTGCTGTCGAAGACATCGCAGCAGCCGAGGTGTTCTATACAGATATTCTTGGCCTTAAAACCGTAATGGACCATGGCTGGATCTGGACTTTTGCATCACCGGACCAGCCAATGACAACACAGGTCAATTTTGCAACCGAAGGCGGTTCAGGCACAGCCGTGCCGGATATCTCGATCGAAGTTGATGATGTTGAAGAAACGCTCCTGCGTATGCAGTCCGCAGGTATGAAAATCGAGTACGGCCCGGTAGATGAGCCATGGGGTGTCCGGCGTTTTTATGTCCGCGACCCGTTTGGCAAGTTGGTCAATATTCTGGAGCATAAATAATCAAAGCCACGCATTTGGCCGGGCTTTGTCGCTGGTGTTGATACAATTCTGCGCGCAAGGTCATGCTCTATCACTTCACGGTGCGTCAGAAAGACAACGAAGTTTATTCCTATCTGTCCGAATGGTTCCTGCTGGCTGATACGGAAATTCCCGAACTGCATGACTGGCATTCGCGTTGGCAATCAACTGTTGCTCAAACCTTCGACCCCAAGGAAATCGCGTTCGGTCCCTATCGGCGGACAGGGCAACAGCAGACGGCATAAGTTAAACCGTTCATCATGCGGTCAGCGGGGATTGTTATTTTCGGTAAGCGAGGGGATCTGGTCAAGATGAGGGGCCAATTCGTTCATCATTTTCAAGCGATGAACTTCCAGATTTTTGGGATCTTTGTCAGCCGGGTCTTGCCATACCGTTTTACATGCTGCCGATACGTCAACAAGCATTTTGCGGGCATCGTCATTCAGCCCCGGATCGAACACGCTCGAAGCGAGATCGCCCGGATTAATCTCGTAGGTTCGAAGATTGGGGTCGGGATATCCGTGTTTCCGAAAACCGTCAAAGAAGACCAGATACATGTTCATTGGTAGCGATATATCGAACAGGTTGTCAGCAGCGAACGGTTTCGCCTGGATGCTGTTATAGTGATGGCGGTGGGTTTCCAGCAAGCCGCGCTTGCCGGGAAAAACCTTGGTCGGGGACATGTCGGTTAGCAAAATTTGAAGGGCATCATCCGTGCTTTGGTCAAGCTTCGATGCCATGCTGTTAGCACGCAGTTGGTCACCGGTTCCGTTATAGAGCAGGGCTGCAAGAAACCCGTTGAAACGGTTGTAGTCATCTATTTTTTCCGGAACGGTGCCTGCGAAATAGCTAACCCGTGCCATTTTCCCTTACTCCGACAATCAATTGGTGATTGAGTTTATGTTATATCAATCCCTCAATGGTTTCAACTAGGACAAGGCGACCGAAAACGTCTGACCGAATTTCGGCCAGACGTTTGATAATCAGCGTTGGGATAATTCCGCGCACACCGAAAGCAGGCCTTCACGGGTGATGCGGTATGGTTGGCCGCCGCGTGATCGGATCAGGCGGCGTTTACGCAGTTTCTTGAAGACATCAAGCGTACAGGCGGTCAGGAACCAGCCGTCACGCGTGATGCAATCTGCTTCGAGGATGCGGTTTTTGTCGTCCTTGATCACTTTGATCAGGCCGCCTTGTGCGAGTGCATGCAGCACACGCTGTTCATTTTTCGATATATTCAATGGTCAGAGTCCGAAAACCAGTAACAGGAATGGTTTCCGATCGGGACGGGCACAACAGTACCGGTCACGCATGCCAATATTTTGCTATGGCATGCGATCCGATCTGCTGATCAGCGGTCTGGAAAGGTCAGGCTGTCAAACCGCGATCAGCGGCTGTGCCGGGACTCTGACATAAAAACTCCGAATAAGGTTCGCTGCTAAAATGCCAATTGGCTGGTTGTTCGTCAAGCAGCGCGCTGCATTTCCACGGTCGGGACACTGCGGTCGGAAACCGGGCCGGTTACCATGAAGCCGAACTTGCGATAAAACGCCTTGGCCCGTTCATTATGGGCCGCAACCGTCAGGCGAACATTGCTGCGCACACCCTGATCGGCAAGGGCGTCAAGGGCCGCGATCATAAGCGCCTTGCCAGCACCGGTGCCGTGTGCCGCCGGATCAACCACGATCCAGCGGATTTCCGGGGCATCATGAATGGCAATGACATAGCCAAGCAGTTCGTCATCACGCGTTGCGACATAGACCGACTGATCCTGTGCTTTGATTGCGTTGGTGAAAGTGCTTGTAGAGGTTTCCACCAAATCATCGACAAAGTCACGGACTACATCATCGGTTTCGTTTGAAAGATAGGTCGAGTTTGTCGCGCGCTCTGTCAGGGCGCGAATATGGATAATGTCGTCGGCAGTGCCTTTGCGGATCTGCATTTTTTGTTTGCTCTGGTCGTTGTTCATCTGGGTCCCAACCCTTGGCGCATACTGTCTGAAAAGTGATACCAGGTCGTTAATAACCGTCACCGGAAGTTCGATGCTTCCATGATTTTTTGGTGAAGAAACCCGGCTATCAAGGCCCGGCAGGGTGCTATTTGCGGCGCTTTTTTTTGTCGCGATACATTTCAAGATCGGCGACCGCGATCATGTCTTCGAGACTTCTATCTATTGGATCAAAAAACACCGACGCCCCCGAACTGATTTCCGGGGTTTCGTGGATCGGTGTTTTTGATGTCGGTACGTTTAATTTGGCATGGGTCAGGGCGTTGCGGACACGGGCGACAATTGTGGTCAGGTCGCCGCGATTGCGTACATACCCAAGAACAGCAAACTCATCCCCGCCAACACGCCCGCAAATATCGACTTCACGAATGCTTTGCTGGATGGCCTCCCCCACGGCGCGTAGTGCCGCATCCCCCGCAGCATGACCGAAATCATCATTCCAGTGTTTCATGTCATCAAGGTCGATAAAGATGATGCCGATATTGTGCTTGTAACGTTTGGCGATGCGGATTTTTTGCTGGGCCAGCATCTCAAACCCGGCGCGGTTGTTCATGCCGGTCAGCGGATCGGTCATCGAAAGGTTGTGCATGATTTTGTACTGTTCATGCAGGCGTAGATCCGCCTCGATCAGGTCGCGAAAGACCCCCATCAACTCCTGAAGCGACTGATCATAGCCGGTTGGTTTTTTATCGAATGCGCAAAGTGTGCCAAACACTGTCCCGTTTGGCCAAAGAAGTGGAATACCCAAATAGGAAACGTAACCATCTTCGGTCAGTTCGGGGTTGTCGGCCCATTCCGGTTTGCCTGCGGCATCAGGTTCATAAAGCGCGAGCTTGGATTGGATAACCCGACGGCAGTAAATATTGCTGTCGAGTGGTTCGGGTTTGTCTGAGACACAGGGATTGGGATTTTCCGGGTTTTGACTGGTCAGTGCAGCGCGATAACCATGTTTTTCATTATATTCAATGATATATCCTGCTGTTGCGCCCAAAAGATTGGTCATGATGTCAACAACACGCTGCCACTTTTCAAGCGAGGCAGCCATGCTTTCATCCTGGGTGATCCAGTCCAATGTCTTTAGCTTGACCATCCCGATCACCTTCTTTGCTTACCGATCAAATTACCAAGTCAGTTACCGGGCTTATACCCGACCCATTTGATTATATTTGTGCCAAGTGGTCCGAGAACAACCATTTGGAACAATCATTTACACCCAAAATTCTGTGCTTCGACAAGACAAAGCTCCAAATGGCCATCTGCGTGTTAACTGATTGTGGCGTCAGAAGATTAAGCACTTCACAATAAGAAACGTCGTTTTTGCCCTTTTGCTTGCTGTTAGGGGACGAAGGTTTCAAACTCAGGCAGCATAAAAATCAAACCTGAACACAGGAGACGCCCATATGGCTGACGTGATCGATTATACCATTCACGGCGAAGAAATGCAGTTGGTTGAAGTCGAGCTGGACCCGGGCGAGGGGGTTCGGGCCGAAGCCGGAGCCATGATGTATATGGGCGAGGGGATCGCCATGCAAACCGGAACCGGGGGCGGCTTGTTTTCCGGTTTCAAACGCATGCTGACCGGCGAGGGTTTCTTTATCACAACCTTTGTGCATGAAGGGTCGGGCAAGGCGCATGTCGGCTTTGCTGCCCCCTATCCGGGCAAGGTTGTGCCATTGAACCTTGCCGAACATGGCGGCGAAATCATTTGTCAGAAGGATGCGTTCCTGTGTGCGGCATCGGGCATTGATATCGACATCGCCTTTTCCAAAAAAATCGGTGCCGGTCTGTTTGGCGGCGAAGGGTTTATCCTGCAGCGCCTTAGTGGTGATGGCATGGCCTTCATGCATGCGGGGGGCACGATCATTCGCAAGGATTTGCAAGCCGGCGAGACACTACGTGTTGATACCGGCGGGTTGGTGGCGATGACGCCATCGATTGACTATTCGATCAAATTTGTCGGCGGATTTACCAATGCACTGTTTGGCGGCGAAGGATTGTTTGTCACGACCCTGGAAGGGCCGGGCACCGTCTGGCTGCAAAGCTTGCCGTTCTCGCGCCTTGCGGATCGCATTGCCGCTGCCCTGCCACAAGATCGCAACAAGGGCTGATCACACCCCAGGAATGCTGAGGATAGAGCCGTTTCAGATAGGGCGTGCTATCCTCAGCCAATGCGGGCAATGATAATTTTTTGCCGAATTGGGGCAAAAGGTAATACCAATTGTGGGCATCACGGCGTAGGGTGTCTGCCAAATTTCTGTCCGTTGCCAGCGCCCCAAAGCCAAATCGCAGTCGGACAAACGCCACCAGGACCACACAGGCCGAAAGAGTAAAATCATGTCAGTTCGTGAGTATGAACGTATCGAAACCCCGGAAAGTTTGATCAACGCCTTGAGGGAGATGCTTGGCGATCGTCTTTCAACGGCAGCATCCGTGCTTGAACAGCATGGCAAGGATGAAAGCTGGCATGAAGCATCGCCGCCCGATGCGGTCGTATTTGCAAACTCGACCGAGGAAGTGGCCGAGGTGGTCAAGCTGTGTGCCGCCCATGATGTGCCAATCGTGCCTTTTGGCACGGGGTCTTCGCTTGAAGGGCACGTTGCTGCTCTGCGCGGTGGTATCTGCATCGATGTATCGCAGATGAACCAGATCCTTGAAGTCAATAACGAGGACCTTGATTGTCGCGTTCAGGCCGGTGTGACCCGTGAACAGCTCAATGAGCATCTGCGCGATACCGGTTTGTTTTTCCCGATTGATCCCGGTGCCAATGCCTCCATCGGTGGCATGACCGCAACCCGTGCATCAGGCACGAATGCGGTGCGTTATGGTACCATGCGTGAAAATGTCCTGAGCCTGACGGTCGTGACTCCGGACGGTAAAATCATCAAAACCGCCAATCGGGCACGTAAATCTTCGGCAGGTTATGATCTGACCCGCCTGTTTGTCGGGTCTGAAGGCACACTTGGCGTGATTACGGAAATCGGGTTGAAGCTTTATGGCATCCCCGAAGCGATGTCTGCTGCGGTCTGTGTCTTCCCGTCGGTTGATGCCGCGGTCGATACTGTGATCCTGACAATTCAGGCTGGTATCCCGGTGGCACGCATCGAGTTTCTTGATGAATTGCAGATACGGGCAATCAACAATTACTCCAAGACCGATCATAAAGAAGCCCCGACCCTATTCTTTGAATTCCACGGCACCGAAGCCGGGGTAAAGGAACAGGCAGAGTTCGTGCAATCGGTCGCCGAAGAATTTGGCGCCGAGGAATTCCAGTGGGCAACCCGTCAGGAAGACCGCAATAAACTTTGGGCCGCGCGCCACAAGGCATATTACGCCTCGCTTCAGCTTGAACCGGGCAAGGCCGGGATGCCGACCGATGTATGTGTACCGATTTCAAAGCTGGCTGAAGCCATTTCTGAAACCCGGGCTGATTGCGATGCCAGCCCGCTGACCTGCACCATTGTCGGTCATGTCGGGGATGGCAATTTCCATACATTGATCCTGCTTGAACCCGATGATCCCGAACAAATGGCAGAAGCAAAGCGTCTTCATGACCGGATGGTTGAACGTGCCCTGAAACTTGGCGGAACCTGCACGGGTGAACATGGCATTGGCTATGGCAAGCTTGACTTCATGGTGGCCGAGCACGGCGAAGATACGATCGCAGTAATGCGCGCGCTTAAAGCAGCGATTGATCCCAAAGGTCTGATGAATCCCGGAAAGCTTATTCCCGGTCTTTGATATCATCATACTATTTGAATGAAGCATTGAAAAACGGGGCCCGAGGGCCCCGTTTTTATGTCAGAACCGGAAAGAAAGCGACAGTGACCCGAACTGGTCCGCACCGCTTTGCCCGGTAAATTCCGGGGTGCGATAGACATGGGTGTAGGTCAGGCGCGCCTGGCCAATAATCATGGCAAGGCCGATCTGAAGGTCGCCAACCCATGGTTCCTTGTCGACGGATGCACTATCAGCGAAAGTATTGCCATCAAGGGTGATATCACGTGCCACGTAGCGCCCGGCAAACCCGGCGAATACATAGCCGCTTAGCGGGAATCCCTTGGTATCGGGGACAAAGAAATCCGATCCGGGCAGGCTGGGGCGGATGCGCGGCGGGCCGTAATCCGCAGGCAGATCAAGGCCCATGCGAAACATCGTACCAAGTTCTGCATTGGTGAAGGCGTTGCCAAGGGTAACAGCCCCATGCGGGGTGGCATCAAATTCCACACCCAGAAGGTCTGCTTCAAACCAGCCACGGTATTTTCGTTCATAGGTCAGCCCAATAATCGGTTCATTCTTGATCTGATTGTCCCAGCCTTCCGGGTGGGGGCTGTTGATCTGTTTGTGAACAAAAGACTGGGTCTGGTCGGCAAGTGATGCCGGTCCGATAACGCCAAGGGTTAATTCAAGCGTATCAATCCGCGAATAGTTCCCGTCGCCATCATTTTGCAACCCTGTATCGGATAAAAGCCCGGCGGTACCTGCCAAAATACCGGCCCATGGGCGATCGTCGGGCTGGTTTTCGGCAATGGTGATGTCGTCGGGCGTATACATTGTCTGGCCAAGCGAATAGCTGGTGCGAATGCGGCCCTCTGATGCAAAAAACGGGATCTGTCTGGCAACATTCAGAAAGGTTGCCGGGGCGTCATCTTCGGGCGAGATAAAGGCAAGTCGCACGCCGTTGGTATAATGTTGGTCGCTGTTGGTTGGTGTGAACAGGTCGTTCTCGACAGACAGCGAAACGCCCCATTTGTCATCGGGCGTTCTGGTGGATTGCGGTCCGCTCGCGGTGTTGGTTTGCGCACGGGCTTCATGCATGCCAGCCATAATGGCAAACAGTGACGTGGAAATTGCAACAGCATGGCGAAAGGCACGGGCGTTCTGCATTTATGTTTTCTCGTGTCGACAAATGGTTGCAGGGATAATCCCTGTTGACGGCAGATTTTGGACAATTTGTGGCAGGCTTACCAGAAATCATTGTAGGGAGGCGACAAAACATCGGTTTTACTGTTGGTGCAGGTGAACCGCGCCACAGATAAAACTCCGGATTTCACCATTTGTTCCCGGTGGCGATGAGAATAACGGGAAAAGACAAGAACGCCGCCCGGAAAGGGCAGCGTTCTTTAAAAATTCATATTATATGATGGATCAGGGAACCTGACGGCGCAGTCTTGCGACATCCGCCTGACTGACGTCAATGATCTCGCGATAGGCATGCCAACTGGAATAACCCAAAAGTGGCGTGGTAATCGCAAGCCCAAACAAGGCAGGCACCATGCCGCAGGCTGACAGGATGGCGATCACGGCTGCCCAGCCTATCAGGACCTTCCAGTTTTTGCGGAATGCTGAAACACTTATGATCACAGCAGTAATTACATCTACGTCGCGATCAACAAGTAGGGGGATGGATACCACCGATATTGCAAACACAATCACCGCCAATCCGCCGCCGATGATGCTGCCGGTGATCAGAAAGGTAATCGCATCTCGCGAAAAGAATGTTTCCCAGACCAACACATCAAGCGATGGTACCGTGCCGTTGTAAAACAGCGCAAACAGCAACATTGCAATGCGCGTCCATGCAAGGAAGAACAGCATCAGAACAACACCAATTGCGCCAATTTGGCCCGGATTGCGTCGAAAACCGTTCAGGCTGTGCCACAGGGTTACATTTTCCCCCATCTCAAGACGGCGGCTGGTTTCATAAAGGCCAACCGCAATCAGTGGGGCCAGCAACATGAAACCCGCGGCAAGCGGCAAGGTCAGATAAGGTTGTCCGGTGCGGAAAATACTAAGCACCATCAACCAGCCTGCCAGCACGCAAAACGCCCCATAGGCAAGGCCAATGGCAGGAGTGCGTTTGAAATCGCGCCACCCGGCTTGAAGCCAAGCCCCGGATTGGTCGGTTGTAATCGTGCGTATGACGATACCATTCTGACCGGGTTCGACAGTGTTGTCCGGCGTTTCAATTGTGGTGTCGTTCATTTTAATCCTCCCTGTCGCGATTGCGCACAATGTCATTCGGTTGGAATGAAAGTCAGGATTGAATTTATTGTTCTGCAAAATGTATCATTATAGGAACTGTTTTCCATCATCTAATTGATTTTAAACCAATTATTCTGATGGTATGGTGGCCGCAGAGGCATTTTCCGGGTTTACTTTCTGTGCCTTCCGGCATTGTTTTTAGGTCTTCAAAACAATGGGGAATTCAAGGAGATGGTTGATCCACAGCTGGCATCAACACACATTAGGTCCTGACCCTAGGTTTATCATTTGTAGCCGTGCGCAGAATTCCGACACAGAAAGGCAAGGGGGCCTCGCCTGAAATTTGCTACAATCTTTGGCTATTTTCTATTGCGAGAGCCACCACGAGCCTTATGCTTTCGACCATAAAATCAAATCTTTGTGGGGCCCTGCCTTTTGGCAGGATGACCCCGTGAAATACGGAGCCTGACTGTTGAAAAAAATCCTTGCCGCAATCGGTGCACTTTTCGTGGTTCTTATTGCCGCGCTGCTGATTATTCCGTCGTTGATTGACTGGAATGGTTACAAGGCACAAATCAGTCAGGCGGTGCGTGACGCCACCGGACGGGAACTGGCGCTTCGGGGGGACTTGTCGATGTCGCTGATCCCGTCGCCGTCGCTTTCCATGTCGGATGTCCGCTTGGGCAACGTTGCAGGTGCGCAGGACGCAGATATGGTCTCAATCGGTGAGGTCCATGTTTCTGTGGCCTTGATGCCGCTTCTGACGGGGAATGTTCAGGTCAAGGAAGTCAATCTGGTTGACCCGGTCATTGCCATAGAGACTTTTGAAGATGGCCGCAACAATCTGGTGTTTGATCCTAATCAGGCGGCACGTTCCGGCCCGGATGCCGGTACGATCAGCACGCCGGGTTCGGCGCAAGACACAACGTCCGAGGCGACAGCTCCAGAAGGCGAAGGGACCGAGACACAGGAAAGTGGTGGCAGCGATATCGCAGACACCATTCAGGTTGACCGTCTCGAAATCGAAAATGCGACCATCATCTATCGCACGCCGGGATCCGAAGAACGGATCGAAGGCCTGACCCTGGGTGTGTCGGCGACAACCTTGAATGGCCCGATGGAAGGCGAAGGGTATGTTTTTTATCGCGGGATCCCGATGACATTTGGCTTTAATGTCGGGCAGATCAGTCAAACGTCACCGTTCCCGATCAGTGTGAAACTCGGCATTGATGAAGTTGACGGTGGTTTAACCGTTGCGGGGCGTGTTGATCTTTCTACCGACAATCCGGGATTTGACGGCGAGATTGATGGCGAATTCGAGGACCTGCGTGAAGCAGCTCTGCGCATTGCCGGTGACAATGCTGATATTCCCGATATTGCAGCCAATCCGCTTGATTTGGGCGGTCATATTACAGCGAATGCCAAATCGGTTACCCTGAACGATCTTTCGATCCGGTTTGGCGAGACACGTGGTTCAGGTGCCATCGCCATTGATCAGGAACCCAGTCTGAGTGCGGATGTTGCGCTTCGCTTTAACCAGCTGGACCTTGATAGCATTCTGGTTCTGGCAGATATGGGCGAAACAGCCGCACCAAGTTCGGCCAACGGTGCTGAAGATGGCGCTGCCGCTTCGAGCGAAGATCAAAGTCAAGCTCAGTCAATTCCGTCGCAAAGCTCGGTCAAGAAAAGTGCATCCGCAGATGCACCAGTCATCCCGGCCGATTTGACAGCATCGATCGATTTTGAAGTCGAAACACTGATCTATAACCAGACGCCGGTACATAATGCGCGGGTGAATGCGGCGATTTCCAACAGCAAGGTCACACTTAACGAAGTATCGGCAGGCTTGCCAGGTGGTACAGACGTTGCGATCTTTGGTAGTATTTCGGGTGATAAACCTGAGCTTAGTGCCGCGCTTAGCTATGAAGTTGCGTCAGAAAACATTCGCGCGGTCGTTCGCTGGCTTGGTGTGGATATCGATGGCATCCGGGCGGATCGTCTGCGCCGGTTTTCGCTGACAGGTGGGATTAAGGGAACGCCGGAACAATTGAATATTTCCGACCTTGATCTGCGTTTTGATGACACTGCCATTCGTGGTGCCGTGGTCGCGAACCTGAGTGGCGCTGGTCTGCCGGCACTGGGTATTGGTCTGAAACTTGATAAGATCAATCTTGATCAGTATATCGCGGCAACACCGGGTGCGGATGTTACGGTTACGACGACGTCTGCTGAGGATAACGCATCTTCATCTTCCTCCACTGGTGATGCATCGTCTGGCGATGGCGGCAAGCAGGCGGTAGGTCAAGATATGGTCAAGGTGATCAAGGATGCCTTGGCACCGCTTGACGGTTTGGCTGCAAACTACCGTCTGGCGGCAGATGAAGTCATTTCATCGGGCGTGGCCGTACGCGGCATTGCCATTGATGGCAGCATTAATGGTGCCAATATCACACTGAACAACTTTGCGATTGCAGATGCGGCGGGTCTTGCCGCCAGTGCCAAAGGTGTCTTTAACGGTGCGGCGGATGTCCCGGCATTTGACGGGTTGGCTGTGCGTGTAACAGCCAAAACACTGCAGCCGTTGGCGAAGCTGACGGGCATTACCCTGCCAGCACCGGCAGGCAACTATAAAAGTGTTCAGGCAAACTTGGGCCTGAATGGGCCGGTTACCGGGCCGAGCGTGGATCTGGATGTTTCCAACCCGGTTTTGCAGCTTGCCCTTGATGGTGTGGTTTCTGAAATGCTGGGCGCCAATCCGGGCCTTAATGGCAAACTTGCCCTGCAGGCATCCAGTTTGAACCGGGCATTGGAACTTCTTGCTCCGACCTATACGCCATCTGGAAATCTTGGCCGTTTGGCCGTTTCAGGCGATGTGCAGGGGAATGCGCAAAATGTTGCCGTGAATGGTTTGAAGCTTGTGGTTGGAGCGTTTGAAACCGCAGGTTCCGTTGATTTTGATGGCTCACAGTCACAGCCCAAGGTGTCGATTTCGTTTTCGGGCGGTAATTTAACCGTCGATCCGTTCCTACCGGCATCGGAGCGCGCCAGCCTGATGCCCAACAATGGTAGCGGGCCAAGAAAGGCGGCGTTTAATCTGCCAAAAACGATCCAGGCTGCACGTGTTGATGCCCGCGACGGAACGCCGTGGGATGATACGGTGATTGATGTGTCGGCCCTGCGATCCATTGATGCCGATATCGCCATTGCACTTGATCAGCTTGATTTTGATGCCTACAGCCTTGTGTCGCCCGATCTCAAGGCGACACTGGTTGATGGTCTTCTGACGATCTCGAACCTTACTGGCCTTCTTGGGGACGGTGATCTTGGCATCAACGGTACGTTTGACGCACGCAACAGCGATGTGCCGCAACTTGCCCTTAAGGGAAGTCTTGATGAAGCACGGATTGAAAAACTGACGCCGATCAAGGTTGCCAATGACACGATCCTTGGTGGGGCGACGCTTGATTTCGATGTGACGGCTGCGGGCAATACATCCCGTCGGTTGGTTTCGGCTTTGAACGGTACGGCGAACCTGGCGTTAAGCGAGGTTCGCTTTAGCAACGCAAGCAACCGGTCTGTTGACCCGAGCTTGAACATTCAGGCGCTGCTGCGCCAAGGACCGCAGGCGATGGTGGTTGAAGGGGTTGGCAACAATGATCTGCTTCAGTCGCTTGAGGCTGACATGGACGTGACCAATGGAATTGCCAAGACCACCCGTGTCGAAGCCGTTTCACGTGTTGGTACGGCAGATGCAGACGCAACCCTTGATCTGCCGCGCTGGGTGATGGATACGCAGGCCGATTTTGATTTTTCCGAAAAGATCGAAGAGCTGCCACCCTTTAGTGTCTTTGCCAAAGGCAAGATTAATGATCCAGTGATCACGGGCCGGATGGATAAGGTTGCAGTCAAGATTCTTGATAACATCCTCGACAAGGCACTTGGCGGAAGCGGATCCAGTGACGGGTCTTCGAGTGGTTCGCCAGAAGATGCGGCCAAAGGCGTACTAAAAGGTCTTTTGAACCAATTTGGTCGGTAACGTGCATTAGGTTTTGATCCTAAGGTTTTATACCGGCTGATCTGACAAAACGGCTCCACTGTGTGGGGCCGTTTTTTCTTTATGATCAGGGCATTGGGTAATCACTGTCACATAAACGCAAAAAAACCTTAACAAAGCGCTCGGGCTTCGACATGATCCGCGCGTCGATTCCCTTTGGTGGTAACGGTTGATCATGTCGGTTAAAAAAACTGCTCTGGATAAAGATCTCAGGTGGCAGAAGCGCATGGATGCGGGGTTGGGTGAAACCGCCTCGATCAGTGCAAAGCTTGGCCTTGCTCTTGTGTTCCTGCTGGCCTGCAGTGCATTCGTCGCCTTCCACTTGGGGGGCTTGCCGCAAAGTGGCTTCCTGATCGCTGCTGCAGTGATCGGTGGTTACATGGCGCTGAATATCGGTGCGAACGACGTTGCAAACAACGTGGGCCCGGCAGTGGGGTCACGGGCGTTGACCATGACTGGCGCGATTTTAATTGCCGCCATCTGTGAAGCTGCGGGTGCGATTATCGCCGGTGGCGACGTTGTCGGAACCATCAAAAAGGGCATCATTGACCCAACGGCCATGCCAGATGCCCAGACATTTGTCTGGGCGATGATGGCAGCGCTTCTGGCAGCGGCCCTGTGGCTTAATCTTGCGACATGGTTTGGCGCGCCGGTGTCAACGACCCACTCCATCGTTGGTGGAGTGATGGGGGCCGGTATGGCGGCCGTTGGCATTGGTGCGGTTAACTGGCCAACCATGGGCACTATTGCCGCAAGTTGGGTGATTTCCCCGGTGCTGGGTGGATTGATTGCCGCCGCGTTCCTTGCATTTATTAAATTCCGGGTGCTGTATCAGGAAGACCGTATCTCTGCCGCACGCAAATGGGTGCCGGTTCTGGTGGCCCTGATGGTGTCTGTCTTTTCGGTCTACCTGATGATGAAGGGGGTCAAGAAGGTTTGGAAAGCCGACATTTCGGTCGTGATGGCGATTGGTGTTGCTGCCTTCTTCCTGACGCTTGTTCCGATGCGCAAGGCGGTCATTAAGGCATCTGCCACCATGTCGGGGCGTCGTAAGGAAATTGCATCTCTGTTCCGCGTTCCGCTGGTGATTTCGGCAGCGCTTTTGTCGTTTGCGCATGGCTCGAACGACGTCGCCAATGCGATTGGTCCGCTGGCCGCCATTGTTTCAGGCATTGATAGCGGTCAGATTGTAACCTCTGCGCCGATCCCGATCTGGGTCTTGGTGATTGGTGCGCTGGGTATTTCGGCGGGCTTGATCCTGTTTGGTCCGAAACTGATCAAGACCGTCGGGTCAAAGATCACCAAACTTGATCCGATCCGTGCCTATACCGTGGCATTGTCGGCCGCAATTACCGTGATCATTGCATCGGCCCTTGGTCTGCCGGTCAGTTCGACCCACATCGCGGTGGGGGCAGTGTTTGGGGTTGGTTTCCTGCGCGAAAGCCTGTCGCACCGTCGTCGCAATGTTGCTGCTCCGCCGATGCTGGTTGATCAGCCTGCCGACGATCAGGCGAATGCCCATATCGAAGCGCTGCGTCAGATCGACTCAAACGAAGCCGAAAAAGCAGAACGCAAACTGCGCAAGCGCCTTCTTGTGCGCCGTCGCTATGCGGTAACGATTGCAACGGCGTGGGTGGTGACAGTGCCTGCAGGTGCATTTCTTGGTGCGCTTCTGTTCTTCACCATTCGCGGTATCATGCTGTAATCGCAAAAGAATATAGTTTCGCGGCACGGCGCCCCATTTTCCCCGGGGCGGCTTGCAGCGATCTGCAGCGGCGATCAGGGTTTTCCTGGTCGCCGTTTTTCCTTGACCGTCATGTCGCTTGGGCTTAGACACCCGGCAACCAAAGTTGAACAGAACCCGGTCGGAATCGTCGCCCAGTCAAGGTGGGCCGCGAGATTTGTTATGCGTGGGTTCCCCTTGTTGAAGGACAAGAAGATGAAAGCGATCATTTTCGGCATTCTCGCCATGGCGGCGACCGTCGTTGCATCAAACATTCTGGTTGAGTATCCGCTTCCGGGTGTTCTGGCAGACTGGCTGACTTATGGGGCCTTTACCTATCCGGTAGCATTTCTTGTGACCGACTTGACCAACCGTGCCCGTGGTGCAGCGGCAGCACGCGTTGTGGTGCTGGCGGGTTTTGCGCTGGCGGTTGTTTTGTCGCTGATCGTTGCCGATACGCGTATTGCCATCGCATCGGGTTCGGCATTTCTGATTGCCCAGATGCTTGATGTCACGATTTTCGACAAACTGCGTCAGGCGACCTGGTGGAAAGCGCCACTTGTGTCATCGGGGATCGGGTCGGCTGTTGATACTGCATTGTTCTTCTCCATTGCCTTTGTTGGTACCGGTTTGCCGTGGGATACGTGGGCGATGGGTGATTTTGCCGCAAAGGTCATCATGGCACTGACCTGTCTTGCGCCGTTCCGTCTGTTGATGACGGTAATTACCCCGCGTCTGAATGCGGAACCGGCACAGAGCTGATATGCCGCGCGCCGACTTGTGATTTATGACGAAGGGGCGCATAAGACGCCCCTTCATTTGTTTTTTAATTGACCCGGAATAGACCCGATCCATGAAAGTCGATCTGTTCGATTTTGAATTGCCGCGTGAACGCATTGCCGAACATCCGGCCAACCCGCGTGACGCGGCGCGTATGCTTGATCTGTCCGTTGCCAACGAGCTCCATGATCGCATCGTGCGTGAATTGCCCGATATTCTGCGTCCAGGTGATTTGCTGATTTCCAATGATACGCGTGTGATCCCGGCCCGCCTGTTTGGCAAGCGCGGTGAGGCCAAGGTTGAGGTCACCCTGCATAAACAGGAAGGCCTTGGCACATGGGTGGCCTTTGCCAAACCGGCCAAGAAATTGCGTATCGGGGAAATCTTCAAGGTCAACGAAGAATTCGAAGCCGAGGTTCTTGATAAGAAGGACGGCGGCGAGGTGACCCTGCGCTTTAACAAATCCGGTGCAGACCTGATTGCTGCACTTGAAAAGTACGGCGTCATGCCACTGCCGCCCTATATCCGACGCGAAGCGGGCGGTGATGATCAGGACAAGTCCGATTATCAGACCATCTTTGCGCAAAAGGACGGCGCGGTCGCGGCCCCGACAGCAGGACTGCATTTCACCCCGGAGCTTCTTGCCAATCTGGATGCACGCGGGATCAATCGCCGCACGATCACGCTACATGTTGGCGCGGGCACGTTCCTGCCAGTCAAGGTCGATGACACCGAAGACCACAAAATGCACGCCGAATGGGGATCTATCAGCAAGGAAATCGCTGATCTGATCAACGAAACCCGTGACAAGGGCGGGCGCGTGGTCGCTGTTGGCACGACATCGCTGCGTTTGCTTGAAAGTGCAGCGCGTGAAGATGGAGTGGTTGAACCGTTCGAGGCAGAAACCGATATCTTCATCACGCCGGGTTACAAGTTTCGCGCAGTGGATATGTTGCTGACGAACTTCCACTTGCCGCGTTCGACACTGTTTATGCTGGTTTCGGCCTTTGCCGGGTTTGAACGGATGAAGGCCGCCTATGGTCACGCGATCGACAACGAATATCGTTTTTATTCCTATGGCGATTGCAGCCTGCTTGAATGCGCCAACAAAATTGATGCACGGACATAATCTGACATGACCGAATTTCGCTATGAACTGCTTGCCCAAGATGGCAAGGCCCGTTTGGGGCGCATTCACACAGCCCATGGCGTGATTGATACGCCAACCTTTATGCCGGTGGGGACCGCTGCGACGGTAAAGGGCATGTTGCCTGAAAACGTCGCCGACACGGGGGCGCAGATATTGCTGGGTAACACGTATCATCTGATGCTGCGTCCGGGTGCTGAACGTATCGCCCGTCTTGGTGGTCTGCATAAATTCATGAACTGGGACAAACCGATCCTGACTGACAGTGGCGGGTATCAGGTGATGTCGCTGGCAAAGCTTCGCAAGATCACCGAAGATGGCGTGACCTTCAAAAGCCATATTGATGGCCGCAAGTTCAACCTGACACCGGAACGGTCGATGGAAATTCAACATCTGCTGGGGTCGACCATTACCATGGCGTTTGATGAGTGCACGCCGTTTCCTGCGACCGAACAGCGGGCCGCCGAAAGCATGCGCATGTCCATGCGGTGGGCAAAGCGTTCCAAGGATGCGTTTGTCGAACGGGAGGGCTATGCGCTTTATGGTATTCAGCAAGGCAGCACGTTTGAACACCTGCGCCGTGAAAGTTCCGAAAAGCTGGCTGAACTTGATCTTCCCGGACATTCGGTTGGCGGGCTTGCGGTTGGCGAAGGCCAGCAGATCATGTTTGAAACACTTGATTTCTGTGTTGATATGTTGCCTGCCAACAAGCCGCGCTATCTGATGGGGGTTGGTAAGCCCTCTGACCTTGTCGGTGCTGTGATGCGTGGGATTGACCAGTTTGATTGCGTTTTGCCAACCCGGTCGGGCCGTAATGCACAGGCCTTTACCCATCATGGGACCTTGAATTTAAAAAATGGTCGTCATCGTGATGATGATCGTCCGCTGGATAATCAGTGCGGATGCCCGGCATGTACAAAATATTCGCGTGCCTATCTGCATCACCTGATCAAATCGGGTGAAATGCTCGGTGCAATGCTACTGACCTGGCATAATCTTGCCTATTATCAGGATTTGATGCGCGATATGCGGGGCGCCATTTCCGAAGGCCGTATGGAGGCCTTCGCGCGTGATTTTCATGCCGGACAGGAAGGCGGGGATATTGATCCCGTGCCGATCATCGAAGATTAAGGAAACTGATTATGGCCGATCAGACCATTTACGACAATCTGACCATGCTGGGCAGTGACACGGCACAACCGGCATCTCCGGATGAAGCGGTTCTTGAGCGTGTCGAAAATCCGCAGGCCGGAACCGATTATTGTGTGCGGTTTGTCGCACCGGAATTTACATCGCTTTGCCCGATGACCGGACAGCCGGATTTTGCCCATCTAGTGATTGACTATGTGCCGGGTGACTGGCTGGTGGAAAGCAAGTCGTTGAAGCTTTTCCTGACCTCGTTTCGCAATCACGGGTCTTTCCATGAAGACTGCACGATCAAGGTTGCCAAACGCATTGTCGAGACGCTTGATCCGAAATGGCTGCGCATTGGTGGGTACTGGTATCCGCGTGGCGGCATACCGATTGATGTGTTTTATCAGACCGGCACTGCGCCAGAGGGGGTCTGGATCCCCGAACAGGGTGTCGCACCATATCGCGGGCGTGGTTAGAGCCTGATCCCAGGCGCAGTTGATGCAACTCTTAAAAGGCTGTCTGTAACGCAGGCAGCCTTTTCTTTTGGCAACTGGGCATTTCACATACAGGGCAAGTGATAATTATTCGCATTGTTATTGTCAGGCATTCCTGTTAATGGAAGGGGATCGGTAGCGGGGCTGTCGGTGCTATGTGTTTGGTTTGGTTGGAAATGCCGATGGCGCGTCAAGGCGCATCAATTCTTATGGCAAGTTTTCAGGAAAACTATGAACAGCTTCTGCGGTTTTTAACCCGGAAGCTAAATGGTGATTCCGAACGTGCGGCAGATGTTGTTCAGGACACGTATTTGCGGCTGGCCAAAACCCCGGAAACCGAAGACCAGATCGAAAATCCAAGGGCATATATTTATCGGGTGGCCGGGAACCTTGCGATTGATCAAATCCGAAGTGATCGTCGCAAATTCGCCCATCATGAAACCGACGAAGGTGTTGCTGACATCAGTGATCCGAAACCGGGACCGGAAAACATTTATCTGTCGCGCGAACAGATCGTGTTGCTTGATCGGGCGCTGGCTGAATTGCCTGATAAACCGCGTGCTGCCCTTTTGTTGTTTCGGGTTGATGGGCTTTCTCATGCTGAAATTTCTCAAAAGCTTGGCGTTTCGAGTAGCATGGTTGCCAAGTATATCGGCCGCGCCTTAAAGCATTGTCGTAGCGCGCTTTTGACGGGGGGCGAAAAATAATGTCAAAAAAACTGGCATTATTTGCCCGACTGGTTCGTCTCATAAGTAGGGAACGTCGTTTATCGGGAACGACACAGGATCGGGAACAGGAATTGTGACGTCGGGTGCGACAGCACATAAGCCGCAAGTATTGCATGGCTATGACGATGAACTGACCGCGCTTAGCGATCAGGCCATTGATCATCTTGTGTACCTGCATTCTGGTGATGCTGATTTGGTCGCACATCGGGAATTTGTTGTCTGGCGGGCACAAAGTGATGCGCATGAGCGTGCAGCCCGTGATGCTGAAGCCCTGCTTGGTGCTGTTGGTGAAACGGCAACCGCCCGGCAACGCGATTGGCTGAACTCGGCGGCAAAACCAAGCCGCACCACCAGTGCAGTTTCTCCGCGCCGAACGCGCCAACCCACAAGCTTTTGGGGGGGATTGGTCCGGCGACGGCCGATGGTATCTGGATTGGTCGCCTGTGCCGTGCTGTTAATGATGATCATCGGCGGAGTGCGGGAAAGCGGTATGTGGGCGCGTTGGAACGCAGATTTCACCACAGAGACCGGACAGTATCAGACCGTCCACCTGCCAGACGGATCGGTGGCGCATATGAATACCGCATCGGCATTTTCGATCGATTTTTCCGGTGATGTTCGCGAGGTAACCATGACCTCCGGCGAAGTGATTTTTGACGTTGCCAAGGATGTAGACCATCCCTTCATCGTCTCAGCGCTTGATGGGCAGGCAATGGCGGTTGGCACAATGTATGGCGTACGCATCAAGGATGACTGCGCAAAGGTCACAGTCCAGGAAGGCATTGTTGAGGTGCGGAACGGGGATGGTTCTGCCCTTCGATTGTCTGCGGGCGAACAAGCGATCTATCAGAACGGGCAGGCGCCCGAACTGAATGTTGATGCCGACCTTGGCGGCTATGGCAGTTGGCAGCGCGGCAAACTGATCTTTAACAGTCGCCCGCTGGGGGATGTCATTGATGAAGCACAACGCCACACGTCAGGACGGATTGTTATCGCCCGGGATGTGCTGCGCGATATGAAAGTCACCGGTGTTTTTGAAACGGCTGCACTTGATGATTTGTTGCAATCAATTGAACAAACAACCGGTGCCGGCGTCGTTAAGCTGCCGTTGTTGACGGTGATCTACTAGTTCGTAAAATACGGCATTCCAGCGGGTTAGCCACAAAATCCAAAAAAAATGAAAAAACGGGTGCAAGTCTCGTTCATTGAGATCGTCTTAAGGTCAAAAGCGAATGATTGTGTTTCTTAATATCATTTGCAGCAGGGGAAATTAACCAGAAGGCCTTATGATGAATTCAGTAAATACGATGATGAAAACGGTAAGCAAACAGCCGTTTGATCGTTATCACGGGGAATTGCGCAGCCTTTGGATGCGCCGACTTGTTGCAACCACATTGATCTCCGGGTCTGCGCTGTTAAGCCCTTGGCAGGTAGAAGCCGCCAGCCTTGCCGAACAGGCAAAAAACCAAACCGAGGTGGCCCAATCGAGCGTCGTGATACTCGACATTCCGGCACAGAGTCTTGACCGTGCCCTGACAACTCTGGCTGACCAGGCCGACCTCAAGCTGTTCTTCCCGTCACAAGGCCTGAGTGACCTTGATGCGCCGGCATTGCAGGGGGAAATGGCCGTTGATGCCGCGCTGACCACCTTGCTCAGCGGTTCGGGCTTTACATGGCGCTATACCGACGGCGGCACTGTCACGATTGAAAAGCTGTCTGTCGATGGTGAAGACGTACTTGACCCCATCCGGGTTGAAGCAAGAAGCATACGTGATGCAGCAACCGGACCTGTGGATGGTTATGTTGCGTCATACTCTACGGCGGGTACGAAAACCGCATCATCGGTTCTGGAAACATCACAAACAGTAAGTGTCGTTACCCGTGATGAAATGGACGACCGTGGTGTGCAGACTGTGACAGATGCCCTGCGTTACACGCCAGGCGTTCTGGGTGATATTTACGGTACAGACCCACGTGGGCACGACCGTGTGACCATGCGTGGTTTCACCAATTATGATAACGGTGATTTCCGTGATGGCCTTCGCACGACATCTTCGGGATTTGCGGTATATGCGACAGAGCCATACGGGCTTGAACGTGTGGACGTTGTGAAAGGTCCAAGCTCCAGCCTTTATGGTCAAAGCGAAGCGGGCGGCCTGGTCGACCGTATTTCCAAGCGCCCGACAGCTGAGCAAAAGCAGGAAATTCGTGTTGAAGCAGGCGAGTGGGAGCATTTCCAAGGCGCATTTGACATCGGTGGTTCTGCAAATGCGGATGACAGTTTGCTGTTCCGCGCTGTTGGTGTCGTAAAGAATGCAACCAGTGAATATTCATTTGCCAATGGCGAAGACCCGGACAATGATCGCGTGTATTTTGCCCCGTCCCTGACAGCGCAGATCAATGATGATACGAAACTGACACTTCTTGCAGAATACATGCATGAAGACCGGTGGGTGACCTATCGCTATGTCGATCTCAATGGCAATTTCTATGACTTCCTGACTGGTGACCCTGATCTGGAAGAATTTACCCGTGATCAGGTTTCCTTCGGGAGTGAGTTTGAGCACCGTATCAATGATACTTGGTCGTTCCGCCAGAACGCGCGCTATACCTATATCGACAGTTACGAAATCGGCTTGTTCCCGACCGGTTTGACCGGATCAACAATGTCTCGTTACATCAGTGAAGGGGATAACGAGATCGGCGGTTTTGTCGTTGATAACCAGTTTGAAGCTTTGTTCTCGACCGGTGACGTCGACCACACCCTGCTTTTGGGCGTTGATGGTGAATATGAAATCAATGACTACAAATACGGTTACGATACCGGTGCAACTTCGTTGAACGTCAATAATCCGGTCAACACACCGTCAACCTATAACCCGACTTATAGCTCGTCTGAAAACTACGAACAGCGTACGTACCAGTATGCCCTGTATGCGCAAGATCAATTGAATATCGGTGATCACTGGGTTGTTAACCTGGGGGGGCGTTTTTCCAAGGTTGATAGTAAAACTGAATATGCAGACGGCAGCACGCTTGAGCAGAACGACGATGCATTCACCGGCCGCACTGGTCTGAGCTACGTCTTTGACAACGGGCTTGCACCTTATGTCAGCTATTCCGAGGGCTTCTCTCCGGTATCGGGATCGGATGCAGATGGCAATCCGTTTGAACCCGAAGAGGACACGCAATATGAAGTGGGGGTCAAATACAAGCCCCATGGGATGGATGCACTGTTTACCGCGTCTGCATATCATATCATCAAGGAAAACGTGACGACCGATGACCCCGATGATGGCGGCAGCGCAAAGGTTCAGACAGGTGAGGCGAAATCGCTTGGTGTTGAGTTGTCGGGCAAGTTTTCGTTTCTTGATCATTGGAATGCATCCGTTGCATATGCATTCACCGATACGCAGATCACCAAAGACAATGACGGTAATACGGGCAATGAATTGCTGAGTTCGCCTAAACACACGGCGTCTGCTTGGCTGAATTATGACTTTACCCGTGGTGCACTTGACGGGCTCTCCATCGGGTCGGGTGTCCGGTACACGGGGGCGTATTTCGCAACGAACTCAAACGACTACGAAGTCGACGGGTTTACGTTGGTTGATCTGGGCATGCGCTATCGTGTGAACGAAAACGTCGCGCTGGGTGTCAATGCGACCAACCTGTTTGACAAGGAATACGTATCGAACTGTGTAACGTCGCGTTCGTATTGCTTCGCAGGGGATGGTCGACGTGTCGTCGCCAATCTGACCTACAACTGGTAGTCAGGTTGCAAACATTTTTAGTGCGAAGGCCGCAGCATCATGCTGCGGCCTTTTGCGTTTTGGACGGAAAACTATATAAGGCACCAGAGAGAACGGCAGAAAACGCAAACAAGCCTGATCAGTGCCATGACAGCCAAAACGCCAGATGCAATCACGTTTGAGATGCTTCAGGCCAAAGCCCGTGAAATCGGCTTTGATGTCTGTGGTGTGGCGCGCCCGAAAATTGATCCGCGCAACCAAAAACGGCTTGATGAATTTGTTGCCGGTGGTGAATACGGATCAATGGCGTGGATGAATGATCCCGAACGTCTGCCGCGCCGCCGTGATCCCGAAATGCTGTGGCCTGATGTCAAGTCGGTGATTGTTCTGGGCAGCAATTATGGCCCGGCAGAAAACCCGATGGCGTTACTTGATCATCCCGACAGGGCAATGATCTCGGTCTATGCCAAAAACAGGGATTATCACGACCTGATCAAGAAGCGTCTGAAACAGTTGGCCCGATGGATTGTTGAACAATCTGGCGGGGCAGAACAGGTAAAGGTGTTTGTCGATACCGCCCCGGTACTGGAAAAACCGTTGGGGCAGGCATCTGGTGTTGGTTGGCAGGGAAAACACACCAACCTTGTGTCCCGTGAATTTGGCAGTTGGCTGTTTCTGGGCGAGGTTTTTACGACCCTGAAGCTGACCGAGGCAGCCCCGGAAATAGACCATTGCGGGTCGTGCTCGAAATGTCTGTCGGCTTGTCCGACGGATGCGTTTCCCGAACCCTATAAACTTGATGCACGCAAATGCATCAGTTACCTGACAATCGAACATGACGGGCTTATTCCCCACGAATTTCGTAAACCCATGGGCAATCGCATTTATGGCTGTGACGATTGTTTATCGGTCTGTCCGTGGAACAAGTTCGCCAGCCGCACTGAGGAACTGGCCTTTATCCCGCGTGCTGAATTGACAGCGCCAAGGTTGGCCGATTTCCTCGAACTGGATGATGCGGAATTCCGGGCTTTCTTTACCGGATCACCGATCAAGCGGATCGGGCGGGCAAAGTTCCTGCGCAATGTGCTGATCGCGGCCGGTAATAGTGGGGCACCACACCTTGCGACACGCATCGAGGTGCTGCTTGGCGACAAAAGCCCGGTTGTTCGGGGAACTGCTGTCTGGGCGTTGTCGCAATTGCTTGATGACGCGGCATTTTCAGTGCTTCAGGTGCGTTATTCCCGGCAGGAAGAAGATGCCTTGGTCCGTGATGAATGGGATTATGCCGCGCAAACGGTCTGACCCGTTTACATATCAAACTTCACGAAGTTGAAGTGATACCGAAGCCCACCCTTGGTATCGCAAAAGGCAATGCCATAGCCTGGTCCAAGCGGGTTGGGGTCTTCAAGCTCTTGTTCCTTTTCGTGACGGAAATCAAGCGGCTCTCCGGACTGGGTGCTATTGCCCAGAACAAATGGTACGCCAAGCCATGTGCCCGTTGCCGGTCGATGCAGATGACCAAAGAACAGGTGCTTGATCTGTGGGTTGGCAGAGATGATCTCGCCCAGTTCGTCTTCGACATCAAGCCGGATGGTATCCATGAACGGTAAGCCCATTTCAAACGGCGGATGGTGCATAAACAGGAATGTCGGTGTTTCCTTATACGAGGTCAATTCATCGCGCAGCCAATCAAGGCGTTTCTCGCATAATGTTCCGTGATGATGGCCGGGCACGATGCTGTCCATCATGACAAAGCGCACGCCATCAAATGTTTGCCCGAAATTGACAAAGCCATTGGCGTCGGTTTCGGTGGTTGGAAAGGCATCGCGAAACGCTTCACGCACATCATGATTGCCTGGAATGATCAGATAAGGAATGACAAGGTCAGACAGAATATCGACCGCCTGTTCATACTGATCAGCTTTGCCATGATGGGTGATGTCGCCGGTGATGATGCAGATTTCAGCATCCGCGTGATAGGTGTTCACTTCGTCAATCACCTTGCGCAACGTTGCCGTCGCATCGGGATAGCGTGAAACATCGTTTCTGGCGAGAATATGAAGGTCGGAAAGATGTATGAATTTCATATAGATGCCCTATCATGACGGAAAGCTTTTGAAATCATGGTCGTTTTTGCGCTGAAGTTAAAGGCTTAGTGTCCAAGCTCATTCACATAACCGATCCGGCAACTGATATGAGAGAAAAGGCAAGGAAAGGCCCGCAGGCCTTGATGGGCCCCCGTCAAGGGGTTTGACACAGAGGCTTTTTCTCATATCAATTGTCCCGTGGATCCACCGGATTTGCAGGCCTATGTCGTCGCAAAATCTTGAAAGATTGTGGGCATCCTGCAGATTTTGTTCTGCATATCCGCACAAAACCGGGAGACCGGGTCGATCAAGTAAATGAGTTTGGACCCTTAACACCAATGGAAGATGCCGTTCGTAAAAGATCCGTTACAATCGCCGGCCACCGTACCAGTTTCTCGCTTGAAGATGCGTTTTGGGAAGAACTGCTTGCCATCGCAGAGCGACGCGAGATGACGTTGGCCGAACTGGTTGTCGAAATTGATTCGGAACGTGACGGCAACCTGTCGAGTGCGCTGCGCCTTTATGTCTTGCGCGACCTCCAGGCACGTTTGGTGGTTGCTGATCATGACACAGCGTCCTCAAAACCAAATGACATCTAAGATGGTGGCTGAAAATCATGTGTGGCATTGCGGGCGCAACAGAACCAGATGATCAAATTGCTGTCGCCCCAATGTTGCATCAGCTTGTCCATCGCGGGCCTGACGGGACAGGTGTTTGGGCAGCCCCTGATGATGGGGTCACCCTTGGCTGCGCACGTCTTGCGACAACAGACCCCAGTGAAAGCGCAAACCAACCTTTGGCGACAACGGATGGGCGTTTTGTGTTGGTCTTTAATGGCTATATCGCCGGACACCGGCACCAAATTGCCAAGGCGCGGCAAAATGGCCTGACGGTTACGACCGACAGTGATGCGGAGCTTGTCTTGCACTTGCTTGCGTGTGTGGTGCGCCGTGGTGGGGATGTTGCCAAAGTACTGAAGGATTTGTCCGGGCAATATGCGTTGGCTTTTTGGGATGATGAAGAATCCTGTTTGTGGCTTGCCCGTGATCCTCTTGGCATCAAACCACTTTATGTCATGTCGCGACCAAACGGGCATATTGCCTTTGCCTCCGAGATGGCTGCGCTATCTGAAATTCAAACGCTTAAACGCGATGATGCCATCAAGGCAGATTACCTGGCGCATCTGTTTGTCCCTGCCCCCCAAACTGGCGTTGAGGGGGTGACGCTTATGACGCCAGGTAAGGTGTTATGTTGGCAAGGCGGTAAAATCACCGGTGACCAAATCCGCCATCCTGCAAAAGTGCGGCAAGATGGGCAGGAACAAAAGGCATCGGCCAATGCGTTGTTGCAAGCTGTTCGGCAATCGGTTGCAGATGCAATGGATGCGGATTGCGGGGTTGGATGTTTGGTCTCTGGCGGGGTGGATAGTGCCGGTGTTTTTGCCTTGGCATGTGATCTGGCCCGCGAACGGGGGGATCAACTTCCGGCAGCATTTGTGATGGGGTTTGATGATCCTGCCATTGATGAAACAGATGCAGCACAAAAGCTGTGCGATCATTTTGGGCAGAAGCTGCATGTTGTTCCAGCGCCGCGAACACCTGCAGAAATTCACGATGAACTTTGCCATTCCTTGCGCAGTGTCGGTGCCCCCTTTGCCAATCCGTCGATTGTTTTGATGCGGCGGCTTGCCAAAGCGGTGAGTGCGCATGTCAGGGTATGTTTGTCGGGAGATGGCGGGGATGAGTTGTTTGGCGGTTATCCACGCTATCGGGCTGGGCAGCTGTTTGAAAACTATTGGCGATATGTCCCGGCACCGCTCAGGCAATGCTTAGCCGAGTGGGTACCGCACACAAACCACCGGGGGATGAAAAGGTTCCTGTCTGGTGGATGCGGGGAGGTGGACCATGCATTCGCATACTGGAACAACCGGTGTGCCATTCCGGAACTTACAAACAAATTATCTCTGACCGCATATGGCAGCGACGACAGCATTGGTTTGCAAGGGGCTATGATGGCATTTGATCGCGATGTGATCTTGCCCGGCAATCAGCTTTTGATGTCGGATCGCTGTGGCATGGCTTTTGGTGTCGAATATCGATTGCCGCTGTTGGCACATGAAGTTGTGCGAGAAGCGGCGTTGATTTCACCTCATGCGCACCTGAAGAACGGAGCAAAAACAATATGGCGCAACGCCATCGCGCCATATCTTCCGCCCGGTCATGCGCACAACCGCAAAATCGGGTTTAATCCGCCAGTGGCAGACTGGGTGTCAGGAGTAGCCAATTATCTGTGGGGCGATGAGGATCGCATCCTTGATGTCGTTTTTAAGGACATCCCAGCGTCACGTAACGTTAAGGCCGGTTATTGGCGGCGTGCTGTTTCCGGCCATGATCTGGATATGGCTTTGACAGTCTGGGCGTTGATGGTCTGGCAAGTATGGCTGGGACTGGATAAGGAATGTGACGATGGGGTTTTTAGCCGCAATGGACGGTCAAGCGTGAGGGGCACTGCCGATATCGCGTGATCGCCGATACAGGTTGAGTGCCGTCAGCGCAGTGGGGGCCAACTGGACAACCTGACGGGACAGAGACAGCAGGCGATTTTCATCAGGATTGTTGTCTTCAAATACGGTTTGTGTGGTTTCACACAGTTCCGAGAGTTGGCGCAGACCAAAGGTACCCGATGTGCTTTTAAGCGCATGGACTTCATTGCGGACCGTTGTCAGATCATCTTCGGACAGGGCCTTGTCGATTTTGACCAGGCGGGTTTCCGTTTCATTGATAAAAATTTCAATGCCACATCCTGCCCCCTCATCTCCGGCATCGGTGTAAAGTTGTTCAAGAATGCGAACATCAAGAACAGGGCCTGTCAGGGATTCTGGTCGGTGTGGTCGCCCGATTCGCGCACTTTTTCTGCGTTTCGGGGCCGTGGGGGTGTCAGGGGCGCCATCTGATACACCCGGCCGTCGGGTGATCAGTTCTTCCATCGTATCAATCAGTTTTTGCCGCTGGATCGGTTTGTTGATGAAGTCATCCACGCCCGATTGTCGGGCGATGATGTTCCAGTCCCGCGACTGATGCGCTGAAAGGGCAATAATCGGGGTGCGCGAAACCGGGCCATTCATATGGCGGATACGGCGCGTGGTATGCAGCCCGTCCATATCGGGCATCTCAACATCCATCAGGATCAGATCAGCAGTCACACCGCGTTTAAGCATATTCAGAACGGTTTGGCCGTTGCTTGCCTCGACAATGCCATACCCTTCGGCCTGAAGAATGCGCCGGGCGACCATGCGGTTGCTTTCGCTGTCATCAGCAATGATCACGGTACCGGTCTTGGGGGTGTTCGCAGAATCACCAAGATCGTGCTGCTTTGCCTGCGGTGTCTGTGGTTTGACAAAGCAAACCGAAATCATGCCGCCATCGGGGAGTTCTGTTTCATTGAAGATCAGGTCTTCTTCAGAGACACCAGAGATCAATTGTTCCCAAGCGGGATTGGCAAAGACAATCTGTTCGTCAGCATCAAAAAGCGCAATCCCCGCCTGCGCTTGCTTCAGGGAATCAATGATCTTTGTTTCCATTCGCCATCCACCGATTCGGTGCCGGGCATTCCACCAAGAGGCACATTTTTGTCTCTGACATGAAACGTTAGAGCTTCATATTCGAACCTGCTTATTTTTGCAGTTTTTTCTAATAAGTCCATGATTTTTAGCGGCCATGGCCCAAGCCTGACCCTTAGATATGAAACAAAAGACTGAAACAAATGTTTCACTTGTTTTAAATTTAAAACGTATGTTGCGATCTTCCTTGATCTGTGTCGTAATTGATAATCACTTCTGGATAACGGTGGCGGCTTGATGGGTGTGCATTCTGATCTTCGTGAAAAACTGATCACGGACTACGCCAAGCTTAGTCCGCAGATGCAAAAGGCCGCGCGTTATATTCTCGATCATCCAAGTGACGTGGCCTTGCGCTCGATGCGTGCTGTGGCCCGGGCGGCAGGTGTGCCGCCAAGCACGATAACGCGCCTTATGACTGCTATTGGTGTCGATACCTGGCAGGAATTTCGAGGGCATTATCAGAACCGGTTGCTTGATCAGCCAGCAAGTTACGCCCAGCGTGCGCGTGAAACCCAGCGAACTGAAAACGATGCAAACCGGGATGAGCATCTCCTTGAAAGCATCGCCCGCACAGAGATTGACAATATCAGCGCTGCTTTCAGCCCCGAAGTTGTTGCCCAGATGATCTCTGCCTGCAAGGCGGTTGAAAATGCGCGGCACGTCTTCATCGTCGGGCGAGGGGCTGCTTATCCGGCGGCTTATCAATTTGCCTATGCCTATCGTCTGTTTTGCGACAATGGTGTTTTGGTCGATGGTCATTCTGGCGCATTTGGCGATGAGTTGCGTGGCATTGGCCGACGTGACGTTCTGATCGCACTTGGGGCCAGACCCTATATCCGTGATACCGTTCGCGCGGTTGATTTCGCGCGCAGTCAGAATTGCCCGGTTATCGCCATCAGTGATTCTGATGTGTCACCGATTGCGCTTGATGCCATGGCGAAACTGGTGGTTCGCGACACATCGCAATCCTTTTTCCAAAGCTTTACGGCCGCCTTGTCTGTTATGCAGGCACTCGTTGCCCTGCTGGTCGCACGTGGCGGCGAAAAGACGCTGCAGCGGATTGCCGCTGCAGAAGAACAACTGGCACGCTTCGATACATATCTCGAAGAAAAAAGCCCCACACGGAATTCCTGACCATGACCAAGGCGTCAAGCACAGCGACTGTCCCAAATGCAGGTACGCACGTCCTGCACCGTACCAGTACTGCTATCCCCCCGCGGGCGATTAAGGGCGAGGGCATCTATATCTTTGACCAGAATGGCAAAAGTTACCTTGATGCCTGTGGTGGTGCAGCGGTGTCCTGTTTGGGGCATTCTGATCCGGATGTCCGGGCGGCGATGCATGCCCAGATTGATCAAGTTGCCTATGCGCATTCTGGCTTTTTCTCGTCCGATGCGATGGAAGAACTGGCAGACGAACTGGTCGCAACCGCACCAGATGGCATTGATAAGGTCTATTTTGTGTCCGGCGGGTCGGAGGCGATCGAAGCTGCCCTTAAGATGGCGCGTCAGTATTTTCTGGAAATCGGCGAACCGGACCGTAAATACGTCATTGCCCGCCGTCAGTCCTATCACGGCAATACGCTTGGTGCCCTGTCGGTTGGCGGGAATATGTGGCGGCGCAAACAGTTTGAACCACTGCTGATTACGGCAAGCCACATTTCCCCTGTCTATCCCTATCGCGATCAACGAAGCGATGAAACTGCCGAAGAATACGGCCTGCGCGTGGCCAATGAACTGGAAGCTGCCATTCTTGAACTCGGCGCAGGCAATGTTGCCGCCTTTGTTGCCGAGCCGGTAGTCGGTGCAACGGCAGGTGCCCTTGCCCCGGTGCCGGGATACTTCAAACGCATTCGCGAGATATGTGATCAATATGGTGTGCTGCTGATCCTTGATGAGGTCATGTGTGGCATGGGGCGAACCGGGACTTTGCATGCGATTGAGCAGGAAGGCATTTCGGGCGACTTGCAAACCATCGCCAAGGGGCTTGGGGCGGGGTATCAGCCGATTGGTGCAGTCTTGGTATCGAAAAAAGTCAATGACGCCATTGCAAATGGATCGGGCTTTTTCCAGCACGGCCATACCTATCAGGGACATGCGACAGCCTGTGCAGCTGCACTCGCGACCCAGCGTGCGATCAGGGACCGCAACCTTTTGGCCAATGTGGTCAAACAAGGGGAAAACCTTGTTGATGGGCTACAGGCAAGGCTGGGGCAGCACCCGTTTGTGGGTGATATTCGCGGGCGTGGACTTTTCCGGGGGGTGGAGCTGGTGGCGAACCGCGAAACCAAAGAGCCGTTTGACCCGGCTCTTAAAATCAACGCGAAAATCAAAAAGGCGGCTTTTGCCCGTGGTTTGATGGCTTATCCGATGGGCGGCACGATTGACGGTGTGCGCGGCGATCATGTTCTGTTTGCACCCGCCTTTATCGTGACGGACGACGATATTGCCAAGATCGTTGATCTGTTTGCCAATGCACTGGATGATGTCTTTGAGGCCGAAGGGATTGCGCAATGACGCTTGAACACCCCCCGTTTCTGATTGCATCGGCCCCAAATGGTGCACGCAAAACCAAAACAGAACAGCCAAATATTCCGATTACGCCCCGTGAAGTGGCCGAGACTGCAGCAAAATGCAAAGCGGCCGGTGCCAGCATGATGCATCTGCATGTGCGCGACGATGATCAGAGGCACAGTCTTGATGTCGGGCGCTATCGCGAAATGCTAAGCGAGGTCGAAGCCGCCGTCGGGCCGGATATGCTGTTGCAGGTAACTTCAGAAGCAGTCGGCATGTTTAGTGTCGAAGACCAGATGACCATGATCCGTGATCTGGTGCCGGACGCTGTTTCAATTGCCATCCGCGAAATGGCGCCACTCGACGTAGACCTCAATGCCTTGAAATCATTCTTTGCCTTCATGCGCGAAGCGGCGATCTTGCCGCAGTTCATTTTGTATTCGCCTGACGACGTTGATCGTTTCAATCACTTGGTTGAAATCGGCGTTCTGCCCGGAGAAAAGTTCCCGGTCCTGTTCGTTCTAGGGCGCTACACTGCCGGTCAGATTTCCCGACCCGCCGACCTGCTGCCCTTTCTTGGCAAGAGTATTTATATCTCGGAATGGATGTTGTGCGCCTTCGGTGCGTTTGAAAATGCCTGCATTCTGACCGGGGCCGGGTTGGGCGGTCATGCGCGGATCGGATTTGAGAATAATCACCTTAGGGTTGACGGATCGCCCGCTTCGCATAATGCTGAGCTCATTACTCAGACCCATGATGGAGCGTTCTTGATGGGGCGAAAAATCGCCACGGGTGAACAAGCCAGGAAGATCATGCAACCCATGTGGTAGGATGTTGTCAGAATCAACCAAAAAATATGCAAAATACTGAATATTATCAGGAGGTTTCGGGGTTATACGCTTTTATTTCGGGATACCGATCAGTATAATCCCGCTCGTTGAAACATCTGAATTTTCTGATGTTTCCAGTTAACCCCTCTGTTCGCAAATGATCAGGGGGTGCCTAATAACTAGGGTGTAAAGGGAGCTAATCCTAATGAAAAAACTAATTGCTGTAGCGGGTGCAGTGGCTGCAATTGCAGGCGCCTCGCTGTTTGCCGGTCAGGCTTCGGCACAGGAAAACCGTTTCATCACCATCGGTACCGGTGGCGTTACGGGCGTTTATTATCCGACGGGTGGTGCAATCTGCCGTCTGGTAAACAAGGACCGTAAAGAGCACGGCATTCGTTGCTCGGTCGAATCCACTGGTGGTTCGGTCTACAACATTAACACCATTCGTACTGGCGAACTGGACATGGGTGTTGCCCAGTCTGACTGGCAGTACCATGCCTATAACGGTACTTCGAAGTTCGAAGACCAGGGCAAATTTGAAGACCTGCGCGCTGTATTCTCCGTTCACCCGGAGCCGTTCACTGTTGTTGCCCGTGCAGATGCCGGCATCAAAACCTTTGACGACCTCAAAGGCAAACGCGTGAACATCGGTAACCCGGGTTCGGGGCAGCGCGGCACGATGGACATCGTTCTTGCTGCCAAAGGCTGGACCCTTGATGACTTCTCGCTTGCTTCCGAACTGAAGCCGGCTGAGCAGTCCCAGGCACTGTGTGACAACAAGATCGACGCTATGATCTACACCGTTGGTCACCCGTCCGGTTCGATCCAGGAAGCAACCACTGCCTGTGATTCGGTTCTGGTGGAAGTTGCTGGTCCGGCGATTGACGGCCTGATTGCTGACAACCCGTATTACCGTGCGGCAACCATCCCGGGTGGCATGTATCGTGGCAACCCTGATGATGTCACCACCTTTGGTGTTGGCGCGACCTTTGTGTCTTCGACCAATACCGATGCGGACATCGTTTACAATGTTGTCAAAGCTGTCTTCGAAAACTTCGATGACTTCAAAAAGCTGCATCCGGCATTTGGCGTCCTGAAGAAAGAAGAAATGATCAAGGACGGTCTGTCGGCTCCGCTTCATGACGGTGCTGCTCAGTACTACAAAGAAGCAGGCCTGATGTAATTCAGCTTGCAAGCGGAGGGCAAAATTGCCCTCCGTTTTCTTCTTGCGCCCAACGGGTACACAAAAAAATTGAATAACGATAATACCTTTAAACAGGTATTTGAGTGCTCCGTGGGCGACCGGGTGTGTGTCGACGGAGGTTTTTTGTTTCTGGGCTACCAGTTCAAATGACTTTCGTACTGACCGGGAGTTTGTGATGACTGACGATAAAAATTCGGGAAATGCGTCCGTCGATCAGGGTTTACAGGATCTGATTGCGGAAAATGATACAGGGGCGCGTCAACCAAGCGGTTTGACAGCAAAACTATTATTGTGGCTTGCGGTTTCATGGTCACTGTTCCAGCTTTGGCTGGCCTCGCCATTGCCATTTATCTTTAATTTTGGCGTGCTGAATTCGACCGAAGCCCGGTCGATTCATCTGGCGTTTGCTCTTTTCCTCGCATTCATGGCCTATCCGGCCTTCAAGAATTCGCCGCGAAGCTACATTCCGATTCTGGACTGGGTGTTTGCGGCAATCGGCGCCTTTTGTGCGGCCTATATTTACATCTTCTATCGTGACTTGTCTGACCGTCCGGGCCTGCCGATTACGGCCGATCTGGTTGCCGCGGGTGTCGGTCTTGTGATGCTTCTTGAGGCGACCCGCCGTGCGCTTGGTCCGCCCTTAATGATCGTTGCGATGATCTTCTTGTGTTACGTCTTTTTTGGTAATGCAGCCTGGGTTCCTGACGTTCTGCAATGGAGCGGTGCCAGCTTCTCAAAGGCGATGTCGCACCAATGGATCACGACAGAAGGCGTGTTTGGTATCGCGCTTGGCGTTTCAACCAGCTTTGTCTTCCTGTTCGTTCTGTTTGGATCGCTCCTCGATAAAGCCGGGGCAGGCAACTACTTTATCAAAGTTGCTTTTGCAGCCCTTGGTCACATGCGCGGTGGTCCGGCAAAGGCGGCCGTTTTGTCATCAGCGATGACCGGGCTTATTTCCGGTTCATCTATCGCAAACGTGGTCACCACCGGTACATTTACAATCCCATTGATGAAGCGTGTCGGTTTCCCTGGTGAAAAGGCCGGTGCGGTGGAAGTCGCATCTTCGGTTAACGGGCAAATCATGCCGCCGGTCATGGGGGCTGCTGCCTTCCTGATGGTGGAATACGTTGGTATTCCGTATCCTGAAGTTATCAAGCACGCCTTCCTGCCAGCGACGATTTCCTATATTGCGCTGATTTACATTGTTCACCTTGAAGCCCTTAAGGCGAACATGAAAGGCCTGCCTAAACGGGTTACCTCGACCTTGGGGCAGACCCTGATCCGTTCGTTGCTGTTTGTGTTGTCGCTGGTTGTTCTGTCGGGCGTGGTTTATTACGCCATCGTCTTCCAGAAACAATTCTTTGGTGATGCGGTCGGTTGGATTGTCGCGCTTGAATGTGCGGTGATTTACCTTGCCGGTTTGTATTACGCGGCGAAATATCCGGACCTTGAAATGGATGATCCCAATCAGCCGGTCGTCGAATTGCCGCCTTTGGGTCAAACAGCCAAAGCCGGTTTGCATTATCTGCTGCCGGTCGTGGTTCTGGTCTGGTTCCTGATGATCGAGTTGAAATCACCGGGGCTTTCGGCCTTCTGGGCAACTGTCTTGATGATCTTCATCATGCTGACCCAGCATGCTGCCAAGGGCATCTTCCGTAAAAGCCACAATGTGGCAAATGACCTGAAGCTTGGCGTGATCGATGTGATTGACGGTTTTGCCACCGGTGCCCGTAACATGATCGGTATCGGTGTTGCTACTGCTGCCGCGGGTATCATCGTCGGGACGGTTTCGCTGACCGGTATCGGTCAGGTGATGGTCGAATTCGTCGAGTTGATTTCGGGCGGCAATCTGATGCTGATCCTGATCTTTACCGCGATCATCAGCCTGATCCTGGGCATGGGGCTTCCGACCACGGCAAATTATATCGTGGTTTCAAGCCTGATGGCACCGGTGATTGTTGAACTTGGTGCGGCAAACGGCCTGATTGTGCCGTTGATCGCGGTTCACCTGTTTGTGTTTTACTTCGGCATCATGGCCGATGTGACACCGCCGGTCGGACTGGCATCCTTTGCTGCTGCGGCAGTTTCGGGGGCCGATCCGATGAAAACAGGTGTGGTTGCCTTCTTCTATTCGATGCGTACCGCAGTTCTGCCGTTCCTGTTCCTGTTCAATACACAGCTTCTGATGATTGGATTGGATCATCCGTTGGATGTGGTGGTTGTCGTGGTGGTTTCGACAATTGCGATGCTGGTCTTTGCCGCAGCAACGCAGGGGTATTTCTTTGCCCGTTCCAAGCTTTGGGAAAGCGCCGCATTGCTGTTGATTGCGTTCACTTTGTTCCGGCCGGGATTCTGGCTTGATATGATCGCGCCGCCTTATGAAAACCTACCGGCAACAACCATTGTCGAGGATGCAGCCAATATGCCTGCGAATTCCAGCATTCTGCTGGATGTTGAAGGCATCAGCATCGAAGGCGATGAAGTTTCCAAATCCGTGATGCTGCCTCTTGGTCCTGCAGGGTCGGGTGAGGATCGCCTGTATAATGCGGGTATTGGCATTCGTGATGAGGATGGCCGTATTTACATTGATGATCTGGTCTTTGCCGGCCCGGCCGAGAAAGCTGGTCTTGATTTCGATTTTGAAATCACGGCGGTCAAGGTTGAAGCTGACCGTCCGGCCAAGGAAGTGTTCTATATTCCGGCCTTCCTGTTGCTGGGCGGGATCATTGTACTTCAACGCCGCCGCAAGCGTCATGACGACGCAACTGTAACGGCCTGATGGGGAGATTGAACATGTATAAGGATATTCTGGTTACAGTCGATCTTGATCATGAGTCTTCCTGGAAGAAGGCAGTCCCGGTTGCGATCAAGCAGGCACAAAGCTTCGGGGCGCGGCTGCATGTCTTAACCGTGGTTCCCACGGTTGGGATGTCGATGGTCGGCCAATTCTTTCCGAAGGGCTACGAAACCAAGGTTCTTGATGCCTATAACGAACGTTTGCACGAATTTGTATCCAAGCATATTCCCTCGGATATCAAGGTGCAGCACATTGTGGGGCAAGGCACGGTTTATGAGGTGATCCTGAAGATGGCCAAGAAAACCAATTGCGATCTGATCGTGATCGGCGCGCATCGTCCGGAACTCAAGGATTATCTGCTTGGTCCGAATGCTGCGCGTGTCGTGCGCCATGCTGACTGTTCAGTGATGGTCGTCCGAGACTAGCTCGCGACTGTTTTCGAAACATTTGAGACATTAAAACGGGGGCGATGCAAAAGCATCGCCCCCGTTGCTATTGCAGCGGTCGTGATCGTTAGTTCGCCGCACACGGGTTGGCCGCGCAAGGATTGGCTGCGCAGGGATTGTTCGCCGCACACGGGTTTGCGGCACATGGGCTGCAAGGGTTGCAGGGATTGACGACTTTTTTCGCCGCACACGGATTGGCCGCACAAGGGTTTGCGGCACATGGATTTGCGGCGCAAGGGTTGCAGGGCGAACATGCGGCGACTTCGGCAGTCGGCGTCGGAAGCGGGGCAGCCATTGCCATTGGGGTTGCGATCGCAAGGCTGGTGCCGACAGCAAGGGCGGGAATCAATGCTTTATGTGCGAACGTCGTTGATCGTTTGGTCATTTTTACCTCTCTGAAGGTCCGGTCGTTTATAGCCGGGCGGGGTAACGCCCGTTGGAGAAGGCACTATGATCCAATTCGACGTTCAGGCGGCGTCACATGGTTTCACTGTTCTGTGACTCCGGCGTGTGCAAAACCCGTTTTATTCCAATGTCGTGAACAGGGGTGTTTTGCATTATGCATGTCACAAAAATATAGAAACATGTGTCAAACCGATTGAAAATGGGGGAAAACTTTCGCATCTTGGAGGCAGGAATTCAAAGTGTCCGGTCATGTCGGACTGCCTGAATAAAGCGTGAGATCAATCTCTCATCAGGATGGAATGGTTTATGAAAGTCGGGGTTAGCATCGCGGGCAATTGGAAAGCCATTGCTTTTGCATGTCTTGTGACATTACCGGGAATTCCCCATGCACAGGCTGCGGGCAGCGAGATTCCCGAGATGGTTGACATTCCGTCCGGCTGGTTTTGGCAGGGATCCGATTCTGTTGAACGGCAATATGCCTATCAGATCGATGAACAGGTCTATGGTCATGATATTAGTCGCCGAAATCGCTGGTATGATATTGAAGCCGAAAAATGGCGTGTGCATCTTTTGGACTTCGATATCGCCAAGACGCCCATCACGAATGCGCAATATGCAGCATTCATTACTGAGACAGATCATCCTGCCCCAAGCATAAGCAACGAGGAATGGGATCGTCAGGGGCTGATATACAGCTATGAAACAATCGAGCCGTACCTGTGGCGAAACCAAAAGCCACCACGCGGGCGCGGTGACCATCCGGTTGTTCTGGTGTCATGGCAGGATGCCAATGCCTATGCCCAATGGCTAAGTGAAAAGACCGGCGACAATTGGCAACTGCCCGATGAGCTGTCCTGGGAAAAGGCCACGCGTGGTCCGGACGGTACGTTTTATCCTTGGGGAAACATCTTTGACCCGGATCGCCTGAACAGTGCTGACAGCGGACCGTTTGATACCACACCGGTTGGCCGGTTTGAGGCGGGGCCATATGGACTTTATGACGGGGTAGGGCAGGTGTTTGAATGGACGTCTTCGTCCTCTCAGGCAGGCTATCGTATCGTCAAGGGCGGGTCGTGGGACGATCGTGGCTGTGGTGTTTGTCGACCTGCCGCACGTCATGGCCGCCCGGAGTTCCTGAAGCATATTTTGATCGGGTTCCGCGTGATGCGGGCGCGCTAGCTCGCTGCGCGAGCAGGTCCTTGGTTATCAAGACCATCTATTTCGATTGGCAGCGGGCTGTTTTGAGGGGCTCTGTCCTTGGAACCGGATGAAGAATGTTGCAAACCGGGCTGAAATCACTAACTCTTGAACGGGGTTCATTGGCGTGATCGGCAATAGGCCGTTCTATTCTGTTGTACAGAGCTGGAGCGGAGTTCAAAGATGTTGGTGCAGGTATGACTGAGAATACACTTGATTTGACGGCGATCCCGACACCCCAATTGGAAAAGATGCTGGCAGCGGGGCGCGATGTGATGGAATGCCATCGCGTACTGACAGCCACAGGCGACAATATCGTCGGAGAACTGATCAAGGTTTCGGGTACGTTTTACGAATGGACCCATTACCCGGAAGGCGATGTTTATGATCGCCAGTCACATGCCCAATTCTATTACCATGCCCATCCCAAGGAAGAACGTCGCCAATGGGATGAACATGGCCATTTCCATACATTCATGCGCCCGCGCGGGATGCCGCAAAATTGTGCGCCCAAACAGATCGACGGGTTTGAATATCCCGAAGGGCCGAATGATGCACTTTCACATCTGATTGCCTTTTCGATGGATGAGTTCGGGTTCTGTCAGCGTTTGTTTACGACCAACCGCTGGGTCACTGGCGAGGTTTGGTATGATGCGGAAGATGTTTTGCGCATGTTGGATGGTTTTGTGATCGATCACGCTCAGCCATCCTGGCCGGTTAATCGCTGGGTGTCCGGAATGATGGTCCTATTCCGTCCACAGATTGAAAAACTGATCCGCGAACGCGATGTTGCTGTTGCTGACTGGTCGACCAAACATCCGGATCGTGACGTTTATGAAGACCGTGAACTTGAAGTCACATCAACGATCGACGTCGCGGCCCCAGAACAGGTGCGTGCAATTGGCGAAGAACTGGTGCGCCGACGCGCGGCTGCTTAGTTGCATGGGTGAATGACACCGGATTTCAACTGTTGAAAACGACAAAAATGGCCGGCGGCAGTTTGCCCCGGCCATTTCGTGTATATGGGATTTCTGCGGACCTATTGGGTCTGCAGGAAGGCGATGATGTCGGCGATGTCGGAATCCTTGCGCAGCTTGAAGGTCATTTTGGAGCGCTGCTTGGAACCGGCGATCTCACTGAGTTTCGCTGACGGGTCCTTGAGGTAGTCGGTCAGGAATGCTTCATCTGCAATAAATCCATTTTCACATGCAGCCTGATAACCGCGCCCGTATTTGTAACCATCAACTGTACCGCATTCGCGACCAACGGAATTGGCAAGGCTCGGTCCGACCTTGTTTACGCCTGCATCCAGGCTGTGACAGGCCGCACACCGCTTGAAAAGCTTTTCGCCTTTTGCAGCATCACCTGCCAGTGCCGGTGTCGCAGACAGGATGACGAGGGTACTGGCAGCAAGAACCAATTTGCGTGAAAACGTCATTATGGGGCCTCTCTCTTGTTCGATCTTGTCGTTGGTCGGGATGATGCCGTTTCCTGACGCATGCGGGGTATGCAGAGGAATTACGCATCAAGCGTTCTGGTGTTGGGCGTTACGCCGACCCATCAAATTCTGACATCGGATGATCAGATTTATCATAGTGTCGGGATGGATGATTTGCGTTTAGTCAATTCTTGCAACTGGTTTTGGCGCTTGTTTGTATATGGCGATGTCGTTGATGGTAATTTATACGCTGTTCGCGGAACTTGGTTGTTCGGATATTAAAAATCAATTCGTTAAGGGCATAAACGGGGCTTTGCAGACTTTCGTATTGCTTGTAAAACCACCGGGCGGTTGAAAATCAGGACCTTGTGCCCCAACTAAGGAAAATATGTTTGTCGATACGCTGGCAAAAGTATAGTCTTGGTCAGTTATTTGGCAGCCATATCAGTAGCGTGCCAGGAGATATCTATTGCCACGTATCACCAAAGAAGATCTGAGCAAGCTGGTTCAGGACCCGTCGGGCCAAAATCGTTCTGATACCGCAGAAAAGATCAGTCGCGAGTTCACGACAGAAACCCTGACAGACAGTGAACGTGTTCTGGCTGAAGACATCTTTCGCCTGATGATCCGTGACGCGGAAGTTCGCGTTCGCAAGGCACTTGCCAAAAACCTTGCCCAGACACCTTTGGTTCCCCACGACGTGGCCGCAACACTTGCGCGTGACGTGGATGAGGTTGCGCTGCCGGTTCTGGAATTCTCCGAAGTTCTGAATGACGACGATCTTGTCGATATTATTGGTGATAACGCAGACAGCGTTGAAAAGCAGCGTGCCATTGCATCGCGCGCCCATGTGTCCGAGGTCGTTTCTGCAACACTGGTTGATATTGGCCATGAAGACGTGATGGTCGATCTGATGTCCAACCAGGGGGCAGAGATCAGCGAAGTCTCGCTGCAAAAAGTTGTTGATGATTTCGGTGATAATGAACGCATCCAGAAACCGATGATCGAACGCAATCATTTGCCGATCACCATTGCCGAACGCATGGTGACACTGGTTTCTGAACGGATGCGCTCACAGCTGATTTCCCGCGGGCACATCCCCGAAGGCATCGTTAATGCGGTGATGACCCAATCACAGGAAAGCGCGACCATCGGGCTGCTTGGTGATGGGGTTGAAGATCGCGATGTTGAACTTCTGGTCGAGCACCTTCATAGCAACAACCGACTGACAAGCGGGTTGATCCTGCGTGCGCTTTGCATGGGGGATGTTTCCTTCTTTGAAGCAGCCCTAGCGCGCCGTGCGGGGGTATCCTTGATCAATACTCGCATTCTTATTCACGATAGCGGACCATTTGGTCTGGAAGCGATCTATAACAAGGCCGGCTTGCCCGAGCACTTCTTCCCGGGCGTTCGTGCGGCGATTGAAGTTGCGCGTGAAACTTCCTTTGATGGGGAAGAGCACGACAAGGAACGCTATTCACGCCGGATGATCGAACGGGTTCTGACCCAATACGGTGACCTTGGTGTCGAATTTGACTCCGATGACGTCGACTATTTGATGGGCCGGATGTTGCAGTTGCCGGGCGAACGGGCGATGCATCATTAGGTCTATGCCCTGAACGGTACTTGTTAAAGCAGCCGCCCGATCCTTGATCCGGGCGGTTTTATTTTTTGCCTTCGATTAGGCAAGAAAAAAGGCGCTGTCGTGTAAACAGCGCCTTTTTTACGTGTTATGTGCCCAGTTCTATTCGAGGATTGTGTTGGGCATCCAAAGTGCCAGTTCCGGGAAATACATCACCAAGATCAAGCCAACAACCTGCAGGAGAACGAAGGGAATGATGCCCTTGTAGATCTGCTGGATCGAAATGGATTTCGGTGCCACGCCTTTGAGATAGAATAGCGCAAAGCCAAAGGGTGGCGTTAAGAAGCTTGTTTGCAGGTTCACCGCAACAAGGACTGCAAACCAGGTCAGGACCTGTGCCTCGGTTGCTTCAAGGCCACCGATATCAAGGTGATGACCGAAATCAAGTTGGGCAATGACCGGTGCAAAGATCGGCAGAACGATCAGCGTGATTTCAACCCAGTCAAAGAAGAAGCCAAGGATAAAGACAATCAGCATCAACAGAAGCAGAATGCCCCATGATCCCAGCCCGGCACTTTCGACAAGGTCGATCACTAGGTCGTCACCGCCCAGCGAACGGAACACATAGGAAAATACCGTCGCACCAGCAAACAGGAAGAACAGCATCGCACCGGTAAGGGCGGAGCGTTCGCAAACATCCTTGAGAACCGGCCATTTGAGGCGCCCCTTGACCAATGCAAGGAAGGTCGCGCCAACGGCACCAACACCTGCGGCCTCGGTTGGTGTGGCAAAGCCTGCAAAGATCGAGCCCAGCACCAGAACAATGAGGAAGACCGGCGGCAGGAAGCTGCGCACCACCATCATTGCGAGGTCTTTGCCGTGAACCGCTTCACCTTCCGGAAGCGGCGGTGCAAGTGACGGATTTAGCTGACACCGTACAAAGATATAGACGGTATAAAGGCTGGCCAGAATGAGGCCGGGAATGATGGCGGCCAAGAACAGGTTGCCAACCGACACCGACAAAAGATCGGACATCAGAACCAGCATAATCGACGGCGGAATCAAAATGCCCAAGGTCCCGGATGCGGCAATTGTCCCTGTGGCAAGTGACGGATCATAATTACGGCGCAACATCACCGGCAGTGCCAGAAGCGTCATCATTACAACCGATGCGCCGATGATGCCCGTGGTTGCTGCCATGATGGTCCCCATCAGGGTCACGGACAATGCAAGACCGCCAGGAACCTTGCGCAGCAGCATGTTCAGGCATTCCAGAAGATCTTCTGCAACACCACTTTTCTCAAGCATCGTGCCCATATAGATGAACATCGGCACGGCAACCATCACCATGTTTTCGGCGATGCCACCCCAGATACGTGAAACGATATTGAAAAATTCAACAAAGGAAAAAATGTCATAGGCCAGGCCGAGGAAGCCAAAGCCGATCCCGATGCCGGAAATGACGAAGGCGACTGGAAGTCCCGTGAAGACAAGCATGCCGAGCGAGGCAAACATGAACAGCGGAAACCAGTCTTCGATATAGAAGTTACCCATTTGGATTGATCCCCGTTCGGCTTAGTCGTCGAGCTTGGCAACGTCGCCAAGATCTGCGTGGTGAGTGCCGACATAGTACCCGGCACGCTGGTGCAGGTTGGTCGGGCCAAAGACAAAGACGAAGCATTTCAGGAAAACCGAAAGCCCCGCCATGGCGAGAAGGCCAAAGCCGATGGGAATGGTCGATTTGATGATCCAGCGATGGGTCAGGCCAGTGGTTGCGGCTGAAACCTCGTTATTGGCAAAGGATCGCGCAACAAAGTCAAAACCGAAGTACAGCACCAACGCACAGAATGGCAAAACACAAATGATGCCACCGAGCATCTCAATGATGGCACGGGTGCGGGGGCGCAGGTTGTCACGAATAAGTTCAATACGAACGTGTGAGTCGCGAATATAGGCGAACCCAAAACACAACATAAAGAGGCCGGTATGCAGATGCCATTCAAGCTCCTGAAGCTTGATGGAGCCCTGACCACCAAATTTACGTTGGATAACGTCGTAAATGATGACGAACATCAACGGAACCGCAAGCAGGGATGCAAGCTTGCCCACGCGGGTTACGATGGTATCAATGCCGTCACTAAATTTCAGTAGCGCTTCCATAGAAGGTCTCCCGGGTCTTCTTATCGCGGTCAAGGCCGGGGCACTTGGCACCCGGCCTTGCCGAGATTTGTTTTTGTCGACTGGATTAACAGTCGTTCAGACCTGTTGGATTAGTCGAGATAGCCGATATCTTTCCAGATCTTGTAATCTGCACGGAAGCTCTGGAGGCTTTCGTAAGCCATTTTGAACTTGGCATCTTCTGCCGAAAGTTCGGTGGCTACTTCTTCCCAGGCACCACGCATGGTTGCCAGCATCTCAGGCGACCATTTCTTGATGTTCACGCCTTTTTCCTGAAGTTCTTTCAGAGCGCTGAACTGGATCGCTTCACCTTCGGCGAAACCGTATGCAAGGTTGTCGTTACAAACGGACTCGATCTGGGCCCGCTGCGTATCGGTAAGGGCGTCCCACTTTTCCTTGTTCATCATCAGATCGAACAGGGTCGACTGCTGATGCCAGCCTGGGAAGTAATAGTATTTCGCGACCTGATGGAAGCCGAGTTTCAGGTCAATCGCCGGCATGGAGAATTCGGTGGCATCAATGGTGCCAAGTTCAAGCGCCGGGTAAATGTCACCAGCCGACAGAAGCTGGGTCGAAACGCCAAGCTTTTCCATGACCTTTGCGCCAAGACCGAAGAAGCGCATTTTCAGGCCATTGAGGTCTTCTGGCGAGTTGATTTCCTTGGAGAACCAGCCCGAAGCTTCCGGTGCGATCAGGCCACAGAACAGTGACTTGATGCCGTGCTCGGCATAAAGTTCGTCAAAGATTTCCTGGCCGCCGCCAAACTTGACCCATGCCAGATATTCACCAGCCTGCGGGCCGAACGGAACTGCACCGAACAGTTGAAGTGCCGGAACTTTACCAGCCCAGTACCCCGGGGTGGAGAATGCCGCATCAATCGAGCCGGTCGAAACGGCATCGAATACTTCAAGGGCTGGTACAAGTGCACCCGGTTCGAAGAATTTGATGTTGATGTTGCCACCGGAAACCTCGTCGATCTTGTCATCGACACGTTTACCAAGCGTACCAAGTTGAGTCAGGCTGCCCGGATAGGTGGAGCCCATTTTCCAACGGACACGTTCCTGAGCATCCGCATCAGAAGGCGCTGCGGTAAATGCAGCCGCAGCAAGAACGGCAGCACAGGTTGCTGATTTAAGCACTTTAGAAAAAGTCATTCGTCTTCCTCCCTAAGAAGTCCGAAATTGGTAATACCACGTGAGGCCGACCACCGCCTTTTGCTTTTATTATTGGGCGGTTTTCTCCCCGTTTCTTATGTTGCAGGGCGAAGCATAAGCGTATTTCGCAAGTATGAGCAAGTTTGTTTCATCGTTTACGCAAGAAAATATCTTTGCGGGTGCGTAAAAAATCTCTTGCAATACGGCATGAAAGCAGGATTTGCGCACGTAAATGCGCATTTGGTGGGGGCCCAATCTTCGACTATTTGTTAAAGTAAAAAGGGCCATGTTCTTCGCCCTTTAGCGCCATTTAGTGCAATCAACCCCATTTTTTGTGTGGAGATTCGATGGCGCGCGTGGCGGGGTAATTTGCGTGATGTTTGTGTGCGCTGATTTTTAGGAGGTGTGTTTTGGAAGCTGACTTTGCACATGCAATATCGTCATGGGATGGCAAATCGACCGTGTTGTTGCTCGATATCTATCAGGCGCAGGCCCAAAGCACCGATTTTGCAAACCAACTGGTTGATGCCTTGCAGGTGCCAGAAGCCCAACAGGCTGCGACATGGCTTTTAAAACACCATCTTGAGCAGGGTGGTGTGATTGATTTTTACGGCCTTAATCACGCACTTTCAGAAGCGGACTTATTTGGTGCTTTGATGGCCGATGCAAACAGCCATCTTCATCTGTTACAGATTATGCCAATGATAAAGGCAGATTTGGCATTTGCGACAAGGGCGCAGAAGCACGTCTGGCAGCAATTGATCGATAAAGGGCATCAAAGTCGCCACAAATTCGTTCGGGCATGGTCTTGGCAAGGGGAGTTTGAGCTACTTAGGGCAAGTGATGCGACCGCACAGCATATCGCCGAGTATACGTCGCGCGTTACGGCTGCGCTTGATGTTGAAAAGGGGGCCGTGGCGGCCCGTTTGCGCAACATCGCAAGGATGCTCGCCAAATTTTAGCGCGTGAAGCTTGGAAACAGTGCAAATCAGCGTGGAAAATAAAACGGGCGATCTTTCAATGAAAGACCGCCCGACTGATGGTCGGAGCGAGAGGATTCGAACCTCCGACCCCTGCCTCCCGAAGACAGTGCTCTACCAGGCTGAGCTACGCTCCGTCAGTGGGCGGAGGTTTAGCTCTTCTTTTGGTGCGGATCAAGCATAAACCGGCCATTTTGGACGAAAAAATGTCGGTTTGGAAATCATCCCGGGTGTTGCTGCCGGGCCGTGAGGAAAAACGGATTGAAACGCAAAAGGCCCCGAAACAGCGAACTGTTTCAGGGCCTTTGAATGATGGTCGGAGCGAGAGGATTCGAACCTCCGACCCCTGCCTCCCGAAGACAGTGCTCTACCAGGCTGAGCTACGCTCCGTCATTCTGCGAAGCCGGGTGATAATGGTTTATCGCAGGCGACGCAAGATATTTTTGTGTCAACTGCCGCGACCCCGGCATGCACAAAGAGAATATCAGTTGGTCAGGTTCTTAGTACGGGCGTGAAATGCAAAATTCGACGGCTTCGATCATGGCATCCTTGATCGGACCATCTTCAAAGCACGTCAGGGTCTCGATTGCCATCTGACCAAATTCACGGGCACGGTCCATCGACGCATCAAGTGCGTTGTATTTGCGGATCAATTCCTGCGCACGGTCCAGATCGCCGTCCTTGAAATCCTGATCTTCCATGCAGCGACGCCAGAAGGCTTTTTCGTCGGCATCACCCTTGGCATAGGAAATGATCACCGGAAGGGTAACCTTGCCGTCGCGGAAATCATCACCAACAGTTTTGCCAAGTGTTGCCTGATGGGCGGAGTAATCCAGAACGTCGTCAATCAACTGGAAGGCCGTGCCAAGATAGATGCCGTAAAGGCGCAGCGCTTCTTCGTCTTCGGGCGAACGATTGGCAATCACGGCACCGATTTGGGATGCGGCCCCAAACAGGGCAGCGGTTTTCGCCGTGATGACTTCAAGATAGGATTCTTCCGAGGTGCCCATGTCGTTGGCTGTTGAAAGCTGAAGCACTTCGCCTTCGGCAATTACCGCGGATGCCTGCGCAAGAATATCAAGAACACGCAGCGAACCGGTTTTCACCATCACGACAAAGGCGCGCGCAAACAGAAAATCACCCACCAGTACACTGGCTTCGTTGCCAAACAGCGCATTGGCCGATGCCTGGCCACGCCGCAGCAGGCTTTCATCCACGACATCATCATGAAGAAGCGTTGCGGTGTGGATGAATTCGACACAGGCTGCAAGATCAACGGCATCCGGGCCGTCGCCATATCCACAAAGCTGTGCGGATGCCAATGTCAGCATCGGGCGCATGCGTTTGCCGCCGGCCGCAACAAGGTGGGTGGCCAATTGCGGAATCAGGGCGACTTCGCTGTGCATGTTGTCGATGATCACCTGGTTGACGCGTTTCATATCTGCGTCGACAAGGTCGATCAGTGAATCAAGGCTTGGCTCAGTCTTGGTCTGCGGTGCGGTATTGGTCACGCTGTATTCCGACTTCTCAAATGGCATCTTCGCTGCCTGCATGGGCGAAGATTGCAAATAACAGCAGGCGGCCTCAACATAGATAGGCCAAGCAGTTGTGGTCAAGTGGACAAATGCGGTTCACACCTGCTGGAAACAGAAGGTAATTTGCCATTTTCTCAATGGAGTTTTGCAAATCACCCCCGCAAGCCCCTACATTATACTGATAATGTCACGGGACGGATTTCGCCGCGTATGAAATCAAATGCCGAACAACGCCACAGCCAAAGGGAATAACAGATGATCGAACTCTTTCGCAGCAACGATCCAATCGAACTAAGCTGGGCGCAATCGGTACTGGCCGATGAGGGGATATCAAGCCATATCTTTGACTTTCATGCCAGTATCATCGAAGGATCGATTGGTGCCTTGCCACGGCGTTTGATGGTGGATGGCGAAGAGGAAAGTCGGGCAAAATACATTCTTGATATTGCCAGACGCGAGCTTGATGCGCATAACGCAGCCCAAGAAGCATCGGATGCATTGGCATCTGATAATGGGGCCTGAAATTCGCCAAGCAGTCTTTGGCCCGAAACGGCAATCAGGAACGATGGATGGCAAGTGCAGTCGCAAGCATTGATGTGCCCGATTTTCCCGAAGAGCGGATCAGTCATGACTATCTGCTGGGCGGATCGGTGACACTGAAGCAGCCCGTTGATGGATATCGGGCGGCGGTTGATGCGGTATTGCTGGCAGCATCGGTTTCCATCCATTCGCGACGGGACGAGAAAATACTCGACGTCGGGGCAGCGGTGGGATCGGCGGGCCTGTGTGTTGCCCGTCGGCTTGAGGCGGCAAAGATCACCGGTGTCGAGTTGCAAGATGATCTTTATGCGCTGTTCTGTCGCAATGTGATGGAAAATGATTTCGCGGGCAGGGTGATGCCGGTCCATGGCGATATTAATGATCCTGACCTGCCCTTGGTTGCTGAAAGCTTTGATCAGGTTATTTCAAATCCGCCCTACTATGCCGGGGGAACGCGTCCAAGCAATGAAAGCCGGGCCAAGGCCCATCAGGAGGGCACAGCGGACCTTCGGGGCTGGATCAATTTTTGCCTAAAGATGGTGCGTCAGAAGGGCCGTGTTACATTGGTGCATCGTGCCGATCACCTTGACCGGATCATTGGCCTTTTACATGGACGCGCCGGTGATATGACCGTTTATCCGATTTGGAGCAAGGCTAACGCAGACGCCCCATTGCGCGTGATTGTCTCGGCCCGCAAAGGTGTCGCGTCGCCGCTTGCCATGCGCCGTGGCATCGTTTTGCATGACGCTGACGGGGCCTATTTGCTGCAAACAGATAATCTGTTGCGCCAACCCTTGGCATTACCCGGTTTCTAATTGGATGGAACTTGAATATAAGGACGTCTTGGCTGTGGCGCATGCCGCAGAAAAATTCGTGCTTTGGGACCTGAAATGCTGAGTTTCTCGAAAATCATCTTTACCGCGTTGGTCGTCGTTGTCGTCTGGCAGGGCTTCAAGCTGTTTAACCGAGGCAAACAGGTTTCCAGCAACGAACAACCAAAGCAAACCCGCCACCAAAAGAAAAGCCAGGCCAAGCCGGTGGCGCAGGAAATGGAAAAATGCCCGAGTTGCAGTGTTTACCACGCAGAAGGCAACGCGCACCGCTGCGACGGCTGATCGGCCCTGCGTCCCATTTTAGTATCATTACGCCGTGGCGCGGTGTGGTTAACCCCGGGCATAAGACTTTGGGGCAAGAGGCGCGATTTTGTCTTGGAATTTCCGCTGTTATTGATGATCTATGTTGTTGCGATGCGGCATAAGATCGAAGCGCTTGATACAAGGGTTGCAAATTCGGCGTGTCTCAGGGCTTTTGCCTCCTTGACCGCAAGGGGGCAGGGCGGTAGCTTGCCGCACTAAATTTACGTACAACAGTAATAGAGAGTTCGCGCCATGGCGCTCGACGGGTCGCAACGTCCCCCTTCATTCCAGGAAATCATTCTTCGACTGCAAAGCTATTGGGCCGAACAGGGGTGTGTCATCCTTCAGCCTTATGACTTGGAAGTCGGTGCCGGTACCTTCCACACCGCGACGACTTTGCGCGCGTTGGGGCCGGAAAGCTGGAATGCAGCTTATGTTCAGCCGTCCCGTCGCCCGACCGATGGTCGTTATGGCGAAAACCCGAACCGTCTGCAGCATTATTACCAGTTCCAGGTGATCATGAAGCCGTCGCCAAGCAATTCACAGGAATTGTATCTTGGCTCGCTTAAACATCTAGGCATTGACCCGATGGCCCATGACATCCGCTTTGTCGAGGATGACTGGGAAAGCCCGACACTGGGCGCATGGGGCCTTGGCTGGGAAGTCTGGCTTGATGGTATGGAAGTCACCCAGTTCACCTATTTCCAGCAGGTCGGTGGTTTTGAATGCAACCCGGTTCCGGTCGAACTCACCTATGGTCTTGAACGTTTGGCGATGTACATTCAGGGCGTCGAAAACGTCTATGACCTTGATTACAATGGTCAGGGTGTCAGCTATGGCGATGTGTTCCTGCAAAACGAAGTGGAACAATCGACCTATAACTTTGAAGTCGCCAACACCGATATGTTGTTCCAGCATTTCAAGGATGCCCAGGCTGAATGTGCTGTGAATATCGAACGTGGTCTTGCATTGCCGGCCTATGAGCAGGCGATGAAAGCCTCCCATCTGTTTAACCTCCTTGATGCGCGCGGTGTGATTTCCGTTACCGAACGTGCGGCCTATATAGGTCGTGTTCGTGACATGTCGAAATCCTGCTGCGAAGCATGGCTGCGCTCGCGCGGCCATTTGAAAGAGGAGGCATAAGTTATGGCCGAATTGCTGCTTGAACTGTTTTCCGAAGAAATCCCGGCCCGCATGCAGGCGCGTGCAGCCCAGGACCTATCGAAACTGGTGACAGATGGCCTGAAGGCCGCTGATCTTGCATTTGATAACGTCGAGGCACTGGTGACTCCGCGTCGCCTAACCGTGATCGTTGATGGTCTTCCGGAAAAGCAGCCTGATCTGCGTGAAGAACGCCGTGGTCCGCGTGCTGACGCACCGGAAAAGGCCATCAATGGCTTCCTTGCGAGCAATGGCGTGACGCTTGATCAGTGCGAAAAACGCGAAATGCCCAAAGGCACATTCCTGTTTGCTATTGTTGAGCAAAAAGGCCGCCCGGCTTCTGATGTCATCAAGGACATTATCGAAGAGGCAATGAATAAACTGCCTTGGCCGAAATCCATGCGGTGGGCAGATCAGAAAATCCGCTGGGTGCGTCAACTTGACCGCATCCTGTGCCTGTTTGATGGTAAGGTTATCCCGGTCACCTATGGGCCGGTCACCGCAAGTGATGCGACCAGTGGTCATCGCTTCTTGGCACCGGCAGAATTCAGCGTTGCCAATGCTGCTGACTACAAGGAAAAACTGCGTGCAGCCAAGGTCATGCTTGACCGTGAAGAACGCAAACAGGTCATTCTGGATGGGGCCAAAAAACTCGCCAACGCCGAAGGTTTCGAGCTTCTGGAAGACAACGGGCTTCTGGAAGAAGTCTGTGGTCTGGTCGAATGGCCGGTGCCGGTGATGGGCAAGGTCGATGACCAGTTCATGGATATCCCGCGTGAGGTTCTTGAAACTTCCATGCGTGAACATCAGAAATATTTCGTGGTCGAAGACAAGAACGGCAAACTGGCCGCGCGTTTCATCACGATTTCGAACATGGTGACCGCAGACAATAACGCCAAGATCATCGCCGGGAACGAGCGTGTTTTGCGTGCCCGTCTGCATGATGCCAAGTTCTTCTGGGATCAGGATCGGAAAGTGACGCTGCAATCGCGTCTGCCGAAACTTGATAACATCGTCTTCCACGCCAAACTCGGCTCCTTGGCCGAGCGTGTTTTGCGCCTGCGGGGCCTTGCGCGTGAAGTGTCAGCCGATATCACGGGCTGTGATGTCAAACTTGCTGATCGCGCAGCAGAAATCGGCAAGGCCGATCTGGTGTCGCAGATGGTGTTCGAATTCACCGAACTTCAGGGGCTGATGGGTAAATACTACGCCGAGAATGACGGCGAAGCCCCCGAAGTCGCCAATGCCATTGCCGAGCATTATGCACCAGCCGGCCCGTCGGACATGTGTCCGACCGCACCGGTTTCGGTTGCTTTGGCCTTGGCTGAAAAACTCGATACCCTCGCCGGATTCTTTACCATCGATGAAAAGCCGACTGGTTCAAAAGACCCGTTTGCGCTGCGTCGTGCGGCATTGGGTGTTATTCGTCTGGTTCTGGAAAACGGTTTGCGTTTGCCACTGCGACGCGTCTTTACCTATGCAGTTTCCCAGTACCCGGCAGATATTCGTAGAGACGAAGCAGTTGAAGACCTTTTGGCCTTCTTTGCTGACCGCCTAAAAGTCCATCTGCGTGAGAAGGGCGTGCGCCATGATCTGGTGTCGGCCGTATTTGCGCTAGATGGCGAGGACGATCTTGTCCGCCTGTTGGCCCGTGTTGAAGCGCTTTCCGATTTTGTCTCTGGCGAAAGCGGCGTCAACCTGATGGCCGGATACAAGCGTGCGTCAAATATCCTGCGCATCGAAGAGAAAAAGGACGGCACGTCCTTTGACGCGGACGTTTCCGCGGATCTTCTGAGCCAGGAAGAAGAACGCAAGCTTTATGAGGCGCTCATCGATGTCCGGCACAAGGCCTTGCCACTTCTGCGTGACGAGGATTATGCCGCGGCAATGACCGAATTTGCGCGGTTGCGTGAACCGGTCGATGCATTCTTCGAAAAAGTCACGGTCAATAGCGATAATGCTGACGAACGTGCCAACCGCTTGAAGTTGTTGGCGCAAATTCGAACTGCGTTGCATGATATTGCCGACTTCTCGAAGATCGAGTCGTAAATAGGTCAGGGTTTCGGGGCTTTTCCCCATCCTGGGGAGCGGCCCAAACGGCCGTGACCAGATGAGGAAAAGGCAAGATGACCAAATGGGTTTACGGTTTCGGTGGCGGTAGCGCCGAGGGCCGTTCGGATATGCGTGAACTTCTGGGCGGGAAGGGGGCCAACCTTGCCGAGATGAGCAATCTCGGACTTCCGGTCCCGCCTGGCTTTACCATTACAACCGAAGTCTGCACGGCATTTTACGACAATGACCGTGCTTACCCAGATGGTTTGAACTCTGAAGTCGAAAGCGCGCTGGCAGCCGTTGAAAAATTGGTTGGTCGCGCATTCGGCGATGCCAAAGATCCCCTTCTTGTATCAGTGCGTTCCGGTGCCCGGGCTTCCATGCCTGGCATGATGGATACGGTTTTGAACCTTGGCCTGAATGACGAAACGGTCGAAGCGTTAGCATCCGTATCGGGCGACCGCCGCTTTGCCTATGACAGTTACCGCCGTTTCATTCAGATGTATGGCGATGTGGTCCTTGGTGTTGATCACTATCACTTTGAAGACATTCTTGAGACCATCAAGGAAGACAAGGGCGTTACCCTTGATACCGAGATGGCGGCAGATGACTGGGCCGAAGTCGTCGAGGCCTTTAAAAAGAAAGTCAAAACCGAACTGGGTGAACCCTTCCCGCAGGATCCGCGTGAGCAGCTTTGGGGGGCGATCGGGGCAGTATTTGGCAGCTGGATGAATGCGCGTGCCAATACCTATCGTCGTTTGCATAACATTCCGGCAAGCTGGGGCACGGCGGTTAACGTCCAAGCCATGGTCTTTGGCAATATGGGAGATGACTGTGCGACGGGTGTTTGCTTCTCGCGCAATCCATCTACCGGTGAGGACCGTTTCTACGGCGAATATCTGATCAATGCGCAGGGCGAAGACGTTGTTGCGGGCATTCGTACGCCCGCACCGCTGACTGAAATCGAAAAACAGGAATCCGGTTCGGACCTTGTTTCGATGGAAGCTGCCATGCCTGGTGTTTTCAAGGAACTTTGCGATATCCGCGCAAAGCTTGAATCCCATTATCGTGACATGCAAGACATGGAATTCACCGTTGAATCGGGCAAGCTTTACATGCTTCAGACCCGTGCGGGAAAACGCACGGCAAAGGCAGCTTTGCGGATCGCGGTTGAAATGTGCCGTGATGGTGTGATTTCCAAGGAAGATGCCATTAGGCGCGTTGACCCGGCACAACTCGATCAATTGCTCCATCCCACCCTTGATCCCGACGCGGCGCGCAAGGTCGTTGGTATGGGCCTTCCGGCGTCCCCCGGTGCGGCATCCGGGCAGATTGTCTTTTCCGCCGAGGTCGCCGAAGAATGGGCAGGCAAGGGCCGCAAGGTTGTTCTAGTACGCATCGAAACAAGCCCCGAAGACATAGCGGGCATGCATGCCGCCCAGGGTATTCTGACATCGCGCGGGGGCATGACCAGCCATGCGGCCGTAGTTGCCCGTGGCATGGGAACACCTTGCGTGTGCGGTGCCGGTGCCATCAAGATCGATTATGCGAATAAGACCATGATGTCTGGTGGTGTGACCCTGAATGAGGGCGATGTCATCACTCTTGATGGGGCAACCGGCGAAGTGATGCTTGGCGAAGTTGCGACCCTGAAACCTGATCTTTCCGGTGATTTCTCGCAGCTCATGGAATGGGCGGATGTGCTCCGTCGACTTAAAATCCGCACGAATGCCGAAACCCCGGAAGAAGCTGAAACTGCACGCGGTTTCGGGGCAGAGGGCATTGGCCTTTGCCGAACAGAGCATATGTTCTTTGATCCGGAACGCATCATTTCCATGCGCGAGATGATCCTGGCAGAGACTGAGAAGGGCCGTCGTACAGCGCTTGCCAAACTGCTGCCTTATCAGCGTCAGGACTTTATCGACCTGTTCCGGATCATGAAAGGGCTTCCGGTTACCATCCGGTTGCTTGATCCGCCGCTTCATGAATTCTTGCCGCACGGTGATGCTGAAGTCGCCGAAGTAGCAAACGCCGCCGGCGTTTCGGAAGCCATCGTCAAGCGCCGCTTGCTTGATCTTGCTGAAGCCAACCCGATGCTGGGCCATCGTGGTTGTCGTTTGGGGATAAGCTATCCGGAAATTTACGAGATGCAGGCACGTGCCATCTTTGAAGCTGCGATAGAGGTATCAAAAGACGGTGGAGATCCGGTCATTCCGGAAATCATGATCCCGCTGATTGTTGGCAAGAAGGAGCTTGAAATCCTGAAGGCCGCGATTATCAAGGTGGCAGCAGAGGTCGAAGATGAAAAAGGTGCCAAGCTGAAGTATCTGGTTGGTACGATGATCGAATTGCCACGCGCCGCGCTACGGGCCGGTGAAATCGCTGAAGAAGCCGAATTCTTCAGCTTTGGCACCAACGATCTGACCCAGACCACTTTTGGTCTGTCGCGCGACGATGCGTCGCGTTTCCTTGATACCTATATCGCCAAGGACATTTTTGCAGGTGATCCGTTTGTATCACTTGATCAGGAAGGTGTGGGCGAACTGGTGGCCATTGCTGCAGAACGAGGCAGGGCAACGCGTGACGATATCAAACTGGGTATCTGTGGTGAACATGGCGGTGATCCGGCGTCAATTGCCTTCTGCGAGGCGCAAGGGTTGGATTACGTTTCCTGTTCGCCATACCGGGTGCCGATTGCCCGTCTTGCCGCTGCACAGGCAGCACTTGGTAAATAGTCGTCGCATGTAATATCGACGTTTGAGCATAAACAATTAACGGCAACGGGCATCCCGTTGCCGTTATTTTTTGCTCGATGATGACGGCGCATTGCGCTGCGCAATGTGTTTCATCACCAGCATGCCACCCACCGACAGGCCCAGAAGCAACAAAATAATGCCGCCGATCTTGAATATTTTCTCATAGAGAAGGCGGTTATGAAATTCCGCCTCGCGCAGTTCTGTCAAATGGCTGATTACGGCACCAAGTCGGTCTCGATACCGGTCTTCAGCGGCAAGCGTGCTTTCATAACGAACCGCCCGAAGCAACATATTGAGCCGTTCGACCGCATCAAGGTAGTTTTCCTCTGTCATGCGGGCCTGCGCGATGGTTGGCTCAAGGGCCATGTTTTCATCCGGTCCCAGAAAATGCCCCGGATAGTTCTTAAGGTCGGGCCACTGGTGATCCAGGCAATCACGCACGCTGGTAACGATTGATCCGCATGGGACAATTTTTTGCGAATAGAACCGAAGCAACGTACCAAGTGCCATCTGTTTGACCTGATGGCCTTTGCGGTTGTAAGCCTGCGTGATGGTCGCAAGTTCCTTTTCGGCCTCGGCAATCGTCATATCAGATACAGGGACGTCGCTTAGATCCGGGGCACGTTGTTGCGCCGCAGCGACGGAGGGCGCGACAGTCATTGCGCCCAAACCAAGTATTGCGATCATCAGACAAACGGCGGCGTTGCGGGTCTTCATTGTTGTTCCCTGTTTTGCGGTCTTTTAGGGTCCTGACCCTAAACATAGGCACTATTTGGTCAATGAAACAGGTTGGAATGCAAAACGGGCCCCGTCAGACGGGACCCGTGATCGACGTTCTGGTTTGTTTCGCGCGGCAGGTCAGGCTGCGTTTTCCGGCAGTTGGACCCAGTGTGGCACCGTTACGGTGATTTTCGCACCTTCTGCCCGCAAGTCTGCGTCATCACCAATCCGTTCCAGTCGGATCAAGGCAATGCCACCGTTGCCATGCACGGACCGAATTATCCCGGCTTCCTTGTCTCCATTCATGATCGCGGTACCGACAGCCGGTGCTGGACCATCAATCTGGATCGGTAGCAGGCGTTTCCTTACAAGGCCGCGGTATTTTGTACGGGCGGTAAGTTCCTGGCCCATATAGCAACCCTTTTTGAAGTCAACACCACCAAGTTCCTCAAAGCCGCTTTCAAGCAGGATGGATTTTTCGACTTCAAGTTCCTCGCTGCCATTGGGAACGCCAAGTGACACACGCAATTGGTGATAAGTTTCCTCGTCGCTTTCCTGCGCGCCGATGGCGGCCATTTCGGCAAGCGCATTTTTCGGAAGCAATACACGTGCGCCCATTTCAGCAAGCCGTGGATCAACGGCCTTGATTCCATTTGCCATTTGTGCGGTTGCGCCGGGTGTTGCATCCAGTGACAGGGAGGCAAGCGCATCTGAACCAAAGACAGCGACAACATCGTAACTGTCAGAAACGTCGGTCAGTTCTGCCTTGGCACGTAGCTTATACATGCGCAGTTTTTTGAACAATTCGGCCGCACGTGCACCGTCCTCGCCGCGCTCGCATTCGATCAGCAGGCTTTCTTCATCTTGTTGATAAACAAAGAAATCAAACAGGAATTTGCCTTGCGGCGTCAGAAGAGCGCCGTAGCCTGATGTGTTTGCGGTGATGGTTTCGATGTTGTTTGACACCAGTCCTTGCAGAAAGCTAACCCGGTCAGGGCCGCTCACGCGGATTACGGCACGGTCCGCCAAAAGGGTGTAATAAGTCTCGCTCATATTTTACGGGCTCCGGTCAATCGGATGTGTTTGAGCGGAATGTGGGGCAATCGTCGCATTTTCGCAAGACCTGTCTGCGGGTATAAGGGCTGGGTAAGTTACAAGAAAACCCTTCATAAAACGCTGACGAACGGATAGAACCAAACGTATGAAAATCTTGATGCTTGATCAGTCTATCGGCTTTGATCCGAAGGATCGTGAAGCCCGTCCGTTGGGAACATGTCAACGTGCGTTTATCGCGCTGGCAGAGGCCCTTGTTGCCCGTGGTCACAGGGTCGAAGCGCGCCGAAACGGCGGCATCGACAAGGATATGCATGGTGTTGCCTGGCGACAGCTTGATGCCGAGTTGCCGCCGTTTGGTGGCGATGCGGTCAATACCGTGATTGTCTGGCGCGACCCGGCACTTCTTAGCCACCCGTCTGTTCCAGCAGAGGGCGCAACGATTGCTCTTTGGTTTGATGGCGATCCGGCGCGGCTTAACGCTGATGATGTGCGTTTGGTGCTGCAGGAAAAGAAAGTTCAGGTCATCTTTACCGATGATGGTCAGGCCAACGGGTTTGACGCCGAACTTGCGAAAAAGCCGATTGTGGTTAAGCCCGGTGCGACCTCGTCCTTTACCATGGCATCAAACATGCACTGGGCGTTTGAATCGCGCGACGAGCTTGCCGTGACGGTTGCTAACACGTCGACAGGAATTGCCCAGATCATCCGTATTTGGGAGGCCTATGTCGCGCCGAAGGCCCCCAACGCGATCCTGGAAATTTATGCCTATGACCTGTTCAGTGCGATGGCAGGTGAAAATGACGCGGTTTCCGATGATATTGTCGATATGGTCCGCTCCGCAATTGACAAGGGTGTCAGGGTTCATCATCCCAAACCCGAAGCAGACATGGCCGAAACTGTGGCGAACGCGCGTGCGTTCCTCCATCATGGGAAATATGGCACAGATTATGTTGGACAATGGTTGGTTGATGCGCTTGGTGCTGCAACCCCGGTTGTGTCATACGGCGGGATTGCCAAGAACCGCGTTGAAGACGGCAAAACCGGCTATATCGTTCCCGACGAGGCGGCATTTGGTAATATCACCTGCCAGCTTCTGACAGATCGGGCGTTCTTTGCCAGTCAGTCCGAAGCGGCGCGCAATGACCGCCGGGAATGGATACACGTCGCCGGCGAGTTGGAGAAACTTTAAACCGTGCGCCTGCTGTTCATTACTTCAAACCGTTTGGGCGATGCTGTTCTTTCAACAGCGGTCTTGCGCCACTATGTCGAAACCTATCCCGGCATCCGCGTGACTGTGGCCTGCGGCCCTGTTGCCGCCCCTATCTTTGAAGGTGTTCCCAACCTTGAACGCATTATCAAGATGCCAAAGCAAAAACACGGCGGACACTGGTGGAAGCTTTGGAAATCGGTTGTTCTAAACTGGTGGGACATAATTGTCGACCTGCGCGGAAGTGCAACGGCCTATGTGCTGCCGGGGCAGAAGCGGGTGGTTCAGAAAGGCAACGACGATAGCTTGCACCGGCTTGAGCAACTTGGCAAATTGATCGGCGTTATGCCGCCGCCTTACCCAAAAATATGGCTCGGTCAAAAGGACCGCGAGCGTGCCAATGCAATACTTCCGGGGTCAGAACAGCCTTTGCTGGTTGTTGGTCCGACGTCAAACTGGGTTGGCAAAACCTGGCACCCTGAACGGTTTATCGAAGCGATTGCTGAGTTGACAGCAACAGGGGGCGTTATGGATGGAGCGCACGTATTGTTGGTTGGCGCACCAAATGAACGTGACATGGCCGCACCGGTAATCCAGTCCATTCCCGAAGAACGACGTTCCGAGATTTTTGGAACCGAGAGTCTTCTAACCGTAATGGCATGTCTTGAAAAAGCCGATTTGTACCTTGGCAATGATTCCGGGCTTATGCACATGGCAGCAGCGTCTGGATGCCCGACGCTTGGACTTTTTGGACCATCACGCGATGAGCATTACAGACCTTACTCCCCATGGGGGCGGGCTGTGCGCACAGATTGGTCCTTTGACAAGATTATGGAAAATCGCGAAAGCCGTTTTTCCAAAGAGAATTTGATGGAAACACTATCGGTTGCCAAGGTTGTCGAAGCGGCATCCAATTTGGTTACGGATTATCGTATGCAGGACAAATATGATGACTGATGCCAAGCCATGCATATCGGTCGTGCTTTGTGCCCACAACGAAGAAAATCGCTTGGCAACTTGCCTGGAGAAGGTTTCCTTCGCTGATGAGATTGTCGTTGTGTGTGATAAATGCACGGATCGAACAGAAGAGATCGCAAAAGAGTTCGGCGCGAAGACAGTTGCGGGCAGTTGGGATATCGAGGGGCATCGTCGAAACAAGGCCATTGAAGAAGCGACCGGCGAATGGATTTTCGAACTGGACGCCGACGAACAGGTTAATGAAGATTTGGCGCATTCTATCCGTGCTGCCATCGATGGCGATACCTATGATCGATTTCTGATTCCGGTCGACAATTACGTGGGTAAGCGACTGGTAAGGTATGGTTGGGGAGCATCGTTTGGAACATCGGCGGTCTGGAGACTGTTTCGCAAAGGGCACAAGGTCTGGGGTGATCAACGTGTTCACCCGGCCATTAAAATGACCGGGCGACAAGGGCCAAAACTTGACGGGGCTTTAATCCATTTTGTCGACAGAAACATCTCGGACATGATCCGACGCTTTGACAGTTATACAACAGCACGTGCAGCCGACTTGCGCGAAAGCGGTAATATTGGAAGTTTTGCCAATAATTTTCGACGCATCATTTCGCGCTTCTGGCGCTGCTTTGTCTCACGCAAGGGCTACAAGGAAGGCGGTATGGGCTTCCTGATCGCTCTGCTTGCGGCATTGTTCCCGATGGTTTCCTATTTGAAAGCCCGTTACGACGATGAATAAGCTTTTCCGGTGCGGGTGTCAGGATGGTTCATGAGCGTCAATAAACAGCTCAGGATAGCGCAAGTCGTTGCCAGTACCGGAAACGGGGGGTTGGAGCGGCACGCCTATGATCTTTCCTCTGGGCTGGTAAATAACGGGCACGACGTTACCTTTTTGACAACTGGAACTCTTGTGCCGCGCGTTCCTGTCAATGTTGAAGCCGTCGAACTAGGCTTGGATGGCAATCGTAATAGTCCTGTCGTGCTTTTTCAGCTTTTGCAGGCGTTGCGGGGTGGTAAGTTTGACATTGTGCACGCACAAGGAAGCAAAGCGGCGCAAATGGTTGCCAAAATCCGGTGGGCCTTGCCATCGAATGTGAAAACCGTCGGTACCTTGCACAATCAGAAAAGAAATGTTCAGGCGTTTCGCAAACTGGATCACGCCATTGGTGTGAGTAAAGCTTTGTCCAAAGATGTTGATCGGGAAAATTGTTCGACCATATACCATGGCTTGCACGAGGTATTTTGGTCTGGCGATGCCACAACGATCAAGCGCAAGGGGCGTCCGGTCATTTTGGCAGTTGGCCGATTGGTTGAGGCCAAAGGTTTCGATATTTTGCTGACGGCGTGGAGGGCGGTTGATGCTGACCTTCTTATCGTCGGTGATGGCCCAGAAAAGGATCGTCTGGAACACCAGATCAAAGAACTTGGTTTGGAAGGAAAGGTCAATCTGCTTGGTCGGTCCGAAAATGTGGCAGGCTATATGAAAGCCGTCGATGGTGTTGTTGTTTCTTCACGTCGAGAAGGGTTTTCCTATGTTGTTGCCGAAGCGCTTCTCTGCCGATGCCCGGTTGTTTCGACTGATGTTCCTGTGGCAAACGAGGTGCTTGATCAGGATTTGATCCTTAGCATTGATCCCGACGCCATGTCAGAAAAACTAAGGCTGTTGGCCTGCGACATTGAAGGTTGGCGCAAGCAGTGCGAAAGCGCATTCGACTTTGCTTCACAGGAATTCGTGTACGATAAAATGCTGGAAAAGACTGAAAATCTTTATTCCAAGCTTTCGGGAAACCGCCACTAATCGAAATTACGAGGGCTCATGTCGGGTATTGCTGGCATTATTGCACGTGACGGAACCGGCGTTGACGTGGCGTTGTTAGATCGTTTACGCGACGCGTTGGGGCATCGAGGACCGGATGGAGATGGGCGTTATATAAAAGGACCTGTCGGCTTTGTTCAAACGCGGCTTGCCATCATAGATCTTGATACCGGGGATCAACCACTTTTCCACGAGAATGGAAGTGCCTTGGTCGCCAATGGCGAAATCTACAACTACCTCGAACTTCGGGAGAACCTGTGCAAGGCGGGATTTACGACCGGTTCTGATAGTGAGACTGCTTTACGCATTTTTGCAAGAGACGGCGTGGACGGTTTTGATCACTTGCGTGGCATGTATGCGTTCGCCATCCACGATGTTGTCGACAATCAGGTTGTCTTATGCCGTGATCCATTTGGTATCAAACAGGTTTATTACGTCGAAACACCGGAATACTTCGCTTTTGCGTCCGAGGCACAGGCGCTTGTTGCGGCCGGGTTGGTCGGTCGCAATGTGCGGGAAGATGCACGGGCGGAATTGTTACAGGTACAGTTTACCACCGGTACTGACATGATCCTTGACGGGATTAAACGTTTACTGCCCGGCGAGACCATTGTTCTGAGGAACGGTCGAATTGTTGAACGTCGCCGCCGACAAGTTCTGTCCGAACGCGGAGCGACAGGTAACCGGCTTGAAAATGCTTTGAATGAGTGGGACCGCATTTTTGAGGAATCGGTGCGTCTTCATCAACGATCTGATGTGGATTACGCAATGTTCCTGTCAGGTGGGGTCGACAGCGCATCACTGCTTGGGATGATGCAACGCCTGAATGAGCGGCCGGTAACGGCCTATACTGCGGCGTTTGAAGCTTCTTCGGTTCATGATGAACGTGCTCTTGCCCGCGAGGTCGCCAAGGCATGTGATGCAAACCACATCGAAGTCATGTTCTCTGAACAGGATTTCTGGACGCTGCTGCCTGAAGTCGCAGCACGGATGGATGACCCGGCAGCAGACTATGCTATCCTTCCGACCTACAAGCTTGCACAGGAAGCTGCCCGTGACTTCAAGGTCGTGCTTTCTGGTGAAGGGGGCGATGAATTGTTCGGTGGATATGGACGATATCGCTCAGTCATGCGTCCGTTGCTGCTGGGGGGGCGCGTGATGCGCTCGAAAGGGACATTTGACAAGATTGACGTGTTGCGGCCAGGCGTTCTTGAAGGATGGCGTGATGGCATTGCGGCGTCCGAAAGCCGTGAAAACCGTGGAAAACGCTCTCGCCTTTCTGTAGCACAGGCTGTGGATTGTTCTGATTGGTTGCCAAATGATCTGCTGCTAAAACTTGATCGCATGTTGATGGCGCATGGTCTTGAAGGGCGTACACCTTTCCTTGATCCGATGGTCGCAGAATTTGCCTTTCAGTTGCCGGATCGTCTTAAGGTCCGCAAAGGAGTAGGAAAGTTCCTGTTGCGCAGTTGGCTGGAGCGGTGTTTGCCAATGGCGCAGCCCTTTGCCAGAAAGCGTGGATTTACTGTACCGGTTGCGGAGTGGATTGCAGCGCAGGGCAAGCGACTTGGGCCTCTGGTTGCGCAGCAGGCAGGTGTGCTTGAGATCGCAGACCCGGTTCGAGTGGAAAGACTGTTTAATACGCCAGGTAAACGCGAAGGGGCGGCGTGCTGGCATCTTCTTTTCTTTGCTCTTTGGCATCAGGTCAATGTTCTTGGTCATGCGCCGGGAAAAGATGTTTTCGAAGCATTGGCACCCTGACGCCAAGTCAATCAATCGCTATGAGGGAAGATGCAATGGGACTGCCAAAAACATCTGCCTGGATGATCGTGCCGAACCTGTTGCGGACTTTGATGCGCGGTGATGTTGCGCTAAAGTCAAAGTTAATTCTTATTGCCGGGTTGGTTTATCTGATCAGCCCGGTCGACTTGCTCCCTGATGTGATTGTCGGGTTCGGGTGGCTGGATGATCTTGTGATTGTTCCTCTTCTTGGCTGGCTTTCTTACCGAAGCTTGCCAAAGAAGGTGCAAGAAGATGTTATTGTTCCAGCTGATGAGACCAGCAAAAAAAAGACACAGCGAGTATATTTGTATCTTGGTATTTTGATCGTTGCCGTCATCGTTATTGCCTTGATGAGCGGTGGAGAAAATTCACTGAATCCAGTAGTCGTTCCGCAAGTTGGCGATTAGCCTGTATCCTGCCCCTCAACCATTTGTTTGTTATGGGTGGATTTGACGCGCCGTTGATGGGGCCATAGTCTGGAAATTCAAACCGTATCAACCGGGAGAATACCCATGAGCGAAACATTCCGCGCACTGGTCCTGAACCAAGAAGATAAAAGCGTATCAGCAGAATTCAAGGATTTGACCACCGATGACCTGCCAGAAGGTGACGTTCTGGTTCGGGTTAAATGGTCAACTCTGAACTACAAGGACGGAATGGTCCTGAATGGTTTAGGGCGCCTTGTTCGCACCTATCCGCATGTGCCCGGGGTTGATTTTTCCGGTGAAGTCGTCTCATCAAGCGATGACCGGTACAAGCCGGGCGATGAGGTTGTCTTGACCGGCTGGCGTGTTGGCGAGGCGCATTGGGGGGGCTATGGCCAGCTTGCGCGCGTTAAGGCAGACTGGCTTGTGCCACTGCCTGATGGTCTTGATGCGTCACAGGCTATGGCAATCGGTACGGCAGGTTTTACCTCGATGTTGGCGGTGATGGCGCTTGAAGCGCAGGGTGTATCACCTGATCAGGATGGTGAAGTGCTTGTTACCGGGGCTGCCGGCGGGGTTGGTTCTGTAGCGGTTTCAATCCTCTCGTCGCTTGGCTATCGGGTGGCAGCATCGACCGGGCGTGCGGAAACACATGCCTATCTGCGTGACCTTGGGGCCAGTACGATCATTGATCGGAACGAACTGACTGATACAAGCAAACCGCTTTTGAAAGAGCGTTGGGTGGGGGCAATTGATAGTGTTGGAAGCAGCACGCTTGCCCATGTGCTTTCAGAAATGAAATACCGTGGCACTGTTGCTGCCTGTGGCCTTGCCGGTGGACCAGATTTGCCAGGCACGGTTATTCCGTTTCTATTGCGTGGCGTTCGGCTGATTGGCATTGATTCAGTGATGTGTCCGTATGAAACACGTGTTGATGCTTGGAAACGTCTGGCTGGCGAACTGCCAAAAGAACAACTTGTTTCGGCGACAACCAAAGTTGCGCTTTCCGACATTCTGCCTTGGGGGCAGAAAATACTGAAAGGGCAGGTTCAGGGGCGTTTGCTTGTGGACGTTCAGGATTGCTAGGATTGGCAAAGCTAGGCAGAAACAATGAGTTTCAATCAAGAATGCTTAGGATCTTGGCCAAATTTGAAAACGCGTTCATCTGACAATTGGAAATGACAACGATGTCTCAGCAGCGGTTTCGAATTCTTCTGGTAGAAGACAATCCCGGGGATGCATTTCTTGTCCGAACGCTGCTGGAAGAAACAGGTGAACCGTTTGATATCGAACATTGCAGTGACCTGACATCTGCGATGGCTATTTTGAATGGTGATGGCCCTGAATGCGTGTTCGATGTCGTGTTGCTTGATTTGACCTTGCCGGACTCATCCGGTGTCGACACCATCAGTCGGGTGCGCGGGTGTCTAAACACCGCACCCGTCGTTGTTTTGACAGGGCACAAGGACGAAGAACTTGCCTTTGAAGCCCTTCAACATGGTGCTGAAGACTATCTGACCAAAGAGTTTCCCGATGGGCGGACCATTCGTCGCTCAATCCGCTACGCGATAGAGCGATCTCGTGCCGAACGCGCACTTAAGGAAAGTGAAGAGCGCTATCGCAAGCTTGTGGAACTTGCTCCTGAACTGATCTCTGTCCTGAGCGGCGAAGAAATCGTTTACATGAACCAGCAGGGATTGACCATTCTGGGGGCTGAAGATTGCGGTGAACTGGTTGGTCGGTCCTTTATGGAAATGGTGCATCCGACAAGTCGTGAAACACTCGAAGAGTACATATCCAGATACCAAAAAGGCTATACGGGGCGCTCAGATTTTACGGTGATATGTCAGCGCCCCGCAGGGGACAATGTCGAGCTTGAAGTATCAGCAATTGCCTTCACCCACGAGGGGGCCCCCGCCATGCTGATGCTGGCAGAAGATGTCACGGAAAAACGCAAAGTCGAACGTCAACTGGTTCAAACCTCCAAGCTTGCAACACTGGGTGAAATGGCTGCATCTGTCGCTCATGAAATGAACCAGCCGCTCAATGTTATCCGGATGTCGGCTGATACCTGCGCATTGCAGTACGACCTTGATGAGGTCAAACCCGCCTTTCAGCGTGAACGGCTCTCGCTTATCAGCAGCCAGACTGAGCGCATGTCCGAGATCATCAAACATTTGCAAATCTATAGCCGCCCCGATGACGATGACTTCCGGCCTTTTGCTGTGATGAAGGCTGTCGAACGTGCCGTTGACATGATTGAGCATGATTGCCGCTTGTCCGGTATCGTGATTGACGTTGTTCCACCCCGGCATCTTTGCTTTGTGAATGGCCGTCAGGTGCAGCTTGAGCAGGTTCTGGTCAATTTGCTGAGCAATGCGCGTGACGCCATTAATGAAATTGGCGACGACGCGGGAAGCATTGGTGGCCTTATACGGGTAAGTGCATTGGTCGATGAGGACCGCAAGATGCTTAAGCTTGCGGTAAATGATAACGGTGGTGGAGTGCCTGAAGCCGCGATTGATCTTTTATTCCATCCGTTTTTCACGACCAAGGATGTCGGAAAGGGGACCGGTCTTGGGCTTTCGGTCAGTTTTGGGATCATCGAGGCAATGGGCGGCAAAATTGATGTCCGTAACGAAGGCGATGGTGCCTGCTTTGAGATTACGTTGCCGCTGGCGGACCTCGTCGTGACCGAGGAAGACGATCTGTCCGATGGGGCGTTGGAGGATGGCTGGCTTTCCGATGCTCCTTTCGGCCGTCCTGCACGGGAGAATGTACGTGTCTTGGTCGTTGACGATGAACTTGATGCAACTGAAATTATTGCCGGCTATCTAGAGGCGCAGGGTTTTAATGTGTCAGCGGCAAGCAATGGTGAAGACGCTTTGGCGATTGCCGGGATTGTTCAACCCGATATTTTGATTACTGACATCCGCATGCCACAGATGGACGGAAATACCTTGGTCAAGGAACTGCGTGACCGGAACCCGGCTTTGCCTGTGCTTGTGATGACGGGGCATCCGGGTGATGCCGAATGGCCGGATATGGATGACGACGGGGCTGATGCGCCGGTTATGGTGATGTCTAAGCCTCTCAATCTAAAAGAGCTGCTTGCGACTTTGGATGAACTCTCAGACGTCTTTAGCGGTTAGTTTCAGCGCGGCGGCAATTCTTTATTTTGATAAAGCTGAGAGCAGAACCTGCCCAGACAAGAAAAAAGCCCGGCGGTTTGCCAGGCTTTTTTGAACATTTCTTTTGGATGGCAGCGTTTAGGCTTCCCATCCCAATTGCATTGCAATTTTGACGGCCTGCGTTCTATTGGCCGCGCCCAGTTTTTTGAAAATCCCCGTCAGGTGGACCTTTACGGTAATTTCACGCACGGTAAGCTGCTTTGCGATCTCCTTGTTGGAGAGACCTTTGGTCAGAAGACCAAGCACTTCGCGCTCACGATTGGTGAGCTGACGCAGCGGGTTGTCAGGTGCCAACCCGTCAAGATCAATCTCGCCCGGGCGGATTTGAGTGCCATCATCTTCAAGCAACGCAGACGGAATGTATTTCTCGCCAGACAGAATCAAGCGCAAGGCATTGATAAGAGACTTTCCTGACAAGGTTTTGGGCAGATACCCCGAAGCGCCATGTTCAAGTGCATTCAGAACGTCGCTACGCTTAACCGAACCCGAAAGAATGACAACAGGGATCTCCGGGTGTTTTTGGCGCATGACAGTAAGCCCTGACAGCCCGTTCATACCCGGCATGTTCAGGTCGAGAATTGTCAGTTCGACGGTGGTTTCTCCGTCGACGACGGCAAGTGCTTCTGCGAAGTCTTTCGCCTGCGCGACTTCTACTTCCGGCGCTGCGAGTTTTAGGAAGGAAGTGATCCCGTCTCTAACGAGGTCGTGATCATCTGCTAGCAGGATGTTCATTTTTATGCCGTACCTGTTTTTGTCCAAAGCGCACTATTGATTGGGACCAGTGTCTTTGGAAAACGAACCGCGCAATCAAGACGGTTTGGCGATTCTGATATTTTCAATCTAAGCGTCCCCCCCGGACGCGAGCGCAGCATTCAACAAAACCGGCTTGCTGTCAAACGGCAGGATAGCTTTTGGCGGCGGAATCTATCCATTTGAATAGGTATATAGATGATTGGGTGGGTATTTTGTTGCACGTTGAATAGTATGTCAGGGGTGAATGGGGAACCAAGTGGCACTAAATCACGCTGTAATCGAAATGCTTTGCTGTATTGCGTCGCGTGATTGTGTCTGATTTGTTGCGGATTCTACTGTTAGACGAGAGGTTTCAGCGTCACTGGCAGTTGCACGTTGCAAGCTTGCCTCACGGAATGCTGCCATGTCTGCGCCAGATGGCGCATTGGGTGCCAGCGCCGCATTCTGAAGGGTCGCCAGAGCGCGATCACGGTCAGCAGCACTGCCGGATACAGATACGCTCACATCGACATGTCCCCCAATAGCATAGGCATTGCCATCCGGACCGATCTGATAGGTATATTGCGGTGCGGAGCCATAAGGTCCAGCTGCGGCTGCGTGTGCTTCCTCTTCCTGCCGTACCGCTGAGTCCCGGGCACGTAATCGATTGACCACAGCTTCTTCTGCCGGATCAAGATCCTGACCGACAGAGCGACCGCCTTGACTGTTGTTTTCCTCTGTATTGGATTCGCGTGCTTCGCGATATTCGGCCCGACTGACACCACCGGCAACGGCTTGCGCCTCGGTCAGGGTGCGCGGGTCAACAATACGGGTGCGCACACCGTCGGAATCTGCGCCAGCAACAGCATAGGGTGAATGTGCGGTCGCATTCTGGTTCTGTTGTTGGACCTCGATTGCTTCATATTCGGCCAAAACGCGCCCGTCGGCGGTTTCGGCGATTTCCCGAACATTCAGGATAACGCCCAAACCACCCCCTTTGGGGTTCGCGATGGTTTGACCTGCTGCAATCATTTGTCTTTTCGTGATCCGGCTTCGAAAACAAACTTATAATAGTCATTAGACTACCAGAAAAACCTGTCTGAGTCTTGTATTCCGATGTGGTGCTCGTTAAGCGCGTATTCCATGATACAGGGGTGTACTTGACCGCTTGCGCAACGCGGACCTTGCTGGTATCAAAATGGCCGAATTTTCTCTGGTGCCGCTAAGGAAGCCAGTTCATTTCTATCAGGAATTTAGACGCGTATGCTCGACTTCATCATTCCGGCCAATGAAAAGGTCCTGGTTACCGGCGCTGCCGGCTTTATCGGTTCCCACCTCTGCCTGAAATTGCTGGAGCAGGGGGCTACCGTTGTCGGACTTGATAACGTCAATGATTATTACGACGTCAACCTGAAAGAAGCCCGCCTCGCACGGCTGGAAGGCAAGCCCGGTTACAAGTTCATTCGCATGGACCTTGAAAACCGCGCTGGAATTGCCGATCTGTTCGCGACTGAAAAACCGACCTATGTCGTCAATTTGGCCGCACAGGCGGGGGTTCGCTACTCGATCGAGAATCCGCATGCATATATTGATGCCAACCTTGTGGGCTTTACCAACATCCTTGAGGGATGCCGCCACAATGGCGTGAAGCATTTGGTCTATGCATCCAGCAGCTCGGTTTATGGTATGAATACCGAGATGCCGTTTTCGGTGCATCACAATGTCGATCATCCGATCAGTCTGTATGCAGCGTCGAAAAAGGCCAACGAATTGATGGCACATACATATAGCCATCTCTATCGCCTGCCGACCACGGGCCTTCGGTTCTTTACGGTTTATGGCCCATGGGGACGTCCGGACATGGCATTGTTCCTGTTCACCAAGGCGATCCTCGAAGGAAAACCAATTAACGTCTTCAATGAAGGCAAGATGCGTCGCGATTTCACCTATATTGATGACATTGTCGAAGGTGTTTATCGCTGCATTTCAACGGTTGCAGAGCCGAACCCGAATTGGAATTCGGCAAAGCCTGATCCTGCAACAAGCTCGGCACCGTATCGGGTCTTTAACATCGGTAACAACAATCCGGTCGAATTGATGTACATGATCGAAACGATCGAAAAGGCATTTGGCAAAACGGCAGAGAAAAACATGCTGCCGATGCAGGATGGCGATGTTCCGGCAACCTATGCCGATGTCGATGCGCTGACCGATGCTGTTGGCTTCAAGCCGGCGACCTCGATCGAAACCGGTATCGGTAATTTCGTTGAATGGTATCGCAGTTTCTACGGATAATCTGCCCGGAGATTTCCAACTCTACTTGTGAGCTCATAGTTTCCGGCTGGCCACTTTTTCGTTGCAGGTTCTCAGCTTGTCTTCGATTATCTGGTCAACTTCAGATTGCAGGTGTCCGGGATGCGTTCGAAAAAGAGTTCACATACAGACGATGTATCGTCATGGCTTGGTAAGCCGGTCCACAAATTCACTTCATGTGTCTTTGCCGGGTTGTCGATTTTTTGGACCATCTGTGCCGTTATTGAGGGTCTTGGTGTATTACATGCATTCAACATTAATTGGATGGATGTTTTTCCGGGGCGCTCACATTCGGTAACCGTCAGTGTTTTCGGTTTCGCCTTTTCGTTGGTCCTGGGCTTCTGGGTTTATTCGTTTTCAGCTCAGCCCACCCGACGAGATGCGACATATGGTTTTGTTGGCTTAATTGTTTCAGCATTGCTTTGGTGTCAACTGACGCAGGATTTTCCTTCTTCTGCGAATGAAGTGGACCCCTCGTGGTTATGGCTTTCAATCGTTTTCACCTGCGTTTTCACACTGCTGGCGCGAAGACTTTACGCAAAAAGAATGCTCCTGCTCATTGCTCTTTGTTTGGCTGCGCCCATCGGTGCAGAAGTTTTCCTTGGGGGAGATGACTGGAATGTGGCGTTGTATGTCTCGGCTTATTGGTTGAACAGCGAAGGAGCGTGGTCTCCATTGCCTGTAATCTTCTTTGTCATGTTCCCGATATGCTTGCTGGCGTGGCGAGCAGACCAAATCGAATTTGGGTACAAATTCAAAAGACGTGCCCTTGCATGGGTCTCGATGAAGGCAAGTTTGTCGCACACGATTTTCCGCCCCGTGAATAGCCAAAATCTCTATTGGAGAAAGCAATCATTCGTTTTCTTGGTAGTTCTGATAGGTCTCATAGGCGACAGACTCGAGTTGGAGCATATTGGGTTTTTGTTCATCCTGCTGGGGGGCTTGTCCCTTCCTCTTTTGCTAGCTCGGATACTTGAGTTCCAAGGCTTCAGTCGACGCGAAAACCACAAAAAGGCGTGTTATGCGTTGGTTTATCTAATGCTGCCGGTGGTTCTTTTGGGGGCGATAATTTCAGAAGCATTGTTTTTTGTTTTCGCGTTCGCCAGTTTTTCCGCTGCACTCCAGTTCCAGCATAAAGGTAGCGTCCCGACAAGATCTGGCGATTTTTCTTACAGCTTAACCGCGTACGTTTGTTCAGTGGTCTACAATGCTGTTTTTCTTCTTTTTATAGCCCTTCTGGCATGGATTTTGGGAATGTTGGTGCCATCACTATGGGGCTATCATGGCTTGCTCGATTTGTGGGGCTTCGAAGCGATCATTGTGAGTTCTTTGATCGCCATTGCGACGGTTGGGTTGTTGGGGAAGCTGCGGGGTAGCTTTGAACAGTCGCATTCAGATGCCGTTCTCGCTGGTTTCTTGGTGTTTTTGTATTTTTTCTTTGTTGAGGGGAGATCGCCGGGGATGTCAGGAGGTTTGGCTGTCACAGCAATGCTGGTCGGAACCCTGTTCGGTGCCATGGCTATTGAGCTACTCGATCGACGTAAGGGCTTTGGCCTTGTGCTTTTGAATGGCGGCCGGGAGATTTACTCGTGGGCGATTGGCTGCCCAACGGTCCTTATTCCGCTGTCCGTTATTGGGATAATGGTTAGCGCACTCTACGGAATACGGTTCTTTACCATCAACTACCTACTGTAGCGCAGTAATCGTTTGAGCCTGTAAAAGGGGAACAAATTGGAAGATGGTGCTGCTGGGGAGATTTGAACTCCCGGCCTCTCCCTTACCAAGGGAGTGCTCTACCCCTGAGCTACAGCAGCCCGTTATACAGGCTGACCGGTGGGCAATGGTGCTGCTGGGGAGATTTGAACTCCCGGCCTCTCCCTTACCAAGGGAGTGCTCTACCCCTGAGCTACAGCAGCATGAGCCCTTGCGGTGCGGGCGGGTTATAGGCCACGGATCAGCAATCGGTCAAGCCTGAAATATGCGAAGTTTTTCGATTGTTGTCATATCATGGCTTTTTGCCCTGTTTTCGCCAAGATCGGCTGTAATTTTTCGCATGCTGTTTTATAACAGGCCAAGCATTCAAACCAGAAAACATCCGTTGGATCATGACAGCCAAAAAATCCGATGTTCGCCCGGCCGTAAATAAGGAACGCCAGAAACGCGAAGCAGAAGCGCTGCGCGCCAATCTGGCAAAGCGCAAGCAGCAGCAACGTTCACGCAAAACCGGTCAGACGGATGCGAAAAAGGACGGAAAGTCTGAGGCCTAATTTGCCATGCGTGTTCTCAGCGGCTGTCAATGTCAGGCATCGGCATCGTTTTGTTTGATCTCGGGGCGCTCAGGCGGGTAAAACCAAGGGTGCTGAACGCGGCTGGGATTTTTACAAAAACAAGGGTGACATAATGTCGGTAAGACCAGATCACTGGATACGCCAGATGGCGCAGGAAAAAGCCATGATTGAGCCGTTCGTTGACGGTTTCAAGCGTGATGATGTGATTTCCTATGGTGTCAGTTCCTATGGCTATGATGCCCGCGTTGCCGATGAGTTCAAGATTTTCACCAATGTGGACTCGGCCATCGTCGATCCCAAGGAATTTTCTGATGACGGGTTCGTCAATCGCAAAACCGATGTTTGTGTGATCCCACCCAATAGTTTTGCCCTGGCCCGCACGGTGGAATATTTCCGCATCCCGCGCGACACGCTGGTGATCTGCCTTGGTAAATCGACCTATGCCCGTTGCGGTATTATCGTCAATGTCACGCCGCTGGAGCCGGAATGGGAAGGGCACGTGACGCTGGAATTTTCAAACACAACCCCACTTCCGGCACGCATCTACGCCAACGAAGGCGCCTGTCAGTTCATCTTCCTCAAGGCGGAAAGTGAATGCGATACCTCCTATGCGGATCGTGCAGGGAAATATATGGGCCAAAAAGGTGTCACATTGCCGCGCCTGTGATAAAGGGATGGCACAAATCTGGTGGTGAAACACCAAGACACGCGTTCGCTGTGCCAACGCGCGCAGCATAAAGAGGACTGAATGGACAAGATCAAGATTTCCGGTGGTCGCCGGTTGCAGGGAAAAATTGCAATTGGTGGCGCCAAAAATGCGGCTTTGCCTTTGATGGCTGCAGCTTTGTTGACAGATGAAACGCTGACCCTTTCGAATTTGCCGCATCTGGCAGATATCACATCGATGGCCAATCTTTTGGCTCAGCATGGTGTGGCGTTGCATCTGAACGGGCATGCGCCCAATGGTGGGCATACTGGCCGCGTTCTTGAAATGACAGCCAAGGAAATCACATCGACGACCGCCCCCTATGATCTGGTGCGCAAGATGCGCGCATCGGTTCTGGTGTTGGGCCCGATTGTTGCGCGCTGTGGCGTTGCACGTGTGTCCTTGCCTGGGGGCTGCGCGATCGGGAACCGTCCGGTGGACCTGCACCTCAAGGCACTCGAAGCCATGGGCGCTGAAATCCATCTGACCGAAGGTTACATTGAAGCCCGTGCGCCAGAAGGTCTTAAAGGTGGGCATGTCCTGTTCCCACAGGTTTCGGTCGGTGCGACGGAAAATGCACTGATGGCCGCATCCCTTGCTGATGGTGTGGTGACGATTGGGAATGCCGCACGTGAACCCGAAGTATCCGACCTTGCCCATTGCCTTGTTGCCATGGGGGCCGAGATCGAAGGTATTGGCACTGATACCCTGAAAGTTACGGGGAAACCCCGCTTGCATGGTGCGGAATACTCTGTTGTTCCTGATCGAATTGAAACGGGTACCTATGCCATTGCTGCTGCGATTACCGGGGGAGACATTGAATTAACGGGCACGCGCGTTGAGCTAATCGACAGTCTGGTTGATGCGATGCGTGCTGCGGGCGTTGAAGTCGAAGAAACCGAGAACGGTATGATTGTGCGCGGTAATCGTGCAACGCTTAAGGGCGTTGATGTGATGACCGAACCTTATCCGGGTTTCCCGACCGATATGCAGGCGCAATTCATGGCGCTGATGTCGGTCGCCAATGGTGCGTCCATGATCACGGAAACGATCTTTGAAAACCGTTTCATGCATGTCCCTGAACTGAGCCGCATGGGGGCTGATGTAAATGTCCACGGTCGTTCTGCCATCGTGCGCGGAAGCGCAAAACTTTCGGGTGCGGAAGTTATGGCAACAGATCTGCGGGCATCGGTTTCGATGGTGCTTGCGGGCTTGGCAGCCGAGGGCGAGACGGTTATTAACCGTGTCTATCATCTTGACCGTGGCTATGAACGGCTTGAAGAAAAACTTAGCTCCTGCGGGGCTAAAATCGAACGTGTTCGGGTTCCGGCCTGAGTGAACGGCCTCCCGGACAACTGAAAAACGCGTAAGGCGACTGATTTATGAGTGACGAAAAGCTGGTGCTGGCCCTGCCGAAGGGGCGCATTCTTGACGAGGTGATGCCCCTGGTCCGATCCGCCGGGATCGAGCCGGAAGCGGCCTTTGATGATCCGAAATCCCGTGCCCTTCGGTTTGCCACCAACCATCCGCATATTGATATCATTCGTGTGCGCAGCTTTGATGTTGCAACCTTTGTCGCCTTTGGTGCTGCTCATATTGGCGTTTGTGGCAATGATGTCCTGATGGAGTTTGACTACCCTGACATCTATGCACCGCTTGATCTTGATATCGGGCATTGCCGAATTGCCGTGGCCGAACCCGAAGAAATGATTGATGGTGATGATCCGTCGCGCTGGTCACATGTTCGGGTTGCAACCAAATACCCCAACATTACCCGAACGCATTTTGCCAAACGCGGTGTGCAGGCGGAATGCATCAAACTGAACGGGGCGATGGAACTGGCACCGACCCTTGGCCTGTGCCGGCGTATCGTTGACCTGGTGTCGACAGGCAATACCCTTAAGGCCAATGGTCTGCGTGAAATTGAACATGTTGCTGATGTCACCTCGCGCCTGATTGTCAATCGTGCGGCGCTTAAAACCCGCCCAACTGATATTCAGCCCTGGATCGACCGTTTTTCCGAGGTGCTCAATGCCGCTTAAGCTTTCCAATACTGACGCTGGCTTTGAGGAAGACTTTGTCAAACTTCTGGGCATGAAACGTGAATCAGATGCTGATGTTGATGCGGCTGTCGCAAACATCATTGCTGATGTCCGCGCGCGCGGCGATGCAGCGGTGTGTGATTACACCAACCGGTTTGACCGCCTGAACATCGAGGCATCCACAATGGCCGTCACCGCCACTGAAGTTGATGCTGCGCTTGAGGATATTGCGCCGGATTTGTTGAAGTCACTGGAACTTGCGGCAGATCGTATTCGCGCCTATCACGAAAAACAGATGCCTGCCGATGAACGTTATACCGATGAAAGCGGTGTCGAGCTTGGCTGGCGTTGGCGCGCGGTATCGGCTGCTGGGCTTTATGTGCCCGGCGGGCTTGCATCCTATCCGTCATCGGTTCTGATGAACGCGATCCCGGCCAAGGTCGCCGGTGTGGAGCGTCTTGTCATGGTGGTGCCGACCCCTGACAACAAAATGAACCCGCTGGTTCTGGCCGCGGCCCGGATTGCCGGGGTTGACGAGATTTATCGTATTGGCGGGGCGCAGGCGATTGCAGCCCTTGCCTATGGCACGGAAACCATCAAGCCGGTTGATAAGATCGTCGGTCCGGGCAATGCCTTTGTCGCGGCGGCAAAGCGCCGCGTTTTCGGGCAAGTCGGCATTGATATGATTGCGGGCCCATCGGAAATTCTGGTCGTCGCAGATGGCACCAACGATCCCAGTTGGGTTGCGGCCGATCTTTTGTCGCAGGCCGAACATGACCCGGTCGCACAATCGATCCTGATCACTGATGATGCTGTATTTGCCGATAAGGTGCAGGACGCGATCGATACCCATCTTGAAACACTGCCGCGTGCCGAGATTGCCAGTGCAAGCTGGCGCGACTTTGGTGCAATTGTTTTGGTCGAAAATCTGTCGCAGGCTCCGGCCCTTGTGGATCGGATCGCACCGGAACATCTTGAATTGGCGGTGGACGACCCGGACGCACTGGCTGAAGACATTCATCACGCCGGCGCGATTTTCCTGGGAAGGTACACACCAGAAGCCATTGGCGATTATGTTGCCGGGCCGAACCACGTATTGCCGACCGCCCGTTCGGCACGGTTTTCGTCGGGTCTTGGGGTGTTGGACTTCGTCAAGCGGTCTTCGCTGATCAAGTGCACACCCGAAAGTCTGGCAAAGATCGGACCAGCGGCCATCGCCCTTGCGGAAAGCGAAGGTTTGCAGGCGCATGGACTTTCGGTAGCGATCCGGTCAAACCAGATGTAAGCTATTGCAGCGCAGCGTGTAAGGGGGCCGCAGGGAGAGAGCCATGGCAGAAAACCAATGTATTGCCGGTATCTATCTTGACGAAAAGTACAAGGTGCGGCGCCGTCCTGAGGTCGAACACGAGCAGGCGGTGGCAATCTATGACCTGCTGGAAGAAAACCATTTCGAACCTGCTGGTGGTTTTGAAGGCCCGTATTCTGTGCATATGCGGATTGAAGACAACCGCATTTACATGGATGTGCGTGGTGACGACGATACCGAAAACCTGACAACCATTCCTGTACCGTTGTCTCCGTTTCGTCGAATCGTCAAAGACTATTTCATGATCTGTGAAAGCTATTACGACGCCATCAAAAAGGCGAGTGCAGCACAGATCGAAACCATCGATATGGCCCGGCGCGGTCTTCACAATGAAGGGTCAGAACAGTTACGTGAACTTCTGACCGACAAGGTGACGATTGATGAAAATACCGCGCGTCGCCTGTTTACGCTGATTTGTGTCCTTCACATCCGGGGTTAAGGCACAGTGGCAGAAGAACTTCCCGGCTCGGTTCTTTTTGCCTGCAGCTATAATGCCGTGCGTTCGGTGATGGCTGCTGCCCTGATGCGTCACTATCACGGGGCCCGCATCTATGTTGAAAGTTGCGGGGTGCGTGCTGGTGACCTTGATGGTTTCGCCGTTGCCGTGATGGAGGAAATCGGTCTTGATATTTCCTCATACAATTCCAAAACCTTTGATCAGCTTGAAGACGGGTTCTTTGATCTGATTATCACCATGTCACCAGAAGCCCAGCACCGTGCGGTCGAAATGACCCGCACTATGGCCTGTGATGTGGAGTTCTGGAATACTTTTGATGCAACCATTGTCGAAGGTTCGCGTGAAACCCGCCTTGAGGCCTATCGGCAGGTGCGCGATCAGATCAAAAAACGCATTCTGGCGCGCTTCCCTGCGGAAGGTGGGCCAAGCCTGTAGGCGTGTCCTGCTATGGATCGCTGGTTTTGGCAAGATTGTCGAACGCATCACCATCCAGAACATAAATCTTTTCATCGTCAGCGTGGCGCATGCCAAGTTTTTCATAGAACCGCTGACCCACCATGTTTTCAGCATCTACCGACAGTCGGATATAAGCTTTCCCGGTTTGCTGAGCATGTCGGGCGACCACTGAAACAAGGTGTCGGGCAAATCCGCCCCCGCGATGGGACGGGGCGACATAAAGGTCCTGAATATAAAGCCCGGCACGTCCGCGAAAGGTCGAATAACTGGGAAAGAAGATGCACATTGCAACGGGTGTTTCGTCTTGGGTTGCGATCATGGCTTCAAAAGCTGGTGCGTCCCCGAAACCGTCGCGTGCAAGATCATCGGGCGTGCTTACAAGCTTGTCCGCGCACCCGGTGGCCTTTCCAATTTCCATAGCCATGGCATGGAGTGCGTTGGCATCCTGTTTCCGGGCGAGGCGGATATGGGGTGATTTGGTGGGCATCAAGGTATCTTTCTTCAGGTGTACTAGGGGCTTGTCCCATTTTGCCAAACAATAGGGCGTATTGAGCTTTTCGAAAAGGACGGGTCGGGCCCTGTGGATTTTGGGCTGTTTTGGTGGGCTGACAGGGTGAAAATTGATGCCATACCATTTGCGCAGTGCTGGAACGCCGCGCCCTTGACGTGAAAGGACTTGACCTTTTGCGCGGTTCAGAGCAGTTTGCGCCCCACCGGTATTTTGATATTGCAATACGAAAGCTAGGAGTCACATGGCTAAAGAAGACGTTATCGAGTTTCAGGGCACTGTCGTTGAACTTCTGCCCAATGCGATGTTTCGCGTGAAGCTGGACAATGACCACGAAATCCTTGCTCATACTTCGGGTAAGATGCGCAAGAACCGTATTCGTGTTCTCGCAGGCGACCGTGTCAGCGTCGAAATGACCCCTTATGACCTGACCAAAGGTCGTATTACCTTCCGTTTCAAGTAATCTATAGCCTGTCTTGGCGCAAATTGACCTTGTTCGGCGCGCAGTTTACCTTTGCGTCCAACGAGTTTTGCTGTCTTGGGAAAATGGGTGAGAAGCTCACACTCTATTTTCCGGGGTTAAAGATCCGATATCGGGGAGCCACGCCTTGTCACAACTGATACTGGCATCTGCATCGCCGCGCCGTCTTGAGCTGCTTGCGCAGATCGGAATTGTGCCAGATCAGGTCGTTCCTGCCGATATCGATGAAACGCCGAAGCGTGATGAAAGTCCGCGCCGACTGGCCCTGCGCCTTGCCGAAGAAAAAGCCCGTGCTGTTGCCAAAAGCAATGGCGGGGCTTTTGTACTTGCTGCAGATACGGTTGTGGCGTGCGGCAGGCGCGCACTGGGCAAGGCCGAAGACACTGCCGAGGCGCGCAAGTTCCTGACCCTTCTTTCCGGTCGACGTCATCGCGTTTATGGCGGCATGTGCCTGATTGCCCCGGATGGCACCGAACGATCACGGGTGATCGAAACGCAGGTAAGGTTCCGCACACTTGGTCCCGATGACCTGAAGCGCTATTTGTCGCATGATGAATGGCAGGGCAAGGCGGGTGCTTATGCAATTCAGGGCCATGGGGCGACCTTTGTGAAGGCGATCTCGGGCTCTTATTCCAACGTCGTCGGACTGTCTCTGTGCGAGGTGGACGGTCTTTTGCGCGGCCTTGGCTATACGCCAAAAGAGGACTGATCATGACAGTTGGCGGCACCCATCATCACCGCCTGCTGATTGATGCCGTTGCGCTTGAACGCAGGGTGGCCCTGATTGAAGACGGGCGTCTGACCCGCCTTTGGATCGACCGGGGTGGCCCGGTACGATTTGATATCCATCTTGGACGTGTGACAAAGTTGTTGCCTGAAATGGCTGCGGCCATGGTTGCCCTTGATGGTCTGGCCGATGGCCTTTTGCCCCTTGATCGCTACAACGGCTCCTTGCATGAGGGGCAGTGGGTTTTGGTTCAGGTCTCCCGTCTTGGGTTCGAGGACAAGGGCGTAAAACTTACCGGCCGGATCGCCATCGAAGGTGTTGGCATGATCCTGCGTCCGGGGGCGAAACATCTGGAACTGCCCCGCAAGCTCAAGGATGAGGCAAGGCGCTCCGAACTTCTTTCCGTTCTAAAATCCCTGCAAACGGATGAAGATGGCATCATGTTGCGGTCTGTCGCGCTGGATTGGACGCCAGATGCCATTGTTGCAGAATACCGCCGCTTGAAAGCGCAATGGCAAAAGGCACTCAAGGCCGCAGCCACCCCGTCCAAGCCCCTTTTGGTGCGAAAGGCCCCGTCTGACCTTGATCAGATGATAGAGCGCCATTTAGTCGCCGGGGGCGAATGCATTGTCGATGGCACCGAAGAATTTGTGCGTTTGCGTGGCGTGCTCAAGGGGCTTGATAAACCGGACGAAGCGATTATGCCCCATACCGGTACACGCCTGTTGTTTGATGATCAGGATGTCGAAAGCGAAATAACATCCGCTCTTGAGGTCCGTGTTGATCTGGTAGGCGGCGGTTGGATCGCGATTGATCAGGCAACAGCCTTGTGTGCGATTGATGTGAATGCCGCAGGGGCTGACGTCGGACGTGACAGTGACGCCCGTGCAATTGAACTCAATGTGCGTGCCGCACAGGAAATTGTGAATCAAATTCGGCTGAGAAACATCGGCGGTCTGATCGTGATTGATCCGCTCAGGATGAAATCACGTGCCGGGCGCGATAAGTTTGAAGCTGCAATCAGAAACGCCTTTGGCGCAGAATTGGATGGTGCTGTGCAGATTGGCGGCTTTACCCGGCTTGGTCTTTATGAATTTAGCCGCCAGCGGGCAGGCGAATCGCTTTTGGCCAAAATGCGGGTCCAGCAGCCCAATGATGTGCTTTCGGCGTCAGCGGCAGCGAATTCTGTACTGCGCGCCATTGTCGCAGAAACCCGTAATGGCGTTGCAGGGGGGTATACCATTTATGTTGCCCCACCTGTGGCAGAGGTGCTTGCGCGGCGGGATGATCCGCTCCAAATATTGACCAAGGTACTTGGGGCGACGCCAAAGATTGCAGGTGATCGGATGCTCAAAAACGATATCTACCGGTTGGAGAAAAACGAACATGAGTGAGAAAAAGACAACGAAAACAGCCAGCTCCGACTGTGCCGTTTGCAGTAAACCGGTCGATGAAAAATACAAGCCGTTTTGCTCGAAGCGCTGTGCTGATCTCGACCTTGGCAAGTGGTTGAATGAAAGCTACGCAATTCCCGCCAGCGAGCCGCCAGAGTATCTGGAAGACCTTGAAGATGAACAAGAATTTCAATCGTGAAGCGGACGGGAAAAAAAATGTGATTTGAGGCTGGACAAGCCCCAAAGGAGTTTGTATAACCCCGCTCGTTCCGCAGGGAACACTCCGGAAACGGAGACGAAAGTCGGATTTGCCCAGGTAGCTCAGTTGGTAGAGCAGTGGACTGAAAATCCGCGTGTCGGTGGTTCGAGTCCGCCCCTGGGCACCATCTTTCGGTAGCCAAAAAAACCCGGCCTTTTGGCCGGGTTTTTTGTTTTTCATTGATGCTTTAGGTTGCAGGTTCTTGTTATGGCCTTGGCAACAACAATGAAAACTCAACCAGGCTCTTGTCGTCATTCTCGCCTTTTGCAATCAGGTGGCGGGTGCTGTCGACACGGAAATCTCCCGATGCGAAATCCCCTTTGTTGCAATTGGCAAACCATGTTCCGGCTTCGGGCGTGGCATACTTTGTAACGCGAAACTGTACGCTGCACTGATCACTTTCGGGGCCGGTGAATTTCAATGTTCCGCCATAATCCTTTATGGAAATGTCGGCATCAAGATCGCTGTCTTTGAAGCTGTTGCCCCATACCATTGCCACGGTTCCGCTATAAGCTCCCAATTTGGTGTTGGCCACCCAATCCGTTTCCGCAGTTCGTGGCGATGCGCCCTGATGGTTTCCTTCTGACCCGCAATTGGTTGGGGTGATCCCTTTTACCCGTGCCGCATAAGCCTGTCGGTCGTCAATAACGGCAATCTGCTGGGTGAAACGTGCCATGTTGAAGTCGGACTGTCCGCAATAATAGGCTGTTACAACCGTATCAATGGTGCCTTGGTCATTGTCATAGATTTTCCGTCCTTTTGTGGCTCGTACGCCGAACCGGGCAAATGAACACTCTGTTCTGCCATTAAGCAGGGCATCAGCGTAGTAGCCAACGGCCTTGCCGTTGGCATTTGAGGTGATCGGGTATGTCTGCTGAATGGTAATTTCGGCGCTGTCGAATGCAGATCTGAATTCCTGTTCGTCGGCAAGGTGAACTTCAGATTGGGTTTTGAACCAGCCATCAAATGTATATGCGGTTGTGACGACTCCCTGACCACATGCCAGTTCCCAACGGTCATTCTGGACCTGACCATTGTTACGTTCGTTCTGTTCAAGCTTCGTTACCGGAACGCTTGATATCGTCGGAACATTGAACCGCGATTTCCCCAGCGGTTTTTCCTGCCATTCCGAGAAATTGTTTTCGCGTGTGGTTTGACACCCGACCAGTACTGCTGACACGGCGATAATTGCCAAACATTGAATCTTCTTTTTGGAATTCATTTTGCCCTCACTATTTATGTCCCAACGGCACGATAACTCTTTGTGAAGACAATGAAACCTGTTCGAAGGTAGAGGCGGTTAGCTGATCCCCATCGGTATCGGATTCGAAGTATTCGACAGCTTTCCCCTTGTATCGCCAGAAATTGTGCAAATTATCGAGTTGATGTTCATTCGCGCCCGAACGGAACGTTGCGCTAGCAATCCATTTTCGAATGAAAACAGGTTTCTGAGCAAACTGTTGATCGCTTTTTTAATGCTTGATTTCGGGCGGAATTCTGCCTTTTGTTGCAAAAATTTTACACTCCGCTACCATCAATTCCGCTGCGTGTTTCAACCCGCTGAAACATAAAACTGGTTATTACTTGGTGGCAACAGCGTGCGCCGCGCTGTGATGAAAACTCGCTTGGGGGAAACCAGATGACCGAGAAGCAGATCGAGATCGAACTTAAATTGCGGATCGATCCGAAACATGTTGCGCGCCTTAAAAACGCGCCGGTTCTGCGCGAGGTCAAGGAAGGTCGCCGCCTGCTGACGACACATCTTGTTTCCATCTATCATGATACGCCCAAACTTTCATTGGCAGACAAGGGTCTTGCCGTGCGGCTGCGTAAAAAGGGCGGACGTGGGTGGGAGCAAACCGTCAAGGCCACCAACGGCCTGCGCGAAGCCCTGCCGGAACGCAATGAATGGACGGTTGAGCTTGAAGAGGGTGCGCTTGATCTTGATCGCTTTACCGACAAGGACGTCAAAAAACTTCTGAAGAAGTTTGTAAAAAAGAAGAAAATCGAACGCATCTTTGAAAGTGACCTCAAGCGCGGTGCAGTGGATCTAACCTACCGCGATGCGGTCATGGAACTTGCCATCGATCAAGGTGTGGTGCGCGCAGGTGACAAAGAAGCCCCCATTTCCGAGGTCGAGTTCGAACTGAAAAAAGGCCATCCAGCAGCCCTGTTTGACCTGGCGCTTGAACTGCAACGCACGGTCCCGCTTTTGCTTAGCATGCGCTCCAAGGCGTCACGCGGGCGTGATCTTTATCTTGGCAGGGGGCCGGGCGCCTATCGGGCAGCCCCGGTGGCGTTAACCCCGGATATGTCGGCTGAAACGGCGTTTCGACTTGTTCTGGCGCAAGGCCTGCGCATGATCCTGAGCAACGAAGTTTGCGTTCGTCAGGATATTGACGTCGAAGGATGCCATCAGATGCGGGTGGGGATGCGCCGCCTTCGTGTTGCATTGAACCTGTTTAAGAAAAACCTGCCTGCGGGCGAAGCTGTTTTGCTGCGTCGCTTGTTAAAGAAATGTAGCAAGGGGCTTGATGATCTTCGTGATTGGGATGTGTTCCTTGGGGAGACACTGCCGATGATTGAGGCGCGGTTCCCGGAACATGGGGGTATCCCCCAACTGCGCAAGGCAGCAGAAAAACAGCGTGCCGCCGCCCTTGCCGCCGCCCATGACATGCTTGATCAGCCGGAATACGGGCAATTGCTTTTGCTTCTTGGAGCATGGGCCAGTTATTCGCGCTGGGCATCGGGTGCCAGTGCCGAACAGATGAAGGCCATGGCAGCCCCTGTATCGGAAATGGCCGAACCGCTTTTGGATCAGGCCTACAATCGTGTGACCAAGCGTCGCGCTCAAATCGCCGATTTGACCATTCCGCAGCTTCATGCGCTGCGCCTTGATGTCAAACAGATGCGTTATGGTACGGAGTTCTTCGGTGCAATCTATGGCGCCAAGAAAGTCAAAAAATTCCGAACAAAACTGGTCGGAATGCAGGAAATTCTCGGGCAATTGCAGGATGCAGCAGTGGCTGAAAAACGCCTGATAGCGTTGGCGCCTCAGCTTTCAAAAGATGGGATGATTGCCGTTGGTTTGATATCTGGCTGGTTTGGTGCGCGTGCGGACCACAAGCTTGAAGGATTGCAACAGGCGATGCAGGGGTTCACCGACCAAAAGCCATTCTGGAAATAGTATACTTTATAGTGCATCAGGTTAAATAGCGTGTCGGGATTACCCGACCGCCTTTTTCATGTCCTGATAGGCCGCAAGAGCGCGTTCACGGCCTTCCTTAAGGCCAATCAGTGGTTCGGGGTAGGTTGCGCCCAAAGTCACGCCAGCAGCCTTTAGGATAAGCGCGGAGGCATCCCAGGGTTTGTGGATATATTGTTCAGGCATGTCGCGCAGTTCCGGTACCCATTTGCGGACATAGTCGCCCTTGGGGTCGAACTTTTCCCCCTGAAGGACCGGGTTGAAGATCCGGAAATAGGGGGCGGCATCTGCACCGCATCCGCCGATCCATTGCCAAGAAAACGGATTATTGGCCGGGCAGGCATCGACAAGCGTATCATCAAACCAGGCCAAGCCATCGGACCAATGGATCAAAAGATGTTTGACCAGAATGGAGCCGACAATCATCCGCACCCGGTTATGCATATAGCCTGTATGCCAAAGCTCACGCATACCGGCATCAACAATCGGAAAGCCCGTTTGTCCTTTTTGCCAACGTTTTAACGCCTTGGCGTCATCGGCCCAGGGGAAATGTTTGAATTGCCCTTGTAGCGGAACTTCGCGCAGGTCGGTGGCATGGAACAGAACGTGGTGCGCAAATTCACGCCAGCCAAGCTCTGCCATGAATTTTGATGCGGTTTTGCCTTTGCCCGGGTTGGCATCGGCAAAATGGCTGGCACTGTGCCAGACCTGATAGGGACTAATTTCGCCAAAGCGCAGATGCGCAGAAAGTTCAGACGTTACCCGATGGTCTGGGCGGTCACGCATATCGGCATAATCGTCAAGCCGGTCATCAATAAAGCCAAAAAGCTGATCTTTTGCGCCTTGCTCGCCCGGTGAGAAACGCTCGGCAAGGCCAGTGGCCCAGTCAAACGGTTTGGGGTGCAGATCAAAGGCCGCAAGTTCCGTTTCACCATCAAGCTTGCCATCAAAGACCGTGATGCTTTGAGGAGCCTTCTTTGGTGCGCGCGGTGGGGGCAGTTTCTGGCAGGCGCGCCAGAACGGGCTGTAAACCTTGAAGTCCGTGCCAGCCCCCGTTTTGACATCCCACGGTTCGAATATAAGGTTCGCCTTATGGCTTTCACACGTCAGGCCACGGTCCTGAAGGGTTGTCTTGATATCGGTATCACGTGTGATTGATGGTCTGTCATAAAGCCGGTTCCAGAAGACGGCCTTGATCGCATGTGCCTCGACAAGGTTTTCAATCGTCGTTCCGGCGTCACCGGCAAAATAGCGCAAGGTGCTGTTCGTCTTGCTGATGTTGCCGATGCTTTCCTGAAGTTTTGTCAGGCTTTTCTCAAGCCACCATTTGGTGGCCCCGCCCAATTGATCGGAAATAACTGGATCAAGAATAAAGATCGGCAACACGACGCCATCATGTTCATCGGCCCATTTGATGGCGGCCAAAAGTGCCGGATTATCCGCAAGTCGCAGATCATTTCGAAACCACATGATTGCGATCGGGCGTTCAGTCATCGGTATTCCTGGCTTGGTTTGGGCAATTTACGGTGAGGTGTGCTGGGAAGGTGTAAAATCGGCCGAGGGGAGAGAGCGTCGCGACTGTGACAGCGTATAGAGGGGGCCGAGGCGCTCTCTCTGGCTCGGGGTACATCAAGTGTTACGTCGAATGACTTCGACCAGTTCACCAAAACTTTCAGAAAGTGCATCTTTTTTCCAACCGGCAAATCCAAGCACAAGACCCTGCGGCAGGTTCTGTCGATTTTTATCATCCTTATTATGGTAGTAGGACGATAATGCACGGCAATCCAAGCCTGCCTTGATCAGTTTTTCCTGCATTAAAACATCATCATGACCGGCAATCAGGCGGACACAAAGGTGCAATCCGCCATCTGAAGGCATCACCGACAAAAGATCATCTGCGGACGACGAAATCAATTCGATCAAATGGGCACGACGTTCTGCGTATTGTACTCGCATTTTGCGGATATGACTGCCGAAATGACCTTCGGCGAAAAAGGCGCCCAAGGCTGCTTGTGCTGTCGGGCCTGGGACGCCATCAGCAAAGCCCCGTATACCGCGAAAGGCCGGAACCAAAGCCGGTGGCAGAACAAGATACCCAAGTCGAATGCCCGGAAACATCACACGTGAAAACGTGCCGACATAGATCACCCGATTGTTGGTGTCCAATCCCTGAAGCGATGAAAGCGGTGGGCCGTCATAGCGATAGTCGCTGTCGTAATCATCTTCGACGATCCAGGCATCGGTTTCTTCTGCCCATTGCAAAAGCGCAAGACGCCGGGCAAGCGACAAGGTTTTGCCCAATGGGTAGTTGCGCGATGGCGTGGTCACTACAATTCGGGCAGGAGATGGCGTTTGGGAAAGACGATCTACATTTAAACCGTCCTCATCAACCGTGATGGGGTGAACCACCCCGCCACTGGCTGCCAGAACACCACGAATGCCCTCATATCCGGGATCCTCGGTAGCAATAATATCGCCGGGATCGACAAGGGCACGTGCCGTCAGATCAAGTGCCTGCTGCGCACCCGATACAATCATCACTTGATTGGCATCACAATTCACCCCGCGCGACTGGCGCAGCCATTTGGCAATCTCGTCACGCAATAGCGCAAGGCCAAGTGGATCATCGGGAATTGTCAAATCAAGGTCAGGTGCCCGCCAGGAACGACGTAACAGGCGTGCCCAAAGATCAAACGGAAATCCATCCAAATCCGGTGTGGCCGGATTAAATGGACGGGCAACGCGAAAGCGTGGAAAGCGCCGCTGATAGTTCAGCATGCGTTTTGCACTTTGGCTTAATCGTAACAGGCGTTGATCGGAATGTGCCTGTTGAGTTGCGATGCGATGCGTGCTGGTTTGCATGTCACGATCAGGAAGAGACCGGGCGACAAAGCTTCCGGCCCCAACCCGTGTTTCAAGATAGCCTTCTGATGTCAAAAGATCGAAACTGGTCACAACCGTGTTGCGTGACACCCCCAGCGATTTTGCCAGATCGCGACTGGCCGGAAGGCGTTCGCCCGGATGCAAGCGGCCATCAAGAATGGCAGACCGTATCCCGTGATAAAGACGGCGATAGGCGGTCGTCCTGTTTTGATCTTCGGCGTCGTTTTGCTGGCTTGGATAAATCCAGCTGTAATCACTGCGCGGCATGGCGATCCTGAAGGTAATATTGGTTCTATCATTTTTATTATAATGGACCTTTTGAAAAGTCCAATTTGCTCCATGATCAGGGGCAATATCGCCACCAGAATTCATATAAGAGGCCACGCCATGTCTGATCAATACGACGTTCATCCGCACACAAAAGTCATCCGGGGACCGAAACGGGCGACTTATGACCGCAAGCTTGTGCATGGGATCATTGATGATGCTCTGATTTGCCATGTTGGAACGGTCGTTAACGGGCGTCCTGCGATGATCCCGACTGCCCATTGGCGGGTAGGCGAACGGATTTATATCCATGGGGCGTCAAAAAATCGGATATTGGCCGCCATCGCCGATGGAGCAGAGGCCTGCCTTTGCGTTACGCATCTTGATGGTTTGGTGATGGCGCGATCGGCCTTCCATCATTCGGCCAACTATCGGTCGGTCGTGATTTATGGCAAGGGCGAACTGGTCGCTGACGACGCCGACAAGATGGAGCATTCCCGCCTGTTTACCGAAAAACTGGAGCCGGGGCGCTGGGATCATATTCGCCAGCCCAACAAACAGGAGCTTAAGGCGACCATGTTCCTTGGGTTCGATCTGGACGAAGTATCGGCAAAGGTCCGCGATGGTGATCCGGTTGATGACGACGAAGACTATGGTTGGCCTGTGTGGGCTGGTGTCCTGCCCTGTGCTACCCAGTGGGGCACCCCCATTGACGATGCGCGTATCACAGCGGGTTATGAAGGCAAAGGTCATCAAAGGGACTGAATGCAAAACAGGCTGGCAAAACCGCCAGCCTGCTTTTTGAATGTTGGGGGCGACTGGATTGTTGCGGTCAGCGTGCCATGGCAACAGCGATCTGCGCACCAAGGCGCGCATTGTTGCGCACCAGCGCAATGTTGGCTTCCAGGCTTTTGCCATCGGTCAGTTGGGTCACGCGTGACAACAGGAACGGGGTGACTTCGCGGCCCTGAATGCCTTTTTCCTTGGCTTCAAGCAGGGCGTCGTCAATTGCACTTTCTATGGCTTCACGCGCGAGCGCCTTGTCAGCTTCGGGCGGATTGCCGATCACAGCACCACCTTCAAGGCCAAATTCCCATTTTGATTGCAGAAACGCCGCAAGTTCAGCCGGGGTATCAAGGCGAAGCGGGGCCTTCTGACCGCTTTCGACGGAATAGAAAGCCGGGAATTCGTCGGTGCCATATGCAATGACCGGTACGCCAAGCGTTTCAAGATGTTCAAGGGTCTTCGGGATATCAAGGATTGCCTTGGCACCTGCGCATACCACGGCCACACTGGTCTTGCCCAGTTCGGTCAGGTCAGCCGAAACGTCGTAATTGCCTGCCAGATCGCGGTGAACCCCGCCAATCCCGCCGGTGGCAAAAACGCGAATGCCTGCTTTCTCGGCCAAAATCATGGTGGCTGATACGGTGGTGGCACCGTCACTTTTCTTGGCAATGCAATACGGAATGTCACGGCGCGACAGCTTCAAAATGTCCGTACCCTTGGCGAAATATTCAAGTTCCTCGGGCGACAGGCCGATTTTGCAACGGCCGCCGATGACAGCAATGGTGGCAGGAATGGCACCGTTATCACGCACGTCCTGCTCAACGGATTGCGCCGTTTCAAGGTTCTGCGGATAAGGCATGCCGTGGGAAATGATCGTTGATTCAAGGGCGACAACCGGCTTGCCTGCAGCAAGGGCCTTTGCGACTTCGGGGGCGATATCAATATAGTCCGACATTCCGATATGCTCATATCTGGTTTAAAGTTTTAAAGGCCAGAATTAAACAGATCGTCCCGGTAAATCCAGCCCAAAGACCCCACAATCATCAAGCTTTGGGAATAGCTGCCTTGCGTGTCGGCCCATCATCATTGCTTTGATCGCAAGGCACTTGTGCCAGCGACTTCATTGTAAGCATCTGATTTGCTGGGTATCTTGTGATGGTCGCCCACGATGAAAGTGCATCCTACATGCAATCCAAGCCCACCCTGACGCGCGGACTTTTGGCCTTTATGTCGGTCGGAAGCGGCCTGTCTGTCGCAAGCCTTTATTATGTTCAGCCGCTTTTGGAACTGCTTGCGCGTGAATATGGCCTAAGTGAAACCAGTGCCGGTTTTCTGGTGACCGTTGCGCAGCTTGGCTACCTGACCGGCTTGATCGCCGTTGTGCCGCTTGGTGATCATCATGAACGGCGAAAACTTTTGACCATCACATCCGCCCTGACATCGGTGGGCTTGCTGGCGATGGGATTGGCACCGTCCTTTTTGATGCTGGTGGCATTTAGCATTTCGGTCGGTATTACTTGCGTCACAGCACAAATTCTTGTGCCATTGGCAGCCCATCTTGCCCGTGATGACAAACGTGGTTCTGCCGTTGGGGCGGTTATGAGTGGCCTGTTGTTGGGCATTTTGCTGGCGCGGACGTTTTCGGGCATCATGGCCGAACTTGCCGGGTGGCGGTCGGTCTTTATTGTCGCCTCTGTGTTGATGGCGTTTTATTCGGTTGCTTGTTACCGGATTATTCCGCTCATTCCGCCGACCTCGCATACAAGCTATCGCACGCTTTATGTCTCGATCCTGCATCTGTTTCGTGACGAGGCCGTGTTGCGTCGGCGCAGCCTTATTGGCGGATTGCAATACGCAGTGTTTGGCATTTTCTGGACGTCGATGGCGTTTATGCTGGTGCGCCAGTACGACATGTCAGAAGCCGTCATTGGCCTGTATGGCCTGATCGGTGCGATTGGCATTCTGGCGGCCCGTATTGCAGGAAAGCTTGCTGACAAGGGATGGGCCAGGCTCAGTACGGGCGGGTTTCTTCTGACCACGGTTGCAAGTTGGATATTACTTTATTGGGGACAATGGTCCCTGATTGCATTTGCCTTGGGTGTCGTACTGATCGATCTTGGCATTCAGGGGGCGCATATTTCCAACCAGAGCGAGGTTTATCGCCTGAACCCAGAAGGGCGAAGCCGCCTGACCACCGGTTATATGGCCAGCTACTTCTTTGGCGGGGCTTGCGGGTCTGCCAGTTCTGCTGTTGCCTATGGCATTGGTGGTTGGTCTGCCGTGGTCATACTTGGGGTCAGTGTGTCGATCCTGTGTGTTGTGATCTGGGCGGCAACCGAATTGCGTTTGCCCGTCAGGCAGATGAAGCACGGGGCATAAAGCCAGCTTCACAATGACCAAAGCAAAACGGCCGCCCCATTGGGACGGCCGTCTGCGTAAAAGCCGCTAAGCCCTGGCTTAGTTCTTTTCTTTGTCGACGAGCTGGTTGGCAGCGATCCACGGCATCATGGCGCGCAGTTTTTCACCAACTTCTTCGATTTCGTGTTCAGCGTTCAGACGGCGGGTTGCCTTGAACATCGGCTGACCACAGTGCATTTCCTGAACGAAGTCACGCACGAACTTGCCTTCCTGAATGTCAGCAAGAACTTCTTTCATGCGTTCTTTGACCGATGCATCAACAACGCGCGGGCCGGTGACATAGTCGCCGTATTCTGCGGTGTTGGAGATTGAGTAACGCATATTGGCCATACCGCCTTCATACATCAGATCAACGATCAGCTTCACTTCGTGCAGGCACTCGAAATACGCCATTTCCGGCGCGTAGCCCGCTTCGGTCAGAGTTTCGAAGCCGTATTTGATCAGCTGGGTCAGGCCGCCACACAGAACAGCCTGTTCGCCGAACAGGTCGGTTTCGCACTCTTCACGGAAAGTGGTTTCGATAACGCCCGAACGGCCGCCACCGATTGCCGATGCATAGGACAGTGCAACTTCAAGCGCGTTGCCAGATGCGTTCTGTTCGATTGCAACCAGGCACGGAACCCCGCCGCCACGGGAATACTCGGAACGAACCGTGTGGCCCGGGCCTTTCGGTGCGATCATCATTACGTCAAGATCAGCGCGCGGCTCGATCAGGCCGAAGTGAACGTTAAGGCCATGTGCGAACAGAAGTGCAGCACCCTGTTTCAGGTTGTCGCGCAGTTCGTTGGCATAGATTGCAGCCTGATGTTCGTCCGGGGTCAGCATCATGACAACGTCTGCCCAGGCCGCAGCTTCAGCCGGGGTCATGGTTTTCAGACCGGCATTTTCCGCTTTCTTGCGCGAGCTTGAACCTTCACGAAGGCCAACAACAACTTCTTTGACGCCGGAATCATGCAGGTTAAGCGCATGGGCATGGCCCTGCGAACCGTAACCAATGATGGCAACTTTTTTGGTTTTGATCAGATTAACATCTGCATCGCGGTCGTAATAAACACGCATCTTTCGATACCTCTGGACGTTGGACCACGCTGATTGTTCAGGCGTGGCGGATGGTAATAATCATTATGGGGCAGGCCCCAATGCCTTGCCCGATGCGGATCACCGGGCAGGGCAAACTCACATCGTCAGTGTGCCGCGCGAAATTGCAGCCACACCGGTACGCGAAATTTCCGAAAGCCCCAGTGGTTCCATCAATTTGATGAAAGCATTAATCTTTTCGGGGCTGCCGATGATCTCATAAACGAAGGAATTATTGGTCGCATCGACTGCGCGTGCCTTGAAGATATCGGCAATACGCAGCGATTCCACACGTTGTTCACCCGTTGCAATCACTTTGATCAGCGCAAGCTCACGCTCGACACTTGGGCCGGAAAGGGTCAGGTCACTGACCTTGTGGACCGGGACAAGACGCGAAAGCTGTGCCTTGATCTGTTCGATCACCATCGGGGTGCCCGAGGTAACCACAGTGATTCGCGACTGGTGGGAATCGGCGTCAACCTCGGCCACGGTCAGGCTTTCAATGTTATAGCCACGACCGGAGAACAACCCGATCACGCGGGCCAGAACGCCAGACTCGTTATCCACCAGAACGGATATGGTGTGTTTCGAAATTTCGGTTTCTTTCACGGTTTCGCTCCGCTAGGGCGCGGTCGGGGGCAGTGTCTTGCCGCCCGCACCGGCCTTTTCATTATGGTTTTGATGAGTTCGTTGCGCACAGAAGTCTATGCGGATCAGACCAGAACCATCCCTTCGTCGGAATCAATGGCTTCATCGCCGTTGGTTTCCTGCCCAAGCAGCATTTCGTTATGCGGCTTGCCCGATGGGATCATCGGATAGCAGTTTTCCTTGTCATCGACAGCGACGTCCAAAATCACCGGACCATCAATTTCCAGCATTTTCTTGATGGCATCATCAAGATCGGCCGGATTGTCACAGGTCAGCCCGGTAAAGCCAAAGGCCTCGGAAAGTTTGACGAAGTCGGGCAGGGTTTCGCTATAGCTTTCGGAATAGCGTGACCCATGCAGAAGTTGCTGCCACTGGCGGACCATGCCCATGTAACGGTTATTCAGGATCACGGTTTTGATCGGCAGACGATACTGCGTCATCGTCGCGCATTCCTGAATGTTCATCATGATCGACGCATCACCGGTGAAGCACACAACCGTCGCATCAGGATGGGCAACCTGAACGCCAAGGGCGGCGGGCATGCCATATCCCATGGTCCCAAGACCACCAGACGTCATCCATTCATAGGGGTGTTCAAAACCGAAATGCTGGGCGGCCCACATCTGGTGCTGACCAACGTCAGTGGTGATATAGGTTTTGCGATCACGTGTTGCCGCATGGATCGAGCGGATAACATGCTGCGGCTTGATAACGTCTTTAGGCTGTTTGTAGGACAGACAGTGTTTGCCACGCCATCCTTCAATTTCTTTCCACCAGCTATCAAGCGCGTTGGCTTCGATTTTATACTGCTTGGCCTTCCAGACCTTGATCATGTCTTCAAGAACATGCCCGACATCGCCAATGATGCCGATATCGACCGGAACGTTTTTGTTGATCGAGCTCTGATCGATATCGATCTGGATTTTCTGCGAATTCGGCGCAAAGAAATCAAGGTTGCCAGTTACTCGGTCATCGAAACGTGCACCAATCGCGACCATAACATCGCAATCATGCATCGACATGTTCGATTCATAGGTGCCGTGCATCCCGACCATGCCAAGATACTGCTTGTCCGACGCGGGATAGGCACCAAGCCCCATCAGGGTCAGCGTGATCGGCGCACCGGTCATGCGGGTAAACTCGGTCAGAAGCTTGCAGGCCTGCGTGCCGGAATTGATGACACCGCCGCCGCAATACAGGATCGGCTTTTTCGCCGAGGCCAGCATTTCCATGGCTTCTTCGATCTGGCTGCGATCACCCTTGACCACCGGGTTATAGGTGCGGTGTTGAACCTGTGCCGGTTCCAGATAGGGGGCCTTGCCAACAAGGATGTCCTTAGGCAGGTCAATCACAACCGGGCCAGGACGGCCACTGGACGCAACATGGAAGGCTTCATGCATCGTGCGCGCAAGCTTATCGGGGTTTTTCACCAGATAGTTATGCTTGGTGCACGGGCGGGTGATGCCGGTGGTGTCAGCTTCCTGGAAGGCGTCATTGCCGATCAAATGGGTCGGCACCTGACCTGTCAGGCAGACAACTGGAATGGAATCCATCAACGCGTCGGTAAGGCCGGTAACGGCGTTCGTCGCACCCGGACCGCTGGTTACCAGCACAACGCCGACCTTTCCGGTCGAGCGGGCGTAACCTTCAGCAGCGTGGACGGCAGCCTGTTCATGGCGCACTAGAACGTGACGAATCCGGTTTTGTTTAAATATCTCGTCATATAGCGGTAGGACAGCGCCGCCGGGATAGCCGAACACGACTTCCACACCCTGATCTGCAAGGGCCTGCAACACTACTTCCGAACCGCTTAAAATACGTTCTGCCATGATTTTCGAGCCTCTTTACTTAACGACAACAACGTGTCGCGTGATAACCGCGTGATTGAAACATGATCCAATTATCCTTGAATTGGAGTTGAAAAATCCGCCGAAACGGCGGTTTTCCGCCATTTCGGCGGGTGAAGCGCCAACCTATCGCCTCACTTTGGCGTGGTCAACAGAAATTGGTTAACATCATGACGCATTTTTGCTGCCAAACTTTCCGAATATTGCGCGTCGATGATTTCCTTGTCCGACATTTGGTGTCGAAACCACGTTAATTGGCGCTTGGCATAGCGCCGTGTTTCGCGCTGGGATTTCTCTTTGGCGGTGTCCAGATCGATCTCACCGGCAAGGTGGGACGAAAGCTCTCTGACGCCTACGGCCTTCTTTACAGGGGCTGTTTGCGGAAGACGAAGGGTCAGAAGATCACGCACCTCATCAATCGCACCTTGTTCGATCATCAGATCAAAACGCCGATTGCAACGGTCATACAGAATGTCGCGCGGTGGCATGTAACACAGCTTCTTGAATTTCATATTTTCCGGCGGGGTGATCACCGGTTCCTTGTGCCAGCTTGCCAATCCGCGGCCGGTATGGGCGAAAACCTCGGCGGCGCGAATCAAACGTTGGGTGTTTGTCCCATCAAGGGTCGCTGCTGTTTCCGGATCATCATGTTTGAGTTTCTCAAAGAATACCGCGTGCCCAAGTGCGTCAAGTTCATCCGTCACGGTATCGCGAATCCGGCGGGGCACATCAGGGATCGGGGCGATCCCCTGTGTCAGGGCATTAAGATACATACCCGTTCCACCGGTAATGATCGGCAACTTGCCGTTTGCATGGCAGTCGGCGATCTCGGCCATCGCCATTTCCCGCCATTTCCCGGCAGAGCACGCCTCGCGCCCAGACAGCACCCCATAAAGGCGGTGCGGCGCGCGCGATGTTTCGCTGTCATCAGGCCGGGCGCTCAGGACGCGCAGTTCCTTGTAAACCTGCATGCTATCGGCATTGATCACCACCCCGTCAAAGGCATCCGCCAGATCAAGGGCCAATGCCGATTTGCCGCTGGCGGTGGGACCTGCGACGATCAGGATGGGGAGGTGATCGTGTTCGAAAGGTGCGGACATGTTAAGAATACAACTCTGATTTGTCGGATTGCCAAGGGTTAAGCAGCTTGGCGCCTGTTAGATCAAAATCCGCAAGGTTCCTAGTAACAACTGTCATGCCATGAACCAAGGCCGTCGCTGCTATCAATGCATCTCGTTCTGATTTTGGATCGGGAACATGCAGTTGTGCGCAACGTCTCGCGACCGCCTCTTCAATCGGCAGGATTCTGTTTTCAAAGGCTTTGAGGACATGGCCTTCGAACCAGTTGCGCAATATTGTTGCTTGATTGGCATCGTGGCGTTCGATTTTCAGAATGCCGGTTTCTATTTCAAGGACTGTAATGACCGAGATATAAAGGCTGGAAGCGTCAACGGACTTGGCCCATTGCACAACGTTTTCACTCGCCTTGCCTTGTCCGGCCCGACGCAGTTCGGAGATAACGTTTGTATCAAGAATGAACATTAATGAACATTACGACAGATCAGCCGGTTTCATGCTGATCCGGGCTGGTTGTGGTTCAAACTCAATATCGTTTGTACCGGGCATTGCAAGCAGTTCAACGATTGAGGGCAGGGAACCCGTCAAGCGTTGGTAATCTTCAATCGACAACAATACATGCGAAGGCTTGCCGCGATCGGTAATAACAACCGGACCTGTCTTTGATGCCTTTTTGGCACCGCTGGTATCTTGGTTAAAGTCGCGGCTTGAAATTGTCGTGATTCCCATGGCTCACCTCACAAACATTGTAGCAACAATACTACATTTTATCGTGCTGCGGATCAACAAAATCGACAGAAACAACAAACGCACTTGCCACAGTCCGGTGCAATTCGGATAAAGGCGACACATATGTTTTAAGCCCATCCGTCAAGGAGCCCGCTGACCATGAAATTGGTTCTCACCCTGATTGCTGCCCCGAATTCAAATGCGCTCACCAAGGCGGTGATTGACCAAGCTGCCATTGCGCTGACCGGGGCGGGAGCGCTGGTCGGGGATGTGGTCTGGCTTGCCGATGGCGAAGCATGCGATCTGGGTTTTGATGGTATCCCGCTTGATGTGGCCGATACGACCCTGGCAGAGGCAGAGCTTCCGGTAGATGCGGTCACCCAAAAGAGCGCAACGCGCCGCAAAAAGCTTCTGATTGCAGATATGGACAGCACCATCGTCACTGGCGAAACTTTGGACGAACTGGCCGAGTTCGCAGGAGTTAAGGAACGGGTGGCGGCGATCACCGCACGCGCGATGAATGGCGAGCTTGATTTCGAAGCGGCCCTTGACGAGCGTGTCGGGCTTCTTCAAGGCATGTCGAGCGAGATGCTCAAGGAAGCTTGGAAGACTGTCGAATATACCGGCGGCGCGCGCGAACTGGTTGCGACGATGAAGGCCAATGGTGCATTTGCGGCCCTGGTATCGGGCGGGTTTGATTTCTTTACCGGGGCGGTGCGGGCCGAGCTTGGCTTTGATTATGATCAGGCCAATGTTTTGATTGAGGATGGCGGAAAACTGACTGGTAAGGTGCAAAAACCTGTTCTTGATCGTCAGGCCAAGGTCGACGCGCTTGAAACTCTCTCAGACAAGCAGGGGATCACGGTTGGGGATGCGATTGCGGTTGGTGATGGTGCCAATGATCTTCAGATGATCTCGCTTGCAGGGACGGGGGTGGCGTTTCACGCCAAACCTTCGGTGCAGGAACAGGCCCGTATTTGCATCAATCACGGTGATCTGACAGCACTTTTGTATCTGCAGGGCTATGCGAAGGCAGACTTCGTTTCCTGATTATATATTGCGTCACCCAAAAAGGGCGGCCAGCCAAAGAAAGCCCTTTACCGAGTATGTTGATGGTCACGGCAAGGATAAGGTCGCGATCCTTAACGGAGTGGTCGTCCGCTTGCTGCCCAAACTAGCAACCGTTGAACCATCGAATTTGCCCAGCTGAAAACCTAAAGCGGCACTTGCAAGCCTGCTTTTACGCGATTCACCACGACATTTGAGTGAAACCTTCGGATGTTGGGGTTGTCAGTAAATACCTGTCGGCTGAATTCTTCATATGCGGCCATATCCGCGGACGTGACAATCAAAATGAAGTCCGTGTGGCCTGTTACGTAGTAACATTGTTGAACGTCATTCAACGCAAGCATGGAACGGCGAAATTCATCCAGCAGGTCGGTTCGTTCGCGTTCCAGTTCGACTTCAACGATAAAAGTCATGGGGCGTCCGACGGCCTTTGCAGACAGGACGGATATATCCGCTTCGATGATGCCCTCATCCCTGAATCGTTTCATGCGCCTTTGAACCGACGAGCGTGACGTTCCGACATGATCTCCCAATTCGTCTGCCGTCAGACGATTGTTTCGCTGAACCATTTCCAGAATCTTCTTGTCAGTGTCATCCAGCATTATTGGCACTTTGTTCGTCCACCTTTTAGATGTTGCATCATCCTGCTCGGTAATTCCTGCACTATAAGGCAAAATGCTCAGGAGAGACTGGTAATTTCAAGCATGCAATACGAACCCTCTTGTCGAAAGTCCGGTCATGCACAAATTGCCCAAGCTAAGCTCCCGCCATATTGATCATCGTAACTACCCACCCGGTGTTGCCTATATGGACGGGCAATATTTGCCAATCCGGGAGGCGAAGCTTTCTGTTCTGGACTATGGGTTTCTTCATTCAGATGCGACCTATGATGTTGTCCATGTGTGGAAAGGCGCCTTTTTCAGATTGGGGGATCATCTGGAACGCTTCTTTCGGGGGATGACGGAACTGCATATGTCCATTCCATACGACAAGGCAGAAGTGGCAGATGTCCTGCACAATTGCGTGGCTTTGTCCGGGCTCGAGAACGCTTATGTGGAATTCATCTGTACCAGGGGCACATCTTCTGACTTCAGTCGGGATCCCAGGGATGCAGAAAACCGTTTTGTTGCGTTCGCCATTCCATTCGGCTCTGTCGCCAACAAGGAACAGATGGAACGTGGATTGCACATTGCTGTGACGGATGTTCTGCGCATCCCGCCATCTTCTGTCGACCCGACTGTCAAGAACTACCATTGGCTCGATATGGTGAAGGCCCTTTATGCGGCCTATGAACGAGGGGCGGACACTGCAGTGCTGCTTGATGCCAGCGGAAATGTAGCTGAAGGACCCGGATTCAATATATTTGCAGTTAAGGACGGAGTTGTTTCGACACCCGATCAGGGCGTCCTGTTGGGAATTACACGTCAGACCATCTTTGATCTCTGCGCAGAAATGGGCATCCAATGCCGTGCTCAGGATATCGCGGTTGAAGATCTTAAGTCGGCAGACGAGGTCTTTGTGACATCAACGGCCGGGGGCGTCATGCCTGTATCCAGAATCGACGAACAGCCCCTTGGGGCGGGAGAAGTAGGCCTGCTTACAAAGCGAATGATGGCGCTCTATTGGCAGATCCACGAGGACGACAAATATCGCGACGCTATCAGCTACTCGGATTCGACCGAGTTGTAAGGCGTCGCAGTGATAAAGAAAGATCGCAAGTTAGATGACCTCTCTGTCCGCCAGTCGGATATGAACAAAGAAAATGCCCCCGCAGTTTTTGCGAGGGCATTCTTTTGTTCAAGGCAATGGTCCAAAAGGACCCGTCCTAGCGGTTCAACGCATTCGGAAAAGGGCGACCTGCTTTCGCAGATCGCCCTTTTTTATTGTGTTAAACCCGACGGCTTATTCGTCGTCTGCCAGGGTCAGGCCAAAGTAACGCGGGCCAGCAGATGTTTCGATCAACATCAGGATGGTGCGTTTGTCGTCATCAAGGGCTGCTTTAACCGCATTGGTGACATCTTCGACATTCTCGACAGAGCTGTGCGATGCCTCAATGATGATGTCGCCGGGACGAACACCTTTTTCTGCAGCATAGCTTTCACCGGAAACCTCGGTCACGATGACACCTTCGCTTCCCTCGGCAAGGTTGTATCGCTGACGCAGGCTGTCATCGACATTGGCAACCTTGATGCCAAGTTCGGGAATGCTGGCTTCGGCGACTTCGGGTGCGGGCTCCTCGTCGGATGCAGGGGCACTTGCGGCGACGACTTCTTCTTCAAGTTCGCCAAGCTCGACCTGAACGGTTTGCTTTTCGCCATCACGCCAGATCACAACATCGACATCCTTGCCGATTTTGGTTTCTGCAACGATGCGCGGCAGGCGGCGCATGCTTTCAACTTCCTTGCCATCAAAGGTCAGGATGACGTCACCCTGCTTGATGCCTGCTTCCTTGGCCGGGCTTTCGTCGGATACACCGGCAACCATGGCACCCGTTGCATCATCAAGTCCGACCGAGTCTGCAATGTCTTCGGTGACTGTCTGGATGTGAACGCCAAGCCAGCCACGACGGGTCCGGCCATATTCCTTAAGCTGGTCGACCACGCTTTGCGCGATGCCCGATGGAATGGCAAAGCCGATGCCAACCGACCCGCCAGACGGGGAATAGATTGCACTGTTAATGCCGATCACGTCGCCTTCAAGGTTAAACAGCGGACCACCCGAATTACCCCGGTTGATCGATGCATCGGTCTGAATGAAATCATCATACGGACCCTGATTGATGTCGCGATTACGCGCAGAAACAATACCGGCTGTTACTGTGCCACCAAGACCGAACGGGTTGCCGATCGCCATGGCCCAGTCGCCAATGCGCGCACTGTCCGAATCACCCCATTTAACGAATGGAAGGTCTTCTTCCGGCTCGACCTTAAGCAGGGCAACATCGGTTTTCGGGTCACGACCGATCAGCTCGGCGTCAAGCGTGTCGCCATCATGCAGGCGCACGGTAATTTCATCGGCACCGTCGATCACGTGATTGTTGGTAACGATGTACCCATCGGCCGAGATGATGAACCCTGAACCAAGCGCCGTTGCACGGCGTCGTTGCGGGGCCTGTCCGCCTTGGCCGCCCTGACCGTTGCGGTCCATGAAATCACGGAAAAGATCTTCAAACGGGGAACCGGGAGGAAACTGGAAGTCAGGTCCCTGACGTTCAGCAACCATTTGACTGGTAGAGATATTGACAACACTGGGCAGAAGTCGTTCTGCGAGATCTGCGAAACTGTCAGGAGCGGGGCGGGCATTCGCGGTATGCGAAACACTGGTCACGCCAAGGAGAACAATCACCAGTGCTGCGCTAAATGACGTCCGCACCGGGTTGTATAATGCTTGTAGCATGTGTTTGATCCTGTTCGTTGCCGCGTTCACGGTATTTGTAATTTTGTATAGGTTCTGACCCTAAGCAGCGCGCGATGGGATTTAAGTATTTTACCCGTCGCTTAAGTAACCAAGTTAAGCCGGACTTTGGCAGAATTTGGGCAAGCCTTGGGAAAAAGAAGGGTTTCTTGGCGTCATGCCATGGCCAATGGCCCAAAGTGCTGCTGTTTCCCGGTCCTAAAGCATGATGCAGATTAAATGCAACATGCTTTAAAGCCAGACCCGTACCGCCCAGATTCCGCCAATTGCAATGACAGCGGCAATCAATCCGCCTGCACGCAATTGCGATTCAGGAATTTCCTGCACCATCTCCATCACCCGTTTAAGGCCGCCGGGGAACAGCGTGTAAAGCATGCCTTCCAACGCGATGGCCAGAAGTATGGCTGTTGCGAGTTCCTTTATGAGCATGGACGGTTCCGGCGGTTTTAAAAGCCTGTCTTACGCAGCACGCTGACAGGACATCATTAAAGATACAAAAAGGGCGACCGCCCTAATATGACGGTCGCCCTTATGTTTTGTCTAGCGGCTTGTCGCTGGACCAGACTTATTAAAGTACTGGAAAAACTCGCTATCTGGTGAAAGCACCATGGTTGAGCCGTTATCAAGCGCAATCTTGTAGGCTTCGAGAGAACGATAGAATTCGAAGAATTCCGCGTCCTTGCCATACGCTTTACCCAAGATAACGTTTCGCTGTCCGTCACCTTCACCACGCAGAACTTCTGCCTGACGGTTGGCTTCGGCGATGATGCCGATCCGTTCGCGATCTGCTTCTGCCTGGATTTTCGCCTTGAGCTCTTCACCCTCTGCGCGAAGCTGTGCGGCTTCGGCAATACGTGAAGAACGCATACGATTATACACCGCCTGCGAAGTTTCCTGCGGAAGGTCGGTACGACCGATACGAACATCAATCAACTCGACACCGAATTCCTCTGCCGGTTTCTCCAGCGTTGTCTGGATTTTTTCCATGATCTGGGCACGGTTGTCCGAAAGCAGGGTCACAAGCGGGGCCTGTGCCAACTCGCCACGGATGACCGAGTTCAGACGCTGACCAAACAGCTGCACGAAGTTGGCAGAGTTGGTTGCACGCTGACGGAAGATCAACGGATCGATGATTTTCCAACGTGCAAAGCTGTCAACATTGACACGCTTCTGGTCAGACAGAAGAACCTGCTGAACCGGCGGATCAAGTTCGAGAATACGACGCTCGTAATATTCCACGTTCTGAATCGGCAGTTTGAAATGCAGACCCGGTTCGGAAACGGCATGCACCGGATTACCGAACTGAAGAACTAGTGCCTGCTGGTCCTGACGGACCGTAAAGACACACATGGAACCAACGACAGCGGCGATAACAAGGACGACGCCAGCGGCAATAATTTTAGGACTTGCCATTAGTTGTTGCCTCCTGCATTCGCACGTTTCTGAACTTCCGGAAGCGGAAGATACGGAACAACGCCACTCCCCTTAGCACCCTGTTCCATGATGATCTTGTCAGACTTGCTCAGGATTTCCTGCATGGTTTCAAGATAAAGACGACGGGTCGTCACATCCTGAGCCGTGAGGAAGGAGTCGTAGATCGAGTTGAAGCGTTCTGCTTCACCCTCTGCTTCCTTGGTGACACGATCCTTGTACGCACGGGCCTGAAGAACCTGACGTTCTGCTTCACCCTTTGCACGCGGGATAATGTCGTTACGATAGGCCAATGCCTCGTTCTGGGAACGATCACGGTCCTGACGGGCACGCTGAACGTCGTTGAATGCATCAATAACGTCACGCGGCGGGTCCACTTTCTGCATTTTCACCTCTGCGATGAAAATACCGGACTCATATCCGTCCATGATGGTCTGCAGCAGGGTACGGGTCTGTTCTTCAACCCGGACACGGCCAACCGTCAGTGCTTCTTCAAGGTCGGTTTTACCGATAACCTCGCGGATCGCACTTTCCGATGCCAGCTTGATGGTGTTTTCAGGGTCACGCACGTTGAACAGGTAGGAACCTGCATCGCTGATACGCCACTGAACAACAAAGTCGATATCAATGATGTTCTGGTCACCGGTCAGCATCAGGCTTTCTTCCGGCACATCACGCGACCCGTTGGAGGTCACCGTGCCAGCCCCGCGGTAGCCAACCTCGATCTGGTTAGTCCGTTCCACGTTCGGCTTGATCACTTCGCCAATCGGTGCGGGAAGGAAGTAGTTCAGACCCGGGCCCGTCGTACCAACCCATTTGCCAAACAGAAGTGTTACACCCTGTTCGCCCGGCTGGACACGATAGAAGCCGGTCAAAAGCCACAACCCGAGAACGGCGATACCGATCAGGACAAAGCCCTTGTATCCGCCTCCACCGGGGAACAGCCGTTTCAGGCGTTCCTGGCCTTTACGAATCATTTCATCAAAATCCGGGGGCGTGTTTCCGCCGCCACCGCCACCACCCGAAGGACGTTGTCCCCACGGGTTCTGACCGCCGCCGTTGTTTCCGCCGCCGCCCCAGGGGCCGCCGCCCCCTTGATTATTCCATGGCATCGAGTTTCTTCCTCTTCTTGCCGTTCGGTGTTTATCTTTAGTTTGCCGAGCTTGGGGATTTTACCCCCATGCATGCTCCGTCCAACGAGATCCAGTGTGTTGATATAACCTGATTGTGTTGAACCAATCAGACTTTCCACACCAATAACACATCTGGTCATTGATACGCTAAGTGTGGCAGCGACAGATTGCAGGTCAAAGCAAACAGATTAAATCTTGTTGGACGGAGCATGCCCTTAGGCCTTATATGACAGCTTGCCTTGCAAAACAATGATACGCGCCTGCAAGTTCTGTGTGATCACGGACTTAAGCCAAAAATTGGAGACCGCAATATGACTTCGCTCAACCGTGAACAGATTACTGCCGCACTTGATGCTGTAATCGACCCGGTAGACGGCCAATCAATCACAACCAAGGGCATGGTGCAAGGTATTGATATTCATGATGAAACCGTCAATGTCATGATCGCAGTCGATCCGGAGCGCGGACCGGCACTCGAAGATTTGCGCCAGGCTGCTGAAAAGGCTGTGGCATCTGTGAACGGGGTCACAACGGCCCGCGTCGCGCTGACGGCAGAACGCGCAAAAGGTGCCAAAGGTCCGAGTCAGCAATCGGCACCACAAACCCCGCCACGCCAACCCGCTCAGCCGGGGCAACGCCCGCAAGGGGCTGGGCAAAAGCCGCTTGAGCTTCCAACTGTACGCAGCATCGTCACGGTCGCATCCGGCAAGGGCGGGGTCGGTAAATCGACCACGTCGGTCAACCTTGCGCTTTCGCTGGTGGCCCAGGGGCTTAAGGTTGGTTTGCTTGATGCTGATATTTATGGCCCGAGTCTGCCGCGCATGATGGGGCTTCGCGGGGCGAAGCCGACCCCGTCATCTGAAAATCAGGGTAAAATGATCCCGCCATCAGCCTTTGGCATGCGCATCATGTCGATTGGCTTCATGGTCGATGAAGAACAGCCCGTTATCTGGCGTGGGCCGATGGCAATGGGCGCGCTTGAACAGCTTTTGCGCGATACCGATTGGGGGGATATCGATGTGCTGGTGGTGGATATGCCACCGGGCACAGGTGACATTCAGCTTTCCATGGCCCAACGCGTGCCGGTCACGGGGGCGGTGATCGTTTCCACCCCGCAGGACATTGCCCTACTTGATGCCAAAAAGGGTCTGAACATGTTCCGCAAGGTCAATGTACCAGTCTTTGGCCTGATCGAAAACATGTCCTATTACAAGTGCCCGGAATGCGGACATGTCGATCACGTCTTTGATCACGGTGGCGCGCGTAAGGCCGCTGATGAGCTTGGCGTGGCGTTCCTTGGCGAAATCCCGCTGGATCTGAAAATTCGTCTGGGTGCCGATGAAGGCAAACCAATCGTCAATACTGACCCGGACGGCGAACACAGCAAAGCCTATGGCGCAATTGCCGAAAAGATCGCTGCTGCTGTTGACGAACGTGTCGGCCCGGCCGAAGCGCCCAAGAAGAAGGGCTTGTTCCCGAAGATCAATTTTAAGTAATTGATGTGCTGATTGGAAAAACAAAACCCCGCCAGTTTGCTCTGGCGGGGTTTTCTGTTGGTTTTGTCGACTGCTTACTGAAGTGCTTCGGCCATATAGGACGGCATCCAGCCTTCACTCAGCTCGCGCAGCTCGGAAAGGGTCACTTTGGCATCGCCATCAATGCTGAGCGCATCGCCACCGGCTTGGCCGATGATGACGGCGGCAACATTCGCGCTGCTTGCGGCATTGAGAACCTTGTCCGGGTCGCGGGTTGCGATCACGTAGCGGCCCTGATCTTCGCCAAACAGCCATGCGATTTCGCTGCCTTTTTCCGGCAGGAACACGTCTGCGCCGATATTGCCCGCAAGGCACATCTCGGCAACCGTCACCAAAAGGCCACCATCGGCAATGTCGTGGCAGGTCCTTACCAGACCAAGCTCGATCAGCTCAAGTATCAGCGTGCCGGCACGTTTTTCGGCATTCAGGTCAACCGGTGGCGGGGCACCTTCTTCGCGACCTTCAAGGGTCTTGAGGTAAAGTGACTGGCCCAGTTCACCGGTAGCTGCACCGATCATGATCAAGGCGCTGTCATCGCGCTTAAGCCCGATGGTCGCATGATGAGAAAGATCGGAAATCAACCCAACGCCACCAATTGCCGGGGTTGGCATGATGCCGACGCCATTGGTTTCGTTGTAAAGTGACACGTTACCCGACACGACCGGGAATTCCAGCGCGATGCAGGCTTCGCCAATGCCCTGACAGGCACCAACGAACTGACCCATGATGCGCGGGCGTTCCGGGTTGCCAAAGTTCATATTGTCGGTGATGGCAAGCGGCTTGGCACCGGTTGCAACCAGGTTACGATAGGCTTCGGCAACGGCCTGTTTGCCGCCTTCAACCGGATCGGCCATGACATAGCGCGGGGTACAATCAGCGGTGGCTGCAAGGCCCTTGTTCGTGCCTTCGACACGCACAACACCGGCATCCCCCCCCGGACGGACAATGGTATTGCCCATCACCAGATGGTCATACTGTTCCCAGATCCAGCGACGCGATGCCAGATCAGGCGACGCGATCAGGGTTTTGAGCGCATCAATATGGCTTGCTTTGCCCGAAAGGCTTGCCGGATCAATGCGATCCTGTTTCGGGGTCGGTTCCCATGGGCGGTCATATTCGGGCGATGCTTCGGCCAGCGGATCAATCGGCAGATCACCCGCAGTTTCACCATGCCATTTCAGAACCATGCGCTTGGTGTCGGTCAGGGTGCCGATGACGGCAAAGTCGAGTTCCCATTTGTCAAAGATCGCCTTGGCGGCATCTTCGCAACCGGGTTTCAGAACCATCAGCATGCGTTCCTGCGACTCTGAAAGCATCAGCTCATAGGGCGTCATGCCTTCTTCGCGCATCGGGACTTTATCAAGCCAAAGTTCAACACCAACGCCGCCTTTGGATGCCATTTCAAATGACGAGGACGTCAGGCCAGCTGCGCCCATATCCTGAATGGCAACGATCATGTCGGTCGCCATCAGTTCAAGGCAGGCTTCGAGCAGAAGCTTTTCGGTGAACGGATCACCGACCTGAACGGTAGGACGCTTTTCATCGCTGTCATCATCAAACTCGGCCGATGCCATGGTGGCACCATGGATACCGTCACGGCCGGTTTTCGACCCGACATAAACAACCGGATTCCCGATACCAGCCGCCGCCGAATAGAAGATGTTGTCGGCATTTGCCAGACCCACGGTCATCGCATTGACAAGGATGTTACCATTGTAGGACGCGTGGAAATCGGTTTCACCGCCGATGGTCGGAACGCCCATGCAGTTGCCATAGCCGCCGATGCCTTCGACAACACCGCTCAGCAGATGGCGGGTTTTCGGGTGGTCCGGCTCGCCAAAGCGAAGCGCATTAAGGTTGGCAACAGGACGTGCGCCCATGGTGAAGACATCACGCATGATGCCGCCAACACCGGTTGCGGCCCCCTGATAGGGTTCGATAAAGGACGGGTGGTTGTGGCTTTCCATCTTGAAGACGGCGGCCAGACCATCGCCGATGTCAATGACACCGGCGTTTTCGCCCGGACCCTGAATGACCCAGTCTGCCTTGGTCGGAAGCGTTTTGAGCCATTTCTTCGAGGACTTGTAGGAGCAATGCTCAGACCACATGACCGAAAAAATGCCAAGCTCGTTGATGTTGGGTTCACGGCCCATGATTTCGAGAACAAGCTTGTACTCTTCCTCATTAAGCCCATGTTCCTTGACCAGTTCCGGCGTGATCGGGGTGCTGTTGAAATCGTTGGCGCTCACGATGCTGCCTCCACCAAGCTTTTGAACAGATTGCGGCCATCGGTGCCACCATGCAGCGGATCAATCGCATTTTCCGGATGGGGCATCATGCCAAGAACATTGCCCGCCTCGTTGATGATGCCGGCAATGTTGCGTTGTGAACCATTCAGATTGGTCGCCGGATCGATGGTGCCATCCGCATCGCAATAGCGCAGAACAACGCGACCTTCGCCTTCAAGGCGGTCAAGCGTATCGCTGTCCGCGAAATAGTTGCCATCGTGATGGGCAACCGGATAATCGACAACGTCACCTGCCTTGTACTGGTTGGTAAAGCGGGTGTCGGTGTTTTCGATTTTCAGGTGTGTGTTCTTGCAGATGAATTTCAGGCTGGCATTGCGCATCAGCGCACCGGGCAGCAGGCCTGCTTCTGTCAGGATCTGGAAACCATTGCACACACCAAGGATGGTCACACCCGCCTTGGCGCGTTCAGCAACGGCGCGCATGATCGGCGATTTGGCAGCCATGGCGCCACAACGCAGATAGTCGCCATAGGAAAAGCCGCCCGGGACCATAATGATGTCGGTCTTTGGCAACTCGGTTTCGCCATGCCAGACCACAGTCGGTTCGGTGCCGGTGGCCTGTTTGAGGGCTGCGATGGCGTCATTCTCCCGGTTGATCCCGGGAAAGAGGATGACAGCGGATTTCATGAAATACCGTCTCTCGATTAATGTCCGTTACTTGATCCCGATAGACAAAAGCCCTGCCTTGGCATGGGCCGTCCGGGCGATTAGGCCAGCTCGATGCTGTAGTCTTCGATCACGGTATTGGCGAGAAGCTTCTCGCACATTTCCTTGACTTCGGCTTCGGCCTTGGCGGCATCGGTGCCATCAAGTTCGAGTTCGATGAATTTGCCCTGACGGACGTCATTGACGCCATCAAAACCCAGGCCCTGAAGGGCGTGGTGAACGGCTTTGCCCTGTGGGTCAAGAACACCGTTCTTCAGGGTGACATGAACACGTGCTTTCACGAGAAGCTCCTTTAAGTTCGCATGCGCGGGTCTCGCGCGGGGTTCTGTTTGCAAACAAAACGCTGTCCGATGAAATTTCCCATCGACCAGCTATAAGAAAAGGCCGCGCGAACGCGGCCTTGGGGTTATTTGGTTTCGTCTTTTTTAAGCTGCTCTATTTCGGCGGATTCAGGCAGGACACCAAGACGGCGTGCAACTTCCTGATAAGCCTCTTCGACACCGCCAAGGTCGCGACGGAAGCGGTCCTTGTCCATCTTTTCGTTGGTAACGGCATCCCAAAGACGGCAGTTGTCCGGGCTGAATTCATCGGCCAGGACCAACTGCGGGAAGTCACCTTCCCAAACGCGGCCGAACTCAAGCTTGAAGTCCACCAGTTTCAGGCCAATACCGCGCATCAGACCACAAAGATAGTCATTCACACGCAGCGTCATGCCAACGATTTCCTCAAGCTCTTCAGCACTTGCCCAGCCCAGAGCGAGGATATGTTCGTCCGACACCAGCGGATCACCGAGATCATCGTCCTTGTAATAGAACTCGACAATCGGGCGCGGCAGGCGTTCGCCTTCTTCAAGTCCAAGGCGCTTTGCCATCGAACCGGCAACGATGTTGCGAACCACGACTTCGATCGGAACAATTTCACATTTCTTGCAAAGCTGTTCGCGCATGTTCATGCGGCGAATGAAATGGGTCGGGATACCGATTTCTGCCAGACGGGTCATCACGAATTCGGTGATCATGTTGTTCAGGACACCCTTGCCGGCAATGGTGCCGCGCTTCTGGGCGTTAAACGCTGTCGCGTCATCCTTGAAGTACTGAATGATCGTTCCGGGTTCTGTACCTTCGTAAAGAACCTTGGCTTTACCCTCGTAGATGGGCTGCTTTCTGGACATTGGCGGGATCTTTCACATCTAGGCCCGCCATGTGATAGGGCAGGCACCCTGAAATTCGCGCCCTCCGTATAGCAGTGCTTGGCGAGAAACTCAATTGTCGCTTAAGCTCTATTTACGCAAACTTGATAATCAAAATTTGCAACCGTCATACCATCAGAAAAATTAACGGTTTTCCCGCAGTGCAACCTGCTGGAAACACATCAATTTTACAGTGATGTCCAAAGTGCAGATTTAGACATCAACACGATGAAATGGCTCTTTATCGGGCTGGCCGTTTGCGAAAAGCCATACAGGACGACGGGGAAGTTCGTGCTCGGTGGTGGGAATCGCCGGAAGTCCGATCAGCGAAGAACAGACTGTCTCAAACCCGATATTGCTGCGCACCAGCATGGCATCGGCACGAATATCGTGATGATCGGGGTCCGGAGCTTCGGTTCCGGTATCGGCCAACAGGGCTTGCCAGGCGAACCAGTCATCGGCTTCGGGGTTTGGTGCCGGTGCACTGATAAAACGTGGCAGGTTGCGTTTTGTTCGTGTGCTGTTTTGCGTGTCGTTCAGGTCGTGCGCGGTCAGTATCGACAGTCCTTCGGGGATGTCGGTGATTTCGATCTGGCCTGTTCCGCGGTTGGCCAGCCAATAGGCATCACGATTATCTGCGATGACCATGTTGAAGGCCCGATACGCCGTGCCATCCAGTTCGGCAAGTGCCTGTGCGGCATCAATCGCATCGGCATGGTCAAGTGCCTCAAGGGGCAATTCACCCCGTGAGCGTTTCCCGTCTTCCGGACCAAGCGTGCCATAACGGTTCAGAACGGCGGCAACCACGCCATACTCGTTCACGCCAAGCCAGGTGCCACCACCGGTTTCGTCCAAACCGGCAACCACATCAGGCCGATCTTCCCAGTGGCGCGCGGGGGCCTTCCAGGGGCGGTTGTTCATTTCATCGCGATTGGCGCCAAGGATCACCGGCCAGTCATGGTCGGGACGGCGTAAAATAATGACTGTACACATGAGCCAGATCAAAGCGTGCCAGCACGTCATTTGTCAAATTCAAAAGTATGCGGGGCAGGGGTGAAAATGGTGTTGTTTGTCCACAAATAAAAGTCAGAGACAATTGATTCCCACACCTGTGCGCCCGAGTGGCAAGGTGATCAACATGCAGGAAGGACCGAAATGAGCAACTTTAACGAACGTGAACGCGGGTTTGAGGCAAAATACAGCTTTGATCTTGAACAGGATTTTCGCGTCGAAACCCATCTTTATAAAATGCTGATCGGTTGGGCAGGCGAACAGATGGGGATGAATTCCGAAGAATGCGTCGATTATACCAAAAAGATTATCGGTGAAGTGGTGGCGAACCCACGTGATAACGGTGTGGTGGCCTTGTTGCTGGCAGACTTTGGACGCAAGAACATTGATGTCACCGTATCAACGTTGAATGCAAAACTGGAAGAACTGCGTCCTGTTGCACGGGCCGAAGTTCTTTCTTGATCCGGGTACCGCGTGGCTCTTGCCTAAAAACTTCTAGTTTGCAAACCATTAGGCTGTCTCGTATCCTGCACCAGAAAAAAGATATAGTGGGTGCAACCTTTTGGTGTGGTATTCTTCACAGGTAGGTGAAGAGGCCGATTAGGTAGAAGAGAGGCAAGAGCTTTGCGTATCCTTTTGGCGGACGATCACGACCTGGTTCGTGAAGCAATATCACTGTTGTTTCAGCAGTACTTTGAGGGCTGCGAAGTGGCCGAAGCCGGTGCATTGGAACCGGCACTTGATCTGATTGCAGAAAATAATACATTCGATTTGGTTCTGCTTGATCTGCGGATGCCGGGCATGAATGGCCTTGAAGGGCTGAAGCGCACCTTGGAAAAGGTTGCGAGTTCAACCTATGTGGTTCTGCTGTCGGGGGCCTATCGCAGCGAAGATGTTCGCAAGGCGATTGAATCCGGTGCACATGGCTTTATCCCCAAAACCCTGCGCGGGCAGGCCCTGGCCAATGCCGTGCAACTGGTTCTGGCTGGCGACAAATATCTTCCATCATCAATCCTGACAGATATCGGCGATGGCATGATGGGCACCGGCGAAGGCGACAGCCGCATGGCAGGTGGGTTTGGTAATGAGGGCGACTTTGCCCGCTTGACCCCGCGCGAACGCGAAGTTCTGGCATTACTGTCTGAAGGGCGCCCGAACAAGGACATCGCCCGTCACCTTGACCTGCGCGAGATCACGGTCAAATACCACCTTAAAAACATTTACCGTAAACTGAATGTCTCCAACCGTGCGCAAGCGGTGAAAATTGCGCTTGAAGATATGGCGCGCGCCGGAACATTGTGACGATGCGGTCAAACGCGTTTTTGACGGTTCGAAGAATATAAAGCGGCCCGTGGGTTAACGGGCCGCTTTTTGATTGCGCATCAGTTTGAATGCAGGCTGACGTTTAGGGACCGGTATCTTCAAAAACGCTCAAACCGCAGCGGTTCGTCTTACGCCTTTAAATCACGGTTCATCGTATAGGTGCCCATGTAACTCGCCTGATCAAGGACGTGCCCCTTGATCGCGGCCAGTGCATCGGGACCAGTGAAGTTGTCGGGCAAATCGATCTGGTCGGTATCAAGTGCATAAACAGTGAAATGATAGTGGTGAATGATTGAATCATTCCACGGTGGGCAGGGGCCATCGTAATCGGCATAATTGCCGCCCATATCTGCATCCCCGGCAAACCAGTCCGTATAGGAATTCAGGCCAGCGTCGCCATAGGCCCTCGTGCCCGCCGGTTTGCCTTTCGGGGTGATGCCGTTGGATGCAACGCCTTCTTCTAGTTTGCGTGTGAATTCCGGGATATTGACGAGAACCCAGTGAAAGAAATCGACACGCGGCAGACTGGCCGGGACTTCCCGACCTTCGATATTGACGTCTTCACCCGATGACGGCACGTCAGGATCGTGGCAGATCAGGGCAAAGGATTGGGTGCCTGCGGGAACGTCGGTCCAGGAAATGGCGGGGCTGACATTGTCAGATGTTTCAAACCGTCCTTCTGCGGGGATTTTCCCGAACGCAAATTTGGTTGGGATCGGTGCGCCGTCGTCCCACCCTTCAATGGTCAGTTTCATGTTTCATCCCTTTCATTCGAGTGCCGTTACCGGATCAAATATCCTCAGTTCGATATAGCTCAGCACCAACAAGGTGCAATGTCAAAGGGGTGAGCGACAAAAAAGAGATGCGGGCGTATGGACGACAACAAAAAAGCCCCGGCCAGATGACCGGGGCTTTGAATGCAGGCTTTGGTGTTTTGCTTAATCCGCAAAGACACGGGCAAAGATCGTGTCGACATGCTTGGTGTGGTAGCCAAGGTCAAACAGTGCTTCGAGCTTGTCCATCGGGATTTTCGCGGTGACGTCTTCGTCGGTTTTCAAAAGAGACAGAAGATCCCCTTCGCGGTTCCAGACTTTCATCGCGTTGCGTTGAACGATGCGATAAGAATCTTCGCGCGACACACCATATTGGGTCAGGGTCAGCAGCACACGCTGCGAGAAGACCAGGCCACCCATCTGATTAAGGATCTCGTCCATGCGTTCAGGATAGACAACGAGGTTTTCAACAACGTTGGTCAAACGCATCAGGGCGAAATCAAGGGTCACGGTTGCATCCGGGCCGATGTTACGTTCGACAGAGCTGTGCGAAATATCGCGCTCGTGCCAAAGGGCAACGTTTTCCATTGCCGGAAGCGCCATCGAACGAACCAGACGGGCAAGACCGGTGAGGTTTTCGGTCAGAACCGGGTTACGCTTGTGCGGCATCGCCGAGGAGCCTTTCTGCCCCTTGGAGAAGAATTCCTCAACTTCGCGAACTTCGGTGCGCTGCAGATGGCGGATTTCGGTTGCCAGATGTTCGATCGACGATGCAATGACGCCAAGGGCTGCGAAATAGGCTGCATGACGGTCACGCGGGATCACCTGGGTCGAAACCGGTTCCGGCTTCAGGCCAAGTTTCTCTGCGACATGTTCTTCAACACTCGGATCAATGTTGGCGAATGTGCCAACAGCGCCGGAAATTGCGCAAGTCGCGATCTCGTCACGTGCAACAACCAAACGGTCACGGTTGCGTTTGAACTCGGCATAGAAGGTCGCAAGCTTAAGGCCAAAGGTCACCGGTTCTGCGTGGATGCCGTGCGAACGGCCCATGCAAGGGACATCTTTGGTTTCATAGGCGCGCTTTTTAAGGGCAGCCAGAAGTTTGTCCATGTCTTCAAGCAGGATGTCGGTTGCCTGGGCAAGCTGCACGTTAAAGCAGGTGTCAAGAACGTCCGAGCTGGTCATGCCCTGATGGACAAAGCGGGCTTCTTCGCCAACCTGTTCGGCCAGTTCGGTCAGAAACGCGATGACATCGTGTTTGACTTCGGCTTCGACGGTGTCAATGCGGTCGATGCGGTCCTGGGTATAGGGCTTGTCGCCTTTTTCCCAGACAAGCTTGGCGGATTCTGCCGGGATAACACCCAGTTCGGCCAGTTTGTCTGCGGCGTGGGCTTCAATTTCGAACCAGATACGGAATTTGTTCGCCGGTTCCCAGATAGATGTCATCTGCGGACGGGAATAACGGGGGATCATGCAGTCGCCTCCGGGCAAGATGGTTGGGCGCCGGGAGATGATCGGAATGCGTGATCAATTGCACGATCATTTTGGCCGGCACGCTTTCACCGCGTCGGATAGTCCATTCCGGGGCAATTGGCAACCCTGCAGACGGGTATGGCAGTATTGCGAGGGCAATTTTGCTGCAGGTAAACTTGTGTTCTGTTAGAAAAGTAGCAACTTATTTAAGTTAGACCGGCTAGACGGACGGCACTTACCCTGCGGTGACGCAATTGATCCGAATACTGATTAGGCTGAATTTATATGGCGCGTGAAAGCGACGGGGCCAAGCACCACCAGGCAGACGGGACAAAGCGGCGCAAGGCAGATGCGAACTATCTGGCCGAGCTTGTCGATTTGGGGATTGCACTGTCCGCCGAGCAAGGACGAGAAGGGCTCAATCAGAAAATTCTGATGGCTGCGCGGAACTTCACCAATGCGGATGGTGGCTCGCTTTACCTTGTTAATCGCGAAGAAAGCGAACTTCAATTTCGCATTCTGATGAATGATACGCTTAATACGTTCTTTGTATCCGGGCGCGAAGCTGAAAAACCATTTCCCCCTTTGCCGCTTTATGATGATGAAGGGCGCCCGAACCACACAAACATCGCCACCTATGTCGCGCTAAGTGGCAAGTCGATCAATATCAAGGATGCCTATGCCACCGATGGGTTTGATTTTTCCGGCACGCGCGCCTTTGATGCCAAGACAGGCTATCGGTCCAAATCTTTTTTAACGGTGCCGCTCAAGAATACGCGTGGTGTTGTTATTGGCGTGTTGCAGTTGATCAACGCGCGCGATCACGATGGCAACGTGATTGCGTTTGATGCTGAAATTGAGCCGATCATCAATGCCCTTGCCAGTCAGGCGGCTGTGGCCATTGAAAACAGAAGATTGCTGGTGGCCCAGCGTGACCTGATGGAAAGTTTCGTGCGCGTTCTTGGTCACGCGATTGACGCCAAATCCCCGCATACAGCCGACCATTGTTCACGTGTTCCGGTGATTGCGCGTATGCTGGCACAGGCCGCGGTGGATGATAAGCAGGGGCCATTTTCCAATTTCTATCTGACCGATATGGAATGGTATGAGCTTGATCTGGCGGCCTGGCTGCATGATTGCGGCAAAATCGTAACGCCAGATCATGTGATGGAAAAGGCGACCAAGCTTGAAACCATTCACAATCGCATTCATGAAGTACGCACCCGCTTTGAAGTGCTCAGGCGTGATGCCGAGATTGATATGCTCAAACGCCAGCTTGCCGGAGAAGATGCCGCTGAATGTGAAGCGGACTTCAACAAAAAGGTCTCAGAACTCGAAGCGCAGTTCGCGCTGGTGGCGGATGCCAATATCGGCGATGCGGAAATTGATACCGATGCGATCTATGCCCTGCATGACATTGCAGAAATAAAATGGACGCGCCATTTTGACCGAACATTGGGACTTTCGTGGTCGGAAAACGAACGCCTCACAGATGCCGATCTGGTGACACAGCGCGAACCGGGCGAAGAAACGCTGTTGATGGATCGCGAAGATCACATCTATCTCGGCTTCAACAGGGGCGAGCTTTATAACCTTTCGGTGCCGACCGGAACACTGACTTCCGAAGAACGACAGGTGATCAACGACCATGTTGTGATCACGCAGGATATGCTGGCCCAATTGCCCTATCCGCGCGAACTGCAACGCATTCCGGCAATTGCGGGCAACCATCACGAAAAAATGGATGGATCTGGTTATCCGCACGGTTTGACTGGCGAGGATATGGGAATCCTGGAAAAGGTCATGGTGATTGCAGATATCTTTGAGGCACTCACCGCCGTTGATCGCCCGTATAAACGCCCGAAACTCCTTTCGGAATGTATCGCAATTCTGGCCGACATGCGTGACAAGGGGCAGATCGATAACGACCTGTTTGAACTGTTTCTGGCAACGGGAACCTATCGCGACTACGGGCGCAAATACTTGCGTCCCGAGCAGTGCGATGAAGTCGACATCAAACAGTTTCTTCTAAACGCCAAGGGGTAACCCCAGCGCGGCAGCAATCATTTTGACAGATTTATAATCTTTGCGCGCCTATGCGAATAGGCATTGAGATAATTGCGGCAAGACGCTACGGGTTAACCCGTAGATTTTTGGTCGTGGTGATCTTTTCCACATCATGACACCGATCCTGTTGCAAAACGCCATTGATCACCGTGGTATAGGGCCCAAAAGGGTAATTCCGAACTGATGATGTCTCGATGCTTGAAAACAATAATATTATTGCGTTTGCAATCGCACTCATCGGTTTGTTGCAGGCCGGTTTTCTTTTTCTGGTTTTACGCAATGAAGGTACAAGCGCATGGCATGTGAACCGCTGGATGATGGTGTTTCTGCTTGCGGTCAGTGCATCATTTCTGCGTGACATCATCTTGCTGTTTGGCGGAACAGCAATCGCATTAATATTGGAGCCGGTCCTGTTCAGTGCCTATTTCGCACTGGGCCCGTCCATGTATCTCTATTTTCGGGAGCTTTCAGGGCATTCTCACGCTCACCCCTGGAAACATTTTCTCATACTTCCCTGTGTTTGCCTGATTGCAGCGGTGATGGTTGGTATTGTCTTTATTCATCACGGTGATGGCATACTTTCAGGCAGCCCCCTTCACATCACATTTGCCAATGATTTGCTTGCAAGCGTCATTGCAACCGGTTTGCTGATCGGGTTGTTTGTCTTTGCAGTCTGTTATCATGTCGCGCTAAGCCGCTGTATCTATGCCAGCGCCCGAAGTCTCAAGCGGGCGGGAGACCATCACAGTATGATGCGCAGGCGGTGGGGGCTTAATGTTGTGCTATGCCTGCATACTGTGCTTGTTGCATTTATCCTGTCACAGGTTTTCCAACTTGCGGCAAGTGACATGCATTGGTCGACTCTTCTGATAAATGTGTGCTTTGTCCTGACCCTTTTACGATTGAGCTTTTTGCTTGCAAGTCAGCCATTTCGTCCGGGCAGGTTTGGGAATATGGCCATGCTCGAGCACGGTAATATCGGGCCGTCTGAATATTTCACAGCGGCACTAGCAAAGCAGACAGTAAGGCATGACCACCGGCCGGAAGTCAGTACAGCGTCCTGCAAGCGTCCTTTCGTGGATGAAGATGTTCAGGAACGCATTTGTCGTCAACTTGACAGGTTGGTCGCCGATAACAACACCCTGTTTGATCCTTTGATGACCATGCCCAAATTGGCGGGGATGATTGGGGTGACGCCCAATCAATTATCCTTCACGCTCAATAACCGCCTGGGACAGTCCTTTTTTGAATTCATCAATACTGTTCGGGTTCGTGCAGCGGCCGCGCTTTTGCTCGCTGAACCGCACCGTACGATCCTCGATATCGCAACCGAGGTCGGGTTCAATTCCAAATCCACATTCAATCTTGCCTTTAAGAAGATTACCGGCCGCACGCCAAGCGTTTATCGCCGTGAACATGGTGGGTAAACAACAGTTTGGTACGTTCGAATGACCATTCATACGCCATTTACAGACTTTCCGCGTACGAGATTATAGAGCCGGACGCATTGATTTGATTGCTGGGGCAGTGTCGCGACATCAACCACACAAGGGATGTTTCGACACATGTTATCGCATATTTGTTCGCGCCGTCTTGGCGATATGATGTTGCTTGGCGGGCTGGGTATCTGCACCTTCGCAGTCTTTCTGGTCCTGAGCGATGGTGCCCTGGCTCAATCTGCAAATACCGGCAAAAAGGAAATCCTGCGTGAACAGGTCAATCCAAAAGCCGGTTCGCAAAACGATCCGTGGCTTGGTGGGGATTGGCAGCTTGGCGTAATGGGGCAGGTCAGCAGCAACCCGTATCGTGGCACGGATTCCGTCGAACTCGGCGGGTTGCCATTGGTTGCCTATGATGCGGAGCGCCTGCATGTCGGTACGGATGGCATTGACGTTAAAGCCTGGCAGAACGAGTTTGCCAGTGTTTCGGTCATTGCGGCCCTGCGTGACAAGCCGTTTGATCCCGGCGACAATGATGAGTTGCGTGGTCTTGAAAAACGCGACATGGCAGTTGAAGTCGGGGCCAGCGGTTCCCTGCGACTGTGGCGTGGTGAGTTAACCGCCACTCACCTGATGGATGTCAATGATGCCTATGGCGGCCATGAAGTCGATGTCAGCTACTACATCCCGATGAACTGGAATGAAGTGAATTTTAACCTTGGCGGCGGTTTGACTTGGCAAAGTCAGGAACTGGTCGAACATATGGTGGGTGTGCGAAGAAATGCTGTTCGCAGCAACAGGGCGTTCTATGAGCCCAACTCAACTTTTATCCCGCATCTTGATTTGACCGTGACCTATCCGGTGACAGAATCGTTCGCGGTCGTCGGGGTCAGTGGTTTCGAGTATCTGTCTGACGAATATACCGACAGTCCGATCACCGAAGACGACTATGTTCTCAGTGCAGGTGTGGTGTTGGTTTACACCTTCTGATCGTTTTTATCCTCGCGTTATCAAAACTTGTCAGTATGCCATTTTGCATTGCTGACGTGACGGGCCGGTAGTCCCCACATAATACCGGTCCGTCTTTTTGGTAGAACGTCTCAGGATTTGAGTTCGAGCAAATCCCACTTGTTGCCATACAGGTCTTCAAACACGGCTACCGTACCGTATGGTTCATTGCGCGGGGTTTCAAGAAAACGTACCCCGGCATTGACCATATGTTTGTGATCACGCGCAAAATCATCGGTGTTCAGGAAAAACCCAACCCGTCCGCCAGTTTGATTGCCAATCGCATTGGTCTGCTTATTGTCACTGGCTTGTGCCAATAGAATGCGGGTTTCTTTTGCCCCTTTGGGGGCAATAACCACCCAGCGTTTCTTGCCATCAAGTTTGGTATCTTCAATCAGCTCAAAGCCGATTTTTTGCGTATAAAACGCAATGGCTTCGTCATAGTCGCGCACGACCAGTGCAAACAAACCGATATGGGGCATGTGTTTAACTCTTTTGGATGGGTGGGTTTGCCTGAGCGCTATATCAGGCCCAGTGTTTTGAACGAATTATATCCCGCACGGCTGATGATGATGTGATCATGCATGGTGATTTCCATGGCCTTGGCCGCATCAATGATCTTGCGCGTCATGTCGATATCACCGCGGGACGGGGTGGCATCCCCGCTGGGGTGGTTATGGACAAGAATAAGTGCGGAGGCATGCAATTCCAGTGCGCGTTTGATTACTTCGCGCGGATAGACCGGAGTATGGTCAACTGTGCCACGCTGATGACATTCATCGGCAATCAAGCGGTTCTTGCGGTCCAGAAACAACAGATGCAGTTCTTCAGTCCTCAGATGCCCGATCCGCGCCCGGCAATAATCAATCAGCTGTTCCCAACTGGCGATGACGGGTTGTTCCATTGCGCGTTCGCGTGACAGATGAAGTGCGCTGGCCTCGGCAATTTTAATTGCGGCAATGCCAGCGTCCCCTAGACCTTTGGCGTTTTTAAGGTCGTCCGGGCGGGCGGAAAGGACATTGGCAAAGGTGCCAAATTGCGCAATCAGGGCCTTTGCCAGTGGCTTAACATCCCCACGCGGCATTGCCATGCACAACATCAGTTCAAGCAATTCGTAATCGGCCAGTGCATCTGCCCCGCCCTTGATAAAGCGTTCGCGCAGTCGTTGACGATGCCCGTGAAAGTGGGGCTTTGCCGGTTTTGTTTCCGGGGATGTGGGGGCTTGAGCTTTTTGCGCCGGGGTTATGTCTGACGCCAGTGTATCGCGGGTCTGATCAAAGAAGACCCGCGTACCATCATCGATTTCCGAAGCTGTGGATTTCGATCCAGAGGAAGGCGCGGAAGCAGCTTTGCGATTTTCGTCTTCGCTCAATTCCGCTTCCCCTTGGTTCTACCCTTTACTCGGCAGCTTTGCCTTGTTCATAGGGCGGCTTATCCAGACCGGCGGGGGATCGGGTAAAGACTTCAAACCCGTCTTCCGTCACGCCGAGCGAATGTTCAAACTGTGCAGACAGTTTGCGGTCTCGCGTCACAGCTGTCCAGCCATCGGGCAAAATTTTACACGCATAAGTGCCCTGGTTGATCATCGGCTCAATCGTAAAGATCATGCCCGGCTCAAGAACCATGCCTTCGCCCGGCTTGCCGTAATGCAGGACATTAGGTGCGTCATGAAACACCTGACCAAGCCCGTGCCCACAGAAATCACGGACAACCGAGAAACGTTCGCTTTCGGCATAGGACTGGATGGCATGGCCGATATCGCCCAGGGTCGCGCCCGGTTTCACGGCATTGATACCGCGCCAAAGGGATTCGTAAGTTACATCGACAAGACGTTGCGCCATGACCTTGGGCGTGCCCGCAATGAACATACGCGAGGTATCGCCGTACCAGCCATCAAGAATGACCGTGACATCAATATTAAGGATGTCACCATTGGCAAGCTTCTTGTCGCCGGGAATGCCGTGGCAGACCACATGGTTGATCGATGTACAGGTCGATTTCGGAAAACCGCGATAACCAAGGCAGGCAGAGATCGCATTATGATCGCGGATATATTCATCGCACAGGCGATCAAGTTCACCGGTGGTGACACCGGGGACCACATGCGGGGTGATCATATCAAGCACTTCGGCTGCCAGCTTGCCAGCGGCGCGCATGCCTTCAAATCCTTCGGGGCCGTGAAGTTTGACTGTTCCGTTCGCCACCCGAAAATCTCCTTAAACTCGGCTAGATGTATGAGGGGTTTGCCCTCGTTTTATAGCCCAATGACATAAAGGCAGAGGCCTTCCTTGGCAAGGATTGGCTGATATGCGCGGTGTTGTATGCTTAAGGTTGAATAATCGGAAGGGCGCTTTGCACGGTCACCGCATTGGTATCAATCGAACAGTCATATGCAATGGCCTCCACCCCGTTGGCACAGGCGTCCTTGAAGCGTGCGCCGTAATGCGGATCGATATCTGTTGCCAGTGTGAACCGGTCACAATCGGTGCGCTGGATCAGATAGAACATCACCGCCCGGTGGCCTTCTGCAACCATATCGGCCATTTCATCAAGATGCTTTGCCCCGCGTGCCGTAACTGCATCCGGGAATTCGGCCAATCCCGGAACAGCGTCGTCGCGTTTGAGGTGAACGTTTTTGACCTCGACATAACAAAGGCCCTTGTCCGGATCGGACAGCAAAATGTCGATCCGTGAATTCTTGCCGTATTTGACCTCGCGCTTGAGGCTTTCGTACCCCGCCAGTTCCGGTATCTTGCCGGCAAGGATCGCCTCTTCGACAATCGCGTTTGGGTGGGCGGTGTTGATACCGATCCATGCATCTCCGATTTGGCAGAGTTCCCAACTGTATTTCAGTTTGCGTTTCGGATTGTCTGATTGCGACAGCCAGACATCAATACCCGGTTCCTTCAATCCGATCATCCCGCCCGGATTGGCACAGTGGGCGGTAATGACCTTACCGTTATCAAGTTCGACATCGGCCAGAAACCGTTTATAGCGTTTGATCAGTTTTCCGTGGATCAAGGGGTTTGGAAGTTGCATCGCGGGTCTTTCGAAAATCTGTCCTGACAGAAACTGTCATGTGAATAGCGGTATCAGACTGCCAATTTCCCGGCAAAAAGGCCATACATCAATCCCTTGAAGCCACAATCGTTATACGGAGCAATCATGCGTCAGAGCCTGCGCGAAAAAATCATTGCTGTTTGCGACAAGAAAATCGCGCAAAAGGGGCCGAATGTCGGTCTGTCCTTCTATGCGTTTTTTTTTCCAATAGCAATGATGACCCGGATACCTTGATGGAGGCCGCAATCTGGTGGATCAAAACCCACCAGCTTGACCATTTTGAAATGGCGACCAAGATCCGCGACATGGTGTTGACCGGGAAATAAACCCGTGATCGGTGGCTATTGTTTCTTGGCGTCATCACCCAGAAAATCAACAAGGCTGACCTGCCCAGATCCACGACGCAACGGTTTGGGTTGGCTTTCATCCGGGGCCCATGCGGTCAGAAAGATCACCTGGAACTTGGCATGGACGCGGCCATCGGGGCGGGCGTGACGTTCGTGATAAATCGCTGCTGCGCGGGCAAGTGTACTGCGTTTGGTGAATTTTTTGGATCTCTTGGCAATCAGGTTGCTTTCGCCCATGCCTGACAGGTCACGCATCAGTTTCAGTGCATCGGGATAATCAATTGTGATGTCATCGGCATCCACCACCGGCAGGGCAAAGCCGCTGCGCTGAAGCAGGGCGCCGGCGTCCTTCACATCGACAAAGGGTGAAACGCGCGGGGACACGCCGCCTTCTTCTTCGGCCTCGGCGGTCATCAGGGCTTCGCGCAGGTCTTTCAGCGTGTCTCCACCCAACATGCAGGCCAAAAACAGTCCATCGGGCTTCAGTGCGCGACGGGCCTGCAATAACATCCCCGGCAGGTCATTGACCCAATGCAGCGACATGTTTGACAGGATCAGATCAAGAGATCCTTCGGCAAAGGGTAGAAATTCCTCATCGGCAACGAGGGAGGCCTTGCCATTGTTGCCCTTTGCCGCACGGGCATAGCCTTCTGCAATGTCGGTTTGATACAGGGTTTTGATACCGCCACGCGCGCCAATGATTTGGCCCAGCTCACCACTATGACAGCCCAGATCAACAGCCAGCGGAAAATTGCGCGTGGTGTCATCAAGGCGATCTGCAAGCCGCTCGGCAGTTTCGGCAAACAGGAAATTGTAATCCTGTGCCTTGGTGGCTGCGCGGTCGCGGCGCAGCTTTAGGATGTCTCGATCAAAGACAGTGATCGGATCGGCCATGGGGCGGGATGCTCCGGCAAATGTCGTTTCAAATATTACGACCTAGATAGAGTGTTGCTGACACGCTTGCAATCCAAGAACCATAAATCCGCCCGCCTATAAGGAAAGCACAAGCGTTGTCTCTTTGCCGTCTTCTGGCTCGGCGGGAAAAGCACAGCAGATCAGCGCTTCGTCCATACCAACCTTTGCACCGGGACGGTTTTTATAGGTAACACTTCCCTGCATGATCTTGGTCCGGCATGTGCCGCAATTCCCACCCCGGCAGCTTGCCTCAGGCGCAAGACCGGCTTCCTCGGCAAGTTCCAACAAGGTCTTTTGCGCCTCCGGTTGCCAGACCGCTGATTGGTTTGACTTTGCAAATTTGACCGTGGTGGCCTTGTTGGTTGTTTCGGGCAGTTCGGGCAACGCGCCGGTGGTATCCCGACTGCGTGTCAGGGACGCCGGGCCAAATGCCTCTGCGTGGATACGCTCATCAGCGATATTCAATCCGCGCAGTCCGTCATAAATTCCTTGCATGAAGGGCGGTGGGCCACACAGGTAAAAGTCGAAATCATCAAACGGCAGAACCGCCCGCAACAAATCCATGTCGATGAAGCCCGATGCTTCATAATCCTTGCGCGGTGTTGCGCCATCGGGATCACTTAGAATCCTGACAATGCGGATGTTGCCTTTGGCGGCTTTGACCAGTTCGACAATTTCCGTATCAAAGGCACGATCAGAAATGTTGCGTGCCGCATAAAACAGCCAGATTGTTCGAAATTGACGTGTGCGCAATCCCTCATAAACAGCATGGCGTAGCATGGAAATCATGGGAGTGATGCCGATCCCGCCTGCCATCAGGACCATAGGGCGTTTCGCGTTCGTCTGCTGGGAAAAGTCCCCGGCGGGTGCGCGGGCTTCAAGGGTGTCGCCAACCCGAAGTATGTCATGCAGATGATTTGATACCGTTCCTTCGCGCTTTACACTGATGCGATAGCAATCGTCAGATGGCGCACTTGAAAGGGTGTATGTCCGGATCAACGGTTTGTCATGGCCCGCTACCATCACACGGATCGGCAGGTGTTGACCGGGCTGAAAAGAAAGAATGCCGTTCTGATCCGCAGGTTCAAGATGAAAGGATTTGATCAGGTGGTTTTCCCGGGTAATCCGCGTAATCCGAAAAGAACGCCACGCATGTGCCGCCTTGCGTGCGGAAAGCTTCCTTTTGGCACTTTCCCAGTCACCGGTCAGAAGGCTGTTGGGGGATATGCTGTCTTCGTGTGCGCGCCAACGAATTGGTAAAGCCGACGCCCGCCAGACCACTTTGCGCGGGAAAACCCGCCAAAGGCGTTCTGCCCCAAGAAACGCATCAACTTCCGGGCCTTCGGTGATGATTTCTGCGTCACCGGTCAATTGAAGCACATCACCGGTGGCAAAATCGGTAAAGACCAATCCGGCCTTGGGGTTGGACAGGATGTTGCCCAATGTATTGAAAAACAGGTTCCCGGCAAAATCGGGAATGGTCAGGGTGCCATCGGAATCAATGCGAACAAAGCCCGGTTTTCCGCCGCGATGAGACACATCGACTTCACGATTTCTGCCATCGCGATCCACAAAGGTTGCGACGAAAAAAGTATCGGCCTTGGCGATCATGTCGCGTGCCCGCGTCGTTAATTCCGTTGATGTTTCCGGACGCGATGATGGCACTGCTTGTGGATCGCCAAAGAATTTGAAATCACGCAGCCGGATATATTGCGGGCAATTGCCAAAACTGTGGCCGACGCGTATGGCAAACTGATCATTGGACTGGCGCATGATTTTGCCATTCAGGCGGTTGCGCCGCCGTGTATGAAGCTCGATCCCGATCATGCCAATCGCCTGGCCATCATTCATCCCGGCATCCGCCGGGTCGCTTTGGTCGCGGGGCAGTTTGACCATCAGGTGATCAGGATCGTTCGAAAACAGAAAGCCGGGATGATTGGCGCGCAATGTGGCCCAGACATCATCATTTTCATCCACCGTGCCAAACGCGGCAAAGGGCAGTTGCGGATAAAACTGACGATGCTGCTCGATCAGGTGATCGCGCAAAACGCGCTTCCCGACATCCGCCATTTGTTCACGCACACCGGCCCGTTCCTGCATTTGGATTTCGCCACGGTGCCAGGGGCCGTCATTGGTGTGATCTGGCGCAAACGCGGGGGAAGTTGTCGCGGGTTTGTTCATTTCGGTGTCCTGTTTAACGAAAAGATCCGGATGGGCCGATCTGTTTGTCTTGTCCAACGGTAGCGCGAAAGGGGGAATAAACCCGCAAACGACCGGCCCAATCCATCATGATCCGTCATGCGCGGCTATGGTGGATCATGACGTGACGCGAAGTCCGGCATCCGTCTGCTCAAAAGGCACAAAGCCCGGCAGCGCTTCAATACGGGCCAGCCAGCGGCGCACATTCTCATAGGGGGAAAGGTCGACATTGCCTTCCGGTGCGTTGGCGATATAGCTGTAAAGCGCGATATCGGCGACGGTCGGATGCGCAAGTGCGATCCAGTCATGTGCCGCTAGGCGGTCTTCGATCAGTTTCAGGATAACGTGCGCACGTGTGATCACTTCGTCGGCGTCAAACGGGGCGCCAAACACCGTCAAAAGACGGGCTGCACAGGGACCATAAGCGATCTGACCTGCTGCGACCGAAAGCCATTGCTGAACTTTTGCCGCATCTTCGGGGTCCTCGGGAAGCCATTCGGTCGCCCCGGTTTTTTTGGCGGCATAGACCATGATCGCGATGGAATCGGCGATGACAACATCCCCGTCTTCGAGAACAGGAACCTGACCGAACGGGTTCAGTTTAAGAAATTCGGGGGATTTATGCGCGCCGTTGGCCAAGTCGACATTGATGACTTCGTGATCGATGCCAAGCAGGCTCAGGAACAGATGCGCGCGATGGGCATGTCCGGAAAGTGAAAAATAATGCAGCTTCATAAGACGTCCTCCGTTTTGGGCGTTCACATGGGGTGAATTCGAGAACGCAGTATGATTGTTTCTATTTGGGGATAGAATTATCTTTATTTGGAATTTACTATTCCACTAAATGGAATGATTAAGGACTGTGTGATGGATCGTTTTCAGGCGATGAATGTCTTTGTGCATGTGGTCGAAGCACGCAGCTTTGCCGCCGCAGCCCGGGAATTGCGACAAAGTCCACCGGCTGTCACAAGGGCCGTTGCGTTTCTTGAGGACATAACAGGCGCGCGTTTGCTGACCCGGACAACCCGGTCGGTCACACTGACCGAACCCGGTGCACGCTATTATGCGGACTGCAAGCGGCTGCTTGGCGATCTGGCCGATGCCGAGGCAATGGCAGGCGGGGCCTATGCACGGCCCACCGGGATGCTGAGCATTACGGCCCCGGTGCAGTTCGGGCAGATGCATATCGCGCCGATTGTCGGTCAGTATCTTGATCAGTATCCCGACATGCGTGCGCGCCTTCTTCTCTTTGATCGTTTCGTCAATATCGTCGAAGAAGGCATCGATCTTGCCGTGCGAATTGGGCATCTTTCTGACTCATCGCTCACCGCAATCAAGGTCGGGCAGGTACAGCCGCTTGTCTGTGCGTCCCCGGCTTATCTGGCGCGTCAGGGGATGCCGGAAACACCGGCTGATTTATCTGATCACGAAATCATATCGACGACCGGTTCCTCGGCACGGCTTGACTGGCAATTCAAGCCGGCAAGTGCGGGGAGCAAGATGGTGCAGTTTTCGCCCGATGCGCGCTGGGAAACCAATTCGATCGAGGCCGCGCGCAATGCGGCCATGGATGGTTGGGGTATTACCCGCATTCTATCCTATCAGGCAGCCCCCCATATTGCGTCGGGGCAGCTTTGCACTGTGCTTGATGATTATGCCCCCGACCCGGTGCCGGTACATCTGGTCTATCCTGAAGGCAAAACGGCCCCGGCAAAGGTGCGATGCTTTGTCGATCTTGCGGTTGCGGAGCTGAGGTCGAATGTGTTGTTTGATTTCCGGTAATTCAATCAAGACGTGTGCTATGCTGTTGTTTTGGCAGAACGGGCTTGGGGACTGGCTTGGTTGCAAAATTGCTGCGCACGATCGTTCAGGGTGGGATAGATGCCATTTTGCCGCCCCGTTGCGGGGGCTGTGGCGATGTGACTGATACCACCCACGCAGTCTGTGCCGATTGCTGGGCCGGATTGCGATTTATCACAGCGCCGCAATGTGCGTGTTGTGGCTATCCGTTTGAACTTGATGATAGCGCTAACATCTTTGATCCGTCTGGGAATGGCGCCAACACATTGTGCGCGGGATGTCTGCAAAGGAAACCGGCTTTTGACATGGCGCGGGCGGCACTGGTTTATGATGATTGCAGCCGAGATTACCTGTTGCGCTTCAAGCATGCGGACCGTGGTGACCTCACACCGTTATTGGCGCGCTGGTTGTTTCAGGCCGGTCATGGCATTTGGGATCACACGGATCTGATCGTTCCAGTACCATTGCACCGCCGAAGATTGCTTGCCCGGCGCTATAACCAATCGGGCCTTCTGGCGGCAAACTTGTCGCGTATGAGCGGCGTGTCTTGGGATGGGCTTGTTCTGCGTCGTGCACGTAATACCAGAAGCCTTGGCGGACTTGGTCCGTCCTCACGCAAACGCGAAGTCGGTGGTGCATTTGGGGTGGATGCCGCGCGTGCAATCAAGTGCAATCTTGCCGGGGCGCGGGTGGTGTTGGTTGACGATGTTCTGACCACCGGGGCGACGGCCAATGCCTGTGTTCGGGCGTTAAAGCAATCAGGCGCCATGCACGTATCTGTGATCACAGTTGCACGTGTCGTGCGATGACGCATTGCAAATTTTCTGTTATATAGCCGCCATCTGAATGAAATTTCGCACCGTATCAATTGCCGCAAACCCGATAATCCGGGGCCTCAGCGATGATCGGTTGCCAACGAAAGGATGAGTGCCACATGGCAAAAGTTGAAGTTTATGCCACCGAATGGTGCCCGTTCTGCAAGCGTGCCCGCAAGCTGCTTGAAGAAAAGGGTGCCAAATACCAGTTGATCGACGTGATGATGGAACCGCGTCGTAAAAAGGAAATGATGGATCGCGCGAACGGCAAGCACACCGTGCCGCAGATTTTCATCAATGACGAACATATTGGCGGCTGTGATGAGCTGATGGCGCTGGAAGCTGCTGACAAGCTTGAAACCAAGCTGTCTGCCTGATCATCTGCAGACGGATCAAAGGTAATTGTCATACAAAATCCCGGTCGTTCTGGCCGGGGTTTTGTTTTGTCTGATGATTGCCGTACCCGCAGAATTCAGCCAAATGTGGCTTCCATTTCCTTGCGAAATGCAATCGCCGGGTCCTTGGCATCAAATTCCACATCATCCCACGTCAGGGTTTGGTCAACCGCAACCGGGCGCTTGATCTTAAGATGGTGTGCAAGCCCGATGGGCAGGGCATTGTGTGCCTTCGATGTCTGGGCAGGTGTCAGTTTGCCATAGACGGTGTAACCGCCTTCACCATCAAGCATTTCACCGGCTTTGAGATCACGCTTGGCCGTGGCGACCGCATCGCCTGACCATGCGCGTGACGACCCGGTGGCTTCGCCGCGAAGGGCAGCGGACGCAACCGAAATGCCAAGCTCCAACCCGATCAGGTGATAGGGTTTGTACATGGTGGAATATTGCCCGCCTGGATCGGTCAGAAGACCGTATTCGTTAAAGCAGCGTGCAACATAATCGCTGGGCGCTTCGAACGTTACATACACGCCCCAGCGCAAATCGCGAAAGACCGGTCGGGTATCGCGTTCAAGGCTTGAAACCACCTCGACCGTGCCTTTGCGATCCAGAATGCCACCACTTTCACGCGGGCACAGAAGGCGCGGTAAATCATCCACCCCGCAGGCCGGGAACTGCAGCCCGCAATCCTGAGGCACAAGGTCACAGGCATTGGAAACTGCGGCCATCTCGATGGCGGATTTTGTGCCATCAAGGAAGCTGTTGAAAATCTGCGGGTTCATGCCGCCCGCCTGGGCCTGTTCGGGTGTCAGGCCGTAGTGATGCCAGACGTCATCGGGCGTGACGTGATGATAAATCGGCAAATATTTTGTGCCCTTACCCGCACAGGTGACCGGCAGGCCGATGGCACGGGCCCAATCAACCATTTCTGAAATCAGGGCAGGTTGATCGCCATAGGCCATGGAATAAACAAGTCCTGCGGCCTCGGCCCGTTTCGCCAAAAGCGGCCCGGCCAGAACATCGGCCTCAACGTTGACCATGACGATATGACGACCATGTTCGATGGCCTTAAGCGCAAAGCGAATGCCCGCCGCCGGGCTTCCTGTGGCATCAATGATGACCTCAAGCCCGTCAGCGGCAATCAGGGCATCGGCATCTTCAGTGATCCAGGTGGTGCCATCCTTGTAGGCGGCTGCCGCATCCTTTGCGGCGAACTGATCATCGGACCACCCCACACGACGCAAGGCCGCCTTGGCACGATCAATACTCAGATCAGCAATGCCCAGAACATGATAGCCCGGATGATGACCGGCCTGACTTAAAAACATCGATCCGAATTTGCCTGCCCCGATGATGGCAACCCGAACCGGGTTGCCATCATCAGCACGCTTGCGCAGTTTTGCGTCGAGATTCATGTTGTTCTCCGGAAGCTGGATCAGGCAGCGGTGCGTTTTGCGACCAGCTCATCAAGGCAGTTATCCGCAAGCGGTTCAATCGGGGTGAAATCACGATGGGCGATCCACGGTTTGCGATTGAACGCACGGATGTGGTTGGAAACCGCGCACAGGCTGAGATAGACGATTGTGCGATCAAAGGGGCTGATGTTGGGCGGGCTGGCATGCACCAGATTGCCATGGAACATCACAACAGAACCCGCAGGTCCAATCGGGGCTTCGCACCCACCATCTGCTGCAAGTTTGCTGACCGTTTCGCGATCCAGCGTCCAGAGCGGATAGGATGTCGTTTCAAGATCGTGACCAGCCTGAAGCACGCCTGCCTCGTGGCTTTTGGGAATAAACAGCAACGGGCCATTGGCCGGTGTGACATCTTCAAGGAAAAGGGCGATGTTAAAAGCGCGCGGTTCCGGCATTTCATCATCGCGCTGCCAGGTGCCGTAATCCTGATGCCATTGCCAGACCGCGCCATCAAAGGCCGCCTTGGCGTTGATCTTGTATTGATGCATATAGACCTGTTCTTCCAGATACTGGACGACAGGTTCAATCAGGCGTGGATGGGCACCAAGTCGGCGGTGGGCTTCGTTATAGGTATGTGCGGCAAATGCTGTGCGTGCGACGCCGGATTTTTCGCGCCATACCTCTTCGCGGTCAGAGGCATATATTTGCTTGGCTTCGGAAAGAAGCAGGGCTGCTTCGTCGCGTGAAAACAATTCAGGCAGAAAGACAAAGCCGTCTTCGCGGAACTTATTGAGTTCAGGCTCACTCAGTTTCATGGTGTTTCCTCCACGCCGCACATTGTTGTTTGTTGTGTCGCGGCTGATGCCCTTTTGCGGGCGATTAATTGGCTTGGTGATCGGTATCCTTCATATTCGAGACCAGGCGGTGCTTGGCGTTTCGGCTATGTTCAACGGCAAGTATCTGGGCACGTTTGCCATCGCCGACACAGATTGCATCGGCGATGGCTTGATGTTCGGTCCAGATCGGATCAAGTGGATAGCCGGTCTGGATATAGGCATGCATCACGCGTCTGATCTGAAGCCAGACTACGGCTGATGCTTCGGGCAATAAGGGATTGCCCGACAAACGATAGATCGTTTGATGGAATGCGACATCGGCTGCAACAAGTTTTGCGGTGTCGCCGCTGCCCAGAGCGTGGTGTCCCTGTGAAATGGCAGCCCGCAAAGCCGATTCCCGGTCCGATGCGTTGGATTCTGCAGCAAGGCGGGCGGCAAGCCCGTCAAATGCTTCGCGCAGGTCATAAACATGACGAACCAGTTTGCCATCCACCGGCGCAACGCGATAACCGCGCCGTCCCATGGGTTCGACCAATCCGCCACGACGCAACAACCCCAGAGCTTGCAACACGGGTTGTCGCGAGACATTGAGTTCCTCGGCAAGGGCTTCCTGACGCAATGGTGTCCCGGGAGGGAGTGCACCGGAACACAAGGCATCAACCAAACGGTCATGCACTTCGTCAGTCAGACTTTTTCGACCGGAAAGAGGTTCCATCTTCGATCCTGTTTGGGTGTACGGAATACTGTATACACTAATTTCCGTAATGTGAAGAAAGAAGTTTGCGGTTTGTCGGTATGGGAGTTTCGGTAAGGGTATCGTGCGTCTTCCCTGGCGGATGCATGATGGCCGATGCCACATGTTTCCATCTGTTCAGTTTGCCCAGTGTGGTGGCGTTGATCGGTTGGGATTGCAGCATGATGCGCAGTTCAAATTGTATATTGCCGCGACGCGCCAACGGGCCCATCTTTAAGGTGGATAAAGACAAAAAGGAGACTGCGTCATGACCCGTTTCATTGCAGCCTGCGTGCAGGTCAATTCCCGTGATGTGATGTCTGATAATCTGACGCATGCGGCGGCATATGCCCGTGATGCCCATGCGACGGGCGCCAGACTGATCGCTTTTCCCGAAAACGTGTCGATGATGTCTTTTGGTGGCGAAAATGTCCGTGCCGCCGCCTTTCCCGAAGATGAACATCCCGGTCTGGTTTTCTTTTGCGACTTGGCCGAAGAACTCAAATCAACCCTCATTGTCGGATCGCTGCATGTCAATGTGCTAGGCGAGGACCGTGTCGCGAACCGGTGCTTTGTAATTGGCCCGGATGGCAAGGTGATCACGTCATACGATAAAATTCATATGTTTGACGTCGATCTGGCCAATGGCGAAAGCTACCGTGAAAGCAAAACATTCCGTCCCGGTGATGCGGCAAATCTGGTCGAAACCGAGTTTGGCAGGGTCGGGATCTCGATTTGCTATGACGTGCGGTTTCCGCATCTTTTCCGTGATTACGCCAAGGCCGGGGCGCAAATCCTGAGCATCCCTGCGGCCTTCACCCGCACGACGGGCCAGGCACACTGGCATACGCTGTTGAAAGCTAGGGCGATTGAAAATGGATGCTTTGTCATCGCAGCGGCCCAGTGTGGCGATCATCCCGGCAATCGTCAGACGTTTGGTCATTCACTGATCATTGACCCGTGGGGGCAGGTTTTGGCCGATGGCGGCACCGATCCCGGGTTTGTCACCGCCGAGATTGATCTTGAACGGGTCGATGAAATCCGGCGCATGGTCCCGTCGCTCATTAATGGACAGACCTATAAGCCCTGCTGATCTGTTTTGCCTTTAAAACAGGGTAACGCGGCGAAGTGGTCAGGGGTAACTGACCACTTCGAACTCAATGTCGTTTTCATCACGGAAATAAAACCGGCGGCCGGGCTCATAGTCGGCATGGTTGCACGGCGCATAGCCATCGGCCTTGATCTTTTCTTCCGTCGCATCAAGGTCATCAACGACAACCCCGATGTGATTGAGCCCACCCCGTGTCGTATAGGAGCTTTCCTGTCTGTCCTTTGGCGTGCCCAGCGAATAGATTGCGATATAGCTTGTCTCACTGCCGACATGATAGGTCATTCCGTCATGGATTGCCGGTCCCTGCCAGCGGATATGCCAGCCAAACCAGTTACACAGGTTGGTGGCGGTTTTGACTGGATCGGCAACCGTGATGTTCACATGTTCCAGAAATGCTGTGCTCATGGTGTCTCCTTGTCCTCGTGGGTCCTCGTGGGTCCTTGTGGGGCCTTGTGGTGAATCTTCGAACTTTCCGTTTGGTGTAATTCCTCAATATAGGTTGAGGTCAAGTGCCAATTCCCATTGTTTTATATAGGTGAGGGATGGTGCTCACGCGATTTCACGAAACAGTGTCGCAACGTCATTTCAGTTTTTGTGCGAGGTCGGTCAATCTTTGGTCATCAGGGTTCCAAACTGGAGAAACAGGGAAAATGTTCAAACAATTTGTTATCGGATCAGCAATGCTGGTGGCCATGTCAGGTGCGGCTTTGGCCGGTGAGCAATATGTCGATGAAACCGGCTTTGCCATAAGTGGCTATGACGTGGTGGCCTATTTCAACCTTCCGCAAAAGGATGTCGGCATGATGCAGCCCCATGCTGTGCCGGGTAAGGCTGATATCACCGCCGAATATAACGGCGCGACCTGGGCATTCGTATCACAGGAAAACCGAGACATGTTTTTGGCCGACCCGGCCAAATACGCGCCGAAATACGATGGTCATTGTGCCTTTGGCGTTGCCAAGGGCGGTAAGGTGCCTGCCAACCCGAACCTGTGGCGGATTGTTGATGGGGAGCTTTACCTGAACATCACGCCAGCTGTGGTCGGGTTCTGGAATGCAGATATTTCCGGAAATATCAATACCGCCGAAGGTAACTGGTCAGGACTTGAAAGCAAGGCGGCTTCGGATCGAAGCTGGATGGAAATCACGGATAATGACGGAACGTACGATATGCCAGCCCCGGTCAAATAGCGCCTTCACTGGCCAAACAAATATGTGCGTCCCAGCAGAAAACCCACCGGCACAAAACGGCCGGTGGGTTTTTTTGGTCGTCTGGTGAACGGCGTTATCGCTTAGCCTGCGATTTCACCGCCGTCTGATTTGGTGACCGCAACAACGGACGGGCGCGGCGGCAGTGCAGCCTGGAAATCAGGCCAGCGGGTGCTTGGTTCGTCATAGGATGAACCGTCTGCCGGGTGCTGAACCGCAAGGAAAAGCGTTTTCCCATCCGGTGTGAATTCCGGGCCACACATTTCTGCGCCGACCGGGCAGGCAAAGAAGAACTTTGTCAGGGCCCGGCCGGGTCCATCAACATCGGTTGCCCACATACCATCCGGAATGTCGGACTTTTGCGCGCCGTCAGATGAAATCCAAAGACGACCGCGATGATCAATCGCCATGTTGTCCGGGCAGGAAAGCCAGGATTCGGTTGCCGGATGATAAACCGCTTTGTCATCTGCATTGGACGGATTGCCCGCTGCGATCATGATGTCCCAGGTAAAACGCATTGCCGTATGGTCGGCATCCTTGCCCATGCCGCCGGGCGGCGTGAGTTCGAGTACGTGACCATGCGGATTGGCTGCGCGCGGGTTGGGTGCGTTGCCTTCCTTGCGTTTGGAATTGTTGGTCAGCATGACATAGACTTTGCCGTTGACCGGGTTCGGTTCGACGTCTTCCGGGCGGTCCATTTGGGTTGCCCCCAGAAGGTCTGCGGCGCGGCGGGCTTCGATTAGAACATCTGCCTGACTGTTAAAGTCGTTTGCCGTGGTCAGCGGGCCTTCGCCAAAGATCAGCGGCATCCAGTCAAGGCTGCCGTCTTCGTGGAATTTGGCAACATAAAGGGTGCCGTTTTCCAGAATATCCATGTTCGCTGCGCGGTCATTCGGGTTGTATTTGTTCGCCGCAACGAATTTATAAAGATAGTCAAAGCGCTGATCATCGCCGGAATAGGCAACAACTGAGTTGTCCTTGTTGATGATGACGGTGGCGCCTTCATGTTTGAAGCGGCCAAGCGCGGTACGCTTTTTGGGCATGGAGGTCGGATCATATGGATCGATTTCGACCATCCAGCCAAATTTGTTCGGCTCGTTCGGGTCTTTTTCGACATTGAAACGGTCGAAATACTTCACCCACGAATACCAACTGTCTTTGCTGATGCCCAGACGTTTGTAATTGCGTTCTTCGCTGGTTTTGGCAATGTCGCCGCCAAAGTAACCGTTGAAGTTTTCTTCCGAGATCAGGACCGTGCCCCACGGAGTTTTGCCACCTGCACAGTTGTTTAAGGTGCCGATGACACGGGTACCGGTCGGATCGGTGTTGGTTTTAAGGCGGTCATGGCCGGCAGCCGGGCCGGTAATCTGCATTTCGGTATCAATCGGCGAGATGCGGCGCGCATAGCCAGATCCATCAACAACCTGCCATTTGCCGCCGGTTTTCTTGACTTCGACGACAGAGTGACCGTGGGCCGCGATTTCATGCAATGCCTGTTCTTCCGAGGCGTCCATACCGTCTTTAAGGCCAGACCACATCAGTTCGGCATTGGTGTATTCGTGGCTGACGCACAGAAGTCCGTGATCGGAATTATCGGAACCGACGGGAAGCGGCATATAACCAACATAGTCGCAGTTGTAGCCAAACTGCTTGTTCTGCGCCTTGGCATCGACCTGACCGGGAACAAATGCCGGGGCATCGGCAACAACCTTGTCGCCCCAACGGATCAGGACATTGGCGTCATAGCCGTCTGCAACCGCGTGGGTTTCGGTAATTTTTTGCGGGATCGACTTGAAGGTCAGGGTGGATGGCGACTGTGCCTTGGCGACACCCTTGGTCGCGATGCCTGCACCAACGACAGCCGAGGTTGCCATCAGGCCCTTGAAAAAGCCGCGGCGGGAGAAACGTGCATTGATCAAATCATCAATGCGCGGGTTGCTGGTCGGATTGGACGGGATGTCGTCACTATCTTCGATGATTTCGTATTTTTCATTCATGGCTTTTCTCTCTCAATGCCTGTGCCTGAAGCAGCAAGATAAAAATGCCAGAAACTGAATGCGCAGATTGTGAACGTTGTGTTTATTTTGCAAAAACAAATTGTTGCGTATTTGTTTCAATTTGTCGTTTTAGGAGGGGGAACCATCCAATTTACTCGGCAGGTTTTTGCACGACGATTGATTGTTTTACTGCTGTGATCTCCGCCGGGCCATCCAGATACACCGGGCCTTGTTCAAATGCTCGGATATCCCAGTCTGAGAAGATCATACGCAGTTCATCCTTGTTTAAAAGGAACTTCGGGGATCGTGGGCGACCATATTGTGCATTCCCGATCATGAAAGTCTCATAGATCAAAGACCCACCCGGCCGCAGTGCGGTGCGCAAATGATCAAAAAGCGGTCGGTGCAGATAATTGGTCACAACGATCAGATCAAATTGCTTGCCCCCAAGCGGCCAATAACCGGCTTCCAGGTCGTCTTCGATCCACGTGATGGCAGGGGGCGCGGTGGTGTCGGTGTGCGAAAGGTCGCGATCAATTGCAGTGATCTGCCATCCCTGATCGGCAAGCCAGAAACTGTGTCTCCCCTTGCCACATGCCAGATCAAGGGCCTGTTCATGGCCCGCAGTCGGGGGCGGGGTGTGTTGTGTGATCCAGTTTGATGGCAATTGGGATGACATTTTTGTAAATCTTGTTTATTGAAGGTTTCGTCTGTGGCTGGCGTTTCGCCGTTTTACAGGCCATATGACAAATAACCGAAGTGTTTTCGTCATGCGAATGGTTTGGCTTTTATAAGTAACATCATGATTCTATTTCAGCTTAAATGCGAACATGATCACGAATTTGAAGGTTGGTTCAAGGACGGCGCAACGTATGAGGCGCAGGCATCTGGCGGGGATTTGTCCTGTCCGGTGTGTGGGACGTCCAATGTTGGCAAGGCCTTGATGGCCCCGCGTTTGCGCACATCCCGTCAAAAAGAAGTCGCCGCCGAAAAACAGCAGCAAAAAGTCGTTGCCGAAGCAACCAAAGCAGCCATTGCCGAAATCCGAAAACAGGTCGAAGCCAACTGCGACAATGTCGGCAACAAGTTTGCCGAGGAAGCCCGCAAAATACATTACGGTGAAACCGAAAAGCGCGGCATTTATGGCGAAGCGTCGCTTAAGGAAACCGCAGAGCTGGTTGACGAAGGCATTGATGTCATGGCGCTGCCCTGGGACGACGACACCAAGAAAAACTGACCGGTTTTCTTGCTGTTTTTGGTCATTAGGATTGCTGCTTTCAAAAAAACCGCTGTTTCAATCCCCGCTAATATACTTTCTGGTGTAATATTGAATTAGGCTGCTTGCCTTCTGATATTCATTAGAATGATATCGGGCGTTGCCATGACCCACGTTAGAAAGGGAAAGCTTCGCTTGCTATCAAGATTCTCGCAATCTGCTTGAAGTCTGTGGTTGCACCTTGTCACAGGCTTTTGCTGTTGAGTGATCTGGCAGTGCGAAGACTCTTGTGGGGAGAGTGGTGATGGAACTGGACTTAGGTGCCCTTAATCTCAAGAACGTGCTGGATCATTCGCTGGTCGGGGTTGTCATTCATGCTTGGGACACCTCGATTGTCTATGCAAACCCGCGTGCGATGGATTTGCTGGAAATGGATTACGACAACCTGATTGGTTTGTCAGTTCATGATTCCCATTGGCATTTTGTCGACGAACATCACCGACGTTTGATGGTCTACGAGTATCCGGTAAACCGGGTGCGCAAAAGTGGTCAGAAAATGATCAATGAAATACTTGGCAAAGTCGATGATGAAACCGGCGATGTAAGATGGTTTCTGGTGAATGCTTATGTCGAGACTCAAAGCGGAGCCAGCGAGACCAAAGGCTTTGTCGTGGTGTCTTTCAACGATGTTACTGATCGCCAGAGCCTGTTTTCATACGAGCATATCCTTGAAAATGCAGGTGATGTTGTCATCGTTACAGAGGCGGATTCCGTCGATGGACCGTTTGGTCCCAAGATCGTGTATGTCAATCGCGCCTTTGAGCAATTAACCGGCTATTCGCGTGAGGAGGTCATTGGAGAAACCCCGCGTATTCTTCAGGGAAAAATGACTGACGAAGAGGCCTGCCGCCGCATACGTGAAGCCCTGGAAAAGAAACAAGGTGTGCGCGAAACACTTTTGAATTACTCCAAGTCCGGGCGGCCATACTGGCTCGATATGAACATCATGCCGCTATATGACCGGAATGGCGAGATCACGCATTTCGCTGCGATTGAACGTGATGTAACGGAATCCGTTTTCAATTCGCAACAGCTTGAGCGCCGCAATACCGAGCTGCGCCAAATCAAGGATTCATTGAACAAACTCGTCGAGGAGAGGACGCGACAGCTTCAGGAAGCAAATATCAAGCTTGAGAAACTGGCATATTACGATGCCCTGACCGGTATCCCCAACCGACGCTGTTTTGTAGATCAGCTTGAAAAGCTGCTTGGGTTCTGCCGACGTCACCAATATGTCGCGATGGTTGGCATTCTTGATATTGATGATTTCAAGCATGTAAATGACACACACGGACACGCGGTCGGCGACGAGGTTCTGGTTTCTCTTGCGCGAACATTGGCGCAACATTTTCGGGTAGAAGACATTGTTGCGCGTCTTGGCGGCGAGGAATTCGCATTTGCCAGCGTCATTCGGGATAAGGAATCGTCGGAAACGGTCTGCGAGCGGTTGTTGGCATCTGCGCGTAAAACAAGTATTGCGCTTTCAGGCGGCGATAGTGTTTCGATTACAGTCAGCATCGGGGCGTGTTGCCTGCCCCCGGAGCAGGTTTGCACGATCGAAGCTTCGTTAAATTGTGCAGATGAGGCGCTGTATCGGGCCAAGCGCAGTGGTAAAGACCGCTATGAGGTATCTGAAGCCGGAAAATAAGATCGCAACAATCGACTTGTTCCCGCAAGACGCCGGTCTTGAGGGCCAAAATCAGGCCGGTTTCTGCGCGATTACCATGTAATTTACATCAAGATCGCGCGGTGCCGGTGCCCATGTGTCAGTGATCGGGTTATAGGCAACACCGGTGATGTCGCTCAGTTCCAGTCCTGCGCCACGCAGGTATCCTGACATTTCAGACGGTTTGACAAATTTACGCCAGTCATGGGTGCCCGCAGGCAGCCAGCGCAAAATGTATTCCGCCCCGATCTTTGCCAATGCCAGTGATTTGATCGTGCGGTTCAAGGTGGCAACAAACATCAAGCCCCCCGGTTTGAGAACCGACGCGCAGGCCTGCATGAAAAATTGCGGGTCATCGACATGTTCGATGACTTCCATATTCAGAACGATGTCAAACTGCTTGCCTTCGTCAGCCAGCATTTCCGGTGTGCTGCAGCGATAATCGATCTCAAGACCCGATTGCTTGGCATGGACCTTGGCGACTTCGATATTATTTTCTGCAGCATCGATGGAGGTCATTTTTGCCCCCATCCGCGCAAGCGGTTCGGACAGCAAGCCAGCACCACAGCCAATATCGATGATTTCGACCCCTTTGAGCGGTTCAACCGTTTCAGGATCACGCCCAAGATGGGCGCAGATATTGTCGCGCAGAAGCTTAAGTCGTATCGGATTGAACTTATGAAGCGGCTTCATAACACCATTCGGGTCCCACCATTTTTCTGCCATGGCAGAAAAGCGCGCGATTTCCTCGGCATTGGCAGTGCGGCTGGTTGGTGCGGATGCTTCCGACATGGCGTGGCTCCGAAGGCGTGAAACTACTATGGTATATAATGCCCTGTTTACGCGGGCGCGAACGGCAAGGCAATACTCTGCTGTTAAATGGGGATTGATGAGTGTGCTGGTTGCGTTTTCCGGGACGGATGTGCATTGCGCACAATGCATGCGACATCAGGGGTATTGGGTAGTTTTCGCAGGATATTCGATACAATTTGCTCCATCGAATTGGTTCAGGACATTTGTGGAGCAAAAAAACAGCCTTCACGCAACTTTTCGGCATCCTTGGCGCTTGTTTCATGTCGATTATGGCAGTATTGATAACGCCGCTTGGATCAGGAGAAGCGCTGTAATTGCGGCATGCTTCCCTGATTTGGGACCGGATCACATGCCGTCACGTTCGGGCAGCCGAAGGACGGCGAGCATAGCGGGGATACTTCATGGCCCGTATTGTCATGAAATTTGGCGGCACTTCGGTCGCTGATGTTGATAAAATCAAGAATGTTGCGCGCCGGGTGAAATCCGAAGTGGATGCAGGCAATCAGGTTGCTGTTGTCGTGTCTGCCATGTCGGGTAAAACCAATGAACTGGTTGGCTGGGCGCAGGAAGTTTCGCCGATGTATGACGCACGTGAATATGACGTGATCGTATCATCGGGTGAACAGGTGACAGTCGGTCTTCTGGCCATGGCGTTGCAAAGCATGGATGTGCCTGCACGCTCCTGGCTGGGGTGGCAGATCCCGATCAAAACCGATGGTGCACATGCAAAGGCCCGCATTCGCGAAATTGATACCACCGAGCTTGATAAGCGCATGGATGGCGGCGAAGTCGTTTGCGTTGCCGGTTTCCAGGGAATTGCCCCTGACAACCGCATTACCACGTTGGGGCGCGGTGGTTCGGATACGTCTGCGGTCGCACTTGCTGCGGCATTGAAGGCAGATCGCTGTGACATCTACACTGATGTTGACGGTGTCTATACCACCGATCCGCGCATTGTGCCCAAGGCACAGAAGATCGAAAAAATTACCTACGAAGAAATGCTGGAACTCGCTTCGCTTGGTGCGAAGGTTCTGCAAACCCGTTCTGTCGAGATGGCAATGAACCATCGCGTCCGGGTGCAGGTCCGCTCTACCTTTAGCGAAGCAGAAGGAACACTTGTTGTAGACGAGGACGAGATCGTGGAACAGGAAGTCGTCAGCGGAATTGCCTATAGCCGTGATGAAGCCAAGATTACCTTGGTGAAAGTCGCAGACAAACCGGGTATTGCCGCTTCAATCTTCAGCCCGTTGGCTGATGCAAATATCAATGTTGACATGATCGTGCAGAACGTCTCTGAAGACGGTAAAAGCACGGACATGACCTTTACCGTTCCGCGGGGTGAATTCCAGCGTGCGTTTCAGGTGATCGAAAAAAACAAAGAGCAGATCGCCTATCAGGAACTGCTCAGCACATCTGATGTGACCAAGGTGTCGATCATTGGTGTTGGCATGCGGTCCCACGTTGGCGTCGCGCGCAAGATGTTTGAAACCCTTGCGGAAAAAGGCATCAATATTCAGGTCATCTCGACCTCGGAAATCAAGGTCAGCGTACTGATCGCCGAGGAATATACCGAACTTGCCGTGCGCGCCCTGCACACCGCATACGGTCTGGATGCCGAATAATTTGGGCAGGGCAGTCGCTTTGATGCGATTAAGCCGCTGTTAAATTACGTGTATTACTACATACTAGCTGGGGCTTTGTGGTTTCGGCTGTCTTGATGAAATGGCAGGGAACCATCGGTTCCCTGCGTTTCTGCATTGGGGTACAGAAAATATGAGCGATCCGAAAATTGACGCTGCACGCGCGCGCCTTGAAAATCTTTGGGCTGCGGGCAAGGAATTTCTTGGAACCGATTACGCGATTATGGCCGGTGCCATGTCCTGGGTTTCAGAGCGTCATCTTGTTTCGGCGGTTTCAAATGCCGGTGGCTTTGGTGTGATTGCCTGCGGGTCAATGACCCCGGATCTCCTGTCAGCCGAGATTGCCGCCACCAAGGAAATGACCAAGAAGCCATTTGGCGTCAATCTGATCACCATGCACCCGATGCTTGATGATCTGATCGAAGTCTGCCGCGAACACAACGTTGGTCACGTGGTTCTGGCCGGTGGTCTGCCGTCCTCGGCATCGATCAAAAAGGCCAAGGAATTTGCCAAGGTTATCTGTTTTGCCCCGGCATTGGTTCTGGCAAAGAAACTGGTTCGTTCGGGCGCGGATGCGCTTGTGATCGAAGGCAGCGAAGCAGGTGGCCATATTGGTCCGGTTTCGCTTACGGTTCTTGCGCAGGAAATTCTGCCAAATGTTGCCGACATTCCGGTCTTCTGTGCTGGTGGTATCGGTCGTGGTGAAGCCATTACCGGTTTGCTTGAACAGGGCGCATCAGGTGTTCAGGTCGGCACACGTCTTGTATGTGCCGAAGAATGCATCGCCCATCCCGACTTCAAAAAGGCCTTTATCCGCGCAAGCGCACGTGATGCGGTAACGACCGTGCAGCTTGATGATCGCTTCCCTGTTATTCCGGTGCGCGCCCTTGCCAACAAGGGAACCGACGAATTCCGTGATACGCAGCGTGCCGTGATTGAAAAATTCCGTGCAGGCGAACTTGATCAGGGTGAAGCACAGCTTGAAATTGAACATTTCTGGGCTGGTGCCTTGCGCCGTGCCGTGATCGATGGTGACGTCGAAAGCGGATCGGTTATGGCGGGCCAGTCGGTTGGTATGGTAAAGAAAGAACAACCGGTTTCCGAAATCCTTGAAGAGTTGGTCGAACAGGCCGTCCTATCCCTGGTTAAGAGAGACAGCTAAGTCACATGAGCATTCCGTCCGCCGCAGTCTCAGGTCCGCGACGCCTTCTAAAGCGCGTCCGCGACGTCATGGCTGGACCGGGGACTGCTGAGGAACGTCTGGGCCAGATCGTGACCATCATTGCTGCCGATATGGTGGCAGAGGTGTGTTCGGTCTATGTCATGCGTGCGGGCGAAGTGCTTGAGCTGTTTGCGACCTGTGGTCTGTCAAAGGAGGCGGTGCACCTCACGCGTCTGCGTGTGGGGGAAGGGATCGTTGGTTTCGTTGCCGCACATGCGCGGCCACTCAACCTAAAGGACGCGCAAAGTCATCCGAATTTTGCCTATCGTCCGGAAACCGGCGAGGAAATTTATCATTCGATGATCGGTGTGCCGATTTTGCGCGGTGGGCGCATCATCGGTGTTCTTGCCGTGCAGAATCGAACCGAACGGCTGTATTCCGAAGACGAACAGGAAGCGCTTGAAAACGTTGCCATGGTGTTGGCCGAAATGGTCGCCGCCGGTGAGCTTGTCAGCCGCGAGGAACTGATCCCTGCGGATGGTATTGCGCTTCTGCCTCTTCGTCTTGGCGGGGCGCGTCTGGCGCCGGGCATTGGCAAGGGCCTTGCGGTTCTGCATGAGCCGCGCATTGTCATTGATCGGATGGTGTCTGATGACCCGGAAGAAGAACTGACCCGTCTGCGTGAAGCCATGCGTGGGCTTCAAAACCACCTTGATAAAATGCTTGAAGCCGTATCGGGCATTGATGGCATGGAAGGTGGGGATGATCCGGGCGATATTCTTGAAGCCTATCGAATGATTGCCCAGGATACAGGCTGGCTGAACCGGATTACCGAAGCCGTTCATACCGGCCTTACGGCCGAAGCTGCCGTGCAGAAGGTGCATGATGATACCCGCGCGCGCATGGCGCAGGTAACCGATCCATATTTGCGTGAACGTCTGCATGATCTTGAAGATCTGGCCAACCGTTTGCTGCAACATCTTTCCGGGCAATATCAGTCGCCGGCGTTCGGTGATTTGCCCGATGACATCATTCTGGTTGCGCGCAATATCGGCCCGGCAGAACTTTTGGATTACGACCATACGCTTTTGCGGGGGCTGGCGCTTGAGGAAGGGTCACATACATCGCATGTGGCGATTGTCGCCCGTGCGCTTGATATTCCGGTACTGGGCGGGGTCAAAGGTGTCCTTGATAAGGTCGAAGCCGGTGACCCGTTGATTGTCGATGCTGACAACAGTCAATTGTTTGTGCGACCAAGCGAAGATGTTCGGGCCGTTATTGACGGTGCACTTCGCGCCCGGGCAGAACGCAAGGCGCTTTATGCCCAGATGCGCGACATGCCGGCGCGCACAACAGATGACCTGGATATTTCGCTTAATGTGAATGCCGGTCTTTTGATTGATGTTCCCCATGTGATTGAAAGCGGTGCGGATGGCATCGGGCTGTATCGAACGGAAATTCCGTTCATGGTGCGCTCTGCCATGCCCGACATCACGGATCAGACCCGACTTTACGACCGCATCTTCGAGCAGGCCGAAGGCCGCCCGGTTGTTTTTCGTACTCTCGATGTGGGCGGTGACAAATTGCTGCCCTATTGGGAGGATATGACAGAAGAGAACCCGGCGATGGGGTGGCGGTCCATTCGGATCACGCTTGATCGTCCGGCGGTTCTTGTGCACCAGTTGCGCGCCCTGATACGTGCAGGACATGATCGTGATCTTTACATCATGTTCCCGATGATTGCCGAGGTGGCCGAGTTCGATCAGGCAAAGACCGTTCTTGACCAGCAGCTTAAACGTGAAGCTGCGCGCGGATTTATCCCGCGTAAGGTCGAAGTCGGTGCGATGCTTGAGGTGCCCGCCTTGATCTGGCAGGCACCTGCATTGCTTGATCGTGTCGACTTCCTTTCGGTCGGCACCAATGATTTGTTGCAGTTCATGTTTGCGGCTGATCGTGGTAATCCGCGCATTGAGGGGCGGTATGATACACTTTCACCAAGTGTATTTGCTTTTATGCGCCAATTGGTGACATTGTGTGATGAGCGGAACGTCCGTCTGACCATTTGTGGTGAGATGGCGGGACGCCCACTTGAGGCGATGGCCCTTATTGGCTTGGGAATCAAGCGTTTATCGATGGCACCTGCTTCTGTTGGCCCTGTAAAGGAAATGGTCAGAAGCATGTGCAAGTCTGAAGTAGAGCGCTATATTCTCACCATAATGGATAATCCAACCAGATCATTGCGTTCGCGTCTTAAGGCTTTCGCAATAGATCACGGTGTAAAACTTTAAAAACAATCGCTTTTGGTGGGGATTTCTGCTAGTTTTATTGCTAGATCGTAACGTGGGGGTGCGGAGTTGGCGATCAAAAAGCGAAAGGATGATCATTTGGATGACGAAACCGGTGGGCGCCTACGTTTCAGGCCTTTGTCCGGCGATACGCCATCAAATGATGTCGTGATGGACGCAGAAAATAACCAGTCCGGTGGCTACACCGAAGTCGGGAGCCTGTTGAGGGCGACCCGCAATGGTTTGGGGCAAACTGTCGAAGACGTTTGCCGTATGTTGCGTATTCGTAAAATTTATATCGAAGCCATTGAAGCAAGTGATTACTCGGTTCTGCCGAATGGTCCCTATGGCCTTGGCTTTGTGAAGGCATATGCCGAATACCTTGGGTTGGATGGTGCAGAAATTGCCCGTCGCTTCCGGGAAGAAAGCAACGCGCCTGCTGTGCGCAGCGAACTGTCATTCCCCAAACCGGTTCAGGAAAGCCGGGTGCCGGGGGGCGCAGTTCTGCTGATTGCAGTCATGTTGGGTTTGGGGGCTTACGGCGGTTGGTACTATCTTTCAAGTCAGGGTAAAACCATTGCCGATTTGGTGGACCCGCTGCCGGAACGTCTGGCGAGCTATTCCACGACGGCATCGGACGAAGCTCAGCCGCGCAATCTTGAAAATGCGGCGGACGCACAAGCAGCCGAAGCAGAGATTGTGGCACCGGCACCGATGATTTCAGAACCGGAAAACACACCGGCAACGACATCTGAAGAAATGGCAGCACCCGCAAGCCCGGTCGTTCCGACCGAGAATGCGACCGTTGCCGAGCAACCAGCGTCTGAACCTGTCGTAACCGAAGATACGACGCCTGCAACACCGTCTGAGGTTGCTGAAGCACCTGCGGCCGAAGAACCCTTAGCCGAGGCTGAAGAGGCACCGGTCACAAACGAAGTCGCAGAGATCGCAGAAGCTCCGGTGGAAGAACAACCAGCCGAAGTTCCTGCGACACCCGCTGCTGAGGTCGCATCTGTGCCCGCAGCACCGGACGTTGATGATGTTGGTGGGGCGCGTGTCTTTGGGGCGGTCAATGTTGACAGTCGAGTGACCATCTCGGCGGTGGAAACCAGTTGGGTGCGTATTCGCGAAGAAGACGGCAATGTTTTGCTGACCCGGATGCTGTCTGCTGGTGATATCTACAAGGTGCCGAATCGTGATGGCCTGAAACTTGAAGTCGGCAATGCCGGGGCTTTGACCTATAGCATTGATGGGCAAGACCCTCAGCCGGTCGGCGATTATGGCGCTGTGATTTCGGATTTCTCGCTTGATGTCGGCAATCTGACACAGTCCGAAGAGCCAACAGTTCAATAGGTTTGTTGCCAGATTGATGGCGATATATCCGATATGAATGTCAAAGGCGGCCCGTCGGGGTCGCCTTTTTTCTTGCCTGCCATGCAAAACCCGGCAGAAAATCTGTCATCCAACGGTTTCTAATCGGCGTTTGATAAGCTATATACTCCCCCAAGACACCTTGAACATTTTGGAACCGGAAATGAGCGTCCGCCCATATCGCGATATTGAACGCCGCCAAAGCCGCAAAATCCGTGTTGGTGATGTGGAAGTTGGTGGGGATGCGCCGATCTCGGTGCAGTCCATGACCAATACCCTGACCACCGATGTGAACGCGACTGTTGCGCAGATCCATCGTCTGGAAGAGGCCGGTGCGGATATTGTGCGCGTGTCCTGCCCGGATCAGGAATCATCAGCAGCGTTAAAAGACATCGTCAAGCAGGTGAATGTCCCGATCGTTGCCGACATCCATTTCCATTATAAACGCGCGATCGAGGCCGCCGAGGCCGGTGCCGCATGCCTTCGAATCAATCCGGGGAATATCGGGTCGACCGAACGTGTGCGCGAAGTTGTGAAAGCCGCCAAGGATCATGGCTGTTCGATGCGTATCGGTGTGAATGCCGGGTCGCTGGAAAAGGAACTTCTTGAACGTTACGGTGAACCTTGCCCCGAAGCGATGGTCGAAAGCGCGCTGAACCACGCCAAAATTCTTGAAGATCTGGATTTCCGCGAATTTAAAATCTCGGTCAAGGCATCGGACGTTTTCCTCGCGGTTGCGGCCTATTACGGTTTGGCAGAGGCATGCGACTATCCGCTGCATCTTGGCATTACCGAGGCTGGAGGCCTGCGCGGTGGTACGGTTAAGTCATCGATTGGCATGGGCAACCTTCTGTGGGCCGGTATTGGGGATACCTTGCGTGTCTCGCTTTCTGCCGATCCGCTTGAGGAAATCCATGTCGGGTTTGATATCCTGAAATCGCTTGGTCTTCGTACCCGTGGTGTTCAGATCATTTCCTGTCCGTCTTGTGCGCGTCAGGGCTTTAACGTTGTTGAGACGGTTGCAGCCCTTGAAGAACGCTTGGCCCATATTTCGACGCCGATCTCGCTGTCGATCATTGGCTGTATCGTCAACGGTCCGGGCGAGGCACGCGAAACAGATATTGGTCTGACCGGTGGCGGTGGCGGAAACCACAAGATGTATATTTCCGGTCGCCCGGATCACAATATCAGCACGGAAAAAATGGTCGACCATATCGTTGAGCTGGTCGAAGAACGTGCGGCCAAGATCGAAGCCGAAGAAGCCGCCAAGAAAACCGCAGCAGAATAGCAAGGCTGTATTAAGTAAATTTGGCTTTCCGCCACATCGGCGGAAAGCTATTTTCATGTTCGCATATGTTTGCGCCCATTGATGTTTCGCGCAAATATCTGGAATTCAAGTTAGATCGGAGACCCAAAGTGGCATCGCTTCAACCCGTCCGTGGCACGCACGACCTTCTGCCGGAACAGAACCGTCTGCAGGATTACATCGCGAATACCGCACGCGAAATTGGCGAGTTGTATGGCTATCATCGCATGACCACGCCGATCTTCGAATTTACCGAGGTCTTTGCCCGCACCCTTGGCGACACGTCCGATGTCGTGACCAAGGAAATGTATACCTTTGAAGATCGCGGCGGTGAACAGATCACGCTGCGCCCCGAAGGAACAGCGGGTATAGCGCGTGCCTACATCTCCAATGGCATGCAGCAAATGTCCCCGGTCAAGGTCAGCTACTATGGCCCGATGTTCCGCTATGAACGCCCGCAAAAAGGACGTCAGCGGCAGTTCCATCAGATCGGTGCAGAACTTCTTGGTGTCGAACAGGTTGCAGGCGACATTGAGATGATCGGCTATGGTGCGCACATCCTTAAAAGCCTCGGTCTTTGGGATAGCATCACGCTGGAGCTGAACACCCTTGGTGACCCTGAAAGCCGTGCGGCCTATCGCGATGTACTGGTGGATTATTTCAAGGGCCATTTTGACAAGCTGTCCGAAGACAGCCGTGCGCGCCTTGAAAAGAACCCGCTGCGTATTCTTGATTCCAAGGATGAAGGGGATCGTGAACTGGTGGCGAATGCGCCGCTGTTTGCCGAGTACCTCAATGAACATTCCAAGGAATTCTTCAAAGGCCTGACCGAAGGCCTTGGTGATATCGGCATCAGCTATGACCTAAATCCGCGTCTGGTGCGCGGGTTGGATTATTACTGCCATACCTGCTTTGAATTCACCACCAACACCCTTGGCGCACAGGGAACTGTGATGGCCGGTGGCCGGTATGATGGCCTGATTTCGACCATGGGTGGTCCGCAAACTGCCGGTGTTGGGTGGGCTGCGGGTGTTGAACGCCTCGCCCTGATGGTTGGCGAAGCGCCTGCTGGTGCGCGCCCCGTGGCCTTTGTTCCGATGGGAGATGCCGCCGAAGCGAAATGTCGCAGCATTGCGCAAACGTTGCGCGAAGCCGGTATTGCCGTTGAACTTGGCTATTCCGGCAATATGAAAAAGCGTCTTAAACGTGCCGATAAGGCCAATGCCAAAATGGCTGTGATCCTTGGTGATGATGAACTTGCCAATGGTGTGGCCCAGTTGCGTGATCTTGATAGTGGTGAGCAGCAGGAAGTGGCCCTTGATCAGTTGGCTGACGTGATCGGCAAAAAGTGAGAACGGTGTGACAGACGGTTTAACGCATGAGGATGCCGGGGATTGGCCGCTGGATCGCCTGATGGTGATCGGCACCAATCATCGGCGCTCAAGCGAGGATACCCGAGACCGTCTGTTCATCGAAGAAGCCCGCCTGCCGCAATTCCTTGCGGCAATCGAACAAGCCCGGTTGGGGCAGGCGGTTGTTGTTTCGACCTGCAACCGTACTGAAATTCATCTGCTGGCGTCCGAGGCCGAACGCGGGCGTGAGCGCCTGATTGATTTGATGTCGCTTTGGGCTGATCTGGATCGCGACCAACTGGCAAGCGAACTTTATATTCGCGCCGGTCGCGACGCACTTCGCCACATGTTTGCGGTTGCCGCATCGCTCGATAGTCTTGTGATTGGCGAGCCCGAAGTCTTTGGGCAGGTCAAGGACGCCCATCGCATTGCCCGCCGACATGATCTTGTCGGTCGGGAATTGGAGCTGGTGTATCAGGCGGCCTACGCGATTGCCAAAAAGGTCCGCAATCAGACCGGCATCGGGCAGGGGGCTGTTTCCATTGCCGCTGCGGCGCAATCGGTTGCGCGGGACCTGCATGGTGACCTTGGTGATTGTACCTTGCTTGTTGCGGGGGCTGGTGACATGGGGGAATTGATTGCCGCGTCGCTTGCCGAACGCGGCATCGGGCGCATTTTGGTGACGGATCGGCTGACTGCCCGTGCCCGACTGGTTGCACGACGTCTGGATTGTCACTGGTCTGAGATCGACGACCTAGATCGCCTGTTGGCAGAAGCCGACCTCGTCCTGACTGCCGGTGGATCGCGGCGCTATATGATTGATCGGAACCGTGCATTGGCGGCGGTCAAGCGACGTCGATATCGCCCGGTTTTGATGATCGATACGGCCGTTCCGGGCGATATCGATCCGCAAGTCGATGAAATCGACGAGGTATTCTTTTACCGGATCGAAGATCTGGAAAAGATTGCTGCCGAAGGGCGCGGCGGACGTGAAGAAAAGGCAGACGAAGCCTGGACACTGATCGAGGCGGAAATTGATGGTTTCGTGCGTGATCGTGCCCAACGTGCGGCTGTGCCGGCGATTGCCGATCTACGCAAACGATTTGAAACCGTTCGCGCAGATGTGCTGAGCGAAAGTCACGGGGATGCGGAAAAAGCGACCTGGCTTTTGATCAACCGGCTGCTGCATACGCCAACACAGGCGCTAAAGGATTTGGCGACAACAACCGATGGTGCGGGCACCGTTGAATGGGTCAAGGCCCAGAAATTGTTGGCGCGTTTGTTTGAACTTGAAGATAAGCCGTTCGGTCCGGATGAAAATCATACGAAGGCCAACGACCCTGAACAGGAGAATAAAGAGTGAGTTTGGACCTTGGGAAGCTCGAAGGTGTTACACGCCGGTTCGACGAACTCAACGCGCTTCTTTCAAGCGGTGAGCTTGATGGTGACGGGTTTTCAAAGCTGTCGCGTGAACATGCTGAATTGGCCCCGGTGGTTGAGGCAATTGAAGCTTATAAAAAGCTTCTGAACGACCTGAAAGAAGCCGAAGAAATTCTGGCCGATCCGAACGGTGATCGCGATATGCGCGAAATGGCCGAGGCCGAAAAATACGAAATCCTTGAAAAACTGCCCGAGGCAGAGCGTCAGATGAAACTGATGCTGATCCCCAAGGACAGTGCCGATACCAAAAACGCCATTCTTGAAATCCGCGCTGGAACGGGCGGTGAAGAAGCAGCCCTGTTTGCAGCAGACCTGTATCGCATGTATCAGCGGTACGCCGAAGGGCGCGGCTGGAAGTTCGAACAGATGGATGCCAGCGAAAACGACCTTGGCGGGTTTAAGGAAGTCATCGTCAATGTTTCGGGCACGGACGTATTTGCGCGTCTGAAATTTGAAAGTGGCGTGCACCGCGTGCAACGTGTGCCGGTTACCGAGGGCGGCGGACGTATTCACACATCAGCGGCCACGGTGGCGGTTCTGCCCGAAGCCGAAGAAGTCGATATCAAAATTGATCCCAAGGATTTGCGGGTTGATACATATCGTTCGCAAGGGGCGGGTGGTCAGCACGTCAACACGACCGACAGTGCTGTGCGCATTACCCACATTCCGACCGGTGTCGTTGCCGCAAGTCAGGAAGCAAAATCGCAGCACAAGAACAAAGAAAAAGCGATGAAGATGCTGATGTCGCGGCTGTATGATCAGGAACGCGAAAGCAAGGACAGCGAACGCGCCGCAGATCGTAAATCACAGGTGGGGTCCGGGGATCGGTCGGAGCGTATCCGCACCTATAACTTCCCGCAGGGGCGCGTATCAGATCATCGTATTAATCTGACTCTTTACCGGTTGGATGATTTCATCACCGGTGGTCCGGCAGTTGATGAAATGATTGATGCGCTTATTGCGGAAGAACAGGCACAAAAACTTGCCGAAATTGAAAGCTGATCATGTCTTCTGACACCCCATCGACGCTTGGTGCCCTGATGGCTGCGGCCGTTACCGCATTGAATGATGCCGGCATTGAAAATGCACGGATGGATGCGCGCATCTTGCTGGCGCGTGCGGCGGGTGTTGATGGTGGACGGATCAGCGCATGGCCCGAAGATATTGTGCCCGATGACAAGGCAGAAACCTTTCGGTCCATGATTTCACGCCGTATTGGGAATGAGCCAGTGGGGCGCATTCTTGGCGAGCGTGATTTTTGGCGTCATACCTTTAAGCTCTCGCCCGAAACGCTTGAGCCGCGCCCTGACAGCGAAACGCTGGTGGAATGGGCAATTGATTTTCTTGAAGACGCCGATGCACCGCGGCTCGTTGATTTCGGAACGGGAACAGGGTGCTTGTTGCTTTCGGCCGTGGGGGATCTTCCCGGTGCGGCGGGGGTCGGTCTTGATGTCAGCGCCGGTGCGGTTGCCTGTGCACAGGAAAATGCCAGGCTTCTTGACCTGGACGGTCATGTAGAATTTCGTGTTTCTGACTGGGACAGTGCGCTCACGGCAGAAGAACGGTCGGAGGGGTTTGACCTTGTAATGTCAAACCCGCCCTACATCACCGCAGAAGAAATGGGCACATTATCGCCAGAGGTGCAGAAATTTGATCCGCGTCTTGCCTTGACCGACGAAGGTGATGGGTTGGCAGCCTATCGCATTTTGTCCCAAGCTGCGTTTGATTTGGCCAAGCCGGGTGGTTTCGTGATTTTCGAAATCGGGCGCGGGCAGGAAAAGGATGTTGGCCAGATGCTGGTGGAAGCCGGGTTTGTCGGCGTTGAATATCGCGAGGACCTTGGCGGTATTGTTCGCTGCGTTGCGGCAAAGAAAACCCGTTGTGCGGTTGGGCGCTGTGTAATTTAGGAAATCCGCACCTGTGATGTAAAAAAAAGCATCCAACAGTGAAAAAAACAGTTGGAATAACCGTTCAAGCCATATAGGTTGAATTGAACGGGCCGGGTGCCCAACGCGCTTATGAAAGCGCCGTGTTCCCCAGTAAACAGTCTACAATCTCCGTTCCATTAATGGTTCTCGGCAGGTTTGCAATATGTGCCGTGAACGGCACTGTTTAGCGGGAAATATGTTTTTCAGACGGAGTGGTTCCGGGGCCGATGATGTCACCGGATTGTCCTTCAACACCAAAGTCATGTTGATATGAGAAATAACAATAAACGTCCGCGCGGACGGCAACAGTCGAATAAACGTCCAGTAAATCCAAAGTTTCAGAATTTTGATAGCAATGGGCCGGACGGCCGCGTACGCGGTAATGCCCAGCAAGTCTATGAAAAATACGTTTCGCTGGCAAAGGATTGCACCGACGATCCTGTTCTGGCTGAAAACTACTATCAGCACGCGGAACACTATCAGCGTATTCTTCAGGCGGCCCAGGAATGGGAAAATCAACGCCGTGAAGAGCGGGGCGATAACAACAATAATCGCCCGCGCAACAATCGTGGCCGTGATGACCGCAATGACGCCCAGTCTAATCAAAGCGATGATCAGCAGGGTGAAAACACCGACAACACTGCAAATGCGGAAACTGCATCGGGCAATGGTGCCGACAGCGCCCCTGTTGAAGCAGACAGCAGCGCAGCGGAAGCCTCTTCGGGGGATGACGGTGGCAAGCCAAAACGTGCGCCGCGTGCCCGTCGTTCAGATGCGCGTGGCCCGGCCCGTGGTCGCCCACGCAAATCCGATGAAGAAGCTCCGGCAGCCGACAGTGCGCCGGCGGAAACACCCGCTGAGGATGCAGCGGAAAATGCCAATGGTGCAGAGCAAGCTGATGACGGCGATAAGAAACCGCGCCGTGCATCAAGTGGGACTGCGCGTACGCGCGGTCGCCATCCGACAGCACGCCGTGGCCGCAGCCGTGCTGCTGGCCGTGACGAAGAAGAAGGCGCACCTTCTGACGAAGGGTCCGAACCGGTTTCGGCCTGATGTAATCAGAAACCCTTTTTCAACATGACACGCACCCCTGCAAGTCGGATGATTTGCAGGGGTGTTGTCGTTTAACGTCTGTGCCCGTTTAGCTTGAACGATGTTCCTCATCGTTCTTGCGCGTAGCCCCGCCCCAACAGTGCGCCAAGCCCGAACAAAACCCTGCAAGCGAAACGCAACAGTTTCCAAGGCATGTTGCCAAAGACGCGATGCGTTGGAGGGGCGTTGATCTGGATAAGTGCAAAGCTGAATATATCGTGCAACCAACGATTAATATTGGTATCACTGCAGGATAATTCATAAATAAAGTCATGAAGCGCACGTCTGCGAAAACGCGACGGCATCGATATTTTGTGACGCAGGCGCAGTAGTGGGGAATATTTGATGGGGACTGGTTTATTTCGGGTCGTCATGGTTTTGTTATGGGCCCTGGGCGGTATGGTCATTGCCCTTGGCCTGTTCAATGGTGATTACGAGCTGGCTTTGCTGGGGGGCGTTTGCTTCATCATTCCAATGTTCTTGCCACTGGTTGTGATTGCGATAAACCGCTCGAAATCCTCGTCATCGCGAAAATCAGGAAAATCGACCTCGCCTGCCCAAGCCGCCAAAATGAAGGCAGAAGGTCAATGGGCGCAGGCCGACGACCTGAATGGCCGCAAGCTGCTGGAAAACAAACCGGACTTTGTTCTTGGACGTTGGGGTGAGGAAAAACGTCTGCTGGGTGCAAGCGGTTTGAAGCGTGTTCTGACCTTTTCGACCAAGCCAGAAGAATATTACCGTTCATCGGCAGAGCCGAACGCACTTATGCACACAGGCAACCTGTTTGTTTATGAACGCTATGGCAGTATGTTCCGTGCCATTCATGATCGCCGCACCAAGATGGGGCAAAAGTTGATCGTGATCGACCCGCACAAACAAAGCGGCATGCAAAGCCATCAGTTCAATCCATTCGATTTCATCCGTCAGCAGGGTGAAGGCCTGATCACCGATACCGGTTTTATCGCCGATACCCTTTTGGCGCCGATGTTTGTGCAGGATCTGGATGAACAGGAAGTGCGCACGGCACGCACCCTGCTTCATGGTTTTATTGTCTTTACGATCCAGAAAAGCCTTAAGGAAGACCGCAACCTTGGTGAGGTGCGCCGCAACCTGATCATGCCATCGCACCGGTTCTATAAAATTCTTGAAGAATTGATGGGGATTGAATCGGCTGATGGCCGCATATCGGAAGTCGCGCTGAACATCCTTGATATGACCGAAGATCAGCGTATGAAGATCATCGACGCCTGTCGTGCTGCAACCGAAGAGTTTGACAACCCGCAAATTTCGCGTGTCGTCAGCGCAAGCACTTTCACGCTTGAAGATATTACCAGCGGTCCGGTGTCGATCTTTGTTATCGGTCAACTTGGTGGTGACAGCCCCAATGCACAGCCATCGTTTAGCCGTGTGATGCTTGCTGCGATGATGAACCTGATCAATCAACGTGGCTGGAAGTCCGGCGATCCGGAATTTCTTGTACTGCTTGACGGGATTGAACGGGTTGGACGCATGCCGCTGTTTGAGCGTCTTCTGGGTGGTGGATATGGCGATGGAATGATCGTTTGGCCGGGATTCTCGGGGGTCAGTGGTCTGATGGATGTCTGCCTTAACTGGGAAAATGTCGTTGGACGGGTTGATGCCATTTCCGTGCTAAGCCAGGAGGGGGCCTTTAACCTTGATTGGGTTTCCGGGCTGACGGCGATGTCACGGTTCGAGGATACCGGCGGTGGCGCGGATACCACCAGACCGGTTCACCTGCGTTCACAGGACAATCAGCCGATTTTACGGTCTGCCGAAGTGGCGCGTTTCCCGAAAGAAGAACAGATATTGTTCCGCAAGGGATGCCCGCCCATTCGGGCCTATCGCATCGACTGGTACCATGACGAGATGTTCAGGGGCATGGCCGTCCATGCGCCGACGTTCAATTCCGACAATAGTTAGCCGATACTGACAACATCGCCTGGTGTAATGTTCCCATCATCAAGGGCCTCGACATAGACGCCCATGTAAAGGTGGTTTACACCTTTGCGCAGCATCAAGGGGACATTGATATCTGCAACTGCGGTGTCGGGATTGACGCTGGTGGCCTTGCAGCGTGTGATCGGATGAATGACCCGCAATGAAATGCCATTGATTGTGATGATTTGACCTTCGTCCCATTCAAGTTCTTTCCACGGTTCAAGGCCATCAATCAGAAGGTTGCCGCGAAAGCGCATGGGATCGATTTCACTTTGAACGATCCGGGTTCCGAAATCACGGATCGATGCCAGATTAAGAACCGAAATGTAAGGTTCCTTCATGTCCCCGAACTGGGTGTCGGGCACCGAATAAATCTTGGGTGTTCCGGCGATATCGTTTTTCAGAAACGCTTTAAGGAAATCCTCGACGACGGTGCGGCCCATAGGGTCATCCAGCCGACCTTTGCAAATGGCCCGGCCATTCCGCAAGATGGTCAGTGTGCAGGTCGCGTCATCGTATTCGGTTCCGATTTCGGCCATTTTCGGCGTGTTGACCAACTGAAGGAAGTTGCTTTTGCGCGCCCATGCGTGCACGCCTTCCTGTCCGACAGAAGATTGGGTGGCGACGACAAAGCGGCGATCATCGGTTAGCATGTGGTGCGCGCTGATTTTTGCCTGCGGCATATCAACGCCGCGCATGCCCTTAACCGGATAGCGTTTGATGGCTTTGAGTTCGACCGTCATTATCTTTGTTCCTGTGTGGCGTTTGTGCATGCCATTTGATTGGGGCGCATGGCATGTTTAAGGGCGACGTTAAAAGGTTGTTTTGCCAAGGGCAACCCTGATGCAGGCGTATAATTCACACCATCGTGTGCGAGTTGGAACAATGACAGAAAGATGTGCTGCGGCGCACAATTAATTCTTGCAACTTTTGTAGGGGGATATGCTTGCAAACGCGCTAGACTGATACATATCAATACTGTCACCGTCAAAATAATCTATAATTTTGAAATTCGGTAATGACACCAATGCCGTGGGTGCTTCGAAGAAGGCCCACATCGTATGAAAACTGTTGGCTCAAGGAGTGACAGGAATGGAATTTGAAAACTTTACGGACCGCTCAAAAGGGTTTCTGCAGTCCGCGCAATCGCTTGCGCTGCGTGAAAATCATCAGCAGTTTGTCCCGATCCATCTTCTGAAGGTTTTGCTGGACGACGAAGAAGGTCTGGCAGCCAATCTGATCAAGGCATCTGGCGGCAAGCCAAAGCTTGCCCAGGAACGCTGTGCACAGGAACTGGCAAAACTGCCAAAGGTTTCCGGTGGCAATGGTCAGATTTATCTTTCATCTGAATTTGCCCGCCTGATTGATCAGGCACAGGAAGTGTCCCAAAAGGCCGGTGACAGCTATGTAACGGCTGAACGTCTGCTTTTGACCATTGCGCTTGATCCGAAATCAACCGCGGGCAAGGTTCTGGCTGATGCCGGGGTGACGGCGCAAAGCCTTAATGGTGCAATCAATGACATCCGCAAGGGCCGTACGGCAGACAGTGCCGGGGCAGAAAGCCAGTATGATGCGCTTAAGAAATATGCCCGTGACCTGACCGAGGCCGCGCGCGAAGGCAAACTTGATCCGGTTATTGGCCGGGATGAGGAAATCCGTCGTGCGGTGCAGGTCCTGTCGCGCCGGACCAAGAACAACCCGGTCATGATTGGCGAGCCCGGTGTGGGTAAAACCGCGATTGCCGAAGGTCTGGCCCTTCGTATCGTTAAGGGGGATGTGCCCGAAACGCTCAAGGACAAGAAACTTCTGTCACTTGATCTTGGTGCGTTGATTGCCGGTGCCAAGTTCCGTGGTGAATTTGAGGAACGCCTGAAAGCAGTTCTGAGTGAAATTGAATCCGAAGCCGGTCAGGTGGTTTTGTTCATCGACGAACTGCATACCCTTGTCGGGGCGGGCAAGGCCGAAGGGTCAATGGATGCATCCAACCTTTTGAAGCCGGCGTTAGCACGCGGCGAGTTGCATTGCGTGGGCGCGACCACGCTTGATGAATACCGTCAGCATATCGAAAAGGACGCAGCCCTTGCCCGGCGTTTCCAGCCGGTCTTTGTCAATGAACCGTCCGTCAGCGATACGGTTTCGATCCTGCGCGGAATCAAGGATAAGTACGAACTTCACCATGGGGTGCGTATTGCCGATGCCGCGCTTGTGGCGGCAGCAACCCTTTCACATCGGTATATCACGGATCGGTTCCTGCCTGACAAGGCAATTGATCTGATGGATGAGGCATCGTCACGTCTTCGCATGGAACTTGACTCCAAGCCCGAAGAAATCGACGAACTTGATCGCCGTATCATCCAGCTCAAGATTGAACGCGAAGCGCTTAAGAAAGAGCAGGACAGCGCATCCAAAGATCGCCTTGGTCGTCTGGAAAAGGAATTGGTCGAGCTTGAAGGTAAATCGGCCGAGCTGACCGCGAAATGGGAAGCCCAGAAAAAGGAACTTGCGGCTTCTACTCATATCAAGGAGCAACTTGATCAGGCCCGGATCGAACTTGAACGCGTGATGCGTGATGGCAAGCTTGATCGCGCCGGGCAGCTTCAATACGAAGAAATACCCGCCCTTCTGGCCCTGCTTGAAAAGGCGGAAAACGATCCGTCACGCGGGATCAAGGACGAAGCTGTAACCGAAAAGCACATCGCATCTATCGTGTCACGCTGGACCGGCATTCCGGTTGACAAAATGCTTGAGGGCGAGCGTGAAAAGCTTCTGGAAATGGAAGACACGCTGCGCAAGCGGGTTGTAGGTCAGGACGATGCGGTTCGTTCAATCTCGAACGCAGTGCGTCGCGCGCGTGCCGGGTTGCAGGATCCAAACCGACCGATTGGTTCGTTCCTGTTCCTTGGCCCCACGGGTGTCGGTAAAACCGAGCTGACCAAGGCCCTTGCGCAATTCCTGTTTGATGATGAACAGGCCATGGTTCGGATCGATATGTCCGAGTTCATGGAAAAACACGCGGTGGCACGTCTTTTGGGCGCGCCCCCCGGTTATGTCGGCTACGAAGAAGGTGGATCACTGACCGAAGCCGTTCGTCGTCGCCCCTATCAGGTGGTCCTGTTTGACGAGGTCGAAAAGGCACATCCTGATGTGTTTAACGTCCTGTTGCAGGTGCTTGATGAAGGCCGTTTGACCGACGGGCAGGGACGTGTGGTCGACTTCCGCAATACGCTGATCATTCTGACTTCTAACTTGGGTGGTGAAATCCTTGCCAATCAGGAACCAGGTCATGACAGCGGCGAAGTCCGGGCACAGGTCATGGAAATCGTTCGGGCATCGTTCCGTCCGGAATTCCTCAACCGTCTGGATGAAACCATCCTGTTCCATCGTTTGGCCCGCGAACAGATGGGCACGATTGTCGACATCCAGCTTGGGCGTCTTGAGAAGCTTTTGTTCGATCGCAAGATCGACCTGCAACTTGATGATGCAGCCAAGGACTGGCTGGCCGAAAAGGGCTATGACCCGGTTTATGGCGCCCGTCCGCTTAAACGCGTGATCCAGCGTTATTTGCAAAACCCATTGGCGATGCAGATACTGGAAGGCGGGATCAAGGACGGGGATACCGTACCAGTATCAACAGAGGCGAATGATCTTTTGCTGAATGGCAAAAAGGTCGAGGTTGTTGACTAAGACCTGAACAACGCACATATGCAAAACCCCGGCATGCCGCCGGGGTTTTGTCATTATCGGGCCACGATTATCGGTAACTCTAAGGTCGGAATCGCGACACAGCCCATCACCAACATTCGACAGGATATTTCATGGCCTCATCCAAACCTTCCAGCCTGTTTAAAGTCAGCACTTTTGTCGTCATTGCAGGCCTGACTGCGACAACCGTTGTTCATGATGCGACTGCGCAATCGTTTTTTGACAAGGCCAAGGAGACGCTTGGTGATGCCTTGAACTCATCTGGAAGCGGTACGACGTCGGGGGGCGGCAGCTCGGCGATTTCTGCGCTGTCCTCAGACACGGTCGAACAGGGGCTGAAACAAGCACTGGATGTCGGCGTGGGGCTTGTCACCAGTCAGCTTGGCATGATCGATGGATTTAATGCCGATCCGGTGGCGCATATCCCATTGCCCGATAGCCTGCAAAACGCACAAAAACTTATGACCGCAGCAGGGTTGGGAAGTTATGCCGACGAGATTGAATTGCGCATGAACCGGGCTGCGGAACAAACCATGCGTGATGCCGGTGATATCCTGGTTAACGCGGTCAGCCAGATGAGCGTGGATGACGCCAAAGGCATTCTGGAAGGACCGGATGACGCGGCAACGACATATTTGCGCCGGGTTTCAGGGACCGATATCGAATCCCGTTTGCGTCCGGTGATTACCGATGCACTTGCCGATACCGGGGCATTGTCACTTTATGATCAGATGTTGGGGCAGTATGACACCTTGCCGTTTGTGCCAGACCTTAAGGCGTCCTTGACAGATCATGCGACGGACAAGGCCATGGAAGGTCTGTTCCATTACATCGCACTTCAGGAAGCCGATATTCGGTCCGATCCCACCCGCTGGACCACCGATATCCTCAAACAGGTGTTCTCGGCGGCAAATTAATTGGTCCTGAACTTATCGATATTGGGCAGGCAGTTCTTGCCACCGGTCGCGCATGGCCTCGATGGTTTCATCGGGGACCTGATGGATGTTGTGAAAATTGCCGTGGCATTCAACAATTTGCAGCGCGATACCCAGTTCTTCGGCCATGTCGATATAGGCCTGCATTTCCCAAAGCCGGGTGAAGGTGTTTGAGATGATGGTATTTTTGCCATCCTCAAGCGCCTTGCGGCATTGGGTTTCGCATTTGGCGTGAGTGTCTTTCAGGCGGCGTGGATCAAATTCATAAAACCCCTGACGGTCGACCATGAACATATCGGCTTCAAGGTGTGTGGCACCGGTGGCTTTTGACAGGTTCTTTGCCAGTGTGGACTTGCCTGATCCAGGAAGGCCCCGGATCAGGGTCAGGGTTTGAGCGTGTCCGTCTTTGGCCTTGGCCTTCTTGCTTGGCATCTTGCGTCTTATTGGCCTTTGCGCTTGCGCTGATACAGGCCATCAAGCTGTTTTGAATATGCCTCGCGAATTTTGTGGCGACGGATTTTCATCGACGGGGTCAGCATTTCATTGTCGATGGTAAAGGGCGCTTCGGCGAACATGAAGCTTCGAACCTTTTCAATCGTCGACAGGCGCTTGTTGACCCGGTCAATTGATGCGCGGATGATCTTGCGGAAATCTTCGTTCTGACCAAGTTCCTCGATGTCGTTTGCAAGCGAATTGTCGCGGGCAAATTCACGCATGAACTCCTCGTCAGGCCACAGAACGGCAACCAGATAAGGTTTGTCATCGCCATAGACCATCGCTTGGGATATCTCTGTTTCAAGCGTCATAAGGCCTTCAATGCGCTGCGGCGAGATGTTGTCTCCGCCGGAATTGACAATAATATCCTTCTTCCGGTCGGTGATCATCAGGCTGCCCTGTTCATCGAACTTGCCGATATCTCCGGTATGAAGCCAGCCATCAACAATGGTCGCAGCCGTCACATCGGGCAGGTTCCAATACCCCTTCATCATGCTTTCGCCGCGCAGCAGGATTTCACCATCTTCGGCAATTTTGACTTCGGCCCCGACCATGGGCGGGCCGACGGTGCGCAATTTGTTGTTTTCGGCCCGGTTACATGAGACCACCGGGGCAAATTCAGTCTGGCCATATCCCTGCAGAATGCGAATGCCACATGAAACAAACAAAACGCCCAACTCGTAATTAAGTGGACCGCCACCCGATACCATTGCCTTGATCCGTCCGCCAAAACGCTGGCGCAACTTGCGGCGGAGCAGAACTTCACAGGCAAGGTTTTGCAGCTTCTCAACAAGTGTCAGGCGTTCGCCCTCGTAATTCTTGCGGCCCAGTCGCAGGGTCAGCTCAAACAGCTTTTGTTTCAGCCCGCCTTCTTTTTCGACCATGCGGCTCATGCGCTGATACAGCATTTCATACAGGCGCGGCACAGCTGTCATGATGGTCGGGCGGACTTCTGCCAGATTGGCGGCAAGCTTATCGAGGCTTTCGGCGTAATAGACTTGCGCACCAATACTGATCGGGAAATACAGCCCGGCAGTATGTTCGTAAGAATGCGACAGCGGCAGGAACGACAGGAAGATTTCATTGTCGATGCCAAGGGTGTCAATGATGTCAAACGCCCCCATACAGTTCGAAATCACCGCGCCGTGGCTCAGCATCACACCTTTGGGCGAGCCACCTGTGCCTGATGTGTAGATCAGGCAGGCCAGATCATCACGTTTGATCCCCGCAACCCATGCGTCTACATCATGCGAAAGGCCGCGTCCTTTGGAAATCAGATCATCCCACCGTGAAATGGTGATGTCCCCGACAAAGCTTTGTCCCCATTCTTCCATCATGATCGCATGACGGCAGCGCCCGCTATCAAGGGCTGCATGCAGGAAGGGCTGCGCAAGTTTCTTGGTCGAGATGATGGCAATTGCCGCACCACTGTCTTCGATTGCGTGCAGATGGTCGCGTTCGGTATTGGTGGTGTAGGCCGGAACGGTCATGGCACCAACGCACATGATGGCCAGATCGGCGATACCCCATTCCGTGCGGTTTTCCGAAACCAAAAGCACCCGATCACCTTTGCGAACACCGATATCGTAAAGTGCGCGCGCCAGGGCGCGGACCTGATCGGCGGCCTCTTGCCAGGTGGTTGGTTCAAATTCCTTTGTTTCGCTGCTTTTGGTCCAAAGAAACGGCGTGTTGCCGTGCGTCTTGGCCTTGTCGAAGAACATTGTTGGCAAGTTTTGCCAGTCGGCATAATCCTGCAAACTCGTCATGACGTTTCCTTGCCTCTTTGTTTGATCCCGAAAACGGGCAATCTTTGCGCTGCCCTGTAGGGGACGTTGTTCTCAATCCTTTTACCGTTAAGACAGGCTTGCGGATCGAATAAAACGAACGTTCCAAGATGCATTTGTTATCAGGGATTGCATAAATACGCAGCCTGAAAATGACATTAAAAAGACTGTCTTGTCATCTCGATCACGCCATAAGGCTATGGTTTGCTACTTTTCGCTGCAAATCAATGTGAAAACCGAATTCAATGGCGTTTGAGCGTGCTTTGGTATTGTTCATGCGCCACGGAACGATATGATCAAGCCAACGTTAGAAAACCGGGGACTGGTGATATCGCACTTGCGCGCTATATATCGGGTTCCAAATCCGAGTGCAGCAACATGATGAAGGTTTGATGCAGGCGGATCGAAAGAAAAGACCAAAAATTGTCTGGAGGACAAATGAACGCGATCAACAAGAATTTGCCGACCTGGGATCTGACGGATCTCTATAATGATCTGAAAGACCCGAATATCCGGCGCGATCTTGATGATGCCAAAAGCCGCTCTGCGGCATTCCAGCAAAACTATCAGGGCAAACTCAACGACCTTTCTGGCGATGAACTGGCAGCAGCCATTGCCGAATACGAAGCGATCAGCGAAATCTGTGGCAAGATCGGTTCGTTTGCACAGTTGATGTATGCCGGGGACAGTTCGGACGCGGCGATTGGCCAGTTCTATCAGTTCGTTCAGGAAGAAATGACGGGTATTTCCAGCCTGTCGCTGTTCTTTGGTCTTGAAATCAACCGGATTGAAGACGCAGCCCTTGATGCCAAATATGTGCAAAGCGAAGCCCTGCATCGTTATCGCCCGTGGCTTGATGAAAACCGCGCCTTCCGCCCGCATCAGTTGTCGGATGAGGTCGAGCAGGTTCTGCACGAACGTCGTGTTGCCGGATCGGCGGCCTGGGTGCGCCTGTTTGATCAGACCATGGCGGAACTGCGTTTCCCGATTGATGACCAGGAACTGACCATGTCGGATGTTGGCAACATGCTGTCATCGAGCAAGGTCGAAGAACGCAAAAAGGCCGCCAAATCGATGGGCGATGTTCTGGGCAAGAACATCAAGCTGTTTGCGCATATCACCAATACCCTTGCAAAGGACAAGGAAATTGATGACCGCCTGCGCAACTTCGCAACGCCGGTTTCTTCGCGCAATCTGTCCAATCAGGTCGAAGACGAGGTGGTCGAGGCGCTTAACACTGCGGTCAAGGACAGCCATGCTGATCTGTCGCACCGATATTACCGCCTGAAAGCCAAATGGTTTGGCGTTGATCAGCTTGATTACTGGGATCGTAATGCGCCGCTGCCCGATGACGATGACCGTCAGATTGATTGGGACACCGCGCGTGCGACCGTGCTTAAGGCATATGGCGAATTTTCGCCGGAACTGGCCGAAGTCGGGCAGAAATTCTTTGATAACCCATGGATCGATGTGCCGCCGCGTGCGGGCAAGTCATCGGGGGCCTTTGCCCATCCGACCGTGCCGTCCGCACATCCGTATTTGCTGTTGAATTATCACGGCAAGACACGCGATGTGATGACGTTGGCCCATGAGCTTGGCCATGGTGTGCATCAGGTTCTGGCCGGTGAGCAGGGCTATTTCCTGTCTGATACGCCACTCACGCTGGCAGAAACCGCGTCGGTTTTTGGGGAAATGCTGACCTTCCAGTCGATGCTGCGTTCGGAAAGTGATCCGAAGATGAAGCGCATCATGCTGGCCGGCAAGGTCGAGGATATGCTCAATACGGTTGTGCGTCAGATCGCGTTCTTCGAGTTTGAAAAACGTGTTCATGAAAAGCGCCGTGAAGGTGAATTGACCGTCGATGAGATCTGCGACATCTGGATCGCCGTACAGCATGAAAGTCTGGGCGATGCCATCCGTTATGAAGACGAATACAAGTACTACTGGTCTTATATTCCGCACTTCATCCATTCGCCGTTCTATGTCTATGCCTATGCCTTTGGCGATTGTCTGGTGAACTCGCTTTACGATGTTTATCAGGGGGCTGAAGACGGCTTCCAGCAGAAGTATCTTGATATGCTGAAAGCCGGTGGCACCAAACGGCATCAGGAACTTCTGGCACCGTTCGGACTTGATGCATCGGACCCGGCCTTCTGGCAGCGCGGTCTTAACATGATCAAGGGCATGATCGACGAGCTGGAGGAGCTTTCCTGAGATGAGTGACAACGACGATGACTTTACCGCGCAGAACGAGGAAAACAGGTTCGGCGGGCGGGTTCGTCGTTACGCAAGGGTCGGCGCGTCAGCCAGCAAGCTGGCCGCTCGCCTTGCCACAGGAAAAATGTTCGGCGGCGAGGTTGATCATGCCAAATACGCCGCCGAGCTGACCTCGGCCTTGGGCGGCCTGAAAGGCCCGCTCATGAAGGTCGCACAAATTCTTTCAACCATCCCCGATGCCCTGCCCAAAGAATATACCGAGGCGTTAACACAGCTTCAGGCCGACGCACCAAGCATGGGCTGGTTGTTTGTCAAACGCCGCATGCGCAGCGAGCTTGGCGCGGGATGGCAATCAAAATTCACTGAATTCAGTCATGATGCGGTGGCGGCCGCCTCATTGGGGCAGGTGCATAAGGCAGTTTTGCCAGATGGGCGGGATGTGGCGTGCAAGTTGCAATACCCGGATATGTCAGCAACCGTTGAGGCCGACCTGAAACAGCTCCGTGCGGCCTTTGCGATTTACAAACGCTATGACAGTGCGATTGATGCCCAAAACATTCAGGACGAACTGACCGCCCGCCTGCGCGAGGAACTTGATTATTCCCGCGAAGCCAAAAATATGCGCCTTTATCGCCATATGCTAGCCGATGAAAGCACTGTCCATGTGCCCGAACCAGTGGACGACCTTACGACCAACCGCCTTCTGACCATGACATGGCAGACCGGGCAAAAGTTCCAGAAGTTCCTTGAAAGCGATCCGGATCAGGATGCACGCAATACAGTGGCACTGAATATGTTTCGCGCCTGGTATGTGCCGTTTTATCGCTATGGGGTGATCCACGGCGATCCGCATCTGGGCAACTATACTTTGCGCGATGACCTGTCGGTCAATCTGCTGGATTTTGGCTGTATCCGCATTTTCAAACCCGATTTCGTCAAGGCGGTGATCACACTTTATGAGGCGCTCCGCGACGAGGACGAGGAAAAGGCCGTTTCGGCTTATGAAAGCTGGGGCTTTGAGAAGCCGTCGCGTGAGTTGATTGATGTGCTGAATATCTGGGCCGAATTTGTCTATGGCCCGATCCTTGATGACCGGGAACGCAAGATGGGCGAAACCAATTCGGTCGCCTATGGCGCAGAGGTGGCCGGAAAGGTCCATCAGGAACTGCGTCGTGTCGGCGGGGTCAAACCACCACGTGAGTTTGTTCTGGTGGACCGGGCCGCTGTCGGGCTTGGCGCGGTATTCCTGCGTCTTGATGCGCAGGTGAACTGGTATCGTTTGTTTAATGATCTGGTTGGTGATTTCGACGCCAGCAAGCTCGAATCCCGGCAGGCCGATGCCCTTGGTTCCGTCGGTTTGGAACGACCGGACGCATAAACGACCTTAAATCGCCCAAAACGATTCGGTGTTTGTCTGCCGGAATCGGATGTGATTCGGCCAAATTCATGGTCGGGAAAACGATTAAACGCGCTTAATCGGAATCAAATTTCAAAAAACCAGAAATAAATTTGCGAACTTTTTGGCGTTCCCTGCGTTCCCTTTTGAACACCAGATACGCGATAAAAGAAGACTTATGCGTTCTTTTGTAAGATAATATTCACTTACAACGCGGGGTAAAAACAGGGGAAACTGCGGAAAATCAACATTCTATTGTGTGACGGGTTGGATCAAGACCTGTTCCATCGCGGAAATTATATGTGTGTAATTCCGCGCATGTTGGATTTTTGAATATTTTAACTGTAATTTAGTTAAACTGATTTTTTATGGTTTTTTGAGATTGTGGTTGCCGGTGAGAAATCGCATCTTGCTTTCAACGCAGACATGGCAGGGCGTCATTGATTGTTTGTCCTGAGCACCAATGGCGGGTGGGACCTGACATGTCAGCAAGGCTTTTGCCTTGTAATGCGTGGTGGGAAAGTGGGCGGTTTCTTCTGCGAAAGCTTGAAGAACCGCCTTTTTTCTTTCCAGGCCACAAGTTTGGTCTGGAACCGAAAATGGACAAGGGTAGCCCTGTGGTCGGTCCTACAGGAACGCGCAACGACGTTCTGGAACCGGTTACATAGAAAAAACAAGAATTTCGTGCTTACCAATCATTAGGGAAGGAGGTCGAACGCGATGAAACTGGCCGTTCCAAAGGAAATATGGCCCGGGGAAAAGCGCGTTGCCGTCACACCAGAGACAGTCAAGAAACTGAAGTCTTTGGGGTTCGACGTTGCAATCGAGGCTGGTGCCGGAACTGACGCCGCCATACCGGATGATCGCTTTGTCGATGCCGGTGCGACCATTGCCAAAACAATGAAAACCACCGTGAAGGATGCCGATGTCATCTTCAAGGTGCGCCCACCTGTCATTGAAGGCAATACCAACGAATTGACCGCCTATAAAAAGGGGGCCGCTGTTGTGGCCCTGCTTGAGCCATTTGATCGCAAGGATCTGATTGATGCGATGGCAGAGGCCGGTGTTGATGGCTATTCCATGGAATTGATGCCGCGTATCTCGCGCGCGCAATCGATGGATGTGCTGTCCTCGCAATCCAACCTTGCTGGCTATCGCGCTGTTCTTGATGCTGCCCATGAATTTGGCCGCATTTATCCGATGATGATGACGGCTGCTGGCACCTTGCCACCGGCACGTGTCGTTGTTGTGGGGGCTGGTGTTGCCGGTCTTCAGGCCATTGCAACGGCCAAGCGTCTTGGTGCCGTTGTTTCGGCATTTGATGTGCGCCCGGCAGTAAAAGAACAGGTTCAGTCCCTTGGCGGGACCTTTATTGAAGTCGAAGACGACAGCGCGTCCGATGCGGAAACCTCTGGCGGGTACGCCAAGGAAATGTCTGACGACTACAAGAAAAAGCAGGCTGAAAAGCTTAAAGAGGTTCTGACAAAGACCGACATCGTCATTACCACAGCCCTTATTCCCGGCCGCCCGGCCCCAGAAATTGTCACTGCCGACATGGTTGCGGGCATGAAGCCGGGGTCTGTCATCATTGACCTTGCCGCAGAACGCGGTGGCAATGTGGCCGGTGTGAAGCTTGGCGAAACGGTGATCACGGCCAATGGCGTCAAGCTGATTGGTCCGGAAAACATCACAAGTGCGGTCGCAACCGATGCAACCGCGATGTATGCCAAGAATCTTTTGAACTTCATCACGCTTTCTGTCGACAAAGACAAGGGCACGCTTGCGTTTGATGGCGAAGATCAGATCATCGCCGAAACCAGGCTGACCCACGACGGAAAGGTCGTTCATCCGAAATTCGGTGGGGAGGAGATCGCAAATGGCTGATCAATCCGTAGCCCAGAATGCAAATGAACTGCGCGATGCCGCCCTTGGTCTGGCAGAAAAGGCAGCCGAACTTGCCGACAGCCTTGCCAACGGCGCGTCCGAAGTCGCAAACACAGCAGCCGTTGCAACCCAAAGCACGGGTGTCAGCCCGACTGTTTTGGGACTGACTGTCTTCGTGCTGGCGTGTTTTGTTGGCTATTACGTTGTGTGGAAAGTGACCCCGGCCCTTCATTCACCCCTGATGGCAGTGACCAATGCCATTTCGTCGGTGATTATCGTCGGCGCGCTTCTGGCAGCAGGCCCGGTGGAGATGAACTTCTCCAAGATGATGGGCTTCATTGCGGTGGTGTTGGCATCGGTCAACATCTTTGGCGGCTTTATCGTCGCCCAGCGCATGCTGCATATGTTCAAGAAAAAGAAGTAGGGGGAACACACAATGTCGGAAAACCTATCGGCTTTCCTGTATCTGGTGGCCTCGGTCTGCTTCATCTTGTCGTTGCGCGGACTTTCGTCACCTGAATCAGCCCGAAACGGGAATATCCTTGGCATGGTGGGTATGGCAATTGCCATCTTTACCACGCTGGCCTCGCCCTCGGTGCTGTCATACACAACCATCATCGTCGGTATTCTGATCGGTGGTGCGATTGGTACGATCATCGCGCTCAAGATCCAGATGACCGCACTGCCACAGCTTGTTGCGGCCTTCCACTCGTTGGTCGGCTTGGCTGCTGTGTTTGTCGCCGGTGCTGCGCTTTATTCGCCAGGTGCCTATGGCATCGGGACGGCGGGCAATATCGGTGCCGCCAGCCTGATTGAAATGGGGCTTGGCGTGGCAATCGGTGCCATTACCTTTACCGGCTCGCTGGTTGCGTTCGGTAAATTGCAGGGCATCGTTTCGGGAACCCCGGTTCGTTTCAAGGGCCAGCATATGCTGAACCTTCTGATCGGGATCGGTATTGTCGTCTTTGGCATCATTCTGGTGGTAACCGAAAGCCACACCGCATTCTGGATTCTGGTTGCCCTTGCCCTTGTTCTGGGCATTACGCTGATCATTCCGATTGGCGGGGCGGATATGCCGGTTGTTGTCTCCATGCTGAATTCCTACTCCGGTTGGGCGGCATGTGGCATCGGCTTCACGCTTCAGAACAATGCGCTGATCATTACCGGTGCGCTTGTGGGGGCGTCGGGTGCGATCCTGTCCTACATCATGTGCAAGGGCATGAACCGCTCGATCTTCAACGTCATCTTTGGTGGCTTTGGGGCCGAGGGTGAGGCTGCCGCTGCAGGTGGTGGTGACGGTGACCGTGCGGTCAAGTCGGGCTCTGCTGATGATGCGTCCTTCATCATGAAGAACGCGTCGAGCGTGATCATCGTGCCGGGCTATGGCATGGCGGTCGCACAGGCACAGCATGCGCTGCGTGAAATGGCCGATATCCTCAAGGCAGAGGGTGTCAAGGTCCGCTACGCCATCCATCCGGTCGCAGGGCGTATGCCCGGTCATATGAACGTGCTTCTAGCCGAGGCCAATGTGCCCTATGACGACGTTCTGGAAATGGAAGAAATCAACCGTGATTTCGGCTCCGCAGACGTGGCCTTTGTCATTGGCGCCAATGACATCACCAACCCGGCGGCCAAAACCGACCCGGCAAGCCCGATCTTCGGCATGCCGATCCTTGAGGTCGAAAAAGCCAAAACGGTGTTGTTCATCAAACGCGGCATGTCCGCTGGCTATGCCGGCATTCAGAACGAATTGTTCTTCAAGGATAACACCATGATGCTGTTTGGTGATGCCAAAAAGATGTGCGAAGAAATCGTCACGCATCTAGATGATTGATCAAGCTAACTGGTTTGACAGAACGAAAGGCAGCTCTTTGGGGCTGCCTTTTTTTCGTCTGATCGCTTGTTTATACCGAACAGATCACACAAAGCTGTAAGCACACGGGTGGGAAAATTTGCATGCTTCGCTTGGTCCAGGTTTCGTTTCTTTTGATTGTCTTGCTGTCGGTCGTGCTGGCCGGGTCGATCGGGATGAACATTTTGACCTATGTGCGCCTGACCGCAGAACAGCCGATTGCCAAGATGTATTTCGAGCAGGTCGAAGACGATATCTTTACCGCGCACATGGCCTCTGACGATGCCGGGGTGAGTGGCAGTTACAAAATCTATGGTGATCAGTGGCGCATTGATGCCGAGTTCATCAAGCTTAAACCCTGGGCCAACATTATCGGCATGGATGCGCGCTATCAGTTGGTGCGGTTTGAAGGGCGTTACAGCGATACCAATCGGCAAAATACCGGACCCTATCTGGCCTATGATCTGGCGGCAGGAGATATACCTGATCTGATCGGTTATCTGCGTGAATGGGACGTTATGATTGATGCCGAATATGGCAGCTCGACCTTTACCGAAATCAAGGAAGACGTGATTTACACCGTCTATCGCACGCAATCGGGGATCATTGTCCGGTCTGAGCCGATGCCCGACCCCATTGGTTATGAACCGACCATGCTTGAGGACATTCAAAGCTGGGTGTCGGACAAGTAAGCAGGTATGCAACGCTGTTGCAGGGGCGAAAACGTCGCGTCCGAAACTGGCGAGCGGGGCGTTCTGATCCGCCATACCTTTCCATCATTGTTAATCGCACCGTGCAGCTTTTGGCCGGTGCCAGATGGAATGGAAAGATCATGTTACTTCAAGACAAGGTTGTCATCATCACCGGGGCCAGCAGCGGCATTGGCGCGGCGTCTGCCAAACTGTTTGCAACCAAGGGCGCAAAGCTTGTGTTGGGCGCGCGCAATGCGGATCGACTGGATGCCATCGTTGCCGAGATCGTCGGTGCAGGCGGAGAAGCCTTTGCCATTGCCGGGGATGTTTGTGACGAAGAGTACGCCAGATCATTGGTGAATGCCGCCGTGGGCGAGTACGGCGGGCTTGATGTCGGCTTTAACAACGCCGGAACGCTGGGGTCGCCCGGTGCGCTTAGCGATATTGATGCCGGTGACTGGAACAAGACGTTTCAGACCAATCTGAGCTCTGCGATGTTTGGGGCAAAGTATCAGATGCCTGCCATTGCCGAACGTGGCGGCGGGTCGGTTATTTTTACCTCTACCTTTGTCGGGCATACGATTGGTTTGCCGGGCATGACGGCCTATGCCGCCAGCAAGATGGGACTGATGGGCATGGCGCAATGTCTGGCAGTGGAATATGGCGCGGCGAATGTTCGGGTGAATGCGCTTGTCCCGGGTGGCACCGATACGCCGATGGCGGCTAGTTTTGCCGGTGATCCCGAAACCCGCGCCATGGTCGAAAAGTTCCATGCATTGGGCCGGATTGCTGATCCAGTGGAAATTGCCAGGGCGGCATTGTTCCTTGCGTCCGATGCCTCAAGCTTTGTGACGGGTTCGGCGATGCTTGTTGATGGTGGAAATTCGATCTGCAAGGCCGCCTGACTTCAAACCAGGGCCCCAGAAAAACCAAACCCGCCCGGATTGCTCCGAGGCGGGTTTGGCGCACGGGTCCGAATTTAGCATGCTAAATTCGATCGTACAGTCACGTTCGAGATACCCCGAAAGTGAAAAAGACTAGAAGCCTTCGCGCTCGATGCGCTTACGCTCCAGCTTGCGGGCACGACGGATTGCTTCCGCCCCTTCGCGAGCTTTCTTCTCCGACGGCTTTTCAAAGTGGCGACGGAGTTTCATCTCACGGAAAATGCCCTCACGCTGCATCTTTTTCTTAAGCGCTTTCAGAGCCTGATCGACATTGTTGTCGCGAACGATTACCTGCACGGAAACCACGCTCCTTTCAAAAAAACAAAAACACCCGGAGTGGCGGAATGCCCCCCGGTTGGATTTACGATCACGATGACCGTGGGCTGTATATAGTGCAAACCGGACAAAAAGAAAAGAGGCAAGGAGATATTCGCCTTTGGCGTTTGTTTGGCGTGTATCGCGAAACGCCAAGGCAAAAAACACGGTAATAGGCCACCCTATACAGTCGAAGAGGGCCTTGATTTTCAATGTCAGTTTTGTGATAGCGACCAGAGGGCGAATTAATAGGTAAAAACTCATTGAAAAGTTGGGTATAATGCTTTGACAAAACTCGCTTATTGCATTTGAGCCATACGAAAGATGGGATTTTGGTTATGGAAAGCTCTTTGCGGGAGACGGCCATTGCACATGCGCCGTTCTTCGTTACCGGCCCTGGACAATCGGATGTCCTGTTCACCATTATTGTCTGGTTCATTATACTAACGGTGTTTGGTTTGGGGGCTTTGTATCTGAGCCTGCATGCGCTGCCTGAAAGACTGGCCCACCATGCCAACCACACGCAAATCCAGCTGATCAGTATCCTTACACTTCTTGCACTGTTTACCCATAACAACCTGTTTTGGTTGGCAGCATTGGTGATTGCAGTGGTTCAGGTTCCTGACTTTTACACACCGATCAAGTCGATTGCCGATGCGCTCAAGGCCATGGCACGGCAAAGAGGCGCCATAAGCGACTCGGCCGCACCGGCACCGGTGTCCGATGGTGCAACGGCGAGCGATATTTCCAATACGACGACTGCGCAGGAGAACCATAAAGATGTTTGAGCTTCTTCTGTGTTCGATCTTTACCGTTCTGCCGGACTATCTGTTCCGCCGCTATCGGCAGGGCAAACGTATTGGCAAGGAAATCACCCTGTTTTCCGTTTGGTATGAACTGCGTTACGGGATTGTCGGTTGTGCGATCCTGACCATTTCGCTGATTACCCTGATCTTCTATTTCCATCCATCAAGCCATAACGTCGCGTCTTTCTTCCGGACTTTGACGATTTTGCCGGAAAAGAACGGCCGGGTGGTCGAAATTTACACCGGCAATGATGCGCTGGTGAAATCAGGTGATCCACTGTTTCGCCTTGATGACCGCGCAGAGACCGAAGCGGTCGAAATGGCCCGTCAGGAAATCGAACAGATCCGTGCGCAGATGGCCGTTGCCGAAGCCGATCTTGCGGTAGCTGCCGGGAACCTTGAAGAAGCTCAAGGGGCCTACGCCCAGGTGCGCGATGAATTGAACGTGAAGGCGGACCTTTTGTCGCGTGGAACCAACGCGGTTTCCCGGCGCGAGGTCGAAAAACTCGAAGTTGCCCTGACCACCCGTCAGGGTGGGGTGAATGCCGCAATGGCAAACATGACGGCGGTTCAAACCAGACTGGACACTTTATTGCCCGCGCAGCTTGCCAGTGCGGAGGCAGCCTTGCGCTCAGCCGAAGTTGCCTTGTCAAAGACGGTCGTTCGGGCCGGTGTTGACGGCGAAATTCAGCAATTTGCCTTGCAGGTCGGGGATATTGTGAACCCCTTGTTGCGCCCGGCGGGTATTCTGATTCCGGAAAAGCCCAAGGACGTCGTATTTCAGGCCGGGTTCCAGCAAGTCTCTGCACAGGTTGTAAAGGCCGGTGTTATTGCCGAGATGACCTGTGCATCGCTTCCGTTTGAAGTTGTTCCGATGCTTGTTACCAGTGTGCAGCCGGTTATTGCTGCCGGTCAGTTCCGACCGACCGACCGACTGCTGGATATTTCGGAACGCAGCAAACCGGGCACGTTCCTGGCGAAGATGATCCCGTTGTATCCCGAACAGGTCAAAAATGTGCCTTGGGGCAGTCAGTGTATCGCCAATGCATACACCAATACCCATGACCAACTTGAAAATCCTGATGTCGGCGCCGGGGAATGGCTGTTCCTGCATATGGTCCAGACGGTCGGGATTGTGCATGCATTGTTGTTGCGTGTTCAGGCACTGCTGTGGCCGATTCAGACATTGGTCTTCTCTGGTCATTAAGCAATGATCGTGTGTTAGCGCGTATAGGGGCTTTACAGCCGGGCAGTTTTGGTTGGATATAAGGCTATGTCGATCCTCAAAATTGCCCGGATGGGCCACCCTGTTTTGCGCCGTGTTGCAGACAGGGTCGAAGACCCGCTTGATCCCGAAATTCAGCGTCTGATTGCTGACATGAAGGAAACCATGAAGGATGCCGGGGGCGTTGGCCTTGCGGCACCGCAGGTTTTTCAGTCCAAGGCGATCATGGTCTATTATGTGCCTGCCCTTCGCAAAAGCGACGATCCCGATGACGGTGAAATCCCGTTAAGTGTTTTGATCAACCCGGAAATCGAGCCGATTGGCGATGAAATCGTGGATGGTTGGGAAGGATGTTTATCGATACCTGGCCTGCAGGGTGTTGTCCCGCGGTGGAACAAAATCCGGTATCGCGGGTTAAATGAACAGGGCAAGGCTGTCGAACAGGTTGCGGGCGGCTTTCATGCGCGTGTGGTGCAGCACGAATATGATCATTTGATCGGAGTGATGTATCCCGAACGTATGGAAGACATGACGCTTCTTGGATTTAACGAAGAATTGCGCGAAAACCCGCCCGAGACTACCTTTAGGGCAACCGACGCCCCAGCAGATGACGAGGAGGCCTGAATGTCTGTCACTGAAAGCATGAGCCGCCTGCAAGCGCAGCGCGAAGCACTGGTTGAGGCCGCCCTTGATCATGTGCCTTTTGATGGCTGGAGCAAACAGTCATTGCACGCTGGTGCGGAGGATCTTGATCTTGCGCCGGGTGAGGTAGACAGACTGTTTCCCAATGGCATTCGTCAGGCCATCATTACCTATGTTGAAATGACCGATCGCAAAATGGTCGAGGCCCTTGATGCCAAGGGGCTTGATGATATGAAAATCCGCGAGCGCATTGCAACTGCGGTTAAAACCCGTCTTGATCTGGTCGAAGATCAGAAAGACACGGTGCGCGCAGCACTTGCCTTCATGGCGCTGCCGCAGAATGCAGCCCTTGGTCTTAAGCTGACGCATGGAACCGTTGATAAAATGTGGATTGCGGCAGGGGATACATCGACCGACCATAATTGGTACACCAAGCGTATGTTGCTTGCCGGTGTGTATGGCTCCACGCTTGCCTATTGGCTTGATGATACATCTGATGGACATGCCGACAGCTGGGCGTTTCTGGATCGTCGCATCAGCAATGTTCTGCAAATTCCGAAAATCACCGCCAAATTTGGCAAGATCGGTAAAGTCGCGACTGCGCCGTTCAAGCTCGGCGCGAAGGTCGCGCGGTGCGTACCGACCCCGAACCGCATGCGCCGACAGTTTGGCGGTTAAGCGCCAGTCGTATCAATAGGTCCTGACCTAAAACAAAACGCCACCGGTATATTGCGCGGCGGCGTTTTGTTTTAAGCAATGGAAACTCTGATTGCAGTCGGGATCAGAACGCCACGTCAAGGAAACTCAGAAGCGTGCGGTCCGGTGCGTTGGCCTTTTCCATCTCCGAGGCCAGATCAACCTGAATTGGAGCCTCGAAGATGTGTGGTTTGACAGCATCTTTGGCCGCATCCTTGCGTTTGGTGGCGTCATCCTCGTTCTGGATGTCAATGGCTGTTGGCTTGGAAGCAAGGGCAACCAGTTCGGAAGGCGGGGTTCCCATCCAGATGCCTTTTTTGTTGTCCTTGGCGAATTGCTGATCGCGCAAATAGGTCGGGCAGGCCGGGTGTGTGTCACAACTAACCATATCGACCATCGCCCATCCGGCGCGCAGGATCAGGCGGTTCAGATCGCTTTGTCCCATCTGGCATTCCGTCAGCATCGGGAACAGTTGCACGTTTGATACCTGCTGACATTTGATGGCGTAATTTTCAATGATGCGATCCAGCGCCTGTGCCGCTGCCGCGCCGCACTGAAATTCAACCGACCCGGCCCGGCAGATCATGCCGGGTTTTGGGGCGCGAATACCAAACAGTTCGACAATCATGCTGCCAAAGCGCAATTTGTCGCCTTCGACCACGTCGGGAAAGCCAGCAGCACCCGGGGTTGCCAGGGCCATGTTTGTGCGGCTTTCCATGGCGGTCAGGCCAAGGATCAGTGAAAGAATGATCAGAAGCTTTTTCATCACGCGTCATCCGTAAAGAGTTTCCTGCCCTGACAACAGCAAACCAGATGCCAATCCACTGGGCACAAAATGCCAATTCGGTGTGTGGGTGGGTAACGCGATGAAACACATATAAAAAAGCCCCGAATGCAGCAGGCATCCGGGGCGACATTGGTGTCAGACGGTTTGTGTCGGATGACTTACTTTGGCAGAACCCAGGTTACATGACCCATTTTCCGGCCGGGTTTTGCTTCGGCCTTGCCATAAAGATGCAATTTGGCGTTCGGCTCGGTCAAAATTGCCTGCCAGTCATTGATGTCATCGCCCAGAAGGTTCTTCATGCGCGCCTTGGAATGGTGTGCCGGATCGCCTAGTGGCAGGCCGCAGACGGCCCGGACAAATTGTTCGAACTGACTGGTGATACAGGCATCAATCGTCCAGTGACCCGAGTTGTGCGGGCGCGGGGCGACTTCATTGACCAGAATGTCACCATCGCGGGTAACAAACATCTCAACCGCCAGAAGCCCGACAAATTCCATCGCACTGACCAGTTTGATCGCGATGTCTTCTGCCTTTTTCGAAAGGTCGTCGGCGATTTCTGCCGGGGCAACGGTAACATCAAGAATATGGTTGGTGTGAACGTTCTCAACCGGGCAGAAACAGGCGGTATCCCCTGCAATCCCGCGTGCGACGATGACCGAGATTTCACGCTCAAAGGAAACAAAGCCTTCAAGGATTGCCTCTGCACCGTTCATTTCGGCCCATGCCTGAGCCAGGTCGGTATCCGTGGCAATTTTGACCTGCCCCTTGCCGTCATAGCCGAGCTCAGTGGTCTTAAGGACCGATGGGCGGCCAAGTTTGGCAACTGCGGCTTCAAGGTCGGCAAGTGAACGAACCGCTTCAAACGGTGCGGTGCCAATGCCGTTGTCGTTGCAAAAGGTCTTTTCGCGCAGGCGGTTTTGGGAAATATGCAGGCATTTCCAGCCCGGCCGCACCGGAACAAGATCGGCCAGCAGTTTGACGCTGTCATGGGGGACGTTTTCAAATTCAAACGTCACGACATCGACATCTTCGGCAAACGTGCGCAGGGCATCAAGATCGCTGTAATCTGCAACCGTTGCCTTGGCACAGACCTGTTCGGTCGGGCTATCGGCACCCGGGCCGAAAACGTGGACCTTATAGCCCAGTTCCGCTGCGCAGAAGGCCGCCATGCGCCCAAGTTGGCCATTGCCCATAATACCAATCGTGCTGCCCGGAGCGATGATGCGCGTGTCGAAGTCCTGCGTCATGTAATCCTCGATCAAAACTCTTCCAGATGGGAAGCTGTTGCCCAGTGCGGTAGCCGTCTGGCGGCAACCGTCTAAATGTCGTTGATAAACAAAAACGCGCCCGTTAGGCGCGCCTTTTTAAATCATGGTGCAGGATCAACCGGTTCATCTGCGACCGATGCGGTCTGGGCCGCGCGCCAGTCATCAAGACGGGCGGCAAGGCCATCATCCATCAGGGCCATGATTTCGGCAGCCATCAGGCCGGCATTCTTCGCCCCGGCAGACCCGATTGCAAGGGTGCCAACCGGAACACCACCGGGCATCTGCACAATCGACAGCAGGCTATCGAGCCCTTTAAGCGCACGGCTTTGAACCGGAACACCCAAAACCGGAAGCGGGGTCATTGCAGATGCCATGCCCGGAAGGTGTGCCGCGCCACCAGCACCGGCAATGATGACCTTAAGTCCGCGCGATTTTGCCGTTTTGGCATAATCATACAGGCGATCAGGTGTGCGATGGGCCGAGACGATTTTTGTCTCATAGGCAACGTTCAGCGCATCAAGGACATCTGCCGCATTTTTCATGGTTTCCCAGTCCGACTGGCTTCCCATGATAATGCCGATGACCGGTGATTGATCGCTCATGATGGCGGCTCCGTTTCGGGCGGTTTCGTGAAGGCCCGCATTATATGCAGCGCAAACAAGGATGCAAGCTTACTTGAAGGATTGTCTTCCCCTGAAAACCCCTGTACATCAGGCTAATCTTATTAAGAAGTTTAGACTATTCCAAAGAATAGCAATCCTATCCTTACTATAGATTGAAAATAGGGGTGAATTGTTTTCCTTTTTGATCTATTATTTACCATTATCTCATATAGCTGTGCAGGTAGCACGGAAGGTCAGACATGAAAGTCACAAGGCCCGGATCAACAACAGCCTCGATGGGCGGCGGGGATGGGCGATACCCATCAAGCCCGTACGGCGTTTTTGCATATGGCAAAAATGCCGGACAGCGTCGTGTGCGCGATCAGAAGCATCAGGTTGATATTGATACCGACGATGTGCCAGATACGGTAGACGAGGCCCCTTACCACACGCCCGATATGGCAAATGTCCTTGGCATCCCTGATCATCAGGTCACGCCGGCAGTTGAACAGGCGATTGGCCGGTTGATGGTGCGGATTAACGGGCTGACCGAAAACCTTAGCGATCTGAAAAAACGCCAGGCCGATCTTGCACGCAACGAGGGACGGGATCCCTTTACCGGTGCGCTTAGCCGCCCAGCATTCATGCAAATTCTTGAAAATGAAATGGCATTGGTCGGAACCGACAGAACCAGCCGCATGCTTCTGTTATGTGAGCTGTCCAACCTTGATGAAATCCTGCAGACCTATGGGCAGGAATGCAAAGACGGTTTGTTTAACTATGTGCGGCGGACTATGGCGGACTTTATCATGTCGCCGCATCACCTGGGATACCTTGGCTGCAATGACTTCGTCGCATTGATGTACAATGTTGACGAAGAAGATATCTGGCAGCGCGTTGATGCCATTACCCGGTGGCTAGATCAGCATCCCTATACCCATGACGGCCATCCGATCATGCTTGAACCCGTTTTTGGGCTTCATGAAGCAGAAAAAGGCGATACATCGACGACGGCGCTCAATGCTGCGGATGCCGCACTTCGGGCGCACAAGGAAATGTATTTCGCACAGCTTGCCCGTATCCCTCACGGAATTTAAGTCTGGCTCCTTACGCCCGGCAGTCTGTCAGACTGTCGGGGGAGGGGATATCGGGCAGTGGTTTTGAAATTTACGCGATGATGTCGGGGACGAGTTGCGACTCGATATAAAGAATCTCGTCTTTGAGGATGAGTTTGCGCTTTTTCATTCGCCCAAGACGCAATTGATCATGGTGCGGGGCCTGAACCATTTGTTCAATCGCGATATCAAGATCGCGGTGTTCCTCGCGTAACGAATGAAGTTTCTTTTCAATCTCGATCTGATTGATTTCGTCCATTTTTGATCCAGCTTAATAACCAATGCGAGGGAGCCCTGATATTAACAGATATCAGTTGGGCAACCCATATGCTTTATTTCAACAATGGCGACAATCAGGAAAGAAACCCATGCGCATAGGAATATTGACCAGTGGTGGTGATTGCGCCGGCTTGAACGCGGTCATTCTGGCTGTCGTGCGTCGGGCGGTTCTGGGGTATGGGTGGGATGTGGTCGGCATTCGACAGGGCACCCACGGTTTGATGCAGGACCCGCCACAGGCGGTTGACCTGAACGATCAGGTCAATAATGACGGGATGCTCAGGCTTGGTGGAACCATTCTGGGAACGGTAAACAAGGGCGACCCGTTCCATTATCCCATGCCCGATGGCAGCTTTGCCGATCGTTCGTCTGAGGTTATCAAAGGATATCAGAAACTTGGGCTGGATGCGCTGATCGGGATTGGCGGCGATGGCAGCATGGCGATTTTGCACCGGTTGGCCGAAATGGGCGGAATTAACCTGGTCGGCATTCCCAAGACAGTTGATAACGATCTGGCCCAGACCGAATATTCAATCGGCTTTACCACAGCAGTAAATGTTGCAACCGATGCGCTTGATCGATTGCAGCCCACCGCAGCCTCGCATGAACGGATCATGATCCTTGAAGTCATGGGACGTGATGCGGGGCATATCGCGCTTTTTGCCGGTGTTGCAGGGGGCGCGGATGTCATCCTGATCCCTGAGATGGATTACGATCTTGATGAATTGACGAAGCATTGCCTGAATATCCGCAAAAGCGGTCGCAATCATGCGTTGGTTATCGTGGCCGAGGCTGTGAAACGCGATGATGGGGCCGCTGTTACCCAAGGCAATGATGGCCAAAAGGTTCGCTATGGCGGGATTGGGCATTGGTTGGCCGATGAGTTGGGCCGCCGGACCGGGTGGGAAACCCGGGTTACCGTATTGGGGCATGTTCAGCGCGGGGGAACGCCATCGCCACGCGACCGGGTGATTGCGTCGGCATTTGGCGTCTATGCGGTGGACCTTATTGCAGAACAAAAGTTTGATCGTGTGGTTGCATGGTCACAGCGCAAAGTCGTCGATGTTGCAATGAAAGATGTTATTGTCGGCCCGCGGTTGGTGGATACGGCGGGGACGATGGTGTCCACGGCACAGGGGCTTGGTGCGTATCTTGGCCATCCGCCAAAAATCGCACGCACGGCAAAGACCGTGTAAGAGCAAACAAAACAAACAGGTTGGGAAATGGATCAGGAAGAAGTCTGGACCTTTACGGTCAGCATGTATGGGCGTGACGGCGTGGCAAAGCTGTGTCTGGACCTGCAGGACCGCTATGGCCTGGATGTAAATATGCTGCTTTTCATGTTGTACCTTGGGCAAAAAGGCTTGGCACCCCACAGTATCAGCGCGCTTGAGGACGCGGTAAGGCCATGGCGCGACAATGTCATTATCCCGTTGCGTCAAACCCGGCGTTTCCTGAAGGACCAGCCCGGGGAAAGCGCGCAGGAACTGCGCCAGAAAGTCAAAGCCGATGAATTGCACGCCGAACGCATCGAACAGCATATCCTGTGCGCGGCGGTTCAAGCCGTGCCGAGTGATGATCCCCTGGCAGCAGCACATGCCTATTTTTCCCCGAACCGCTTCGATCTTGATCAGGCCGAATGTGATCGGGTGTTTGCCGGTTTGACAGGTTTGATGAAGATTGCCTAACTGCGGGTCTTTGCCTTTCCGGTGACCGGAATATGGTTGGTGGCCTCGGTATCGCCCCAGCGTGCGGTTTCGGGCAGATCGATGTCAAACAGATCCAAAATCCGCCCGCAACTTTGAGTGACCATCTCATCAAGGGATTGCGGACGGGCATAAAACGCCGGGACGGGTGGGGCGATAATCGCCCCGTTTTCAGTTGCTTGGGCCATGTTGCGGATATGCCCGGCATGAAGCGGCGTTTCACGCGCCATCAGAACAAGCCGACGGCGTTCCTTAAGCATAACATCGGCAGCGCGCGCAATCAGGTTGTCCGCGACTCCGCTTGCCACCTCGGCCAGGGACTTCATGGAGCACGGGGCAATCACCATACCGCGGGCACGGAATGAACCGGACGCAATGGATGCTCCGATGTCCGCATTGTCATGGAGGACGTCTGCCATCTCCTTGATTTCCCGGATTTTAAAATCGGTCTCATAGGCAATGGTCCGCTCAGCAGCCTTTGACAAGACCAGATGCGTTTCAATCGGCGTGTTTTTGAGAAGCTCTAAAAAACGTATGCCGTAAATCACCCCGGATGCACCGGTTATGCCAATGATAAGTCGATCTTTTTGCGTCATGCTGTTCCTTGTCGGACTGTGTTCTTGTTCACGTTCGTGATGGAAACACTGGAAATTATGTTACGAAATTAATACCATCTTCTCGTGGGCAATGTCAGATATAAGGAGTAGGCGAATGAGCGTTCAAAGCCATATCGAAGCTCTTACTGCCAAACATGCTGCGCTTGAGCAGGAACTCCACCTCGAGACGCGCCGCCCGGCGCCCGACGACTCCGTCGTTGCAGACATTAAACGTCGCAAGCTTGAAATCAAAGACGAGATAAACCGAATAACCCATTAGCCGTCTTGGCATGGCTAAACGCGTGTGTAAAAACGCGCGATCCCCCATGAAGACGGTTTGACGACCTCACAGATTTCCGAACTCTTGCTTTTGCCGCCTCCGTTTGTCGCCCACGCGTGAGGCGGCAACTTTGTGTCTGCGCTTCAAATCCCCAAATTACACCCCAAATGTAAAACGTGACCGTAAACAGGTACGTTTGATCATCCGGATGCGATCAATTTGTATTTGTTTTGAGTAATTGTAATCCGCAGAAAACAAAGGGTTGCAAGGCTCTACCAATGTCTAAGGGGTAACATTGATTTAAATCGGTATTATGATGCCGATTTATCAGTATGCCGTTAAGGACGCGTTCCATTTGGGCATCAGACCCAATACCGCGGGAGGATTTATGCCAATGACCGGTCGTTATCAGGAAATCTATGAACGTTCGATCGCCGACAAGGAAGGCTTTTGGGCCGAAGCTGCTGAGGGCATATCCTGGTACAAGAAATGGGACCGTGTTCTTGATGATAGCAACCCGCCATTTTATCGCTGGTTTACGGGTGCGAAGGTTAATACCTGTTATAACGCGCTGGATCGCCATATCGAAGACGGGCGGGGCGATCAGACAGCCCTGATTTACGATAGCCCGGTCACCGATACGGTTCAGACAATTACCTATGCGCATTTGCGTGATGATGTTGCCCGACTTGCCGGTGCATTGCATGCGCGCGGTGTGACCAAGGGCGACCGCGTCATCATTTATATGCCGATGATCCCGCAGGCCACGATGGCGATGCTGGCCTGCGCGCGTATCGGCGCGATCCATTCCGTTGTGTTTGGTGGCTTTGCCTCCAACGAACTGGCAACGCGAATCAATGACGCCAAACCCAAACTGATCCTGTCGGCAAGTTGCGGGATCGAAGTATCACGGGTGATCGATTACAAGCCCTTACTTGATAAAGCGATCTCCTTGGCAGAACACAAACCCGAAAGCGTCATTTTATATCAGCGCCCGCAAAGCGAAGCGTTGCTGATTGACGGACGCGATTACGATTGGGAAGTGGAATGTGCAAAAGCCGCCCCGTCTGATTGTGTTTCGCTCGATGCGACTGACCCGCTTTACATCCTCTATACGTCGGGCACGACCGGGCAACCCAAGGGGGTTGTACGTGATAACGGCGGCCATATGGTTGCGCTGCACTGGTCGATGAAAAATATCTATGATGTCGAGGCTGGTGATGTTTATTGGGCTGCATCCGATGTTGGCTGGGTTGTTGGGCATTCCTATATTGTTTATGCACCGCTTCTGGCGGGCTGCACGACCGTCATGTTTGAAGGAAAGCCGGTGGGAACCCCGGATGCCGGGGCCTTCTGGCGCGTGATTTCCGAACATAAGGTCAAGGTCCTCTTTACCGCACCGACCGCGTTTCGTGCGATCAAACGTGATGATCCCAAGGCCGCCCATATGGCCAATTATGACCTCAGCAGTCTTGAGGCTTTGTATCTGGCAGGGGAGCGATCCGACCCTGATACCCTTCAGTGGGCAGAAAACAGCCTTGGTGTGCCGGTGATTGACCATTGGTGGCAAACCGAAACGGGCTGGTCAATTTGTGCCAATCCGCGCGGTATCGAGACTTTGCCGATCAAATATGGTTCCCCGACAGTGGCGGCTTGCGGCTGGGATGTTCAGGTTCTTGATGAGATCGGGAAACCTCTTGAAAGTGGGCAGATCGGCGCGCTTGCAGCGAAACTGCCGCTGCCACCAGGCACCTTGGCAACTCTATGGCAGAACGAAGACCGGTTCAGATCATCCTATCTTGACGAATTTCCCGGCTACTACGCGACCGGGGATGCCGGTTTCGTTGACGAAGATGGCTACGTCTATGTCATGTCGCGCACAGATGACATCATCAATGTTGCTGGACACCGTTTGTCGACGGGAGGGATGGAAGAAGTCCTGTCGGGTCATCCCGACGTCGCGGAATGTGCCGTTATTGGCGTGCATGATGATTTGAAAGGCCAAGTACCGTTGGGCTTTGTTGTTTTGAAATCGGGTGTCACACGTCCCGATGAAGCCATCCTGGCAGAAGTTGTTGCCATGGTCCGCGATCAGATCGGTCCGGTTGCGGCGTTTAAGAAGGCAACCGTTGTGGATCGTTTGCCCAAAACCCGTTCGGGCAAAATTCTGCGCAAAACCATGCGATCCATTGCCGATGGCGAAAGCTATAACACGCCCGCGACCATTGATGACCCGGCAATCCTGCCGGCAATCGCCGAAGCCTTAAAAGAGATCGGTTACGCGAAGTAAATCATCAATCATCGCAGTAGCTGCAGGTTCTAAACTGCTTCGTCGGGAAGAACAAAGGTCGGAAAATCCGTACTGGCCTCGGGAACGTGCAGGGCGACGCTGGATTTGCTGATGATCTGTTCGATGTGTGCAGGCGGCGGGGTATCGCTAAAGAATGCGCTGACATCACAGATGGAACCGCCGCGGACAACTGCATTGCGGCCGAACTTGGTATGATCGGCGACCAGAAATGAATTACGTGCATTTTTCAGGATGGCTGATCGTGCGCGGACTTCCTGTTCGTCGAAATCCAACAGGCTGCCGTCCGGGTCGATGCCGCCAACACCAAAGATGCCGTAGTCAACCTTATAGCTGTTAAAAAATGCCTCGACTTCTGGTCCCAATACATCACGGTCGCGATTGCGCAAACGACCACCGATCAGGGTGACCTCAAAGCTGTCATTGGTTGCGGCAACATATGCGACATTGAGATTATTGGTAAAAATGCGCAAATCCCGGTGCTGCAAAAGCGCACTTGCGACCAATTCCGGCGTCGTCCCGATTGAAAAGAAAAGGGATGCGCCGTTGGGGATTTCACGTGCGACAAGAGCTGCGATTTTGCGCTTGTCATTCACATTTAAAACCTTGCGGGCACGATAGGCGATGTTTTCATGCTCAAGTGCTGGTTCAACACCACCGTGACGCCGACGTAGCAAACCTTCATTGCAAAGCGTATTGACGTCGCGTCGGATGGTCTGCGGGGTTACATCAAAGCGTTCGGAAAGTTGTTCGATGGTCTGGAAGCCATCTGCGCGGACGAGTTCTACGATTCCGGCTTGGCGTTCGGTAGGGCGTTTTTGCATGAAAACGTTTCTTCGGTGTTGTTCATCTGAAAAGCTGGCGAATGGTATGCAGCGTTCATGTCGGTTGCGTTACGGTTTAACGTCAATCCTGTGAAACAAACCTTACGCGTTGTGCGCGCGAAACCAAATATAAAAGGCCGCCCATCAGGCGGCCTTTTTGAAGTCTATCAGGATTTGAAGAGGTTTTCTGCTGCTTCCATATAATCGGAAGTTTTCGGCTCTTCTTTTCGTTCGTTGTTCTTCTTGCCCGGGTAATCCGGCTCCGGATTGATCTGCAGCTCTTCTGGCAGCGGATCGGGCTCAACATCCTTGGCGATCTTTTCCGGGTTCTTCGAACGTGCAATCACGACCTGTTTTTCAAGATCAAGTTCGGTGCAAAGACCCATGGTAACCGGGTTGCGCGGTGCAAGGTTTGCCGAGTTCCAGTGCGTACGGTCACGGATTTTGCCAATGGTATCCTTGGTGGTACCAATCAGCTTGCAAACCTGTGCATCGGAAAGTTCCGGGTGATGTTTGAGCAGCCAAGCAATCGCATTCGGGCGATCCTGGCGCTTTGAAACCGGGGTGTAACGGGCACCTTTGGACTGCGCGCGCGGGCGGGGCAGGTCGGTTTTTGCCATTTTCAGCAGTTCGCGCGGATCTTTTTCGCAGCGTGCAATCTCGTCCTGCGTTAGCTGACCATTGGCAACCGGGTCGAGGCCAACAATGCCTTGTCCGACATCGCCATCGGCGATTGCCTGAATTTCAAGTTCGTGCAGCTCGGTAAAAGCGGCGATCTGCCGGAACGACAAGCCGGTATTGTCGATAAGCCATACAGCGGTTGCTTTGGGCATGAGGGGCTGTGCCATATTTCCTCCTGTTTCCTTCTTTCTCTCTGGAGACCGGCAATGGGTATAAGGCCCAAAAAGCACGGGAATGTCTGCCCCAGAATATAATCTCTTTTGGTGGTCCGGCAATGCAGCAAGGGCAACCGTAAAGGTTGCTGCGCATCATCGGACCCGCCATTGCGTTCTTTTCGATCAATGTGCGGGTAAATGCAACACTCTGTTGCGGCGTTCCGAAAAGAATATTGCTTTTCGAACCGCAAGCATAGTCATGTTGCCATGGATCGGTCAGATAAATTCTATCAAACCGTCGTCCATACGCGATCAGTCGACTTCCAGTATCACTTTTCCGATGTGCGCGCCACCCTTCAATATGGCGTGCGCGTCTTCGGCCTGTGCAAGCGGCAGTGTTTTGTGAATGACTGGTGCAATCTTGCCTGCTTCGATCAGAGGCCAGACTTTTTCACGCAATGCATCTGCGATGGCACCCTTGTTTGCAACAGGCTGGGCGCGCAATGTTGAGCCCATCAGCGTCAGGCGTTTCAGCAAAAGCGGTGTAAAATTGGTTTCGGCCTTGGGCCCGCGCAGAAATGCGATGATCAGGATGCGTGCGTCAAACGCTGCGGCCTTGAAATTGCGGCTGACGTAGGCCCCTGCGACCATATCAAGAATGACATTGGCGCCCTTGCCGTTGGTTGCGGTTTTGACTTCGTCGACGAAGTCCTGGGTCTTGTAGTTGATCGCGACATCTGCCCCCAGCTCACGGCAGGCCTGACATTTCTCATCCGTGCCGGCGGTGGCAATAACTTTGGCACCAAATGCCTTGGCAAGTTGTATGGCCGTAGTGCCGATACCCGACGTTCCGCCGTGAACCAAAAAGGTTTCGCCAGCCTGTAGCTGCGCCTTGTCAAAGACATTGTGCCAGACCGTAAAGAAGGTTTCGGGCAGGCCTGCGGCATCCACCATGCTTTGGCCTTTGGGGACTGGAAGGCACTGTGCGGCCGGAACGGTCGCATACTGCGCGTAGCCGCCACCGGTCACAAGCGCACAGACTGTATCACCAGACTTCCAGTTGTGAACGTTTTCACCGACCATGACCACTTCGCCAGCCAATTCCAGCCCTGGAATTTCCGATGCGCCGGGTGGGGGCGGATACATACCTGCAACCTGCATCAGGTCGGGGCGATTCACCCCGGCCGCAGCAATCCGCACCAGCACATCATCCGGACCACATTCCGGCAATGCGATTTCACCAACAGTCATATAGGGGCTGTCATCCCGTTTCTTGATTTCGATGGCGTTCATGTGGGTAGGTAAATCTGGAATGGACATGGTGACCTCGTTGGCGAAAACTGGTTTTTATACCTATCTGGGGTCTATCAGTGTTTCAATGACGGAAAGTCTGACCTGAAGAATGGAGGATGATCGTGGAAGAAGATGATGGTGCTGTCATCAAGGGCGGTGAATTCGGCTTGCCGCGCAATCTCGAAGGGATGTCGGTCAATAGCCTTAAAGATTATCGCACCGCACTGGAGAGAGAAATTAAACATGTGGATGAGGCGTTGTCCCATCGCAAAGGTGTGGCTGCTGGCGCCGAAGCATTGTTCAAAAGCTGATTCAGAAGACAGCAGACTTCAGGGCACACTATAAAGCACACTATCCATAAGCTAGACGTGAGGATAATTTTTTAAACCTTGGGTTAATTGAAATTTAAACTTGTCGTCTTATATGTGAGTAAGAGGGTCATTTACTGACCCCCTTGTCGAACGTGATGTTTCGATGCCTCCCTGTTAAACTGGGCCGCCCATTTTTGGGCGGTTCTTTTTCTTTTTGGTTTTTACACAGCATCTTAAGCGGGGCGGTCGCGTCGTCAAAACCCGATGTACCCGGAATGTGGGATAATTGTGGTACGGGTTAATACGTATTGTCACAATTGTGCCATTAATAGCCTTGACCGCTTATGAACCGCTGGCTAAAGTTCGCCCACAACAAAAACAAAACCAAAAAAAAGTCCGGCAAGTTTAGCAGGTTGAGGTGAGGCCGCCCCGAAAGTGGGCGGTCTTTCTATTTGCGCAGTTTGCGCCTTGAAGCACCATCACCGGTTTCCAATATATTCAGGATGACATACGAGCATCCTCCGGCGTCTGACACGACACCGTATCATAGCAATTTCTCGGTTGTTCATTTCTCGCGGACCTACGATGAGGCCTTTACCCTGCTTGTCGAGGCGAGAAACTACTTAGCAGCGCATCGTGGACAGAACAGACAAAAACACACACGAGAAGCTGTGGCCCAATGTATCGAGGAAATGCGTATGACCACACGTCTGATCCGGGCGATGGCGTGGGTTCTTTCCGTGCGTGCGGTCGAAGAGGGTGAAATTCAATGGGATGAGGCCATCGATATCAATGACTTGATGATTGATATTCGAATGTGCACCGATGACGGATACGAAGCGTGTGGCTTTCTCTCGCCCGGACTACTTGATTTGATGGGGCGCGCACAGGCGCTTTATATGCGGGCTGCCAGAATGGAACTGCAGGTCGCTGCGCGCTGCAACGGATAATCAGGCTAACCTTCTCCAGACAAGCAATACAGCGATGTAACGTTCATGCAAATGTGCCTGAAACTGAGCATGAGCCAATCGGTGATGTGCCTGTTGATGCTTTAAGGGATACTTCTATAGGCAAACCAAAAGGGCGCGATCAAGAGCGCGCTTGTACCTGGAAGACCTCGATTGGTTCCGAGAAGCCCTTCATCTGTCGCGTACCTTTGGACACGAATGCGGCCCGGCTTCCGCTGTAGGTTTTTTTAACGTTGTCTGACACCAGCGTTTCGTCACCCCCTGCTTGGGCGCAAACACGGGCGGCAAGCTGCACAACGCTGCCAAACAGGTCGTTTTCTTCGGCAATCGCTTCACCGGCATTGATGCCGATCCGGATCTGGAATTTCATATCCTGACTGGCGTTATGCGCTACCATGTTCTTCTGAATCTCGATAGCGGCTTCGACCGAACTGCCAGAAGAGGGGAATACGGCCATAATGCCATCCCCCATATGTTTGACTTCCTTGCCATAATTGTTGATCAGGGCCGTACGCACGATCTGGTTATGAATATGCACCATCTGTTGTGCGCCGTGATCGCCCAGTTCCTGGGTTTTGGCGGTTGAATCAACAATATCGGTAAACATCAGGGCATGCAGCTTTTTGCCTGCTGCTCCTTGTGTTCCGGCTGCAGGCTTTTCGCTCCAGTCTGCAATTGCTTTTGAAACCGATGTGATGATGCTTTTTTCATCCTTGATATAGGCATCCATCGATTGTCGACCGGCACCATACATATCCTTGTATTTAGGCTCCAGGATATAGTCGTCAACATTCTTGCAGAATGTGTCGGCCATGCTTTTGTTGGCCCCAAGCGCAGAAATACAATCACGCAGGATGGTTCGACCATCTTTCTGAGCAAGGGCATTCTTCTCGCTACATGCATCGCATGCGCCGGCCACATAAAGATTAACACCAAACTTGTGATAAGCATCCAGCGTTGGAACAGTACGTTGGATGGCCTCAATCGAACCGGTGATAAAGTTCTTCATCTGATCGCGTGTGGCCCGCATTTCACGGGTTTCGACCAGCGGTTTGTCAGGCGTATCGTCGATCGGGGCTTCCTGATCTTCTGACAGCTCTTCCTGTTTTTCTTTTTCTTCTTCAGATGACGGAGTGTCGTCAGCAGAATCGTTCGTGTCATTGGCAAGCTCTGCGGCCAATTCAGCAGCAGATTTACGTTTGGCGTTGCCATTGTCTGATGGGCCAGCAGGCGGTCTTTTGCCGTGTGGTTGCGCCTTTGGCTGCGATACCGGCGCGTATGATCTTGAAGACTTGCTTGCGCTGCCCTTGAATTTCTTGGTCAGCGACATCAGCATGGGCACGACGCTTGCCAAAAAGCCAATCGTAAAGGAAAGGAAATTGGCTTTGTCAAAAAAGCCCTGACTGATTTTAACGCCCATGCCCGGCAGCAGTTCAAGCCCCTTGGCTGCAATCAGCATTGCGGCAAGCCCGATTGCAATTGCCACACAAAAGGCGACCATCATCTTAAGGACCAAGCCGACAAGGCTCTGGCTTTCGGCCAGGGCGTTTGATTTCCCCGCAGCGACAGGTTTCTTTGCCGCGGGTGCCGCTTTCTCAGACGTCTTGTGTTCGGGTTTCTCGTCGCGTGACGGGGCTTGCGCGGGGGCTTGGGGTTTTGCTTGTGGTTTGGCAGCAGAAGAACGCTTTGGCTTGGCCTGGGGATTGGTATTTTCCAGTTTGCCCTGACCACGGGTTTCATAAACCACATATTCGTCGGAGCTGTTGGTTGCGTGGTTATAAACCTCGCGAATGACCTTCACGCCCGACACGTGATTGGCGCGTTCAATCTGTTTGGCTTCTTCTTCGGCTTGCTTTTTTTGCGCACCGGTAAAGTGGCCGTGGATCTGCCAACGACCTGAGCGGTCTTTTACATAGACCTCATAACTAACCTGGTTACGCGTAGCCACTTGATTCATCTAAGAGCCTGATGATGCTTGACAAGCAAGTCCAGGCAGCATCAACAGCGCTGCCTTATCCTAACGAATGGGATTATGGCAAAAAAATGCCGAAATAACCATCAGATATGCTGCATACCAGCCACCACAGGTTTCATCGACCGCTTTCACTTGTGCCAAATTGTTCAAAACCCAAGGCCACAAAAGAAAAACGCCCGCGGCATCAAGAAGATGCGACGGGCGCTGATCCCACAAAACACAAGGATGTGTTTTTTGCTTAGTTGCCGATATTGAAACCAGCGAAGCGCTTTTTGAATTTCGCAAGCTGCCCGCCACTGTCCAGCAGACGGTGAACACCAGTCCAAGCCGGGTGGCTTTTCGGATCGATGTCGAGCTTCAACACATCGCCCGGATTGCCCCAGGTCGACTGCGTGGTGAAGGTGCTGCCGTCAGTCATCTGAACGGTGATTTCATGGTAATCGGGATGGATATCTTTTTTCATCGCCTATCACTCCGGAATTTGAAGCGCGGTGTATAAGGTAAAAAATCGGCTCGCGCAACCCCTGTAACCGGGAATTATCCGATTAACGCCAAATGAGGGGAGTGCAGTAGCGATCTCGCGGTCGTTTAGCAGCAGCAGACTTCGGTTTCAAGCTTTTCTCGCAAGGGCTCTTATGCATACTTGCACAGCACACTTTATATAGTATGGTGCGCCAACAATTGATTGTCGCCTTGCCGGGGGCATTTGGCCCCCAAAGACAGACGGAGAACAAGACTGTGGCCCTTGAGGAAACCCGCTTCCATCAGATTGCTGACGAAACCATCGAAACGCTATCGGATGTTATTGATGACGTACTGGGTGACGACCTTGAAGTCGATCTGCAGTCAGGAATTTTGACCATCGAACTCGATTCGGGTGAACAATTCATCATCAACAAGCATGGGCCGAACCGTCAGGTATGGCTGTCTTCGCCGGTCAGCGGTGCAAGCCATTATGATTTTGATGAAGACAACGAAACCTGGACGTCTACCCGTGGCTCGACCACGCTCAATGATCAACTTTCTGCGGATCTTGCGGTGAAAACCGGAAACAAACTTGATCTTGGCTGACTTCTGGTCGGTCGTGTGGTTCCCACTGCATTCGGGATAAAGTGCCTTGGCGCGTACACCTCTTTCTTCTGCAAAGCTTTCTGATCGTGACACCAGCCGGAACCTTTCGTCTCTTGGGGCGATCGTTCCCTTTGTCACGAAATATCGTTTGCAGCTTATTGGCGCGCTGATTGCGCTGGTGACAGCGTCGGGCACGGTGCTTGCGCTTGGCAATGGCTTGCGCATGCTGGTTGACGAAGGCTTTGCCGAAGGTGACGGGGCTTTGCTGGATCGGGCCCTGTTTGTACTGTTCGCGGTGACCCTTTTGCTGGCAGGTGCCAGCTATATGCGGTTTTTCCTTGTTTCCTGGATCGGGGAACGGGTTGTCGCTGATATCCGTGCGGCCGTGTATCGTCATATCATCCGACTTGATTCCGCCTTTTTCGAGGTCACTCGTACCGGCGAAGTGCTTTCAAGGCTGACAACAGACACCACCTTGCTGCAAGCTGTCATTGGATCAAGCGTGTCTATCGCGCTTCGCAATGCCCTGATGTTTGTTGGCGGGCTGACGATGCTGGCGATTACCAGCCCCAAACTCACAGCCCTTGTCTTGCTTGTTGTGCCCTTGGTCGTGATCCCGATTGTTGGCTATGGACGTCGTGTCCGCAAACTATCGCGGGAATCGCAGGATCGGGTTGCCGATGTCAGCGCCTTTTCCGAAGAAACACTGAATGCGCTGCGCACGGTTCAGGCCTACACCCACGAGGAAATCGAAAGCACCCGCTTTAAGGGCCATGTCGAAAGTGCGTTCAAAACCGCTGTTGCCCGGATTTCGGCGCGTGCGCTTCTGACGGCCATTGTGATTGTCATGGTCTTTGGCGCGGTTGGCACCATTCTGTGGATTGGTGGCCATGATGTGCTTGATGGTACGATTTCCGCAGGTGAACTTTCTGCATTCGTCTTCTATGCCGTTGTTGTCGCGGGATCGGTTGGTGCGATCAGCGAAGTGATCGGTGATTTGCAACGCGCGGCCGGTGCTGCCGAACGTCTTGTTGCCTTGCTGGCGACAGAACCTGAAATCAGGGCTCCGGAAAACCCGGTTGCCTTGCCGGTTCCCCATCAGGGGCATGTCGATTTCGAAGACGTAACCTTCCATTATCCCGCACGACCGGATCGTTCCGCGCTTGAAGGCCTTAATTTGTCGGTTAAGCCGGGCGAAACCGTCGCCCTTGTCGGGCCTTCGGGGGCGGGCAAGACCACTGTGTTTCAGCTGCTTTTGCGGTTCTATGATCCTGACAGTGGGACAATTCGCGTGGACGGCGTCGATATTCGCACCGCCGATCCCGTCACTGTGCGCGAACGCATTGGCCTGGTCGCACAGGACCCGGTGATCTTTGCTGCAAATGCATGGGACAACATCCGCTACGGTCGTCCGGATGCTACTGATGCCGAAGTGCGTGCTGCAGCAGATGCTGGCCACGCCAGTGAATTTCTCGATCGTTTGCCCGATGGCTTTGATACCTTCCTTGGTGAAAAGGGGGTTCGCCTTTCGGGGGGGCAGCGTCAACGTATCGCCATTGCACGTGCCATTTTGAGGAACCCCTCGATCCTGCTGCTGGATGAAGCGACCAGTGCCCTCGACGCGGAAAGCGAACAGGTGGTGCAAAAGGCGCTTGAAACCATCATGGCAGAACGCACCACGCTTGTGATTGCCCATCGTCTGGCAACGGTCCTTCATGCGGACCGGATTGCCGTCATTGATGATGGCAAGCTGGTTGCCATTGGTACCCATCAGGAGCTGCTTGAAAGCTCACCACTCTATGGTCGTCTGGCCAAGCTGCAATTTGACCGCGACGCAGCCTGAGCTTCTGCGACGCTGTTCCAGATCCCAACTCCTTCTATCTGCAACCCAACTTCGACCAAGGCAACCAAGCTTGGTCCTGCCGCCCGTGCCCAATGCGTCGGGGCAAGGGCGGTGCGCTTGATCTTGTCCCCGGAATTTCGGTATGAAAAAAAAACCCGCCACAAGGGCGGGTTTTGAATGTGTCGTTGTCTTTGTCTTTGGCCTTACTCGGCGCTGGCGATTTTTCTGTTATCAAGCGACAGCTCGGCATAGCGCTTGCGTAAGATATCAGAATCGGCCAGGAACCGGTCCAGCTCCTCACCCTTAAGCGTCTTGCCACTTGGCATTTTGACTCTCATCGGGTTGACCTGTGCATGGTTCTTCAGGATTTCATAATGCAGGTGCGGTCCGGTCGAACGGCCTGTCGTGCCGACATAGCCAATCACGTCGCCCTGTTTAACCCGCGATCCCTGGGTCAGGCCTTTGGCAAAGCCCTTCATATGGGCATAGGCGGTGTCATAGGAATCATTGTGACGAATCAGGATGTAATTGCCATATCCGCCATTGCGCCCAATCTTGGCAATCGTCCCGTTGCCGGCAGCAAAGATCGGGGTTCCGGTCGGTGCGGCAAAGTCGATGCCCTTATGCATCTTGGTGTAACCAAGAATAGGGTGCTTGCGCTTGCCATACCCTGACGACAGGCGCGCGCCATTGATCGGGGTCCGCATCAATGCACGACGATAAGATTCCCCCTTCTGATTATAGAAATCAGTCTCACCCTTGCTGTCGGTATAGGAATACAAACGGACTTCATGACCGCTCAGCGTCATGCTGGCATAAAGCACATTCCCGAACCGAACCAGTTCGCCTGCATCATTAACCAGTTCCTGATACATGATCTCGAAACTGTCGCCTGGCTGAATGTCACGCTGGAAGTCAACCTCATAGGAATAAAGCTCGATCAGCTCCATCAGAACCGGGATCGGAACACCATTTCGCTCTGCAGCCAAAAACAGGCTCTGCTCAATGGTGCCCGAGGCAACATTCTGTGATGTCGTCAAATCAATTTTGTCAGAAGACGCGGCAAAGCCTTCGTCGGTGCGCGATACCGATACAATGGTTTCCGGGTCTGGCTGAAAGCTCAACTGTTCAAGGAACTCGCTGTCTTCATGCGGGGCGGCAGCATAAACAAGATCAAATTCCTGACCGGCGCGCAGCTTGCGTGGATTATAGACATCGCGTAGCGCTTCAATCGCGTTATAGGCGGTCGTACGCTCAAGACCCGTCGCTGTCAGGGTCGCCATCAGGTTGGACCCGCGCTCCAGGACCACGGTTTCACGGCGCGGCTCAATATTTGGAATGCTGGCGGTTTCGGTGATGGTTGCATCACCGTCCATCATATGGCTCTCGGCAGCGCTGGCGGACAGGGCCGTATCCGAAGCGTTGGAATAATGATCCGATAGCAGATATCCGGTTGTTCCCCCCAGAATCACCATCACGCTCGCAATAGAAACCAAGTCTCTTCCGGCCATTGCCGTAGAACTCCCCTAAAAGCCAATAATCAGTTTACCCGCACGGCTGCTCTTCACGGCAACATCGGTTCAAACCTTATACATAAAAGCTCAAGCGATGTGAAATGCGAATTACCGCAGGTAAAGGTGTATGCCAAACCAGTATAATGGCGCGATTTCCTTTACGAACCGTTGAAGGACTCTCGTGCTTTTGATCCCGATGGGCGGCGATCATCTGCCACCCGAGAATGGCAATAACAAGGCAGCTACGTTTGGCGGCGATTCCTCTATTGGGTCTGAGAAACAAGGCGACATTTCAGAGGTCTCCGACGGCGACCGGATGAAAGTGTCTATATATATGTGTTGTTTTGTGTCCTCTATGCCGTGACGAATGGGCTGTCAAAGCTCCCCTGTTGTGGGGCAACATGAAAGGGCGGTGGTGGTTCGGTGATAGGTGACGCTCCATGCTTCTCAACCAAGGGGTGATGGTCTGATTTCGGCAGATTTCCGCTTGTTTTGGACAAATTCACAAAAAACGATTTTTCCGTCGTTTTTTTCCAAAAAAGGGTTTGACAGTTTTGGGAGTGGGCCCTATAACCCGCCTCCACCGACGCAGTGCGGCGCCAACGAGAACGGCGACGCGGGGCGGTCGGGACGGGGCTTCGGTCCTTAAAGTTCTTTGACATTGTTGATCAGTAGGAAGGGATGCGCGGGCAGCGTTATGGCGCTACAGTCTGTGCATCCTGGAGACGACGGACCGGTTTGAATTTA
>NZ_JRJE01000008.1 GCF_000763295.1 Thalassospira australica | reverse complement strand
CATACATCGGACGGCCACTAGTTGCCGTCATCAATCTCGAATTTCACCGTCACGGCAACCAGTATCGTCAGGACTTTATTCGCAAGGTCCACAAACTTGCTGTGGTTCAGCAATGCTATATCGTCACCGGCGAAGTCAGCGGGGTACTGGTTCTGCACATGCGCGATATGGCGGAATATACCGAACTTTGTGAGACGCTATTTGATGTAGATGACAACATCGTCTGGTATCGCACTTATATTGTGACAGAAGTTCTAAAAGATGAACCAGGGCTTGCGATCTAGGGTTTTAAGGCACACACTCATGGTGTGACCTGTTAAATGACATGGATGTTGTTCCCGTTTCAGTTAGCAAAGTGAGACTGACCGAAAGTGGTAAGGATCAGTGCTTGGAAATTTGCTGCAGTGCGATAAAATCAGCATTGGATCAGAGCAAGGCCCGAAACAGACTTTGCCCGATCCGGGGAAAACGTAATCAGGATTAATCGGAGGATCTCATGACCGACGTCGTAATTGTAGGTGCCGCACGGACACCAATCGGCGCATTCAGTGGTACGCTGGCGAACACGCCGGCCCACGATCTGGGTGCTGTTGCCATCAAGGCCGCTCTGGAACGCGCAGGTGTCGAAGGCGACGCTGTTGACGAAGTGATCCTCGGTCAGGTTCTGACAGGTGGTCAGGGCCAGAACCCGGCACGTCAGGCCGCCATGGGGGCAGGAATTTCTGATCGCGCAACCGCATTTTTGATCAATCAGGTCTGTGGTTCGGGGCTGCGCACCGTTGCCCTTGCCGCCCAACAGATCATGACCGGTGATGCCAATATCGTTGTTGCTGGTGGTCAGGAAAACATGTCGCTTTCCGGGCATACAGCGCATCTGCGCGCGGGGCACAAGATGGGCGATGTCAAATTCATCGATACCATGATCAAGGATGGCCTGTGGTGCGCTTTTAACGGCTATCACATGGGCAACACCGCTGAAAACATTGCCAACAAATGGGGCATTTCACGCGAAGAACAGGATGCCTTCGCAGCAAGTTCCCAGAACAAGGCCGAAGCGGCCCAGAAATCAGGTCGCTTTGACGATGAAATCGCTGCTGTCACCATTGCGAACCGCAAGGGCGACATCGTCTTTGATACCGATGAATATCCGCGTCACGGCGCATCGGTTGAAGGCATGGGCAAGCTGCGCCCGGCGTTCGATAAGGAAGGCACAGTTACCGCAGGCAATGCATCGGGCATCAATGACGGTGCAGCAGCCCTTGTTGTCATGTCCGCTGATGAAGCTGCCAAACGCGGCCTGACCCCGCTTGCGACGATCAAAAGCTGGGCAACGGCCGGTGTTGATCCGGCGATCATGGGCTCTGGCCCGATCCCGGCATCGAAAAAGGCGCTTGAAAAGGCCGGCTGGTCGGCATCTGATCTTGACCTGATCGAAGCCAACGAAGCCTTTGCTGCCCAGGCAATTGCGGTAAACCGCGATATGGGCTGGGATACTGACAAGGTCAATGTGAATGGTGGTGCGATTGCGCTTGGCCATCCGATTGGCGCATCAGGTGCCCGTGTCTTTACCACGCTGCTCTATGAAATGCAGAAACGCGATGCCAAAAAAGGTCTGGCGACGCTCTGCATCGGTGGTGGCATGGGGGTTGCGCTGTGCGTCGAACGCTAATCAGCAACTTTCGTCTGAATTTCTAGGCTTGCGGGGCGTCCTCCTGATGGGGGATGCCCTGTTTGCATTGTGGCAGAGCATATTGCGCTGCGACGAAAGACTAAACCACTGAACTGACATAGATCATGGAGGTGAAATAAAATTACCTATATGATGGGATTTATGGATTAAAGTTACGTTAGTCGTAGAAGGGCAAACTACGAAAATCGTCACGAAGATATGCTTGATGAACGAAGTTTAGGGAGGCGACCATGACAAAAACAGCACTGGTAACCGGTGGCACACGCGGTATCGGCAAGGCAATCAGCCTGTCGCTCAAGGACGCGGGATACACCGTTGTTGCAAACTATGCTGGCAATGATGAGGCGGCCAAAGCCTTCACCGATGAAACAGGTATCGCAGCTTATAAATGGAGTGTCGCCGACCCGGACGCCTGTGCTGCCGGTCTTGCCAAGGTCGAGTCCGAAGTTGGCCCGATTGATATCCTGATCAACAATGCGGGGATTACCCGCGACGGCTTCATGCACAAGATGGAGACCGATCAGTGGAATGCGGTGATCGACACCAATCTGAGCTCGCTCTTTTACATGACCAAACCGGTTCTTGAAGGCATGCGTGCGCGTGGCTTTGGCCGGGTTGTGAACATTTCCTCGATCAACGGGCAGGCCGGTCAGTTCGGCCAGACCAACTATTCCGCCGCCAAGGCCGGTGTGCATGGCTTTACCAAGGCCCTTGCCCAGGAAGTCGCGCGCAAGGGCGTCACGGTGAACACCATTGCACCTGGCTACATCAACACCGACATGGTGGCCGCTGTTCCGGAAAAGGTGCTTGAAGGCATCGTTGCGAAAATCCCGGTCGGCCGATTGGGCGAAGCCGATGAAATCGCCCAAGCGATCCTCTATCTGTGCGGCCCCAATTCCGGCTTCATCACCGGTTCCTGCCTGTCAATCAATGGCGGTCAGCATATGTTCTGATTGCGTTCAGCACGCAGAACCCGGACCAAAACGCCCCGCCAGACATGCGGGGCGTTTTTTATTTGGCGGGGAATTGGGCGGGTTATGCGGCAAGAACGTCTTTGGTCGTTACGATCTTGGCAAAGGTATCGCCCAGCATGGTCAGTTCATGTTGATGAAGATCGGCTGCCGGAACGGTTTTACCGCTAATGGCATCGGGCAGGTCGCGTGTTGCGGTGGCGTCTGAAACGACAGTCACCCCGTATCCTTTTTCGTTGGCGACCCGGGCAGTGGTTGAAACACAGACATGGGTCATAAAGCCGGTCAGCACGACATGTTTGAAATCACCGTCCTCAAGCCGTTTTTCAAGTTCAGTTCCGCCAAATGAACTGGGGACCGATTTGGTCAGAACGGCTTCGCTGCCTTGCGGTGCAACTTCGGGCATAATGGCGGCATAGGGGCCGGTTGGATCAAACAGACCCGTGGCATGATGCTGCACATGAATGACCGTGCCGTCATTTTCCCGCCAATGGGCCAAAAGATCCTGAATATTGGCAAGGGCGGGCGCCAGGCCGGACAATTTCAATTTACCGTCGCGATATTCTTCCTGGGCATCAATGATGATAAGCGGTGCATTTTTTGGGGTTCCCGTCGTAAGCGACGCGGCGGCAAGGTCAAAAATGGTTTTCGCAGTCATATCGGGCTTCCTTGGTTTGTCTGAAGTGATGTCCCATTATCAATCTGCGAATTTGCATTTTCCATCGGCAGTAATTCGACTATCCTCTGCGTAAATGCAGAGAAAGGATCGTTGATGTCGCTGGATTGGGAAGGGTTGCGGACGTTGGTCCATGTTTGCCAATCCGGGAACATGAGTGCAGCTGCCCGCGAACTTGGCGTTAATCAGACCACAGTGGCACGGCGGATTGCCCGGTTGGAAGACAGGGTCGGATATGCGGTGTTACGCCGCGATGGCCCGGGGATTGTCGCAACGCCGCGCGCCCAAACCCTGTTGCAGACAGCCCTTCAGATGCAAAGCAACGTTTTGGATTTCTTGGCGCAAGAGCCGGTCGCAGATCCGAATGCCTTATCGGTTGGTGGCGTTGTTCGGTTGACCGGGGTGGGGGCGATTTTGCAAAATTGCGTCGCGCCGCATATGGCGTCGTTACATCATCGCTATCCCGAAATTGCGCTTGAGCTGATTGGCGCCAACCGCAATCTTAACTTGCCCCAACGTGAAGCCGATATTGCCATTCGCCTTGCGCGGCCCGATGGCGGCGCCTTTCATATTCGCCGGATCGGCAATCTTGAATCTGGTATTTATTGTAATCTTGATGGCATGTCTGCTGATGCCGTTGATCCGGCAACGCTGCCCTGGATTGATCTTGATGATTCCCTTGCGGACAAACCCGAACAGCAATGGCTTGCCCGGCATTTTCCACATCGAACAACAATCGGTTATGCCAATCAGGCATCGATCATGGTTGCCATGATGGCCGGCCATGCCTGTTGTGCCGTGTTGCCGTTATGTGTGGGCGAAAGGGCTGAATTCCTGCGCCGCCTTGATGGTTATCGTCCTGATGGGCGCGAAGTCTGGTTGCTGATCCATCAGGACAAGCGTCATCTGCCCCATGTGCGTGCCGTCGTCGACTGGTTGGCAACCACCCTTGTGGATGGGGATTTCATCACCCGTTTTTAAATGTGATATCGCTTTGGCGGCTTTTGTGAATGACGGTCGCGGCATTGGGCAGGTCATTGGCTGCTGCCTTTTGGGTGGCGGTGGCATCATCGAAACCAAAGCTGCGCCAACGGTTGATCAGGCGCACCCGCAGAACGTCTTCTGGCACGGCAAGAAAGACCGACAGATCAAACAGATCACGAAGCTGATCCCACGGGGCCTGATCCAGAAGAAGGTAATTGCCTTCGACCAAGATGATCTTGTGACGGGGCGCAATCATTCGCGCCGAGCCGCGCGAAATTTCCAGTTCCCGGTCAAACAGCGGGACATAGATATCTTCCCCGCCGTCTTCGCGAAGCGCCATCAGCGTGCGTTTCAACCCGCCGACATCAAAGGTGTTTGGCGCACCCTTGAGCGGCAAAAGATCGCGTTCCTTAAGGATGCCATCGTCAAAGTGAAAACCGTCCATTGGCACAACAGCAGCACCGGCTTTATCACCCCCCAGATGATGATAAAGCCGGTCGGACAAGGTTGACTTGCCCGATGCTGGTGCCCCGACGATCGCTACAAGAATGCGTTGATCGTCAGTTTGTCTGGCACGAATGCGGCTCGCCAGTGCGTCAATGTCAGGTGTCATAAATATAGGGTGTCCGTCTGGCGTGGATCAGCGGTTCGGCGTTCCATTACGCCACTGCGTCCTGTCCGGGAGGTTGCTTTGCACCGGTCATGAAGGCAACCGCATCCGACATGCTGTAATCATCGGGTTTGATCGTGCAAAGCCGTTTGCCCAACCGATGCACATGAATACGGTCCGCCACCTCGAACACATGGGGCATGTTATGTGAAATCAGCACAATCGGCATGCCGCGCGCCTTCACATCGGCTATCAGATCCAGTACGCGACGGCTTTCCTTAACCCCAAGGGCTGCTGTTGGCTCGTCCATAATCACCACGCGTGATCCAAAGGCCGCCGCCCTTGCAACGGCAACGCCTTGGCGCTGTCCACCTGACAGTGTTTCAACCGCCTGATTGATGTTCTGAATGGTCATCAGGCCAAGTTCGGTCAGTTTTTCCCGCGCCTGTCGTTGCATTTCCTTGTGATCAAGGGCACCGAAGTATTTGCCCAAGAAACCTTTCTTGCGCAACTCGCGGCCCATGAACATGTTGTCAGCAATCGAAAGTGCCGGCGATAGCGCCAGGTTTTGATAAACGGTTTCAATACCGGCTTCGCGGGCTTCCATCGGTGATGTGAAGCCAATCGGTTCACCGTCAAGCTCGATGCTGCCTTCATCAATGGAGACCGCCCCCGATAGTGCCTTGATCAGGGATGATTTTCCTGCACCGTTGTCACCGATCACCGCCAAAACCTCGCCGGGATAAAGGTCAAAATCAGCATGATCAAGAGCCGTCACCCGGCCGTAGCGTTTGACGATCCCACGCGCTTTGAGAACAGGTTGTTGTGTGTTGCTCATGACGACACCTTTCTGATCCACTGGTCAATGGCGACGGCGATAATGGTCAGCCAGCCAATCGCAAAGACCTGCCACAGGACATCCACACCCGCCAGGCGAAGACCGGAGTTAAACACGCCAACGATCAATGCCCCGATCAATGGACCGATGATCGAACCACGCCCCCCAAACAGCGAAATGCCTCCAATCACAACAGCCGTAATCGACTGCAAATTGGCTTCCTGGAAACTTTGCGGCGAGACAGATCCAACCCGCCCGATGGATGCCCATGCACCAATGGCACAGACAAGTCCGGCAAGACCATAGACCGTGATGAGAGTGCGGTTGGTCCGAATGCCGGACAGCTCGGCGGCTTCCTTGTCATCGCCGATTGCATAAACATGCCGCCCCCAACCGGTGTGATTAAGGATGTACCAAAGCGCTCCGAAAATCACTAACATCAGGATCGAACCATAGGTGATCCTTGCTCCGCCAATGGCAATGCTCTCGCCGAAAAACTTCAAAAGCGGTGCGACTTCATCAAGCGTCTGGCTGCGGATTGATTGTGCGCCCGAAAGCCAAAGGTTGAGCGCAAAGAAAATGTTCCACGTGCCCAGTGTCACGATAAAAGGTGGCAGCTTGATCCGGGTAACCAAAAACCCGTTTAGAGCCCCGGCACAGATCCCGCCGATAAACCCGACAAATATGGCAAGCGGGGCGGGAATGCCGATGGTTACGGCAAGCTGGCCCATTATGACCGACATCAGAACCATGATTGCGCCCACCGAAAGGTCGATGCCTGCGGTCAGGATCACAAGGCTTTGCGCTGCTGCTAGAATACCGATGATCGACACCTGTTGCATGATCAGCGACAGGTTAAAGGGTGAAAAGAATTTACTGCCGGCAACAAAGCCAAAAATGATGATGGACACTATCAGCACAATCACCGGAACCATGGTCGGGTTTCCGTGCAAGAAGTGCTGCACATTGTCAAAAAGACTACGGTGTTTGTGTTCGAACGTGGCGACGTTGCTGTCGCTGGACTCAAGCGTTTGCTCGAATTCCTGTTTCTGGCGCGACGATTTTTGTGTCTCGCTCATGGTTTCCTCCGGGCCTGGTCGAAAACAGGATCAGGTATTGCTGACCCGTTTACCGCCATCTGCCCGGCTCTGATGGCAGGTTCAGATGACATACCAAGTATAAAGCAAAGTGGGACAAGGAGGGCAGGGAATAAAACTGCCCTCCTTCGAAGCAGGTCGGGATCAGTTAAGCATTAGCCCCAGCAGCGATCCATGCCCTCGGCAACATCGATGGAAGGCACACCATCTACCGGTTGGTCGGTCACAAGGTTTACACCGGTGTTGTAGAAATTAAGGCCTTCGGTGTTCTGCGGCTTTTCACCACTATCGGCCCATGCTTTGATCGCCTCAATGCCTTTGGCCGCCATCAGCAACGGATATTGCTGCGAAGTCGCACCAATGACGCCGTCCTTGACGTTGGCGACACCCGGGCAACCACCGTCAACCGATACGATCAGAACGCCTTCTTCCATGCCAAAGGATTTAAGGGCTTCATAGGCACCTGCCGCGGCAGGTTCGTTGATCGTATAGACGACATTGATGTCTGGATCGCGCTGCATCAGGTTTTCCATCGCGGTACGGCCGCCTTCTTCGTTTCCGCTGGTTACGTCATGGCCAACGATCCGGGGGTCATCCTCGTCCCCGATCTTGTTGGGGTCCTTGATATCGATGCCAAATCCTTTCATGAAGCCCTGATCTCGCAGCACGTCAACAGACGGTGCACTCGGCGACAGATCCAGCAAGGCAATTTTGGCGTTCGCGGCCTCGTCACCAAGCTTGGCAGCGGCCCACTGGCCAATCAATTCACCGGCCTTGAAGTTGTCCGTGGCAAAGGTTGCGTCTGCCGCATCAATCGGCTCAAGCGGGGTATCAAGGGCAATGACGATCAAGCCTGCGTCACGAGCCTTTTTGACGACGGGCACGATGGCCTTGGTGTCGGACGGGGTCAGAAGGATGCCCTTGGCACCCGATGCGATGCACGATTCGATGGCCTGAACCTGTGTTTCATGATCGCCGTCAATTTTACCTGCAAAGGTCGAAAGATCGATGCCAAGTTCTTCGGCCTTGGCAGATGCCCCTTCCTTCATTTTCACAAAGAACGGGTTGATGTCGGTTTTGGTGATCAGACATGCACCAATTTCATCGGCTTTCGCCGTATTCGGTGCGACAGAAAGGCTTAGAGCAAGCGCACCAAGGGTGGCGCCAAGAAGTGACTTTTTCATGTGTTTCCTCCCAGGATTTAACCTGAATAGTCGGCATTGGTAGCCGACGATGTTTGTTTTCCAACAGGCGGTGGCGCGCATTTTTTTGTTGGGCCTTTAACCTGTCTGGGTCACAGGACACACCAAATACGGGATACTGTCAATTAATAAATCCGATTGATTTATTAATTATTCCTGTCACAGTTAATGGTAATCGGGCAATAAAGATCCCGAATGGGAGGACGAAATGATGGACACCATATCGACTGGCCCGGAGCCAACCGGGGTGGAAGATCAGGGCAACCGCCCGTTACATCCGGGCGGCGGGGCAAATCAGTTGCGCGTGCGTGCCTATAACGAACGTCTTGTACTGTCGCTGGTGCGCCGGAATGCCGGACTTTCAAAGGCTGATATCGCAAGACTTTCCGGGCTGTCTGCGCAAACAGTGTCGGTGATTATGCGCGCCCTTGAAAAAGACGGGCTCTTGATGCGCGGAGATCCAGTGCGCGGCAAGGTCGGTAAACCAAAAGTGCCAATGGCGCTTAATCCTGATGGGGTTTACTCCTTTGGTCTGAAGATCGGGCGACGCACTGCCGAACTGATCCTGCTTGATTTTGTCGGGACGGTCCGGGCTTCGGTCAAAGAGGCCTATAAATATCCCACCCCCGATCATATTTGTCGGTTCGTGACAGACTCAGTCAAACAGATCACTGCCGGGCTGAACCGTGATCAACGTGATCGAATTGCCGGGATCGGGATCGCGGCCCCGTTTGAACTTTGGAACTGGGTCGATGAAGTCGGTGCCCCGGTTGAAGACATGAATGCCTGGCGCGAAGTTGATTTGATTGAAACCATCGGCGCCATTGTACCGTTTCCGGTGTTTCAGCAAAACGACGCGACGGCGGCCTGTGGGGCGGAGCTCGTCTTTGGTTTGGGGCCGACCTACACTGATTTTGCCTATTTCTTTGTCGGGTCTTTTATCGGCGGTGGCGTTGTTCTTAATCAGGCGCTGTACGCCGGACGCACGGGAAATGCCGGGGCATTTGGTTCCATGCCGGTATCATCGCGCAGCGGGCATCCCAGTCAGTTGATTGATCAGGCATCGATTTTTGTTCTGGAAGAAATGCTGACCCGTGAAGGACACGATCCAGCCAATCTGTGGCGCGATCCCGACTATTGGGGCGAGCTGGGCGATATGCTTGATATTTGGGTCAATCACACGGCGCGCAGTTTGGCGTTTGCGATTACCTCGGTGTGTTCGGTCATCGATTTTGAAGCAGTCATCGTTGATGGTGGTTTCCCGGCCGATGTATGTGCGCGAATTGTTGAGGCAACCCGGGCGGCGACAAACGAACTCGACCTGCAGGGCATTGATCGCCCGCATATAGAACAGGGCCGGGTCGGCAGTGCCGCACGCGCAATTGGTGCGGCAAGTCTACCACTGTTTTCGCGCTATCTGCTTGATCAGAACGTATTGTTCAAACAGATGGCCTGATCCGCCGATTGTTTCCTAGAAACTGTCCTTGCGCTTGCGAATCTCGGTGAAGACCTCAACCGGGCTTTTGCCACTCATGCCAAGGGCCGCAGCGACCGACGGCTCATCGGCGCGCATGAACGGATTGGTTGCCAGTTCGACATCAATGCGCGATGGGATGGTTGGAATGTTACGTGCGCGAAGCCCGTCAATGTCCTGACAGCGCGCGGTCAAAATCGGGTTGTCCGGTTCGATCGTCTTGGCAAATTTCGCATTGGCCTGGGTATATTCATGGCCGCAATAAACCTGCGTGCTGGGCGGCAGGTTGCGAAATTTCTGCAAGGAATGCCACATCTGTTCCGGTGTGCCCTCAAACAACCGGCCACAACCCAGCGCAAACAAGCTGTCCCCGGAAAACAATGCAGTGATCGCCGGAAAATAAAACGCGATATGTCCGCTGGTATGGCCCGGCACATCAAACACCCGGCCTTCCAGTTCCCCGATCAGGACCTGATCACCCTCCCCACAGGTTTCATCCATGTCAGGAATGCGCGCGGTTTCGGCGCCAGGGCCCAGAAGCTTTGCACCATATTCCTTAATCAGCTCTGCATTGCCGCCAATATGGTCATGGTGGTGATGGGTGTTGATCAGCAGATCAAGCGACCAGTCGCGTTCTTCCAGCTCGGCGATTACAGGTGCCGCTTCACCCGGATCGATGATAGCGGTCATCTCGCTGCGGTGGCAGCGCACAAGATAGGTGTAATTGTCTGAAAGACACGGAATGACGATCACTTCGCCCGCAGCCATGGCGTACCTCAAAATGCAATGAATTGTTGCCGAGCAGACTATCAGCATCCCCTGTCTTGAAACAATCATGCAAAACAGGGCAGGCAACCTGCGCAAAAATATTCCCGTCCCGCAATCGGAATGTTAGGCTGGTGCCATGCGTCAGGATGTCGTTGATCTTCACCGTTTTTATGCCAGCAGCCTCGGGCAAGCCGCCCGCCGACTGATCCGCAGGCGTTTGCGCGTCATGTGGTCGGATGTACGGGGCATGCGTGTGCTGGGCTTTGGCTATGCCACGCCTTATCTGCGCCCGTTTATTGGCGAGGCAGAGCGCGTCATGGCATTCATGCCCGCGCGCCAGGGCTGCGTGCATTGGCCCGCGGGCGAAACCAACCATGTCGCCCTGACCGAAGAAACCATGCTGCCGCTGCCCGATAGTTCGGTGGACCGCATTCTTCTGGTGCATCTGGTGGAACATTCCGATTCCATGCGGCGACTGATGCGCGAATGCTGGCGGGTGCTAACCCCCAATGGCCGGATTGTCGTGGTAACGCCAAACCGAAGCTCGCTTTGGTCCTGGTCGGAAAAAACGCCATTTGGCTTTGGCCATCCCTATAGCGTGTCACAGTTGCAAAACCTGATGCGCGAAAACATGTTCCTGCCTGTTCAGCACAGCCGCGCACTTTTCATGCCGCCCACCCGCAGGCGGCTGCTTTTGCGCTGGTCGCAGGTGTTCGAAAACATCGGATCGCGCCTGTTCAAGGCCTTTGCCGGTGTCTCGATTGTCGAGGCCGGCAAGCAGCTTTATGCCAGTTCCGGCACCCCGTCGCGCAAAAGACGCCTTGTCCATATTCCGGTAACGGTCCCCCCCTTGCGCCCGGCAGAGGGCAACCGCCCCCATTCAAGCAAACATGCCTGCACGGCCCATCAGCAGGCCCGGCAATCCGGGGATCTGGAGTCCCCATCATGTGATAGGTCGTCTGAACGGCCCGACTGAGCTGACATCAATTGTTACGCCAAGCCATTTGACAGACCCCCTGCGATTGCCTGCATAATAAGGCCATGAACCTCAAATCCACGTTGCGCAATACTGTCAGGTTTATGGGCTGCATGCTGGTCGGGCATGTCATCGGCGGGGCGTTTGACGTGGCCGCACAATCTTTGCAGGGCAGCAACACACCCGTCACCATCACGCTTTATGCCGAAGACAGCAACGCACCCTATGCGTTTCTCGATGGTGATACGCCTGACGGTATCTATGTCCGCATCCTGCAAGAAGCGTTTGACAGGATGCCCGGCTATCGTCTGGATCTGGTCAATGTGCCGTTCCGGCGCGGGATGGACCTGCTTGAAGATGGCAAGGTGATGGGATTTTTCCCGCCCTATAAGCGCAAGGATCGTGAATGGGTTGAACGTTATTCCATCCCAATCTTGCGCGAAACGGTGGTGGTGATGTGCAGCAAGGATTATGCACAAAGCAACCTGCTGAATGTCTTCCCCGATGATTTCAAAGGGGCGCGCTTTACCAATAATGCGGGCTACCTTCTGGCCGGGGATGAATTTTTTGCCATGGTTGATGCGGGGGACATTTCCCTTGAAGAAGCCAACACCACAGCCAGCAATCTGCGTCTGCTGATGGCGGGCAGGGTGGATTGCTATGTCAATGAACGCATGGCGATACTCGCAGGCATGCGTGAACTGGCTGTTGATAAAGACACCGCACGCCTGTTTAACGAGGTCGCGATCATCGGCCATGAATTCGGTTACGTCGCCTTTGGCCCCGACCCGGATGGCAATTGGCCCTATCGCGATCAATTTGCCGATGCGCTTGATGATGTATTGCGCGACATGCGCAACAGCGGCGAGATCGACCGTCTGGTCGTTTCCTATTTCTCCTACTGAAAACCGTGCATAAAAAACAGGCCACCCGAAGGCGGCCTGTTTTCCAAATCGTGGTCTGAGCGTGAAGTCCTAGTGTTCGACGTCGCGCCAGATTTTGCGTTTCACCGCATAAAGCATGGCGGTTAGAACGATCAGGAACAGGATCACTTTCATGCCCAGTGCCTTGCGTTCTTCAAGTTCCGGCTGTGCCGTCCAGTTCAGGAATGCGGTGATGTCACGCGCATGCTGCTCGACGGTTGCCGGCGTGCCATCGGTGTATTCGACCGCTTCATCATAAAGCGGCGGTGCCATGGCAATCTGATGACCCGGGAAATAGTGGTTGTAGTATTTCCCGTCCGCAAGGTCGAAACCTTCCGGTGCTTCGTCCTCATAGCCGGTCAACAGGCCGAAGACATAATCCGGGCCATTCACGCGGGCCTTGTTCATCAAGGACAGATCCGGCGGAATCGCGCCACCGTTCGAAGCAGCCGCAGCTTTTTCGTTCGGGAACGGGGACGGGAAGTAATCAGCCGCAATACCCGGACGGTCGAACATGTCACCATCGTCATTCGGGCCATCTTCGATGTCATACTCGGCCGCGATCGCCTTGATCTGGTCTTCGTTAAACCCAATGCCTTCAAGGTTACGGAAGGCAATGAAGCGCAGGCTGTGACAGCCGGCACAAACGTTTTTGAAGACCTGGAAGCCACGCTGCAGCTGGGCACGATCATAGGTGCCAAACAGGCCCTGCCAGCTCCATTCTTGTGCCGGCGGCACCGGGGAGTCCCCGGCTGCCTTGGCAGTTCCACCAGTGAATGCGGTTACCGCGAAGGCGGTCGCAATTGCGGTCAGTGCGAACTTACGCATTTGCACCCTCCTTCAAAACAGATTCGCTGATGCTTGCAGGAAGCGGTTTGGTTCGTTCCATTTTTCCAACCAAAGGCATGACCACAAGGAAGTGCGCGAAATAATACAGCGTTGAAAGCTGCCCCATCACGATGACTTTCAGACCCGGAATACCCAGGAAGTAGTCATCAGGTGCCTTCGCCCCGCAATAGCCGAGGATGAAGGTATCGATGACAAACAGCCAGAAGAACCATTTGTACACCGGACGGAATTTCGAGCTGCGCACCTTGGAGGTATCAAGCCACGGAATGACGAACAGGATCACGATCGATGCAAACATCGCCAGGACACCAAGCAGCTTTGCCGGAATTCCAAACAGAGAGAAATCGATCGAACGCAGGATCGCATAGAACGGCAGGAAGTACCATTCCGGCACGATGTGCGGCGGTGTGACCAGCGGGTTCGCCGGGATGTAGTTGTCCGGGTGCCCCAGATAATCCGGTGCAAAGAACACAAACGCCGAGAAGAAGATCAGGAACACGCCCAGACCGTACAAATCCTTGATGGTGTAATAAGGATGGAACGGAATGCTGTCTTGCGGCGATTTGATTTCCACACCGGTCGGGTTGTTCGAACGTACACTATGCAGCGCCCAGACATGCAGGACAACAAGGCCCAGAATGACGAACGGCATCAGATAGTGCAGCGAGAAGAACCGGTTCAGCGTCGGATTATCAACCGAGAAACCACCCCAAAGCCAGGTCACCAGAGGATCACCAATGATCGGGAAGGCGGAAAACAGGTTGGTAATAACCGTCGCCCCCCAGAATGACATCTGGCCCCACGGCAGGACATAGCCCATGAATGCGGTGGCCATCATCGCAAGCAAGATCAGGATACCGATCCACCACAGCATTTCGCGCGGTGCCTTGTATGACCCGTAATACAGGCCACGGAACATATGAAGGAAGACAACGATGAAGAACATCGAAGCGCCGTTCATATGGATATAGCGGATCAACCAGCCATAGTTCACATCACGCATGATGCGTTCAACGGATTCGAACGCCATGCTGGTGTGCGGGGTGTAGTTCATCACCAGGAAAATCCCGGAGAGGATCATCGTCACCAGAACAAACCCGGCCAGGGAACCGAAGTTCCACATATAGGACAGGTTTTTCGGGGTCGGATATTCATATGCAGAGTGGTGCAACATGGAGATGACCGGAAGACGGTCATCGACCCATTTTACCACTTTATTATTCCACTGAGGTGCGCTCATCTACCTGCTCCTTACCCGATCCGGACCGAAGTGTCGGTGAGGAACTCATATTCCGGCACGACAAGGTTCAACGGCGCGGGGCCGCGGCGGATACGGCCCGACGTATCATAGTGCGAGCCATGGCATGGACAGTACCAGCCATCAAAATCACCACGGGTTTCGCCTGTGGCCGTGCCCGTCGGGATGCAGCCCAGATGGGTGCAGACGCCGACAACAATCAGCCATTCTTTTTTCGTGACACGCGCGTCATCCGATTGCGGATCGACGAGTTCGTTCAATGCGACCTCGTTGGCCTCATTGATTTCGCGTTCGGTACGATGGCGGATGAAGACAGGTTTGCCTCGCCACATAACTTTAACTGCCTGTCCAACCGGGATGTTGGACAGATTAACCTCAACCGAGGCAAGTGCGAGAACGTCCTTGGACGGGTTCATGCTGTCCACGAACGGCAACAACGCACAACCAACGCCAACTGCGCCGACTGCTGTGGTCGCCATGGTCAGGAAATCCCTGCGGTTCTCGTCCGGCTGGTGTTCGCCGGAAGAATGCACCGTTTGCGACATAATTAATCCCTCTTTCTGCCCCCAAAACAGGCATGCGGAATGCCCAAACCAAAGCTTAGGCCAACCATGTTTAATTTCCCTTGAAGAAAATCAAACAATCTTGCTGCCAAAAGCCTTTAGGCCTGTTTGACGCTCCGTATACTAACAAAAATTCGGTTTGTTAAGGAGAACTTGGAGTTGCAATTTGTTTGCATTCAATAAGATTAACCGGTTTCGCACTGCACAATTCGGTAAAACCTAGTGTATTTGCCGGTATTCGGCCCTTTATCAACCAACGGGTTGCGGCTTTCGCTTTTGATATTCCAAAAAAGTCTAATAGGGGTATTAACGGGTAATTATCTGTCTGTGCCGATATGATTCGACATTGCATTCCCAACGATTCTAGGGGCAGTTGATAATCAGGGTGCCGTCGTGGTTGTCGCCCAAGGGTGCGAAATTAGGATTGAGGACGTAGGACATGCTCGGCATATTCAAGGACGAGGGACGCGAGTTCGCGCCCTTGGGCGGCAATCCCTTTGGAAAAATACGATCCCGCCGCAGCGACATCCTGATTATCAACAGCCCCTAAAGAACTCATGCGAATTTGTTTGTTTGAACCCGATATCCCGCAAAACACCGGCACCATCCTGCGCATGGCCGCCTGCTTTGGCCTGCCTGTCGATATCATCGAGCCGTGCGGATTTCTGCTGACCTCAGCAGCACTGAAACGCGCCGGTATGGATTATCTGGGCAAAGCCGATTATATACGCCATGCCGATTGGCGGGCCTTTGTCGAGGCGCGTGAAAACGCAACGCTTCCAGGCAGGCTTGTGCTGCTGACAACAAAGGGGGCCGAACCGTATTGTGATTTCGAATTCCGCGCAGATGACATTCTGATGCTGGGATCGGAAAGCAAGGGTGTCCCCGATCAGGTGCATGACTATGTCGATGCGCGTGTGGTCATCCCCATGCAGCCGGAAATGCGTTCGCTTAACGTGGCAATGGCAACGGCAATGACACTGGGCGAAGCGCTCAGACAGACGAACGGCTTTCCTTCAGGCCCGGAAACGAAGCTTGAAACCAAGCCAACCGAGTAAATGAACCAGATGAGTGACGCAATGACGGACGCAAAGACTGCTGCCAAAAAGGCAATGAAAACGGGCCCGGACCATAAGGTCGACGATGCCGTGATTGCCCGGCGCAAACAAACCGCCCGGGACTGGTTCCGTCAATTGCGTGATGACATCTGTGCCAGTTACGAGGCCCTCGAAGACAGTTACGAAGGCCCGCTGGCCGATCGCCCTGCCGGGCGGTTTGAACGCACCACATGGGAACGCGGCACCGATGAAGGGGGCGGCGAAATGTCGGTCATGAAGGGCCGGGTGTTCGAAAAGGTCGGGGTGAATATTTCCACCGTACACGGCGAATTTTCCGAAAAATTCCGCAAGGAAATCCCCGGTGCCGATGAAAACCCCAACTTCTGGGCTGCGGGAATTTCACTGGTCGCCCATCCATGCTCGCCCCATGTTCCGGCCGTCCACATGAACACCCGCCATATCGTCACCACCAAGGCATGGTTTGGCGGTGGGGCAGATCTGACCCCGGTTTTCCCCAAGGATCAAGACACCGCTGATTTCCATGGGGCTCTCAAGGCCACCTGTGATGCCCATAATGATGACTATTACGACCGGTTCAAAAAATGGTGCGATGAATATTTCTGGCTACCGCACCGGGGTGAGCCGCGCGGTGTTGGCGGGATTTTCTATGATTATCTTGATGCAGACTGGGATGCGGACTTTGCCTTTACCCAGGATGTCGGCCGCGCCTTTCGCGATATTTATCCCGAACTGGTCAAGCGCCACTACAACAAGGATTGGTCTGATGACGACCGCCGCGCCCAACTGATCAAGCGCGGCCGCTATGTCGAGTTCAACCTGCTCCATGATCGCGGTACGCGCTTTGGCCTCATGACCGGCGGCAATACCGAAGCCATCCTGATGTCACTTCCACCCGAAGCCAACTGGCCGTAACGCCTTACACCGTCATCCCCGCGAAGGCGGGGATCTCGCCCAGCGGGCTCTTCGGGCTAACCTCTACTTCCGCGCCACAAAAATTCGCCCGATGGTGTTAAGCAATATCTGGGCGGCCAGAATGGCGGTCGATCCGGTCTGGTCATAGTCGGGTGCGACCTCCACCAGATCAATGCCAACAATATCGCCGCGCTTGGCAAGGCCTGCGATGATTTCCAGCACGTCATAATACAGAAATCCGCCGTGGCTTGGCGTGCCCGTACCCGGCGCAATCGACGGATCAAACCCGTCAATATCAATCGTCAGGTAATATCGCTTTCCGGCCGGAATACGGTCAAGCACGCCCTCGACACCAAGAGCACGCACTTGTCGCACGGATAAAATGTCGGAACCTTGTTCACGGGCATAGTCATAGCCCTCCTTGGCGGTCGAGGACACATTGCGAATGCCAAGTTGGGTCATGCCCGTGACCCACGGCTTTTCAATGGCCCTGCGCATCGGGTTGCCATGGCCATTGCGCACCCCGTGGCGTTCATCAACGAAATCCAGATGGGCATCAATTTGCACCACATGTACCGGTTCTTCGTCGGAAAACGCATTGATGCAGGGAATGTTGATCGAATGATCACCGCCCAGCACCACGGGCAGGGCGCCGGCTGCCAAAATCTTGCGCACGCCAAATTCGATATTGGCGTGGCTGTTGATCGTGTCGGTATGAATGATATCGGCATCCCCAATATCGACCATCCGGACCCCTTCAAGATAGGTCACATCATCTTCATGGTCATAGGCCCCGGCATGGCCAAAGGCAAACAACGTCGATGCCTCACGAATGCCACGCGGCCCAAACCGCGCACCCGCCCGCCACTGGGTGCCGAAATCAAACGGTGCGCCCATGACGGCGACATCAGCATCAATCGCATCCCAGTTTTCGACATAGGGGCTTTTTGAAAAGGTTGATATGCCAACAAACGGCAAGTTCAGCCGACCACTGTTATAGCCATGTTCAGACATCAGAATTCCCCCATGCGATTGAAATCGTGTGTAATGGTCAGTGTAAAAGACCTTTGCGCCTTGATGCAGCAAAAGAATTATGGTGCCGTTGGCCCCAAGGTGCTCAGGTCTCGTTGATCAACCAGTTCAAAAGCGTCGTGGTTGTCGTGCTGACTGCCGGGCTGGGAACAACCCAGTATCCCCGATCCCTGCGCGAGACTTCCGGTCCAATTGCCACGAGCGATCCTTGTTCAAGGTGATGGTCGACCAACCCCCGCCAGCCTAACGCAACCCCCTGTTCGGCAAGGGCCGCCTGAATGACAAAGCCATATGTATTCAGGCCAAGGTCGCCTTGGGCCGGTTTGCGGTCAATCCCGTGATCGGCAAGCCAGTTTTCCCATGTCAGCCAGCGTGATTTTCCGTCCACTTCAAGATGCAGTAACGGCGCGCGTGCAAAGTCTTCCGGGTTGTCAAATGGCCCGAACCGTTCCAGAAAACCCGGCGTGCAGACCGGCACGACGCGCTCTGGGATCAGAAGCTTTGCAGTCTCGGGGAAATCGTCGGCCGCCCCGAACAGCATGGCCGCATCGGTTTCGCGTGCCATCGCATCATCAAGGCTTTGCGATGCGATGATATGGACTTCCGCCTCGGGATGAAGCCGCCTGAAGCCCGTAACACGGGGCATCAGCCAGAATGCGGCAAACCCGAAATCGGTAAAAATCCGAACGGCATGATCCTGTGTGGTGCGTCGGGTATCGCGCACGGCTTTGTCGATACCCTCGACACTGGCCTGAACCGCTTCAAACAAAATCTCACCGGCGTCACTTAATCGACTGCCACTTTGCGAGCGATGTAACAGCGATACCCCCAACTGATCTTCGACCCGCTTGATCTGATAGGTCACGGCAGGTTGGCTCAGGCCAAGTTCATTGGCCGCCCGCGTCAAACTGCCAAGCCGTCCGACCGCTTCAAAAATTCTCAGCCAACCAATGTCCAGCGGTCTTTGCATCATAAAAATTCTTTATGGAGTTGATTAAAAAACACCGGGTTTCTTTGGAGTTTGATTTATGAATTTAATGTATGCCACGCGTTCAACGTCAAGCGGAATAACAATACGTCCCTAATAAAAACACCAAAAAGGGGCGGGCCGCACTTGAGTTGATCCGCGCAAAAAGACCACGGGATGTTCCTTTGCTGATGCTGCAACGGCGGTGACGGGTGGGGTGCATCCTTTGAAGGAGTGCATGACCAAATGACGTCCCCCAATATCCTCATCCTGATGGCAGATCAGCTTAATGGTACGCTGTTTCCGGATGGTCCCGCCGATTTCTTGCATACGCCGCATTTGCGCAAGCTCGCCGAACGTTCTGCGCGTTTCCGCAATTGCTATACAGGCTCACCACTTTGCGCGCCGGGACGGGCGTCTTTTATGGCGGGGCAACTGCCCAACCGCACGCGGGTTTATGACAACGCGGCCGAGTTTAGTTCTGACATCCCGACCTATGCGCATCATCTGCGTCGTGCGGGGTATTACACTTGTCTGTCGGGCAAGATGCATTTTGTCGGGCCTGACCAGTTGCACGGGTTTGAAGAACGCCTGACCACCGATATTTATCCCGCTGATTTCGGCTGGACCCCGGATTATCGCAAACCGGGCGAACGCATTGACTGGTGGTATCACAATCTGGGGTCTGTCACCGGGGCCGGGGTGGCCGAGATTTCCAATCAGATGGAATATGACGACGAGGTTGCCTATAACGCGACCCACAAGCTTTATGACCTGTCACGCGGCCATGATGACCGTCCGTGGTGTTTGACGGTCAGCTTTACCCATCCGCACGATCCATATGTGGCGCGCAAGAAATTCTGGGATCTGTATGAAGACTGCCCTGAACTTGCCCCCAGGGTCGCACCGTTTGAGTTTGATGATCAGGACCCGCATTCAAAACGCCTGATGGAAGCAAGCGACCATACGGCCTTTGACATCACCGATGAAAATGTCCGTCGTTCGCGTCAGGCCTATTTTGCCAATATTTCCTATATTGATGAAAAGGTCGGTCAGATTCTTGAGGTGCTTGAAACCACCCGGCAGCTTGATAACACCATCATTATCTTTGTTTCCGACCATGGCGATATGCTGGGTGAACGCGGCCTGTGGTTTAAAATGAGCTTCTTCGAAGGTTCGGCCCGCGTGCCCTTGATGATGGCCGGGCCGGGGATTGCGCCGGGCCTTTATACCGATCCGGTTTCAAGCCTTGATGTCACCCCGACCGTGGCCGATCTCGCTGGCATTTCCATGGACGAGGTGCAGCCATGGACCGATGGCGTGTCGCTCTGTTCGATGCTGGATGGCAAGCCACGTTCTGAGCCGGTCCTGATGGAATATGCCGCCGAGGGATCCTATGCCCCGCTGGTTTGCATTCGCGAAGGCAAGTGGAAATACACCTATTGCACGCTTGATCCCGAACAGCTTTTTGATCTGGACGCGGACCCGGATGAACTGACCAATCTGGCAACCGATCCGGCCTGTGCCGATCAGCTTGAAGCCTTTCGCACGCAGCGTGCTGCGCGCTGGGACTTGGACGCGTTTGATGCTGCCATTCGTGAAAGTCAGGCGCGGCGCTGGATTGTCTATGAATCACTGCGCAACGGGTCGTACTTCCCATGGGATTACCAGCCGCTGCAAAAGGCGTCTGAGCGCTATATGCGCAATCACATGGATCTCAACGAGGTTGAAGAAAAACAGCGCTTCCCGCGAGGGGAGTAAGAAGCCGCGTCGGTCAGCCATGTGGGACGGCTGGCCGGCGCAGCTTCAACTCATCCGACGACATGAACGGCCTGCGAAAGGCGCGTTTCAATCCTCATACTATTTAGATAAGGCCCTGCAAAGGCGTGTGGGTTTTCCCGAAACCGCGTCTGTGCTTGTGGCTGTTGCTGCGCCAGTGACGCGGCGATTATTGGGTCGCGTTTACGCCTTCCCCGTCGATTGACGCCGCAAGCGGATTAAGAGCCGTCCAGTCCTTGACCTGTTCATTGATGACGCCGCTATTGACCAGGCATTGGTAAATAAAGCCGTTGGTATGCAGCTTTTCTATGCCGGTATTTAGCGCGGCGATGACCTTTTGCACATCAGGGATATCGCGCGAAATCATGAAATGCTGGCTGGCTGGCAGGATCACCTTGACGCCTGGCATTGGGAAAAGCCGGATGTCGCGATAGTTACGCACCATATCGGGCCCGTTGGCCGAAAACTCAAGCAAGGTGAAGTCTGCCCGGCCTGCATTGATCAAGGCATAGATTTGTTCGATGGTTGCTGCACTGGTCAGGCTTCTTGGGGCAAGTTTTTCAAGCACTTCCCAATCCAGCCGCCAGTTTCGGATGGATACTGCACGCATCTGATGGACATTGGTAATGGGGGTATCGCTGCTGCGCGCGAATGTGTCACGACTGACATAGATGCCTTTCTCGACTTTTCCTCTGCGCAGGAACGGTGCGGATTTCAGTACCGAAGGATTTGCGTCGATATTGAAGTCCCAGTCCGATTTGATGTCGGCAAGGCCATTGCTGACCAGCATGCGACTGCGTTCGGAGTTGGGCGACCGCACGACCTGCACATTGGCGGCAAGCCCCCCGACCGTCAGGGATTTCTGCAGGATGGAATACAGTGCAAGTGAAATGTTGCTGCCTTGGTTGGCAAGGCAGGATCGGCAATCCGGATTGCTGTCATTCTGGCAGGACAAAACCGCGTCCAGTTCGCTTTCGCGTACAGGGAAGCGAATGTCGATCGGGTCTGCTGCATTTGCGGCCCCCGCGCCCAAAGCAACAAGCACAAACAACAGGGTCATTGTCAGAACAGTATGGGGGCTGGTTCTGCTGATGGTAACGGTAACGTAGGAACCCATCCTATGGTTCATGTGGCGTTCCGGTTTGGGTTGTTTTTTGTGCTGCTACCATGATGTGAGGATGCATGCGCCAGATTTCATCCTTGGCGGGTGAAAAAAGTGCCCCAAGACAAAATCAAAGAAAAACACCCCGGCCTGATCTGGCCGGGGTGTTTTTAATGAAATTGAATAATCGCACGGATTATTCAAAAAAATTGTCAAATAGCTACTCTGCCGCGACAGCCGCTTTTTCGCCGCGCACCAGCGCCATGTAATCTTCCATCATGGCCTTGCAGACCTCGCCAGGCGCGAAGGTATATGGACCAATTTCAGCCACCGGGGTAACTTCCGCAGCTGTGCCGGTCAGGAAGCATTCTTCGAAATCGGCCATTTCTTCGGGCATGATCGCACGTTCGATCACGTCATAGCCGCGCGCCTTGGCAAGGCCAATCACCGTGCGGCGCGTGATGCCATCGAGGAAACAGTCCGGGGTCGGTGTGTGGATCTGACCATCCTTGATAAAGAACACGTTCGCACCGGTCGCCTCGGCAACCTGGCCGCGGTAATCAAGCATCAGCGCATCGGCGTAACCTTTGCGTTCGGCTTCGTGCTTGGACAGGGTGCAGATCATGTAAAGACCGGATGCCTTGGCATTGGTCGGGGCCGTGTTCGGTGCCGGGCGGGCCCATTTCGACAGATCAAGACGAATGCCCTTGAGGCGTTCTTCCGGTGCGAAATAGCTTGGCCATTCCCAGCAGGCAATTGCGACATTGATGCGCGTGGTCTGGGCGGAAACACCCATCATTTCACTGCCGCGCCAGGCAATGCGGCGAACATAGCCTTCGTTGATGTTGTTGGCTGCAAGCGTTTCGATGACGGCATCGTCAAGTTCGGCAGCACTATAGGGAATTTCCATATCAAGGATCTCGCCGGACTTGATCAGGCGTTCACCATGTTCGGCCAGCTTGAAAACCTTGCCGTTATAGGAACGTTCGCCTTCAAACACCGCGCTACCATAATGGACAGCATGGCTCAGCACATGCAAAGTGCTTTCACGCCATGGTTTAAGTTCACCATTATACCAGATATAACCATCGCGGTTATCAAAGGTTGGAGTCGTCATTTGCCAAATTCCATTTCAAGAACGTTCCGGGACGTAACTTTATGTCCTTATTTGTCTGGTCGGGGTAACATTCATAGATTAATGTGTCAACAAAACTGACATAACGGATAAGCATGGCAGATATCTCTACACGCAAGGTCAATCCGCTTTTCCTGCGGGAAGAAGAGCTTAGACAAGGCATTGAATTGCTGTTCTATGCCTACCGCGATTTCACCGAGGTCGCGGACCAGATGCTTGCGCAATATAATTTCGGTCGCGCCCACCATCGGGTCATTTATTTCGTAAGCCGAAACCCCGGCATTACGGTCAGTGACCTGTTGTCGATTCTCAAGATCACCAAACAGTCCCTGTCACGTGTTCTGGGCCAATTGGTGCGCGAAGGCTTTATCGAGCAGAAAACCGGTGTGCAGGACCGGCGTCAGCGGTTGCTGACCCTGACCGAAAAGGGCGAGGCGCTTGAACGGGAACTGACCGAAAAGCAACGTGCGCTGATTGCGGCGGCCTACCGCGAGGCCGGGGCGGAATCGGTCGAAGGTTTCCGCAAGGTCATGATGGGCATGATGGAAGAAAAAGACCGCAAACGGTTCGAAGACGACGGTCCGGGCGGGCAACGCCGGCGTGCGGGCTAGGACGTGGCGATTGGTGGGGGCGGGCTTGGAACGCAACCGCTTGCGATGCCATAATTTTGCCGCCCGTGTCCTTACGCTTTTGAAAGATTTTGGGCCCAGATTATTGGCTTGGGTCCAAATTGAGTTCGGTGGTTTAGGAAATTTCAATGGCCGGTGCTGATCAGCCACATGTGCTTGTGGTCGATGATGACGACCGATTGCGTGATCTGCTGACCCGCTATCTCGGTGAGAACGGTTTTAGCGTGTCTGCGGCGTGTAATGCGCTTGAAGCCCGTTCAAGTCTTGCCGGATTGCAGTTTGATTTGATCGTGCTTGATGTTTTGATGCCCGGTGAAAAGGGCGTCGATCTTGCGCGTGACCTGCGCGAAAACGGATCAAGGGTCCCGATCCTGCTGCTCACAGCACTTACGGAAACCGAAGACCGCATCGCCGGACTCGAAGCAGGCGTTGATGATTATCTGGCAAAGCCGTTTGAACCCCGCGAACTGGTGCTTCGGATTGAAGCCATCCTGCGCCGGTATGGGGAGCTGCCCGATGTGGAAGAGACCCCGTCATCTGATGATACCGACAGCAATGTAACCTTTGGGCAGTACAGCTTTGATACCGCAAGAATGATCTTGCAGCGCGGAGATGAGCATATCTATTTGACTACCGCCGAACAGGCCCTGTTATCTGCGTTGGTGAAGCGCACGGGACAGACAACGTCGCGCGAAGATCTTCAGGCGATGATGGGGGGCAATGCCGTTGATGGCACCACGTCACGCAGCATTGATGTGCAGGTCACCCGTCTGCGCCGAAAATTTGAAGATGATCCCAAGCAACCAAGATACTTGCAGACAGTGCGTGGTCGGGGCTATGTCCTGTATACGGACTGAACGTGACGACCATCAGTAACCGGCGATGACAACGGACAGGGATTAAGCAACGTGGGTAGCGAACAAAACGGATGGTTCAAGAAACTGATGCCGACGGGGCTTTTGGGCCGGTCGCTTCTGATTCTGATGACGCCGATGCTGCTGTTGCAGATCGTCACTGTCCTGATCTTCTTTGAACGTCACTGGGATACGGTGGCCCGGCAACTCAGCCGCGGACTGGCAGGGGATGTGGCCTTTGTCATCGATTATCTTGAGCAATATCCCAACGAAACAGATTATAGCTGGCTGCAGAATTCGGCACGGACCCGACTGCAGCTTGATATCGTTTATGAACCGGATGCCATTCTTGAGCGTCAGATCACCGAACCCCCGTTTGGTCTGGTGTCCGAAGAACTGTTTGTCGCGCTTGATGAACGCCTGGAGCGCCCGTTCTTCTTTGATCTGGGGCTTGATGATCGTCAGCTTGAAATTCGCGTGCAGCTCAAACAGGGCGTGATTTCCATGATCGCGCCGCGCAAGCGTCTTTATAATTCGACGACATACATCTTCTTTATGTGGATCGCCGGGTCGGCCCTGATTCTGTATGGCGTTGCCGTGATCTTTATGCGCAATCAGGTGCGCCCGATCAGGCGTCTTGCCAAGGCAGCCGATCAGTTCGGACGCGGAGTGGATGTTGAAAGCTTTAAGCCCGAAGGGGCTGCTGAGGTGCGCATGGCGGCCACATCGTTCCTGTCGATGCGTGATCGCATCGGGCGGCATCTTTCGCAACGTACTGCATTGCTGGCCGGGGTATCGCACGATTTGCGAACACCTTTGACGCGCATGAAGCTTGAATTGGCGATGCAGCAATCATCGCCGGGCGTCGATGCCTTAAAGCAGGATGTGATTGATATGGAACGCATGGTGGATGCCTATCTGGCATTCGCACGCGGTGAAGAAGGCGAAAAAGCCGTTCCGACCGACATCGGCAAGCTGCTGACCGATCAGGTCGGCGAAGCCTTGCGCGACGGCCAGCAGATTGATCTTCATATTGAAGACAGTCTTGAAATGGAACTGCGCGCCCAATCGTTGCGGCGCTGCATTTCAAACATCATGTCCAACGCCGGGCGCTATGCCAATAATCTGTCGGTGCGTGCAGGGCGTCGGGAACAGGATTACGAGATCGTCTTTGATGATGATGGGCCGGGCATTCCTGCCGACAAACGCGAAGAAGTCTTCAAGCCGTTTTTCCGCCTTGAAGAGTCACGCAATCAGGCGACCGGCGGTGTCGGGCTTGGCATGACGATTGCGCGTGACTCAGCGCGCGGTCATGGTGGGGATGTCTTGCTTGAAGATGCGCCGGGCGGTGGGCTTCGTGTGCGTCTGGTTTTGCCGATCGGGCATTAAGCCAAGCCAACCTGATCCGAAAAATGAAAAGGCCCCGCAATTTGCAGGGCCTTTTTCGATAGAGCAAAGTGATCTTGGCTTAGAAAAACGTCGCGATTTCTGACAGGTCCTTTTTCTCGGTCGCGTGGGCCGGGATGGTGGCATCCGGGGCCGGGTAGCCGGTCACCAGCAGGATATAGGGCTTGTTATGATCCGGGCGGCCACACAGGTCGGTCAGGAAGCTCATGGGGTTTGGTGTATGGGTCAGGGTTGCCAGACCGGCACGGTGCAGGGCGGCTATCAGAAAGCCCGTCGCGATCGAGACGGATTCGGGCACGTAATAGTTCTTGCGCAGCTTGCCGTCGGCCGATGTGCTTTTGCGTTCGCCAAAAATACAGATTAGCCAAGGTGCTGTTTCGAGAAACGGTTTGCTGTCATCAGTACCAAGCGGTTTTAAGGCTTCGAGCCATTCTTCACCGGCCCGGCCTTCGTAAAAGGCGCGTTCTTCTTCTTCTGCTGCCTGACGGATTTTGGTTTTCATCGCCGGGTCGCTGATTGCAGAAAAATGCCATGGTTGATGGTTTGCGCCGTTCGGGGCCGTGCCAGCCGCGCGAATGCAGGTTTCGATGATGTCGCGTGGCACCGGACGGTCAGAGAAATCACGGACGGTATGACGTGTTTTGATGTCATCGTAAAAGGCCTGTGCGCGGGCGCGCATTTCCGCCACGGGATGTTCCTGATAGTGGGGCAGAGGAATGGGCTGGAAATCGGTGGTCAGTTGTTTGGGCGAGGACATGGCGTTTCCTGATGTCTGGTTTTTTGTCGTTGTCCGGCGATCTTAAGAGGCAGGCAGATGTCCAGCAAGGAAGAAAGCCCGATAAAAGCACGCCACATCAAACGCTTTGCTGGAGTGCAACCTGCTGCATATCAGCGCATTGAGATGTGTCATTGTTTGAATGTGGTCTGGGCTGTATCAAGGGTGTGGCCCGGTTCGATCAGCTGTGAGTATTGCGTTTGGCGATTTTGGCATATGCTTTATTTCACACAAAAATTACATAAAATTATGTAATTAACACAAATTGACAATAAATTTTGATTGTTTCCTTGCGATATACGTCAGGTTGATGTTAAATCGCGACAACTTGGCATGGAATGCGTGCCGGGATATATACTCCGTGTTTCCCGCCACGGTTCCACACACAGACAGACGAAACGGATTGATGTAGCGTTATGGCCAGCAATTTAAATGAAGAAACCGTCACCTATGTTCATCATTGGACTGACACCCTCTTCACGTTCAAAACCACCCGTGATCCGGGCTTCCGATTCATCAATGGTCAGTTTGCGATGATCGGCCTCGAAGTTGAAGGCAAGCCGCTTTTGCGCGCCTATTCGATGGTCAGTGCAAACTATGACGAAGAACTTGAATTCTTCTCGATCAAGGTGCCGAACGGTCCGCTGACATCACGTTTGCAGCACATCGAAGTTGGTGACAAGATTTTGGTCGGGCGCAAGCCGACAGGTACGCTGATCCATGACAACCTGCTGCCGGGCAAGAACCTGTGGCTGCTGTCGACCGGTACCGGCCTTGCCCCGTTCATGAGCGTGATTCGCGATTACGAGACCTATGAGCGTTATGACAAGGTCATTCTTGTTCATGGCTGCCGCGAAGTGCGTGAGTTGGCCTATCAGGAATTCATTCACAGCGAATTGCCCAACAACGAATTCTTTGGCGAGGATGTGCAGAACAAGCTTCTGTATTATCCGACCGTGACCCGTGAGGAATTCAAAAATCAGGGCCGCATCACGGAGCTGATGAAGTCGGGCAAGCTGTATTCCGATCTTGGTTTGCCTGAACCCAGTCTTGAGAATGACCGGTTCATGCTGTGCGGCAACCCGGAGATGATTGCCGATACCCGCCAGTTCCTGATCGACTGGGGTGGCAAGGAAGGCAATATGAACGAGCCGGGTCACTTCGTGATCGAAAAGGCGTTCGTCGAGAAATAATCACCGACGTAAAGACATCCGAAAGGGGCGCAGTTCACCGACTGCGCCCCTTTTTTGTTTCGGGCAGCAGGCTGATCAGAACAGGCGCGACCCGTTGGGGACGTCCTGATCGGGTTTGATCAGAACGATGCCCTTGTCGTCATCTGCATCGGGAAAACCAAGGCACAGGAATTCGGACATAAACGGGCCGACCTGTTTTTTGGGGAAATTCACGACACCGGCGACCTGACGACCGATCAGTTTTTCAGGTGTGTAATGCTTGGTGATCTGGGCCGAGGTTTTCCGGGTGCCGATATCCGGTCCGAAATCGACCCAGAGTTTGAGCGCAGGGCGCCGGGCTTCGGGGAATTCCCGGGCATCAATCACGGTGCCGACGCGGATATCGACCTTTAGAAAATCATCAAAACTGATTTCGTCACTCATGAAGCTGTCTCCTTGTTATGAGCGCAGCTTAGTAAGATCACATCCCCCTGATAAGCCCAAAGCAACCTGGGTATGTGAATTTCGGAGTTTGAGCAAAATCAGGGACAGGCCACAGGGAAATACGCAAAAGAAAATGGCAGGACCAAAAGGCCCTGCCATCAAGTAGATCACGGGAATTTAACAGCCAAAGCTGTTACTTCGCGGCTGCGCTCTTTTCGATCACAGCTTTGAATTCGTCGAGCGATTCGGTAAAGCGAGTCTGCAGAAGCGAAAGTGCTTCTTCCTGGGACTTGCTTACCAGACCTGACAGTTCCTTGGCGTTTGCAAGAGCTTCTTCATAAGCAGCTTTTGCAGCTTCGGTCTGTTTTGCAGCCGAAGCCATCGGGTCGTCAGCAGAAGTAGCAGTGAAATCTTTGCCCTGGGTCTGAACTTTATCCAGCAGCGTTTTGAAGATTTCACTCTGGCGCTGAGCGACAGCCTGGAAACCGTCGAAGGCAACCTTGTTGGCTTTGGTGAGGGCTTCCACGTTTTTACGCTGGAAGGCCATCATTTCGTTCACGTCAACACCCGGAATTTTGAAGTCCGCAGTGTACTTGGTGAAGTCGAGATCAAAGAACGGGTTGGTTGTCTTTTTTGCGGCGGTCATGGTTTGCACTCCATTGATTGCAACAGATATGGAATGAGGCGCTATTGTGCGCCGCACAAATTCAACTGCAATATGCCGGAATGAATGCCTGTCGTCAAGTATTATTTTGCACTGCACAAAAACTTCTGGGTTAATGTTTTGTGTCGAAAACATAACCTTGGGTGTGCAAGGCAATTTTGTCGGTTAGATCAGTGTAATAGGTCCTGAGCCTAGCGATCAGCCGCACCCGTGGCCCCATGTTCGGCTGTGTTATCCATGGGGGTATCGTGATCGTGTTTTGGCGATTTTTTCATCGAAAAATCGCGGCACCGATCCGTTATTTTCCCGCAAATGCGCGATGCCCGGCCAAATCCCTTTTCAACCTGACGGTCCCAATTGGCGGCCTGTGACAATTCGCGGTCCAGATAGGCCATGGTTGGGGCAAAGTCGCTGCTGTCGTCATCCAGCCAATGACGGAAGGTTTTGGCATAGATCGCTGTCATCCCGGCAACCCGCATGCTGCCATGCAGGCCCGAGGTGCGAAAACCGGCCGCCTCAAGCATCCAGCGCATCGCCCCGAAATAGCTTTTGATCGCGCGCAGGGAATCGGTTGGTCCCATATCCCCCCGTGCGGCAATGATCGAACGAAGCGCAGGGCGATATTCCAAAAGCATGTCGAACCGGGCCATGATCACGGCAATCAGGCGATCATGGCCGGGTTCGTTGAAGTCTTCGGTATCAAGATCATCCAGAACTGCGCGGTCGACCCGTTTGACGAACTGGCGCAGAAGGTCTGCCTTGCCATTGCAATGATCATAGCAATCGGCAACCGAGACACCGGCAGCCTGGGCGATATCGATCATGGTGACGTCAGGCCAATTCCGTTCTGCGGCCAGTTTCAGGGCAGCATCAATCAGAAGATTGGAAATATCCTTTTTGGTTGGCATGACGTCCTCCTTGAGATGTTGGTACGTTTGTTCCGGCCTAGCCTGCCAGTTCCCTGGAGCGATTTCGTGCGGCTTCGACCGCGCGGGTCATGAGTTCGGGCAGACCATTTTTCTGATCCATCAGAACATCAAGGGCGGCTGCGGTTGTGCCGCCCGGACTTGTGACATTTTCACGCAGGGTGGCGGCGGTTTCTTCGCTGGCATCAAGCAGGAAGCCTGCACCAACAACGGTCTGGCGTGCAAGGATCATTGCCTGATCGGCAGGAAGACCGGCGGCTTCACCCGCCTGGGCCATGGCCTCGACCAGATGGAAGATATAGGCAGGACCGCTGCCAGACAGGCCGGTGACAGCATCCATCAGGCTTTCGTCTTCGACCCAGGACACCATGCCGACGGTCTTAAGCAGGGTTTCGCACATTTCGCGCTGGGCGATGCTGACATTTTCGGTCGGGCACATCACGGTCATGCCGCGTGAGACGGCGGCTGGTGTATTTGGCATGGACCGCACAATGCGCGCCGTGTCGCCAAGGTGGCTTGTGAAGAAGTCGATGGTTTTGCCCGCAGCAACTGACAGGAACACGGTTTCGGCGCGCACCATCGGTTTATAGGCGTCAATCAGGTCGGGCAGGACCTGTGGCTTGACGGCAAACAGGACAACCTGCGGAATGAAGTCTTCGCGTATGTGATCAATATCGGGAACGCCATTGATACCGTATTTCGCTTCAAGCTTTTCAGCGGTTTCGGCTTGTTCGACGATAAAGACGTTCGATGCTTCAAGCCCACGGGCCAGCCACCCTTCGAGCATGGCACTGCCCATCTTGCCACAGCCAACCAGCAAAAGACGCGTATTCATAAAATCTGCTCCGCTTTAACCATCGGGTTTTGTTGATCATGGGGTGATCAACATTCTTGATGCAATGCCGTAGCGATCTTCTCAAGGTGGGTCAAGTCAGCTCAGAGGGCAAGGGGGCGCTGCGTGCCCCGCGCCATGCCGGCCGATTTCGGTGCGTAAGGAAGCTTTGCCTGAGAAGGGCGGGGTTTGCCGGATTTTGTTTTGTTCACGCATCGACCACGCCCCGATTTGAGGCGTTTGTTTGGTTTTACCCTGCTGCAGGGAATGGCGAAAAAAAGTGTCCAGATACATCAAGGCCAAACACATCAAGGCCAGATACGACAAGGCCAGATACGACGAGGGACGGCAATCAAGCCGTCCTATGTCCTGAGCCTAAGAAGGTATTTGTGGCTTTTGCGCCCCAGCGTGACATTTGGCGTGAAGCCGGGCCTGTCTTTATGTTTGTTTTCTATGCTTGTCCGGCGGGTTCAAGCATAGAATGCATCAGGGCTTCGTCCGGGGATTTCCCCTGCCCAAGGACAAAGTTAAAGGCCGGGAAGAAGCGTTCACATTCCGAAAGCGCGATTTCGATCAGTTCTTCGAACTGTTCGACCATGGGCGGGACATCGCCACCAAACAAAAGCGTATGGCGAAACAGCGGCATGTTTTCTTCAAGCCACAGGCCAAAGTGCCCGATCCAGAGTTGCTCGTTGCATTTGGCAACCAGCTCGTAGATGCGCGGGCGGATGGGTTCGGGAACGAACAGGTCAAAGCAGCAGGCGATGTGCAGTGCTTCTGCATCGTCACGCCAGGTGAAATAGACCAGATACGTGCACCAGTGGGCCGGAATTTCTACCACCACCTCGTCAGAGCTGCGGCGTTCCAGATGCCATTGGTTGGTGCGGGCGATATCTTCAACAAGCAGCAACGGATTTTCGTCGCCGATGTCGCCGATATCTTCCAATTGGTCGTTCATTTATACCTAGCCTGTTCAAGCATATGCGAAAGGGCGCGCACTATATGCCGGTGCACGCATTGTTTCAACCGTTCGGGGGCGCAGGGCAGCAATGAATTTCACATTGCCAGCCCAATGCCGGTCCAATGCCCTTGGTCTATTTTTATTATGTGGGGATTAATCCACCGATCAGGTGTCTTTTTTTGCCGCCGTTTTCTCAGCCGTTTTCGGGGCTGCTTTGGCCGTGCTGCGTTTTGCAGCCGGTTTTTTCGGTGCTTCGGCGGCGGCAACGCGTTTTTCAAGATCGGCGATCTTGGCTTCGAGCGCGTCAATGCGTTCAGCGGCACTGATCGCAACATCATGGACGACGTCGTATTCTTCGCGGGTCACCAGATCCATATTCATCAGAATTTTTTCAAATTGCTGGCGGATCATGGCATCCACCTCGCCTTTGACGCCGGTCATGGTGCCCAATGCGGAATTGGTGACACGGGTCAGGTCGTCGAGAATGCGGTTGTTGATCTGCATATAATGGTCTCCGGCTTTCTGGAATCTATTGTTGGCCATAATATGGGCGTTTATCGTTATAGAGCAAGCGGTGCGTCACATGGCGGGATGACGATATCGTTATTTTGGTTTGCTTTTCTTGCCCCGGATCAGGGGCGGCCCTATAAAGTCATCAGAACAGAAGATCAGGGGCCCAGGACAATCGGGGCCCGTCAGGAGAATGCATGCTTATCGTCACCGGTGGTGCCGGATTTATCGGTTCCAATATTGTCGCCGCCCTTGAAGAGCGCGGCGAAACCGACATTGTTGTCGTCGATCGCCTGCGCGATGGCATCAAGTGGAAAAACATTGCCAAGCGGAACCTGCGCGACATTGTTCATCCCGATGAGCTGCCTGCATTCCTTGAGCAGCATTCCGGTGATGTCGAGGCGATTTTCCACATGGGCGCAATTTCTGCGACCACGGAAACCGATGCCGACAAGATTGTTGCCAATAACCTGAAACTGACCACATGGCTTTGGGAATGGTGTTCGCGCCATTCGGCACGTTTGATTTATGCATCCTCGGCGGCGACATACGGGGATGGCAAACAGGGCTTTGATGACAGTTTCAATGAAGCTGACATGGCAAAGCTTGCGCCGCTAAATGCTTATGGCTGGTCTAAGCATGCCACAGATCGCCGGTTCCGCCGTATTCTTGATCAGAACGGGTTCCGTCCGAAACAATATGCGGGATTGAAGTTCTTTAACGTCTATGGCCCGAATGAATATCACAAGGGCGGCATGCGTTCGGTGGTCTCCCAGCTTTTTGACAAGCTTTCAGCCGGGGAAACCGCAACGCTGTTTAAATCGCATCACCCTGATTACGAAGATGGCGGCCAGTTACGTGATTTTGTCTGGGTTGGCGATGTGGTCGATATCATCATGTGGCTCTATGACAACCCGGACGTCAGCGACCTGTTTAACATTGGCACGGGCAAGGCGCGCAGCTTCAAGGACCTTGCGCTTGCCGTGTTCGAGGCGATGGGCAAGACGCCCGATATCAAGTTTGTGCCGACCCCGGAAGCCATCCGCGACAAATATCAGTATTTCACCGAAGCGAACATGAGCAAGCTGCGCGCAGCAGGTTATGGGGCAGAGATGACGTCGCTTGAAGAAGGGGTGCGGCGCTATGTTCAGGATTACCTCGCGACCGAGGATGCGTTTCGCTAAGGGCATTGCATGTGGGCAGGTTGCCATGATGCTGCCGCGATCCTTTGCGAATTGGTCCTCTGCGAATTTGGCCTGTGCCGACTGAACCTTTCAGAACTGTATTTGGTCCAACCATTTAAACCGTCCAGGTGAACCGGAGTTTCCCCGATGCTGAGCATTGCCTTCCCGGCGATAGACCCGATTGCGATTTCCATCGGCCCGATTGCCATCCGCTGGTATGCGCTGGCCTATATCGCAGGCTTGCTACTGGGGTGGAAATACGTCGTCTATTACTGCACCAAAACGCCCAACATCATGAGCAAACGTGATGTCGATGATTTGCTGTTTTGGGCAACATTGGGGGTGATCCTTGGCGGGCGGCTTGGCTATATCCTGTTTTACAATCTGGATTACTACCTCGATAACCCGGTCAATATCCTTAAGGTCTGGCAGGGGGGCATGGCGTTCCATGGCGGGTTCATGGGGGTTATTCTGGCAATTATCCTGTTTGCCAGAAAACGCGGAATTTCAGCCATGGCAGTCCTGGATGCGGTGGCGGTGGCCGCCCCGATCGGCTTGTTCTTTGGCCGGATTGCCAATTTCATCAATGGCGAACTTTACGGGCGCGCGACCGATGTGGCATGGGGTGTTGTCTTCCCCAACGGCGGACCGGTGCCGCGCCATCCAAGCCAGCTTTATGAAGCGGTTCTTGAAGGGCTGATCCTGTTTGTTGTGCTGTTTGTTCTGTCGCGCAAGGCGTTCGTGCGCCATCACCCGGGGATCCTTGGTGGTATCTTTGTCGGCGGATATGGCATTTCGCGGATCATTGTTGAATTCTTCCGCGAGCCCGATCAACAGCTTGGCTTCCTTGTCGGCGGTGCGACGATGGGGCAGCTTTTGTCCATTCCGATGGTGCTGGTCGGGGTTGGCTGCATTGTCTATGCGGTTAAATCCAAACCGATTGAAACCCGTGTTCACCCCAAAGAAACCGAGGCCGCGTGACTACGACGCCTGAAACCGATAGCCCCTTGCTTGCCCATATCAAGCGCCGGATCGCCGTTTCCGGGCCGATCAGTATTGCCGATTTCATGACCGAGGCGCTGGCCCATCCCGAACACGGCTATTACCGCAAGCAGGACCCGTTTGGTCGGGCCGGTGATTTCATCACGGCCCCGGAAGTCAGCCAGATGTTTGGCGAACTGATCGGACTTTGGGCCGCCGTCACCTGGCAGCAAATGGGCAGTCCGCCCAAAATCGATCTGATCGAATTGGGTCCGGGGCGCGGCACCTTGATGTCTGATGCCTTGCGCGCGGTGCGCAATGTGCCGGGCATTGGCGATGCCCTGACGGTGCGCTTTGTTGAAACCAGCCCGGTTTTGCGCACCCATCAGCAAACGTCGATCATGGCCTATGGCATTCCGGCCACCTGGCACGAAGCCTTTGACGACATTCCGACGCGCAGCGGTGTTCCGGCAATTGTTATTGGTAACGAGTTCTTTGACGCCCTGCCGATCCGCCAGTTCGAACGCGGTGAGAAAGGCTGGGCAGAGCGACTTGTTGGTGTTGATGCCAACAGCGGCGAACTTGGGTTTGTCCGTGGGCGCGAAACACCGGTGACCGATGCGCTGATCCCGGCAACCTTGCGCGCGACAGCGAAAAAAGGTGACATCTTTGAAAGCTGTGCGCCGGCGATTGCCATTGCCGATCAGATTGCACGACGTTTGAATGAAACCGGCGGCGGCGCCCTGTTTATTGATTACGGCCATCCGGGCAGTGCCTTTGGCGATACGTTACAAGCGCTTAAAGGCCATCAATATCATCCTGTATTGTCAGAACCGGGGGATGCCGATTTGACCGCCCATGTCGATTTCGCCGCCCTGTCGCGGACGATGATCGAGGCCGGGGCACGCACCGGGGCGGTGCTGACGCAAGGTACTTTCCTGCGAATGTTGGGGATTGAACAACGTGCAGAGCTTTTGAAAACCAGTGCGGATGACGATCAGAAAACCGCGATTGATCAGGCGCTGTCGCGGTTGATTGATGCCGATCAGATGGGAACGCTTTTTAAAGTTCTGATCGGCTATGGTCGCGATACCACACCGCCGCCTTGCGTCAGTGGTGTGGCAGGTTAGGGTGGTTTTGCCCCTGAAATGATCGCACCTGAAATCAAAGCGCCCTTGGGTTGGAGCACAGCAGCATGACACAGCCGACTACCCAAACGACCCCGGATGCCCCCGTTACCAGCGGGATCGAGCGCCGTAAAAACGGTCTGACATGGTTTGAAGCTGAAAGCCTGTCAGACGCGCAAGGCGTGCGTCACGGTTTCTTGAGCCGCAAGGGCGGGGTCAGTGATGGTATCCATGGCGGGCTGAACGTCGGTTTCGGGTCTGATGATGACGCGGACCGGGTTGCGGAAAACCGCGCACGCGCCGCATCAGCTTTTGACACCAGTGCCGATCGCCTGACCACGGTTTATCAGGTGCACGGGATTGATGTTGCGGTGCTTGATAAACCGCTATCGCGTGATGAGGCCCCCAAAGCCGATGCCATGGTGACGGACAGGCCAAACGTCATGTTGGGAATTCTGACGGCGGATTGCACGCCGGTTCTGTTTCATGATCCGGTGGCAGGCGTCATCGGGGCCTGCCATTCCGGATGGCGAGGATCATACGCCGGGATTTCAGCAAGCACCGTCGATGCGATGGTGCAACTTGGGGCCAGACGCGAAAATATTTGCGGGGCTGTTGGGCCGTGCATCGCACGGGCGTCTTATGAAGTGGATGGCACGTTTCGCGACACGATCCTGAAGGGTCCGGAAGGGGCAGAGGACCTGTTTGATCCATCCGCCCGTGACGGGCATTTTATGTTTGATCTGCCGGAATATGTCCGACGCCGGACCATTGCGACCGGAATTGCATCGGTCGAGTTGGTGGCGCGTGATACGCTGGCCGAGGAAGATTTGTTTTATAGTTACCGTCGCACCACGCTTCGCAAGGAGCCGGATTACGGACGGCAACTTTCCGCGATCATGCTGACAGAGGCGTAAGGGGGAAACGCCATGCCGCATTTGATTATGCTTTTTTTCTTTATGATCATCGCAACCATGGTGGGTTGCGTTTTGATGTGACGATGTAAGTACCCTGATGACGTCTTTCCTGCGTTCGATTGTTTTCTTGATTTTGCTGGTCGCCCCCCTTGCTGCCTGCGGCGACTTGCCGCGCCCGTTTGAGGGGGCCGGTCGTGCGGGTGATCCGTCCTTGTTGGAGTTGCGCGATACCGGCACGGTGCGTGTAGAGGGGACGGAAGATTTGCCCGACGGGGCGTCGACCCATTTGGCGCGGGCGATGGCACGTGCGCTTCGGCTGCGTGACATTGCGGCCTATAGCGATAGCGACATCGGCGGGAATTACATCCTCAGACCCAATGTGGAGGCCAATCTGTCCGATGGTGGTGCGGCACTTGATATAACCTGGGTTCTGATGCGCCCCGACGGGCTTGCGATTGATACCGCACGTTCGCAGGGTGAACTTGCCGCCGATCACTGGTTTGCCGATGCCCCCAACGGGCCAGAGGAAGACAATCTCGCCATTCCGCAAGAACTGGTCGAAAAGGTGCGCAAGCTTGACGGCACCGCCGACGATCCGCTGGCGCAGACCTATGAAGGGTTGGTAGCAGAACCGGCCGACGAAATTGCCTTTATTATTACCGGGGACCGGTCGGCATTGCGTGCGGCACCGGTGATGAAAATCGCGCTGATTGATTTTGCCGGGGCACCGGGCGATGGCAATACCGCGCTTTCGCGATCTGCTGGTGCGCTGCTGCGATCAAAGGGTATTGCCGTTGATAATCGTGATATCGACGAAAACAGTGTGATCCTGTCGGCGACAATTGATGTCAGCCCGGTGACAGAGGAAACCACCACGCCGCTTGATCGCGTTGCCGTTGAGTGGATCATCATGGAAGTTGACGGCACGGAGCTTGGGCGGATGAACCAGAACAATGTCGTGCCGCGTGGTCAGCTTGATGAACGATGGGGGGCGGTCGCATCCCTTGCAGCCCAGGCAGCAGTGGAAACCCTTGAAGGGGTTCTTGGGCAAATTGCCACAAGCAAGAAGCTGCAATTGCGTGCCGACAAAAAAACGGCTGCGGCGCGCTAGAATTTCTTCTAATGCCCGCTCGACGGGCCGGATCGGCGGATCATGCATGACTGCCTTGTCGTTATTCGCCATTGGCCCCATTTACAGACTGTTAACGGCTGGTTATAAAGCCGCCGCGATCTGCCGTTATGCAGAGTCGCCGAAATTTGGTCTTTGAGTGTCGTGAACATGTCGTCGAACCGGTGGGAATTTCCCAATTTCCGGGCCGTTTGGGGGCAAGGGCAAGCGGGGGCTGATTGCGGCTGGTCTGCGATAGGTGGAGTCGCGAAAATTATTTAGTTTTCGCTTTCCCGGCACCCATTAACCGAGGCCCCGCTATGAAGATCCTCGCTGGTAACAGTAACCGCCCGTTGGCTGAGGCAATTGCTGACCATCTTAATCTGCCGCTTACCCGTGCAGACGTTAAGCGTTTCTCTGATGAGGAAATCTGGTGCGAAATTCAGGAAAACGTCCGCGGTGAGGACGTTTTTGTCATTCAGAGCACCTCTTATCCCGCCAACGACAACCTGATGGAACTTCTGGTGATGCTTGATGCGTTGCGCCGTGGTTCAGCACGCCGCATCACCGCAGTGATGCCGTACTTCGGGTATGCCCGTCAGGATCGTAAATCCGGTCCCCGTACCCCGATCTCGGCCAAGCTGGTCGCCAACCTGATTACGGTTGCCGGTGCGGACCGCGTTCTGACCATGGACCTTCACGCCGGTCAGATTCAGGGCTTCTTCGACATTCCGCTTGATAACCTGTTTGCATCGCCGGTCCTGACCAGCGACATCCGCAACAAGTTTGAAGGCCAGAAACTGGTGATCGTCAGCCCGGATGTTGGCGGCGTGGCCCGTGCGCGTTCGGTTGCAAAACGTCTGGACGCCGAACTGGCGATCATTGACAAACGCCGACCGCAAGCCGGTGTGTCCGAAGTCATGAACGTGATTGGTGACGTCAAGGATGCGGCCTGCATTCTGGTTGATGACATCGTTGATTCAGCAGGCACGCTTTGCAATGCGGCCGGTGCGTTGAAAGAACGTGGTGCATCGTCGGTTGCGGCCTATGTTTCGCATGGTGTTCTGTCGGGTCCGGCGGTTGAACGTATTGCCGGTTCGCCAATGACCGAGGTCGTTACCAGTGACTCGATCAAGGCATCCGATGCCGTGCGTGACTGCAAGAAAATCAGACAGCTTCCGATTGCGCCGCTGATGGCAGAAGCCATTCGTCGTATCTCGGAAGAAAAATCTGTTTCCGTTCTTTTCGATTGAGGGTATAAGGCCCTCGCCGTGGTGGCACCCCTGGAGGCCACCACGCTTGTTTTCGTAGGCTTTCAGCGGTGATTTACACCAACCTGCGGAAGCAACTTTTTTTAGTTCAAGGAGATTTTCCGATGGCAAATTCTGTTATCACTGCGGAAATCCGTGAACGGGCCGGAAAGGGGGCCGCCCGTGCCGTGCGTCGTGCCGGTATGGTCCCTGGTGTCATCTATGGTGCAAAACAAGAACCTGTTTTGTTCCAGATTGACCCGCGTCCGCTTTGGAAACTTCTGCATGCGCCTGGCTTCTATTCCCACGTTCTGACCGTTGAAGTCGGAAAAGAGAAATACGAAGTTCTGCCGCGCGACGTACAGTTCGACAAGGTTTCTGACGAAATCCTGCATGTTGATCTTCTGCGCTTCTCCAAAGGCCAGACCATCAACGTTGAAGTTCCGGTTCGCTTCGAAAACGAAGAGAAATCCCCGGGCCTCAAAAAAGGTGGCGTGCTTAACGTTGTTCGTCACGACGTTGAAGTTATCTGTGCTCCGTCCGCTATTCCGGAAGAGCTGGTCTTCGACCTTAGCGGTGTCGAAGTTGGTGACTCGATCCACATCTCGGCAATTAAACTGCCGAAAGGTGTTGAGCTTACCATTACCGATCGTGACTTCACTGTTGCGACCGTTGCTGCTCCGTCCGCTCTGAAATCGGAAGAAAATGCCGAAGACGGAGAAGAGGGCGCCGAAGAAGCAGAATCGACCGAAGAATAAGATCGAGGTCTTACGATGTTTTTGGTGGTTGGATTGGGAAACCCGGGATCGGGATATGCCGCCAATCGCCACAACATTGGCTTCATGGCGGCGGACGAACTCGTCCGCCGCTATTCTTTTGGTCCCTGGCGCAAAAAGTTTCAGGGCCAGATTTCCGAAGGTGAATTGAACGGTGAAAAAGTTCTGGTTTTGAAACCGGAAACCTTCATGAACCTGTCGGGGCAAAGTGTTGGCGAAGTGCTGCGCTTTTACAAGATTCCAATCGAAGACGTTATTGTCCTGCATGATGAGCTGGACCTGCCACCGGGCAAGCTGCGCGTTAAACGCGGCGGCGGCCATGGGGGCCATAACGGTTTGCGATCCATTGATGCCCATTGTGGCAAGGAATATCGCCGCGTTCGTTTGGGGATTGGTCATCCCGGGGATAAATCCCGCGTGCATGGCCATGTTCTTGGAGATTTTTCCAAGGCCGAACAGAATGGCTGGCTGATGACGCTTCTGGACGCGGTCGCCGCAGAATTTGCGCGCCTGACCAAGGGCGATGACGGCGGGTTTATGAGCAAGGTTTCCGCCATCGTAACCCCGCCCAAGCCCAAAGCGCCGAAAAAAGACAAACCGGCGGCCAATAAGGCCAAAGGCGAGAAGAAGACCAATGCCCCGGATGAACCGGAAACGGACGCGGGCATGGATGATCTTTCGGGGGCGGCCAAAGTGCGCCTTGAGCGCGCAGACACCCCGGTCAGTAATGCTGCCTCTGCCATGGCAGAGGCCCTTGCCAAGGCATTTGGCAAAAAGAAATAGGTTGGTTTGTGACGGCACAAATCGATCCACATAAACAGAAATTCAAGTTACGGAGCCCGGAAAGATGGGATTCAAATGCGGTATCGTCGGTATGCCGAACGTTGGTAAATCGACCCTTTTTAACGCCCTGACCCAGACGGCCGCTGCCGAGGCAGCGAACTTCCCGTTCTGTACGATTGAACCCAATACCGGTCGTGTCGGTGTTCCTGACGAGCGTCTGGACAAGATTGCCGCAATCGGCAAATCGGCAACCATCATTCCGACCCAACTGGAATTTGTCGATATTGCCGGTCTGGTCCGTGGGGCGTCCAAGGGCGAAGGTCTTGGCAACCAGTTCTTGGCCAACATTCGTGAAACCGATGCCATCGTGCATGTTCTGCGCTGCTTTGAAGATGGTGACATCACCCACGTCGATGGATCGGTTGATCCGGTCCGTGATGCGGAAACGATCGAGACTGAGTTGATGCTGGCCGATATGGAAAGCCTGGAAAAGCGTATTCCGGCTTTGCAGAAAAAGGCGCGTTCAAATGACAAGGACGCCAAGCTGACCATGGATCTGATCGAACGTTCGCTGGAAGCGCTGCGTGAAGGCAAACCGGCCCGTGTGGTTGAAGTTGACGGCGAAGACGAAGAAAAAGCGTTTCGTATGCTGCAGCTTCTGACCAGCAAGCCGATCCTTTATGTCTGCAATGTGGATGAAGACAACGCAGCAGAGGGCAACGAACTCTCGGCCAAGGTTGCAGAAATGGCCGAAGCACAGGGGGCGCGTTCGGTGGTGATTTCGGCGGCCATCGAAGCCGAGGTTGCCTTGCTTGAAAGTGCTGATGACAAGGCCGAATTCCTTGAGGGGCTTGGCCTGTCGGAAACCGGTTTGGCGCGCATCATTCGCGAAGGTTACAAGCTTTTGAACCTTTTGACGTTCTTTACGGTGGGGCCGAAAGAAGCACGCGCATGGACCGTTCATCAGGGTGCAAGTGCGCCGAATGCAGCAGGCGTCATTCACACCGACTTTGAGCGCGGCTTCATTAAGGCCGAAACCATCGCCTATGATGATTTCATCGAATTTAACGGTGAATCCGGGGCGCGCGATGCCGGTAAGCTGCGTCAGGAAGGCAAGACCTATATCGTCAAGGATGGCGATATCTTCCACTTTAAATTCAACGTTTAAGACATCGCTTAAGCGTCATGATTTCAAGGCCGTCGCACCTGTGCGGCGGCCTTTTTACATTTGCAGGGTCGATGATGATCAGCCGGGGCTTGTAAAATTCTCTGCAAAAGGTCAGTCTTCGCTCATGCAATTATGAGGACCAAATGAACGAACTGAGCCCCGCCAACCGCATTTTGATGGTTTTCAATTCGGCCACCGGACATCCGGGACGGGTGGGAGCTGTACTGCGCCGGTATGGGTATGAGTTCGATATTCGCCGCCCCGGAGAGGGCGACGTCCTGCCCGATGATCTTGGTGGCTATCACCTTGTTGTCGTGTTTGGTGGTCCGATGAGTGCCAATGATGATCATCTTGGCAATGTCGATGCGATCATGAACTGGTTGCCCAATGTGGTTGCCAGCGATGCGATGTATCTGGGCATTTGCCTTGGGGCGCAGATGATGGCGCGCCATCTTGGTGCAAGCGTGACACCGCATACCGATGGCATGACCGAGATCGGCTATTACCCGGTTCAGGCGACCGAGGCGGGGCGGGAATTGTTCCCCGATGAAATGATGGTTTACCATTGGCATAGCGAAGGGTTCGGTTTGCCCGAGGGTGCCGAACTTATGGCGACCGGGCCGACATTTCCCCATCAGGCCTATCATATTGATCAGCGTATCTGGGGCATTCAGTTCCACCCGGAAGTTGACGATGAAAGCCATGAACGCTGGCTGTCAAATGCCGGTGACAAGACCGACCGCCCCAACGGCCAGTGCCCCGACACCCAGCGGGCAGGCCGGGCGAAATATGATGCGCAATTCGGGGCATGGTTTGAACGGTTTGCCGCCAAGGTTCTTGTCGGGGAGCGCGTCTGTTCAGATATCGGCGACTGATTGTTTGCGTAGCCCAGCCCAGCCTAAACGGGAGTTGCATTAAGCCCCGTCCGAGGATCGTTGCTATTGCCCGACATGTGCCTGACCAATGGTGCCGGCATCACTTCCAAACCAGACGGATTTGGTTTCAAGATTGAAATCCATGTGCCGAACAGTTACGCCGCCCGAACCGATGGGGGTGTTTGAAATGTATTTTTCCTGTTCCGGGTCAAAACCAACAAACATTGCCGGGCGTCCGCCTTCGACCGCCCAGACGCGGTTTTCATGATCAACGGCCATGCCATAGGGACGTGAGTTTTTACCACCGGGCATCGGCCATTCATCAATTTGACCGTTTGCCGGATTGATGCGCCCCAGCACACCACGGGCATATCCGGTATAAAACACATGCCCCTGATCTGTGACGCCAATCCGCCGTGGGCGTGCCCCGTCGGGCAGCAGATGTTCGCGCAATTCGAAAGTTTCAGGATCAATCGATGCCAGCTTGTTGGTGCCAAGCAAGGCGACCCACAATGTGCCATCCGGGGCCTGTTTGATGCCATAGGGGCGGGCGCGCGAGGTTGGCACCGCGATCAGGCGGACATCACGTGTTTCGGGATCAAGCCGCCCTACAAAGTTACCGTTCTGCACGGTAAACCAGATAAAGCGGTTCTGTGCGTCGAAGATCAGGGTGTGGGGATCACGTGCGGCGGCGTCGGGCATGTTGATGCGTTCGATCTGGTCGGTATCGGGATCATAACGCCCGATATAACCATCCAGATTACCGGCATACCAGACAATGCCATCCGCCCCGACAATCAGGTTGTGGGGGCCAGGTTCATCATCAAGGTCGCGTTTGAAAAATGCGCCGGTTTGCGGATCAAGCCGCCCGATATAGTCGCCAACCTGTCCGACAAACCAGATTTCATCGGCAGATACAGCATCGGGATCACGCGGCAGGCCACCATAATCGACAGTCCATTCGCGAATTTCAATCTGGCCAAACGGATCTGCGGCCTGTGCGGCAGGTACATTCACCACAAAAATCAGGGCAAGGAAAATCAGACCGGCAACAAGAAATCGCATCCACATGATGATATCCCCGCAATCAGGGTTGTAGATATCGTCGCCATGCAAGTATGCCCAAACGGGTGCATTACCCCAAGGGTTGGATGATCACAATCATGTGCTTGCCCCTGTGGGATCAAGTGCGAGATCGTGTGTAGTCTTTGGGGCCAAGTCGGCCAGCCATGCAAGGAGGGCCTTTTCGTTGAGCGGGAGGCTATCGGCGATGCCGCCATGAAAATCATCCCAGGCGGGCAGATATTCATCACGCACGCCGACCAGTACCGGTATTTCAAGTTCCATTGCACGCGAAATGACATCGCGCAGCCCGCGCCCGTCTGCTTCGCTGCGGCCAAAGCGCGCAACGATCAGCAGATCGGCCCCGGTTTCAACATCCTGCGAAAGCTGTTCCGACAGGGTGGACAGCGCATCGCCATCAAGCTTGCAGCCCTTGGCCATCGCGCCGCGGTTTTTGGTGATCGGCATTTCATCGCCGGATCGCAGATTGCGGACATAGACAAGTGTTCCGCAATCGGCATCCCTGCGGCGTTTTTGCACATAACCCGCGACCGACTTGCCATTTGCCAGCATCCCCTCGGCAATGGCGGTCAGAAGATCGTCAATCGGGTCTTTTGGGTGAAAGGCAATAGCAGCCAGCATGGATCAGAACCGATCAATCACGGTGACGCCGGTGCCAATGAAACTGTCCATATTCATCAATGCGGTTGCGCCTTCGGCCAGGGTGACGCGGTCGCCGATCAGTTTTTGCGGGGCGAGCTTCCCGCTTGTGATCATGTCGATCATGGCGTCATAGCGAAATGCCTGCATGCCGTGGCTGCCCAGAATTTCAAGTTCATGGGCAACCACCCGGTCCATGGGAACTTTGGCGTGGGCGTGATCGCCGGTCATCAGGCCGATTTGAATGTGTTTGCCGCGTTTGCGAAGCGATGCGACGGAGTTAAAGCAGGTCTGGCTGCTTCCCAGTGCATCGACAGAAACATTCACCCCGCCGCGCGTGATGTCCTTGATCGCGGTTGGGATGTCATCCACATCCCTGGCATTGAGAACCGCATTTGCCCCCAGCTCGCGGGCGAAATCAAGTTTGCTGTCGTCAATATCAATGGCAATGACATATGCACCTGCGGCTGCGGCAATCATGATGGCAGACAGCCCGACACCGCCCGCCCCGTGAACGGCGACCGTCTGGCCGGCAGTGACCTTTCCCTGATCAATCACGCCGCGGAAACTTGTGGCAAAGCGGCAGCCGAGGCTGGCGGCGGTGGCGAAATCCATCTCTTCGGGCAGGCGGACAAGATTGGTGTCAGCGTAATCAATCGCGACATATTCGGCAAAGCTGCCCCAATGGGTGAAGCCCGGCTGGAATTGCTGATCGCAGACCTGATGATTGCCGCTGTGGCATTCCGGGCAGTGCCCGCAGCCCGACACGAAGGGCACGGTGACGCGGTCGCCTTCTTTCCAGCGTTTGATATCCTTGCCGACGGCGACAATCGTCCCGGCAAATTCATGGCCCGGAACATGCGGGAGTTGCACATCGGAATCATGGCCCATCCAGCCATGCCAGTCACTGCGACACAGCCCGGTGGCCGCGACCTTGATCACAACACCGCCGTTTTCAGGGGTGGGGTCATCGACTTTCTGAACTTCGATCGGACCCTGATATTCGGTGAAGTAGGCTGCGCGCATTCCATGTCTCCCGGGTGTTCTTTTGGGGCGTCACTTAAGTATCGTCTTTGTCGCGGTCCGGATGCAAGCGGACAACTTTGGGCACGCCGACTGACGGTTTGGTTTTTTTTCCGGGCTTTGGTTCTGGTTTGACCTGATAGCGCCCCCAGGGCGAAGGATCACGTTCTTCGTCTTCCTTACCCCACGGGCCGCGCTGATCACGGCGCATGTTGGCGCGTTTTGCCGCGCGTTCGGCCTCGTAGGCTGCGGCCCAGGGCGGGATGTTTGAACTGCCTGCGGGGCCGCGTGTTTTGCGACCCGGGCGATAGATGCCAAAGGCCGGGGCCGCCGATCCATCATGCCAAAGCGGCACGTTGCGGTGCTTGAACAGGGGAATAAGCGCAAGCCCGGCGATAAAGCCGGCAATATGGGCCACCCAGGCAATGTTGCCCCCGGCCCCGCTGCCGAAATTGATCACCTGACTGACAAACCAGAAACCCAGCACCACGACGGCGGGTACATAAAAGATAAACACCCAGAAGAACCAGACCAGCACGCGCGCCTTGGGATACAGCAGGAAGTACGCCCCCAGCACACCGGCAAGCGCACCGGATGCGCCGATCATGGGGATTTCTGACTGGGTATCAAGCAGGCCGTGCCCAAGGGCGGCAGCAACACCACAGGCAAGATAGAAGACCAGAAAACGGAAATGGCCCATGGAGTCTTCGACGTTATTGCCGAAAATCCACAGGTACAGCATGTTGCCGCCAAGATGCATCCAGCCGCCATGCATGAACATGGACGAAAAAATCGACAGGAATGCAAATCCGGCCGGGAAGGGGGAAAAGTCCGGTGGTAGCTCTGCATGACCAAACAGGACGGCAGGGATCGCCCCGTATTGCAGGTTCATCAACACCATTGCGCGGGGATCAAGTGTTACCGTCGCCAAAAAGACCACGACATTGATCGCAATGATGGCATAGGTGACCCAGGGCGTTATGGTCGTCGGGTTGTTGTCCTTGATCGGCAGCATTGCTTATGCCCGTCCCGTGTGTCTGCAATAACATACGTCGACCGTGCAGGGGCCGATCAGGCGACGACCGCTTCCTTGCGCGGGGCAAGACGATCACGCAGATAGCTTGCCAACTGACGGTATTCGCGTTTGCGCGCCGAACTGCGCCGCCAGACCATGCCGATGCGACGGACCGGGACCGGGTTTTCAAACGGAATAATCTTCAGCATGTCAGGCCGACGTGCTTCGACTTCTAGTGACATTTCAGGCAACAGTGTGGCACCGATGCCTGCGCCCACCATCTGAACAAGGGTGGACAGGCTGTTGGCCTGAAAATCGGCCGATTTGCTCCAGCCCGCCTTTTGGCAGACTTCCAGCGCCTGATCGCGCAGGCAGTGACCGTCTTCAAGCAGCAGCAGCTTTTCATTCTTGATGTCGCTGATGTCCAAATGGTGCTTGTGGGTCAGGGGATTGTCCGGGGTGCAGGCGAAAACAAACCGGTCTTCGAACAGTTCGAATTCTTCGAGCCAGTTTTCATCAATCGGAAGTGCAATCAGGGCCAGGTCAAGTTTCCCGGCCATCAGAAGTTCGATCAGAACAGATGTCTGGTCTTCGCGCAGCAGCGGCTGAAGTTTGGGGAACCCTGTGCGCAGGGACGCCATCACATCAGGCAAAAGATACGGGCCAATCGTTGGAATGACACCAATGTGAATCGGACCGGAAAGCGGATCAGAGGCGGCCTGTGCCATTGTCGTCAGTTCATTGACTTCCTGAAGGATACTTCGCGCCCGCGAAACGACCTCTTCGCCAAGGGCTGTCATCAGCACCTGACGCTTGTTGCGTTCAACCAGCTGCGCACCAAGAAGGTTTTCAAGTTCGCTAATCGCGGCTGAGAGGCTGGGTTGTGTGATGAAACAACTCTCAGCCGCACGGCCAAAATGGCCACATTCAGCAAGGGCAACCAGGTATTTGAGCTGCTTGATGCTTGGTTGGGCGACCATAAGTTTTTCCTATCAAGAACTGAGATTTTATCTATTGGTCTTAGTTAGTCGATTTAACTACAAATCGCCAGCAGCGAGTGAATTTTTTGCACTTGCACACAAGTTGATGCGGCCTGTCGGGGGCTGCTAATCGGGATTTTTAACTGGATTACGGAGTAACCGAACTTATGCTTACCGTTGGTGATACGCTTCCTGAATTTAATCTGACTGGTGTTTCGGGTAAATCCCCGGACAGCTTCGCACCGGTGACCGACAAATCCTATGAAGGCAAATGGAAGATCCTGTTCTTCTGGCCGAAAGATTTTACCTTTGTTTGCCCGACGGAAATCGTTGGCTACGGCGAACTGAACGGTGATTTCGAAGACCGTGATGCGGTTCTTCTGGGCTGCTCGACCGACACCGACTTCGTGCATGCTGCATGGCGTACCCACCACGAAGATCTGGGCGACAGCCCGTTCGTATGGCTGGCTGACGAGAAAAAAGAACTCTCGGCTGCCCTTGGTGTTCTGGCAAAAGACGCCGGTGTTGCCCTGCGCGCGACCTTCATCGTTGATCCGGACAACATCATCCGTCACGTACAGGTCAACGACCTTAACGTTGGTCGTAATCCGCATGAGGCGCTTCGTATTCTTGATGCGCTGCAGACCGACGAACTTTGCCCGTGCAACTGGACCCAGGGTGACGAAACCCTCTAATCGGGTTCGTTTTCCTGCCAGTGGTCTGGCAAGACGATTTTGGGATCGGGCGTGCGCCCGGTCCCGTTTTCAGTCCATCGAAATTTGCGATCCACAATCCTGTTGCTCCTCAATCCGACCAAAACGGCGGCAAGCGGGATATTCGGGCTGATTTGTTTTTCGATATTTGCCGAGAAGGCATCACGGAATTAAGGGGATTAATCAATGACGTCGATCGTCGATATCAAAGACGCAATGCCAGCCTATGCCAAGGACCTTAAGCTGAACCTGTCGAGCATGGCCAACAATCCGGGCATGACCGACCAGCAGGTTTACGGTACTGCGCTTGCTTGTGCATTCGCATCGCGCAACGCCAAACTGATCAAGGCAGTTGCCGCAGAAGCCAAAGCCAAGCTGAGCGAAGAAGCGATTGAAGCGGCCAAAGGGGCTGCTGCGATCATGGGCATGAACAACATCTATTATCGTTTCGTGCATCTGGTGTCGGATGAAGAATACGGCTCCATGCCAGCGCGTCTGCGCATGAACATCATCGGCAAGCCGGGCATTGATAAAGCTGATTTTGAACTGTTTTCAATCGCGGTATCGGCGATCAACGGTTGCGGCATGTGCATCGATTCCCACGACAAGGTTTTGAAAAACGCCGGTGTTAAAAAAGAAAGCATCCAGAACGCGATCCGCATCGCATCTGTGATCCATGCTGTCGCGGTGGTCATTGACGCCGAAGACGCATTGGCTGAGTAAGCCAGACAGATTGCCCACCAAAGAAGCCCCGGCGCTTTATGCAGCCGGGGCTTCTTTGTTTTAGCGGGCATTAGCTGGCGACCAATTGGCTTAAAACGAGGTGTTGAAGCGCTGCTGCGATCACCTGATCAGGTTGATCAAAATGTGGTATATGGCCGCAATCCTTGATCAGCATTTTGGTTGCCGGTCCACCGGTATTGGCACAGATGGTATGGACCTGTTCGTCGCTGCCGAACTGATCATCATCGCCCTGGATGACCAGAAGCGGGCAGGTGATGCTGGCAAGTTCATCGACCATGTTCCAGTCGCGAAATGCCGGTTGGCGCCATGTATCGACCCAGGCGTGGAACACAGCATCGGTCTGGGCAAAGTGATGACGTTCAAGCTTGGTTTTCCAGTCGGTCTCGGCATAGGTTTTGGCAGCCTGGGTAATGCCGGCAATCGTGACGTCCTCGACGAAAACATGGGCTGCTTCGGAGATGACAGCGCTAACATTGTCGGGGAAGCGTGCGGCATATTTGAGCGCGATGGTGGCCCCGTCGCTATGGCCAAACAGGATTGGTTTTGTCAGGCCAAGCGCATTCATCAGACCATTTAGATAAACATCGCTTTCGGTGTTGTGAAAATCAATCGCGCGTGGAATGTCGCCAGCAGCATGGGGATCGGATTTTCCATGACCGCGCCGTTCATAGACAATCACCGGATGGCGGGTGGCCGTGGCAAGCTTGGCGGGGAAGTCACGCCACATGCGAATGGTGCCCAATGCTTCGTGCAGAAGGATGATGGCGGGGGCATCTTCGCGCACATCGGCAGGGTTAATCCGTTGGCAAGACAGGCTGATGTCATGCACGGTGGCATAGAAATTTTCGATCTTCATTGAACAGACAATCTTTGTTGGGGCGTTGATCGGAATATTTATCGGTAATTTCGTGCGCAATTATTGAATTGAATAATGGACAAAAAAACAGGGCCCGGCAAGTGCCGGACCCCGCATGATCATTTTTGATCCCGACGGGCGGGACAGCAGACCTTATTTCAGGGCTGCGCAGGCACGTTTGATACGGGCGCAAGCTTCGGTCAGTGCCGCATCGGAGGTCGCATAGGAAATGCGGAAATACGGTGCCAGGCCGAATGCCGAACCCTGAACCGCGGCAACGCCTTCTGCTTCGAGCAGATAGGTGACGAAGTCGGTGTCGGTTTCGATTTTCTTGCCATCCGGGGTGGTTTTGCCAATCGCGCCCGCACAGGACGGATAGACATAAAACGCGCCTTCCGGGGTTTTGCACGACAGGCCTTCGCATTCATTCAGGGCAGCAACAACAAGGTCACGGCGCTTTTTGAAAACTTCGGCACGTTCGGCAAGGAAATCCTGCGGGCCGCTAAGGGCTTCGATTGATGCCGCCTGGCTGATCGAGGAGGTATGGGTGCTGGACTGCGACTGCACCTTATTGATCGCCTTGATCAGGTCTTTCGGACCTGCGGCATAGCCCAGACGCCAACCGGTCATGGCATAGGATTTTGACACACCGTTACAGGTCAGCGTGCGGTCTTTGAGCTTCGGTTCTACCTGGGCGATGGTGGTGAACTCGAAACCGTCATAGACAAGGTGTTCGTACATGTCATCAGACATGACATAGACGTTTTCGTATTTCAGAAGCACATCAGCAATCGCCCGCAGTTCTTCGCGCGAATAGGCCGAGCCCGTCGGGTTGGACGGAGAGTTCAGAACAACCCATTTGGTTTTCGGCGTGATGGCGGCTTCAAGTTCGCTTGCGGTGATTTTGAAGTCGTTTGCTTCCTGGCATTCAACAATGACCGGGGTGCCTTCGGCCATCAGGGCCATATCCGGATAGGATACCCAGTAAGGTGCCGGGATGACAACTTCGTCGCCCGGGTTCAGCGTTGCGAAGAACGCATTGAACAGGGTCTGTTTACCACCACAACCGACGGTGATTTCGTCAATGGTGTATTCCAGATCATTCTCGCGTTTGAACTTCTCGACAATCGCCTTGCGCAGCTCGGGAGTGCCAGCGACCGGAGTGTATTTGGTCTTGCCAGCATCAAGGGCGGCTTTGGCAGCTTCTTTGATGTTGTCGGGGGTATCAAAATCCGGCTCACCTGCGCCAAGGCCGATCACATCAACGCCAGCAGCCTTGAGTTCGGCAGCCTTGGTGGTGACAGCAATGGTGGGAGAAGGTTTGATACGGCTCAAACGGTCGGCAATAAACGCCATTGGTCTGTTTCCCTGGAATTTAATGAGAAGTGAAAAGAATCATGTTCTTTCGGTTCGGACCCTACGCCTGCCTTAATTTCAATTCAAGGCTGTTTAGGGTCAAGACCTGCTAATTTGATTGGAATGGCAGAGGATATATTTGTGAAATGCAAAAAAAAGCTCGCCGGGCGGGCAGGTATCCCGGCCAAGGGCTTTGACGCAGGAGTTTGCAAATATATCCTCTGTCCTTTGGATTAACCGGATTAACAGGTCCTGACACTAGGCCCTTGTGCGGGTTCTTTGGGATGGTTTTATACAATTTTACGGCCAATCAGATGTCCGAGCGGAAAGAACTAATGACCAAACGTGGCAGGAAGCGGATTGTTCCGTGAACACGGAAACGCAAAAGCGCGCTTCGATATTCTGCGAAGCGCGCCCGAATTCATCGCCAAAGACGTGTTACCACGGCACGACACCGCCTGACGACAAGAACAATCCTGTGTGGGACTCAGGACCCGCGAGAACACATTTGACCGAAATTGCAGCACCTTCTTCGACGCTTCCGGGGGCTTGATCACCGCCAAGCCCGGTTTTGATGTGCCCGGGATTAACGGCATTGATGCGGAAACCCTCGCTGCGGAGTTCTTTGGCCAACGATACCGTAAACATATTCAGTGCTGTTTTAGAGGAGTTATAGGCAAGCAGATTGACTGCGCTGTATGGCCATGATTCTTCGCCTTGAAGACCAAGTGACCCCAACGCGGTTGAGACATTCACAATGGCTTTGTGATCCCCGGCACGCAAGAGCGGCAGCATCGCCTGCGTCAGCGAGACAACACCAAAATAGTTGGTTTCAAAGTGCATACGAAGCGCATCAAGTGTGACGGTGGCAGGGCCTTCGTAATCGGTGCAGATTGCGGCATTGTTAATCAGCCCGTCCAGTTTTCCCGTTTGGGCTTGAAGTTCGGCAAAGGCAGCGTGATGTGAGTTCGGTTTTCTCAGATCAATTTCGATTAACCTGACGTCGCCGTACTGACTGAGAAGCTGCAGTGTTTCTTGTCCTTTTTCCGCATCACGTGCACTGAAATAAACCGTGTGTCCGCGTGATGCCAACTGTTTGGTGATTTCCTGACCGATGCCCTTGTTCCCGCCAGTCACGAGGATGGTTTTCTTGGTCATAGCTGTTGTTCCCGTTCAATGTGAGTGTTGGTCTATCTCCTGAATACCGATTTTAAATTGTGTGAAATATAGATATAATTCGCATGAATTATGCGATGAGAGGCATGAATGGAGTTTCCTCCGATCAACGAGTTGCAGGCTTTTGACAGGGTCGCCAGATTGCTGAGTTTCAAGCGGGCATCTGACGAGCTTAATCTTGCGCCTTCAACGCTGAGCCATTTGGTCAGATCTTTGGAGGGGCGCCTTAAAACGCGTTTGTTCAACCGGACAACGCGCAGTGTCGCATTGACCGAGGCCGGGCAAAAATTTCATGTAGATATTGGCCGGATACTTGAAAATCTTGATCAACTGATCACGCAGATTGAACGCGATGAAACAAGCCCAAGCGGTACAGTTCGTCTAAGCGTGAACGAGACATCCGCCCCCATCGTTCTACAGCGGCTTGATGCAGATTTTTATGCGCGGTTTCCCGATATTTCAGTTGAGCTCAATGTGGATAACCGACTTGTTGATATTGTAGCGGAAGGCTTTGATGCAGGTGTTCGGCTGCGCGATGATATCCCCAAGGACATGATTGCTGTACCGATGATCAAAGACTTCCGTTTTGTGATGGTCGCAGCACCCGCATATGTTGAAAAATACGGGATGCCGGAAATCCCCGAAGATTTGGCAAAGCACAACTGCATCGGGTTTCGTTTTCAAAGCAACCGCCGCTATGTTTGGGAATTCGTGAAGGGTAACAAGGAAACGTCAATCGATGTTTCCGGATCGCTGACGACCAATGCGCCCAGAATTCTGGTGGATGCGGCCCTTGACGGGATCGGGATTGCAAATGTCGCAGAGCCGTTGGTCAAGGACGCGATTTCGCAAAACAGACTGGTCCGTGTACTTGACGGATGGGAGCGAGACTGGCCGGGATTGTATCTTTACTATCCAATGAACCGGCATATGCCACCAGCGTTGCGCGCATGCATCAACGCATTAAGGGAACCAAGTGGAAAAACGTCCTGACGTCTGCTGACATATCCTGACAGGAACTGTCAGGGGTGGGGCTTGCGATTGGGTGTATCTGACCTATAACTACTAACGGAATGATACAAAGGTTTGTTTGATGAATGCGCTGCCGGAATTTTTGACCAAACGTCGCCCGCCCGTTGACGGTTCGCGGGAATTCAAGCTGGTGACCGAGTATGAGCCAGCAGGCGATCAGCCGGCAGCCATTGCGGAGCTGATGGCGGGCATCAATGATGAAGAACGCGATCAGGTTCTGCTTGGTGTGACCGGGTCGGGCAAGACCTTTACCATGGCCAATATCATCGCCAAAACGCAGCGCCCGGCATTGGTTCTGGCCCCGAACAAGACATTGGCCGCCCAGCTTTATGCCGAAATGAAGCATTTCTTCCCGGATAATGCGGTCGAATATTTCGTATCCTATTACGACTATTACCAGCCCGAAGCCTATATCCCGCGCTCTGACACCTATATCGAGAAAGACAGTTCGATCAACGAACAGATCGACCGGATGCGCCATGCGGCAACCCGCGCAATCCTTGAGCGTAACGACTGTATCATCGTGGCATCGGTGTCGTGCATCTACGGTATCGGCGCGGTGGAAACATACCTTGAAATGACGCAGCGCATTTCGGTGGGGGATGAGGTTGACCGCAACGACATCATGAAGCGGTTGGTTGAATTGCAATACACCCGCAATGATGCGGCCTTTTCGCGCGGTACGTTCCGGGTGCGTGGTGACGTTCTGGAAATTTTCCCGGCCCACAGTGAAGATCGCGCCTGGCGGGTTTCGATGTTTGGCGATGAGATCGAGGAATTGGCGGAGTTTGACCCGCTGACCGGGCACAAATTCGCCAAGATGGATTCGGTCACCGTTTATGCCAATTCGCACCATGTTACACCGCGCCCGACCCTTGTGCAGGCGATGACCGGCATCAAGCAGGAACTGAAAGACCGTTTGGCGCAGTTTCAGGCCGAGGGCAAGTTGCTTGCGGCTGAACGGATCGAACAGCGCACGACCTTTGATCTGGAAATGATGGAAACGGTCGGGCACTGCAAGGGGATTGAAAACTATTCCCGCTGGCTTTCGGGCCGTAATCCGGGGGAGCCGCCGCCGACCCTGTTTGAATATCTGCCGGAAAACGCATTGCTGTTTGTCGATGAAAGTCACGTTGCTGTGCCGCAAATCGGCGGCATGTTCCGAGGGGACTATAATCGCAAATTTACCCTGGCCGAGCACGGCTTCCGCCTGCCAAGCTGTGTGGATAACCGGCCGCTGAAGTTCGAAGAATGGGAAGCCATGCGCCCGCAAAGCGTGTTTGTTTCGGCCACACCAGGCAATTGGGAGATGGAGCGCACAGGGGGCGTATTTACCGAACAGGTGATCCGCCCCACCGGGCTGATTGATCCGGTTTGTATCGTGCGCCCGGTTGAAACCCAGGTCGATGATTTGCTGGGCGAGGCCAAGGAATGTGCAGCCAAGGGGCAACGTGTTCTGGTCACGACGCTTACCAAGCGCATGGCGGAAGATTTGACCGAATACCTGCATGAGCATGGTATTCGCGTGCGTTATTTGCATTCAGATATTGATACGCTTGAGCGGATCGAGATCATTCGGGATCTGCGGCTTGGTGTGTTTGATGTTCTGGTGGGGATCAACCTTTTGCGTGAAGGGTTGGATATCCCGGAATGTGCGTTGGTAGCGATCCTGGATGCGGACAAAGAAGGGTTCCTGCGGTCCAAGACGTCGCTTGTTCAGACGATTGGCCGTGCGGCGCGTAACGTCGAAGGCCGGGTATTACTGTATGCCGACAAGATGACCGACAGCCTGCAATATGCGATCGACGAGACCAACCGTCGCCGTGAAAAGCAGATGGCCTATAACGAGGCGCATGGCATCACACCGGAAACCGTGCGGTCGCGGATCAATGATGTTCTTGAAAGTGTTGCCGAACAGGATTACGTCACGGTTGATACCGGGGTTTCGGGCGACATGATGGTGGGCCATAACCTGCGGGCCCATATCGAAGATCTTGAAAAACGTATGCGTGAAGCGGCCGGAAACCTTGAGTTCGAGGAAGCGGCACGTTTGCGTGACGAGATCAAGCGTCTGGAAGATCAGGAGCTTGGTTTGGCCGAAGCAGGCCCAATGGCGCGCACGATTGGCACCATTGGTGGGACTGCCGGACCGGGATCAAAATCGGCCAATAAATCGAAATACAAAGGGCGTCGCCGCAAGGGACCGTAATGTCGTTTGTGAACATGGGTCCATAGACCGAAATACATAAAAGGCCGGGATAAAATCCGGCCTTTTTGCTGTTTGATGTGGTGAGGGGATCACATGAACAGACGTTCGTTTTCCATGCCCTTGTAGATATCGGCGACATAGTCGCCATAGCCGTTATAAATCCGGGTCGGGACGGTTTCACCGTTATTGAGCAGGCGTTCCTGTGCCTGGCTCCAGCGCGGATGCGGGACTTTGGGGTTTACGTTGGCCCAGAATCCATATTCGTCACTGTTGAGTTCTTCCCAGAAGCTGACCGGGCGTTTGTCGGTGAAGGTGAAGCGGACGATGGATTTGATGTTTTTAAAGCCATACTTCCATGGCGTGACCAGACGCAGCGGTGCACCATTTTGTTTGGGCAGTTCTTCGCCGTAAATACCGGTTGCGATCATGGACAGTTCATTGGTGGCTTCGGCCATGGACAGGCCTTCGACATAGGGCCACGGATACCAGAACTGACGCAGACCCGGCATGGTGTCCTTTTGGCTGGCGGTTTCCATTTCAAGATATTTTGCGCCTGAAAGCGGCTTGGCAAAATCAACCAGTGCCTTAAGCGGGAAACCGGACCAGGGCACGGTCATTGCCCATGCCTCAACACAGCGGAAGCGATAGACACGCTCTTCGAGCGGCATTTTGCGGACAAGTTCTTCGAAATCGATTTCGATGGGTTTTTCGACAAGCCCGTCAATCTTGACGGTCCAGGGGCGGATTTTCATCGCCTGTGCGGCTTGTGAGATAGATTTGTGCGATCCGAATTCATAGAAGTTGTTATAGGTCAGTGCCTTGGCTTTTTCCGTCATTTGACGTTCGACGGTGTAGGCCGGATTGCGGTCCACCGGATACAGATCGGCTGTTGCGCCGGAGCCTTGGGCAAGCGCGCTGCCAAGTGGAAGACTTGCTGCTGTTGCGCCAATCGAGCCTGCTGCGATCCCTTTCAGGAACTGTCGGCGATTTTGGTAAACAGATTGCGGCGTGGCGTCTCTTTCAGGGATTTCCCACCCCTTCTTGCGGCGTATCAGCATGGTGTCCTCCAGTTGCGTTATTCCAATGTCCCTGCAAAAGCCGATTTGGGCAAGTCACGCATCGGTGATCAGTTGGTGAAAAGCCATCCGTTTCACCGTGTTGCCGTAATCCCTGTACGGGTGAAATTCCTGATCCGATCCTTGATCCAATCATGGCGCGGGCCTATGACTGAAGAAACAGTTATGGGCGGCGCCAAAATCATATGCCGTTTCAAATCAAAAATAACAGCATGAGGCAGCCAATGGGCGCGATAATCGACAAGGCACAAGCGGCAATCGACAAGGTCAATGAACTTGGCGATCTCAAGGGCAAAATCTTTGTCGAGTTTGATGAGGAGCGCATTCTAAAGGCTGCTGCCATGGCCGAAGAGCGTGTGAAGGCCAATCCGGGTTTGCCGCTTGCGGGGATGCTGGTGTCGATCAAGGATCTGTTTGATGAAGAAGGGCAAAAAACAACAGCGGCATCGAAACTTCTGATGGACTGCGCGCCTGCGGATGCCGATTGCGATGTCGTGGGGTTGGTCAAGGCGGCCGGTGCCATTCCGTTCGGGCGCACGAGCATGAGCGAGTTTGCCTATTCCGGTGTTGGCCTGAACCCTCATTACGGTACGCCGGGCAATGTGTTTGATCCCGAAGGAATTCCGGGCGGCTCATCATCCGGTGCGGGGGTGAGTTGCGGGTTGGGTCTGGTGGATTTTGCACTGGGGACGGATACGGGGGGGTCCATTCGCATCCCGTCCGCGATCAACGGGCTTTATGGCTTTAAGCCAAGTCGTCTGAGCGTGCCGCGTGATGGCATATTGCCGCTGGCAACCGGGTTCGATACGCCGGGTCCGCTCGCACCTGATTTACAAACTGCAATCACCGTGTTTGAGGTGATGTCGGGCCAGACGGTTGCCCGTGACAGTGGCAATCAAAAACCGCTTCGGATCGGTGTGCCGGTCAATGCGTTTGTCAATGATTTGTCAGACCGGGTGCGGGCTGATTTCGATATGGTGTGTGATACCTTGCGCACAGCAGGACATGAGGTGGTTGAAGTCGATCTTGGTTTTGTCGCGGAAAATGCCTTTTTGATCCGAAACCTTGTTTCAGCCGAAGCGCATGCGATCTATTCGGGGGATTTCGATAAGCTTGAAACCTGTGGCGATCCGTATGTTCTGTCGCGTTTGAAATTTGCCGAAAGCCTGTCAAAGGATGATCTGATTGATGCCTATGCCAAGCGCACCGATGTGATTTCGCAGTTTGGCGCGGCAATGGCAGCGGTGGACGTCATGATCGCGCCGACCCTGCCGATGATGGCGCCAAAAATTGCCGAAGTCGAAGCGGATATTGAGACGCTGAACCCGCTGATGCTGCGCAATACCGGCATGCTTAATCTGCTGGATGCCTGCGCAATATCGATGCCGGTTCATGTCGAAGGCGAAGCTGTGCCCGCAGCACTGATGATTGCAGCCCCGCATGGGCAGGATCAGGTGGTTTTGGGGGCAGCGCGTCAGATTGATCCGCTGTTTGGATAGGCCTGTTTGAGGTGATCTATAAAAAACGGCCCGGAAATATCTGGGCCGTTTTTTGTTTTCAACTGTTTGGCCGAGATCAGCCTTCCAGCAGGGAACGCAGCATCCATGCGGTTTTTTCGTGAACCTGAATACGGGCGGTCAGAAGGTCTGCGGTGGCATCATCGTCGGAGCTATCACAAATCGGATAAAGCGAACGCGCGGTTTTGATCAGGGTTTCGTGGCCTTCGACCAGCTGGCCGATCATGTCCTTGGCGGCCGGAACACCTTTTTCTTCCTCGATCGAGGTCAGTTCGGCATAGGCCGAGAAGCTGGCCGGGGCATAGGCACCGAGCGAACGAATACGTTCAGCAATCTCGTCAACGGCAGTGGCCAGTTCGGTATACTGTTCTTCGAACATGGTGTGCAGGGTCTGGAACATCGGACCCGTCACGTTCCAGTGGAAGTTATGGGTTTTCAGATACAGCGCATAGGAATCAGCCAGAACGCGGCCAAGGCCGTCGGCGATTTGCGTGCGGTTGGATTCATTAATACCGATATCGATCTGCATGTTTATCTCCTTTCGCGGGGTGGGGACCCCCAGTTGCTCTCTCTTTGGACAGAGTATCTCTCATGGCGGAAAGATAGGCCAATCAATGATTCAATGATTTGTAATAGATCAATTCTATTACAAAAAATGTGGTTATTGCGGGGCTGAAAAACAGCTTATTTCCCGGATGCGCGATGTTGGTTAACAACTGCGTCGGCATGTTTCCCCGCAAGTTCCTGCATGTGGGAATAATGGCGGGTGAAAAAGCCGGTGCCCTGCGACAAAGAGCGCAGCTCGGTCACGATATCAACGGTTTCCGATGTGGGAATTTGCACCTCGATCTCGTCCCAGCCTTGCCAGCCGTCCTTGGCATTGAAGCCAAGGATTTGCCCCCGGCGCGCACTGACCAAACGTTGTGCCTTTGACGTAAAGTCCGATGGAACGGAGACCTTGCAAATGTCGATGGGTTCCAACAGGGTCGGACCTGCGTTTTTAAGCGCCTCGCCAATTGCAATACGTCCGGCCATTTGGAAGGCCTGATCAGAACTGTCCACTGTATGGAATGATCCATCCACCAGTTTGACAGCAATATCCATTACCGGAAAGCCAAGCGGCCCGGACCGCAGGCCATCACGCACACCCTTTTCAACGGCAGGGATATATTGCCGGGGAATGGCCCCGCCGACAATATGTTCGCTGAATTCAAATCCGTCACCACGTCCAAGCGGGCGAATTTCAATTTCGGCATCGCCAAATTGCCCATGCCCGCCGGTCTGCTTTTTGTAACGTCCCCGTGCGGTGGCCGGTTTGCGGACGGTTTCCTGATAGCCGGTCAAAACCGGCACGCTTGTGATTTCAAGATGATAATGGGTCGCCAAATGGGCCAAAGCCGATTGGAGATGAATGTCGCCCTGACCAGACAGCAGCAGTTGACCGGTGCCGGGATGGTGACCAAAGCCAAGAGAACGGTCCTGTTCACAGATATGACGGAGTGCTTCGGTCAGTTTGACGTCATCGCCGGGTTTTGTGACCTCTAGCCCGATTTCATACAGCGGGGGCAGGGGATCGGGCCAGAGACTGTCGTGCAGCCCATCCGGACTAACAAGGCTGCCCGTGCGTAAATGTTCCATCCGGGGCAGGCCAACAATCGACCCGGTTGTGCCGTGATCAAGCTTTTCATGCTTTTCGCTAAACACCGTGCAAAGCCCCGATACCTTGTCCGCGCCCAGTGTATCACCATTGGAAAGGCTGCCAGACAAAATGCGGGCAAAGCAAAACCGCCCGGCATGGGAAAGATGAACGGTTTTGAAAACCTGTACGATGTTTTGATCCGGGGTGGGATCAATGCCCAGTCGGTGAGCACAAACGTCTGACGACGGGGCTTCGTGGCGCAGGGCCTTAAGCAAACGGATAATGCCATGGTCATGTTCAGCCGATCCGAAAAAGACCGGCACAATCAGATCCCGGGCCAGATCCCGTTCAAGGTTGGCATAGATGGTTTCGGCGGCCGGTTCCTGATCTTCAAGGATCTGTTCAAGCAGGGCGTCATCAAAGTCGGCCAGTGTTTCAAGCAACCCTTCGCGTGCCTCGGCCTCACGGTTTTTGGCGCTGGATGGCAAGGCGGTGAGTTGGGATGGCTGTCCTTCGAGATAGGCATAGGCGCGTTCGGACACGATATCGACAAAGCCCGTGATGTGCTCTTCTGTGTCTTTGGAAGCCCGAATGGGAATTTCCCGCATCACAAGCGGGCGTTCGGAAATGGCCTGCAACGCATCAAGACAGATGCGTAAACGCACACTGGCATGGTCGGTCTTGTTAATGAAAATCAGGTGGGGAACGCGGTTGCGATCAAGAAACTTAAGGATCGGTGCCACAGTCATCACCCGGCTTGGGTCCGGGTCGACAACGACGATTGCAACGTCACAGACCATTGCTGCTTCGCGGGCATCCTGGGCAAAATCGACAGATCCCGGACAATCAATGAAATGCCATTCTTCGCCGAGATAGGTTGTTCGCGCACAGGTGAGTTCGGTGCTCATGTTCCGCGATCGGGATTCTGCACTGGCATCCCCAACCGTATTATGATCACGCACAGATCCCTTGCGGTGAAGGCCACCTGTTGCCAGAAGCAGGCTTTCAAGCAGGGATGTTTTGCCGCTGGAATACGGGCCAATCAGGGCGGCAACCCGAGGTGAGTGTGACGTTGTGGGTGTTGATGTCGCGCGCGCACTTGTGGGCATTGGCATCTCCTTGACGAGCAAGACCGATCCCCCAGCCATCGGTCGGCACAAACAAAACCCCCGGACGTACGGGATATCCCCCAAGATATCGGCGGGGTCGTCGTCATATGGTGTGCGTCAGCCTGTGTTCAGATTGTTTTCCGACAGGGTGCTAGATCAGACCTGCCCGATTGCCGATGCACCCTTGATTAGATCATGATCGGGGTTAATGAAATCAAGGGATTGGATGCGATCTGCCTTTATTGAAACACAATTCGCCCCGAAATGGCCCTATGTGACCTGTTTTCCCGCCTTGATTCAAAGGCACATTCACACCTGTCAGTCGAGGACGTGGTCAACAATCTTTGTCCCCCCTCACGATGTTGATCCGAGTGTTTTCAGGTTGTTCCCCCACCTGAAATGCCCCGGCTGACGTGGTCTCCCCAAGACCATGAATGACCCCGAATATCTGGGGCGGGTTTATCCCGCCCCTTTTTTTTGCCCGGTTTTCGGCGCAGTACAGCGCCGCATTATATGCCCTATGCCTTAATGCATGTTGCCTTTATTGCCGCAATCTGCCCGAAAATGGTCATCAAACACCGATTTTTGAGCCGTATTTCAAGGGCATATTCCTAACTGTCGGATGCGAAAACATCGATGCCGTGCACTCCCTCACGACGCATCGAGGCCCGAAAGAACGCTTCCTCCCCAAGCGTTTGAACCCCACGGGCAAGGCAGCGCATCTGGCTGGTCTCCCCAAGACCATCTGTCCCCCAAAGCCCGGGCGAGCTTCTTGCTCCCCGGGCTTTTATTTTTTCGCATGCTTTCTATCAGCACTACGTTTGCCGATTGGCCCACGCTTTGTGAGAGTTCCTACTGCGCCGCAGACCCGGTTCTCGGCAGGGTGGTTTTCGTTGGGGTGATGCTGAAAATACGGGTTGGTTGTTCGCGGCCACGGACGGTGACGTCCTTGCGCGAGGTCCATTGGGGGATATCGTCATGATTGCCGCAGGCTGCGACGGTGTCCTCGGTCGCAAGGATGTAGGTGCCAAATTCCTTGTTCAGCGTTTCCAGACGCGAGGCGATATTGACGTTATCGCCATGCACCGTAAAGGTCAGGCGGCTTTCAGAGCCAATTGCGCCAATGACAATTTCACCTGTATTAAGCCCGCACCGGGTTTTGAGCTTGTCGCCAAAACTGTAAATCCTCCTTTGCGAGATTTCCTGAATGGTAAGGGCTGTCCGCACAGCATTGAGCGCGTGATCCGGGTCCGGCGTAACCGCATTGAAGGTGATCAGCATGGCATCACCCTCGAACTGGGTGATAACCCCGCCATAGCGGGAAATCACGGCACTGGTTTCAGTGAAATACTCGTTGAGCATCGTTGCGAGTTCTTTTGGTGCCAGTTTTTCGGAAATGGAGGAAAAACCTTCGATGTCGGTAAACATCACGGTGGCTTTGACGGCTTCCCCTTCGCCCGGTTTGATCTGTTGATCGGCATGGGTGATGCGGTCGGCGATTTCAGGCGAAACAAAGCGTGACAGATCGCGCGCGGCAATTTCATCGGTAACAGCCCGGATAAAGGAGCGCTTGGCGCGCATCACCCCGATGGCAAGGACGGCGGTAACCAGCACAATGGCGATGATTTTATCGATTTCGGCCCCGATCAAAAGGGCGTTTGAGGTCATATAGGTCACATAATCACGGGTGATCATGTCTGTGCCGCCCTCGTTCCAGATGACATAGCCGGTCAGGACGATCCAACCCGCGGCGGCGGTGCCCCCGGCGATCAGAATATAACGTGGATCAAAGCGCAGGCTGCGCAGGGAGATGAAGATAAAGACGTAAAGGACCGTCGGCGCCTTGAGATAGAAACTTGCGGGCTGCATGTACTGGATGTGGAAGCTCCAGATCAGGACCATCAACAGACCAATATCGGCAATGACTGACAGGGTCAGGAACCAACTGCTGAGCGCGTTGCGATAGGCCAGAGCAAGACGTTTGAGCGTGAACAGATAATACAACCCCAGCGCCCAGGGCACAGGATGGAAACCATCTGACATCGATGTGCTTGGCGAGATGGCATAAAGCGTTGCAAAGATTGTCACCAGAAGAAGCTGAACCCAGCCGATCAGCTTTTCGCTTTCATATTGCTGCTTTTCGATGGCGCTTTGGACGCGTTCTGGCAAATGATTGTCGGCGTCTTTGCCAAACAGGAAGGCACTAAGCGTGCTTTTCATGGTGCCGTGGTTCCATTCATGCTGATGGCTTTGAAGGTATGGTCCTGTGCCCAGACAGTATCGTCATCACCATAGTGTAATCTTCCCGGCCTGTTGCCAAGTCGAGATGCGGTGACGCGTGATCACGGCTGCGTGCAATTTGCGTGCTTTTGGCCTGGTAGGCGGGCATATGAAAAAAGCAAAAAAAAGCCGGGCAACGAATGCCCGGCAAGTTTATCAGGGAGGCTTCACGTCTGGGAGACGTAGGACCCTTCTCAGGGCCCTGGGTAAGCCGGACTAGGCGTCCGGCTAAGACCGAAAAATTCGGTCAGGGAGAAAACTCGTTACCGCGGTGCGGTGTGTACCGCTGCGGTTCGAGAAGGAAGATAGCGTTTTTGACGATAATGACCACTGCCAAATTGCTTTTTCAGCCATGCATTTTCTGCATAAATATAGAAAAGCCTTATGTATCTATCTAAATTATTGAAAATAAATAATAAATTTACATAAAGGGGATCTAATATCCGATGAAGGTTGCATATTGATGTCAAACCTATTGTGCGGGAGCAAAAAAAATGCCGGTAGCAGGGGGGTGCTACCGGCAAGATCAACAGGGAGGCTTTACGTCTGGGAGACGTAGGGAGTCTAGGGGAGACTCCCGTGCCGAATTTCGTTTCGGCGGACGGATCATACGATCTTCAGGGACAGTTGATGCGATCTCGCTTTTTGCGGCCGCTCACAACTTATGATGCAAATATAAGTAGGGCTTTGGTGGATTAAAAATTGAAAATTGGCAAATCAACCATGCGCTATACGCATGACAACAAAATGTCAGTAATTTGAAGATGTTGCGGCGCAATGATTGAATTAGAACAGGTGAGATGCCTGTTTAAGCGAGGCGTAACGACGCCGTCATGGCGTGTTCAGGAGAGTGGCGCGGCACAAGAAGATTGATTCGGGCGCCTTTATTATGCAGCTACCAGATACACCAACAGCCCGGAAAAAAAACCGGGCTGTTGGTGTATCTAGGCTCAGGACCTATTAATTTGATTGGAATGGCAGACGTTATATTTGTGAAGTCCAAGGAAAGACCTGCCGGGCGGGCTGGTATCCCGGCCAAGGGATCTGACGCCAGAGTTTGCAAACATAACGTCTGTCCTTCGGATTCACCGGGTTTGCACGGGCTACTTTGTCGCAAAAACCCGGTGAACCATTCAAACCAAATTAATAGGTCCTGAGCCTAGCAAGCCTGTGAAGCTTCTATTTGTCTGCTGCGGCGCTGGCGGCTGCGGCGGCCTTTGCCCTGACTTTTGAGATTTCCTCGATCAGGAAGTCGCGGAAAACAGCGATTCGTTTGGAATGACGCAATTCTTCAGGATAAACGAAATAGGCGTCAAAGCTTGGCCCTTCGAGTTCTGGCAGAATACGCACAAGGTTGCTGTTGGACGGCAGCAGGTAATCTGGCAAAGCCGAGATTCCCAAGCCGGACTCGGTCGCACGGAATATGCCGTAAATATTGTTCAGCTTCAGAATCGGACGCATGTCCGGCTTGAACTGCTGGGCGGTGGCCATCATCCAGTTGACATTTGACACAGGCGGGCGGGCGTCCGCGCCATAGATGATCAAACGGTGATCTTTGAGTTCTTCGGGTGTTTTGGGCATGCCGTACTGTTTGATGTATTCGGGCGATGCAAACACATGATAGCGCAGCGTCATCAGCTGTCGCTGCACAAGATCGGCCTGACGAGGTGGCTGCATACGGATGGCAACATCGGCCTCACGCATGGCAAGATCGAGTTCCTCGTCGTTCAGCACCAGAGACAGTTCAATTTCCGGATAGCGTTCCAGGAACTCGTTGATGCGCGGGGTCAACCAGGTGGAGCCAAAGGCAACCGTAGTTGTAACCTTGAGCGGACCACTTGGGCGTTCCTTTGATTCGCGAATGCGGGCCTCGGCCATGGAAAGCTTGGCAAAGACATCGTGCGCGGTGCGATATAGGAGTTCACCCTGTTCTGTCAGGATCAGGCCACGCGCATGCCGGTGGAAGAGCGGGACCTTCACGCTTTCTTCCAGCGCGCTGATCTGCCGGCTTACGGCTGATTGGCTCAGATTGAGGTTTTCCCCTGCGTGTGTGAAGCTCCCGGCTTCGGCAACAGCGTGAAAGACACGCAGCTTGTCCCAGTCCATAGACCTGCTCCTAGATGTCACCAGCGCACGGTCGATGCGCCAGACCCCTGATAAGTGTTCTCTTCTTTTATGGTCAATTTGGTTTCAACACTATTAAGTGCGTCACAGCTATTGACCAAGTACATGATTATTCAATCAATATGAGGCCTATAGTATTTTCTGCAAGAAGACATTTCTCAGAAAGGAAGATCGCGCGCCGTGATTTTTCGCCCAATCCCGGTCAAGCGCGGGTGTTCGGGCAGTTTGCTATCATTAAAAAAAGGGGATGCAAAACGCATCCCCTTTGATGTTTGGTGTGTTTGGGCCGGTCGGCGCCAAAGGATCAGCCTTCGTGTTCGGCAATGAACTTTTCGGCTTCAAGGGCGGCCATGCAGCCCATGCCTGCCGCCGTAACAGCCTGACGATAGATTTTGTCGGTAACATCACCGGCGGCAAATACGCCTTCAACATTGGTGACGGTGCTGCCCGGTTTGACGAGGATATAGTTCTCGTCATCCATGTTGACCTGACCCTTGAACACGGCGGTTGCCGGGTCATGACCAATGGCCACAAAGAAGCCGTCTGCCGGGATGTCGGTGACTTCGTCTGTTTTGACATTGCGCACACGCACGGCTTCAACGCCGTCCATTGGGCCGTCACCGCCCAGAATGTCATCCACGACACTGTCCCAGACCACGTCGATTTTTTCGTGCTTGAGCAGGCGATCCTGAAGCATCTTTTCCGCGCGAAGTTCGTCGCGGCGGTGGATCAGGGTGACTTTGGAGCAGATCCCGGCAAGATACAGGGCTTCTTCAACGGCGGTATTGCCGCCGCCAACAACCGTGACCGGTTTGTTGCGATAGAAGAAACCATCACAGGTCGCACAGGCCGAAACGCCGCGACCATTGAATTTTTCTTCGCCCGGAAGGCCAAGCCAGCGGGCCTGTGCGCCGGTCGAGATGATCACGGTTTCGGCGATATAGGTGTCGCCGGAGTCGCCCTTGCAGACGAACGGGCGCTTGGAGAAATCGACTTCGGTAATCAGGTCATGAACCATCTTGGTGCCGACATGCTCAGCCTGTCCCTTCATCTGATCCATCAGCCACGGACCCTGAATGACATCGGCGAAGCCAGGATAGTTTTCGACATCGGTCGTGATGGTAAGCTGACCACCCGGCTGCAGCCCCATGACCATCATGGGTTCAAGGTTGGCACGCGCAGCATAGATCGCAGCAGTATACCCGGCAGGGCCGGAGCCAATGATGAGGACTTTGGTCTGATGTTCTTGGGCCATGGTTCTTGTTCGTGTCCGAGATGAGTAAAAACTGACGTCGAACATATGAGCAGACCGGACAAGACGCAACCGCCTGACGCAAAGTTTGGCGGGCATTTGACGGGTTTTTTACCCGATTGGATTTTACGGTCCCGGGTGGTGGTTTTGCTGTTGCCACATCAGGTGCGATCCAATGGCACAATGATAGATTGAAATAAGGGTGGTAAGCCGATTTATCCTGTGTGCAGTTACGGCTTCCAAGCGCAAGATTGCATTAATCGTCTGAATATATTATTGCCAGCAACTTACCTCGCTGTAATATTGTTTCAATCGGGGTAACTTTCGCGCACAGAATCGAGGAATAAATGCAACGGGTCAAACTCGACAAGATCGACCGCAGAATTTTGCGCGATCTGCAGGAAGATGGCCGCATGACCAATGTGGAACTTGCTCGCCGTGCAGGTATTTCAGCACCCCCTTGTTTGCGCCGTGTGCGCGCTCTCGAAGAAACCGGTTTCATTCAGGGGTACCACGCAGACGTCGATGCGCAGGCGCTTGGCTATCATGTAACCGTGTTTGCCATGGTTGGGCTGGCAAGTCAGGCCGAACATGATTTACGTGCGTTTGAAGCCCGTGCAACCGAATGGCCCGAAGTTCGCGAATGCCACATGGTTGCAGGTGAAATGGACTTTCTTCTTAAGATCGTTTCACACAGCTGGGATGAATATCAGAAGTTCCTGACCACCGAGCTGACCGTTGCCGAGAACGTCAATCACGTCAAATCCGCGCTTTCGATTCGCACTGCGAAAAACATGCCCGGTGTTCCAATCGATATTGACGTCGAAGACTGATACCTGCGATCCGTGGTGCCTGCCCAAAACCGACACTGGTTTGAGTGTCGGTTTTTTGTGTATGTGATCTGAACGTTCATCGTTTGGAACGTTGTGATATATCCGCGCAAATCCAAGATGTATTCAAACATATCGTTGCGAAACCTGATCTGTTGCAGGTGCGTTGGCGTAATGCTCGATAGGAAATTACGTCATTCCGCAGGTATGTATTTATAACGCGAGCATGCATTGCCAAATTAAACGTAAGGATGAAAAATCCTTGTATCCGGCATCGCGGAACTATAAATAATATGAACCTATACGTTCGGATTGGTTCTTATATAAAAGGCTAATAATTGGAAACGCTCAAGTTCGCCCCGCAACCTCGTGCATATCAGGCTACTGAAGACGGTGGATGGCAGGGATTAATCGCGACGATGTTTTTTGCCGTTTTTGGCGTCTTGCTTTTGGTCGTGCTGTCCTATCGCCCGGTTTCGGAAATGGGCAGTGCAGGGATGGTGTTCCCGTTTTCCATGACCGAGGACGACATCCTGCAGCAGGTCGGTGCCGCTGGCGGGCGTGTGGTGCGGTTTGGCGGTTTTGGGCATTTGGCTGTTGTGGTGAATGATGATGGCAGCATGCCAGAGGCCGATGCGATGGGCGCACTTTTTGCGCTGTCGCCGCTGATTACATCAGCCTGTTTTGATGCCGACGACGTTAATAACGCCTTTTGAAGTCTGGGTGAAAGCATATGGAAAAGTTATTCGAAATTCGCGCCAACGCGCTTAAGGCTCTGTTCGTCATCCTGACGGTCCATATTCCTTTGAGCGGGGTCGCAGGTTACGTTGCCGGTAACGATGCAGTCTCGCCACTGATTGCCAGCGCTGTTTTTGCCGCCCTTGCCTATGTGGTTTATCGCATGGCTGGCCCGCAGGCCCAGGTTTCGCGTTTTATCGTGGCTTCGGCGATGATCCTGCAGGTCGGGGTTCTTGTTTATGCCTTCCGCGGGCATGCATGGCAAATTGACATCCATATGTACTTTTTTGCTGCCCTTGCCGTTATTGGTGCGCTGGTTTGCTGGAGAACGATTGTTGTCGTTGCCGGGGTCATTGCCCTGCACCATCTGACATTGAATTTTGTTGTTCCTTACTGGGTGTTCCCCGAAGGTGGCGCATTTTTCCGGGTCGTCCTGCATGCGGTGATTGTCATTGTCGAGGCAGGGGTGCTGATCTGGTCATGTAAAAGCCTGTATACGACATTGGCAAATGCCGAGACTGTGCGCAACGAGGCGGAGCAGACTGCAAAGTCGGCGCAAGATTTGCTGGCGCAGAATGAAGAGCTTCGCAAGCAGCGCAAAATTGAACGTGACAACTTCAAACGTGAGCTGGCTGATCAGATTACCAGTCGGATCGGAAAATCTGCGGGGGCGGTTGATGCTGAATCTGTTCAGTTGCAGCAGCGTGCCAAGGATTTGAATGATCGCGCACTCAAAGGCCGGGAAGCCTCGGTCGGTGCGGTTCATGCGTCTGAGGAAACCTCGCAGAATGTTCAATCTGCGGCCTCGGCTGTTGAAGAAATCAACGCTTCTGCCGACGAGATTTCACGCCAGATTGTTCGGGCACGTGAGATCACCGACAATGCTGTTTCGCGTTCCTCGACCGCGAGTGAGCGGATCGAATGGTTGTCCAACGCTGCTGAGAAAATCGGGGAAGTCGTTAACCTGATTACCGATATTGCCTCGCAGACCAACTTGCTGGCATTGAATGCAACCATCGAGGCAGCACGTGCCGGTGAAGCGGGCAAAGGCTTTGCCGTGGTTGCCAATGAGGTCAAGAACCTTGCCAATCAGACGGCACGTGCAACCGATGAAATCGCCCAGCAGATTTCCGAAATCCAGTCGGCAACCGGAGATTCTGTTTCGGCCGTGAACGGGGTTTCGGAAACGATTGGTGATCTTGTGGAAGTTACGACGACGATTTCTGCCACCATGGATCAACAGCAGGGCGCAACCCGCGAGATCGCACAAAGCTTGAATGTCACGGTTGATGCGACCCGTGATCTTTCTGACCTGATCCATCAGCTTTCGGAAATTGCAGACCGGACCGGAGAAACAGCGACCGAGCTTCTGGGCAGTGCGGATCACCTTGATACAGAGGCATCCGATCTTAATCGCAACGTCGAAGCGGTTCTGGAACAACTGGCCAAGGCTGATTAAGAAAAACACCGATCCAACTTTTGCGAAGCCGGGTATTTCCCGGCTTCTTTTTTTATGTGTTGGGCCTGTCTGAAACAAAAAAACGGCCCGGAATATCCGGGCCGTTTGAACTTGGAGCCGTTTTCCGGTTAGGAAAAATCGACCTTCAAAATCTCGTAGCTTTTGGTGCCGCCCGGAACGGTGACTTCGACAGAATCACCAACCGATTTGCCAATCAGTGCGCGACCGATCGGCGATGTGGTCGAGATACGGCCAGAGTTAATGTCCGCCTCGATCGGGCCGACAACCTGATAGGTGGTTTCTTCGTCGGTGTCTTCGTCAACGAGATCAACCTTGGCACCGAATTTCACGACGCTACCGGCCAGTGACGGCACGTCGATGACTTCGGATCGGCTCAGAACGTCTTCGAGTTCGGCAATACGACCTTCGCAGAAGCTTTGGCGTTCGCGTGCGGCATGGTATTCGGCATTTTCCGAAAGATCGCCATGCTCACGGGCATCCGCGATGGCCTTGATGATTTCAAGACGTTCGACGGACTTGCGATGCTTCAGTTCTTCTTCGAGACGCTGATGCCCCTGGGGGGTCATTGGTACTTTTTCCATCGCGCTCACAGCCTATTCTTATTAGCGGTCGATACTACAAAATCAACCGCCCGGCGTCCCGCCGGGCGGTCTGAATTCTTCCGTCAGGTTCGGGTAAGAACCTTAGTACTTGTCCCCAAGATATTCCTGAACGGGCCGGACTGCAAGTGCGCCGCGTTTCAGGTTGTCGATTGCGCGCAAAGTGGCGCGCGCACCGGCGACCGTGGTGTAGTACGGGATATCATCGGTAAGAGCGGTTCGGCGGATCGAGAAACTGTCGACCACGGCCTGTTTGCTCTCGGTGGTGTTGAACACCAGCTTGATATCGCCGTTCTTCATCATGTCCACGATGTGGGGACGTCCTTCCTGTACCTTATTGACCGGGGTGACGTCTAGCCCTTCTTTTTCAAGAGCTTCGGCCGTGCCATGGGTCGCAACCACGCCAAAGCCGAGCGCGATGGCGTCGCGTGCAAGTTGAACTGCGGCGGGCTTGTCGTAGTTTTTGACGGAAATGAAGACCTTGCCTTCAAGCGGCAGCGTGTGGCCTGCGGCCATCTGTGCCTTGGCGAAGGCACGACCGAAATCGGTATCAAGCCCCATGACTTCGCCGGTCGAACGCATTTCCGGACCCAGCAGGGTGTCGACACCCGGGAAGCGGTTGAACGGAAGGACCGCTTCCTTGACTGCGATATGCTTGAACGGACCGTGATCAATGTCAAAGTCGCCAAGTTTCTCGCCGGCCATGATCCGCGCGCCGATTTTGGCAATCGGGTTTCCGGTTGCCTTGGCAACGAACGGAACGGTACGCGAGGCCCGCGGGTTGACTTCGATCAGATAGATCGTGTCACCCTTGATCGCGAACTGAACATTCATCAGGCCAACAACATTGAGCGCCTTGGCAAGCTGAACGGTTTGTTCCTTAAGCCGCGTGATCATGGCTTCATCAAGCGAGTAGGGCGGCAGCGAACAGGCCGAGTCACCTGAGTGGATACCGGCTTCCTCGATGTGCTGCATGATACCCGCGACAAAGACATTTTCACCGTCCGATACCGCATCGGCATCAATTTCAATCGCATCAAGCAGGAAGCTGTCGATCAGAACCGGGCTTTTGCCTGATACCTGGACGGCTTCGTGCATGTAGCGCAGAAGATCTTCGGTGGTGTGGACGATTTCCATCGCGCGACCGCCAAGAACATAGCTTGGGCGAATGACAATCGGATAACCGATGCCCTCGGCAATTGCCACGGCTTCGTCCACCGAACGGGCAATGCCGTTGGCAGGCTGTTTAAGGCCAAGCTTGTGGATCAGTTCCTGGAACCGGTCGCGGTCTTCGGCAAGGTCGATGCTGTCGGGGCTGGTGCCAAGGATCGGAATGCCGGCATTTTCAAGGGCTGCGGACAGTTTCAGCGGGGTTTGACCACCATATTGAACAATCACACCCAACAGTTCGCCGTTGCTTTGTTCAAGCTGGCAAAGCTCGATCACATCTTCGGCGGTCAGCGGTTCGAAATACAGACGATCAGACGTGTCATAGTCGGTTGAAACCGTTTCCGGGTTACAGTTGACCATGATCGCCTCGATCCCGGCTTCGCGCAGCGCATAGGCCGCGTGCACACAGCAGTAATCGAATTCGATGCCCTGTCCGATACGGTTCGGGCCACCGCCAAGGATGATGACTTTCTTGCGGTCGGTGACTTCGGCCTCGTTTTCGGGCTCAAAGAAACCATCGCCTTCATACATGGAATACATGTACGAGGTGCGTGACGGGAATTCGGCAGCGCAGGTATCGATGCGTTTGTAGACCGGGCGCAGACCAAGGGCCTGACGATCAGCACGGACGTCGTCTTCTTCGCGACCGGCCAGTTCAGCAAGACGTGCATCGGAGAAACCAAGTTTCTTGAGGCGCAGCAGTTCATGCTTGTCTTTGGGGATGCCACCGGCGCGGACTTTTTCTTCTTCGGCGACCAGCATTTCGATCTGCTTGAGATACCATGGGTCAAACTTGGTCGCCCCCTGGATTTCTTCAAGCGTCAGACCATGACGGAAGGCCTGGGCGGCGTAAAGGACGCGGAACGGGATCGGCTGGGTCAGCTTGGCGCGGATCGCGGCCTTGTCTGGTGCGCCTTCGATTTTGACTTCATTAAGCCCGGTCAGGCCGGTTTCCATCGAACGCAGACCCTTTTGAAGGCTTTCGGCAAAGCAGCCGCCAATCGACATGGCTTCGCCAACCGATTTCATCGCGGTGCCAAGGGTTGCCTGCGCACCCGGGAACTTTTCAAAGGTGAAGCGCGGGATCTTGGTGACGACGTAATCAATGGTCGGTTCAAACGATGCCGGGGTGACGCCCGTGATGTCGTTATCAAGCTCATCAAGGGTGTAGCCAACTGCAAGTTTGGCGGCGATCTTGGCGATCGGGAAGCCGGTTGCCTTGGACGCCAGTGCAGATGAACGTGACACACGCGGGTTCATTTCAATCACGATCAGACGCCCGTCGTCCGGGTTGACCGCGAACTGAACGTTCGAGCCGCCTGTATCGACACCGATCTCGCGGAGCACGGCAAGCGATGCGTCACGCATGATCTGGTATTCTTTGTCGGTCAGGGTCAGGGCCGGGGCAACGGTGATTGAATCCCCTGTGTGGATGCCCATCGGATCGACGTTTTCAATCGAGCAGATGATGATGCAGTTATCCGCATTGTCGCGGACAACTTCCATTTCATATTCTTTCCAGCCGAGAATGGATTCTTCGATCAGCACTTCGTGGGTCGGCGAGATCGCCAGGCCATTGCGCACGATCTGTTCAAACTCTTCGCGGTTATAGGCAATGCCGCCGCCTTCGCCGCCAAGGGTGAAGCTTGGGCGGATGATCGCCGGAAGGCCGGTGACTTCAAGTGCCTTGACCGCGTCTTCGAAGGTCCGAACCATCGCCGAACGCGCACTTTCCAGACCGATCTTGTCCATGGCTTCGCGGAAAAGCTGACGGTCTTCGGCCTTTTCAATGACGTGCTTTTTCGCACCGATCATCTCGACGCCATATTTTTCAAGCGTGCCGTCATCATGCAGGGCAAGGGCGGTGTTGAGTGCGGTCTGACCGCCCATGGTCGGCAGGATCGCGTCCGGGCGTTCCTTTTCGATGATCTTGGCAACCATGGCCGGTTTGATCGGCTCGATATAGGTGGCGTCGGCCAAGTTGGGGTCGGTCATGATGGTCGCCGGGTTCGAATTGACCAGAATGACGCGGTAGCCTTCTTCTTTCAGCGCCTTACAGGCCTGAGCACCGGAATAGTCAAACTCGCAGGCCTGACCAATAACAATCGGGCCAGCACCGATGATGAGAATTGATTTGATATCTGTACGTTTCGGCATGTCGTTTTCCGCTTTTCGCAAGGGCATGTGCTGTGGCTGCACCGCCTCGTTTAAGTCCGTTAATCGCGTAATCTTGGGCGTGTCCTGATTATCGGGTCAGGCTTTGGCGTCCTCGATCAGACCAACGAAACGTTTGAACAGGTAGTGGCTGTCATGGGGGCCCGGTGATGCTTCGGGGTGATACTGAACCGCAAAGACCGGCTTGTCTTTCAGGCGCAGGCCCGCAAGCGAGCCATCAAACAGCGAGAAATGCGTGGCTTCGACGTTTTCAGGCAGGCTGTCCTTGTCAACGACAAAGCCATGGTTTTGGGATGTGATTTCGACGACGCCCGTGGTGGTGTCCTTGACCGGGTGGTTGGCACCGCGATGGCCGACATCCATTTTCTGGGTCTTCGCGCCAAGCGCCAGCGCCATCATCTGATGACCCAGGCAAATCCCGAATACCGGCTTGCCGCTGTCGATCAGCTTTTTGATGGTTGGAACCGCATATTCGCCGGTCGCAGCCGGATCACCCGGACCATTTGACAGGAAAACACCATCCGGGTTCATCGCAAGAATGTCTTCAGCCGGGGTGGTGGCCGGTACGACCGACACCTTGCAATCGAGGCTGGCGAAGTTGCGCAGGATGTTGCGCTTTACGCCGTAATCGATGGCAACAACATGGTGTTTGGCATTGCCAAGCTTGCCGTAGCCGCCTTCGCGTGACCAAAGGGCTTCATCCCAGTCATAACCGGTGGTGCAGCTATTGTCCTTGGCAAGGTCCATGCCTTCAAGGCCGGGCCAGTCATTGGCTTTGGCGATCAGGGCGGGGATGTCAAAGCTGCCATCTTCGCTGTGGCAGATAACACCGTTCGGCGCCCCTTCGGTACGGATGCGTTTGGTCAGGCGGCGGGTATCAACCCCGGCAATGCCGATCCGGCCATGTTCGATCAGCCAGTCGTTGAAATGTTTTTGTGCGCGGTAGTTTGATGGATCGGTAATGTCCTGGCGCAGGATGCAGCCAAGGGCAACAGGTGCGGCATTTTCGATGTCTTCATCGTTGGTGCCGACATTACCGATATGGGGGAAGGTAAAGGTGATCATCTGACCGGCATAAGACGGGTCGGTCATGATTTCCTGATAGCCCGTGATGGAGGTGTTGAAGCAGACTTCACCGACGACCTCTCCTCGGGCCCCGACGCCGCGTCCCCAAAATACTGAACCATCTGCAAGAACCAGAACGGCAGAAGCACCAGGAGGCGGGGTGTGCGTGGGCGCTGACATTGGCAAATGTCCTTTCGATCTTTCCACGGTGAAACACGGAGTCTTTTTATATATAACATCTTGGCGCATGCCGACAAAAACGGCTGCTTTTAACCTGCATACCGGACATGCAGACGCGCAAAGCGGTTTTCAGCATTTGGAACTGACCATTTGAAATATGCCAGTGGTGTCTGCTGAAAGCGGGGCAAAGCGTGATCCCGGCAGGCAAATTGGCGGATGTCTACGGGAGTCGCGCAGGCATGTCAAGAACGCATCTAAACTTTTATTTATTGATTAAAATCAACAACTTAGGCGTTAATGTTTTCTTTGCGTAAAATGCCGATTTGCGGTATGTTCGCTCCTTTCTTCCACAGAATCAGAGATGAGCCATGCTGCGATCGCAGCTTAATGACGCTTTGAAAAAGGCCGTCCTTGCAAAGGATGCCTGCTCCGTAACCACCGTGCGCCTTATTTTGGCAGCATTGAAAGAACGCGATATTGCCGCCCGGAGCGATGGCAACACCGACGGCATTTCCGACGCGGAAATCATCACCCTGCTTCAGGCGATGGTCAAACAACGCCGCGAAAGTATCGAGATGTACACCAAGGGCAATCGCCCGGAACTGGCCGAACAGGAAGCCAAAGAGATCGAAGTGATCGAAAAGTTCCTGCCTGCCCAGTTGTCCGATGCGGAAATCGAAGAGGCCGTGCGCGAAGCCGTTTCCGATATCGGTGCGACCTGCCTTAAGGACATGGGCCGGACCATGGCTGCCCTTCGCGAGAAGTACAGTGGCACAATGGATTTCGGTAAAGCCGGTGGTGTCGCCAAAAAACTTTTGGGTTAATCTCAATTAGCCATTTTATTGAAAGCCGGGCGATGTAAAATCGTCCGGCTTTCGTCGTCCCGAGGTCAATCAAAAATCATCAAAATCGGCCTGATCGGGGCAGGGATCACTTAACAGGGTTGCAGCATGAAGCTGCGACGATACGGGAACGGGGCACACATGAGCTTTCCCCAGTCGTTTCTGGACGACCTGCGGGCACGGGTGGGACTGGCGGATATCGTCGGGACATCGGTGAAGCTGATCAAGCGCGGCCGGGAATATTCCGGGCTGTGCCCGTTTCATTCTGAAAAGTCCCCATCCTTTACGGTCAACGAGCAAAAGGGTTTCTATCACTGCTTTGGCTGCGGGGCGCATGGTGATGTCATCAGTTTTGTGATGAATACCCGTGGCTTGACCTTTGTCGAAGCAGTTGAGGTGCTGGCCAATCAGGTTGGCATGGATGTGCCCAAGCCATCGCGCGAAGCACAGGAACGCGAACAGAAGGCCAAAACCCTTTATGAGGTGATGGAAGCCGCAACCGCGTTTTTTGAAAAAACCTTGCGCATGCCCGAAGGCAAGGAAGGACTTGCCTATTTTCATCAACGTGGACTTGATGACAAAACCATTGCCGAGTTCCGGCTGGGCTTTGCGCCAGACAATCGCGGCGCGCTGAAAGCAGCACTAAAGCGCGAAGGAATCGACGAGAAACTGATGGTCGAGGCCGGGCTTCTGATCGAACCCGAAGAGAATGGCCGGCAAAGCTATGACCGGTTCCGAGGGCGGGTGATGTTCCCGATCCTTGACCGCCGGGGGCGTGTGGTGGCCTTTGGCGGGCGTGTCATGGGCGATGGCAAACCGAAATACCTCAATAGCCCGGATACCCCGCTGTTTCACAAGGGGCGGTTGCTTTATGGCCTGCCCCAAGCTCGCGAAGCATCCCGTCAGGATGCGCCGATCATTGTCACCGAAGGCTACATGGATGTGATTGCCTTGCATCGCGCCGGGTTTCGCGGGGCAGTGGCTCCGCTTGGCACGGCGGTGACCGAAGAACAGATTGGCGAACTTTGGAAAATGACCAACGAGCCGGTCCTGTGCCTTGATGGGGATGCGGCGGGCAAACGTGCCGCAGTACGCGCAGCAGAACGCGCATTGCCCATCCTGCGCCCGGGCAAATCATTGGTGTTTTCCATCCTGCCCGAAGGCGAAGACCCCGATAGCCTGATGGCCGCCCCGGACGGCTTTAACAGTTTTCGCAAAATCATCGAACAAGCGGTGCCGCTGGCCGAGCTTGTCTGGCGTATGGAAGTTGGTGCGCACAAGATCGATACACCGGAACGCCGGGCGGCACTTGAAGCAACGATTAACCAGCGCATTTCCGTGATTGCCGATGAAGCGGTGCGCTCACAGTACAATTCGATGTTCCGCGACCGGATATGGAAACTGTTCAAGGGGGATCGGGGCAGTAAACCGGCAAATCGGACCGGAAACCGGGGCGGATATCAAAATAAAAAATCCGGTTGGGGTGGCAAACGCGGAAAAAATGACCATTTCTGGGGTCCGGCCGGAAAAGCGGTGCCGGGCATGTCGCGACCACCCATGCAAAAGAAGCGTGACCTGCAGGACTCCATTCTTTTGCTGACGCTGATCAATCATCCTGCACTGCATGATGACATCGGTGAACAGCTTGGAATCTATAGTTGTGCAGACTCCGCGCTTGACAATCTTCGTCGTGCCGTCTTAAAGCTGCTTGATGACGATCCTGGACTTGATTGTGAAACGATCAAGGCCCATTTGGAGCGCGACGGGCTGTCAGAGACAGTTTTGCGGGTGGTTAGTGCGGATGTGATTGCGCACGCTGCTTTCGCCAAGCCCGAAACGCCGCTCGAACGGGCCCTGACGGGTTGGAAGCAGGTTTTTTCCATGGCTGTAAGCTCCCTGGAGGACGAAGAGGCAAAATACGCCGTCCGACAGTTGGCAGCAGATACCAGCGAGGAAGAATGGGAAAGGTTTTCTCACAGACGAGAGGATCTGGCCCAACGCCGGGAAAAAGTGTTTAAGCTCGACGACTGATCTTTGATTGCATGTGCGGTCAGGATCGGCGATCGGGCTATTTGTGATTTGCGCTGAGAAACACAGTGCGTGGGACAACAACGGTACGAATGTACCCAGCGGGAAACGGGGAATAGATGTCGTCTAAGACTTCGAACGCTGAAGAGAAAAAGAACTCTTCTGAAAACGCAGACGGACCTCTTCTCGATACATATAAAGCGGCCATCAAAAAGCTCATTGCCAAGGGCAAGGAGAAAGGCCACATCTCAGTCGATGAATTGAATGCGGCCCTGCCGTCAGAGCATTTTTCGTCAGAGCAGATCGAAGACGTGATGAGCAATCTCAATGAGATGGGCATCAATGTCATCGACGCTGACGAAGCCGATGACAATGACGACAGCGACGAGGCAGAAGCCGATCCGCGTGGCAATATCTCCGAGGATGATGTCGGTCGTACTGATGATCCGGTGCGCATGTATCTGCGTGAGATGGGCAGTGTTGAACTGCTGTCGCGTGAAGGCGAAATCGCAATTGCCAAGCGTATTGAAGCTGGCCGCGACATGATGATTGGCGGGATTTGCGAATCCCCGCTGACCATTCGCGCCATCGTCAACTGGCATGATCAGCTTCAGGCTGGCGAACTTTTGCTGCGTGATGTTATCGACCTTGAAACCACCTATGGCGGTGGTCCGGAGGCGGAAATTGCCGCAGCCGAAGGCGAAGACGAAGAAGCCGATACCGAGGTCGACGCCGAAGCAGATGTCGAAAGTTTCGAGTCTGCCAATGACGACGATGACGAAGAGGCCGAAACCGAAACTCCGCACGGGCTTACCGACGACGCCGAGGAAGAAGAGGACGAGGACGACGAGTCCGAGAAATCCGAAGGCGAAGAAGATGCGCGCGAAGGGGATGACGACGACGATGACGAGAACGAACAGGTCAATGTTTCGCTTTCCAAAATGGAAGAGGAGCTGACCGAACAGGTTCTTGAAAAGTTCGAGTTGATCGCCAAAACCTATGAGAAGCTGCATAAGGCGCAGGAACAGCGTCTTGTTGCGCTCAACAAGGGTGAAGCCGTTCCGGCCGCGACGGAAAAACGCTATAACAAGCTCAAGAACGAGATGGTTGGCCTTATGGAAGATGTTCATCTGAACAACTTCCGTATTGAAGAGCTTCTTGATCATCTGACGGGGTTGAACAACCGCCTTCTGGGGCTTGAGGGCAAGCTTCTGCGCTTTGCCGATCGTTGCAAGATCAAACGTCAGGACTTCGTGAAACAGTATCAGGGCCATGAACTTGACCCGAACTGGATGGAACGTGTTGGCGCGCTTTCGGGCAAGGGTTGGAAGGCCTTTGTTGAACGTTATCCCGATGAAATTGCCAACCTGCGTGAAGGCGTTGGCGGGGTCTCGGCCGAGGTCGGGCTTCCGATTGGTGAATTCCGCCGCGTTTACGGCGTTGTGAACAAGGGCGAACGCGAAGCAGGCCGTGCGAAAAAGGAAATGATCGAGGCCAACCTGCGTCTTGTGATCTCGATTGCCAAGAAATACACCAACCGTGGTCTTCAGTTCCTTGACCTTATTCAGGAAGGCAACATCGGCCTGATGAAGGCGGTGGACAAATTCGAATACCGCCGTGGGTACAAATTCTCGACCTATGCGACCTGGTGGATCCGTCAGGCGATTACGCGCTCTATTGCCGATCAGGCCCGTACCATCCGTATTCCGGTCCACATGATAGAGACCATCAACAAGCTGGTACGGACCTCGCGCCAGATGCTGCATGAAATCGGTCGTGAACCGACGCCTGAAGAGCTGGCTGAAAAACTGCAGATGCCGCTTGAGAAGGTCCGCAAGGTTCTGAAAATCGCCAAGGAGCCGATCTCTCTTGAAACCCCGATCGGGGACGAGGAAGACAGCCATCTGGGCGATTTCATCGAAGACAAGAACGCCGTTCAGCCGCTCGATGCTGCGATTCAGGCCAACCTGCGTGAAACCACCACGCGTGTTCTGGCATCGCTCACCCCGCGTGAAGAACGTGTTCTGCGTATGCGTTTCGGGATTGGCATGAATACTGACCATACCCTCGAAGAGGTTGGTCAGCAGTTCTCTGTGACCCGTGAACGTATCCGTCAGATCGAAGCAAAAGCGCTGCGCAAGCTCAAGCATCCGTCGCGCTCGCGCAAATTGCGTTCGTTCCTCGATTATTAAGAAATCACATGCGGTTCGGGCTTGACCTTGGCCTGAAAATCGCTAGTTTTCGGGACCGCACCAGACATCTGGTGCGGTCTTTTCTTTACCCGGACTTTTGTCTTGGGGGCCCGTAGCTCAATTGGTTAGAGCCGACCGCTCATAACGGTCTGGTTGGGGGTTCAAGTCCCTCCGGGCCTACCGTGGAGCAGTGTTTACAAAGTGTAATCACTGCTCCATCGCTTTCCATATTCCCGCTCAAAATCAGTCAGAAATACAGGCCAGTCTGAATTGTCATAATTCGGGGTGTTACTAGGTGCTGTAATCGTGAAGGGCATTGTCAACACGAATGGAACTGACTGGTTTGGTCGTGGGTTTTGCTCTGTATATAATTTAGAATAATTCTAAATAACAATTATTGCACTTGGGGAGTGGCGATAATAAGAATACCTCGCATTTGCAAAGTGGGGTGTCTAACTGTGAAAAAAATTCAAAAAGAACCTGGCGGATATCGGATCAAATTAATGCAAACGAGCCTGATCGCGTTGATGAGCGCGTGGTCGTTTGAGGTGTTGGCACAAGATGGTCTGGCGGCGGAGGATGAGACTGTTCTGGATACGGTCTATGTGATTGCGACGAAGGACCAGCTTAAGCAGTCACTTGGTGTTTCGACGATTACAGCAGATGATTTGGCGAAAACACCGGTAGTGAATGATATCTCCGAGATCATTCGCAAGATGCCCGGTGTCAATTTTACCGGGGCCTCGACAAGTGGTGAGCGCGGGAACCAGCGTCAGATTGATATTCGCGGGATGGGGCCCGAGAATACCTTGATTCTGATTGATGGAAAACCGGTGATGTCGCGAAATGCAGTCCGGCTTGGTCGATCAGGAGAACGTGATACGCGTGGCGATACCAGCTGGGTGCCTCCAGAAGCGATCGAGCGTATTGAAGTGATCCGGGGGCCAGCTGCTGCGCGATATGGTTCCGGGGCATCGGGGGGTGTCGTTAACATCATTACTAAAAAGCCGGACGAATTTTCAGGCTCCATCACCACATTTGCCAATATTCCGGAAAACCCGGAGGAGGGTAAAACATTTCGAACCAATTTCGTGGTTGGTGGACCTGTTCATGAGAAAGTCTCTTTGCAGCTGATCGGCGGATATAGCCACAGGGATGCTGATGATCAGGCCATCAATGAATCTGATTCGGTGTCGGATTTTCCGGCTGCGGGCCGAGAAGGTGTCATCAATAAAGACATCAGTGCCAAACTGACCCTGATGCCCAGCATGGACCATGAATTCGACGTCGAAGCGGGATACAGTCGCCAGGGCAACATTTATACGCGCGATAGCCAGCGTGCGCCAAACGGTGGCTCACAAGACCGGTTGACGGAACTTGCCGGAACGGAAACCAATTCGATGGAGAGGCGCACGTTATCTCTGACGCATGAAGGTTTTTACGATTTTGGTGATTCACTTAGTTACATCCAATGGGAAAATACCCAGAACCGGCGTTTGAACGAAGGCCTGTCGGGTGGGGCTGAAGGGGTCATTGGCAGTGATCTGGAATTCAGCAAAATTACGGTTGATAATCTGACAGCCAAAAGCGAATGGGATCTGCCATTCCATATGGGCTTTGACCAAAATGTGACGCTGGGGGCAGAGTTCCGCGGAGAGTGGATGCATAACCCGGTGTCAATCGGTCAGGAAATAACCGGTGCGTCGAGTATTCCCGGTATTCCGAGTGATCCAGATGATCGTGATCCGGATGCAGAGGCCTGGATGCAAGGTCTTTATATTGAAGACAACATCATGCTGTCTGAAGACTGGATGCTGACGCCGGGGCTTCGCGCCGATTATCAGGAAAGCTTCGGGATTCATTACAGTCCAAGCTTGAATACCAGCTATCAGATGACGGAAGAAGTATCTTTCAAGTTCGGTATTGCGCGCGCTTTCAAGGCACCAAACCTGTATCAGGGCACGCCGGGATATTTGTTCTATTCACGTGGCAATGGTTGTGCTGCGGGTTACACATTGTCAGGCGGTTGCTATGTTGTTGGAAATGAGGACCTTGAACCGGAAACCAGCCTGAACAAGGAGTTTGGTGTTTCCTTTGCTGATCGCGAAGGTTTGGCGGCAAGTGCAACCTATTTCCACAATACCTACAAGAACCGTATTTCATCCGGGCAGGAGCTGCTGGGGTATGCGAATGCCGCCGAAACCGTCGGGATTTTCCAGTGGGAAAATGTCCCCGAAGCGGTCGTGGCAGGGTTTGAGGGTAATTTGACCTATCCGGTATCTGAAAATTTGTCCTGGACCACCAACTTTACCTATATGACGGAATCCAAGAACAAGTCTGATGGTCAGCCCCTAAGTCTAATTCCGAAATATACCGTAAATAGCTGGCTTGACTGGCAGGCAACGGATGATCTGAATGTGGTGTTTGCAGCCACACGTTATGGCAAAACCAATGCGGCGACCATTAACGGTGCAACCGGTGCGGAATTGACCAACAGTGAGCCGCGCAAACCATATCACCTGTTCAATATTGGCCTGAAATATGCGCTAAATAACAGCTTCAGCCTGTCGACCGGGATCAATAACATTCTGAATACGGAAATATTACGCCGCGCAAGCGGAGCCCAAGCTGGTGCAAACACCTTCAATGAAGGTTCACGCTCTTACTATCTTTCTGTGACGGCAACGTTCTGATCCGCGACCGGTTGATCTTTCAAAAGCTAACCTGCACATAAAAAGAGGCCCCGAACAGCAGTATGTCCGGGGCCTTTTCTTTGTTTGATATTCGTGTTTCATAGGGCAGGGTTATTGGTCTCTTTCAGCCAGTCTTTCCGCCTGGGCCAAGGTGCAGTAATGCAGCAATTGGAACGCACCAAGAGCATCTTCGCCGTCAACAAAGGGATGTGTGGACCCAGGAGTGCGGCTTTGAAGATTTTGCATCTTTTCAACGGAACCATCACGGCGCGGATGGTTTGACAGAAACACATCAACATTGTGATGCTGGGCTGCTTTTTCGAAGTCTTCTGCTGATTGGGCATATTCCCGGATGCGATCTTCTTTGGGGCCGAAGTTCAGTCCCGTACCACCCCAAAGCCCGACATGATGGCGCGTTTGGCCGTCTTGGACCGGGAAAATCAATGATATTGTTCCAGGCGTATGACCGGGCGTAACAAATAACTTCACATTGGTATCACCCAGACTTACGGTTCCCCGATCATTGACCGTGACATCGCGTTTCGGCGGTTTACCCCAGCGCGGATTTTGGATCATCTGTTCCGGATCTTCGAGCATGTTCCAGTCCTGATCGCTCATTACGACCTTGGGGTGGAACTTGTTAACCAGATATTCCTGACCACCATAGTGATCACCGTGGCCGTGGGTGATAACAAGGTATTTGATATCTTCCGGATTGAGGCCAAGTTTGATCAGGCCGTCTTCGATATAGCGTTCCGCCTGATCATTATTGTTCAGAGCATCAACGAGAATGATGCCGTCACTGGTCTGAATGGCCCAGCTTGAAACAGACCGGTTGCCGACAAAGTACAGATTGTCAAACACACGGGTCGGTTCGACATAGGCGCCTTGCCGTCTTTTTTCGCGTTCCTCGGCAGAAAGTTCGCGTTTTTTGGTGTTTCCGGGTGGGCGGGATCCGGCGATGCGAAAGCGCGATGATAGATCACAAAGGTTATGCAGGCCGGGATAGTTTTCACCTGCCTTCAGGCCCTTGTCAGCCAGTTCTTGTGATGTCAGTGGTTTCGCATTTGCAGCAGTTGATGCAAGGGCGAGCATCAAGCACATCACTGAGGCCGTTCCAATGGTCTTCATGAAGTTACCGTGTTGTTTGTGAGATTAATCTTTATTCGCAATTGAATCTATGATCAAAAATACCGAACGAAAAGCGGGAATAACTGTTCATATTGATCGAAAAATTTGATGAAAAATACCATTCCACGTACCGACATTGAACAATGGGCGGTTTTGCGCGCCGCGGTACGATCGGGGAGTTTTGCCAAGGCGGCACTTGAGATTAACCGCAGCCAATCATCCGTGAGCTATGCAATTGCCGAATTGCAAAAGAAGCTGAATGTAGACCTTATCAAGACAGTCGGGCGTCGTGCTGTTTTGACCAAAATGGGAGAGCGTCTTTTGATGGCGGCCATTCCCTTGATTGACGGTCTGAACCATCTTGAAGAGCGCGCATCTTTGCTGGCAAGCGGGCAGAGGCCTTCGTTACGGGTCCTATGCGATTGCCTGTTCCCGCGCGACGTTCTTTTTTCTGCGATTACAGAACTGCAAAATCAGCATCCCCAGACAGAGGTTTCGGTTCAGGAGTTTGTCCGGAAACCGATTTCTTATTTCAAGCCGGAAAGTTGGGATGTCGCGATTGGATATTGGGATGATAGCGGTTTGAACGCGACGCCTTTGGTCGATATTGCACTTCAACCGATTGTAAGAGCAGGTCATCCAATCGCACAGGTCACCGGATCAGAACTTGAAGAGCAATTAGCAACGATCCCACGCGTGGTCATAGACGTTGAAGATAAGGTCAATCATGACTTTTTGCTCCCCGGGCAGTGGCGGGTCAATTCGCTTGATGCTGCGATTGCTGCTATTCGCTCGGGTAAATGTTACGGGTACGTTCCATGCCATAGTGTAAAAGACGACTTGCAGGCCGGGCGACTGGTGGAGATTCCTGTCTCATCAGACCTGCGTCGCATCCCTTTGGTTCTTGCACTTGGTCGTCAGTTTGACGCGATGTCACTTGCATATGCTTTTGCCGATCTGGTGCGAGATGAAGTCGCATCCGCATTTGGCGAACTATGAAAGTGCCTATTTGGACATTGCCCGATTGCGATCTCGCCATAAGAGCTGGGCATGGGACAGCGCAGTTTCAAATGACATGTCTGAATGCTGTGGCAAGCTGATCAGGGCCGCTGCAGCTGTATATGTGATGATATTTTCCGCCATTTCATCTGTTGCGGACCCGGTCCAGACAGCTTGCCAATGTTCGCGCTGCGTAAAGATATGTCTTGGTGGCGCATCGGCGATCATGCGATTTCCCGGTGCGATGGTGTCAAGCGATTGTCCGTTACAGATGCGGTAAAGCGGCGTTGTCTTTTGAGGCGAGATTTGCGCAAAATCTCTCACAGAGCCGACAATTGTCGCGTTTTGGTATTTCAACAGATGTGCAACGTCCCGGTAAAGATCACGCTTTGAGAGCTGCGCGGCCCCCAAGATAACCGATTTTGCATTCAGGGGGTTTACCAGATGGCTGACATAATGAACCGGTAACCGGGTTTCGACCAGATGGTAAAGATCCAGCAATGCTTGCATTTGCGGTGAAATCGCACCCAGCGGCGCATATGCGATGTTTGAGGTGTTGAGAACCTGGCTGGCGTTTTCAAGCGTTGTGCATACCGGAATGGCGCAGTCGTTCATTGCCAGTTCTAGCTTTCCGCTATGTGGACCGTTGCCAAAATAGCCATGCAACAGAATTTTGTGACCTGCTTCTGCCAAAAGCCGTGCGGAGTGGATAAACCATGGTGCATGTCGCCAGTTGGCCGAGATATATGCTGGCCAATCAAGATCCGGCTGAATGCCAGAGGATGCGTTCGATATGATGTTTTCGCGCACGGCCTCAATAAATCCAGCCAGTTCTGGCGCCGTGATGCCGCGATGCTGAATGGTCATCAACAGCGCGCCGATCTGAATTTCATGGGCATGGCCATTCAGGATAATATGAAAACAGTCTTTGGCTTCGCGTTGCGTGAGTGGGCGGCTTTTTCCCGGACCAGGGCAGGTGACAGCAATGTATTTTGCCAGACGCTTGGCAGGGGATGCGCGGTGATCAATCTCTGAGATTTTTCTCGAGAGCGTTTCGGGCGTCGGCGATACATCAAGTTTTGGTTCGCGGCTTGAAGCCAGTGGAGGCATCGGCAAAACCGTAGGGTGTTGCCATTCATTTTCCTCTGCCGCGGATGGGGTCTGATTGCGATCTGCTGTTGGGAAAAGCAACTCTGAAGCTTCGTGCGCCAAGGCTCTGACGCGCAGGCGAAGCGATTCTGCAAGTGGCGTAGGGCGCATGCCTTGACCGGTGCGAATAAACAGCTCGTCATCATAAATCTTGCGCAATTCCGATAGGACTCGGCTCATAGCCGAAGTCTGGATGCCAACGTCTTCTGCGGCTTGTGTGACGCTGCCAACTCGTAAAAGAGCATCAAATGCAATCAACAAACGGGTCTTTTGCATCAGAGTGCTGTTTTTTTCGCTTTTTTGATGCTGATTTGCATTCTCAGCTGTTGCGGTGTGGCTGTTTTTCGGTAGTTTAGGCTGCAATTTTCAATGGTCACAATTTGGAATTATTAAAAAATTGTTCGGTTGAACAATCAAGGCAGAGGCAGGTAACTGAATAAGAAACTTGTTTCAGCAGATGCCAAGTTGATGATGCGGGTCTGGCAGATAAGGTGATTTGACATGAATCTTCGGTCTATTGTAAGCACTTTTTGCGGATTACTCCTAGTCGCATTTTCTGCGGCGGGTGCGCCCGCCTATGCCGATGGGGCGGTGGTCACGGTTGCTCATGCCCAAGGTGAGACTGACGTTCCATTGAAACCGCGAACTGTGCTGACCTTTGATTTGTCTGCACTTGATACGCTGAATGTTCTTGAAGAGCCTGTGGACGGAATACCGGAAATCGCGCTGCCTGAAATATTGGCGCAATTTGGGGGGGTGCCAAAAATTGGGTCTATGTTCGAACCTGATTTCGAGGCGATTAACGCCATGGAACCTGACCTGATCATCATTTCGGGCCGTGCAGCGCCAAAATTTGCCGAACTTTCCGCAATGGCACCAACAATCGATTTGACTGTGCGCCAGGATCATTTTCTTGAAGATGTCTTTCGCAATATCCGGGTTCTGGGCACCATCTTTGATAAATCGGAAAAAGCGACCGCCGAAATTGAAGATTTGAAAGAATCCATGGCCTCTTTGCAGGCTTTGTCCGCAAAGGCGGGTAACGGATTGCTGATCATGACCAACGGCGCACGTATGAGCACATATGGCCCGAACTCAAGGTTCGGAATCCTGTTTAAAGAATTTGGCGTCGTTCCCGCGGACGAGAATATTAAAGCCGGGAATCATGGGCAGCCGGTATCGTTTGAATATATTCTGGAAACCGATCCGGACTGGTTGTTCGTCATTGATCGCGATTCTGCCATCGGCCAATCAGGCGCTGCTGCAGAGGCTTTACTGGATAATGACCTGATCCATCAAACGAGTGCGTGGAAAAAAGACCAGATTGTCTATCTGGACTCTGCATCCTGGTATCTTGTCAATGCGGGGATCGAGTCACTTCACCGCAATATCAAACAGTTGGCTCAGCGTTTTGTTGCTGTTTCCGGCAGTTAACAAAGGTCGCTGATTTTGGCTGGTGCGGTTTCCCGGAAGAAAATCTACGTCATTGCGTGTGTGGCGGTGGTAGCTTTGGCTGTCGCCAGCTTGTTTGTTGGTGTTGCCAAGATCTCGCTGATCGATTTCCTTGATGGCACGGTTAGTCAAACCGATTGGCTGGTTCTTCAAACATCGCGAATTCCAAGAACTCTGGCGCTTGTCTTTGCCGGGACAAGTATGGCTGTCGCTGGTGCAATCATGCAGATGCTGGCACGCAACAAGTTTGTTGAACCGGCGACAACCGGCACTGTCGAAGCTGCAGCGCTGGGGATGCTGGTGGTATTATTGTTTGCGCCTGATTTGCCGGTTGTCGGAAAGATGCTGGTGGCGGGCGTATTTGCCATTGCGGGCACTGGGCTGTTTTTGTGGTTGCTGACCAAAATACCATTGCGTTCCGTGGTCATCGTTCCATTGGTCGGAATGATGTTGGGCGGAGTGATCAGTTCCTTTGCGGCGTTCATCGCCTATCGGTTTGATATGATGCAGGCCATGAATGTCTGGACCAGTGGCGATTTTTCGACAGTCTTGAGGGGAAGGTACGAAGTGCTCTGGCTGGCCTTTGGGCTGGCGATCATCGCCTATCGCGGGGCAGATAAATTGACGATGGCCGGTTTGGGACAGGAATTCTCGGTCAGTCTTGGATTGGATTATCGCAAGGTCATGACATTCGGATTGGTGATTATCTCGCTTGTCACGGCATCTGTGGTCGTATCGGCCGGCATGATTCCGTTTGTCGGTCTGATCGTGCCCAATCTGGTCAGCATTGCATTTGGCGATAATCTGAAAAAGACGCTGCCCTGGATCGCCTTGTTTGGCGCGGCAATTGTTTTGGTGTGCGATATTGTTGGACGGCTGATCATCGCGCCATTTGAAGTGCCGGTTGGTGCCGTTCTTGGTGTGATCGGAAGCCTGTTCTTCCTGTATCTGGTTTTGGGCAGAAACGCGTATGCCAGATAATGTGATGTCGCGAACCGAAACCATCAGGCGTCGACTTGGCCCGAACAGAGTATTGATGATCTTGCTTTGTTTGGCGTTGTTGTCTGCAATTGGCTTTATGACGATTGGGGCGCGTGGCAATTGGGGGTTCATTTTCGAATTTCGGGGAACCAAGCTTCTGGCACTTTTGCTTGTTGCTTATGCCGTTTCGGTTTCAACCGTCTTGTTTCAAACAGTTACCAACAACCGAATTCTGACGCCTTCGATTATGGGAATTGATGCGCTTTATGTGCTTTTGCAAACCGTTTTGATTTTTGTTTTTGGCGCGCAGGCGATATCGGCGCTGGATCCGCAAATCAAATTCCTGATCGAGGCTGGCTGCCTGACTGTTTTTGCGTTGATCCTTTATCGCTTTTTGTTCTTTGGTGTTTTTCGGGATGTGCACCTTCTTTTACTGAGCGGTTTGTTCTTTGGGCTTTTGTTCCGCAGTGTTTCAGGGCTGTTGCAGCGGATTATCGATCCCAATGATTTTGTCGTTTTGCAAGATAGCCTGTTTGCAAGCTTCAATAGTGTCGACAAGTCTCTTTTGGGGGTGTCGGTTGCTGTGATTGTTTTGGTAAGCGCCATCGGGGCCAAGATATTCAGCCGCTTTGACGTCATGTTGTTGGGGCGCGATAGCGCGATTTCACTTGGCGTCAATCACACTCGCACTGCGGTTACTATCCTGGCGCTTGCATCTGTTCTGGTGGCTGTGTCGACTGCCTTGGTTGGGCCTGTAACCTTCTTTGGGTTGCTGGTTGCAAATCTGGCTTACATCGTGCTGCCAGGGGCCAAGCACAAACATATTCTGCCGGGGGCGATTTTGATCGCCTTTATTTGCTTGTCGTCCGGGCAATTGGTGCTTGAGAAGCTGTTTGATTTCAACACAGCATTGGCAATCTTGATCGAGTTTGCAGGCGGATTGTTCTTTATCGGGCTTATTTTGCGCAGAGGTGTTCGGTGATTAATGTACGCAATGCGACCAAGTCGTATGATGGAACCCTGGTGGTTGATGATGTGACACTTGGTTTAAAGCGGAACGGGCTGACATCAATCATTGGCCCAAATGGTGCGGGAAAATCCACATTGCTGTCCATGATTGCCAGACTGGTAAACATGGATGATGGCGAAATTACAGTAGATGGGTTGGACATCGCGACCGCCGATAGCCTTGAGTTGGCAAAACGCTTGGCCGTGCTGCGTCAGGATAACCATATAACTGCGCGACTTACCGTGCGCGATCTGGTTGCCTTTGGCAGGTATCCCCACAGCAAAGGCCGCACGAATGAGAATGATCTGGAGCATGTCAATCGTGCTCTGGCGTATCTTGGTTTGACTGATCTGTCGGGCCGTTTTCTTGACCAGCTATCGGGTGGGCAGCGGCAGCGTGCTTTTGTCGCGATGACGTTGTGTCAGGATACAGACTACATGCTGTTTGACGAACCGTTGAACAACCTTGATATCCATCATGCAGTTTCAATGATGAAACTGTTCCGGCAGGCCGCACGTGATTTTGGCAAGACGGTTGTTGTCGTTATTCACGATATCAATTTTGCATCATGTTATTCAGATCATATTATTGCGATGAAGGATGGCAAGGTGGCCGAGCAGGGATCGCCGGATCAGATCATTGATGCCGGTATTCTTGCCGACATTTATAATACGCCGTTTCAGGTCCAAAATATTAACGGGCAAATGATCGCAACCTATTACGGCGTATAGATCCGGGACCGGTATCGGCATCCTCTCTAATTCTCGGATTTTTTCGCATCACTGTGCCCGCGCCAAGCGGGCAAAACGATTGCCGATGTGATGCGTCGGGTTGGTTCGCCGCATCGGAAGACAGATTTGCAAAGGCAGTAATCATCATATTGTAATATGATTTTTTGATCTGGCCATCTTCAATCATCGGACTTTTATCGTTGATGGGGGTGATGAGGGTTGCCAGCTCGAACTCTGCCCGCGCTCTAGGTAGTGAGTTTGCCATCCCGCAAAGAAATGAAATAGTCGTCCTTACCGATTTGACCGCCCTTGAGGGCGATTTCCAGTTGGTTTCCATCCTGGCGAAAAGCATTGCACAAAGGCGATCCTGGTGTTTGCGGTATCGGATGACGCAACGTTAAGGCGTAGATGTTCATCTCGCTTAGTGCCAGGCTAGACGTATCACCACCTGCAATAATGGCACGTTCCAACTGATGTTCGCTGATCAATCTGTCAAGCAGGGCCCCAAGATGGCGCCCGGCGACGTCGGCAGAAGCGGTTTGAGTATTGGTTACTGTTTCAGGACCGCGGGCTGTATAAATGATCGGGCTTTTGCCATTCTTTAGGTGTTTCGAGGCAGAAGTTGAGGCTTGTTCAAGGGCAAGCTCGGTTCCTTGCCCGGAAACCAAGGCATGATAGTCAATCGGGATGCCGGCAAAATTCTCTGACAGGGCCATTTCGATCTGATTTGCCGTTGTCGAAGAGCAACTCCCCGACACAACAGCAATGCGATCCAGTTTTTTGGGGCGGGAAATTTGTGGTGCCGGTCCAATGAGGCCAGCCTGCTGCCATGCTCGCAGCAAAGCATACTCAACGCCTGATGATCCAACTGCGAACGGGCCCAGTGATTTACGAAAAACATGCAAAAACGTGCCAGCGGTCGCCTGACTTTGATCATCGTAAACATCAAGAAGAAGACATTGTTTTTCCAGGAGTGTGTTTTTTGCCCCTTGTTGGTCGGACGCCTCACCAAGCAGAGTCTTCATTTGATCTGCAGTTACGCAGGTTGATGGCAACGAGCTCTGTCGGCCCAGATGGACCAGCAGGTCAGATTCCGTCATCGGTGTTGCGGGGTGCTGGCTCATGACCGGGTGACGGTCAATGCGATAGGTCTGGTCGCGGTATGCGGCAAACAGATGTCCAAAGAAGGTGTATCGGCGAAGCTGGGGGGCGCCGACAATCAACGGAACTTGCTTTTGGTCAAACACGGTTCTGCCGATTTCTATGGCACGTCCGATTGATCCCTGATGGGGGGCACTGTCGAAAGTGGAGCATGTTTTGTAATGACAGTGTTTTGCGTTCAGACGCTGCAACCAGTGGAAAATATCAGGAAGATTGTCATCCATCCATTCGGGAGGCTGGCTTCGGCTGATCCCCGCCAGACCAACGGCGCTGCAGTTTTTAAACTGTTCAATGTGATGTGCGTCGGGGATGCGGGTAAACAAAACGGTTTCAATGCCGTTTGCAGACAGTGCCTCCATGACGTCGGTGGAGCCGGTAAAGTCATCCCCGTAAAAGGAGAGAAACAGATCCTGAGCGAAAGAAGTGTTGGACATGATCAATTTTTCCGGAAAGTCGAAAGCGCAAGGCGGAGTTCTTCATGGTCTTTGGCAAATTCATCAACAGGGATGCCTTGAACTGCAGCTGCAGCGGCCTGCTGAATGCTTGCGACGCCACCTGCAACACCGCCGGGATGGCCGATGATCCCGCCACCTGCGCAATAGATGAAATCAGTGTGACCAAGTGCGGCGATGGTCTGTTCCATTTGCACTGCAGTCTGGCCAGATGAGAAAACCGGCATTGCGTGATACGTTTGATTGGGGGGCACATTTTCACCAAGCGCGCGGGCAGATTCCATGACCGTCTCGTCACTTTCAGTGAATTTGTTGGCGATCCCGTTGACATGCAGATGATCAGCGCCAGCCAACCGCCAGAATTTTTGCCAGGCGCGAAACGAAATACCGATGTCCGGAGATCTTGAGAAAAGACCCCAACCGTTGCGATGACAATGCAGGGGAAGCGCGGCGTGCGCGCGAATGGCACTTAGCCCGGCCAATCCGATCGAAAACAGGCTGACCATGATACATGTACCGCCCAGTTCGTGTACCAGATCGGCATTGCGTTTCATCTCGTCGACCTCGCCTGTGATGTTAAAGGCATACATCGGCTTCTTGCCGGTACGGTCGGCATAGTCATTGATGACCCGCATGACCTTCCGGGCGCGTTCGGGGAACGGGCAGTGTGCGCCATTTCCCTGCAATTCATCATCCTTGATGAAATCGATTCCACCTTCGATCAATTGAAGGACAAGTTGTGCTGTTTCATCTGGTGACAGGCCGACACTGGGTTTGATGATGGTGCCGATCATCGGGCGGTTGGAAACACCGGCAAGATCAAGAGTGCCCTTACGCCCGAATGCAGGGCCGGGATAGGCTTGCGAAAATGCATCCGGGAATTCGACGTCAATCAAACGCAATGCCGATACATCTGCCAGTTCGAACAGATTGCCTGCGACTGTCGCAAGCACATTGGTAAGCGATGTGCCCATATTGTCCAAAGGCCAGGACAGCGTGATAACCCCGCGTGAATAATGCGATCCTTGCGTTCGGGTGGGCAGGGATGGTGAGGCTGATTGCGACCGTTCCTCGATGAGTTCAACCCGGGCACCGGATCGTTGGCGCAATGCGTCTGTTTCCCCGGCAAGTTTCAAAAAAGTTCCCGATGATTGTTCGCCAGCAATGACTTTGGCAGCGTGCTCAAGGCTTTTGGGGCTTTCAACCTCGTACTGGGCGCGCAGTCTTTCCATTGGTGTAGTCCTCCTGACGGTCAATCTTCTTTGAATTGAGATCATAATTATCATCTCATCATACCAGTTGACAATATGATGAATGTCGGTAATTCTCGTTTCAACAAACAAAAACACCAACAGGAGGAAGCATGAAGATCGCGTTGATCGGCGCCGGTGGCAAAATGGGGGTTCGGCTTTCGGCCAATCTCAAGGGCTCGCGCTTTGATGTTGCACATGTCGAAATCACCGAAGCCGGGCAGGCCCGCCTCAAGGATGCGGTTGGTGTCAGCTGTGTTGCGCTAGATGATGCTTTGGCCGGTGCACGTGCCGTTATTCTTGCTGTTCCAGATACAGCGATTAAGGCCGTTTCACATGGCCTGATCGACAAGGTTGCACCTGGCACCATGATCATTGCACTTGATGCGGCTGCACCCTTTGCGGGCCATTTCCCAAAGCGCGATGATGTGACCTATTTCGTTACACATCCTTGTCATCCGCCAATTTTCAATGAAGAAACAGACATGGCCGCCAAGCGCGACTATTTCGGTGGTGTTGCGGCAAGACAGGCTATTGTCAGCGCCTTGATGCAGGGGCCCGAAGAGGACTTTGCGCTTGGCGAAGAGATTGCAAAGGTAATTTTCCAGCCGATTCTCAGGTCTCATCGCGTGTCAGTTGATGAAATGGCCCTGCTGGAGCCGGGGTTGTCCGAAACGGTTTGTGCTACCTTGCTGGTTGTCATGAAAGAGGCGCTTGACGAGGTCGTGCGCCGGGGCGTCAATGAGCAGGCAGCACGTGACTTCCTTTTGGGGCATCTTAATATTCTTGGTGCTGTTGTTATGGGCGAAATACAGGGTGAATTCTCTGATGCGTGTAACAAGGCGATCAATAACGGAAAGCCACGCTTGATGCGTGATGACTGGATCGGGGTATTCGAACCGGACGAAATCAAAGAAAGTATCCGTCGGATCACCTGATAAGGCGCGACAACAGAACTTCGAAACAGAAGCATGTCGCATGGTGACTATAAACTTTATGTATCTAGGGAGGTACAAATGGCGTTTACGCGTAGAGCACTTTTTGCGGGCGTGGCAATGGTGATGGGTTTGGCTACTGCCATGCCGATGTCAGCATCCGCAGCAGACTTGATTGCGATTATTACCCCGTCTCACGACAACCCCTTCTTTAAAGCAGAAGCTGAAGGTGCAAAACAGCGGGCCGAGGAACTGGGTTATGATACCCTTGTTCTGGTGCATGATGATGATCCAAACAAGCAAAACCAGCTTTACGATACGGCAATAGCCCGCGGTGCAAAGGCGATCATTCTTGATAACGCCGGTGCAGAAGCAACGGTCGCACCGGTGCGTCGTGCGAAAGAAGCCGGTATCCCGTCTTTCCTTATTGATCGCGAGATCAAGGAATCGGGGATTGCTGTGTCGCAGATTGTCTCGAACAACTATCAGGGTGCTCAGCTTGGTGCGGAGGAATTCGTTCGCCAGATGGGTGAAGAAGGCAAATACGCCGAACTTCTTGGACGTGAAGCCGACACCAATGCCGGTATTCGTTCTTCGGGCTATCACGATATCATTGACCAATATCCTGACATGGAAATGGTGGCCCAGCAGTCTGCCAACTGGAGCCAGACCGAAGCCTATGAAAAGATGGAAACCATCCTTCAGGCCAACCCGGATATCAAAGGTGTCATTTCAGGAAATGACACCATGGCGATGGGCGCGATTGCAGCGCTTCAGGCCGCCGGCCGCAATGATGTGATTGTTGTCGGTTTCGACGGCAGCAATGACGTTCGTGATTCCATTCTTGAAGGTGGTATCAAGGCGACGGTTCTGCAGCCTGCTTACCGTCAGGCACAGATCGCGGTCGAGCAAGCCGACCAGTATCTGAAAACCGGCTCAACCGGCCATGATGAAAAGCAGTTGATGGATTGTGTCCTGATCACTGCTGACAACGCCAAGCAGTTGGAAACCTTCGCACTTAAGTAAGTGAGCAACCACGACAGTATATGTCGTCGGTCGCGATCTTTTGTGCCGGATGGGCGGGGCGCAGCTTGGGCTGCGTTCCCCGCTCACCGCAGAGATTGAGTTGTGCAATCTTCTGAAGGAGGCCAGCTTGAAGCGCGTTGGGCCAATGATAAAATTGCTTCTGCTTTTGCCTTTGGTGTTCTCGGTTGAGGCATGTCAACTGGTAAAAAACGATGCAGAAAATGATAATAAGGCAACTGTTTCAGGTTCGTCTTATGGAGATATGCCTGCCCTGGTAGAGGGGATTTGGGAAGATCGGGTTGTCCCGCACCTTAAGAGTTCGGGTGCTGATTTCGCTGACATTTTGGCAGCTCTTGGGGATGACCTTGATGCAGCCGGTGCCTCTTTTGGATATCGTCCATCCAGCGAGGGCAGCCCGTGGAACTTCGCCACCCGGATTGAGGGTGAAATCGTCGCGGCAAAAACAGACACGCGGGCAGCGACCGCAGATGTTGATATCGATGGGGATGGGCGTGCAGACGCCGTCATACAGCTTGGCCCGGTCATCCGTGGTACGACGTTGCGTGATGTTTTGCCATTCTTCGATTTTACGTCCTTTACCGATCAGATTGAGTTTGCGCAATTGTCGCGTGCTCTAAATACCAAGGCCTTTGACACTGTTTTGAAAGATCTGTCGCGTGAGGGCCTGGTCGGTAAATCTGTTGCTGCTACCGGCGCATTTACAATGCGAAAACCCGACGACACCGTTCTGATTACCCCGGTTGAAATCGAGGTGACCGGAAATGAATGATCTTTCATGTAACGAAGAACATCAAATCGGACTGACGGTGCGGGGGGCAACGAAAGTTTATCCGGGAACGTTGGCCCTGAATGAAGTCGACTTTGATGTCAGGCTTGGGGCTGTGAATGTCCTTGTCGGTGAAAACGGTGCCGGGAAATCGACCCTTATGAAGGTCATCGCCGGGGTTGAACAATTAACGTCCGGCGAGATTGCGGTGGATGGCAAACGGGTTCAGTTTGCCGATACACGTGCTGCCGCGGCGCATGGCATCGGCATCGTTTTTCAGGAACTTAATCTGTTCCCGAACATGACGGTGGCCGACAACATCTTCATTGCGCGGGAAAAAACACGCGGAGGTGTCGACATAGACAGCCGCAACCAGCAGTCAGAAGCCGCAAGCTTGATGAAACGGCTGGAACACGACATTTCCCCCGATGCACTTGTGGGCGAATTAAGTATTGGCGAACAGCAGATTGTCGAAATTGCCAAGGCCCTCGCACAGGATGCACGCATTCTGATTATGGATGAGCCAACATCGGCCCTGAGCGCTGCTGAAGTGGAAATTCTTTTCCGTGTGATCAAGGATCTTAAAAAGTCTGGTGTGGGAATCATTTACATTTCCCATCGGCTCGAAGAGCTTATCCGGATTGGGGATTACATCACGGTTTTGCGTGACGGCTGCATTACCGGGTCGCGTTCGATGGCGGGGGTGGAGGTCAGCTGGATTGTGCGCAACATGATCGGTGCTGCGTCCAAGGATTTCTCAAAATCACTGACCCATCAACTTGGTGCAGAAGTATTCCGGGCCGAAGACATATGCCTGCCAAGCAAGAATGGCGGGTTTGTTGTTGATCGCGTTTCTGTTTCCCTGAAGGCTGGCGAGATTGTTGGCATTTATGGATTGATGGGGGCAGGGCGGTCTGAATTTTTCGAATGCATCATGGCCCAGCATCCGATGTGCACCGGAAAGTTCTATGTTGATGGAAAGCCCCTTGATGAAACCAGCGTGGCGGGGCGAATAGAGCGCGGAATTGCCTTGATCCCGGAGGACCGAAAAGGTGCGGGACTGGTTCAAATCTTGCCGATCCGTGAAAACATGTCGCTGTCCAGCCTGATGAAATTTACCAAACGCGGGTACCTGAGCATCAAGAAAGAGCGTAAGGCCGTCGCAGATATGGTGCGTGACCTGTTTATCAAGGTTGCAAGTGTCGAAAATCCGGTCAGCTCATTGTCAGGTGGCAACCAGCAAAAGGTCGTCATCGGCAAAGCCCTGATGACCAACCCCAAATTGCTACTGATGGATGAACCAAGTCGCGGCATTGATATCGGGGCAAAGGGCGAAGTCTTTCAAGAAATGCGCAAGCTTGCCGCGGATGGTCTGGGGATATTGTTTGTGACCTCTGACCTTGAAGAGGTGATGTCTCTTTCTGACAGAATTCTGGTGATGTCAAAGGGGCGGGTGATCAAGGAATTTACCCAGCAAGAAGCGACCGAAGAACAGATCATTGCCGCATCTGCAGTCGGTCACACAACAACAAGCCAGAAAACGGCTGAGAATAGGGAGTTGCAGATATGACATCTATCGCATCGGCCGGAACGGCGTCAGGAAACAGCAATCAGACTTGGCTTTTGCTTCTGTTGAAGCTGCGCACATTTATTGCACTTATTCTTGTGTTTGCGTTTTTTGCGTTTGCAGCCCCGAATTTCCTAAGTGCGGCCAATTTTGTCATCATGTCAAAACATGTGGCCTTGAACGCGTTCCTTGCGATTGGCATGACCTTTGTCATCATTACCGGGGGCATTGACCTTTCGGTTGGTTCAATTGTAGGGCTCTGCGGCATGGTTGCAGGGTGGCTGATCCTGAACGGTGTTGATCTCGGAATCGGGTACACGCTCTATTTCAATATCTTTGAAATCTTTGCGATCACGCTTTTTGTTGGCGTGCTTTTCGGGGCGATAAACGGTGCCTTGATCACCAAGCTTAATGTTGCGCCATTCATCGCGACCCTTGGAACGCTATATGTCGCAAGGGGGCTTGCCTTGTTGTCCTCTGACGGGGCGACATTCCCGAATTTGGTCGGTAACCCGGAATTTGGGTCCAACGGGCTGAGTGTCCTGGGGTCGGGGGCATTTATGGGCATCCCGGTATCAATCTGGATTTTGATCGCGGTTGGATGCGGTGCTGCCTATATCGCAGGTCGAACTCCGCTTGGTCGTCACATCTATGCGGTTGGGGGGAATGAACACGCAGCCGCACTGTCGGGCGTGAAGGTCAACCGTGTCAAAATGTTCGTCTATATGTTTTCCGGGTTCTGTGCGGCAATTGTCGGGTTGGTGATTTCATCCCAGCTTGTCGCATCCCATCCGGCAACCGGCGAGACATTCGAATTAAACGCAATTGCTGCGGCGGTTCTTGGCGGAACATCAATGTCCGGGGGACGGGGGCGTATTGCCGGAACCATCATCGGTGCCTTTGTGATCGGTATTCTTTCTGACGGTTTGGTCATGATGGGGGTTAGTTCGTTCTGGCAAACCGTGATCAAGGGGCTGGTAATTATTGCCGCCGTGGTCGTCGATCAGGCACAGCAACGTCTGCAGGCGAAAGTCGCCTTGCAGCAGCAGGCCGCATTGAGCAAACAGGAAGGATAAATCTGTATGTTAAAAGGTGCTTTAATTGGATGCGGGTTCTTTGCACAAAATCATTTGTGCGCCTGGCGTGACATTGATGGTGTTAACATTACCGCACTGTGTGATCGCGATGAACAGCGTCTGAGCGAAACCGCAAAACGGTTTGGTATCGAAAACACCTATACCGACGCGCAAGAGATGTTTGCCAACGAAGAGTTGGATTTTGTCGATATCGCGACGACAGTAGAAACACATTTGCCATTGGTTGAGATGGCGGCACAAGCTGGTGTTCATATCATTTGCCAGAAGCCTTTTGCCGCGTCGATGGATGATGCGGGCAAAATGGTTTCAATGGCCGATAAATCCGGTGTCACCTTGATGGTGCATGAAAACTTCCGCTGGCAGTCAGCAATTCGTGCCGTCAAAACGCATATCGACGAGGGCGCCATCGGAGACGTTTTTTGGGGACGTGTCAGTTTCCGGTCTGCCTATGATGTTTATTCCGGGCAGCCATATCTTGCGACGGATGAAAAATTCATCATTCAGGACCTTGGGATCCATATTCTGGATATTGCCCGGTTCCTGTTCGGGGATGTTGGTTCAATCTCTGCCAGGACAAAACGCGTCAATCCCAATATTCGCGCCGAAGATGTTGCAACCATGATGCTGGATCATGACAACGGCATCACGAGTATTGTTGATTGCAGCTATGCCACAAGCCTGCCGGTCGAAAGTTTTCCCGAAACCCTGCTTGAAGTTGATGGCAGCAAAGGGACATTGCGCCTGAATTCTGGCTATCAGCTTATGTGTCACAACCATGATGGCACACGGCACATCGACGTCGCGCCGCCACTTTTGCACTGGGCGGAAAGGCCATGGCACAACATTCAGGAAAGCGTTTTCAATATCGAGCAACACTTTGTTGATTGTCTGCGCGATAACCGGCAGCCAGAAACCTCAGGGCATGACAACCTGAAAACACTGGCGCTTGTTTATGGTGCCTATCAATCGGCGGATAATGGCCTGCAGGTGGTCAAGGTCGGAAATAGATGATCATCTTTTACCAGGTTACCCAAAGGTTATGAATTGATGAGCAATGTCAGCAAAGCAAGTCCTGTCAGGACCCTCAAAGCAGGGCCGCTGCAAGTGCGCTTTGAACATGGCAACCTGCGATATGTCCGATATCACGGGACAGAGATATTACGGGCGATTTCCTATGTTGTACGAGATCGGGACTGGGGAACACTTTCGCCTGTTTTGTCCGATATCGTTATTGACGAAACCCTCGGAAATTTTTCCATTTCCTATGTTGCGACGTGTGACAACAATGGTGTTGCACTTGCGTTGAAAGCGGTAATCAGCGGGACTGAGGACGGGGTGCTTCGTTTCACCGTGGATGCAACGCCCGATGGTGGTTTTGAAACCAATCGGTGCGGCTTTAATGTGCTTCATCCGATTGAGGGCGTTGCCGGGCAGCCTGTCAGGGTTGAGCATTGCGACGGGGATATCGAAGACACCATTTTTCCCGATCTGATCGAGCCATGGCAGCCCTTCAAATCCATCCGCGGATTAACGCATTATCCCGAGGCGGGGCTGACGGCAACCTGCCGGTTTTTGGGTGATGAATTTGAAATGGAGGATCAGCGGAACTGGTCTGATGCCTCTTTTAAAACCTATGTTCGACCGATTGAACTTCCTTGGCCGTATCTTTTGGACGGTGGGAAAACAAACACGCAATCCATAGAGCTTTCAATCGAAGGCAGCACGGCCCAATCAGCAGCAGGACTACCCCCAAGGAAAGGCAAGGCAGAGGATACGGCGATCCATGTGATCCCGGAAATCGGTTCTGGGCATGTTTTCCCGAAAACGGGCTTGGTGATCACGCCCGAAGAGGCAAATCAACCTCTTGCGTGTCTGGATGTTTTGAGAAAGGTCACTCCGCAGGTCCTGCTGTGTCATTACGATCAGACTGTCGGGCATGTGGGGCCGGATTTATCGGCGTTTGCGGCTCTTCAACAGCAATTCGATGCGCAATATGAACTTGAATATGTTGTCGTCTGTGATGGCAATCTTGATCAGGAATTCAGGGTGCTAAAAGACGATCTGGCGCATGCTGGTTTCAAGCCCGATAGTTTGCTGGTGTGCCCATCGGTCGATCGGCAATCAACGCCGCCAGGAAGTGAATGGCCAGATTGCCCACCTCTTGCCGATATCTATCACGCAGCCCGAAAGGCCTTTCCCGGCATTTCGTTGGGCGGGGGAATGTTTAGCTACTTTACGGAACTTAACCGAAAGCGGCCGCCAGTAGAGATGCTTGATTTCGTCACCCATGCGACCAATCCGATTGTCCATGCAGCAGATGACGAGAGTGTCATGGAAACGCTGGAAACCTTGCCGCACATTTTCCGGTCCGCTCGCGCCATTCTTGGTTCGGGTAAAGAGTATCGCTTGGGCCCGACCACCATCGCCATGCGCCAGAACCCTTATGGCTCACGCACATTTTCCAATCCAAACGGAGAGCGGATCTGCATGACCCATGACGACCCCCGTCACCGGGAACAGTTCGGGGCGGCTTGGGCAATCGGCTATGGAGCGCGGGTTTCTGCAACTGATATTAGCCGTTGGGTGCCAGCCGGGGTGATTGGTGCGCGCGGTATTGTTGATGCTGAAAATTCAAATCTCTTGCCAATCGGCGAGGTCATAAAGGCGTTTTCAAAAATGGCAGGGAAACCGGTTTTGCCTTGCCGTGTCGATGATCCAAAACAGGTTGCGGCTGTTGCCGAAAAGGATGGGGCCCTTGTCAGGCTTCTGATGGTCAATCTCACCAAGCAATCAGTCAATGTGGAGATCGGCGGTTTGGCAGGGTGCCAAGCGCTTGACGCTTATGGAATGCTGCAACTCGAATTACCTTGCTCCGAGGTTCTCAATTGACTGGAGATACGCTAGAAGTTTGCACAACAAGATTAACTTCAGAATGGCACGGAACCACATTCGTATGAATAGTTGGGCAGATACAGGCGACGATAAGAAAATCGTCCGACGCAAACTTTCAGATCAGGTGCTTGAACGCCTGCGCGAGATGATTGTGCGCGGCGAATTGGGGCCAGGTGATCTGATGCCGTCAGAGCGCACCTTGATGGAGCGTTTCGGCGTCGGCCGACCGGCTGTTCGCGAGGCGATGCAATCCATGCATACTTTGGGTCTCATCAGTATCTCCCACGGTGAACGGGCCCGTGTAAGCGAGCTTTCCGCAGACCTGATGTTCAGGCAGATGGATATGGTTGCGCGCATGTTGTTGTCAGCATCGCCTGACAATCTTGAACATCTCAAGGAAGCACGTCGCCTGTTTGAGGTGGGGATGGTCCGGATTGCGGCGCAGAATGCGACGGCAGATGACGTCGAAGACCTAAAAGGTTTGATTGAAGCACAGCGCGAAAAACTTGGTGATGCGGCGGCCTTTATCAAGGGCGATATGGCCTTTCACATCAAGGTATCGAGCATTTCGGGCAATCCGATTTTTCAAGCCGTCAGTGAAGCAATGCTGAACTGGGTTTTCAATTACCACACCGACTTGCTAATCTGGTCAGGTCAGGAAGATGTAACCCTCCGAGAGCACAGCGAAATTGTGAAATGCATTGAAAACCATGACTCCGAACAGGCCGCCCGGGAAATGCAATCACACTTGAATCGCTCCAATGACCTTTATCGTCATCGGGAAGGCTGAATAGCATCACATTAGTTCGCAAGGCTTGTGTCTCGGTGTGACCGGATTTGAATGTCGGACAACGATCGTTCAAGGTGCAGCAGCATGTTTGAAAAAATGTCAGCTTTTCTGTCAATTCCGCAGTTTTTTGTCAGCTTATGTGTCAATCCACGTCAACTTATCTGGCAATCGGAAGTGCTAAGAAATTGATTTAGAAGAAAGCTTAATGTCACCTTTTGTGGCACCTGACAGCTAAACCAACTGATTGTTGATGGGCCGATTGTGAAGGTAGGCTGAGTACGAACCTTTCAAACCCTCATAGCTAAAATTTTTGTTTCGGCTAAAAGTGTTAAGGTTGGTGGGTCTTTATCGTGTTGCGGCATTCAGTATCTTGATGGCGGCGGCCGCCGCACCAAAACCGTTATCGATATTGACCGTCATAAGGCCCGGGGCGCAGCTGCCAAGTGCAGATTCTAGTGCTGTTCTGCCACCTTCTGTAACGCCATACCCCACCGATGTCGGGACGGCGATAACAGGGGCTTCGACCAGCCCGGCAAGAACGCTGAATAACGCGCCTTCCATGCCGGCGAGTGCAATAATGATCCGGAATTGCTTGATTTCGTCAATCCGGTCAAGCAACCGCCATAAGCCAGCCACCCCGACATCCTGGATCAATGTGCTGTCACAGCCGCAGAAAGCCAGGGTTCTTTGCGCTTCGGTCGCGACGGGAATATCAGATGTGCCTGCGGCAATTATGCCGATCCCGTGGCTGATTAACTTTGCCTTCTCACCCACCATGGCCGTTGCCGAAACCTGATCGTAATCGAGTTGGGCGCTAAGTCCCTGATCCAGTTCCCGGTAGTTTTGCGCTGCTAGTGCCGTGAGCAACAACGGGCGCTGCTGGGAGATTGCATCTTCTATGATGATGTTGATCTGTTCCGGGGATTTTCGGGCGCAATAGATCGCCTCGGGAAAGCCTGTCCGGTTCTGCCGGTCCCAGTCGGGCTGATGAATTTTCGTCATGGTTTGTCCTGAATAAACATGGCACCCCGTTGATACGGTCGCAGGCCGTTGAACGTGCGCCCTTGATCCCGGCAATGTGCTGCAAGCCAGTGTTCAATTTCGTCGGTCATTTGATTTTCTGGCAGTTCGATGATGACACCTGACGTGGTAATGCGGCATCTGAGATCCCCGCTCAACCCCAGTTCGTCATAGAGAAGTTGTTCCGTTCTGTCGACAAAGGCCAGATCGTTTGGGTCAATGGCGATTCCGGTTTCAATACGGCTGGCAAGGCAGGGCTGGGCTGGCAGTTCGGCCACGTCGTCAAGTCCAAGTTCGCGCGCAAGTGCACGAATATCGGATTTCTTCATGTCTGCTTGAACGAACGGGTGGATGACATCGCGTTCCGATGCTGCAAGCAATCCGGGGCGATATTCACCCAGATCGTCAAGGTTTGCGCCCGATGCGATGGGCGCCGTCGTCAGGCTGCGTATTCTGTCATAGAGGTTTGTCTTGCAGAAATAGCAACGATTGACCGGGTTGTCGCGATACCGTGGGTCATTGAATTCGCCAGTGCCGGTTACCGTCAGGTGCCAGTTTTGCTGTTGTGCTGCTTTGCGAACACGCGCAGTCGCCGCAGGTTGCACAGCAGGCGATACAGCATGAAGCATCTCGACATTGCCAGGTGCGACCGAATGGGCAAATGTCGCAAGTGTCATGCTGTCAACGCCACCACTGACCGCGATTGCCAGTCTGGGCAGGGAGAGAACAATTTCTGCAAGCGGGTGATGCACGTTGACGACCATGGTTAGCCCTTGAATTCGGCGCGGTATTTTTGTTGGCGACGGGTTTGAAGATTCTGCCCCACGATATCGTCATGCTCGGCCTTTGTCGAAATGACGCCGCCGGGCCGTGTCGCATGTTTGACCTGTATGCCGGTTTCATCAAGGTTTTCTGAGCGCGGCAGAATGCGGCGTTCACTAACATGATGACGCAGCCCGATCGTCGATGTTTGCGCGAAGCATTCATCCATGATCTGATCGGCGAGATTGGTTTTGGCAAGCAACCGAAAAGCAGTCGTCTGGCGATTTTTCTTACCCTGTCCGGCAAACAGGACCAAATCAATAACCCCATCGCTTTTGCGCAGCATTTCTGTTGCAGTCGCAATTTCTTCGCCGGTCATATCATCGATTTCAAATTCTATAACCGTGACATGGTCCTGATCGTGGCCGGGGTCGTTGTTTGTGGTGATCGACGAGAATTGCAACGCACGCAAAATATTAGGCAACTCGGGAATATTGCGTGTGCCTGCGCCAGTTCCGCTGGCACACAAATGTTCGGATTTTCCCGTGGACGCATCAGGTGCTGAGGGATCAATCAGGTATTTCAGGATAGCCGCGCCGGTTGGGGTCACACGTTCGCCTGAAACACCATCGTCGCGCCAGTTAAAACCTGTCAGAAGCTCGACCGTTGCCGGGGCAGGGGCCGGTAGCAACCCGTGTTGGGTTTTGATCAATCCACCCCCGCGTGGCAAATCAGAGACAGTCCAATGGCAATTCGGCAAGGCCGCGATAATGCTGCCGGCAATCACCACATCAAGGACAGAATCCCAATCGGCAATTTCGTGGAAATGCACATCCTTGATATCAACAGCATGGGTTTTGGCTTCGGCCTCTGCCAACAGGGTCAAGATGGCGCAGGCAACCTCGATCGTTTCCGGTGCGACTTGGGAAGACCGGATAAAGGAAAGAATATCGCCAAATGCCCCGGACCCAATGGGGTGCTTGTCGGGTATATCGTGATGTGATCGACGATCTTGCCCGGAGGACGGGTTGGGAACCAAATTAAAGGTTCGGGCATGCATCCCATTCTTGCGAATTTCGGTGATTTCAACAGTACCGACATCCGATGGCAATATACGTTTGATGTCCTGTTCTATACGGGGGTGCAGATGCGGAAGCATATCAAGCATCGCGGCAATAAACATATCACCGGCAATACCACCGACAGCATCAAGATGAATATGGTTCATTCATTGGGGCCCGACACCGGGATGACATAGGGGCCTTCGGGAATGATGGCCACGTCCATATCGCCGCTTTGTGCGATGCTTTGTGCAATTGCCTGATCAAGGTCATCAATTACCTCAACACAGGTGATGCGCTTTTCCTCTGGGTCCAGCCCGTTGGTATAAAGCTGTACCTTGCCGACACGCATCGGTTTAAGCTGCATTTCAGTTTGCCATTCGTCGATATCGGCAAGTGTTTTCGCCTTAAGCGTGGCAAGAAAACGTTCCGACCCAAGGTCGGCAAGGCGTGCCTGGGCATTGCGGAATTCTTCGGACCCAAACCCTTCGGAACATTCCGATGCAATGATCAGCGTGCCGCCGGGTTTGAGGATATCCATTGGGGTGACCATCCCTTTGACGGTCTGATAATAGGTTTTATCAAGCGGATAGCCGGCCGATGATGTCACGACTGTGCTGTATTTCCGCCCGACATCGACACGGGTTGCTTCGGAAATGTAGCTGACCGCAGCAAGGTGGCTGGCGATGATTTCACCAAATGTAACGTGAACAAGGTCGCGGTCTTCATCCAGAACGGTGTTAAGCGCATAAATCTCGCCCAGCTTGCGGACGATTTCGAGTTGCTCTTCGTGAAGAGGATTTCCCGCAAGGTTACACTGCACAGCAAGGGGATCTTCCATGAAGCGTGCAGAATGGAATGTCCGGATTGTTTCGTGACCGGCAACACCGGGGGCAACCACCTTGCGACCGCCGGACCAACCGGCCATGAAGTGGGGTTCCACCAACCCGGTGGCGATCCTGAGATCGGCATTCACCAAATACTTGTTCAGCTTAACCGGAACATCACGGGTCGGAGTTGATCCAAGATCAACCAAGTCATCTTCATTGCGGGCATAATGGTTTTCGACCCGCACGTTTTCCAAAACCCACGGGTCACCCAGCAATTCATCAAGTTCTTCGCCCAGATTGGGGCGGTGAAGGCCGGTGGCGACCAGTACCGTGATTTCGCTTTGTGGAATTCCTGCTGCCAGCATGGTTTCGATCATCGGGCGCAAGAAAAGTTTGTTTGGGACCGGCCGGGTAATATCGCAGATCAGGATGCACGCGCTTTTGCGGTTTTTGGCGAGTTCCGACAGCGGGGCGGCCTCCACCGGATTTTCAAGTGCGTTGCGAATGGCTGCGTGATTGTCTGGAAGTTTGGCGAGCTCTGCCTTGCGAATAACCGTTGTGCGGGCATTTTCAGGCAGGCTCAAGGAGATGAAGCCACGACCATAGGCGATTTCAGGTGGGGTATGGGTCATCAGAGGCGCCTTACTTTATCAGAATTGCACGAAAATCATTCACATTGGTCAAGGTCGGACCTGTATGTACCAAGCGATCAAGTTGATGGAAAAACGTCCACGCGTCATTATTCGCAAGATAGGAACCGGCATCAAGGTTTCGTTTGCGGGTTAAGGTTTTAAGTGTGCCATCAAACCAGGCACCTGCATTGTCTTCAATGCCATCAATACCGTCTGTATCGCAAGCAATTGCGGCAACGCGTGGTTCATCGCCGACTGTTTCAAAAAGGGACAATAGAAATTCTGCATTTCTACCACCCCGCCCATTCCCCTTTACTGTGACCGTGGTTTCGCCACCCGACAGCAATACACAAGGAGATGTGAAAGGCTGGTCATGCATCAGGATTGAGCGCACGATCCCGCCCAAAATACGCCCTGCTTCGCGTGCCTCGCCTTCGATGGCGTCGCCAAGAACATAGGGCGTTATTCCAAGGCTGCGCGCTTTGTTTGATGCGGCTTCAAGTGACATCATAGGTGTCGCCAACATATGCACGGTCGCCGGGGCAGAGGATGCTTTTGTCGGGTTTTGCAAGATTGCCTGCTTTAGGCGATCTGACACGGGAATATCCCAACGCTTTAGAATTGCAAGCGCATCTTCAGGGTTGCTGGATTCTGAAATGGTTGGGCCAGACCCAATGGCAGAAGGTGCATCCCCTGGCACATCGGAAATCAGATAAGTCACCAATTGGGCAGGAAATGCCATTTCAGCCAATCGCCCCCCCTTTATGGCGGAAAGCGATTTCCGAACTGTATTCATTTGATCAATCGGCGCGCCTGAGCGCAGCAGTGCCTGATTGATGTCCTGCTTTTCCTTCAGGGTAATGCCTGTTGCCGGCAAGCTTAGCAAGGCCGATGCCCCGCCTGATATCAGGCATATCACCAGATCATCCTTCGTTGCCGACGATACAAGATCGGCAATTCGCCTTGCGGCATCAACGCCGGCCTGATCGGGAACCGGGTGGGCGGCTTCGACCACTTCGATATGTCGGGTCGGCGTTCTATGCCCGTATCGGGTGACAACAAGACCTTGGCATTCATTTGGCCAGTCATCCTCGAAGGCAGCAGCCATTTTCGCCGCAGCCTTTCCGGCGCCGACAACAATTGTTTTTCCTTTTGGGGCAGGCGGGCGCAGCCTGCTGAACTTTCCATCTGGTACAGCCGCATCCAATGCGGAATCAAACAGGGCTTTCAGAATGTGGAAATCAGTCATGGCTGCGCCTTTTACCCTATCCCTGAACAACGGTTTGGCGTTGTTCACCCAGTCCGTCAATGCCAAGCGAAATAACATCGCCGGGTTTCAGGAAAATGTTCGGTGTCTGACCCAGGCCAACACCCGGAGGGGTTCCGGTCGAGATAATGTCACCAGGTTGCAGGCTCATGAATTGTGACAAGTAGGATACAAGATGGCGCACGCCATAAACCATGGTTTTGGTCGAGCCGTCCTGGAAACGGTGACCATTCACATCAAGCCACATTCCAAGGTTTTGCGGATCGGAAATCTCGTCACGGGTGACAAGCCACGGGCCCGTCGGACCAAAGGTGTCGGCCGATTTCCCCTTGGTCCATTGGCCTTCACGTTCTGCCTGAAAGGCGCGCTCGGAAACATCATTGATCAGGCAATAGCCGGCAACGTGATCCATGGCGTTTTCTTCGGAAACATATTTGGCGGTTTTGCCAATCACGACGCCCAATTCGACTTCCCAGTCGGTTTTTTCGGAATTGCGCGGAATTTCCACATTGTCATTCGGGCCGCAAATTGCCGAAGTGGCCTTCATAAAGATGATCGGCTCGGGCGGAACGGTTGCGCCGGTTTCTGCAGCGTGGTCAGAATAGTTCAAGCCAATGCAAATGAACTTTCCTGTACCCGAAACACAGGCACCCAACCGCGGGGAGCCGGTGACAACAGGCAGGCTATCGATATCAAGTGCCTGCAAATTTTTGATGATGTCTGGCTGTAATGCGGCACCATTGATGTCGCCGACATGTTCTGACAGATCACGAATATTGTTCTGTGCGTCAAGGATGCCGGGCTTTTCCTGCCCAATCGGGCCGTAGCGTAGAAGTTTCATTTTTGTCTCCAAGTGTGCATCAATTTGAATGAAAATCAGGTCGTCCAGCCGCCATCAATGTTATGCGTCTGGCCCGTGGTAAAGCCGGCCTCATCAGAGGCAAGGTAACAGGCAAGTGCTGCGACTTCTTCGGCTTTGCCAAGGCGTCCCATGGGTTGGCGTGCAACAAAGGCAGCGCGGGCTTCTTCGTAGTTTCCTTGGGCGCGCATGCGGTCCTGCAAGGATGGGCTGTCGATCGTGCCCGGACAGATGGCGTTGCAACGAATGCCCTTGGCAACAAAATCAGCGGCAACGGATTTCGTCATGCCGATAACAGCCGCCTTGGTTGCACCATAAATGAATCGGTTGGGGACCCCTGAAATTGATCCTGCCACCGATGCAACATTGACGATGGATCCTGCACCCTGATCAAGCATTCCGGGCAGAAAGTTTTTCATCATCTGAAACAGTGAACGCACATTCAATTCAAAGGAAAACTCATAGTCCTTGTTGCTGCACTCAAGGATGGTGCCACCGGCAACAAAGCCTGCGCAGTTAAACAGGACATCAACGCTGCCAAGTTGTTTGGAAAACCTTGCAATTGCTTCGTCCGAGGTGACATCAAGGATTTCTGTTACGATGGACAACCCGTTGTCCGAGGCTTCGTGTTTTAACGATGCAAGCGTGTCAGGGTTAATGTCAGTGGCATAAACTGTGCCGCCTTCATGGGCCATACGCAGTGCCGTTGCACGGCCAATGCCCGCACCCGCGGCGGTGACGACGCAGGTTTTTCCTTCTAATCTTTTCATGTGATGTCCTTTGTGCTGGTGCTCCGGGCAGCGCAAGGCAAGCCTGTGCATTGATCCGGTGAACAGGAGCAGTGATTGTGAGCGATGTTTTTTCAGGCGTCGTTTGCGTCTCTGAGTTTGGCCCAGTCAAAGCAAACGCCGGTTCCGGGAGTATCGGGTGCAACCGCCATATGATCTTCAACAACCAGCGGGCGCAGGGTGTATTGATCAATCGGGAAGCTGTGTACTTCGATCAATCCGGCATTTGGTTGTGCGCCGACCAAGCTGACATGAAGTTCCTGCATGCCATGTGAGCACACCGGAATTTTGTGTTTGCGGGCTTCTTTCGCAACACGCAGGAAACCCGTGATTCCGCCGCAGTTTGACGCATCAGGCTGGATAAACGACAGGTTGGATTGTTCGAAGGCATAGCCAAACTCATGCATGGTATGGAGGTTTTCCCCCATCGCCAGTGCAATGCCGGTTTCGCGGGCGATCCGGGCATATCCGGCATAATCATCGGGAATGATCGGTTCTTCAAACCAGAGAAGATCAAATTCGCGGAACTGATTTGCCGCAACAATTGCCTGATCGATATCATAGGCATAGTTGGCATCGACCATAAAGGCAACATCAGGACCAATCAGCTCGCGTATGGCCTTAACACGTTCAATGTCTTTACCAAGGTCGTTGTGCCCGACTTTGATTTTAACACCGTTGAACCCGCGTTTCAGATATCCCTCAATCGTCAGAAGAAGCTTTTCCAATGAGAAATTAAGATCAATCCCGCCACAATAAGCCCGTGATTTATTGGATACGCCCCCGGCCATTTTCCACAGCGGCGTTTGTGTGATCACACCACGTAGATCCCACAATGCGATATCAATCGCCGAGATGGCAAAGGACGCGATGCCGCCTCTGGCGACGTAATGCATGTGCCACTGCATCTCGTCAAACAGGTGGTCGATATCCGTTGCGTTGCGGCCGATCAGGAAGTCGGCAAGATCATGGTCAACCATTGCCTTGATGGCGTGTCCCCCACGTCCGCCGGTATAAGTGTAACCCGTTCCCGTAGCACCGTTATCAAGTTCGATGGTGACGGTCACCAATTCGAAATGTGTGTGATCACCATGTTTTGCATCGGTGAGAACCTCTGTCAGCGGAATGTTGAATAGCTGCGCTGTCACGGTGCGAATTGTCGTTGTTTTATTTGTCATTATAGATTTCTGCCAGGTTGCAGTGTGATCGGGTACAGCGAGAATCACCTTCGGTGTCAGTTTCTTCGCAACGAAAGGTCGGCTTTGGACGCCATGCGTGCCTGAAGCAGGATCACGACAAACAGAAATGCCCCGCGAATGACGGATTGCCAGTGCGCACTGAGGCTAATGATTCCAAGTCCGTTCTCGAAGTTCAGTACATTGAACAAAAGGCCTAGGAGAAGTGCGCCCGCAATTGTCGCAGGGACAGACCCCATGCCACCGGTCAAAAGCGTTCCACCAACGACCACGGATGCAATTGCCGACAATTCCCATCCCAACCCTTCCAGAGGCTGACCAGCACCGAAGCCCGAGGCAAGAAACACACCGGCAAGGCCCGCGCAGGCACCACTGAAAATATAGACGATGCATGTGGTGCGCTTAACGCTTAGCCCCATCAACTGGGATGCCTCTTGGCCACCACCGACGGCCAGTACTGTACGGCCAAGGGATGTATGTTCCAGGACAACCCAGGCGATGATTGCGATAACTGCAACGATAAGGATCGTCCATGGGATGATGTCGAACAGTTTGCCCATACCAAGTGCGGTAAAGTTGCTTTCCCACGAGATGGAGACGGTTTGCGCATCGGAAATGACCAGAGCGGCCCCCTTTGCGCCAAGCATCGAGGCCAGTGTTGCAATGAACGGCGGGATACGCATTGCGACAATCATAAATGCGTTGATTGCACCAATCACCATTCCAGCCAGAATTCCACCCGGTAGGGCATATTCAAGCCCGTGCTCGCTCAGGAATGCGGCAATAACACTGGAGAATGCAGCAACAGACCCAACGGAAAGATCAATGCCGCCGGTCATGATGACAAAGCACATGCCAAGCGCGATGAGAATGAACATCGAGTTGTAGTTCAAAAATGAAACGATGTTATAGGCGCTGCCAAAATTGTCATAGCGCAACAGGGCAAATACGATCAGTAGAATCAAGGCCGCCCAGACACCCAAAGCCTGTGTTGAACTGGAGTTGCCCAAAAGACGCCGCAGGTCAAATGTTGATGAGTCAAATTGCATCGGGCTATTCCTTTCGGCTTTGCTGAATATAAACAGCGGCGACGATAATCATGGATTTCGCAATCAGGGCGACCTCATCAGCCACGCCGTTTGCCAGCAATGTGTATTTCACCAGCTGGATGATCATGGCGCCCAGAACCGCGCCAAAGATCGGGGCTCTTCCCCCCGAAAGAACGGCGCCGCCAACAACCGCTGCGGCGATGGCATCAAGTTCCATCAAGTTGCCGATACGTGCAGCATCGGAAGCCGAATTGATGGCAACAACAATCAGACCGGCAATGCCAGACAGAGAACCACAAATCACATAAGCAGCGATTTTGACTTTACGGACTGGTGCACCGGCAAGATGGGCGGATTTCTCGTTGCCGCCGATCGCCAGCAGATAACGTCCAAACAGGGTTTTACCGACAATCCATGCGACCACGGCAGCGATACCAAGGGCAAGCCAACCCTGAAACGGGAAGCCCAGAAGCTTTCCGGTTCCCAAGAGGCTGAAGCTTGGCATGTTAAATGTTTGAAGTTGTCCGTTCGTCATCACCATCGCAATGCCGCGACCCGAAATGAAAAGGATCAAGGTTGCGATGATTGGCTGCACTTTGAGCACACAAACCAGCGTGCCGTTAAACAGGCCGCATAAGGCCGCGACCAGAACGGGAATCAGAACCGAAAGAACGAGCCCTGCAACCGGATATTCGACCCCAAGCGAAGATTGGAAAATGATCGGGGCAAGGGCGCCTGCAACGGCCATCACTGCCCCGACGGATAAATCAATGCCGCCAGTTGCAATTACAAGGCTCATGCCAACAGCCACAATCGCGATGGTGGCCACCTGCGAGATGTTGACAAAAAGCGTCTGCATTTGCAGGAAGTTCGGGGTGACGGCAATATTGAACGCCAGAATAATCAACAGGGCGACAAGGCCGCCATGCTTCCGGAAACTGAATTTCGGGATCATCAGTTCCCGTGCGGTCTGTTTGGTTTCTGCCGCAACATTTGTGTCAGACATGTGCATTCTCCTGACGGGGGACGGCCTGTTGTTCTGGCGTGTGGTGATGTGCAATTGCACGCACCAGCGTGTCTTCGGTAATGCCGGGGTTTTTGAGTTCGGAAACGCTAATGCCGTCCTGAAGCACAACAATTCGATCAGCACCTTCGACAAGTTCTTCGAACTCGGACGAGATCAGCAGCACAGCCAGGCCTTTGTCGACATACCTGCGAATGATGGACTGAATTTCCAGTTTGGCGCCAACATCGACGCCACGGGTTGGTTCATCCAAAATCAGCAAAGAAGGATTGGTGACAAGCCAGCGTGCCAAAAGGACCTTTTGTTGATTACCGCCTGACAGTTCCCGGATCGGTTGATCCATATGCGCTGTTTTGATGCCCAGTGCTGATATGAATGATGCGACGAGCTCTTTTTCGCGGGCGTGGTCAATATGACCAAAGCGACTGAGGTTGGGTAAAAGCGCCAGTGTCAGGTTTTCGCGGACGGACATGTCGGGAATGATCCCTTCGGACTTACGGTCTTCGCTCAGAAAACCGATCCCCGCGGCAATCGCCTGTTTCGGTGTTACAGGCTGGGGGACCCCCTTCGCCAGATGAATTTCGCCCTGTGTCAGTTCGTCTACACCAAAAATAGCGCGTGCAGCTTCGGTACGACCCGAGCCAAGAAGCCCGCCAAGACCAACAATCTCACCCCGATGAATTTTGAGGTCGAATTTGCGCAGCAGGCGTTTGGTCGCGACATTCTTGGTTTTAAGGATGACATCGCCCGTCTTGGCTTCGCCTTTGGCAAATTCGGTCATGCCGGCGGATTCAATGTCATCGGCATTTCGGCCAAGCATGTTTGCAATCAGGTCAAGTTTGCTGGTGTCCTCGATTGCGACGTTTTTGACGGTTTGCCCATCGCGCATGATGGTAACGCGGTCGCATATCTTGAACAGCTCATCAAGGAAATGGCTAACGTAAAGAACCGATACACCGGACTCTTTTAGGGACTTCACAACCGAAAACAATACGGCCACTTCATTGTCATCAAGCGAGGATGTAGGCTCGTCCATGATGACAAGTTTCGCATTGAGCGACACCGCCCTTGCGATGGCGACAAGTTGCTGAATGGCAGTTGAATACGTTCCAAGTGGTGCTTTCACATCAATATCAATGTTGAAGCGTGCCAGAATTTCTTGTGACCGGCGATGGGCTTCTTTCCAGTCGATAAGCCCGCCAATGCGCCGGGGTTCGTACCCAAGAACAATGTTCTCGGTGACACTGCGCAACGGTACGAGGGTAAGTTCCTGATAGATGGTGCTGATGCCGCTTGACTGGGCTTCACGCGGGTTGGAAATGGTCGATGCTTTGCCGTTGAAATCAACCGTGCCACTGTCGCGTCGATAAACACCCGTCAGAATTTTGATCAGGGTGGATTTTCCGGCGCCATTTTGCCCAATCAGGGCGTGAACTTCGCCTTGGCCTATTTCAAGTTCGGCACCGCGCAAGGCTGATACGCCCCCGAAGGCCTTGTTGATACCGTGCATCTTTAGAAGTGAGGAATGCATTACATTACCTTTTCCGAGAAAAAAGGTCGGGAAAGTCGGAGGTGCACATGTGACGTACACCTCCGACATGCTCAGATCATTGAAGGTTGTGTTCCTGAGGTCAGGGAGGGAAACCTAGTAGGCCTCATCAATGAACTGGGCTGCATTTTCCTTGGTGAAGATGCGATCTTTGACCTGAACCCATGGTTCAATTTTCTCGCCATCGGCATAACGCTGCATCACGTCACACGCGAGCGGACCAAAGAACGGGCTGGATTCGACGGTGACCCCCATTTTGCCATCAATGATGGCCTGAAGCGCATCGCGCGTTCCATCGATCGAGACGATCAGCACATCCTCGCCCGGTTTGCGCCCGGCAAGTTCAAGTGCCTGGATTGCACCGATCGCCATTTCATCGTTATGAGCATAGACGATGTTGACGTCCGGATGCGCCTGCAACAGCGTTTCCATAACCTGACGTCCAAGATCGCGCGCAAAATCACCGCTTTGCGAAGCGACAATGGTCATGTTGTCGTGTTTGGCCATGACATCGTCAAAGCCCTTTTTACGATCATTGGCAGGGGACGATCCGGTGGTGCCTTCAAGTTCAACAATTACGCCTTTGTCGCCCTTGAAGTTTTCCAGCGTCCATTCCGCTGCACGTCGGCCCTGTTCGATGAAGTCGGACCCCATGAAGGCAACGAAATGTTCGCCTGCTTTTGCAACGTTCTTGTCAACGCTGCGGTCCACAAGGAATGTCGGAATGCCTGCGGCTCGCGCACGCATTACTGCAGCGATCAGCGGTTTTTCTTCGCGTGGCGGCAGAAACAGAACATCAATGCCCTGGGCGATCATGCTGTCGACATCCGAGACCTGTTTGGCAGCAGAGCCCGCTGCATCGGTCGTAATGAGGTCCCAGTTGCAGGCTTCTGCAGTGTCCTTGAAGCTTTTGGTTTCAGCAATACGCCACGGGTTGTTGCTTTCCATCTGGGCGAAGCCGACCTTGTATTGGTCTTTCTTTTCAAGCGGAGGCAGGCTTTGGGCGGATGCGGTGCTTAACGCAGTCACTGAAAGGCTGGCCGCAAGAACAAGTGTTGATGTCAGTGTCTTCAAACGTTTCATTGTAGTCCTCCCTATGATGCGACCATTTCGTTTGCGGTCGCGTTTTGTTTGGTCCCGTCAGGACCAGTTGACGTACATGGCCTTTTTCCGGAGATACCCGTCGAAGCCGTACTTGCCGTCTTCGCCGCCAAGGCCGGAATGACCCCAGCCCGTGTGAAAGCCCTGTACAAGTTCACCGCAGGTGCGGTTTACGTAGATTTCCCCAAAATCCAGTTCGGTGCTCAACGCCATGATGTGTCGGAAGTTTTGGGTATAGACATAAGCGGAAAGCCCAAAGCGCGTGTCATTCGCCATTGCCAAGACCTGATCGAATGTGTCGAATTCCGAAACTGGAACGACGGGGCCAAATATTTCCTGTTCAATCAGTGGGGATTTTTGATCGGTAACGCGCAAGACACTTGGGGCATACCAGTGCCCCTTGGCGTATTTGCCGTCATTAAGCGGGCCGCCTTTGAGAAGAAATTCCGCACCGTTGGAAACGGCATCACCAACGATTTGTTCGATCTTGCTTATTTCATCGCCGCTGACTTTCGGGCCCATGTCGGGGTTTTCAAGTGGCTGCCCGATTGTCAGTTGTTTTGCTTTTGCGATGAACTTTTCGGTGAATTCGTCTGCGATGCTTTTTTGCAGATACATCCGTTCGTTACAGGTGCAGATCTGGCCGCAGTTGGTGAAGCGTGCTGTGATGGCGCTATCGACAGCGGCATCAATATCGGCATCAGCCATTACGATAAATGGTGCTTTACCGCCCAGTTCGAGACGCAGAACCTTGATCTGTTCCGCACCCGCAGCATAAATTTCCCGTCCGGCGCGGTTACTGCCGGTCATCGTGATCAAATCTGACGTCGGGCTGTTTACCAGTGCCTCACCGACTGTTCGCCCGGCACCGGTAACGACATTAAAGACGCCATTCGGAATGCCGACTTCTTGTGCGATCCTCGCCAGTTCCAAGCCGGAAACAGGGGTGAATTCATGCGCCTTTAACACAAAGCTGTTGCCGGCGATCAATGCGGGGCCGAGTTTACGCGCCGCAAGGGCTGCCGGATAATTCCATGCCGTAAGGCCAACCACGACACCATACGGAAGGCGTCTGATCCATAACTCTTCCTTGGGGGCATCTGATGGCAGGATATCCCCTTCGACCCGGCGCGCATTTTCGGCTGCATATCGGAGAAAGTTGCCGCATGCATCGACTTCGCCAAAGGCCTGGTTAAGAGGCTTTCCTTGTTCGGCAACGATGATTTTTGCCATGCGTTGACGGTTTTCATCAATCGCATCGGCAAACCGGGAAACAAGCCTTCCCCGTTCGATCGCGGGTAATCGTGCCCACGCGACTTGTGCGACCTTTGCTGCTTCCAGGGCGTCAAGCGCATCTTGTGCTGTGCCGTTTGGAATTGTGGCGAAAACCGTTTCGGTAGCCGGATTTTCCACTTCTATGACATCGGTGGCGTGACCGGTCGTCCAGGTGCCATTGATGAACATCGCATAGTGATCAACACCGCTAATGGTTCGAACAAACTGGCTCATTCTTCCTCCTGGATCGTTTTTTATTTGGTACGACCAAAATATGTGCAAGTTCGCAATTTCGTCAATAATTTTCTTGTTGATTGCGGAAAAATGGGTTTTTTAGATTACTAAAATCAATATTTGGTCGTATTAAAAATGCCGAAACAGATCGTAAAGAGGCGACGTCGCATGAATGGTTCACTGGAAAATGACACTCAGGGTGCCTTTGAAAACGAAGGTCTTAGAGCCGCTGACCTTCAGGGGGCTGCCCGTATTGCCAGCAAGATTGAGCATGAGATAGCGGAAGGCCGCATCGAAAATGGTGAAATGCTGCCATCCCAGCGTGAATTGATGCAGAAGCACAATGCAGGTCGTTTGGCGGTAAGCCGTGCATTAAAGTTGCTGGAGTATCGCGGGTTGATCGCTACGAAAGCCCGATGTCGGCCAACGGTACAGCGCCCGACCTATGGTACGGCGCTTTCTGCAGTCGAAGGCGTTGTGCATCGTTTGCTGGGGCAATCAGATGGCGTGCGTAATTTATATGAATGCCGCTTGTTTGTTGAAGTTGGCTTGGCAAGAAATGCCGCACGCAACGCGCGCAAGGAAGACATTGCAAAATTGCGTGCAGCGCTGGGGGCTAACAAGGCGGCAATTAACGATTCGGATGCATTCTACGCTACAGATATCGCGTTCCACGGATTGCTTTATGAAATCGCCAAAAACCCCATATTCCCGCCAATGCATAAGGCATACACATCCTGGTTGGCGCCCTATTGGGGGAAAATGTTCCGGTCAATCGACCGAAACAAGGTCAACTTTCTAAGCCATAAGGCAATTTTTCAGGCAATTGAAGACCGCGATGCGGACGCAGCAGAAGACGCTTTGCGACGGCATCTGGACGCTGCCTGGGAGTATGTCCGGGTAACATTTTGATGTGCTGGCATTCCCTCATCAGCGAGCAGAACAAAAAAACATGTTCCCCAAAATTACGGATTTCAATCGTTTCTAACGGAGGGCGCCATGAGCGACAGATTTGATTATATTGTAATCGGCGGTGGATCGGCTGGTTCTGTCGTGGCCGCGCGACTGGCCGCTGATAGTGGTGCCCGAATTCTGATCCTCGAAGCGGGTTATTCTCATCGCCATCCCTTGCTTGATATGCCGCCGGGCATTTTCAAGATGATCAAGGGCAGCAAATATATGCGTTACCACAAAACCTCAGCGCAGGAGCACCTTGGTGGTCGGTCACATGAAATTCCGCAGGGTAATGTACTGGGTGGGGGATCGTCGGTTAATGCGCAGGTTTACATCCGCGGGCGACCATCCGATTACGACGAGTGGCACAAAATCTTGCGTGGAAACAATCAATCCGCAGGGTGGGCATGGAAGGATGTGTTGCCGCATTTCAAGCGCATGGCTGGCAATAACCGATTGAACAATGAGCTGCATCAGCCAGATGGGCCGATGATGGTTTCGGATCCGGGACATATCAACGAAATGTCGCGTTGGTTCGTGCAAGCGGTTCAGGCTCTTGGGGAACCCTATAATCACGACTTTAACGGTTCATCCCAGCGCGGATGCGGATTTTATCAATTCATGAACCGTAACGGGCGTCGTTCCAGCGCGGCCTATGCCTATCTGGAGCCGCAAAAGAACAACCCCAATCTCGAAATACGATTGCAGGCTGAAGTTCAACGGATCGTCACCAAAAACGGTCGTGCGACTGGGGTGATGTATCGAGACAAGAGCGGTCGGCATCATGAAGTGCAAGCAACCCAAGAGGTGATTGTCGCTGCGGGAGCATTGATCACGCCAAAGATATTAATGTTGTCGGGGATCGGGCCTGCCGATCAACTTTCGCAACATGGCGTCGAGTGTATCGAAAATCTGACGGGCATCGGCGAAAACCTTATTGATCACCCGGAGGTGCCAATTATTACCACCGCCAATGGCCCGTATGGGTATTTCGGTCAGGGGGATGGTTGGCGCATGTTGCGCAACGGTTTGCAGTTCAAGTTATTTGGTTCGGGGCCTGTAACGTCAGCAGGCGTCGAGGCCGGTGCCTTTGTCAATCCGCTTGATCCGGACGGAGATCCAACAATACAGGCATTTTGCGTTCCCATTGTGTATCTGGACCGCGAATTGGCGAAAAGTGTAAAGGATACTCATGGGCTTACGGTTACCACGGTTGTGGTGAAGCCGGTTTCGCGCGGAACGGTTCGGCTTAGATCGGCAGATCCGGGCGAAATGCCTGTCGTATCGCCCAACCTGCTAAAAGACCCTCGGGATATGCAGGCAATGGTCGCCGGTCAGGGGTTCTTCATCGAAGCTTTCCAGAAGAGCCCGTTAAGGGAAAAGGTCGAGCGTTTTGTTGCACCTGACCCCAAGGATCTGAGTGATGAGGCCCTGATCGCGCATTGCAAACGGTTTGTGAAAACCAATTATCATCCGGCTGGAACCTGTCGCATGGGGGCTGATGGGGATGATATGGCTGTTCTGGATTCTCGAATGCGCCTTCGCGGCATCGAAAACATACGAGTTTGCGATATGTCTGCCGTGCCAGATATCAATGCGGGGAACACGAATTCTGTTGCAATGATGCTTGGCGATCGTTGCGCAGATTTCATTATGGGAAAGGCCTGAGAACACACCGACAGCAAAGTGTCAGCCCCAAGCCGACATAACTTTGCTGTCTAGTCTGATTCTTCGGGCTCGAACGTTACGCGCACATATTCCCATGCGGCGTGCAAGTGACGGGTAAGGGCCTCGTCGGCTGCTTCTGCGTCACGTTCGAAAATGGCTTCGGCGATCGCCTGATGGCTTTTGAAGTTCACAAGGTTACGTTCCGGCGAGCGCGGCATTTTACGCCAGTGCGGCGCAAGCCATGACAAATAAGCCTGATGAACAGCCGGGAAAATAGGGTTTCTGGGTACCTCATAGAGAACCCCGTGAAACGCAATGTCTGTTTCATAGAAAAGAGTTGAGTCATCAATAGACTTTTCATTGGCAAGAAGTGCGCTTTTAAGTCTGCGGATATCGGCAGTTTGCGCATTCAGGGCGGCTTCTCTAACCAGGGCGCGTTCTATGAAAACACGGGTATCATAAAGGTTCTTTACACCGTGATTTTCCGACAAGAGATGACCAACAATACTGTCGGCATTTCGAATGATGGTTTCGTATCCCGGCTTTCGCACAATCGGCCTGAAACGAGGACGGTTTTCGATCAGACCACGATTGGAAAGTGCTGTAATCGCCTCTCGTACAACCGTGCGGCTGGTGCCAAATTGGGTCATAAGGTCGCGTTCGGCCGGCAGCGGGCTTCGGTCTGGTAATGCCCCGGACACAATTTTCTTTTCGATATGGCGCACGATCTCGTCCGCAGCACGACCGGTGCGTGTTGTATCAGTGCTGGTCTGGTTGACCAATTGTGCAGCAGAAGTCTGCTTGTCGGGTGCGTGGCGTTTCATGCAAGCTTTATCTCATATGGCGGCGAATACTGCCAAATACTATCCGGATTTAAAGGCAGGGTAAGGCAGCCGGAACCTACACAAACAGGATAAGTTCTGGAAGGTTTTTTACGCTGGGTAGAAAAAACCGTTGACCTTTCTGTGTCGAAATTATTAACTCCCTAAAGTTTGGTCGTACCAAATTATGGTGCAAGACATGCTCTCTGGCAAGTCCGATGCTGAGAAACGTCGGTTATCTGCCGGAACTTAAAAGAAAAAGAGCCGAACAGGCCGATAATTTCCCAACCGGGTTCAGCTACCGAATCTTGTTTTGGTTGGATCAGGTGGGGTTTTTGATCAATCCTCAGGGAGGAAATAATGAATCTCAAATTGAACAAGATCCTAGGTGCTGCTTGTGGCGCATTGCTGTCTGCGGGCGTGGCGTCAGCCAGCGCGCAGGAAGTTTTGAACTTTGCACATGTTTACGAAGTCGGCACCCCATACCATGAAGCTGCCCTTCGCGCTGCCAAGGCCCTTGAAGAGCGCACCGATGGTCGCTACGAGATAAAGGTATTCCCGGCTTCGTCACTTGGCAAAGAAGTCGCGATTAACGAAGGACTTTCTCTTGGGACTGTCGATATCATTTATACGGGGGTAGGTTTTGCCTCTCGTAACTACGGCCCGATTGCAATTTCGGACTTCCCGTTTACGCTACGTGGTTACAAGCATTGGGAAGCATATCGTAACAGCGATTTGTTCGCTGAACTGTCCGAAGGTTACAAGAACGCGTCTGGCAACGAAATTGTGGCACTTACCTATTATGGCGCACGTCAGGTAACGTCGAACAAACCGATACTCAAGCCCGAAGACATGAAGGGCCTGAAGATCCGAGTTCCGAATGCGCCAGCTTATGTGTTGTTCCCGAAAGAAACGGGCGCAAACCCGACGCCACTTGCATTTTCCGAGGTGTATTTGGCGCTGCAGCAGGGGGTCGTCGATGCACAGGAAAACCCGCTGCCGACAATCAAGTTCAAGAAATTTTACGAAGTTCAGTCACATATCAATCTGACCGCCCATCTTGTGAATTCGCTGGTGACGGTTGCGTCTGGCTCTCGTCTGGACGCAATGAGCGAGGAAGATCGTGCCGCGCTCAAGGAAGTCCTTCAGGAGTCAGCTGAATGGGCGTCCGCTGAAATTGTTCACGCAGAGAACACATTGGTTGAATGGTTCCGCGAGCAGGGGGTTACGGTCAATGAAGTGGATCGCCAACCCTTTATGGATGCCGTGCAGCCCGCACTGTTGAGCAGTGATATGCCTTGGGAGCCTGACGTTTACAAACGCATGCAAGCAATTCCAGACGCCGATTGATCCAAATTATTGGCGGTGTTTCAGTTCCCGGTTTCGGCCGGGAACTGTTTCGTCATTTGGCGTATGGGAGAAACGAATTGGCGTATTCAAAAAATGTGCATGACGGGTCGACCGATCCGTCAAAAGAAAGTGCCGATATGGTAACGGGTGTCGAAAAGATTGATCTTGCTGACATTCGGCCTGTCGATTGGCCTGTTTTGGCGATTTTCTGGGGACTTTTCCTGATCGTCTTTTTGCAGTTTTTCACGCGGTACTTCCTCAATGATTCACTGGGATGGACCGAGGAAATTGCGCGATATCTTCTGATTTTGCTGTGCTTTGTTGGATCTGTGACCTGTGTGCGACGTGGGTCGCATATCTTTTTGCAGTTTTTCTATCGCTATCTTTCGGTATCAAATGTCAAAGTCCTGGCGATTGTCATTGAGTGCATTGTTGTGGCTTTCTGTGCCTATGCCGGTTGGCTGACGGTTGAGCTGGCACAACGTACGCATTCCCAAAAAATGGTTTCGATCGACCTGCCAAAAAGCATCATTTACTGGACGGTAGCAGTTTCATTCTTTGCGATGGCGTTAATGTCAGTACGAAACGTTTTGCGGTATTGGCGTCAGAGCGGCGAGGAAATCACGCATACCAAACTGGAAGCCGAAATCGAGGCGGAAATCTAAAATGGGTTTGATTTTGATGTTTGCTATGCTGGCTGTGATGCTCACAGTTGGCGTTCCGGTGGCGTTCGCTCTTGCGACGTCTTCATTGGTTTACATTCTGGTTGAAGGCGTTCCGAGTGTCGTTCTGGCACATAACATGATTAATGGTGTTGATAGCTTTCCGCTTTTGGCTATTCCATTCTTCATCCTAGCCGGTCACCTGATGAATACAGCCGGTATTACCAATAAGATATTTGCGTTTGCGCGTGCGCTTGTTGGCTGGATGCACGGTGGGCTCGGGCATGTCAATGTCGGGGCCAGTGTGTTGTTCGCGGGGATGTCAGGTGCTGCTGTTGCAGATGCAGGCGGGCTTGGCACAATTGAAATCAAGGCGATGCGTGATGCCGGGTATGACACCGATTTTTCGGTCGGGGTAACGGCAGCTTCATCTACGATTGGGCCAATTATTCCGCCCTCTTTGCCGCTTGTGATTTATGGTGTGATGGCATCGGTATCAATCGGTGAGCTGTTTACGGCCGGGATCATACCCGGACTGCTTATGGCGGTTTCTCTTATGGTGATGGTTGCCTGGTATGCGCGCCGTCGTAATTACCCGCGGGATGCCCGGTTTGAGTTTTATCGGCTTTGGGTTACGTTCCGTGCGGCGATTTTACCACTTTTTACACCGGCCATTATCATTGGCGGCATTATCACGGGGGCTTTCACGCCCACCGAATCTGCCGTTGCCGCGGTTGCATACGCACTGTTCCTTGGCGTGGTGGTATATCGGACACTGACGTGGCGTTCGTTGGCGCGTGTGTCTATGGACACGGTTCAGACGTCGGCCTCGATTTTAATGATCGTGGCGTCGGCAGCGATTTTTGCATGGATCCTGACAGCAGCGCAGGTCGCTGCCAATCTGAGCGAATATCTACTGGCATTTTCTGACAACAAGTATTTGATACTTGCGATCATTTCCGTGGTGGTCCTTCTTGTGGGGCTTTTCATGGAAACCATCGCGGCCATCACAATTCTTGTTCCCGTGCTTTTGCCGGTCGCCGTGGCCGTTGGTATTGATCCTGTTCATCTGGGCGTTGTCTTGATCATGAACCTTATGCTCGGGTTGCTAACGCCGCCTGTCGGGATGGTCTTGTATGTATTGTCGCAAGTGTCTGGCGTGAAGTTTGAGCGTTGCGTCTCTGCCACCATGCCGTTCCTGGTGCCACTGGTTATCGTTTTGATGCTGATAACGTTTATTCCAGGCTTCGCGATGTGGCTGCCCAATATGCTTTATCGCTGATGCGATTGGACGGGGCCGTTTCCTCACGGCAAACGGTCCCGTCGTTTTTTCCAAGAATGTTCCTGAAAATCAATCATGTGCATATTAAATGGTGCTTGCCGGGTTGCTCGACACGCCAATTTAAGCACCGACAGCTTGGAGCAATATAGTTCTCCAAGCGGAAAAGTAGATACACATCCGTAGGAAGAGGGTTTCGTTGCACAGGAGAGAACATTGTGGTTCTCACTTAGACATTTGAAAGGCCATGCTTCTCGAGGATTTCAACCAGCATCGTACCGCTTTTTAGACGATGTTGCCGGTGAAGGTCGCGGGCTGCATCCGGATCATTGCGCGCAATTGCCGCGACAACGGCGCGATGATCGTCGTTTGAGCCGCTTGGTTTGGGGCGTAGGCGAAGTGTCAGAAGGCGTACCCGGTGGGACTGATCCCAGAACGTGTTCACCATATTGGTCAGTCGCTTGTTCCCACAAAACTCCACCAGTAAAAGGTGAAAGCGTTCATCTGCGTTTGCCCATCCGGTCAGGTCATCCTTTTCAAGGGCCTGATCCATCTCGTCAACGGCGGCGGTCAGTTGACCAAGTTGCTGTTCTGACAAACCGCGCCGAGCGACAAGATCGGCTGCCTCGGATTCAAGTGCGGTGAGAATGTCATAAATCTCGATCATGTCGTCACGCGAAACAGGCAAAACACGCATCCCATGACGCGGGCGTACTTCGACCATTCCTTCATTCGACAGGCGTATGAGTGCTTCGCGTACCGGGGTTCTGCTCATATCAAGAAGGTCGGCCAACTCGCTTTCAAGCATGATGGTGCCGGACGGCATTTCATTTTCAAGAATGCGGCGTTTGATTTCGCGATACGCGCGGTCGGGCAGGGACAATTTGATTTTGGTGTCTGTGTTGCGTGCTGCCTGAACGGATTCCGATGACATGTTCTTACTTTCAAATAACTTGCGAGTAGTCGACGCGAATCGTACGGTTTTCGTCTGCTGCACGGTAGACCGCCTGTTCGACGATCAAATTGCGCAAATATTCCCGGCCAGTATTCATCAATGGACCGTTGTTCGTCAGAGAATCTATCACGTGGCGTTGCAGGCGATAAACACAGTCGCCACCAAAATCAATATCGTTCCATTGATAGTAGCGTTGTTCCGCTTGATTTTGACCATGCGGGCGCATTGTTATATTAGCATTTCCATCAAGTGCAAGCGTGCCTGCTGATCCTTCGATCATCATTTCCCCCATGGTCAAGCGCCGGTTTTCAGCAACATGATCTGACAGGCGGTTTCCATCCAGAACAGCCAGAAGTCCGCTTTCGAATTCCATGGCGACAAGCCCCGCATCTTCGCCCGAAATTGCCGGGTTCAAACGCCTGAGAACAGCATTCACCGAAACGATTTCGCCAAACAGATAGCGGAATGTATCGATCCAGTGCACACCGGTTTCATGGATCAGAAAACGGGGCATCTTTTGAAAATAGGGCTGGCGTGCAAGATAGGCATTTGGTCCCTGACCATCGCCCGGGCGCAGGCGGAACTGCGCCTGATAAAGGTCACCAAGCTGTCCGTCGCAAATTTCGTTGGCGAGTTTTGAATACCAGGGTTGAAAACGGAAGTTTTCATGGATGACAAGCGTGATGTTTGCCTTTTCCGCAACTTCCACGGCCTTGATCGCATCGTTGAGGTCTTCGCAGAAAGGTTTCTGGCAAATCACATTCACGCCGCGTTTGGCTGCCTCGGTAATATAAGCCAGATGGGTGGCAGGCGGTGTGATGACATCAACAATATCGGGCTTTGCCGTATCGAGCATTTCGACAAAATCATCAAAGACCTGTCCGATACCAAATGTAGTTGCAACATCCTGAGCGCCAGATAGCGTTCGGTTGCAAACGGCAACGACCTTTGCTTCTTCGATCCTGTTCCATGCGGCATACTGGAACCGACTGAAATAGCCGGTTCCAACCGCTGCAATGCGGATTTTAGTCATTCTGACCTCTGTTCCCTAGCCAACACCATGCTGTGCCGGATCAAGTTCCTTGAGCGCGGTCATGACCGCACGCGACACATCATCGGTACCTGCCTTGCCGCCAAGTTCGCCGGTAATCAGGTCGCCATTGGCGAATGCCGCGTCTACTGCGGCCCGAACCAAGGCGCCTGCCTGTTCGGCTTCGTTACACCCATGTTTGTCGCCAAGCCACTCAAGCATCATTGCACCAGAAAGGAACATGGCTGTCGGGTTGGCAAGTTTTTTACCCGCAATGTCCGGGGCCGATCCATGGCATGGCTGGAAGACCGCATGTTCGTCGCCAATGTCTGCTGAAGGGGCAAAGCCCATGCCGCCAATAAGGCCAGCACCCAAGTCGGAAAGAATATCGCCAAACATGTTTTCGGTGACGAGAACATCAAGATCCCAAGGCTTGCGCACCATATTGAGTGCCGCAGCATCAACATACATATGGTCGGTAGCGACATCCTTGTTCAGGGCTGCACGTTCATCAAATACCTTGCGGAAGAACGCAAATGATTTGAAAACATTGGCTTTGTCAACGCAGGTGACAACACCGGATTTACCTTGGTTTTTGCGTTTGCGCCCAAGATTGAGCGAAAAGTCAAACAGGCGTTCACTGACATCGCGGGTGATGAGCAATGTGTCGCGGGCTTCGGCATCGTTGGTCACGGTGCCTTTGCCATGAGATGCAAACAGTCCCTCGGTTGATTCACGAATGATGACGAAATCAAGCGCGTGTGCATCTGGGTTGTTCAGAACCGGTGAAAGCCCCGGAATAGATCGTACCGGACGAACACCGGCATACAGCCCGAATTCAAAACGCAAATCAATCTGCGGCGAAATTTCTGTTCCGTCAGGGTAGCGAATATCTGGCAACCCCATGGCTGCCAAAAGGATGGCATCCGATTTTGCGGCTTTGGCCATCGAATCCTTTGGAAGTGATTGACCGGTATCCCGGTAATTTCCGGCACCTGCAGGCAGCCAGTCGAAGGAGGCAGAGAAACCACCTACTTTGCCAATGGCTTCTTGCAAGATTTCGACGCATGGCTTTGTGATTTCTTCGCCAATGCCGTCGCCCGGGAAAACAGCGACGTTAAAGCTGTTTGAACTGGTCATGAAAACCTCGAATGTCTTTTTATGTTATTGGGGGGTGTCTCGAAAAAGTAGCGAGTGAAGTTTGGTCAGCGGAGCTTCCCAATGAGCCGGTTTCACACCGCTGACGGGACTTTGGAAACGTCCAATCCGGTCGCCAAGCAGGCAGCCAAGATATGCCGTCTTCATATCCGTGCTGCCAAAGGCGAGGCTGGAGATGTTTTTGAGTTTTTGACTGTGAGCACGATCCAGGTGTGGACGTCCCATCGTTGCCTGACCAAAAGCCTGTTCGACATTTGCAAGATGATCTTTGTCGACATCTTCAATCAGGATTTCCTGTTTGCCGTCTTCGGTGACACGGATAACCCGGTTGCTGACGATGCTGGTGATCCAGATGCCGCCATCGGTATCAAATGTCATCCCATCAGGAAACGTGCCTGCGCCGAACTCGCAAATGGTCTTTTTGTTTGAAAGGTTTCCTTTTGCATCAATGTCAAAAGACGTCAGTTTGCGCGCGAATGTCTCATTGACGAAAAGCCGTTTACCGTCGGGATGTACAAGGCATTCATTCGTGTAACCAAGATCATCCGCTACAATCCGCGCACCAGAATCATCAAGCAGAACGACAAACCCGTCTGCGACATCGCCACGATAGGCAGAGGCGCGAGGAACATGACGTGTACTTACCGTAATCCAGATGCGACCAAGCGTATCTATATGAATGTAGTTTGACGGTGGCAGTGCGGTTCCGTCGAGTTCGGTCAGGACATTTTCAAGCGCCCCATCCGGATGCAGTCGGAATATACCGCCGGTTTCCTGGCCCAGATGCGCAAGCAGAAATGTTCCATCATGCTCAACTGCGATGCCGTTCGGGCGCACTTCAAAGGACGTGTCGTTTGAAAGAATGTGATGGACCGATTCATCGGACTTTATGACCGAGACTCCGCCATTTCCGGTCCAGTCTGCCGCAAAAAGCAGACCGCTTTTGTGGGTTAAAACACATTCCGGGCGGTTCAGTTCCGAGCCGACGAAATCGATCTGGTCTAGTGAAATCATTGTTTCCTCTCTGAAAATTCAACGTTTGATGGCTTTCATCATAAACCATTGACGTTGTATTTATTAATGTATACGTTAACACATGCATTGAGCGAATCAAGAGAATTCGACACCTAATCGAAGGCTCAATGCGGGATGTTAAAATAACCAAGAACTCAGTGGAGGAATCACATGAAGACTTTCGCAACTCTTTGCGTTGCTGCGCTTATGGGCGGTGTCGTTTCGCAAGCACAGGCTGACGATTATCCGTCCCGTGATATTACCGATGTTGTTACCTGGTCTGCTGGCGGCGGTACCGATGTTTCAAACCGCGTCGTTGCGGCTGAAATGGCAAAATTCCTGCCGGTTCGTATCAATGTTGTAAACAAGCCCGGTGGTGTTGCAGGGTCAATCGGTATGAGCTATGCGCATTCGCAGCCTGCTGATGGCTATACCCTTGTTGGTGTTGCGGACTCGAACACGACTTCTGCTGTTATGGGCGGCTGGGATCAGACGTTTAAAGAATGGTATCCGTTCCTGATCGGTGGTTCTCCGGACCTGATTTCGGTTACAGCCGACTCCCCATACAAGACTCTGACTGACCTGATTGAGGCAGCTAAAGCAAATCCGGGTTCGGTAAAAGCATCAGCAGGTGGTTCCGGTTCGATCCATCACATCAATTTGCTTGCGCTGGAAAAAGGAACCGGTGCGAGCTTTAACTTTATTCCGTATCCGGGATCTGCCCCGGCACAGAATGCTGCAATGACGGGCGAAGTTACGGCAGTTGTAACGTCCCTTGCCGAGCAGCTTCAGCTCCTGCGTGCAGGTAAAATTCGTCCGTTGGCAATGCTTGTTGAAGATTCCGTATCGGTTGACGGTATTGGTGATATTCCGTCGGGATTTGGCGATTACCCGGGCCTTTCTGAATACCTCCCGATTCAGCAGACCCTGGGTATTGCCATTCGTTCCGATGCACCAGACGATGTCAAAGCCACCCTTTCAGAGGCGTTTGGCAAAGCCATGGAAACGGATGCCGTAAAGAAATGGGCAGAAGAAAACTTCTATGTGCTGTCTGGTAAAACCGGTGAAGAAGCGCAGAAAGAGTATCTCAAGCTTGAGTCTGTTTTCTCATGGGCACTGCATGACCTGGGCGCTGCGAAAATTGACCCGGCGACACTTGGCATTGCCAAACCCTGATCAGGGTAAAGAAGGTTCGGTGCAAAAGATAACATTGTACTGATCAAACGGAGAGGTGACCTTTCTGGGGGGTGTCACCTCTCCCATTTTCTGGCTTTGAATATTTGAATTTGGGTGCCTTGTGCGCCAGGGAACGAATATGACTGATCCGCAACTGACAAAAAAACGGCGGGCAGACTTTTTTACCAGTATTCTTCTCCTTGTACTGTCTGTTGCGATGTTGGCTGAAACGCTGACATTCCCAATGGCCGACAGTTACGGCGGAGTGTCGAACGTCTGGTATGTGTCGCCAGCATTATTTCCTTTGCTTGTTTCCGGCTTATTGATTGTGATGGCGCTGATGCTGATGGTGCGTGCAATCCGTGATGGCGGTATGGCAGAAGCCATCAAAGGATTGCCGAAAACAGGCCAGTTTCTGGCGAGCGAGAATCTTCACCGCTTGGTGGTCTTGATCGGGATCATCGCCGCGTTTGTTTATGGACTGGTGCCAAACATTGATTTCTGGATTGCGGCATTTGCGTTTTTAACCGTCCTGATCACGCCGTTTTACATTGATGATTCGCGCATCCTGCGTCCGCTGTTTGGTCCCTTCATCATCGTATCAATCATCGTTTTTGCCGTCGGTCGTGACCCGCAAACCAATGGTGCGATCCTTGATGGCTTTGTCCTGGCGGCAGCAATCATACAGAACCTGATCGTTGCGCTCATGTCGCGCAACAATGCGCTTTATTTCAAGAAATGGCGGATTTCGATGTTGTCCGCAGTGGTTACGCCGCTTGTTCTTGTTCCGTCGTTCAAGTTTGGACTTCTGGTGCCGCTTCCGGTCGAGGGTATCGTGATTGATGCAATGGCGAATGTTGCGCGTGTCATCGGACAGTTGGGGTGAGGGCAAAATGAATTTTCTAAGTGATTTTGGTGTCTTCGGACAAACGATCTTAAGTATGCTCAGTGATCCGCTAACAGTCGTGTTGCTGATGGGGTCTAGTTTTCTCGGGATTGTTTTCGGGGCCTTGCCGGGCTTAACAGCAACGCTTGGTGTTGCGCTGCTGACTACCCTGACATATTCGATGAACCTTGAAACTGCTCTGGTATCGCTGATTTCCATGTATGTCGGGGCGGTTTATGGTGGGTCGTATCCGTCCATTCTGATCAATATTCCCGGCACAGCAGCCGCAGCAGCAACGGCTATGGACGGTTATCCCATGGCCCGTCGTGGAGAAGGTGGCCGTGCGCTTGGATTGACAACCACTGCATCCTTCATCGGAACGATCGTCGGGATGCTGGCACTTGTTGCGTTTGCGCCCCTTATTTCTGATGCAGCCTTGCAGTTTACATCGTACGAATTCTTCCTTCTGGCATTCTTCGGGATCATTATCAGTGGCACACTGACCAGCAAGGATTTGGTCTATAAGGGCTGGATCGCTGGTTTGTTGGGGTTGGCATTGGCCTGTATCGGTCGTGACCGGCTGCAATTCTTCCCGCGCTTTACATTCGATCAGTCGCAGCTTGATGGTGGTATTGAAGTGGTTCCGGTTCTGATCGGTGCCTTTGCCCTGCCGCAGATCATCAAAACCTTGCGTGACCGGATGTCACTTGGAAAACCGCAAGATATCAAACGGATGTTGCCGGAATTTGGTGCCATCGTGCGGAATTTCAAAAATATTGTGCGTTCGGCGTTACTGGGGATCGGGATCGGTGCTGTTCCCGGTGTGGGCGAAGATATTGCTGGCTGGGTTTCCTATGGTACGGCCAAAAATTCCCATTCCAATCCCGAGAATTTCGGCAAGGGTGAACCAGCAGGCATCATCGCGTCGGAAACGGCAAATAACGCCTGTATCGGTGGCGCACTGATTCCGCTGGTTACGCTGGGCATTCCGGGCAGCCCGCCTGCTGTCATGCTGCTTGGTGCCTTGATGTTGCATGGCCTTACGCCCGGTCCGATGATTTCGATCACGAACCCCAACTTTCTGGTGCAGCTTACGGCGATCATGGTTTTGGCTTCTCTTGCCATGTGGATCAACGGCATGTTCCTGGCCAAGCATGTGGTCAAGGTTCTGCGTGTTCCGGCGTCTGTATTCCTGCCAATTGTTGCCGTGATGTCGGTTATCGGGTCCTACGCTTTGGGACTTAGCATCTTTAACCTGTATCTGATGGTGCCTGTGGGCATCGTTGCCTACCTTTTGGGGGAAATGGACTATCCGATCTCGCCACTTGTGATTGGTGTCATTCTTGGTCCGATGGCCGATGAGAACCTTCGACGTGCGTTGATGGTATCGGAAGGAAGTGTTGCCGGGTTCTTTGAACGTCCGGTGGCCGTCATTCTGATTATCGCGATTGTCCTGACCATTCTGTCCCAACTTCCGGCATGGCAGCGCGCCAAAGGGAAAATCTGGGCCAAACTGGCACGACGAAGAACTGATGCTGTCGAAGCAGGAGGCGGAAAATGACCTTGCTTGGATGTATTGCTGATGACCTTACCGGTGCAACCGACCTTGCGCTAAACCTTGTGCGCAACGGTATGAAAACAGTGCAGGTGTCGGGTGTTCCTGAAGGGGAGGTTGACCTTGATCGGGCTGACGCGGTCGTTGTTGCCTTGAAATCACGGACGATCCCGGCACGTGCGGCTGTTGAACAATCACTCAACGCGTTGGACTTTCTGCTTGCCGCAGGTGCAGAGCAGATTTTCTTCAAATATTGCTCCACCTTTGATTCAACCGATCAGGGAAATATCGGACCTGTACTTGAAGCGCTTCAGGAGAAACTCAGAAGCGATGTTGCCATCGCCTGTCCTGCCTTCCCCGAAGCCGGGCGTAGTTTGTTTCAGGGACATCTTTTTGTGAATGGGCGGCTGCTTTCTGAATCATCATTGCGCAATCATCCGCTGACCCCCATGCGCGATCCTGATCTTGTGCGCGTGTTGCAAAGTCAGTCTGCAGGAAGTGTTGGTATCGTCCCGTGGGAAACTGTCCGCAAAGGTCATGTTGCAATTTCCGAAGCCATTGATGCTGCACGTAACGAAGGCAGAAATCTTTTGATCGTTGATGCGATTGTCGATGATGATCTGCGTGCCATTGGTCAGGCCGTTGCCGGGCACAAATTGATTTCAGGGGGTTCAGGCATTGCAATCGGCCTGCCGGAAAATTTCAGAAGGGCAGGGAAACTAAACCCCTATGATCCGGTTGCCGGTTTTGACTACCCCGCTGGCAAGGGGGCGGTCCTTGCCGGGAGTTGTTCGGAAGCAACCCGCCAACAAATACAAACAGCCATTGATGCAGGATTTCCGGCATTCCAGCTTGATCCGTTCAAGCTTGCCAAGGGCAATGCAGAAGTTCAGCACGCATGTGACTGGCTATCTGAGACGATTAATCAAGCCCCGTTGCCGCCACTTGTTTATTCAACGGCGTCCCCGGATGAGGTGCGCGATTTCCAAATCGAATATGGCCGGGATCGTGCTGGTGAAATCGTTGAAGAGGCCCAAAAAGTTCTTGCCCGGCATTTGTTCGGGATTGGCGTGCGGCGCTTTATCGTGGCAGGTGGCGAAACATCAGGCGCTGTTGTTGATGCCTTGGGAGTACCGATGCTTGAAATCGGGCCGGAGATCGCGCCGGGCGTGCCATGGACCCGATCCATCGGTGGGGATGAAACGATTGCCCTGGCTCTTAAATCAGGAAACTTCGGGGACGCTGATTTCTTCTCCAAGGCATGGGGGATGTCGATATGACCAGCGAAAACAAGCTTCGCGAGCAAATTTGTCGGCTTTCGGCGTCTTTGTTTGAACGTGGCCTGACCTTCGGGGCATCGGGCAATATCAGTGTGCGCCTTGATGATGGTTGGCTGATGACGCCAACCGGATCATCCATGGGCAATCTGGATCCGGCGCGTCTGTCGCGTTTGGACCAGGATGGCAATCTGATTTCCGGCGACAAGCCGACCAAAGAGGCGTTTTTGCACCAATGCATGTATGACGGGCAGAAAACGGCACGTGCGGTAGTGCATTTGCATTCGTCTTACTCTGCGGCGGTCAGTTGCATGGATTGTGGTTGCACGCACAGTGTTTTGCCGCCCTTGACGCCGTATTTTGTGATGCGCATCGGCAGCCTGCCGCTTGTTCCGTATTACCCGCCCGGTGACATCAATCTTGCCAAAGCTGTCAAAGAATTGGCAGGGGATCATCACGCAGTACTGTTGGCCAATCATGGACCGGTTGTGGCGGGTGACAGCCTTGAAAATGCGATCTATGCGACCGAAGAACTCGAAGAAACGGCAAAGCTTTTCTTGCTGTTGCAGGGGCAAAAAACACGCCCGCTTAACGATGAACAGGTTGCGCACCTTAAACAAAAATTCGGAGGAAAGTGATGTTTGCAGTCATCGTTCGGTTTGAGATCTGGTCACATTCCGTTGCCAAGTTCAAAGACCTTGTTTTGAAGCAGGCGGCAAACAGCCTGAAGCTTGAAGATGCCTGCAGTCAGTTCGATGTGGTGCAGGACGCATCAGACCCGTCGGTTTTCTATTTGTATGAAATCTATGATGACCGAGCAGCATTCGATGTTCATCTTGCCTCCGCGCATTTCAAGCAATTCGATACTGAAGCCCAGCCAATGATTGCCCGCAAGGAAGTCTGGCTGGGGGCGAGGGTTGCTCAAACAGAAAATTAAAACGAACAGCATCGTTCGGGGGGTGGAAATGCGTGGTTTTGATTTGTCGCTTTCTTCAAAGTTCGCGGTCAGCAACCTGTTGCTTGTGCTGGTGATTGCGGCTGTTGGCGGAGTTGGTTATTGGGGGAATAGTTTTTCGGGTGACCGTTACGAGAATGCCAATGCATCTGCCGTGCTGGTGCTTGATGTCAAGGATGCGCAACTGGCACTGGGTGGGTATCGGCTTTCTGGTGAAGCTCAATTTGCCGAAAGGGCGTCTCAGGCTGCCAGTAGGGCATTGCAAAGTGCACAAAAGAACGCGGCTGGAAATGACATAGTTTCCAAACTTGATGATTACGTTGCCGCAATCGGTGACTTTCGCGGCAGGTTTGAGCAAAGCAGCCAGTTGGAGCAGAAGGTTGTCTCAGACCTTGAAACGTTGTTATCGGGTGTTTCACGTCAGACGACTGCCGCGCGCGCCAATTTTGAAGAGAAATCCCAACTGGCGCAAAAGGCAGAAGCCCAGCGCGCTGCTGCATTCAGAGCACTTTCGCGCGTCAATGAGATTGCGGAAGGTGTAAACCGTCTTACCACCACAAACCTGAAGTTCAGCTATACTTGGCAGGCTGACCTTGCTGAAAGTGTCCAGAATCAAAGTACCGTATTGCGGGGACTTTTGGGCGATCTTTCCAACCTGATGCAAGGTGAGGACCAGACAGGGAAAGATGTTCTGACTTTGCTTGATGGCTTTGATGACGCCTTTGAAAAGTTCTTCAAAAACAGCGATGCCATTGCTGCAGCGGATGCAGAGATTGCGTTGCGTGATATGGCAACTCACGTCGGCACACTTCGCGACAGACTTTCATCCGAATTTTCCGCAGCGACGAAAACAAGTGCGGATGCGGCGTCAGAGATGCGCGACAGTCAGTCTTTTATGCGTTCCGCAGAAGAAGTTCTGCGCGAGATGTTGAAATTGCGCTCAAACATTCAGTCCATGGTGACGGCGTCTGACCCCGATAGCTTGCAGACTGCGTTCAGTCAGGCGCAGCAAACACAAGAAGATATCGCGCCAGTCCTTGCCGGATTGGGCACCAGCCGCGCGACAATTGATCGCATTTCTGCAGGTGTTGCCAGCTTGTCTGAGAGTTTCGGTGAATTGCTTGCAGAAGAAACCAATGTCGATCTTATTGCCGCCCAAAGCGGGGAACTTTTGGCCGTATATCGCGATAGTGTTGTGAATTCTGCAAAAAATGCATCGAACTTTGCAGGCAACGGCATCCTTTCTGGACTGGTTTTTGGCTTTGTTCTCGCATCGTTACTGGCCTTCCTTTTGCACCGAAATGTTGTAAAGCCGCTGTTGGCGTTGGGGGGAGATCTCAAGCGGATTGTCGCGGGTGATTTTGATGCAGCGATAAAGGTTCAAAAACGCAAGGATGAATTGGGCTTGATTGGTCGGCATGTTGTCGCATTGCGTGATGCCTCCAAGGAAAAGCAGCGCCTGGAACAAGAAGCAAGCGATCGCGAGGCGCTTGCCGCGATTGAGAAAAAACGGCAGCGTGAAGAAATCGTTGCCCGCTTTGAGGCAACTGTGATTGCGGCCTTGAATGATGCACAGGAAACATTGGTGCGTGTAGATGGGGCCGTTGGTGAGATGCTTTTGGCATCTGACAAATCTTCGGATGTTTCGTTGCAATCGCGCGAGGCTACCGAACGGGCGACTCACAGTGTTCAGGCGGTTGCCTCCGCAACAGAAGAAATGTCAAACACCATCAAGGAGATTTCTGCACGGATTGAGGATTGTGTATCGGTTGCAAATGATGTCGGTAAGTCGGGGTCGGATGTTGGCAATGCAATTGATGCGCTGGTCAAGGCGAGTGACAGTATCGCCGGGGCGGTTGTTCTGATTGCCGATATTGCCGAACAGACAAATCTTTTGGCGCTTAATGCAACAATTGAGGCCGCTCGTGCCGGAGAAGCTGGCAAGGGATTTGTTGTCGTCGCCAATGAGGTTAAAAACCTTGCGCAGCAATCGGCCAAGGTGACCGAGGAAATCGAAAGCCGCATCCAGGTCATTCAGGACGAGACCAAACGAGCCGTGACAAGCAGCGCCTCTATCGGAAGCGCAATTTCACGTCTTGAGGAAATTACCGCAAATGTCAGTGCAGCGGTCCAGCAGCAAAATGCAGCTACCAGTGAAATTGCCAGAAGTTCCTCGTCGGCTGCGACTGAAACATCCACAGCATACGATAACAGTCACGCGGCCCAAGAAGTGGCTGATCAATCCAGACTGATCGGGACAAACCTGCAAGGTGAAGTCCGTGCACTGGAAGCAACCAATTCGAACCTTCGTGAAAAATCAGCCGAATTCGTCGACGCGCTAAAGCAATATTGAGGCATCCTTCAGAGTTTCCTGACTGGCCGAGCACGCCAGAGCGCACGTTTCTAACCTGACGTGCAAACTTGACCGGCGTACTGAGTGCGCCGGTATTTTTTAGAGAATTGTCAGTTTATGTGTCAATTTCGCGGTTGTTTGTCAGCTTATGTGCCAATCCGTGTCAACTTGTCTGGCAATCGGAACTGCCAAGTTGTTGATTTCGCTGTATGTCGAATGTCATCTTTTGTGGCACCTGACATTTCCAAAATTTCCGCCTTCCTCGCATGACACATATATCGCGTCTGAGCAGCTACCCGTGTGCATGCTTCGGGTTTGCTGGACTGGTCCAGTTGTCCTGCATAAAATGAATCCAAGATAAAATATCATTTAAAATCAATTTGTTCTGTGTGTTTTGGCTAGCTTTGCCAAAGAAAATCGAAAAAACACCGCCAGTTTTTCCGACCGCTCGCGTGTGCTCTTGTATCGGCCCTTTTCCTGGGCGTGTTGGCAGGTATGTCAACAGTGAGATCCATATAGGAGTATGAAAAATGGCGAGTATTAACACAAACATGTCGGCCACTCTTGCAGTGTCGAGCCTCAACAAAACCACTGACGAGATGACCTCGGTTCTGACCGCAATGTCGAGCGGTCGGTCGATTAACTCTGCGTCGGATGATGCTGCGGGGCTTGCCGTTTACACTGCGATGTCGGTTGACTATGCGGCGTGGGATCAGGCTGGTGACAACGCAGAAGTTGCCACTGCAATTCTTGAGACCGCCGATGGTGGTCTGGCTGAGATCGCCGATATTCTTGAGCGTATGTACGAGTTGGCTTCGCAGGCCTCTTCGGGTTCTGTGACCGACACGGAACGTGCATACCTTGACGACGAATACACCGAGCTGAGCTCCCAGATTGACTCGATCGTTGAGTCGACGACCTATTTCGACACCTCACTGCTGGATGGCACCTATAGCGAGAGCTTTACGGTTTCTGCGGACTCTGCTGCAGCGCCGATTGATGTAACGCTGGGCCAGGCCTATGACACCACCGGGCTGGCGATCGCCGCCGGGATTGATTCCTCGGCGAACGCCACCACAGCACTTGGTGAGATCGAAGCAGCCATCGAAGTCGTGTCCGGCGGTCGTGCATCCGTCGGTGCCATGATGTCTCGTTTTGATTACGCGGCAGGCAACATCGAAACGGCCAAAACGAACCTCGAAGCTGCGATGGGTGTCTACATGGATGCGGATGTTGCAGCGCTTAGTGCCGAACAAACCGAATTGGGTGTGAAAATGGACTCCGCCATTCAGGCGCTGTCCATCTCCAATGAGAATCTCGAGAAGCTCTCGCGCTTGCTGAGCTAACTCGTGACAGGGCCATCCGGTGTTGAGAGCCCCCGGATGGCCCTGATTTTGTTTCGGTTGAAGGCAGAAGGAGGGAAGTATGTCGACCATTAACTCAACATCGTCATCGAGCTATGCTTCTTCGTCTTATGTTTCTGGCCTGACGGACATTGATACAGCCGAGCTCGTTCAGGATGCCTATGATACCAAAATGGAGGTCGCTGACCTTGTCGAGGCTGAAATCGACGAGGTCGAGCTCGAGGTTGCGGCCTTTGAAGACTTGCAGACCCTGCTTGAGACGCTGGAGGACGCAGCAGAGGTTCTGACCTCGGAGGCTGAACTCGACAGTTCGCGTGACGATGTATGGGTTGGTAAGGCTGCCTACCTGTCATCTTCTGATGCAAATACGGATGCGTCGGATGTTGTCGGCGTGCTGGTGGATGATACTGCATCGGTTGGCAGTTACACCCTCGAAGTCAAGCAGTTGGCCGCAGCACACAAGCTTGGTGGCAATACCAATGCCGACACGACAACTGGGCAATCATTAAGTGGAACGATCAGCCTGGTTGCAGGTGATGACCATGAAGCTGTTGATGTCGAAATTACAGAAGACATGTCGATTGCTGATATTGCTGAAGCGATCAACGAAGCAGCCACGACCACAGGCGTAAGTGCAAGCGTCCTGAAGGTATCTGATGATGAATATATGTTGGTCCTTTCTGCGGTTGATACCGGGCAAGAGATTGCTTTTGATACCGATGGTGCAGACACATCGATTGCCCGGTCTTTGGGGTTCGTTGAAGCTGATGGTTCATATAGCAACGAACTTGTTACAGCGGATCAGGCAATCTTTTCGATTGATGGTGTCGAAGTTACCCGCAGCAGCAACACCGTTGACGATGTGATCGATGGGGTGACGCTGTATCTCTATGCCGAGGAAGAAGGTACAGAAATTACTCTTGAAGTCGAAGATGATGCGAATTCGGCCTATAGCGCGATCGAGGAATTCGTTGCTGCATATAACGAGTTGCGCAGTTTCATCATCACTCATCAGGCCTATGAAGTTGGTGAAGGTGCTGATGAGGACGCTGTCCTGTTTGGTGACAGTCTGCTGAGTTCTGTTTCATCAGCTGTTTACGATGGGCTATCCTTTACCAACGGCGGCGATACCTACGCGTCGTTGGCATCGCTCGGCATTACACTTGATGATAGCAATTACCTGGTCATTGATTCTGCAGTGCTTGAAGAAGCGCTGGTTACGGGCTTTGACGAGGTTGCCGCACTCTTTTCCTTTTCGGGAAATACAGATTCAGAAGATCTTCTGGTTTCCGAGGCGAACGGTTCTTACAGCGGGACCTTTACCATCGATATCGCGACGGACGCCGATGGCAATATCACATCAGCCAGCGTTGATGGTGATGACAGCCTGTTTACAGTCAGTGACAACAAATTGATCGGCACCGCGGGTGGTGAATACGAAGGGGTCACGCTGTTTTTTGGCGGCGACACATCGCAAAGCGTTGAGGTCACAGTCACGAATGGGCTTGCGTATGATCTTACCAATTCCCTGGACCGCTACACCAATAGTTCGGACGGGCTGATCGCCAACCGCCTTGAACGTCTTGAGGAACAGGTCGATGACCTGGAAGATGATGTCGAGGACATCACCGAAGATGCGACCAAATATGCCGCAGAACTAACCGAGCGCTATTCTGCAATTGAAGCCGAACTCTATCAGCTTCAGCTATTGCGCGAACAACTTGAAGCCTTGTGGGGTGACGATGACTAATTATGCTCCGACTGCCGCACAGAAGGCGTATCGCTGTGCGGGCGCGACTGCGCTTTATAACAACGCACTAAGAACAACCTCGCCGGTTGCAATGATGGTGATTGCCCTTACCAAGACGCGGCAGCATCTTCGTGAAGCTTGGCAGTTCAGAGAGCAAGGAGATTTTGAGAAGGAACATCAGGAAAAGGCTGTTGTCGTAAAAAGGCTCAAGGCTTTGCAAGCATGTGTCGCGCCAGATTCTGCGCCGGAGCTTTCAAGAGATCTCTTTGCCTTTTATGCCAGAATGATTAAATTGTTAGCGCGTAACCGCAGGGATTGTTCCATGGAGGAACGATACGAGGTCGTCGACCGCAACCTGCAAGAGCTTGCGCGCGAATGGGAAAAATTCTCGAAAGTCGATCCACGTAGGACTGTTCAAGCCCAAACAGGGCATCCGATGATCGGAACCGTATTGTGAGGGATGCTTGAATTTAGGTTTGCGCGAAGCTGTGACGACAAGTCCAGGTGCATCTGCTAATGCGTCGGCAAAAGCAGTCCTGACGGAGCTCGATGACAACGCCCTTGTTGCGCGTATGGTGCAAGGTGACAAGGCGGCGTATCGCGTCATCGTTGAACGGTATTACCGTGGGATTGTTGGTGTTTCTCGCCGAATGGGTCTTGTTGGCGGTGATGCCGAAGATGTCGCACAGGACGTTTTCGTGCGTGTCTGGCTGCACCGTGAAAAATGGCAGGCCGACGGAGGGGCAACTTTCAAGACCTGGCTTTATCGCGTGGCTGTGAATCGCGTCATTGATATCAAGCGCAAACCTCAGTCTGTGGGCGATCAGGAACTTGATGACGTTCCTGACGAGAGTATGTCAGCCGTCGACAAGTTGGCCCAGCATCAGGAATTCAAGCGATTGCGCAAAGCGATCAAAAAACTGTCTGATCAACAACAAATCGCCATTAACCTCTTTTATGATCGGGAACTGTCCAATCAGGAAGCTGCCTCCATTATGGGGATTTCGGTCAATGCTATGGAATCGCTGTTAAAGCGAGCCAGAAAGCGGTTGCGCGAAGAGTTGAAATCAACCTGAGAACATATTAGGTTCAAGTGTCGTTCGAACAGGTACGTTCGTCCTATTAAAAAGCGGTGAGCTGTGAAAATCGAGAATTTCGAAGAATTACTGGATCAGTATGGCTGGGATTTGACTTCCTGGCCCGATGCATTGCGCCGAGATGCGAATATTCTCATCGCGAATGATGCCCGTGCTGCGGAACTGCACCGGTCATTGCGTGCAGTTGAGGATATCCTTGCCGACGATCCCGTATCGATGGGCAAGCACAAGGCGATTGACGATATATTTGATGCCATTGAAGCTTCCGAGCAAGAGACAGCGCCGGATACGGTCGCAATCAAATTCGAAGCAGAAAGTCCTTTCCAGGCACTTGATGATCGTCCGAAATCGCGCCAGAATTTGGCCGCAACAAGCGCTGCACCGACAGGTGATGGTCCCGCACGCAAAACGTATCCGGCTAAGGTTTCTGTGTCACCGACGCGCTCCGATATTCCCAAGGACGGCGCAAGTCATACAACGCGCAAAGCTGGCACTCTTGACTGGTTGGGCGAACGTGTCTTTTCCCTGACTGGAATGGCGGTTTGTGTTCTGGCCGGGTTTGTTTTTGGCGTCACACTGACAGTTGAACAAGGATATCAAGAAACGGCCATGGCGCAAGAAGCTCAGTTAAGCGAGCTGCTTGAAACACATGTTTATTCACTCGATCAGTTATCGGCAGATGGTGATGCTGACGTGCGCTTAAATCAGGGAGAAGGTGGTCAATGACCTTTGCGTTCCGCCGGGTTTCTTCCATGCGTAAAGTGATGCTGGCATCGCTGGCCGTGAACCTGTTTCTGGTTGGTGCTCTAGCGGGCACTTTTGCGGCAGGGCTTCCTGTTTTCAATAATTTCATGCCGCCGTCAGAGTTCAACAATTCGCCCAGGTCACCAAGCCTTCGGTTGCTGCGGGCAATGCGCAACAAGTTGAGTGCTGAAGGAAAGGTCATTTTCGATCGCGAATTTGATCCTGTTATTTCGCAGATCCGCGAGCGCCAAAATCCGAGGATTCTTGAAGATTCTTTACAGAAGGTTCTGGAAGACCCGAATGTAACGGATGCGGAGATCCGTCAAGCATATGCCGAACTCAAAAACGGGGTTCTCAACGAGGTGAGCTTGGTGCTGGATCACATGGCGAATGTGACAATCAAACTTTCACAGGATGATCGGGAAAAAATGGCCATGATGCGTCCGCCCGGCAGGCCGCCAAAAGAAGAATAAAACCGTTATTTCAAAGGGATGCAGTCGCATCCCTTTTTTGTTGTCTAAAAAATCCAAAATTCCTGCGCCAGTTTCCGGCAGAGCGCCCGTGTAAAGAACAATAGCGCCTTTAACCGTTCTTGCCCGGAGTTGGTGATGAGTTATCTCGGTAGCCTGACATACGATAGCCTGACGTCGACAACGTCTTCATCAAGCAGCAGCACAACAGACACGTCTTCGACGACAAGTGATGACTCGACCTACGAGACATATATGACGTTGTTGCTGACGACGCTTGAGAACCAGGACCCGACAGACCCTGAAGACGTCTCGGAAATTACAACCCAACTGGCAACTTTTGAACAGCTTGAGCTCGCCGAGGAGAACAACTCTCTTCTGTCGAACCTTTCAGAGGCCCTGACCACTTTGCAGGGGGTTGTCGATGACAGTGCTGCCCAAAGCTATCTCGGGACAGATATCGTCGCTATGGGTGATACAGCGCCGCTCGAGGACGGTGAAGTCGAATGGTATTACGTGCTCGAAGATGATGCTTCGAATGTGACGCTCAGCGTCGCCGACGAGGACGGCAATGTTGTTTACGAAACAACGGAATCCGGATCGGAAGGTTCCAACAGTTTTGTCTGGGATGGCATTACTGAAAGCGGCGAAACCCAGAGTTCGGGGACTTATACCCTGTCGGTTACTGCTGCTGATTCCGATGGTAACGCCATCTCATCGGAAACTTTGATGACTGGTGTTGTGTCGGCAATCGACCTCACTGGTGAGGAAGCCGTGCTGTATGTGAACGGGGTCGATGTGTCGATCTCGAATGTACAGGGCACGCAGACCGTTTCCTGAAATGAAGGATTAAGAACATGAGTCTCAACAGTGCTCTGAATGCTGCTGTGCTGGGCCTATCAGCACAATCCACATCACTTAGTGTCATCTCGGGGAACATCGCCAACAGTGAAACCACCGGTTACAAGGACAGCACGACGGCGTTTTCGTCGCTTGTGACCAACCCGGGCTCGTCGACACAGGGAAATTCCAACGGCGTGACAACGACGACGTTGACGAATATCTCGACGCAAGGGCTGATTGAAGCAGATACGTCTGCTACCAGCCTTGCGATTTCAGGTGATGGTTATTTTGTTGTCACGGATGCCAGCGGGGATACCTTTTACACCCGCGCAGGTGATTTTTCGTCCGATTCCGAGGGTAACCTTGTCAACAGTTCGGGCTACTATCTGATGGGCTATGAGCTCGACGACGATGGAAACCCGGCATCGGGAACCGTACCGACGAGCACCGCGGCACTATCAACAATCAATATTGAGAACCTGACCGGCACCGCCGAGGCAACAACAGAAGCCTCTATTGTGGCAAACCTGCCGGCAGACGCAGACGTTGGTGATGATTTCTCTGTCGATGTCGAGGTGTTTGACAGCCTTGGGACCAGTCATACGGTGACCTACACCTATACAAAAACGGCGGCAAATGAATGGGAAGTGGATTATTCCGACCCGGTTTTGACCTCGGACGGAGCGACGGTGACGGGCACATCTTCTGGTGGTCCGTTGACGATTACCTTTAACTCGGACGGCGAACTTGAATCGATTGAGGATTCCGGCGGAACGGATGTAACCGACAATGCCACGCTGAGCGTTACCGGATGGACGACGGGCGCTTCTGATAGCACCATTGTTACCGACTTCGGGACGGCAGGTGGCAGTGATGGTCTGCAGCAATACGCCTCTGATGAAGAAGATGGGGATATGACCCTCTATTCTGTTGATCAGGACGGCTCGAACTACAGTGAGATTGCTGAGATCGACATTTCGAACGACGGCGTCGTATCGGTGACCTACGAGAATGGTGTCAGTGAACCTGTCTATCAGGTCGTCTTGGCCGACTTTACCAATGCAGACGGCCTCACCGCTTACAGCGATACCGTTTACCGCGAAAGCAATACGTCGGGCAGCTATGTCCTGAAGACTCCTGGTGACGGTGGTACGGGGACGATTGCTTCTTATTCGCTGGAAAGCTCCACGGTCGATAGCACCACTGAATTTTCGCGCATGATTGTCGCACAGCAGGCTTATTCCGCTGCAGCCCAGGTCATCTCAACGACCAGCGACATGTATGACACCCTCATTTCGTCTGTAAACTAAGGGGAGGTTTTCATGACCGTCCAAGCACCAGTGATGCCACGTGATAGCGACAAAATTACTGAAGTCATTAACCGTTTATCTGACTTGTTGGATGTCGAGTGGCGCGTTCTGGAGCAGGCAAAATACGACCTGCTGCATGACATTACTAAGGAAAAGAATGCGCTTGAAAATGAGCTGCACGGTGAAATTGCAGCTCAGCGGATGAAAAGCAGCGACAATCCGTTGGCCGGATTGATCCTGGATATTGAAAAGGTCAATGACCTGCGTGCGAAACTGAACCGAAACAATATTCGTCTTAAGGCAAAGCGTGAAGCATGCCTGAAGCGCATACGTGTCGGTTGGGCGGTAACCGCGTCGGACGAAACACCGTCCTATGGTCAGGATGGCAATGTCCGTGGCGGCCTCCACCAGAGAATTCTCAGCATCAAAATGTGATTAAAACGTCAGCTGCGCAGGGCGGCTAAGCGGGGGATGACCCCAGGTTGTAACCAAACAGGTCCGAAACATGTCGATCCGTGCTGCACAAACTGCTGCGTTAAGTGCCCTGCAGACAAGCCAGGCCGGGATCAGTGTGTCTTCGGAGAACATCGCCAATGCGTCCGTCGACGGTTACACCGCAAAATCGGCAAGCACTGCGAGTAGTGTTACTGCCGGGGCTACGACCGGGGTCACGATCACATCGGTTGGATCAGATGTAGACAGTTACCTGCTGAAATCGATCAGTCAGGCAGCGTCCGAGAGCGGATATGCATCGGTGTTTTCAACGCCGCTTGAAACAGTTGCGAGTGGGTTTGGGGATATTGGTGACGATGGTGCAATTTCGACCCTGATCACCGATCTTGAAACATCATTTGCGGCGTTGTCTGTCAGTCCCGATAGTCAATCGGCAAAGTCCACCGTTCTCCGCGATGCCGAAGCGGTAGCAGATGAGTTGAACAGCCTATCAGCAACCGTTCAGGACCAGCGGGCCAGTGCAGATCAGTCGATTGAAGATACTGTCAATCAGATCAACGAGTTGCTTTATAAAATTGATTCCTACAACAAGCAGCTCAGCGGAACAGCGGACTCGACGCTTTCCAGCAGTGAGTTGAATGATGCCCGCGCTCAGGCAATCAACGATCTGTCGGAGTTGGTGGATATTTCCTATTACACGGACTCATCGAACAACACGAACATCTATATTGGCGGTACGCTTGTTGTTGGCAGTCAGGTTCAGGAACTCTCCTATAACGCGGCCGGGGCGGTGAATGCAGATACCAATTTTGCCGATGTGACCGTGAATGGCCAATCGATCTCAGATGATATATCGGGCGGTGAGCTTGGCGGGTTGATTGAGCTGCGCGACGAGACTTTGTCCGATATTCAGGAAGAACTCGACAATTTGGCAACCACACTCATGGATGCTTTGAACGAAGTCTCAAACCTGGGAACTGCATATCCGCCGCCAAACGATCTGACGGGGACAACCCAAACCGATTTGACCGATGCTTTTTCCGGGACCGGAACGGTACGGCTCGTGGCAACCGATGATGAAGGTAATGCGATCGAGATTGTCGATATTGATCTGACGACAATTGCAACGGTTCAGGACTTTGTCGACGATATTAATGCCTCAGGCAATTTAAGTGCCTCTGTTAACACGGATGGAACGCTGTCAATCGCAACGACTGACGACGACTACGGGATTTCGATTGTCAATATGGACGCCGAAGTAGGGGGCGATGACGAAGGGTTCTCTGCCTATTTCGGTTTAAATGACATGTTTGACGGCACGGGTGCCGACAATATTTCACTGAACGCCGACTGGGATGCCGATAGCAGCAGGCTGCCGGTTGGAACCGGCTCGGATGATGCTGGGCTGGCGGTCGGGGATAGTGTGATTTCAACATCAAGTTCCGACATAACCGAGGCCCTTGCCGATGTCTTTGACGAGAACATCAGTTATTCGGATGCCGGACACCTTGGTTCGACCAGAACGACCTTTTCGGACTATGGGGCAGAGATCCTGTCAGATGTCGCTCAACAGGCATCGGCCGCGGATACTGAAGCGAGTGTCTCATTGGAAGCATATGCGGACTTGGTTGAAACATTTTCAAATAGTTACGGCGTAAATACCGATGAAGAAGCTTTGATGTTGAGTAATCTTGAAAGTGCCTATGAGGCTGCGGCAGCTGTTCTGGAAATCACCCAGTCGCTCATGGACACGCTGCTTGAAGCTGTAAGGTAAGGAAAATAGTCATGAGAGTTTCAACAGCGGCAATGCAAGAAAACATGTTGGCTCAGATCCGTTCGGTGCAGACCCAACTTGCGGATGCAACAGAGCAATCAAGTTCCGGCAAGATCGCCAGTTCAAATTCAGGTGTGTCGGAAAATTCGTATCTGATTGCAACCCTGAGTGCCGAGGTTTCGCAAGCCGCAGCGTATAGCGAGATTGCCGAGGAAATTCAGGGGCGTGTCGAGGTTTATTATTCGACCCTTAATGACATGGTCGATGTTCTGACCGATATGACGGCAGATATTTCTGCGGGTTTGAGTACCGGGACAGAGAATTCATATGGTATCGCAGAGTCTGCAACCGCTGCCTTGGAAACCTTCGCATCCTTGCTCAATACCGAGTACGAGGGCCGCTATATTTATGCCGGTTCGGTAACTGAAAAAGAACCGGTCGCTGTTGATGCTGTGACTTATCCAGCCAAAACAAGCCCGACAGTTGCTGACACCTCATACTATTCCGGGAACAGCGATATAGCCTCTGCAAAGGTCGCGGACGGAACGAAGATCGAATATGGCATCACTGCAGACAATGAAACGTTCGAGAATGCTTTGCGTGCTTTAAACCTCGCGGCATATGCCAATACCGATCCGGTTGACGAAGTCGCCTTGCAGGAGGCGGCCGAACTTCTGGAAGCAGCCGTCGCCGGGATATCAGAACTGCAAAACCAGGTGTCCTACACGCAAGACAAGCTTGAAAACATCATAGACATGCATACGGATTTCCAACTGACAGCGGAATCCACGGTCAGTACCCTGACAGACGTTGACCTTGCCGAAGCGGTGGTGACACTTGAAACCCTGTCGATGCAGCTTGAAGCATCCTACTCGGTAACGGCGCAGATGAGCGACCTGTCACTGTTTGACTATCTACGTTAGATATTCTTGGTGGTCATGGTTGATTGAAGGATCACCTGTATTGTTCTGCTGACATTCGCGCCAAGAAGTTGACAACGATTTCTCAGCCGCTGTGGTGAACCTCTTCTCCTCTCGTTTGAGACTGTGAACCATACCCTGATCTATGGCGTGCTGAGGCGGACGCCCTGATTGGTGAGGTCAAGCAGTCCGGTTGCGTCACACCATTTACGCATGCGGTTATGAGGCGGAAGCATCGCAAAGGTCACGGCAAATTCCATATCCGTTTGGCGTTCTCAGACGCAAAAGCTGCTTTTTCTGTTTCTGAAACATTTGCGATCAGGGCCCGTGTTGTGGCCATCCATTGATCAAGCGATGAATTTAACGTGCAGACCGGGCTGTCAGATCCCCAGACGACCCGTTTCCAGCCGAAGTTTTCGATAATGTGTTCGACATAGGGTCGAAGTGTGTCAAGCGTCCAGTCCGGTTTGGCATAGGCCGAAATGCCGGAAATCTTGGCGTTCACGTTTTGGCGTTTGGCAAGATCGGTTATGGATTTTGACCAATCGGCAAACCCATCCCCGGCAATGTCCGGCACCCCGCAATGATCAAGTACGAAGACAGTCTCCGGGCAGGCATCTATCAGAGCGGTGGCAATGTCGAGCTGCCTTTGCAGCACACAGATATCAAAGGGCAGGCCCTTTTTCCCGATTTTGCGGACATTTTCGCGAAACAGGTTCGTCTGTGAAACATCATCGGGCACAACGTGCAGAACGCGCCGGATGCCTTTGACGATCGAAAGATCAAGCGTATCGATAAAAGCGTCGAAACTCTCGTCTTCGGGGCGTGCTGATGAAATGGCGCCGCGCATCAGGCTATCGGGGCGCAACATCAGTTCGGAAACCCACGTGTTTTCCGTTGCAATATATTCCGGTGCGCAATCGACTTCCATATGCAGCACGCCGGTAATGCCGATGCGTCGGGCAGAAACTTCGTAATCTTCAAACGACCAGTCGCGATTGAGTGCCGGAACGTCCTTGAGCCAAGGGTACGAGATGCGTTTGCGCGCGACCAGATGGAGATGGGTGTCGATGAACATGGGGTTCCTCCTTTTACGTTATCGCACCTGATTGGGTGGCTGACAACAGCGGTGCAACTGGAATTGCAGACCGGTTTTCTCGTTTCAATTGATTTCTTTTGGAGTTCACCTTGACTCCTTGATCAAGTCAAGTTTAAATATAAAAGATAATTCCGGATATAAAAGCTTATCGAAATGGCACCGGAAATAGCAATCGGCCGAAAGTGGCCTTTCATTCAGGGAGGATAGAATGAAAACGTTGTTAAGCGGTGCATCCTGTGCCGTACTTGTCGCAGCCCTTGCTTCGACAGCAGTCCTTGCCTCGCCAGATGCTGCGCAGGCAGGTGAATTTGACGGTGTCACCATTGAAGCCAAGCTTATTGGTGGTCAGCAGTATGAGGCGCTGTATGCCCGTATTCCGGAATGGGAAGAGGCAACAGGGGCAAGTGTTGAAGTCATTTCGAAAAAGAATCACTTCGAACTTGATAAGGAATTCAAGTCTGACATTGCTGCAGGAACAACCGACTGGTGTGTCGGGTCTAACCATTCATCCTTTGCGTCACAGTATCCAACGCTTTACACGGATCTGACAGGGCTGATCGGCCAGGATGTTGTCGATGAGTTTGTTCAGGCCAATATCAAGGCTGCGACGTTTGATGGCAGACTTGTGATGTTGCCGCGCGCGCAGTTCGACGTTTCTGCATTGTATTATCAGAAAGATCTTTATGACGATCCCGAGAAAGCCAAGGCGTTTGAAGCCGAATATGGTTATGCGCTTGCCGTTCCGGAAACCTGGGAACAGGTAAAAGATCAGTCAGTGTTCTTTGCTGATCCGCCGAACTTCTATGGCACGCAATATGCGGGCAAGGATGAAGCCATCGTCGGTCGTTTTTACGAGATGGTCGTCGCTGAAGGCGGTGACCTGTTTAATGATGATTTCTCCCCGGCGTTCAATTCCGATGCCGGCAAACGCGCGCTTCAGTGGTTTGTAGACCTTTATCAGGCCGATGCTGTGCCGGCCGGGACGACCAACTATCTTTGGGATGATCTTGGCAACGGGTTTGCGTCTGGTACGATTGCACTTAACCTGGATTGGCCGGGCTGGGCCGGGTTCTTTAACGATCCGTCGTCATCAAAAGTTGCCGGTAATGTCGGTGTTGCACCGGCGCCGAAAGGGTCCGCAGGTGTTCGCACCGGTTGGTCCGGCTTCCACGGCTTTTCTGTGACAGAGGATTGCGAACACAAGGAAGCCGCAGCATCCCTGGTCGATTTCCTGACCAACGAAGACAGCCAGAAGCTTGAAAGTTCTGCCGGTCCACTGCCATCGCGCACCGCGGTTTGGGATCATGTCTCTGAGCAGGCGAAAGGCGATGCGTATCGCAGCGAGGTGCTTGCCGCCTTCAAGGAAACGGCAGCTACAGCCTTTGCCGTGCCGCCGACACCCTATTGGATTGAGGCGACCAACCTGATCTATCCGGAACTGCAGGCTGCAATTCTTGGTGACAAGACCGTTGATGAAGCTCTGAGCGACGCGTCAGAAGCGGTTGACGATCTGATGCAGGAAGAAGGCGTTTATTAAAACGCCTGATCATTGCACACGGGTGGCGCAAACAGGGATTTGCGCCACCCGATCCATCCAATCAGAACGCAATGCATGGGGTCCTCCATGCCGATCCACGGGACATTCTGATGAAGCGCTTGAAGCTGCCGCAATGGCTGGTTCTGTTGATGCCTGCCATTATCATCCTATCGGCCGTCGTGCTGATTCCACTGTTATTGTCACTGTATTCCAGTTTCACATCCTACAGACTGACCCGGCCTGACAGCCTGTTTAACTGGGTCGGATTGTTTAACTATGAAAAAGCTGTAACCGATGTGAAGTTCTGGGCCGCATTCGGACGGACGGTTCTGTTGCTTGCCGTGGCCCTTAATCTGGAAATGCTGTTTGGTCTTGGCCTGGCATTGATGATTTCAAAGGTGACACGCGGGCAACGGGCATTACGCACGATGATGATGTTCCCGATGATGTTTTCGCCAATCCTTGTCGGTTTCCAGTTCAAGTTCATCTTTAACGATAACGTCGGTCTGGTGAACAATGCGTTGCAGTCACTGGGCATTACCGATACCGCCATTCCGTGGCTGGTGGACGGGAACCTTGCAATGTTTTCAATTATCTTTGCAGAGGTTTGGACGTCCACATCCGTTTTCGGGATTCTTATCCTTGCCGGCCTGTATGCGATCCCGCGTGACCCGCTGGAGGCTGCAAAGGTTGATGGATGCACACCGTTCCAATCGTTTCGGTTCGTCACCCTGCCGTTCCTGATGCCGTTTATCTACATCGCGATGGCCATTCGTTCGCTGGATGTCGCACGTGCATATGACATCGTGCAGATCATGACCAACGGTGGCCCGGCGCGGCGCACGGAGCTTCTTTGGACGCTGATCGGACGCACCGGCTATGTCGATGCGCGCATGGGGTATGCCAATGCGATGGGCTATGTCTCCATCTTTCTGGCGATTTTCTTCACCATCTACTTTTTCAAGAAACTGACCGCAGCTCGCAAAGAGCTTGGGATGGGGGTGTAAGCCATGGCAAACAATACCAATCATCAAGCGCGCCGTGTCGCCCTTAAATGGATGCACTCCGTTGGTCTGTTTCTGGCCATGATGGTGCTGTGTGTTCCCGGTCTGTGGATCGTTCTGAACTCGTTCCGCCCGACTGTGGAAATTATGGCAAAGCCGCCGGTCTGGATTCCCAATGATCTTAATCTTGATCATTACCGGGCCATGTTTGGCGGGATTGGAGAGGGCAGCGTTCCTGTGCTGACCTATTTCACCAACTCGTTGATCATTTCGGTGACATCAACCGTGATTGCCATCCTGATCGGTATGGCCGGTGGGTATGCATTTGCCCGCTACAAGTTCAAGTTCAAGGGGGGTATTTTCGTTGGCCTGATGGTCACGCGTGCCGTGCCGGGGGTGGCGCTTTCGCTGCCATTGTTCATTCTGTTTGCCCGGATCGGTATCATTGATACCCATATTGGCATGATCCTGGCCTATGTCGCCATGAATGTGCCATTCACGGTATGGCTGATTGACGGATTCTTTCGCCAGGTTCCACCGGAACTGGCAGAAGCAGCCGAGATTGATGGCTGTACCCGTTGGCAGGCGTTCTGGCGCGTGGAGTTCCCGGTTGCCCGTTCAGGGGTTGCATCAGCAGGTATCTTTGCCTTTCTGACGTCGTGGAACGAATACGCGCTGGCATCCCAGTTGACCCGTTCGACGACCTCCAAAACCATGCCTGTCGGGCTTCTCGATTTCACGTCTGAATTCACCCTGAATTGGGGGGGCATGTGTGCGCTTGCGGTTTTGATGATTATTCCCGCGCTCATCCTCACATTCCTCGTGCAGAAACATCTCATTGCCGGACTGACGTTCGGTGGTGTGAAAGGATAATAAAATGGCTCAGGTCCACCTTCGCGATGTCGTCAAGAAATATGGCGTGCTTGAAGTTGTCCATTCCATCAATCTTGATATCGCCGATGGCGAATTCGTGGTGCTGGTCGGCCCGTCTGGCTGCGGCAAATCCACCACTCTTCGGATGATTGCTGGACTGGAGGCAATTTCGGGCGGAGACGTCCGGATTGGCGATACAGTTGTCAACGATTTGCCACCGCGAGAGCGCAATATTTCGATGGTTTTCCAGAACTATGCGCTTTATCCGCATATGTCCGTGCGTGAAAATCTTGGATTTTCTCTTAAGATTTCCAAACGTCCGCAGGAGGAAATCGACAAGGCAGTTGATGAAGCGGCCGAAATTTTGTCACTGACGCCGCTTTTGGATCGCAAACCTGGCGCACTGTCAGGTGGGCAGCGTCAACGTGTGGCGATGGGGCGTGCGATTGTGCGTCATCCGGAAGTCTTCCTTTTTGATGAACCGCTTTCAAACCTTGATGCCAAATTGCGCACCCAGATGCGCGTCGAGATCAAGAAACTGCATCAAAAACTGAAATCGACCATTGTGTATGTCACCCATGATCAGGTCGAAGCCATGACACTTGCCGACCGTATCGTGATCATGCGTGATGGGCATATCGAGCAGGTTGGTACGCCGCTGGACGTGTTCGAAAACCCGGTAAATACTTTTGTCGGGACTTTCATCGGTTCGCCGCCGATGAATTTGCTCGATGGTACCGTCAAGAACGGAAATATTCAGTTTGCCGATGGTTCAACCATCACGGCCCCACCGGGCTATGATCTGTCTGATGGACAAGCCGTTACCTTTGGCGTTCGTGCAGACAACATCATGCCGGTCGGTCATGCTCTTCCCCGTGGAGAGCACATTGCCGAGGTCGAGCTGGAGGTCAATCTGACAGAGCCGCTTGGCACGGAAACCCTTTTGTTTGCAACCCTTGCCGGAGCTGAAGTGCAGGCCAAGATGCTTAACCCGCGTCCTGTACAGGCCGGTGAACGTCTTACATTCCAAGTTATGCTGGATCGGTGTCATCTGTTCGATGCCGAAACCGGCGTGGCCCTTAAGGTGTAGGAGGTCACAATGGCACGGATTACATCCGCAAAGGCATACATGGTGGACCTTGAGCCCAAGGTCGTTCGCACTGATGCGATCCAGTCGTTCAAATCCCAAGAAACGATATTTGTCGTGATCCGCGATGCTGATGGCGCAGAAGGGCAGGGATACAGCTACACCATCGGCGACGGTGGTGCTGCAATCCTGTCGCTTTTGCAAGTTACATTGCTGCCACGCCTGATGGGGCAGGACGCAGACAGGATCGAAGCGATCTGGCGTGATTTACTGTTTTGTTCTCATGCAACAGCGGTCGGCCCGATTATGTCCTTGGCGCTGGCAGCAATCGATACAGCCCTTTGGGACATGCGCGGGCGCAAAACCGGTCTTCCGCTTCATGTTCTTGCCGGCGGGGCAAAGCAATCGGTCCGGATGTATACGACCGAAGGTGGTTGGTTGCATTTGTCGCCCGAAGCGCTGGTTGATGACGCGAAGGATGCCAAATCCAAGGGCTTTGCCGGGTCGAAAATCAAGATCGGAACGCCGACCATTGCCGGGGATACCAAACGTCTTGAAGCAGTTCGAAGCGCATTGGGTGATGATTACGAGATCATGACCGATGCCAACCAATCCATGACGGGGGCCGAAGCCGCCCGGCGGGTCCCGATGCTTGAACGGTTGAATATCGGTTGGTTTGAAGAACCATTGCCATCCGATGACATCGCAGGGCACACCCGTTTGCAGGCACGCTCGACCGTGCCGGTCGCTGTTGGTGAAAGCCTTTATAGCCCCGGACAGTTTGCCGATTACATCGCAGCAGACGCCTGTTCGGTTGTACAGGCCGATGTTGCCCGCGTTGGCGGAATTACACCATGGCTTAAGGTCGCGCATATGGCAGAGGCCCACAACATCGCAATCTGCCCGCATTTCCTGATGGAACTGCATGTAAGCCTTGTCTGTGCAGTGCCCAACGCGCCCTGGCTTGAATATATCCCGCAGCTTGAAGATCTTGCCGCGCCAATGGCACGGGACGGCGGCAATGCAATAGCCCCGACCGAGCCGGGTCTGGGCATTGACTGGGACCAGGACAAACTTGCAGCACTGAGTGTTGAAGGAAGCGCATTCGAAATTACGGAGGCCAATCAATGACACGCCACGGACAAGTGATCGGAATTGGTGCAGACGCCATTGCCGAATACAAACGCCTTCATGCAGATGTTTGGCCTGGCGTCCTTGCAAAGATTTCCGAATGCAATATCCGCAATTATTCGATCTTTCTCAAAGAGCCTGAGAACGTGCTGTTTGCCTATTTCGAATATGTCGGGACCGACTTTGAAGCCGACATGAAGAAAATGGCCGCGGACCCGGAAACGCAACGGTGGTGGACATTCTGCGAGCCGCTTCAGCGCCCGCTTGACAGCCGGCTGGAAGGCGAATGGTGGGCGGAAATGGAAGAGGTTTTCCATCATGACTGATTTGCGTCAGACCATTGAAATGCCAACAACGAAAACACCTGTGGTGGTTTTTGGGGCCGGGTCGATTGTGACCGATGCCCATCTTCCGGCATATCGTGATTTGAATGTGCCGGTTGCCGGGATTTTTGACCCCGATCTTGATAAAGCACAAAAGGTTGCCTCCGACTGGGGAACGTCAGCCTTTGATACGCTAGAACAAGCTGCCAGTCAGAAAGACGTTGTTTTTGATCTTGCGGTCCCGCCTGCAGCAATTGTCGAGCTGCTTGAAGCATTGCCCGAAGGTGCAATTGCCGTGATTCAGAAACCACTTGGTTCTGATCTGGATGAAGCAAGCCGGATTATCTCGGTCCTGCGTCGCAAGAACATCAAGGCCGCAGTTAATTTCCAACTTCGCTTTGCCCCGATGTCACTTGCACTCAAGGATGCAATTGGCAAGGGTTTATTGGGCGATGTCGTGGATTTTGACGCCTGGTTGGCGCTTGATACGCCGTGGCATCTTTGGGCGTTTCTTGCCGATTTGCCTCGGGTCGAAATTCTTTTGCATTCAATCCATTATCTGGATTTCGTCCGTGATTTGATGGGAAATCCGAACGGTGTTCATGCGCGGAGCATCGGGCATCCATCCTCGACGGTTTCCAATACACGCAGTTCAATCATGCTCGATTATGGCCAAAGCGTGCGCTGCAATCTTTCCGTCAATCACAACCATGGATTTGGCCGGAAATTTCAGGCCTGTGAATTCCGGATTTGTGGCACCAAAGGTGCTGCTTACATGAAGCTTGGTGTCAATCTTGACTACCCCAAAGGTGAGCCGGACGAACTGTGGCTTAATACCGATGGCCAGTGGCGTCAGATTGATCTGGTGGGGAACTGGTTCATCGAAGCATTCCATGGGCGTTTTGCCCAAGTGCAGCGTTTTGCTGCCGGACTTGATGACGCGCTTGACGGTTCTGCCGAAGACGCATGGCACACCATGGCACTGGTAGAGGCAGCTTATGAAAGCTCTGCCCGCCCCATGCATCCAATAAAGGAGGCGCCTGATGCTTGAGCAAATCAAATATTACGAAGATTACGAGATTGGCGAAGGGCGCGATACGGTCGGACGTACGATCACCGAAACGGACTTTGTCGTGCATGCCGGTCATTCCGGGGATTTCTTTCCCCATCATCTTGATCAAGAGTTCTGCAAGACCTTGCCATTCGGGCAGCGCATAGCCCATGGCACGATGGTCTTTACCATCGGTGTTGGTCTTACGGCGACCATCATCAATCCAGTGGCGTTTTCATACGGGTATGATCGTATGCGGTTCGTCAAACCGGTCTTTATCGGTGATACGATCAAGTCACGTGTTGAAATCATCGACAAGGACGTGATGGAAAAACGTCCGGGGTATGGACGTGTCAGCGAACGGTTGGTCGTGACAAACCAGAAGGATGAAACCGTTCTGGTCGCCGATCACATTTACATGGTGGAGATGAAGCCATGAACGGACCTTTTTTGCAGTTGAACCCAAAGGACAATGTTCTGGTCGCGCGACGCCTTGCCGAGGCAGGTGTTGATGTGGAACTGCCAGATGGTCTGACAATTACGCTTTCCCATCCCATTCCCTTGGCCCACAAAATCGCCAGCCGGGATATTGCAAGTGGGGAACGCATCCTGAAATACGGTATGCCAATTGGCATTGCGACCGAAGATATCCCCGCAGGGGCGCATGTACATGTACATAACATCAGGTCTGCCTATACCGCGACCTATGCGCTGCAGGATGCCAATGGCCAAAGCACGGAGGTGTCGAAATGACTGAAAAATTCCAGGGCTACTTGCGGGCAGATGGCCGCAAGGGCATCCGCAATACGATTGTTGTCGCTTATCTGGTGGAATGCGCCCATTTCGTCGCAACAAAAATTGCCGCTAAGTTTGATGAATCAGATGTTCAGGTGATCGGTTTTCCGGGATGTTTTCCGAATGAATATGCAGCCCAGATGATGGAGCGCTTGTGCACCCATCCCAATGTCGGGGCTGTCCTGTTTGTTTCCCTTGGTTGCGAAAGCTTTGACAAGGTCAGGGCATCAACGGCTGTTTCGGAGTCCGGGCGCCCGGTCGATACATTGATCATTCAACGATCGGGTGGCACGACCAAAACGGTCGAGGCCGGACGTGCATGGGTGCGAAAGACACTGGATGAGATTGCCAAGGTAGAACGTGCGCCGATGGGGGTAGAAGACCTTGTGATCGGGACGATCTGCGGTGGGTCAGACGGGACATCTGGCATTTCGGGCAATCCGGCAGCGGGTAAGGCCTTTGATCTTTTGATCGGTGAAGGTGCGGCCTGCATCTTTGAAGAAACCGGCGAAATGATCAGTTGTGAGGATATTATGGCCGAACGCGCCATAACCCCGGAACTGGGCGAAGAACTGCGCGCTGCCGTGCAAAAGGCCGAACGATATTACGATACGCTTGGCTTTGGGTCGTTTGCTGCGGGGAATGCTGCAGGCGGGCTTTCCACGATTGAGGAAAAGAGCCTCGGGGCCTACGTCAAATCTGGGGACAACAAAATTTCCGGACTGATCAAACCGGGGGATGTGCCACCTACGGGTGGATTGTATCTGATGGATGTTGTGCCCGATGGCGAAGTCCGGTTTGGTTTCCCCAACATTTCCGATAACGCTGAAATTGTTGAAATGATCGCAAGTGGGGCGCATGTGACGCTGTTTGTCACGGGGCGGGGATCGGTGGTTGGGTCCGCCATTTCGCCGGTGATTAAGATCTGCGCCAACCCGGACACATATCGCGCACTTACGGACGACATGGATGTAAATGCGGGTGATATCATCGAAGGCAAACGTTCCATTGCCGAAGTCGGGCAGGAAATCCGTGACCTTGTGGTGAATGTGGCGAAGGGCGCGGAAACCAAATCCGAAGCTCTGGGACACCGTGAATTTATACTGACATACAAGACATTCGAGCCAATCGGGCCGTCATGCCTACCGGCTGTGTGAGGAGGAATTATGAAGCGACTAGAAGGAAAAACCTGTCTCGTAACAGCAGCCGGACAGGGGATCGGGCGGGCATCGGCTGAACGCATGGCTGCGGAAGGCGGACGTGTGATTGCAACCGATATCAATGATGCCTCTTTGGCGGAGCTCAATGCGATTGACGGTATTGAGGCCAGAAAGCTTGATGTTACCAACAAGGCCGAAATTGAGGCGCTGGTTTCTGATATTGGCGGCGTTGATGTGTTGTTTAACTGTGCCGGGATTGTGCATAACGGAACCATTCTGGATGCCACTGAAGAAGAATGGGATTTCGCATTTGACCTGAATGTCAAATCGCAGTTTCGCATGATCCGTGCGGTTCTTCCGCACATGATTGAAAAGGGCAGTGGATCAATCATCAATATGTCATCTGTTGCCGGGCCGGTAACCGGACCAGTCAATCGTTTGGTTTATTCTGCGTCAAAGGCGGCGGTGGCGGGCATGACCCGTGCAATTGCCAATGATCATGTGAAGCAAGGTATTCGATGCAACGCAATTGCACCGGGGACAGTCGATAGTCCCAGCCTGCATGACCGTTTGCGCGCGACAGGTGATTATGAAGGTGCACTCAAAACATTTATCGGGCGCCAACCGATGGGCCGGATTGGAAAACCAGAAGAAATCGCAGCTCTTGTGACGTATCTTGCCGCAGATGAAAGTGGCTTTACGACCGGAGTTGTCCACGTTGTTGACGGCGGCTGGACTGCCTGATCAGAATTTGAAGAAAGGATTGGAAGAACAATGAAACTTGCACGGTACGGTGAACGTGGCGCTGAGAAGCCCGCACTTGTTGATAACAATGGCAACCTGCGCGATCTTTCTGCGCATGTCGGGGATATTGCTGGTGATGTTCTGACCCGCCTTGACGATTTGAAATCGATTGATCCCGATACGCTGCCGTTGGTTGATGGTAAACCGCGCCTGGGCGCGTGTGTTGGGCAGACCGGAAAGTTCATCTGTATTGGCCTGAACTATGCCGACCACGCGGCTGAATCCGGAATGGAAGTGCCGCCGGAACCGGTTATTTTTGCCAAATATACCTCGGCAATCTGTGGTCCGAATGATCCGATTATCATTCCGCGTGGCTCAGATAAAACCGATTGGGAAGTCGAGCTTGGTTTTGTTATTGGCAAGAAAGCCAAATATGTTTCCGAAGAGAATGCACTTGATCATGTCGCGGGCTTCTGCCTGGTCAATGATGTTTCAGAACGCGCCTATCAGATTGAACGTGCAGGCCAATGGTCCAAGGGAAAATCATCCGACAACTTCGGGCCGACCGGCCCGTGGCTTGTAACCCCCGATGAGGTTGGTGATTTTGATAATCTTGGCATGTGGCTGGATGTGAACGGAGAACGTGTTCAGGATGGTTCGACCGCAACCATGGTCTATCGCGTGCCACATCTGGTTTCGTATTTGTCGCAGTTCTTTACCCTGCATCCGGGCGATATCATTTCAACCGGCACGCCTCCGGGTGTTGGCCTTGGTTTCAATCCGCCGCGTTACCTTAAAGAAGGCGATGTGGTTGAACTTGGCATCGACAGGCTGGGAACGCAGCGCCAAGTCTGCGTCAAGGACGACTAAGCCCCTTGGCATAGTCAAAGCGTTTTCCGTTTGGATTTGAAACGCTTTGATCATACAGAAAAGCGCGGTTCAAATCAGAACCGCGCTTTTTATGTTTCTGGACGATGGTGGAGCTTTTTGCTGTTACCAACCGGTATCGAGCAAGTCATTGGCTTCGCCCAATTCCGGGGCTGCACGTGATGAGGACGGCCGTGTTCCATCAATGCGCAGGGGCAGTTTGGTGGTCTTCATTTCAAGTTCACCACGGCGAATATCCTGAACCATATCAAGTGTCTGCAAAATGCCGCTGTCGACCACGCCGTCCCAGTCCATCACAGGGGCGGCCCATATGTCATTTTCAACAAACTTTGCCATCCAGTTATCAGATGTGCGGGTCTTGAGCATTGCGGCCAAGCCTGCCTTTATCTCATCGCGTTTGGCAAATGCATCCTTTTGAGCAATGTCAGGTGCAAGACCGGTTATCTGTGCCAACAAATCGAGTTTGCCCATTGCAATCGCAATGTGACCATTGGACGTCTCGTAAACGCCGTATGGTGCGGCAAGATAAGCGTGCGCTGGGTTGTTCTTTGATCTTTTCGGGGTGCGTTTCCCGTCATTGAACCATGTGGTTAAAAGTTCAAATTGCAGGTCAGCAAGAACCTCGATCAATGATGTTTCAACATAACCGCCTATTTGTTGGGTTGCGCGTCGATACAACAGGGCCAGCACTCCATGGGCAAGTGCCGACCCGGCCAGGACATCGGCAATGGGAAGCCCCATTGCGACAGGGCCGTCATCTACGCTTCCAGACAACCACATAACGCCAGAGCGTGCTTGCGCCAAAAGATCCTGTCCCGGCAGGTCGACCCATGGCCCTTCGGCCCCATATCCCGTAACCGTGCCGTATACGACATTCGGGTTGACCTTCTTGACGTCTTCATAGCCAAAGCCAAGTCGATTCATGACGCCGGGTCGAAAGTTTTGCAAAATCACATCTGCCTCGGCAACCAATGTGCCAAGGCGCTGCTTGTCTGCATCAGATTTCAGATCCACGGCAATGGATCGTTTATTGCGGTTGATGGCGTGAAAGATCGTGCTTTCACCACCAATCTTTGTATCTGTCAGATAAAGATAACGTGACAGATCACCAAGCCCGGCGCGTTCGACCTTGACCACATCTGCCCCCAAATCAGCCAGTTTGAGTGCGCAGTATGGACCCGCCAGGAATTGGGAAAAATCAAGGACCTTAAGTCCTGACAGTGGCAATGTATCAGTCATGCGGGAAGCTTTCGTCAAAACGTTTCTGAAGGGCTGCAACCGCCGTGGTTGCAGAGGTTTTGCCCATGATGGCATCAAACACGATCTGTGAGCCTTCTTCCTGAAAGTCCATGTAACCGGCATGACGCGGACGCAACCAAGCTGCTTCGTGGGTAAGTCGCGTATTGTGATAGGCATTACCCACTGGAGCATTCACACCATCACTACCCCACGCAATTGCGTTGCCTGGCTGTCCGTTGTTTTCGGCGTAAAGACCACTTTGAACTTCAGCCGATGCAGCCCACAGGGCGAATTCAACGCACAAATCGGGATGCTGTGTGTTGGCAGAAACCGCAAGACCCGTCCCGCCCAGTGCCGATCCCAAAGGACCGGATTTACCAAAGACAGGCATGTCGTGGAAGGTGACGCGATGGGGGCGATAGCCATTGCGCGCATAAGGCGCATAAACATACACCAGCGGACACACCGCAAATTGATCCCCGTCAGATAACGCATCAAGTGCTGCGATGGGGTCCATTTTTGTGCAGGCGGGATCAACCAGCCCTGCAAGTGCTTTCACTTCCTTTAGAACTTTTTGGGCCGCAATCGGGTCCAGTCGGTTCGTACGGGTCACCGGAAAGGGAACCCCCGAATTGGCCAGCAAAGAAAAGAACGCCATCAAAACATGCGGGGGGCGCAGCGGCAAAACGACACGTCCATCGCGTGCCTGTTTCATCACATCGCCAAAAGTGGCCAATGGCGCGGACAAAAGGTCAGGGCGGATTGCCTGCACCTGACAGGCGGCATCAACCGGGACGGCCCACTGATGTCCTTTGTAAAAATAGCTTTGGAAGCTTTTGCCGACTGTTTCGGCAAGAAGTTGTTCAAGGCAACTTTCAGGCGCATGGGCATCAAGTGGCAGAAGACAGTTTTCCTGCACGATTGCGCCAACATGGGGGTGATCAATAATGATCAGATCATATTGGCTGGCAAGTTCGTCAACCGGCGTGCTTTCAAACCCTTGAAGGGATCGCTTGTCCCACGTGATATCAACATCCGGATGACGTTCGCGAAATGCGCTGGTTGCTGCAATCAGCGGGTCGTAGCCGCGCGGGTCTGACCAGGTCATGCCCCTGAGTTGTTTTTGTGCGGTCATCGTTATGTTTCCTCCTGACCTCACTCTAATAGTGATAATTTATAAATGAAAGATAATTTTATATGTGATATATCTGTACCAGACAATGGGTGTAGTTGTCAGGTTAAGGTGCCCTGCATATACTGCCCGTGTTGATGCAAACTGCTTGAAGAACCTTATGAGAGAGAAGACCAACAAGATGTCTGACGATCAGGAAGATCAGGAAAAATACCGTGCGCCTGCATTGTCAAAAGGGCTTGATATTCTTGAGCTTCTCGCCTCGGAAGCCGATGGTTTGTCGCAAATAGAGATTGCGAAACAATTGGGCCGGAACACGTCGGAAATTTTCCGCATGTTGATGGTGCTTTGCCAGCGTGGCTATGTGGAGCAGCGTGTTGAAGATGACCGCTACTATCTGACAACAAAGATGTTCGAGATCGCCCACAAGCATCCACCGATACGCCGTCTGACTTCTATCGCCGGGGACGCAATGCAGCGCCTTGCCAACGAGGTAAACCAGTCATTGCACCTTGCGATTATTCATTCGGGAAAGGTTCTGGTAATTGCGCAGGCTGATTGCCAGGACAACAACATCACGGCCGTGCGGCTGGGGGCACAGATCAACATTTATGAAACGGCATCGGGACGGGTGCTGGCGGCGTGGATGGATCAACAATCGCTTGCCAGCCTGCTTGAAGAGGCTGGTGATGTCTCGGATGAAAAGCGGCAACTGTTCCTTGCCGATCTGCCAAAAGTGCGCGCAGCCGGATATTGTGAGTCTCAATCGCTTACCATTGGCGGGGTGCTGAACCTGTCGGCCCCGATCTTTGATTTCTCCGGCAAGGTCGTGGCAGCGTTGACCGTGCCGTTTATTCAGCGTCTCTCGGGAACGTCCGTCGTATCGGCGGAATTGTGCCGTGAACGTTTGGTTGAAATGTCAGGTGATATTTCCCGTCGGCTTGGGGCTGGTGCAAGAAGCTGAGTGTCAGGGAAGACATAGGCTGGATGAAATTTACCGGTTTGCTGTTTGCAAAATCTTGACCGCGGCTGTGGTTAAAATATCCACAGCATATGATAATAGTCACGCGGCCCAAGAAGTGGCCGATCAATACAGAATGATCGGCACAAACCTGCAAGGTGAAGTCCGCGCACTGGAAGCAACCAATTCGAACCTTCGTGAAAAATCAGCCGGATTCGTTAATGCGTTGAAACGAGGGTGTTGAATTCAGGATGTTCGTGTTCTTTGTGTCTGGATGGTTCGATGTTTGTATGGCTGGGCAGATCGGGTTCGAAACGAACGAAATTTGATAAAAGCTTATGCATATGACGGAGCATTTGATTTGACTCTGAGATTTCCTCTCCCTAAATAAGAACAAACAGTGAACATGTTGCCTTGTTGAGGGATGATGCCGGCTCAACGACTTAATGATGCCCGTGCCGCTTTGGCGCAGGCTGAAAAGCAATGGAAGGGAAGTGTTGCGTGTTCTGTAGATACAGAAAGCAGGGTGATTGCACATGTGTTTGGGGACATACCGCTGTCGCGCAATATCAGCATTGGGGGCTTTGCCCCGATTGGATTGCATGAAGTAATTTGTGGCCATGATATGGGGGCTGCATCGGTTTTGGCATGGCAATTGGCCCAGATTGGTTCCGGAAAACCGGACGGAAAACCGGTACACAGATCAGTGTTCTGGATCAGACAGAGGCGTGCCATTGACCAGGGCGGGTTTTATCATTTGGCCTTGCCGGAAACCCCCGTCACCAGGCCAAGGCCCTTGATGTTGACGGTTGACCATCAGGTCACAGCACTTTGGGCAGGAGAGGAAATAGCCAAATCCGGGCAAATTGCATCGGTCATTCTGGAAACCACGGATTATGACCTGACGGCAGCACGGAGGATGCAACTGGCCTGTGAGGCGGGGGGGACGCGCATGATCGTTCTTCGCCGGGCGTTACCTCATGCCGGACGGCTGATGCCATCAAGTGCATTGACACGCTGGAAGATTGAACCGGCCCTTGGCACGCAACAGAACATGACAGGGAATATTCATTATCTCAGCCTGATCGGGGGACGCGGGGTTCGACCGGGAAGCTGGAAAGTAAAAGCCGATGCGACAACGCTTTCTTTATCTGTGGTTGACCCATTGGAAGACCGATTGTCACAGAATCAGTCTATCTACACCTGATCACTCTCGCAAATCTGCTGGCCGGACCACCGGAATGATGTCGCCCCCAGAGATTCCGCGTGTCATCACACGTGTTGACAATAGAGGTGTGTTTATTTGTGCGTTAAATGCAGCCGCTCAAAAGGCGGGGGTGCATGGTGGCATGCGTTTATCAGATGCCCGCAGTATCCTACCTGATCTAGACAATATACCCGAACAACCTGACCTTTATGATAGCCACCTTGCGCGCATGATCCGGGTAATGGATCGATATAGCCCTTGGGTTGCCCGAGATCGGGACTTGCATAATACGACCCTGAACGGGGATGCCGGATTATGGCTTGAAATCACCGGTGGCAGTCATCTTTTTGGCGGAGAGGGGCCGTTCATTACGCAAATCCTGCAGGATATGAAACGCCGGGGGTACGCGGCGCGTGTTGCTATTGCCGATACAGCAGGGGCTGCCTGGGGTGGCGCACGTTGTCATCCGGGAAAAGAAGCTGATCGCATTTTGTCATTGCCAACCGATCATGCGATTGCGGCAGAATTTCCTGTTTCATCCTTGCGTTTGTCGGGTGACATCATAGCCCTGTTATCGCGTTTGGGCCTGAAACAGCTTGGCGATATTACACCGCTGCCCCGCGCAAATATCACAACCCGTTTGGGCCCGGATGTTTTGCTTCGTCTTGATCAGTTTTATGGACGCCTGCCTGAGCACCTTAATTTTGAATTACCCGATCATCCGTGGTTGATCAAACAGGGTTTTGGCGAGCCGCTGGGCGATGCTGCCAATTTGGCTCATGCGATTGAAACCTTGATTGCGAGACTTTGTTCGGACCTTCGTAACGAGAGCCTGGGCCTGCGACGTTTGATCGTTCGCTGTACCCAAGTTGATGGACATACACATACCATCACCACGACGACCGGAACCCCCTGTCAGTCCGAAACCCATATCCTGCGTCTGCTGGCGGAAAAAATGCCTGGTGTGGATACCGGTTTTGGTATTGAGCAGATAATTGTCTATGCCCCATGGGTTGAACATGTTGCCTTCCGTCAAGTGCGTCTTGATCGTCAGCAGGACGACACCAGCGATGCACTTGCCCTGGCCCAATTGATCGATCGCATCAACCACCATCTTGGGCCAAACGATATCCTGTATCATTCGGCCCATCACGCCAGCCACCTGCCCGAAAGAGCTGTTATCCGTCAACCTCCCACCGGTTCGATCAAACCGGAAAGATTGCAGGATGTGCCCTTGCCAAAGCGGCCTGTCAGGCTGCTTGAACCGCCCGAGCCAGTTGATGTAGTTGAATACAATTCGACCGGTTCTCCAACACGGATCCGCTGGCGCAAGATGTTGATTGATGTGTTGTGGGCAGATGGTCCGGAACGGATATGCCCGGAATGGTGGGAATATCTGGATCGGGATAATTACGCGATTTCACAGATGACGCGCGATTATTTCCGTATCTGTGACCAGAAAGGTCGAGTGCTGTGGCTGTTTCGCAGTGGCCATGCCGGGCAGGATATCTGGTCTGTGCATGGATTGTTTGCGGGGTGATGTCATGACCAAGAAAATCACCACCAAACAAGAAATCCCGCCCTATGCGGAGCTTCATGTAAGCAGTAATTTTTCTTTCCTGCGTGGTGCATCCCATGCCGAAGAGCTGGTGCTGACGGCCGCAACCAAGGGGGTGTATGCCATTGCCATAACCGATTGCAATACATTGGCGGGGATCGTGCGCGGTCATACCGCACATCGCAATTATGCCGATCGTCTGAAGTACGTTGTCGGGTGTCGTCTTGATCCGATGGATGGGCCGTCAATGCTCTGTTATCCAACGGATCGCTTGGCTTATGGGCAGCTCTGTCAACTGTTGACCCTTGGTAAACGTCGGGCCCCCAAAGGGTCATGCGAGATTTATGTTTCCGACATCATCGCACATAGCGACGGGCTTCTGTTTGTTGCAGTTCCGCCACAGTTTCCCGATGAGGACTTTCGAAATGAATTGATGGACCTTCAAAGCCATTTTGATGGAAAAATCTGGTTGGCTGTTGGTCGGTTTATGGACGGGTTCGATCGCGAGCGCCTTGCATTTTCCGAGGTGATTGAGGCCGATCTTGGTATCCCGGTTGTCGTCACCAATGACGTGCATATGCACCTTAGGTCGCGCAAACCCCTGCAAGATGTGCTGACGTGTATTCGACACCGTTGCCCGATTGAGGATGCGGGATACCGGTTGTTTCCCAACGGGGAACGCCATATTAAATCGCCGGGCGAAATGGCGCGCCTGTTTCCCGATCACCCCCACTGGCTGTCCCGTACAGTCGAGATTGCCGATCAATGCAGATTTACCCTTGCAGAACTCAGGTACGAATACCCGGATGAAAACGACGGATCAGGCGAAGACACACAAGAGCGCCTTGTCCGCCTGACCTGGGAAGGGGCGGCAAGACGATATCCGGATGGCATTCCCGATAAGGTCAGGAAGCTGTTAAAGGCGGAGCTGAAACTGATCGATGAGCTTGGCTATGCTTCCTATTTTCTGACCGTTCATGACATTGTAGCCTTTGCCCGGTCCAAGGATATTTTGTGTCAGGGGCGAGGGTCGGCTGCTAATTCGTCGGTCTGTTTTTGTCTGTATGTCACATCGGTTGACCCCAACGAGGTCGAACTTTTATTTTCACGCTTCATCAGCAATGCGCGCGATGAACCGCCCGATATCGACGTTGATTTCGAACATGAGCGGCGCGAAGAAGTCATTCAATACATCTATGAACGCTATGGCCGGGATCGCGCCGGACTAACGGCGACCGTGATTTCATACCGTTCACGCAGTGCCATTCGAGATGTCGGCAAGGTCTTTGGCCTGTCGGAAGACACGATTGTCAAACTGACCAAAACCATATGGGGATCAAGTAGCAAGGGCGCACATGATCAAATGATGCGCCAATCAGGCATTCATCCCGATGAACCACGCCTGAAAGCTGTGCTGAACCTTGCCGGAGAGTTAACCGGTTTTCCCCGCCATCTGTCTCAGCATGTCGGTGGGTTTGTGATTACGCGTGGGCCGTTATGTGAGTTGTCGCCCATTGCCAATGCCGCGATGGCGGACCGCACCACCATCGAATGGGATAAGGATGATATTGATGCGCTGGGTATCCTTAAAGTTGATGTTCTGGCATTGGGAATGCTGACCTGTATTCGCAAATCGTTTGATGCGTTACGTGACCACAAGAATATCGACCATGATCTTGCTTCCTTGCCCAAGGAAGACAAGGCGACCTACCAGATGCTGGAAAAGGCTGACAGTATTGGCACTTTTCAGGTGGAATCGCGGGCACAAATGAGCATGCTGCCACGTCTTAAGCCGCAAAGCATTTATGACCTGACCATTCAGGTTGCCATTGTTCGCCCGGGGCCAATTCAGGGGGGAATGGTCCACCCGTTTTTACAACGGCGTATGAAGCGCGAAAAGGTCGATTACCCATCCAAAGAGCTTGAAGCCGTTCTTAAACGTACCTGTGGTGTGCCATTATTCCAGGAACAGGCCATGCAGATAGCTATCGTTGCGGCGGGATACTCCGGGGGGGAAGCAGATAATCTGCGACGAGCCATGGCGACGTTCAAGCGCACCGGAACGATTGGCGAGCACCGCGACAAATTCATCAACGGCATGTTGAAAAACGGCTATGACATGGATTTCGCCGAACGTTGTTTTAAACAGATCGAAGGCTTTGCCGATTACGGGTTTCCTGAAAGTCATGCGGCAAGCTTTGCCATTTTGGCCTATGCGTCTTCTTGGTTGAAATGCCATCATCCAGATGTGTTTTTATGTGCGCTTTTGAATTCACAGCCAATGGGATTTTATGCCCCGTCACAGCTTGTCGCGGATGCCAAAAATCATGGTGTGCGGGTGCTTGCAATCGATATCAATCACAGTTTCTGGGATAATCGGCTGGAACGTGAATTGGGACGTCATGGTGGTTATCATTCTGTGCGTCTGGGGTTTCGACAGATCCGCGGGTTTGGCGTGCTTGATGCTTTGGCGGTGATGAACAATAAGCCGTCGGGGGGGTATCAGGATGTCTATCTGATGGCGCGTCAGACGGGACTTTCTCCCGCAGCTCTTGAAAAGTTGGCCGAGGCGGATGCCTTCGGATCGCTTGGCTTGTCACGACGCGAGGCCCTTTGGACTGTGCGGCGTTTTGGCAAGGGACGTAAGGCACCTGCGGTTTTACCCTTGTTTGAGGCAGCACAGAACTTCAACCATAATATGGGAGTTTCCGCCGAATTCGGTGCAGAGGCCCCGGTCGATTTACCGATCATGGCACCGGGCGAGGAAATTATCGAAGATTACGCCAGCCTTCGGTTGTCGCTGAAAGGGCATCCGATGAGCATGTTGCGTGATGCCTTGACCGCTGCAGGCATATGTAAAGCGTCGGACTTGTCCAATTTGCGGGATGGAGATCCGGTATCTCATGCTGGTCTTGCAATTGTTCGACAACGTCCGGGAACTTCATCAGGGGTGGTTTTTATTACACTTGAAGATGAAACGGGCATCGCCAATCTGGTGGTTTGGAACAAGATGATGGAAAAATATCGCCGGGAGGTGATGACCGCCACGGTTCTTGGCGTATCCGGAAGGCTCCAGCGCGAAGATGGTGTCACCCACATCATTGCAGACAAGCTGGTTGATCTGACAGGGATGCTACAAGGTCTGACCGAAACTGCTGAAATAGCGCGCAGCAATAACACGCATCCGCGTAATCTTCGCTGGGCCAATGGGGCGGATAATTCAAGGCAACCACAGACTTCAAACGCACATGATGTACCAAACCTGAAAATCGATAGTCACGATTTTCATTGAGCCGTGGGTGTTTGGGGGATGGCGTTATTCGTGCCCTTGGGGTGTTCGTAAATCTTATGTAAGATTCTTTGTACCTATCGATAATTGAGCAATTTTTCGATTGATTCTGATGGGGCTAAATTTTTGCGATCTGACAATGGTTGTTCCTGAAAACAAATAAGTTCATCTTCGGCATTGCCAGCCAGCATGCCAAGCTCGGCAAAGCCGTATGTCTTGGCTGTTCCGGCAAGCTTGTGGACGCAATTGATTAATTGATCAATTGATGCCTCATCCTTCTGGGATTGATATTGTTCCCAATGGTCGGATATTTCGGTCAGTTTTTCAGGAATACTACTGGCATAGTCATCCTGCAGTTTTTTCAGTTTCGATTTCAGGTCCGCCTTTTGGGCATCATTTAACAGGTTCATAACGCCCTCATTAACTCGGAAATTGTTCCGGGAGCACATACAATGCTTTGAGCAAATTTGTTGGCAATAACGGATGCTGCTTGCCCTTCGGGACAGACAGAAGGCGTCTCAACAATAACCGCACCTTTTCGTAACGTTGTCAGAACGCTTGAACAGGCTTCAACCGAGGCACCAGACAAAACAATGGTGACCGGAGTTGTTCCACTTGCGACAAGTGTTTGATGGAGCCATGACAATTGTAGTTCCGGGCTGCGGACACCTTTGGATACACGGAATGAAAATCTGTTCTCCTGAAGACTCTCCAAGGCAAGTCCCGCTGATGGGAAGGCGCAGTAAATATGTCCGCGTTCAAGGTTTTGTCCGTCCTGTGCGACGAGGACTGGAACAGATGTTCTGTTATTAAGATAGCGTACAAACCCGTCCAGGCATGATTGCGGAACATTCGGCTGAATAATAATTGGCGGGCAGTCGCTATCAAGTTGTCCGAACAAGGTTGGGATACTGTCCTGGCTTCCGGCTCCCATGCTGATCAAGAGAACAGTATTGGCTGAATTATTGTCATTGAAACGGTCTTGAAAAGCCAGAAGCTCTGCTTCTGACGGTTTCGCCCAAATGCTATTGTCTTGTTCCGTAGAAAGATGATGGCGTCCCCAAAACAGAATCTTCTCCAGAATTGTATTGGAAATTCCATCTATATCGATGTCCATCAGCGAGGCTGACTTCCAGATCACATCAACCGCGCCGACCTCCATAAGACGTTCAGCAAGGGCACTTCGGCGTTCTGTCAGAGAACTCAGGATAATGATCGGCACATCATGTGTTTGAGCAATTTCGGTTGTGGCGGCAACACCATCCAGTCCTGGCATCGAGATATCCATGGTCACGATGTCAGGAGACAGTTCCTTGACCGCATTGATCGCGTCTTCGCCATCTTCTGCTTCGCCAATGATTTCGATATCAGGATGTGCGTCGCACACGGTTCTGACGGCCATGCGCATAAAGACTGAATCATCGCAAATCAAAAGCCGTATGGGGCGAGAAGCTGCCACATTCTTGCTGCTTGTCGTGTGTGCCACAGTGCTCATTTCTCCTGTCGGGCCTCATTAGATCAATGGATCTATTGGGTTGGATACCACATCAATGTCAACCGTAGCGGATGCTTCTGCATTTGTCGCCGTGGAGCTGTCATTCACGGATGCCGTTACTGTAAGATGAAGATCATCCGCTGTTTCAGGTGTTATCGTCAACCCGACAAGGTCGGCAAGCTCAAGACTGTAGGTGCCATCGGGGTTCAATGTACCTGCATTCAATGTGGCTCCATTATCAATGCCGTCAATGGTTACCGAAAGTTCTTCTGTCAAAGCCAAATCGCCGACTGTGATCGTCAAGGGAGTAGCACTATCTTCGAGTGCAATTGACGGAACATCGATATCAATCGTTGGCGTATCCGCAACATTGAGGACCTCAAGGTTGATCTCAGCAAGGCTGCTGTTGCTAGTGCCGGATATCGGATCACTGACAGTTGCCGTAACTTGCAGAAGACCGCTTCCGG
>NZ_JRJE01000007.1 GCF_000763295.1 Thalassospira australica | reverse complement strand
ACCGATGGCACCGATACGGCAACCACCAGCGATACGCTGAGTGTATCTGTTGAAGGTGAAGCAGATGCTCCGACGCTTGATGTCACCGACGCCTCCGGCACCGAAGACACTGCCATTGCACTCGACATCGATGCAGGTCTTACCGATGCCGGCGAAGCCCTCTCGGTCACCATTTCCAACATTCCGGATGGCGCAACCCTCTCTGCCGGCACCGTCAATCCCGATGGCACGGTTACCCTGACAGTTGATGAGCTTGATAGCCTGACCATCACACCGCCGGCGGATTACAGCGGTTCGTTCGATCTCGGTGTGACGGCCACTTCGGCAGACGGTACCGATACCGCTTCTGTATCCGACACCTTGACCGTTGATGTCACTGGCGAAGCCGATGCGCCGACACTCGATGTGACGGATGCCTCCGGCACCGAAGATACTGCCATTGCCCTTGACGTTGATGCCGCGCTGACAGACAGCAGCGAAGTTCTCTCCGTCACCATTTCCAACATCCCCGAAGGCGCAACCCTCTCGGCTGGCACCGTTAATCCGGACAGTACCGTGACCCGACCATCACACCGCCGGCCGATTACAGCGGATCGTTTGATCTGGGTGTCACCGCAACCTCAACCGATGGCACCGATACAGCAACCACCAGCGATACGCTAACCGTGGATGTCACTGGTGAAGCAGACGCGCCGACCCTCGACGTTACCGATGCCTCCGGCACCGAAGACAGCCCGATTGCGCTCGACATCGATGCGGGCCTTACCGATAGCGGCGAAGTCCTCTCCGTCACCATCTCCAACATTCCCGATGGCGCAACCCTGTCGGCTGGCACCGTTAATGCGGATGGCACGGTTACCCTGACAACTGATGAGCTCGACGGCCTGACCATCACACCGCCAGCTGATTACACACTTCGGCAGACGGCACCGATACCGCTTCTGTCTCCGATACGATCTCGGTCTCTGTTGAAGGTGAAGCCGACGCGCCGACCCTCGACGTTACCGATGCAACAGGCACCGAAGACAGCCCGATTGCACTCGACATCGATGCTGGTCTTACCGATAGCAGTGAAGTTCTGTCCGTAACGGTTTCGAACATTCCCGATGGCGCAACCCTGTCGGCTGGCACCGTCAATCCGGACGGCACCGTTACCCTGACAGCTGATGAACTTGACGGTCTGACCATCACGCCGCCAGCTGATTACAGCGGATCGTTTGATCTGGGTGTCACCGCAACGTCTGCGGACGGCACCGATACCGCTTCTGTATCAGATACCCTGACCGTTGATGTCACTGGCGAAGCCGATGCACCGACGCTTGATGTCACCGATGCCTCTGGCACCGAAGATACTGCCATTGCCCTTGACGTTAACGCAGCTCTGACAGACAGCAGCGAAGTTCTCTCCGTCACCATCTCAAACATTCCCGATGGCGCAACCCTCTCTGCCGGCACCGTCAATCCCGATGGCACGGTTACCCTGACAGTTGATGAGCTTGATGGCCTGACCATCACACCGCCGGCGGATTACAGCGGTTCGTTCGATCTCGGTGTGACGGCCACTTCGGCAGACGGCACCGATACCGCTTCTGTCTCCGATACGATCTCGGTCTCTGTTGAAGGTGAAGCCGACGCGCCGACCCTCGACGT
>NZ_JRJE01000006.1 GCF_000763295.1 Thalassospira australica | reverse complement strand
ACCATCTCAAGTTCTTCCTGGTGGGAGGTCTTTTTCTTAAGCATGCCCCATTGAATCAAAAGTCCCCGCCATTGGCGAGGACTTTGTCAGCAATCTGGGTGCCTTGATTGAGGCACCGTTTTTTTAAACCTGGTGGCTTTTCACCCGCGGTCAATCCGGGCGTGAATGCAATGCCCAGTCACCTTCGGCAAACCGATCACGGGCAAACTGCCCCTGATGCCAATAGGGATAAATCATCGGAGGGGCGCTGACGTCATCAAGGCGTTTGAGATCGTCCTGATCAAGCTTCACATCAAGTGCCCGGAAGTTGGCCTTAAACTGATCGACGTTGCTTCCGCCGACCACCAGTGACGAAACAGCAGGCCGCGTAAGTAGCCATGCCAACGCAACCTGCGCAGCTTCAACGCCATGTTTTTCACCCACCGAGATCAGGACGTCAACTATGTCCCACAAACGATCCTGATCCCGGATGGGTGGTTCGGTCCAGCCCGCAGCCTGCCGGGACCCTTCCGCAACAGGCTGACTGCGGCGATGCTTGCCCGAAAGCAATCCCGCCGCCAATGGGCTCCAGACCAAAACTCCAAGCCCTTGGTCCACCGAAATCGGCAGAAGTTCATATTCTGCTTCGCGGGCTTCAAGGGTGTAATGAATTTGCTGCGTCACGAACCGCACACGGCGATCCCGTTCGGATGCCTGCAAAGATTTCATGATGTGCCAGCCCGAATAGTTTGAGCAACCGACATAGCGCACCTTGCCCTGTGTGACCAAAGTATCAAGAGCGGCCATCTTTTCTTCGACCGGGGTGACACCATCCCATTCGTGCATGTAATAGATGTCGATGTGATCGGTGCGAAGATTCTTGAGCGTCTTTTCGCATTCCCGGATCAGGTGATAGCGACTTACCCCCTCATCATTCGGGCCATCGCCAATCCGCATGCGGGCCTTGGATGTGACAAGAACCTGATCACGTCGGCCGTCAAGAACTTCACCAAGGATTTGCTCGGACAGACCAGTCGAATACATATTGGCGGTATCAAACAGGTTCACCCCGTGATCGATGCAGCAATCAACAAGACGGCGTGCCTCGGGCACCTGTTGCGAACCGACCATCGCGAACGGTCCGTCGCCGCCAAACGTAAATGTCCCCATCGAAAGGGCTGAGACTTTCAACCCTGATCTGCCTAGTGTTCTATATTCCATAACCCGGTCCTTTCGATGCAAGTCATTGCGGTGTGGCGCAAGGAGGAAAAGGCCTCAGCATGCCGCCCAAGCAAGGCGCAATCATGCTGAGACATAGAAAATCAGCCTTTTACAAAGCGTGCGAGCGTTTCAATCAACAGGAAGGCAACCGTGCCCCCCGCATCCTGAAGACCTTTGCTTTTATCGGCAAACGCCGCAGCCTTGCCGTGCTGGGCGACCATATCCTTGGTTGCTTCCAGCGCGGCCTGCCCGGCACGTGAGGCTTCAGCAACCGCATCGACCAACGGGGCGTTTTGGTCGGCAGATTGTTCAAGGCTTTGGGCGATGGGCTCAAGCACATCCAAGACAGTTTTATCGCCAAGTTTGGCTTTGCCGCGTTCGGCAATCCCGTCGGCATACGCCCGCCAGAAGGCCGTCATTTCCTTGGTGCCAATCGCGTCAGCATCGTCAACAGCCTTACCACCGCGCATAAATCCGGTTGCTGTCAACGTCCCCATTGTCGAGGGTGCTGCCTTTGCCATTGCGGCACCGGCCATTTTGAACTGCTTGCCCAGTGGTTCGCCATCCATGTCAGAGACCGTTTTCGATGCAGCCTCAAACGCAGAATTCATTGTGATGCCAAGATCACTGTCACCGACCTTTGCATCAAGGGCGATCAGCTCATCACGCTTGTCGCGAAACGTCGCATGAAAGGCTTCGAACAGGGCGGCAATATTGCCAGTATTAATCGTGTCCATCCTGGCCTCCGACTACTGTGCGAAATGTTTGAAGAATGGCGTGTCGGCTTTGGCGGCCATCAGACGGTCAAGTTCTTCGTCAAGATGCAGAACCGAAACAGATGCACCGGCCATTTCCATCGATGTCGCGAATTCACCAACCCAAACATGCTTCACGTTGATATCGCGTTCGCCCATCAGTTGGGAAACACGACGGAACATGATGTAAAGTTCTTCGAGCGGTGTCGCGCCAAGACCGTTGACCAGAATGGCAACATCGTCGCCTTTTTTGTAATCCTGCTCAGCGAATATTTTCGCCATCATCTCGTCGACGAGCGGATCAGCGGCGGTCAGGTTTTTACGGGTAATGCCGTTTTCGCCATGGATGCCCATGCCGATTTCCATTTCGTCATCGCCGATTTCAAAGGATGGCTTGCCAACTTCGGGAATGATGCAGCTGCTCAGCGCGACACCAATAGTACGTGTGCGGTCTTTGGCCTTTTCGGCAACGCGGACAACGTCTTCAAGCGACATGCCTTCCTGTGCGGCCGCACCGGCAGCCTTGTAAAGGAAGAAGATCCCGGCAACGCCACGGCGCTTGTGTTCTTCACCTACGACAGAGGACGCCACATCGTCATTACCGACAACCGACATCACCTTGATGTCTTCAAGGTCGGCCAGTTCAGTCGCCATATCGAAATTGATGATATCCCCGGTATAATTGCCGTAAATGTAAAGGACACCTGCCCCCTGATCGATATGCTTGGTCACTTCAAGCATCTGTTCGGCACTGGGTGACTGAAACACGCCGCCAACAGCCGCACCATCGAGCATGCCTTCACCGACATAACCCAGGAACAACGGCAAATGCCCCGAACCACCACCGGTGGCAATGCCAACCTTGCCTTTGACCGGCTCGGCTTTGACATAGCAACGCTTGTCATCGGCAACATAGGTGACCTCTTTGTTCGCCAGATAGATGCCTTCAAGCATTTCATCGACGAAATTCTTCGGATCATTCATAAATTTTTTCATGATTTTCTCTTTATTTCGCAGGTTTGAATTTGCGCTGACGGGTCACGAAGAACGCCGCGGCAAGCAAAATGAACGCGCCGACGAACACCCGTTGCCATGTGCTTGGAATTCCAACCATCACAAGAACATTATCGACCACAACGACAAGCAAAACGCCCAGCATGGTGCCAATGACCGACCCGGTCCCGCCGGTGATCCGGGCCCCGCCCAGAACAACCGCCGCAATCACCGCAATTTCGGTTCCGACAAGATCAAACGGGTTCGCCAAACGGTTGGCCGTCACATGAACGATGCCTGCCAGACCGGCCAAAGCACCGGCATAACCAAACACGAAAAGATGGACGATCTTGACGTTGTACCCCAGACGTGCCGTGACATCCGGACTTCCACCAAGCGAGAAGATGGCGCGTCCCATCAGGGTACGGCGCATGATCCACCAGGTCAGGATGGCTGCTGCTGGCAGGATCAGGAAGTAAACAGGCAAACTGACCGTTGCGCCATTTGCCGTTTCAAATTCCAGCAGGGAAATACGCCCGAACGTGCCCATCTGACCGGGCAACTCCATGATCCAGGTCGTGCCAACAAAGGCCAGCAAGCCGCCCCGAAACAGGTACTGCGTCCCAATCGTGACAATCAGAGACGGCACACGAAGCGTATAAACCAGAAAGCCATTGAGAACACCCAGCGCAATGCCACCGGCAACCGCGATCAGAAACACGACATAGATCGGCATGTTCGGTGAATGATTGATTGCCAGCAGTGTGATCGAATACATCGTCAGTGCTGCGATGGCCGTAAACGACACATCAATGCCGCCTGCTGCCAGGATCACAAAAACACCCAATGCAAACAGGCCGGTCACGACACTGGCGCGGCCAATATCAATCAGGGTGGATGGCTGCAAAAAGGCCGGGTTTGCAATGGCGACGGCAATGCAAATGGCAATCAGAAGACCCAGGGTCACCAATTCCGGTTTCTTGGCAATCAGATCACCCAACCCCCGGCGCTGCTGCAATTGCCCGGATGCCGATACATGGCCCGAAGCAGGTTTGTTTGAGGTTCCAGCCGAACTCATGCTGCACCTTCCTGTACTGAACCAAGCATCGCCTGGTAAATATCGTCTTCACTTGCGGATGCCCCATTGAGGTCTGAGACGACCTCGCCTGCATTCATCACAAGTATGCGGTCACAGTTTTGAAGAAGTTCCGGCAAATCGTCGCTGACGATGATCAGCCCCATGCCGTCTTCAGCCATTTTCTGAATTGTCTGATAGATCGCGTCCTTTGACCCGACATCGACACCAACAGTCGGGCCATGCAACACGAGAATTTCCGGATTGATGCTTAACCAGCGACCAATCAGAACGCGTTGCTGGTTCCCGCCCGAAAGCGATGAAACCGGCAATTCGATATCTGCGGTATTCAGACGCATGTCGGCCGAAATTTCGCGGGCAATTTCCTTACCCTTCTTCATGTCGAGAATGCCCATGAAACCCGCAAGTTTGCGCAGGATCAGAGCCACCTCGTTTTGATAGATCGATTTGCTTAAAAACAGGCCTTCAGACAGTCGGTCTTCCGGGACATAGGCAATTCCGGCATCGATTGAATCCGATGCTGTTGCAATGCGGATGTTCTTGTCATTGATAGAAATCGTGCCACTTGCAGCGGGCCGGATACCGGCAATCGCCAACGCAAGTTCGTTTCGACCGGAATCCGACAGCCCGGTAATGCCAAGCACCTCGCCTTTGCGAAGGTTAAATCCGACATTATGGAAACGACCGGGCATGCTGAAATTCGCAAGCGACATCAGCGTATCTTCCGAGGGGCTTCCCTCGCGGTATCGCTTTTCGCTGATTTGACGGCCTGTCATCAATTCGGCCAAATCGGCCCGGCTGTAACTTTCAATCGGTCCTTGTGCCACGCATTGCCCGTCACGAAACACGATCGCATGCCCGCCAATACGATAGCATTCTTCGAGTTTGTGGGTGACAAACAGTACCGCGACATTTTGCGACCGCAGACGCGAGACCACATCAATAAGGTTTTCCACCTCGCGACGGGTCAGCGACGTTGTCGGTTCATCCATGATGACAAGGCGGGCTTCACAGGCAATCGCACGGGCAATTGCCACAAGCTGACGCGTTGCCAAAGGCAGTTCCGAGACAATCGTCGACATCAGTTCGGATGTTACGTCCAGGCCCACTTGCGACAGGGCTTTGGTTGCCGTTTCCTGCATCCGCGCCCGGTCAATACGGCGCAGAAGCCTGCCGTGGCCTTCGACCAGTTGCTCCCCAAGGGCAACATTTTCCATCACGCTCAGATTGGGGATCAAAGACAGGTCCTGATAGACGGTCTCAATCCCGAAATCGAGAGATTGAATGGGGGTAAGTTCGTTAAACACCTCGCCATCAAGAACGATCTGGCCTTCGCTGGGCGGATGTGCCCCGGCCATGATCTTGATCACGGTGCTTTTGCCACAACCGTTTTCGCCCAGCAGGTGGTATACCTCCCCGGCTTCAAGTGACAGGTCAACACCGCGCAGGGCATGGACACCGCCAAAACGTTTGTGAATGTTTCTTAGCTCAAGAAAACAGCGATTTTTCTGCGTGTTTTGCGTCACCAGTCAGACCCTTTCCTGCTGACATGTCCCGGCCTTTGGCGAGGCCGGGCAGCCCGAAACATGCCAAGACACATTCCGGGCTGCCTCAACCGGGTTCGCTTAGAAAAGGTAATCTTTGTAGGTTTCCTTATCGACAAGGACCATGCCATTGCCAACAATCAGAAGACCTTTGCCTGCACCCGGTGTGACGGTTACGCTTTCGTAGCCTTCAACACCAAGATCCATGCCATCGGTGACTTCTTTGCCTTCAAGCATCAGCTTGGCAACGGCATTCATAGCCATGCCAGCTTTCTGCGGATCCCAGAAACCAATTGCTGTGATCGCACCAGATTCCAGATAGGCCGTTGACGGGTTCGGAAGACCGGTACCCACCAGGCAGACCTTGCCGGCAAGACCAGCTTCTTCGATCGCACGTCCAACACCAAGAACGTCGTTACCAGCCGAAGTCTGGAAGCCCTTGATGTCAGGATGTTTACGAAGGATTTCCTTGGCTTTTTCATAGGTGCCATTGGCATCATCGAACGATTCATTGTTCGGATCGACCAATTCCATACCCGGATATTTTTTGGCATTTTCTTCGCCGGCACCAACCCACTGCATGTGCGTACGGCTTCCCAGAGATCCGACAAACGTTGTCCACTTGCCTTTTTCGCCCATGCACTGCGCCAAACGTTCGTTCAGGGCCGCACCATAGTCGTTGTTATCGAATGCTTCGATATCGGCATGGGTGTTGGTCTGGTTATCGGCTTCGTGTGTCACAACGATTGTGCCACGATCCATCGCGCGGCCAAGGATACCCTCGAGAATATCGGGATCCATCGGCACAACAGCCAGTGCGTCTACGCCAGTTGCCACAAGATCATTGACGATCTGAAGCTGCTGGGCGGAATCCGCAGTTGCCGGACCGACCTGACGAATATCCATTTCTGGGTTTTGTTCGGCAAACTTGGTAACACCGGTTTCCATACGATCGAACCATGGAATACCGCTAATTTTAACGACAGTCGTAATGGATTTTGTGTCCTGCGCCGAAGACGGGGCAGCAAAACCAAGAACAGACATCGCAGCCAGTGCGAAAGCTGTGGTTTTCATAAGGTTGGCAATTTTCATAATGTTTCCTCCCAATTGGAAATATTCTGTTTGGCCAGATGTTTCCCTCTGATTTTTGATTACTTCTGTACGTGAGGGCTGCGCACAGAGGCAGAGATCGCATGCTTTTGCAGGTTGATCAGATCAAGCAATCTGAACCGCCCGATCGCGAGGAACCCAAGCAACAGGGCCCCCCAAGCAAAATCGCGAATAAAGTTTGAAAGACCCATGAAGTTGAGCATGCTCGACATCATCTGCAGCGTGATTGCCGACAAAACGACGCAGATCACCCGCCCATAGCCACCTTCGGGTTTAACACCGGCCATCACCGCAATCAGGATCGCCACCAGAAGGTATGATGTGCCGTAATCCCACTTCACGTTGATGGTCCGCGCAGCAATTATGACCCCGGCCAGCGACGACAGAATGCCGCTTACGGTATAGGTCGAAATGATCACTTTGTTTTTTGGAAACCCGGCATATTCAGCGGCCTTGGGGTTTGACCCATTGAGCATCAGCCACATGCCAAACGGCGTATAGCGCAGAACAAACCCGATGATGCAGGCAACCCCGATGAACAAAAGGAAACTGATCGGGATTTCAAACAACAATCCGTTGCCGATTTCATAAAGCGGGCCTGGTGCACCAACCCTTACCGAACGGCCATCGGAAATCGCAACGGCAAGCCCGATAAACAGCATTTGCGTGCCCAGCGTGCAAAGGATCGCCGTGATTTTAAGATAGGCAATCAACAGGCCGTTCAGCAAACCACCAAGAAACCCGGTTGCCAACGCCACCACGATAAAGATGAGCGAGAAAATCTCCGGGTCCTGAGAGGCCGAGAAAAAACTTGCCGCAATGGTCGCAGCGACGACGCCCGAAAGATTGGCCAGCGCGATCCCCGACAATTCGATGCCGCCATTGCCGACACACATCGCCAGCAAAACACCGATCGCCAACAACCCGATTTCAGGCACTTGGCCCGCCATCGACTGAAGATTAAACAGCGAAAGATAGTTTCCATCAGAAACAATCGCGCCCGCCGTCATCAACGTTACGATCAGTCCGATTAGAACGGTCAGGTGCCCGTCAAAAAAGCGCATGGATCCTCCCCATACTTTTAGTAAATTTTTATGTTTGTTGACTAAAAACTATCAATTCATTTTTATATTGGCAAGCACCTGTTTGACACAAACTGTTACGTCGCAGTTGCATTGATGTCCGACAGGATGTTTACTAAAAAACATAAACAAAGAAGAATCAGGGAAGAGCACCAGGGTTAAGTACATGAAAAAAAATAACAAACCGACGATCAAACAGATTGCCGAACGGGCGGGCGTCTCCCCTTCGACGGTGTCGCTTGTCCTGAATGGCAAGGGTGAAATTTCCGGCGTTACCCGTTCACGGGTCCTTGAAGTTGTTTCTTCTTTGAACTACCTGCCGCGCGCCCCCAAAAACCGTGAAAAGACGGCGAAAACCATCAAGTTTCTCAAGATCGCCAAGCACGGTCATACTGTGAACCGTGACCACAGCCATTTCATTTCTGATTACATTGACGGCATGTCATCAGAAGCAACGAGTCGTGGTTATAAATTGCAGGTTTTAAGCTATGAAAATGTCACAGCAAATGACATCACAGACATTCTGGCAAATTCGGATGCGACGGCCGCCATCATACTTGGCACCGAGCTAACGCGTGAAGATATTCAGAAAATCCAGGACTTCAGATTACCAACTGTTTTTATTGATTCTTTTTATGATCTGATTGATGCAAATTTCGTCGACATGAACAATGGCGATGCGGTTTACACCGTGCTTTCGCACTTAAAAGATCTTGGTTTTAGTAAAATTGGCTTTGTCGGCAGTGAAACGCAGACCCGAAACTTTGCTCTGCGCAAGAAAGCCTTCCTGAAAAACATGGACCATCTCGGACTGACAGTGAACAGCAATCACATCCTGTCAATCGGGTCCACCATCGCCTCGGCATATGAGGATAGCTTCAAGGCGCTTTCCAATCACAAAAGCGTTGCCGAAGCTTATTTTTGCGCGAACGACATCATGGCATATGGCTTTACCAAAGCGCTGAAAGAAAAGGGATACAAAATCCCACAGGACGTCTCGATTGTCGGGTTTGATAACCTTCCAATGAGCGCCACTCTTGATCCATCCTTAACGACGATAGATGTTTCGAAACGCAAAATCGGAAGCATGGCTGTTACGGTACTTGATGAACTCTTAAACGCAGAAGGATCGCTGCCTGCGGTCAAGGTACAGGTCGGCGCAGAGCTTGTTGTCCGCGCAAGCACCGCCCCGAAGAAAACCGGCTGATAACACAATGTTCGATCGCCATTGCCAACACTGCGTTTAAGCAACGCACATCCCAACACGGCACATATCGATCAATAGGCAACGTCTGGAAAAGATGAGCGGAAGCTTGAAACAACAAAACCCAACCAATTACGGCTGGGTTTGAAAAGCGATGGTGCCCCCGGGGAGAATCGAACTCCCACTCACTAAGTGAAACAGATTTTGAGTCTGCCGCGTCTACCAATTCCGCCACAGGGGCAGGCTATTTGGGTGCGTGTGCGCACCCGCCATCGACGGGCGGGATAATAGCTGTAAATTTCGTCGGGTCAATGGGGGTTTGTGCAAAAATGCGTCTGTTTGTGCACAAGTAAACTGCAGCGTTGCGATTAACGTCAAAATGCGCTTTGATCTGCCCCGTTTTCAAGGCCAAGCGCCGCTTCGCACATGACCCCAACCTTGATAAGGCGCAATTGCCGTGATCCGCAGCCTCTATGACTGGACCATGAACCTTGCCGGGCACCGCCATGCGGGCTGGGCCTTGTTTTTCATTGCCGCGATTGAAAGCTCTGTCTTTCCGATTCCACCAGACATCCTGCTGATCCCGATGATCATTGCCGCCCCGACCAAAGCCTGGCGCTATGCGCTTATTTGTCTTGTCGGATCGGTGCTGGGCGGGCTTATCGGCTATGGGATCGGGTTCTTCCTATTTGAAACGGTCGGGCGTCCGGTGCTGGAGCTTTATGGCTATGGCGCGAAGTTTGATCAGTTCCGCGACTATTATAATGAATGGGGCGCATGGGCTGTCTTTATCGCCGGTGTGACGCCGTTCCCCTATAAGGTCATAACGATCCTGTCGGGGGTTACGGCCCTTGATCCGATTGTGTTTACCGTCGCATCAATCCTTGCGCGTGGTTTGCGCTTCTTTGTCATTGCTGCCCTGATCTGGAAGTTTGGCCCGGTCATTCGCGATTTCATTGAAAAACGACTGGGCCTCGTTTTCACCATATTTATCGTGGTTCTTGTCGGTGGGTTTGCCGCAATCAAATTGATTCCGCACGGATAAGCCGATGCCAGATATTTATGGAAGACGACACACGGATTTGTTGATGTTCAAACTTCTTCGCCCCCGATATATCCCGGCTGCGCCCGCGATCGCACTGTTTCTGATATCAGCCGGCAGCATCGGCTTTGCGCTGTATGCGCAATATGTCCAAAAACTGTTGCCGTGTGTTTTGTGCCTGTATCAGCGCGTACCGTTTTATGTGGTTGCCGGGTTATCGATTGTTGCACTGATGCTGGTTCGGTTTCCCGCTGCCGCACGGGTGATCATATATCTGTGTGCGGCGACCTTCGGCGTCGGAACCGCGATTGCGTTTTATCATGTCGGGGTGCAAGAACTTTGGTGGGAGGGCCCAGCCATGTGTGGTGGGGTGCAAAGTGGTGCCGGATCGGTTGCCGACCTCAAAGCACAACTGATGGCCCAGCCAATCATTCGCTGCGATAAAATTGACTGGACGTTGTTTGGCATCACCATGCCGACGGTAAATGTCTTCTTCTCTGCCGCCTTGACGGTGCTTTGCCTGATCGCACCATCGCGCTGGATGAAAAAGTAAACAGGCCCAGGCTTCACCTAAACACCTGCATAAACATAAAATCCCCGCCCGATATGTCAGGCGGGGATTTTTCATATCCTCCCCCGGCTTAGAAGACGCGTAATTCTTCACCATGCGGGCACATGCCGCCTGATAATGAGAATTGTTATTGTTTGCAAATTTATCCGGGGTATATTAGGGCAACATTCAAACTGTGCACAACCAGATCATCTTAGGCCCAGCCCCTTTGACCGATATGACATTCCATCCGCAAATGATCAGCAACATCGAAGGCATTTCCCTTCTGGATGAATTGCGTTTTCGCCGCTGGAACACTGCCATTACCGATCTGTGGCATGTCGAATGCGAACAGTCCGCCGGGGGAACATATGTATCGCGCGCGCCGCTTCTGGTGGCGATCCTTGATTGCATCGGCAATACACGCGTCAATGTCCGCACACCTGGCAACTGCCTGACAGCAACAGAGCGTAAACAGGGCTGCCTATATTACATTCCGGCGGGGATGGAATTTTCTTCTGAAATTCTTGGCGAATGCCGGTTACGTCATCTTGATATTCATCTGGATGTCAGCGCGCTTGAGAACAGCATGGAAAATACGTTTGATCGCCAGATCCTTGAAACACCGCGTCTTGGATTTTGCGACCCGCGCATCAATTCAATTGTTCGTCTGCTTGCCGATGACCTTGAGCACGGCATGACGGGCTCTCAGATGTATGGCGAAGGTTTGGTGACAGCCCTTACCGCAGCCCTTCTGCAACCGGCCCCAACAAACGAGCCGCAACGCAAGCGCGGAAAGTTATCTCCGCATCATTTGCGTAAGACGGTCGACTATATTGAACAGAATTGCGGTCGCACCATCCGCCTTGATGAACTGGCCCAACTCACTGGACTGTCGCAATCCTATTTCTGTTCGGCATTCCGGGAAACGACAGGTATGCCGCCGCAGCAATGGCAGATGAAAGCGCGTGTGGAACGCGCCAAGAGTTTGCTGAAAGATGCTGACACACCATTGGCCACTGTTGCCCTTCGGGTTGGCTTTGCCGATCAAGCACATTTGACACGTGTGTTTCGCAAGATCGCAGGCACAACCCCCGGTGCCTGGCGCAAGGAACAGTTTGCGTAACTTAAGCCAAAATCCGTTCAATACACCCAAATCCGGTTCAATATTCCGTCCCCGTGCGCGTGATATCCACAAGGCCATCATGAAAGATGGCCCGCAGGTTCCCGCCAAGCTGGTCGTCGCCAAAGACAACCAAGACAGGGAATCCAAATGATATCGATCAGACAGAAATTGTCTTCGACCCTATTGCTGGGCACAGCTTTCGCATTGAGTTTTGCCGCCCCAAATTACGCGCTGGCGCAGACAAGCGAGGATAGCGCGACAGCAGAAACGGACAAAACCGGGGTAACCGAAACACCGACGATTGTGATCGAGGCGGAACAACAGCTTGAATCTGCGACATCTCCGGTTAATGGCTTTGTCGCCACCCAAAGTGGCACCGCAACGAAAACAAGCACCCCCCTGGCCGAAACACCGCGTTCGATTTCTGTGGTTGGGGCGACCGAGATTGAGGCACGTCAGGCGCAGACGATTATGGAAGCGCTTAAATACTCTGCTGGTGTTCAACCTGACCAGTTCGGTTACGACACACGATATGACTGGTTTAAGGTTCGCGGCTTCGCGCAGCAGGATGTTGGACTGTATCGGGATGGCCTTCAGCTTCGTTCATCGGGCTACGCATCTTTCCGTCAGGAAGCATATGGAGCAGAACGCGTGGAATTGCTGCGCGGCCCAACTTCTGTGATGTATGGACAAAACTCCCCGGGTGGATTGATCAATGTGGTCACCAAACGCCCCCACGAAGACATGGTGAACGAAATTGCCCTGGAAGCAGGAAGTTTCGACCACAAACAGGGGGCCTTTGATGTTGGCGGGCAACTTGTTGAAGATGGCAGCGTTCTTTACCGCCTGACCGGTCTTGTGCAGGATTCCGGAACGCAAACCAATATGGTTGATGATGACCGGATTTACATTGCCCCATCCCTGAAATGGGAAAACGATGATACGTCCCTGACGATCCTGACCCACTATCAGGAAGACACCACCGGCTCAGCCAACAACTGGCTGCCGGCCGTCGGCACCATCTCTGCTGCGCCGAACGGTTACATCCCGGTTGATGTTTTCACCGGGGAACCGGCCTTTGAGGGTTACAAGCGTGTTCAGACCTCCTTTGGCTACGAACTGAGTCACGATTTCACCAATGATGTGACCTTCCGGCAGAACGCACGCTATGCGTTTGTCGATGTTGATTACAAGACGGTCTATGGCAGCGGATGGGCAGACGTAAATGCAGGCACCCTGAAACGCAGCCTGTTGCGGACAGACCAAAACGCACATGCGATCACGATTGATAATCAACTTGAAACGCAGTTTGACACCGGCAATGTTCAACATACGCTTCTGACCGGCCTAGACTATCAACACTACCTTTATGACCGTTACGCTGCATATGGGACGGGACCCAATCTTGATATCTATAACCCAAGCTATGGTGGGGCCATCGGCGCACTTACGACCTGGTACGATGACGACATTACACTTCGTCAGTTGGGGCTGTATGCACAAGACCAGATTGACTTCGACGAGAACTGGACGCTGACGCTTGGTGGCCGTCAGGATTGGTCAGACGAGAAAAAACAAGACAACAACAATAGCGGCGCCAAAAGCAGCACGAACGATCATGCCTTTTCGGGGCAGGCCGGCTTGGTCTATAAAACGGACTTTGGTCTGGTTCCCTATATCAGCTACTCGGAGTCCTTCACCCCGGTCGCGAGCCAAGGCAGCCAGAACTTTGAGCCTGAAACAGGTCAACAGATGGAGGTCGGCGCGAAGTATGAACCGCATGGCTTTGATGGGCTGCTGTCCGTCGCACTGTTTGATTTACGCCGCCAAAATGTGACAACCGAAGACCCTGACGATGCAAACCTCAAGGTCCAGACAGGTGAGGTCCGCTCACGCGGCTTCGAACTGGAAGGAACCTTTGAACCGATCGAAGGTCTGGTGACCAAAGCTGCATACAGCTTTAACGATGTTGAAATCACCAAGAACAATGACGGGAATCAGGGCAAAACACCGACCGGCGTCCCGGAACATACCGCATCACTCTGGGCGGATTACACCCTTCAGTCCGGCACGATGAAGGGCTTGGGCTTTAATGCCGGGGCACGATATCTGGGCAGCCAGTACGGGGATAGCTCCAACAGCTTCAAGGTTCCTGCAACGACCCTGTTTGATGCCGGCATTCACTATGAAATAGATGGATATCTTTTGGGTCTGAATGCAACGAACCTGATGGATGAACGGTGGGTTTCAACCTGTTCAGGTGCAAACGCCTGCTACTATGGGCAGGGTCGAACCGTTCTAGCGACCGTCAAGTACCGCTGGTAACAAGACCTTAGACGCGTAAAAACATCAAGCACCATCCGCGGTCATCCCCGCGGGTGGTGTTTGCTTGACTGAGAAACCTCTTCATCCCCCTGAACCATCTTTTCATAGCGCTGTTCGATTAACTTTACGGCATCCCCAAGCATGCCCGCATAGCGGTCGGCAAAAGCCGTTTCTGTTATCATACCAACCGGCCAAACCAGATTGACGACCCCTAATACGGTTTCCTTCGAACAGACAGCCTTGGCAATCGCGCGCAACCGATCATTTGCAACACTGTCGCCCCAATAGTCCGGGTCACGCAGGGCATACCCCCGTCGCCGGATGACGGCCAGCCGGTCATCCAGTTTTCGTCTTTCATCGACGGTAAGATCATAGGCTGATAAAACCGTATTACGTTCCGCTGTTTTGCAATGCGCCAGATAGGCAGGCCCGGCAGCCGAACGCAACATGTCCACGCCGACCTCCAACCTTCCGGGCGTAACAAAAAGCGGACTGAGTGCGCGGGTACTTTCAACCACCCTCATCCTGGTCCCGTCGCGTACCAGAATATCTGATGGCCATTGCACCTCATCGGTCAGCTCCCGCAACACATCGCAGGCAGCATCCAGGAAAACCACAGTGTTCAGACCTGCCGACGTGCTTGGCAGCTGCGACCAACTGATATTGGATCTATACCGCCCGTCTCCCAGACTGCGGCGCACAAAACCGTGTTCGATCAAAACTGCCAGCAGACGCCGTAAGGTAGTTTTCGGAAGATTGCTAGAACGCATCAGATCAGCCAGCCGCAAACCGCCCTGTTGATCAAGAACGCGAACAACCTCCAACCCGCGGGCCAAAGCGCGATTGGCCAACTGTGTGGGTTTTTCTGGTTGCACTGGGATCATATCCTCGGATCTTTTCATGGTTTCTCATATGCAGGAAACCGGATCACCAAGGCCAAGACAAGTGAATTTTGGGCCGCCTAGTGGCCCATTTTTAATATTTCAAAGCCAATTTTCCGCTCGTTTCTGGATCATTCCAGCATTTCCACCTTAGCGTTTCAAGCAATCGCAAACAAAACCAAGAATGCGATCAAGATGCATCTGGAGGAAACAATGCATAATTCCATCAAACAGCTTGGCGCAGCCATTGCTGGCGCCTGCCTTATCTTTGCCAGCGCATCCTACGCCATGGCCGAAACCAAGGTTGTCATGCTCGGAACCGGCACGCCCGTTCCCGACGCCGATCGCGCTGGCGCTGGCATTGCCGTTATTTATAACGACGAAGCCTATGTCTTTGATGCCGGTGGCGGCACTGTCCAAAACGCCATTGCTGCGGCCCAGAAAAATGGGATTGATGCCCTTTACCCCACCAAGATCAATCATCTGTTTTTCACCCACCTGCACAGCGATCATGTACTTGACTATCCGGAACTGCTTGCAACCTACTGGTGGCGTCGTGACAATCCGATCAAGGTATTTGGCCCTGCTGGTACCAAAGGCATGAGCGAAGGCATCTATAAGATGCTTGCCGACGACACCAAAACCCGTCTGGGTGGAAATCAGCCGATTGTGAACCCGGATGCGGCTTATGCTGATGTTACCGAGTTTTCCAAAGATGGTATCATTCTAAAGGATGCTGACGTCACCATTGAAGCCTTTGCCGTTAGCCATGGCAGTTGGGACAGCGCCTTTGCCTATCGGGTAACGACACCAGACCGGGTGATCGTGATTTCCGGGGATACTACCTATAATGAAAAGCTGCGCGACATCGCAAAAAGCGCCGATCTGTTGATCCACGAAGCGATCAGTCACGAAGGCTGGAGTGGCCTTCCCGAGAACTGGCAGGACTATCATGCCGCAGCACACACTATTTCGACCGACCTGGCCAGATTGGCAAATGAAACCCGGCCCAAGCTGCTGGTGCTGTATCATGTGCTGCATTACCGCGCGCCAATCGGAAGCACTCTGAACGAAATCCGTGCCGAATATGACGGGGACGTTGTGCTTGCAAATGACCTGGATGTTTATTGAGAAGTAAACTTTTCAGGAAGCGCCATTGCGTTTTGAACAGTAAGCCGCCGGGCATACCCGGCGGCTTACTGTGTTTTGGGTGGCCTGATATCGCGGATCAGAAGTCGTATTCCAGTTCCGTATCCCAGTATAAAAAATCCCGCCAACTTTCGTGGAGATAGTTTGGCGGGAAACGGCGTCCTGAGCTTTGCAGTTCGTGCATGGTGGGCTGTCCCGGCGTCCTGCGCAGTCGCAGGCCCGCCTCGCGCACCGATCGACTGCCTTTATAGAGGTTGCAGTCAGAACAGGCCGTGACGATGTTTTCCCAGTTGGTCCGCCCCCCGCGGGCACGCGGGATCACATGATCAAAGGTCAGTTCGTTGGTTGGCAGACGGTCACCGCAATACTGACAGGAAAACTGATCGCGCAGAAACACGTTAAAACGCGTGAAAGCCGGACTGCTTTTGAGCGAGACATATTCCTTAAGAGAAATCACGCTGGGCAGGCGCATTTTAAAAGAGGGAGAGTGTACTTCGCGGTCATATTCGGAAAGAACATCGACGCGTTCAAGAAAGACCGCCTTGAGCGTATCCTGCCATGACCAAAGAGACAGCGGGAAGTAGCTCAACGGCCGAAAGTCGGCGTTAAGAACAAGTGCCGGACACGCATTAGGCGATAAATGCATACCATCCGCTCCACCGTGTTTACCGAGTCGCTTGCCTTGTTTAGCAGGTCCGGGAATCGCTGGTGATGAACATATCATGACGTTTCACCAAACCGGGCGACGCGGCGACGTAAACCACTGATAGAGCAAAGTATAGAACAATTTCCCCAAAGCGCAAAGCGCCTGTTCTGCCGAGTCGCGTTTCTTTCGCTGAACATCCCCGCAACCCAAGAAAGCCCAAGGCAAACAATCCGCTGCATGGCACAAGACAGGCCGCCCGAACGTACCCGGCGGCCTGTCTTGTGATCTGAAAACAGATCAAATAGCCTGAAAAAACGAAAGGCCCGCCAGAAGCGAGCCTTCGTAATATTTTTCTGTAAAGCAGAAGCCTGAATTAGGCAGCTTTTGCTTCAACAGCTTTGGCGACCTGGCGTTTGATTTTCACCAAATCTGCCGGCAGCTTTGCATTTGCAGTGCTGAGCAGATATGCATCCAGACCACCACGCTTTTCGATGGTGCGGACAGCATTGGTGGTCAGACGCAGACGCACCGAACGACCGAGCGACTCACTAAGCAGCGAGGTCGGCTGCAGGTTCGGGAGGAAACGACGTTTGGTACGATTGTGGGCGTGGCTCACATTCATGCCGACCAAAACGCCTTTGCCGGATACCGGGCAGCGACGTGCCATGACCTGATCTCCTGGTCTATAAATTCGCAAAAGGACGCTTGGCCTGAACATGCAGGCCCGCGCTTGGAGCCGGGTTAATACTGCCTATGACCCATGCCGTCAAGCCTTCATCAACCGAAATCTGCGACAAAAACGCTTATCCCTGCTGTTTTGGCAATAATCCTTGGATTGGCACACAATTCACCCAACTCAACCGCACGGAATCTGTGACTTGCCAAACCGGGGCGACAATATCAGAAGCCCCCATGACAGACAATTTCGCCTGTTTTGCATCAGGATACACCCGATTCCCCCGGCCACAGATCAAGTCCCGAATTATAAGGTGCGTTTATTGACACGGATCAAACCCCACCTCCACCAATAATGGTAAATTGATCATCACACATTATGAAACCTGTTTCGGGAGCATGACGGGACATGAAGACAGACAGCAAAGTATCTCTGCCGCTAATCGGAATTCTTCTGGTCGCAGTTGTAGGGCTGGCTCTGTACCTTGCAGGGTATGTTTTGGCAGTTCTGGGCATTCCTGTCGCGTCCATCTGGATTTATGTCGCGCTGGCACTTGTTCCGGTTTGCTTCCTTGTCCTGATCGATTTCAGCCGCTAGGTCTGCTGCCCCATTGCAGACTAGCAAATTAAAACGGCCTGCCGCACTTGCGGTCAGGCCGTTCTTTTTCAGGCGTATCAAACCGTGACTTAAATCAGCCCTTCGGCCTTAAGTGCAGCCTGCGTTGCCGGGCGCGCCAGCACCTGTGCGTGATGACGGGCAATTTCCGGGTGGTTTGCCAGATCAATCTCACAATGAGCCGACCAATTCACCAGAACGAACATATAAATGTCGGCGACTGAAAACCCGTCTTTGAGCAACCAATTCCCGGTCGCAGCCAAAACCGTTTCCAAATAGTCATAACGACCCAAGACATTCTTGCGCGCCTGTGCGCGATCATGTTCCGAACTGTTGGGGTTAAACAGCGGCCCAAAGGATTTGTGAAGTTCTGCCGAGAGGTAATTCAGATGCCCCTGCAACAAACCACGCGACACCGTTCCGACCTTGGGCACCAATGCGCTTTCCGGGGCCTGATCGGCAAGGTACTGGATAATCGCGACACCCTCGGTCAAAACCGTATCATTTCCGATATCAAGGGCCGGGACATAGCCCTTGGGGTTCACGGACGTGAAATCGACCTGACGTTCGGTTTGCTTGGACGCAAGATCAACCTTTTCAAGGTCAAATTGGTTGCCCAGTTCGCTCAGAACGATATGCGGCGAAAGTGAACATGCACCCGGTGCGTAATAAAGCTTCATTGTCTTTTATCCTTGTATGTCTTGTTTGGGAACGGATCAGGCAGCAGCGTTAAAGCCATGCTCGCCCAATCCTGTTTGAAGGGCATCCATCAGGCTTGCGACCGTGCCGTGCCGCAGATTTGCACTGGCCTGACCGGCATAAATGGATGTGAAATCAGTTTGATCGCGCGCAATGCTGGCCGCTTTGAGACCGGCAATAAAAAAGGCCTGAATTGGAAATGGCGGGAGTTCCGCCACGCGGGCCTCCATTTCATCAATCAGCCTGTTGCGCACACCGCGCGCCAACCGTCCGGTATAGGAGCGGGTCAACACCGTGTCGTGAATGTCACCAGAAAGCAGCATGGATCGGTGCTGATCATTGGTGCCTGATTCTGCACAGGCCAAAAAGGCAGACCCAAGCTGTGCTGCCCCTGCCCCCAAATGCAAGGCCGCCGCCACCCCACGCGCATCAGCAATGCCACCTGCGGCAATGACTGGTACACTCACCCGGTCGGCAATCAATGGGACCAATGCCATTGTGCCAATCAGACTGTCTTCTGCACGTTTGAGAAACGAGACCCGATGACCACCGGCCTCAAAGCCGGTCGCAACGATCAGGTCCACACCGGCTGCATCAAGGGCCTCACCCTCGGCAATATTGGTGGCGGTGCCAATGGTGATGATGTTTTGCTGTTTGCATTTGGCAATGATCGCCTTGGACGGCACACCAAAAACAAAACTAAACGCCGGTGGAGCTGCTTCGATCAATGCATCGACCTGATCATCAAACCGTTGATGGTATTTTTCCGGCATGGTCGGAAGCGCAACGCCCATTTCCTGGTAATAGGGCGCAAAGACTTCTGAAATTCGGTCGAACTCATCTGCACTTACTTCGCGTCCCCCCGGATCGTGATCCGATACCCAAAGGTTCAGGGCAAAGGTCTTGTCGGTTTTACTGCGGATTTCGGTGGTCAGGCGGTCGAAGTCATCAGGCGCTATGATATGAGCACCGAATGATCCCATACCACCGCGATTGGACACCGCAGAAACCAGTTCAATGGTCGATATGCCACCACCAAACGGCCCCTGTATGATCGGAAGATCTATTCCAAGTATGTCAACGACATTTGATGTCATCTGCATTTTTGTCTCCTGTTCTAGGAACGATTGAAGAGACTTAAACGCAGAAAATTACCTTTGCATAGTAGATAACTTTAGGTAACCTTTCGTTTGAGATTACCAAACAGTAACCATGTGAGCGAACGGTGCCCTTAAAAGTCCGCAAAAACCAGTCGAATAATCCGCCGGAAAACTGCCCGCTTGCGGAATGCCTGCCCCTGATTGAAGGGGCATGGACACCCGGTGTGATCTGGTATCTGAGCGGAGGCCCCCGGCGGTTTAACGAACTCAAGGTCGACTTGCCCGGCGTATCGGCCAAGGTTCTGAGCACCCGGCTTCGCGATCTTGAGGCCAAAGGCGTTGTCGTACGCAAGGTCATGCCGACATCCCCGCCTTCGGTTGAATATTCACTGAGTGATCTGGGCCGTGAACTGATCCCGATCCTTGAAGCCATTATCAGCGTCAGCAAACGCCTTAAGAAACGCAAGGCAGCAGAACAAAATCAGCAACAGCTTGCCTGTGAAGTGATGGAAGCGACCTGACGCATCTCGCCCTCCAACCGGAGCTTGCTGCTTATGTGTTGGAAACTTCGCTGATCTGCCAATGCTGATCTTCGCAGGGCAAGACGCCCGGACGGGCAAAGAAGTACCCCTGATAGGCATCAACCCCCATTGCTTCAAGCTCGCACCGGTGGTCTTTCGTTTCGATACCTTCGGCAATGACCCTTAATCCGAAACGGTGTGCAATCTGGATTGCGGCTTCGATCACCACGCGGGCATTGTCATCCATCGCCAGAATGAAGGATTTGTCGATTTTAACGGCATCCATTCTGATTTCATGAAGCCGTGATAGCGATGAATAGCCGGTTCCGAAATCATCGATATAGATTTCAACACCCATGCCATGAAGCTTTCCCAGCACTTTGGCGATCTGGTTCATCTGACGCTTTTCAAAGATAGACTCTGTGACCTCCAGCACCAGCCGATCAGCGGCAAGCCCCGTATCGGCAAGAACGCGCGCAACCATTTCGGCAAAGTTCGGCATGACGATTTGACGTATTGATACGTTAATTGCGATTTTGGTATCGTCAGATACTTCACCGCATTCCTGTATGGTCTTACAGGCGGCACCCATACACCATTCTCCGATTTCCACAATCAGGGCACTTTCCTCGGCAATCGGAATGAATTCATCAGGGGGCACGGAACCCAGAAGGGCACTTTGCCAGCGCAAAAGCGCTTCATAGACAATAATACGCCCTGTTTGCGCATCAATGACCGGCTGATATTCGATGTGAAACTCATCAGCATCCAGGGCACGCCGCAGGGCCTGCGTGACGCTTAGGCGGCGCTCCTGTTCGAGCAAAAGCATCCTGTCATAGTTATGGACACTGCCACGCCCTGATCTTTTGACTTCTGCAGCGGCAAGATCCGCCCAATGGATCAGTTCTGAAATCCCGGGATTATGACCAGATGCGAAAGCAACCCCGGTGCTAAACCCGACGTGCAAGGTATGACCAACGATATTGATCGGCGCGCTCACGGCTTTCTGGGCCTGCGTGATGGTGATTTCGACCAGATCGTGAAGTTCTTCATGCGGTGCAGCCAGCACCATCAGGAATTCATCCCCACCCCAGCGCCCCAAGGCATGGCGATCATCGGCAAAGCTGCCAAGGCGTGTGCTGACAACACGCAGGACCTCATCCCCGATCGCGTGACTAAGGCCGTCATTAATCTGCTTGAACCGGTCCAGATCGATAAACAGCACCGCATATTCAAGCGTTGCATCCAACCGTTTCTTCTCTTCAAACCACGCGACAATCCCGTCGCGGTTCAAGATACCGGTCAAGGCATCATGTTCGACCAGGTTTCGGAGTTCTTCGGTACGTTGCGCAACCCTGGTTTCAAGCGTTGCGTTCCAGTTTTCGGTGATGCGGTTTTTCTGTGTCAGATCTTCGACCAGTGCCTGATTTTGATGCTTCAGGACGAATGATCTGAAAAGAACAGCATGGTTGTTTCTGTGGGTCACCAACATCACCATCAAAAACACCAACGCCAATCCCGAAAGAATAAGGTTCGGTTCCGCCATGACGGCAAGGATGATCGCAGGCGGCAAAATCAGGCAAACAAGATAAACCCGACCAACCAGAAAGGCTGGCGCAAGAATACCTGTTGCACCACCTGCCATGCCGGCGAGAACGATCATGGTCAGAAACTGGGTTTCATTGTTCTCTGTTGGAATTTCAAGAAGTGCGATCACTGACCACATCAGGGCGTTTGAAATGGCACTCATCCGATAACGCAACCGCCACCTGCGGAATTCTTCGTCCTTCATCTCGTCGACGACGGCGCGTGCCCGATGAAAAAGGTACCCGCCCCAAAGACGCACGACACATACCATGGCGACAACCAGCAACCAGATTACGTTCATCAGGTTCAGGGCACCCAAAACCCACAGTGCCCCAACCAGACTGGCACTCGCGGCAAGGTTCACCAGAACATTCGCCCAATTGTTGCTATAGGCCAAATCAAGAAGGTCACGCTGCACCCGGCCAATCAGCTCATCGCTGATCAGTGCCCCCCCGATGCCAGGACCCAAAACACGTTTCCCGATCCTGCTGACCAAATTGGCGTTGTTTTCCATCTGGTCTAGCGCCCCTGACTTCTTCCCATTCCACTTCAATCCTATACAAACGTACTATGCAACGCCAACGAGAATATCACCGAAACCAAAACAACGATAAAAAATTGCTGTCAAAACCACATGCAAATACAAAGGCACATTGAAAACGAATAACCCATGCAGCACGGTCGACTGTTCCCACGGAAGCAGGAAGTACGTTTTATTCATTTGGTTCTCGTCGTTCGTTTTTTAAGGATGGCGGCTGCCGCGCAATCCCACTTTCGATCAGGTTTGATCAGGACAGTGCTGCTTGCCTGATCACTGCATCCGGGCTCAGCCCTTCTGCGCGCATGGCGCGCAAGGTTTGGGATTTGTCACGCTTGGCAAAGCGTTTGCCATCCGGGCCGGTCAGAAGCCCGTGGTGATGATATTCGGGCACATCATAGCCCAGTAATTCTTGCAACAACCGGTGCAGATGACTGGCAAAAAACAGATCCTGCCCACGGGTAACAAGCGTGATGCCCTGAAGGTGGTCATCATGGGTAACCGATACATGGTAGCTTGTAGGTGTGTCCTTGCGTGCGAGCACCACATCACCAAAGATTTCCGGTGTGGCGATTTGTTTGCCCGCTGCCCGATCAAACCATGTCAGTTCCTTGCCCACCCGTTTGATGGCAGCTGTCATATCAAGGCGCAGGGCATAACTTTCACCTGCTGCGATACGGTCACGGCGTTCGGTTGGCGAACAATGCCGACAGGTACCGGGATAAAGCGCGCCATCAGGCCCGTGTGGCGCATTGCCAATGCGGGCAATTTCGGCCTGAATGTCCTTGCGGGTGCAAAAACACGGATAAAGCAATTCCATGTCCGACAACCGATCCAGAACCGTCTGATAATCTGCAAAATGATCGGACTGCACCCGGACCGGCTTTTCCCATTCAAGACCAAGCCACGCGAGGTCTTCGTAGATCGCTTCAAGATATTCCGGACGGCAGCGGGTTTGGTCGATATCTTCGATCCGCAAAAGAAAACGGCCATCCGGCCCAGCCTGTTTCACTGAAAACAATGCCGAGGCCGCATGGCCGAGATGAAGATATCCGGTCGGGCTGGGTGCAAAGCGGGTGATGGTGGTCATCCTCGATACACCTTGGCTTTACCAGCGGTCGCGGTCACCCGCAGCGCGATCACGGGCCTGCGCATTATCGGCCGGCACATGGCGCATCGGGCGTTTGGGTTGCCGCGCGCCTTGTTCATCAAACAGGTCAGACAATTCGCGAAGCATCGTACCGCCCAGTTCTTCCGGATCATTGATCGTCACCGCACGGCGGTAATAGCGTGTCACATCGTGGCCGATACCAATCGCCAGAAGTTCGACCGGCGATTTGGTTTCGATCCATTCAATGACTTCACGCAGGTGACGTTCCAGATAATTTCCGGAGTTCACTGACAAGGTCGAATCATCAACCGGCGCACCATCGGAAATCACCATCATGATCCGGCGTTGTTCACTTCGGCCCAAAAGACGTTCATGCGCCCAAAGCAGTGCTTCGCCGTCGATGTTTTCCTTAAGCAATCCTTCGCGCAGCATCAGACCAAGGTTTTTGCGCGCCCGACGCCACGGCGTATCGGCCGCCTTGTAGACGATATGACGCAAATCATTCAGGCGACCGGGTTTTGGCGGTTTTCCGGCCTCGACCCAGTTTTCGCGTGATTGACCACCTTTCCACTGACGCGTGGTAAAGCCAAGAATTTCGACCTTTACCCCGCAGCGTTCCAGCGTGCGCGCCAGAATATCAGCCGAGAGGGCGGCAATCGTGATCGGGCGTCCGCGCATGGATCCGGAATTATCGATCAAAAGCGTCACAACCGTATCGCGGAAATCGGTATCCTGTTCCTGCTTGAACGACAGGGACGTCGATGGGGTCGAAACAATGCGCGCAAGTTTGGCGGCATCAAGAATGCCTTCTTCAAGGTCAAAATCCCAACCACGGTTTTGTTGAGCCATCAGGCGGCGCTGCAAACGGTTGGCAAGCTTGGAGACCACGTTCTGAAGATTGGCAAGCTGCTTATCAAGCATCGCCCGCAGGCGCGAAAGTTCAAGGTTCTCACACAGATCGTCTGCGGTGACGACCTCGTCAAATTCGCGGGTAAAGGGCTCGTAACCACGTTCAACCGGCTCGTTACGGCCATCAAATTCCGGTTGTTCGCCGGGCCCGGCAGGTTTTTCTTCCTGCGACATGGCTTCGAGCTGCTGATCGTCTATATCACCTTCGCCTGCTTCGGCTTCTTCGGAGCCGGCGTCTTGCTGATCATCACCGCCATCAGGTTCAGAATCGTCATTCTGGCCTTGCTGGCCGCCCTGACTTTCCATGTCTTCCTGCTCTGGATCAGTTTCGCCGTCCTTTTGTTCGTCATCCTCGCCTTCCTGTTCAGGCGGGGCGTCATCAAGGTCTTCTTCCAGCGAAAGGTGATCAAGCAAACGGCGCATACCGCGCGCAAAAGCATCCTGATCGTCCATCACATCACGCAGATCGGTCAGATCAGCACCGGCATTTTCTTCGATGTGGGACCGCCACAGATCAATCAGCGGACGGGCTGATTCAGGTGCCCTTTCACCGGTAAAAACTTCACGCGCCAGCATCCCGATCGCATCGGCGAACGGTGCATCATCACGCGATGTTACACGGTGATAGTTTTTGGCGTGGCAATCCTGTTCGGCATGTTCGCGAAGGTTCTTGCGAACCCCTGGAAAATACCGTGATCCAACCGCCTCAACCCGTGCGGTTTCAAGCGCATCATAAACTGCCTGTGCTTCGGCTGTTTCCGGCATGCGTTTGGTATGCAGGGCCGCGTCATGGTGGCGCATTTTAAGCGCCCAACCATCGGCAACACCGCGAAGATCAGCGACTTCTTCCTTGGGCATGGCCTGTTTGGGCATTGGCAAACGCACATGTTCGCCGTATCCCCCCGGACGCCCGCCTTTGACAAAGCCGACTTCCAGGTCATTGCGCCCGGCAAGCGCACGAAACGTCGCTGCCGTACCGCGCAAGAAGCCGGAAAGAGCCTCATCATTCTTCATTGCACTACTCGCTTGTGGAACCAGTTCACCAATCTGCTTTAAGGCCACGCCTTAGCGGACCATCACATTGATGGCTTCCTCAGGCAGTTCATCGCCAAAGCAACGCTGGTAATATTCCGCCAGGATCGGACGTTCGACTTCATCGCAACGGTTTAGGAACGTCACGCGGAAGGCATAGGAAATATCACCGAAAATCTTGGCGTTTTCCGCAAGCGTGATCACCGTACGCGGGCTCATCACGGTCGAAATATCCCCGGCAACAAACCCCTGACGGGTCAGATTGGCAAGGGCCACCATGGCTTCGATCTTCTCACGGCCTTCGGCATCATCAAAGGCCGGAACCTTGGCGGCGATGATGTTGGTTTCATCCGCAACCGACAGATAGTTCAGCGTTGCAATGATCGACCAGCGGTCCATCTGGGCCTGGTTGATCTGCTGAGTACCGTGATACAGGCCCGTGGTATCGCCAAGACCAACCGTGTTCGAGGTCGCAAACAGGCGGAAATGCGAATGCGGGTGGATGACCTTATTCTGATCAAGAAGCGTCAGTTTGCCATCGACTTCAAGCACACGCTGGATCACGAACATGACGTCCGGACGACCGGCATCATATTCATCAAAGACCATCGCTACCGGGCGTTTCAATGCCCACGGCAAAATGCCTTCGCGGAATTCAGTCACCTGTTTGCCATCGCGCAGAACAATTGCATCCTTGCCGATCAGATCGATACGGCTAATGTGGCTATCAAGGTTGACACGCACACACGGCCAATTCAGGCGCGACGCCACCTGTTCGATATGGGTCGATTTCCCCGTGCCGTGATAACCCTGGATCATCACGCGGCGGTTATGGGCAAAGCCTGCAAGAATTGCCAGCGTGGTGTCGCGATCAAAACGATAGGTCGGATCGGCGACCGGCACATGTTCGCTGCCCTGGCTAAAGGCCGGGACTTCCATATCAACGTCGATCCCGAACGTATCACGCACAGAGATCATCGTATCCGGTGTATCAAGCGGATGCTCGGCTGCAACGCCGCTTGCTTCGTAACCTTGGCTCATAAGTACTCGCGCATTTTTCGGACCGGCGCTGGTGGCGCGGTCGTTTCGTTAAACTTGCTCATTAATAGCGGTTATGGCGCATCACACAAAGGGAAGATGCGCAAAAAATATCTATTATCGCAAAAGGTTTGCCCGATAAGACAACCCAGATACGCAAACTGCAACCAGTTTGACCAAAATTTCCTGAAATTCGCAGAAAATTCAGAGCGAAACCCGCGACTCAAGGTCGCGGATATAGCGTGTGAGCGACGTATAGGCGGCACTGATCTTTTTAAATCGCTCCTCGGCCGCCTTATCCCCGCCATTGGCATCGGGATGGTACTTCTTGGAAAGTGCCTTGTATTTCGCTTTTAGTTCATCACGCGTAAACGGCCAGCCGAGATCAAGGGTCGCCATCGCCTGTTGCTGTTCGCTTGGCATGCCAAGGGCACCGGCACGGCGTTGGGCCTCTTCGCTTTTGCGTTTGCGTTCTGCCCTGGCCTTGTCTTCGGCACCGGGTCCGTGATGGGTTTGATCACCATCTTCGTTAAAGAAGCCAAACCCGTCTTTGAATTTGAAATTGAACGGCTTTTTTGATCCGCGAATATGACCGAACTGCCAGGTCGGGCGTTGCCAATGGGTATCGCGGCGTACGTCGCTTTCGATATCCTCGGCTTTCATGCCTTCATAGTAGTTCCAGGATTTATTGTATTCACGGACATGTTCAAGACAGAACTGATAATAGTCCCGCAACTTGCGATCCTTGGGCGCACGGAACTCGCCATGCCCCTCACATCCCGGCCAATCGCAATCGGGCAGGATGGGTTCTTCATGGTTGAGCGTCTTGCGCTTGTTGCGGTGTCCTCGGTTCATTTGCGTCTATATGTTCTGAAAATTCGATATGCGCAATATCATACGGTCGCTTTAAGTGCGATAAAAGGCTTGAAAAACGGCCTTCACCTGCCAGAACGTGCAAGGCAGATTCGTTTTTGCAGTGATTTGCAAACATCCCAAGAGAACAGAGGCCCTTACCATGCAGGTAGCCAATCAGATCCGCGACATCCTGAGCGAACAATTCGCCCCGACTGAACTTCAGATCAATGACGATTCGTCAAAACATGCCGGTCATGCCGGTGCAGACCCGCGTGGCGAGTCCCATTTTTCTGTTCTTGTGGTGTCTGAAAAATTCGAAGGTGAGAATCGGGTTAATCGCCAGCGCCTTGTTTATGGCGCGCTTGATGCCTTGCTCAAGGACCGGGTTCATGCGTTGGCACTGAAAACCATGACACCCGCAGAATATGAAACCGCGCTGGCGAATAAAAACAATTAAACACAATTCCATATAGTGAAATCAACCTAGACGTTAATCCCGATTGGGCGCAATGCTTATAGACAAGTCGTGCGAATATCGAAGTTCGCTCGGCTCGGATGCCGGTAAATGGCATCCGCAACAATCGGGAGGACTACGTAATGACGAAACGCCTTCTAATGGCGAGTATTGCGCTTGCCATGTCCGGAACCGCCTATGCGCAAGCACCTGCGCCGGACAATCTTGAAAAACTTTCAAACTTCCAATCAACCGGGACGACAGAATTCACTGTTATTGAACAGGGCGGGAATTACGCCGAAGGGATCAAAAAGACCCTGGAACGCATCACGCTTCCTGCTGGATTTAAGATCGGTCTTTATGCCGTCGTCCCTGATGCCCGCCATATTGCTGTAGGACCACAGGGGGTTGTAACCTTTGTCGGCACACGCAAGGATAAAGTCTGGGCCGTGACCGACCGCAACAAGGACCGGGTCGCCGACGAGGTCAAGGACTTCGCCCCGTCGCTGCGCTTTGCCATTCCCAATGGTCCGTGTTTCTCCTCTGACGGGTTCCTTTATATCGCTGAACAGAATCGCGTTCTGGTTTTCCCGGCAGCCGAGTTTTTCTATGAGAGCCCGGATGTTGCGGCCTTTAACGTGGTCAAGCAAGGCGATCTGGTCCCGCCAGCAGAGGAAAGCTATAATCACACCGCACGTGTTTGCAAAATCGGCCCGGACGGTAAGCTTTATATCTCGCTTGGTCAGCCGTTTAATGTTGCGCCGGAAGACAAACTTGAACTGTACCGCGAATTCGGGATTGGCGGCATCATCCGCATCAATACCGACGGCACCGACCGTGAAGTCTACACCTATGGGGTGCGTAACTCCGTTGGTCATGACTTCCATCCGGAAACAGGCGAACTGTGGTGGACGGACAACCAGGTCGATGGAATGGGCGATGACATCCCGCCCGGTGAAATCAACCGGCAAACAGCAATGGGACAGCATTTCGGCCATCCATGGTATGGCGGCGGTGACGTCCGCACGAATGAATATGCCGGTCAGGAAGTGCCTTATGATGTGGTCATGCCTGCGGTGGAAACCGTCGCCCATGCTGCCGACCTTGGCATGAGCTTCTATACCGGCAAGATGTTCCCGGCCAAATACAAGAACGCGATCTTCTCGGCCCAGCACGGATCGTGGAACCGCACAACACCGGTCGGTGCGCGGGTGATGGTGACCTTCATCGATGATGAAGGCAACGCCACCACCGAACCGTTTGCCGAAGGCTGGATTGACGAGAACGAAGAATATCTTGGTCGCCCGGTCGATGTTGCCCAATTGCGTGATGGTTCGATCATTGTTTCCGACGATCTGGCCGGTGCGCTTTATCGCATCTGGTACGAGGGCAATTGATGCGTAAACTCGTGATAACACTCCTCGGCGGGCTTTTGTCCGCCGGGGTGCTTCCGACAGCCTCGTCGGTTTCCGCACAGGAAGCGACTGCACCTGATCCGCAGGCCCTTAAAGATGGCCGCAAGGTGGCCGGCATGTGCCGCACCTGTCATGGGCTTGATGGCCTGGCGCGCATTCCGATTGCCCCGCATATCGGCGGCGAACCGGTTGATTACCTGATTGCGCAACTCAAGGCCTTCAAGACCGGGGCACGCGAACATGAAATGATGACCGTTGTCGCAAGCAGCCTGTCTGATGATCAGATCAACAAGGTTGCGCTTTGGTTTAGTCATTTTGAAGCATCAGGCACCCTGCCCGCTGGCACATCAGAAGATGATGCACCGGAACTTTGCGTTGGTTGTCATAGCGCAAATGGCATTTCAACCCTTGAAGATGCCCCCAATCTGGCGGGCGAGGCCAATATCTATATTGAAACGCAACTCAAGGCGTTTCGAACCGGCAAGCGGGTTCATGACATCATGACACCGATCGCAAAGGAACTGTCTGATGCGGAAATGCAGGCAGCTGCTGACTGGTACAACGATATCGCAATTAAAATATCCAAGCCGCCAGACAAGTAGGCCAGACGCTTGCTTGGCAAGATATCCTAACTTTCCGGGCGCAGGGCTGCTGAAACATTCAACCCTACTGTGAGTGCCGCAAGCGTTCTGCCGCTTTGGGGATCAACAATCGGCACCGTTATCTGCGACAGGAAAGTTTTGGTTGAGGCATCAAAACGGATGTCGGTGATTAGCGCGTGATCCTGATTGATGCTTTCTGTCATCTGGAATTGCGCCTCGTCGCTTTGATCGTAGTCTGATGTCAGCCGGCTCATGCCCAAAATCTGACCATGAACATCAAAGACGAATGCTTCGGCGATCTGCGCGTCAGAACTGATCTGGAACGCGCGAAGATATTCCGACAAGGCATTCTCAGAAATTTCGATGGCTTTTGGGCTGGATTGCCCGATGCGGGCCAAGGCCGTCCATTCGGCATCGGTCAGCCGTTTTTGATCGCTTGAGGGGCGTTTTGCATCACGAATGAGCGTTTCAACAATGGTTAGCAGTTCTGGGGTTTTGGCGAACTGACGCACGGTGGGCAACTGAAGACGTTCGATTGAATCGCGTTCCCACGGTTCAAGGTGCATTGGGCGCGTTTCACAAAACTCCAGAACGCCATTCAGTTTACCCAACAGATCGGGATGCGCGGCCACATATCGTTTGGAAAAATACACAACAAGCGGCGCATAACGTTCAAACTGCAGCATGAACTTATCAGCCCCAAGTGACAGCTCGTTGCGCGCAATCTCGAAGCTTTTTTTGTCGACCAGCGCATAGTCAACGCGCCCCGCAGCCACCTGCGCGACCAATGACGCAAGTGACGGGACACGCATGAGATCCTTGAAACCTTGTTCTTCAAGCCATTCAGCCTCGTTTGACCCAAGAATGGCACCAACGGTCGCAAAACCATCTGGATCGGGTGCTTGGCTTATATGCGGATCATCTGCGCTACCATACAGTGAAACCCATACCCACTTTTCCAGCGCAAGCGGCTTTGATGCCACCGCATATTCATCCATTGCATCGCTGATGCGCGCCAAAAAGAAGCCATCCGCCTGACCGCTTTGAACCATCTGCCGATTGCGTTGACGTGGGGCGATGGCAAGACCATAGCCAACGCTAATACGTTCAAAAACGCAATTGAGGACAGCCACGGAATAGCCTCTGAGCAAACCGTTTTGCAGTTCCTGATAAGGGGGGTGCAGGTTGGTCTGAAGGATCAGGAAATCTTCCGTACCCTCGGTTTCCAGCTGCGCAACCTGTGGGCCAGATAACTGTAGGTCATTGGCCTGAACTGGCGCAACGGCCACACCGCACCACGCAAAAAATGCCCCCACACATAAGGCTGAGGGCCAATTACGGCACAAAACGGTCCCGCGCGCGGTTTTTCCAAAATGCCTTTTAAGTTCCCAAACCCGGTGCAACATGGTCACACAAAACCCGCCTAACACGTTCTACGAGCACTTTTGATATTGGTGATATTGGTCCGCACATCTTCACTTACAAGACAGGATTTGAGCTCAGAACCCTATTCATCCCCGGTATATGAATCTGGCGAAATGCGCTTCACGGCGGCACCGTCACTGCGCCATCCATGGCAGGTATTGATCAACGGATTTCGCCTTGCAGCCCCTTTGGGTGATGCATTTGACTGCGCCTGGAGCGATTCCTTGGCAAGAATTGGGAACACGGTCTGAAACGCGGTTGTTGCAACAGGCCCTATCAGTTCATTTAAGTGGGTACAGCCATGAACCCCACCGACCCGCTCACGGATTTGTTTGCGCAAACCCGGCCCCAGCTTCAGACCGACGAGTTTTTCATAATCGGGCGCAATCGCATCACATGCGGCAAATGGAGCATAGTCCGTCACCGCCTCGACTGCCCGGATCACAAGATCATTGCCAATGGTGACCCGTATCCACATTTCATGGACAGGAACACCTGCCGGAATTTCACCGCGATCGTGATTTTCAAACCCATAGGTTTTGATATCGGTGATGTGACCTTCGATATCCCACAAGTCATCCTTGCGGCGAAATCCCTGACAGGTCACCGTGCGGGTGTGAATATGTTCGCGATCCGTGGGGCTGGACAATGGCATTGGGAATCTCTCCTTTACGTAAACGTAAAGACATTCACCTACACGCTGTCAAGCTGCAAAAATTATATTCCACTCTGTAAGATGGCGCCAAACGCAAGAATGCCCGCACGGCAAACATGCGTGCAGGCATCTCACAAGAGTTCGCCATCACCTGATTTGGTAGGGTCCTGCTTGTTCAGGCCACGCCGTAATCGGAACCGAAGATGAATTTTTCGCGCTCGCGGACGTCTTCTTCAAGCTGCTTTTTCACCACATTGAACAAATCACGGATCGACACCATCCCCACGACCTTGTCGCCATCAACGACAGGCAAGTGGCGGTATCGCCGCGCGCTCATCAAATCAAGTGCGCTCATTGCATTATCGTTCGGGCCAAGCGTGTCTGGATCAGCCGTCATCACTTTTGACAGGGGAACAGACGCCGCATCGAGACCCTTTGCAACGACACGGTTCACAAGATCACGCTCAGTAAAGATTCCCGCCAGCTTTGCATTGTTGTCAACGATAACGACGGCGCCAATTTTGCGCTCGGACATCATATTGACAGCGTCCATCACTGAGTCGGCAGGATTAAGTGTCGCGATGGATTGTTCCTGAACCACACCCGGTACAATTTTCGTATCCATGCATCTCTCTCTGCAGGTTGCTATTGCCACATGCCCAAACCCGATCAGATCGTCTGGTCGCGCACTGCATCAACTATCAGCGCGATGGGCCCTTATTTGCAAGTGGCCCTGCAATCCTTTGGGTCAAGACCTCGTGACAGAAGTTTAACCCATAAGTAGATAAACCTGAAACTTTTTACGCGACCATGGTGTGAGGCCGGTGCATTCCAGCAGTTGGAAATATGGGCGTTATTCTTGAGCTTCAACGGCGGGATCAACCACCGCGCGCAGGCGTACACGGGTGATCTGATTGCGAATACGCCGCAGGACTTCGAATTCAAACCCATGGAACCGGAACTGCTGCCCGACATCGGGAATCCGCCGGGTTTCATACAATAAAAGCCCGGCAACCGTGGCGGCTTCCTCGTCGGGCAGTCGCCAGCCAAAGCGGCGATTCAAATCACGGATGGTGACATCACCGCGCACAATGACCGAACCATCCGACTGTGGATGAACACCAACGACTTCAACGTCGGTTTCATCGGAAATGTCGCCAACGATTTCTTCGAGAATATCCTCAAGCGATACAACGCCTTCGAACGCACCATATTCGTCAACGACAATGGCAAAATGTTCGTGGCGTTCCTTGAAGGCCTTAAGCTGATCAGCAAGCGTTGTTGAATCCGGGATAAACCATGGCTCGGCGCTCAGTTCACGGACATCTTCGGCTGTTGCGGGTTTTGCCCCGCGCACAATCGCCTTAAGGACTTCCCGCGCATGCAAGACACCAACAATGTTGTCAGGGTCTTTTTCATAGATCGGAATACGGGTGTGCGGGCTGGCGAGGACGGTATCAAGGATTTCTTCCATCGGACGTGAAATATCGATCATTTGCACCTTGCGACGATGCACCATGATTTCCCAGACGCCGACATCTTCAAGATCAAGCACACCATGCAGCATTGTGCGTTCGGCATGATGATCGCCGACAACCACGTCATCGGCATGAAGTTCAATCGCGCCACGTAATTCGCGTTCGCTGTCCAGGCCCGGCCCTTCGCCACTGCCAAACAGGCGCAAGGTTGCCTGCACAAGCACCTGAATGGTTTGGGTAACCGGCGCAAACAGAACAACCAGAATGCTCATCGGGCGCGCAACCCGCAATGCCATGGTATCGGCATGCTGCAGCGCATATGTCTTTGGCAGGATTTCCGAAAAGATCAGAACAAGGGCAGTCATGACCGCAGTCGCATAGACCACGCCATTTTCACCAAACAGTTCAATCATCACCGATGTTGCAAGGGCCGATGCCAGGATATTGACCATATTGTTGCCCAGCAAAATTGCGCCAAGCAACCGTTCCTGATAACGGCGCAACCTGTTGACGATCCCGGCCCGCAGGTCGCCGTCCTGTTCCTTGTGGTGCATGACCGGACGCGACGCCGCCGTCAGCGCGGTTTCCGAGCCAGAGAAGAACGCCGACAACATCAGCAGGAAAAAAATCACGACAATCGTGATCGTCATTCAGGGTCGTCTCCAAAGGGTGATCGCAACAGAAACATTTTGTCCTGTGTTCACCTATAAAATCAATTGTCGTTAAACAAGTTAGGAAAATGTGTCTGCGATTAAAGTAGACCGCAGACAACAATATTCAATCAGCCACGGCAGGAACGCGTGATCGCAGCACGCATCTTTCCTACATCCATTGCCTTGGATGTGAAAGCCTTGCCGATGCCGCGTGTCATGACAAAGGTAATTTCGCCGTCCCTGACTTTTTTGTCACGTGACATATGGGAAATCACCTTGTCGATATCCCAGTGCATACCCGCCACTTCCGACGCAGTCACCGGAAGACCAACCGATTTCAGGTGCGCAACGATCCGGTCTTTGTCCCCGGCAGGGGCCATCCCCATCGCACCGCAAACATCATGGGCAATAACCATTCCCATTGCCACCGCTTCGCCGTGCAGAAGTTTTTCACCATAACCGGTTTCCGCTTCCAGCGCGTGACCAAAGGTATGACCAAGGTTAAGCAAGGCACGTTTGCCGCCCTCGCGTTCATCCTCGGAAACAATACGTGCCTTGGCCGCACAGCTTTTGATGACGGCCTGACGGCGCTCGGGGCCATCCGTATCGAGAACGGCCTGACCATTTTCTTCAAGCCATGAAAAGAACTCGGGATCGTCGATGAGGCCATATTTCGCTACCTCTGCGTAACCCGAACGCAATTCCCGGGCCGGCAAGGTATCAAGAACAGACGTATCGGCCAGAACCAGTCGCGGCTGGTGAAACGCCCCGACAAGATTTTTACCCGATTTCGAATTGATCCCGGTTTTACCCCCGACCGAGCTATCGACCTGCGAAAGCAAGGTGGTCGGGATTTGTACGAAATCAAGACCACGCAAAAGCGACGCCGCAACGTAACCGGCCAGATCGCCAACAACCCCGCCACCAAGGGCAACGATCAATGTGGACCGTTCAATGCCCATCGCCAGGATTTGTTCGACAACATCCTCAAACACGGCAAAGCTTTTGGATTTTTCACCCGACGGCACAACGATTTCACGATGCCCAATCCCTGCCGCGTCAAGAGAACCTAACACTGTCGGCAGATGGTTCTTCGAAAGGGCCGCATCACTGATTACGATCACGCCGGCCTTTTTGACGAACGGCGCAATATATTTGGCGGTATCGGCCAAAAGGTTGCTGCCAACAAGGATGTCATAGCTGCGTGCACCGAGGTCAACGCGAAGGGTGTCGTGATTGCTCACTCTGTCAGGTTCCTGTCTTGATCAACTGGCCGTCGTCATCAAAGGAATTCGCAAGCAATTCAAGAACTGCATCACGGGTGTCTTCCTTTGAGGACTCGTCACAGTCGAAAATAATGTCTGCACCGGCATAGACCGGATAACGCGCATCGATCAGCTCGGCCAAAACCTGCTTGGGGTCACCTTTGTTCAGCAACGGACGATGCGTCCGACCGCTGGTGCGCTGCAAAAGCAGGTCAAGGTCGGCGCGCAGCCAGACCGATAAGGATTTTTCGAGAATAAGGTCTCTGGTACGTTCGCGAATAAACGCACCCCCGCCTGTAGCCAACACAATCTGTTCGCCATCAAGCAAACGGGCTATTACACGTTCCTCGCCGTCGCGAAATGCCTCTTCACCATACAGCTTGAAGATATCAGCAATCGAGCAGCCAGCGGCTTCTTCAATTTCGCGGTCGGCATCGACAAAATCCAGATTGAGTTCCTTGGCAACCATCCGGCCGATGCAGCTTTTACCTGCACCCATCAGGCCAATGAACACCAATGTCTGACCCTTAAGGCCATTGCGGATTCTGGCGATCACGTCTTCGTGCAAACCCGACTCGGCAATGTTGCTGTCCATGTTCGGTTTGCAGTCCTGTGGTTCATTCAATTGATATACAAATTACCCAATTCTTTAGGGCAGCTTGCCCCTGAACGCAAGCAAACCGGACCGAAATCACCACAAAAAACTGCGCCAATGCGCCCATATCGGTAACATTCGTTATGGTGCACCACAGGATCGATCAACCTTACTTCTGTGGATTGTTATTAACGCTCTGTGAGTATCAGGCACCTATACTGCCATCAAGTTGCCGAATTGGGATGCGATCACCCCCTTGAAACGCCAAGGTCGGATGTGCAAACCGAACCGCTTGACCGGGAGTTGACTGACTATGGGAAACGATTGGTCAAACTGCCTGTTCCGGTTCTTGCATCTTTGATTTTCGTCAGCATACTGGTATCCGCGTCATTCGCTTAAACGCTTCGAAGTCTGGATTAAAATGAAGATCTTATCGCGCATCATTCTGTTGCTGGTTCTCGCCGTGATTGCAGGCGGTGCCACGTTCCTTGTGACCTGGGACATCCCGGCACCCACCGCCCAAATCGAAGAAACCATCCCGAATTCGAGGTTTAACTAAGATGAAGTTGCGTTCCCGCCTGTTGATCCAAACGTGCTTGCTGACAGTAATGACGGGAACGGGGCTTGTAGGTGCACCTGCGTTTGCGCAGACATCCGCACCTGTTCCACTGTTTTTAAAACAGGAAGCCGAACAGGACGCGGAACGCCAGTCAGAGCCGGGCACGACCACCCCGTCAACGGGCGGGTTTGGCAGCGTGCCAACCAATTCCCCCCAACCGGAAGCGTTTCCGTCTGATCCGAATGCGGTTCAATCCTTGTCGCTTGGCGCTGTGGATGCCGAAGCCGTTGGTACGATTGACCGTTCACGCGGCGGGCTTGGAATTGATATGTGGAACGGCACTACACGCAGAACAGCAGCACAACTGATTTCAGAATTGCCTGCGATGCCTGCCACCCATGCCGCACGTGACCTGCAGGAACGGTTGCTTTTGTCTGCGGCGGCCCTGCCGCAGGATTCAAAAGAAATCAGTCTGCTTGAGACACGCGTTGCAAAGCTGATCGAAATGGGCGCCCTTGACGCTGCGATAGATCTTATCCGGGCCGCCCCGCAAGGATCACGCGGCTCGATGCTGGCCCAGGCAGAAATCAACGCGCTTTTGATTGGCGCAAAAATCGACGAAGCCTGCAGCGCCATTGAAAGCTATGGGGCAAGTTACGACGAGCTGTTCTGGTTAAAGGCAGCAGCCATGTGCGCGTTTTTCGCCAACGACCCGACATCGGCTGCTTTTTCGGTAGATCTTGTGCGTGAAATGGGCGGCGAAGGCGATGCCACCTTCTTTGGGTTGGTCAGAGCCATCCAAAGCGGCAGTGCCGCTGATCCCGAATTGCTCAGCGAACTGCGCCCGCTTGATGTTGCGCTTTTGGCAATTGCCAAACAATCCATTCCGACCGCACAACTTGAAAACGGCAATGCCGCAGGCATCATCGGCATCATTAACGCCGATGCCACGGCATCTGATGTCCGCCTTGAAGCCGCACGCAAGGCCGAAAACCTTGGCCTGATCAGTGCAGACCGGTTGGCTGACATCTATCAGTCGGTGAACTTTGAACAAGCTGCACTTGACGGTGTCCTTGACGATGCCAGCGAAGGCATTCAGGCCCGTCAGTATGCGAAGCTTTATCAGGCAGCTGCTCAAAGCGATGTGCCTGCAGCACGTGCAGAAATTCTGGCCGCACTTTTCGAAACGGCCGGTTTTGAAGGTGACTTCATGCAAGCTGCACGGCTGAGCGCGCCTTTGCTTGCTGATATTCCGGTGAATGGGGACTTTTCATGGTTTGCCATACCAGCACTGCGGGCATCCATTGCCGCCAACAACTTTGAACGTGCGGCAAACTGGCTTCAGGTCGCCCGGTCTTCGGCCAATGCCACCAATGATATCGCATCCCGCCTGAGCCTGCTTTATCCGGTCCTTGCCATTTCCGGGCTTGAAGAAACCGGTGCGATAAAGCCTGAAAACAACACGGCGGGTCGCTCAGCTCAGACATCCGGTAGCGATCTACAATCCGCACCACAGCAAAACTTTGGCCTTGGTGGTGCCGTTGTTTTGGATGCCCCCACCTCAAGCGGGGGCATGGCATCGGCAACGGTGATGCCAAATTCGGCATCTGAGGATGATGTGCAACGCGCAAGTGACCGTGCAGCAGCCCTTGCCCGTCATCGTGCCCGCATGATCGAATGGCAGGAAATGCAGGCCGCACGTAGCGATCAAGCTGCGGCAAAACGCTATGCTGAATTGATCTTTAACCTGTTTGATGGCTCTGGGATCGAAGTTCCGAATGAACTTTGGAATGGCCTGTTAACCCCGCCCTATGCCGAAGCACGCATGACGACGAGCAGTTCGGTTTCCTACCACCTTGCGACCGCGGCAGCGTCCCGGCAAAAGGCAAAAGCTGTGGCGATGGCCATTCAGGCCCAACAAATTGCCACCGCAGACAATGCCGATCCCAAGGTGCTTAGCGATACCGTCACAGCGCTTGAGGTGGTCGGGTTGCAAAGTGATGCCCAACGTTTGGCGACAGAGTTGCTTTTGTCCTTTGATCAGTAACGGTACACGGCAATGGCCAAGCCACTGACAAGTTCATTGATTTCCGCATTTCTGGAAATGATGGCTGCTGAACGCGGGGCAAGTGCCCATACGCTTGATGCCTATCGCCGTGATCTTGAGGATTATGCATCTTCGCTAACAGCGGGAAAATCCGACCCGGTTACCGCTACCGATGTCGATGTGCGCCGGTATATGGCAGAACTTGGATCTGCCGGGCTTGCCCCACGCACGCAGGCCAGACGCCTTTCGGCCCTGCGGCAGTTTCACAAGTTTCTGTATTCCGACGGCTATCGTAACGATGACCCGTCTTCAAATATCGACAGCCCACAGCAAGGCCAGACCTTGCCAAAGTTTTTGTCGATCGAAGAAATCGACCGTCTGATCATTGCCGCCACCAACCACCCGGGTATCAAGGGCAAGCGGCTGCTGGCGATGGTTGAATTAATGTATGCGACAGGTATGCGTGTTTCCGAACTGGTGGAACTGCCTTTTGCCGCAGCAGCACGCGATCCGCAAATGCTGATTGTGCGTGGCAAAGGCAGCAAGGAACGACTAGTGCCCCTGTCTGATCCGGCCCGCGATACGCTGCGTGATTATCTTGAAGTGCGTGATGCCTTCATTCCATCAGACAAATCAGATGGTCATATGGCCCAACCCGGGCAATCCTCATACCTTTTCCCGTCACGGGGAAAAACCGGGCACCTCACCCGACAGATGTTTTTGAAAATGATCAAGGATCTGGCGATTAATGCAGGCGTGCCACCCTCGAAAGTCTCACCGCATGTTCTGCGTCATTCCTTTGCCAGTCACCTTCTGGCCAATGGTGCTGACTTGCGTTCCTTGCAAAAGATGCTGGGGCATTCCGATATCTCGACCACCCAGATTTATACCCATGTTCTCGAGTCACGCCTGCGCGGTCTGGTTCAGGAACATCACCCGCTTGCGCGGCAGATCGGAAAGTAGAACCGGTATTGGTTTTTAAAATTTGTCTAACCACTTCGTATAGGAAAATGTCGATAAGTTTGCAGAAAAACGGATGTTTTCTGCGGATGTCACATATTCGTAACCCCACTGTCATGAACTTGTTGTCATATCTGGGATACCAGCAACACCGGAAACAATTGTCGTCCTTAACTTCCGGGAATTCAGGCTATTTTAAACATCGGGGAACTGCATTTGACGTTTGATGCAGATGAACAGTGGATATCCAACAGGCCCATGACCCAGCCGGTCATGCTGCGCAACTGGCAGCAGGTGGTTGAGAAAGTCGACTTCGCTTTCCAACCCATTGTCAGTCCGCACACAGGCCATGTGTTTGGCTATGAGGCGTTGCTGCGCCGCTGGGACGAGGCCGGGTTCAACTCCATCCAAGCACTGTTTGATACCGCATGGGATACCGGCAACCTGCACACAGTCGATATGCTGTTGCGTGCCAAGGCGATTGAAAAATTCGCAAAACTTCCCAGCGCCAAGCGCCTGAAGCTTTTTTATAATTTCGACAACCGCGTGATCAAGACCGAGGATTACCAACCCGGTCAGACGGCTGCCCTTCTGGCAGATGCGGGTTTGGAACGCGACACCATTTTCCTTGAGATTTCTGAACGCCACGACATCAGCAATGCCGGATACCTGCAGGATATCCTGCTGCGCTATCGCAGTCAGGGCTTCAAAATCGCCATTGACGACTACGGCAGCGGCTTTGCCCAGTTGCGCGCCCTTTATGAATGCGAACCCGACATCATCAAGATCGACCGGTTCTTTATCGACGGCATTGACCGTGACCGGCGCAAGGAACTGTTCGTCACACAAATCACCGCCTTTGCCCATATGATCGCCGCGCAGGTCGTCGCCGAAGGGGTCGAAACCCGCGAAGAGTTTCTATGTTGCCGCCGTCTTGGCTGCGATCTTGTGCAGGGTTTCTTTATCGCCCGACCTTCGCTTGACCTTCCACAGCAAACCGACCTTGTACCGGTTGCTGCGGATATTGCTGCGGACTCGCGCCGCCAATCAGATCAGGACGACGATGTTGTCAGATCCTATCTGCTTGAAACCCCGGCACTGCCAAGCGACATCAATCCGGTCGATATCCTGAGCTATTTCCAACAAAATCCGGATATCTCGCTTGTTCCGGTGGTCAACCAGCGGGGCGAACCACTGGGCATTGTCAGAGATTCGGAATTCAAGGCCTTTATTTACACGCCGTTTGGCCGTGAACTGCTGCAAAACCCAGCAAACCGGGCCAACACCAAACGTTTTCTGCGTCGATGCCCAGTCGCCGATATTCGCACCAGTCTTTCAGAACTGCTGGAAACCTTTGTCGCGACAGAGGCATTGGACGGTGTGATCCTGACGGAAAATGGGCAGTATCTGGGTGTTCTGGATCAAAGTGCACTTTTGCGCGCAGTGAATGAACGCAACACTTTGAACGCCCGCGATGAAAACCCGCTCACGCGGCTTCCGGGTAACAGCGCGATTTACCGCTATGCTGCGCGTGCGCTTGCGGAACCAAGGCGGCGGCGTTTTGCTGTCTATTTCGACTTTGACAACTTCAAACCGTTTAACGACCGCTATGGTTTTCGCCAAGGGGATCGTGCGATCCTGCTTTTCAAGGATATTCTTGGCAAAGCCCTTAGTCAGAATGACTGGTTTGTCGGCCATATCGGCGGTGATGATTTCTTTGCCTATGTTCAGTCGATTGATTTTGAAGATGCCGTCGATGCCGTCCAGCGCGCGCAAGCAATGTTCGACGCACAGATCAAAAGTTTCTATGATCCGGAAACCCGTGAACGCGGCTATCTTCTGGGCAAGGGGCGTGACGGCCAACAGGTTCGTTTTGATTTGATGAGTGTAAGTGCGGCCATGGTTCGGCTTCCGGCCGAACGTACCGACATTACCCTTGATCACATTTCAATCGAAGCTGCCAAGCTCAAGGCGCTTGCCAAGACCAGCCCAAGCCGATTTGCAAGCGGCGTCTATGACGCCAGCAGCAACGATGCAGCAGAACCCAAGCTGCTTTAAACAGGTTTTCAACAACTTGGAAAATTTGTCGGCGCGAGTACAAATTAGCGCTTCATTTTCTCGTCGTGCCGGTTATATTTTGACAAAAGAATTTTGTCCTTACGGTTCCAACTGAGCAGTCCCGTCAATGGTCAACCTGACCTCATCATCCGATCTTCAAAACACGCTTCCTGTTCGCCCGACAAGCCCAATTGCCCAGCGACAGCAATCTGAACAACAACAGGTCCAGCAGGACCAGTATGTTGACGGCAACAGTCGTGCGCGCCAGACATCAGATCAGGAAGCGGAACGGGCTGTCCGCGCCTTTGAACGTGACCGCAATGAACAGCGCCAGTTCATCAGTGACGGGACGCAAGAAACGGTTCTGGAAAACTATGTTGAACAGTTCGACCCGGTTGGTTATGGCGCAAACGGATCGGCAAACGCGACCGCAAGCAATACCGCCGGGGGCCGTGGACAGGTCGTGGATTTCCTTGCCTGAGTATCAGGACGACGGATCATTCAGACCAAGGGCATTTTGCCAACCATCCCAATCCCAAATCAGTTCGGCCACACGATCATAACCCGCCTTGTCGGGGTGATAACCATCGCCGCGCCGCAATGCGCGCTGCCATGTTTCATCGGCCAGTGTCGTCGCATGAAGATCAAGATAGGGCACATCAAAGCCGCGTGCGGTTTCCAGATAAATCTGGTTTATCCCTTCCAGGCGCTGATTGATTTCCTGACTGGATTTGCTGCCATCAATCACGGCTTGAGGTCCAATCCAAAGGGTTGGCGCAAGTTTGGAAGCCGCGCCAATAATCTCTGCGGCATTGGCCGCAGATTTCGCCGGTGATACCCGCATGGTGGTTTCTTCGCCGCGGTCTTCAGCATGATTGGCATCATTTACGCCAAAACTGAACATCAAAACGGTCGGGAAATCAGCAACCATGCGCCGTTCTGCTTCTTCCAGCCAGCGGGTCTTGAGCCCTTCTGACGTTTCAGCCCGGATACCAAGGTTATAAATCGTGGTTTCGCGCCCGGCGTCAGCCAACAGACGTCGTGCCAAACGCATAGGCCAGCCGCCCTTTTCCTGATCGCGAACGCCATTAACCAGACTGTCACCAAAACAGCAAATCCGATGTCCCGTTGCGCTTGCGCTCATTTCGTCTCCTTTTTGCGCGCCGGTGATTGGCGTGCCAGATATGTCATCAATTCATTCCGATCCGGTGCAAACGCATGATCAAGCCAATATTCCTCAGCCTGTTTTAACAGTTCACCAATACGCGGACCTGCCGGGGCAAGCCTCGCATCGAGGATATCGCGTCCTTGTATGGGCAATTTGACCGGTTGCCAATTTTTTGCAGCTTGCAACAAAGTTTTCCATTTTTCGTTTTCCGCTGAACTACAGCGCGGCGGAACGGCGGCCCGCGTGCTCCAAGCCAACAAAACCGCATCGCGGAATGCTGTCGCCCCCATCCGATACAAATCGCGGCGAATGGTATCGTCTGGCATTTTCGGGTGGATCAAGGGCGCATGTGCAACCATGCCGGCAAAGCGGCCGGTTTCTTCGTTTGACAGGCGCAAGCCGCGTGCAAATTTCTCTGCGGCTGCCAGATTGTCTTCTTGGCCCTTGTCGTCATCATCTGCACCGTTGGATGAAAACAGGGCCGCCAAACGCCGCAGCGGATCGGGCCGGACCGTTGGATCGGCCAAGGCTGTGCTATCAAGCCACTGCATGATGCGCAGACAATCGGTATGTGTCAGCTGCGGCAGAATAACCGGCAGAACCCCAAAGCCGATCATGTCGCCAATTGTGCTGGCCGGGCTTCGCGACGCCAGTAGCTTGAACAATTCATCACGAATGCGCTCAACCGATATATCCAGAAGGCCCTTCGCGGCATTACGGCATGCCTCCGCCCCGATTGGATCAATAGGCGGACGTCCAAACCACGCCTGAAACCGGAAAAACCGCAAAATGCGCAGAAAATCTTCGGCGATCCGGCTTTCGGCAACCCCGATAAATCGCACCCGCCCATCACGCAGGTCGGTTTCCCCATCAAACGGATCGTAAACCGTGCCGTCCAGATCGCAATAAATGGCATTAAAGGTCAGGTCACGGCGCTTGGCATCTTCCAGCCAGCTGTCGGTAAAGGCGACTTCGGCATGGCGCCCATCGGTCAGCACATCAACGCGCAAGGTGGTGATCTCGTAGGCCCCTGCCTCGGTGATTGCGGTGACGGTTCCATGTTTCAGCCCGGTGGGGATGACACGAACACCCGCCTTTTCAAGTGCTGTCTGGGTCTGTTCGGGGGGAAGATCACAGGCAATATCAACGTCGATCAGATCACGTTTAAGCAATGCATCGCGCACCACACCGCCGACAAAACGCGCGCGTCCGCCGTGCTGCGCTATGGCGTCAAAAACGCGGGCAGTGTCATCGGCAACCATAATCCCGTATGGCCGCAATCTACCGGTTGCTTCGAGTGCTGTCATACTTGCCCTGATTGTCGCCTATGAAAGGCAACATGCTTTACTATCCAATCGTGATTGCGGTGATTGACGCTATTCCTTGGGTTCGAAATAGCCCGGCTCAACCACACCATCGCGCAATACCGGCGCATGATAAATGGAATCTGGCGGTGCACCAGTCCCCAATGCGGTGAAGATCAGGATTGCTGCGGTTAACGCGACCCCGGCCGCAAACAGCAGCAACCACGGGCCCTTATTCCAAGGGGGGACGATATCATGGCCTTCGCGGATGGCTTTGAGACGCGCCCATTTCAGCCACAACCCATAAAGCACAAAGGGCAGGATCAAAGGAAGGCCGATCTGGATGATTTGTCGCAACATAAGGCTCTATCCCAATATTCGGATTAAGGTTGCAATGAAGGCGCATGGGCGCGGATGACTTCACTGAAGTTTACCAGCATTCCGGCTGTTGCGCCCCAAATGTAATATTCACGATAAGGGATCGCAAAATAGCGTCTGCGCGCCCCTTCAAATGTCACGGTTTGAAGTTTTTGGTTTCGCGGATCAAGAATAAAGCCAAGTGGCACCTCAAAGACCTCGGCCACTTCATAGTCGTCTGGTTGCAGGTCAAAGGGCGGGGTTACAAGCCCGATTACCGGCGTCACCTGATAGCCCGTCACCGTATAGTAATCATCAATCCGGCCAATCAAATCGATGTGTTGGCGTCCAAGACCGATTTCTTCTTCGGTTTCGCGCAGGGCGGTTTCTTCAAGTGTGGCGTCCACGTCTTCCTGGCGACCGCCGGGAAAGCTGATCTGGCCTGCATGATCGCTTAGATGATCTGTCCTTCGTGTCAGGATGACATGCAAGCCAGTTTCACGTTTGACCAACGGTACAAGGACTGCAGCGGGACGCGAAACCAGTTCACCTTCGGCGAAGGCACGCGCGCGGGATTTGGAACCGGGATAATCGACAGCATGGTCGCCACGGCGTTGCAAGACATTGCCGCGTGGCGCCCCAAGGGCTGCGATGATGTCTTCGGGTGTCATTCAGATGCCTCCATCTGACCGATCTCAAAGAAATGACCATGACTATATACACCAATACGGATCATGTTGTTATCAGGGTCACTTATTTCATCGGCCAGTTCGACAAGCTGATAGAAAACCGCACGATTCAAACGTGCTTCAAGCCCGCGTTCCAACCCGACATAGGGTGACGGTTCATCCGTATCGGGATCATGTTCAACACGCAGCGGATGATCCTTATCAAGCTCGACCCACTGGTCAATATTGGTCCGAAACCGGATTTTCTGATCCTTGCCGCTGCCGTCATTTTGCATCTCGACAGCAATGAAGGCGACATCTTCAACCTCAATCCGGGCCATTTCGGCCGGGGTTACCAACCAGTGCCCGCCTTCCTCGTCACGCTGCAACACGGAAGAAAAAAGTTTCACCAATTCAATTCGACCAATCGGGCCACCTTGATAGAACCAGGTTCCATCCCGACCTATAGACATAGGGATATCGCCACAGATTTGGGGATGCCGCCCGGTATCAGGCTTTTGGCCCCTCAGGCGCGTCCACAACTTTTCGGCGAGATCGGTGGTTTTTTGGTTTTCATTCATGCTGTAGAGTTGATCCTGAAACAGACGTTTTCCCGTTTTGCGTACTCAGATTCATCTGCGTTCTTCAACCTGTCGGTGCCTGCACTGCAACATAGGAAGCACAGTCCCAGCCATGACAAACGCGCCAAAATTTCCCGAAGAAATGGGTTTCTCCCAGGAGAGTAGTCTGGAACGCGATGCGACTCGTCTGGACGAATGTGTCGCACGACTTGGCGAAGCCCGCAAAATGGTTTCTAGCATTATATTTGGGCAGAATGATGCCATAGAGCAAACACTTATCGGTATTTTATCAGGTGGGCATGTTCTGATGGTCGGTGCGCCGGGCCTTGGCAAGTCATTGCTTGCGCACACTTTGGGCAAAGTACTTGGCCTGCTGGACAAACGTGTTCAATTCACCCCCGACCTGATGCCTGCCGACATTCTGGGGTCTGAAGTGCTAGAAGAAGGTGGCGATGGCAAACGCGCGTTTCGCTTTATCAAGGGACCGGTTTTCTGCCAGTTGCTTCTGGCCGATGAAATCAACCGCGCCAGCCCGCGTACCCAGTCCGCATTGCTACAAGCGATGCAGGAACGCGAAGTGTCGGTCGCAGGTTATAGCCACAAACTCCCCAAACCATTCCATGTTTTGGCGACCCAGAACCCGCTTGAACAGGAAGGGACCTATCCGCTACCCGAAGCCCAGCTTGACCGTTTCCTGCTTGAAGTTCGTCTTGGTTACCCGGATGCCGATGAAGAACGCAAAATCGTGACGGAGACCACCAGTCGCTATCCGGCCCGACCGCGTCAGGTTCTTCAGACCGATGATCTGATCGAAGCACAGGATTTTGTGAGGCGCCTGCCGATGCCTGACCGGGTTCTGGACACCATCATCGCCCTGTGCCGCGAATGCCGCCCGGAAAGCACCACACTTGTTGATATTCGCGACAATGTTGCCTGGGGTCCGGGCACGCGTGCCGCACAGGCCTTGTCGCTGGCGTGCCGGGCACGGGCAATGCTATTTGGTCGTTTCGCCCCCTCTGTCGAAGATATCGAAGAACTTGCAGTTCCCGTGTTGCGCCATCGCTTTGGTCTGACATACGGGGCACGTGCAGAAGGCTTTACCGCCAAGGGGCTGATTACCAATGCGCTTACCCACCTTAAGGAGAACAGCTAATTGGTTCCCACCGGCGTGCATGATCATGTCGCTGCCGCCCGCGCCCTTGCGGCACGACTGCCCCAATTGATTGACGAGTCGCGCAGAACGGCTATCAGTCTGCGAGGCGGCCTGCATGGCAATCGCAAGGTTGGTCCAGGTAGCGATTTCTGGCAGTTTCGCCCCTATGTTCCAGGCGACCCGACCAATCAGATTGACTGGCGCCGCTCTGCACGCAGCGAGCACACCTTCATTCGCCAGACAGAATGGCAGGCCAGTCACAATTACTGGATTTGGCCGGTTCTTTCCCCATCCACGCATTGGGCATCGCATGACAACCTGCCATCCAAGGCCGAACGCACCCTGATCATTTCCATCGCGCTGGCAGACCTTCTGATCCGCAATGGAGAGACGGTTGGGACATTTGATGGTGAACGCACGCGCATTACATCGGCAGAACATCTTGAAAAGCTGGCCCATGCAATGATGGCAAGCCCGCAAAACATTTCCAAGCACGGCGCAAACATTCACCCCGGCCGAAAACATTCTGTTCTGATCCTTGGCGATTTTCTTGAACTCTCTGACGCGGGCGAGAAAACAGGCCGCGCCATCCGGCGTCTTGGTCAATATCAGAACGACGGTGCGCTGGTTCAAATTCTTGACCCTGCGGAAATATCCCCCCCCTTTCAGGGACGGGTTGATCTATTCGATACGGACGACCAGATGATCTTCCGCAGCGAAAAATTTGAAGACATTGCTGATGGTTTCAAGAAACGTGCGCAGAAATGGCGTGCAACCGTCCGCGATGCAGCACGCCAGAACAACTGGCTGTATGATCGGCACGTCACATCCGAAAGTGTCAGCCCGACCCTGCTTGCGCTGTATCAACACTTAAGCCAACGGCAAAATCAAAGCGGATCAAACGGGCGCGGTCGCCCGACATTGCATCACCACAACAGCCAGGAGATGTCATGAGCCTGTCGGCCATCACATTCCTGTATCCTGCGATGCTGGCAGGCCTGATGGTACTGCCAATTGTCTGGCTGCTGATCAGATCGGCCCCGCGTTCGCCCAGGAACATTGTTTTTCCTGCTGCCCGTTTGTTGCGTGGCCTTAAAAGCCAGCGCCGCGATATCCAGCGCGCGCCACTGTGGCAAACCATCCTGCGCTGTTTGATCATCACCCTGTTGATCATTGCTGCTGCACGCCCGGTCATGAACCGCAATGATTTCGCCAGCAGCGATGGCGCAATCCTGATCATCGCTGATAATGGATGGGACAGTGCCCCCAATTGGCGCCAATACCGTGCCGCGCTGGAACAGATTGCCAATCAGGCGCGATTTGATCTGCAAACTGTATATGTCGCGCAAACAGCACCCGAGGCCGCTGGTGCATCGACATGGAAGCTTCCTGATATCATCGGGCCAGTATCCCCGAATGAAACCAAATCCCTGTTTGACCGGCTGCAACCGCGCCCTTGGCCATCGGACTATAATGCCCTGTCGGATATGATTTCAGAACGTCCCGAAATGAACCGGGCAATCGGCAGCATTTTGTGGCTTACGGGTCAGATGGACAGTCCCGGCAAGGCAGAAATCGCATCAGAATTGCTTGATATCGCCCCCATCACAACAATCGGGCCTCTTGTAAGTGACCGTATTGCCATCCAGTCGCTTGGGCGATCACGTACCGGTATGGTGGCAACCCTTGCCCATAACCAAACCGATTTGCCGCGCAATGTGAACCTTCTGGCACGTGGTGAGCGCGGCACTGTCTTGTTGCGCCATACCGTAGAACTGGCCCCAAACACCGACCAGAGCACCGCGACGATCCTTTTGCCCAGTGACATCTCCAACGCCATTCAATCCGTCAGCATAGAGGGTATGGAAAGTGCCGCGACGATGTTTCAGACGGGCGCACGATGGCAGCAACGCCGTGTAGGCGTGATTGTCAGTTCCGGCGACAGTCCGGGTGTTTTATCCGACCAATATTTCTTTCTGGATCGGGCCATTTCCCCTTATGCCGATGTGACATATGCTCCACTTGGCACCTTGCTTGAAACCAAGGTCGACGTTCTGGTTTCGGCCGGGGCGATTTCGGGATTGGGCAGCCAATTCAAAGCTCTTGAACGCTGGGTAAATGATGGCGGGATGCTGGTTCGGTTTGCCGGGGATAGTTCAAGCCAGATTGGCAAGGATTTCCTGCCGGTCACCTTGCGCCTGGGCAACCGGGATTTCGGTGGGTCAATGTCCTGGGAAAAGCCCAAACGCCTGCTTGATTTCCCCGAAAACAGCCCGTTTCACGGCATTTCCGTGCCTGATGACATCACGGTCAACCGCCAACTACTGGCAGAACCAGACCCGGATATTGTCAGTAAAACATGGGCAAGACTGACCGATGGCACGCCGCTTATCACCAGCACGCCGCGCAATTCCGGCCGAGTTGTTCTGTTTCACGTTACGCCCTGGGCTGATTGGTCGAACCTTCCGATGTCAGGCCTGTTTGTGGAGCTGTGGCAACAAATCCTGCCACTTGCCAGCCCCAGCAACCGAAGCGATGCGGAACTGCGCACCAGCCTGCCGCCCCAAACCATTCTTGATGGCTTTGGCCGCCCCCATCAGCCCGATGCCCTGATCCTGCCCGTTCAAACCCCGTTGCCAACGCCCAACCCACGTCACCCGCCGGGCATTTATGGGCAGAACGGTCAGGCCGTTGCCTTGAATCTTGGCCCGTCACTGTCAAACATCGGCAAGGATATCGTGTGGCCACCGGGCATCAGCAGCCGTGAAATCATGGCGCAAAGCCAGATTGATCTCGCGGCACTGTGTCTTTTTGCCGCTTTCATCCTGTTGTTGTTTGATGCGTTGATCCTGCTGGTGCTCAATCATGTTTCATTGCGTCGCAACCGCCGCAGCAACGCCCTGACTTCCATCCTGTTCGTGGCAACCGTTACCGGGGTGGCAGGTGCCTTTACGGCCCTATCAGGGGTTTCTCCGGCGCAGGCGGCCACGCTTCAGGAAGCCGCCTTGCAACCCCGTCTGGCGTATCTTGAAACCGGCAATGCCCCAGTCGATCGCCTGAGCCGGGCGGGAATGACCGGCCTGACAGAAATCCTGCGTCGACGCAGTGCAGCGGATTTAAATACGGTTGATGCCATTAACCCCGAAACCGATGAACTGAGTTTCTATCCCCTGATCTACTGGCCCCTGGTCGATGGGCAGCAGCCGTTTTCCGAGCGCGCACAAGACCGGTTGAACCGCTATCTCAATAATGGCGGGATGATACTGATCGACAGTCGCGACCGCGAAGTTCAGCCTGCCCGCCTGCGGCGGCTTTTGGCAGGTCTTGAGGTTCCTCTTCTTGACCGTGCGCCAAGCGATCACATCCTGTTTCGCAGCTTCTATTTGCTTGATCATGCCTTTGGGCGGTTTTCCGAACCCTTGTGGCTTGATGCCCGGCCCAGTCAGCGTCTTGATGGCGTTGCATCCGTTCTGTTTGGTGGCAACGACTGGGCATCAGCATGGATCATTCCCGAAGGGCGCGATGAAGCGCGTTCAGAAGACATCTCGCCGCGTCAACGCGAAATGGCTTATCGCTTTGGCGTCAATCTGGTGATGTATGCCCTGACTGGCAGTTACAAGGGCGATCAGGTTCATATCCCCGCCATTCTCGAAAGGTTGGGGCGATGAATCAGGGATGGCAAAATCTTCAATTTTCGCCTTTGCTGGATGTTGGCATCCTGCAAATTCTCGCTGTTGCATGTTTGGCTTCGGTCATCCTGTTCACCATTTTCAAGTTGCGCGGCACGGTTTGGCGCGCGGTTGTGATGGTACTGGTTTTACTGACTCTTCTGGCGCCACAATTTACTGACCGCGAAAGTGAAAAACTCAGCGACATCGTTCTGGTTCTTGTCGACCGATCCGCCAGCCAACGCATTGCAGATCGCCCCGCGCAAACCGACATGGCAATCGAAGAATTGCGCAACACGTTTGCAGATAATCCATCCGTCGAATTGCGGTTTGAAGATGTATCGGGCGAAGCCGACACCCGGATGTTTGCCGTGCTGGACCGGTTGCTGGGCGGTTTGCCGCGTGAACGGCTGGGCGGTGTTATGATGATCACCGATGGTCAGGTTCACGATGTACCCAACAGCCTTGATCTTGATGCACCGTTGCATGTTCTGATCAGTGGTGGACGCGATGAACGTGATCGCCGCCTGGTGATCCGCCAAAGTGCGGATTATGGCATTGTCGGCAAGAATGCCGATTTCATGATCGAGGCCATTGATCCCCAACTGGCCCAAGGCACACCAATCCCGGTTCAAATGCTGTTGGAAGATGGCACCGAAAGCAACCTAATCCTGCCTGCCAACGAACAACAACGCGTCACCATTCCCGTACCCCATGCGGGTTCGGTTCTCGCCGAACTGCGGATGGATACGCTGGCCGACGAAACCGACAAAGCCAACAACCGATTGATCCTTGAAACCACGGGCGTGCGTGACCGTCTGCGTGTTTTGCTGTTGTCTGGTGAACCCCATCCAGGTGAGCGGGCATGGCGTAACCTTTTGCGTGCCGATCCCGGTGTTGATCTTGTCCATTTCACCATTTTGCGCCCACCAGAAAAGGGCGACGACACCCCGATCAATGAACTGGCCCTGATCCCGTTTCCAATCCGTGATCTGTTTGAAGTCCGCCTGCGCCAGTTTGATCTGATCATTTTTGACCGCTATCAGATGCGCGGGGTTCTGCCGCCGCACTACCTTGAAAAGGTCGTTGATTTCGTCCGTTGGGGTGGGGCTGCACTTGTTGTCGCCGGCCCGGAATATGTTGGTATCGACGGACTTTCAAGCACGGCACTAAACGACTTGATGCCTGCTGTTCCCACCGGGCGCGTTGTCGAACAACCCTTTGTGCCACGCGTAAACCAGGCCGGTCGCTTGCACCCGGTCACAACTGCGATTGCAGGATCACCAAGCACCCCGCCGAAATGGGGGCATTGGTATCGCCAAATCGAAACACGGGTTTCTGATCCGGATGCGATGACCCTTTTGACCGGCGTCGACGACATGCCGCTTTTGACCATGCAACGGGTGGAAGAAGGCCGTGTCGCGATGCTGAGTTCCGATCAGATGTGGCTGTGGCAGCGCGGACATGATGGCGGTGGGCCCGTGGCAGAACTGTTGCGCCGCCTGTCACACTGGCTGATGAAGGAACCGGCCCTTGATGAAAACACAGTCCGCACCGAACGCAGCCCCGATGGTGACAGCCTGATCCTGAATTGGCGCAAAATCGGCGCACCGCCCGAAACCGCCAGCGTCATCAACCCTGAAACCGGTCAGCAGATCAACGCCCCCTTTGAACAGCTTCCAGACCAAACCTGGCAGGCGACCGTTCCGATTTCGACGCGCGGACTGATCAGGGTTCGGGTTCGTGATCAGGACAACCACAGCCAGTCGGCCTTACATGTTGATCGTGACGTGTTGACTGCCGAAACCCAGAATACCAACTCAACGCCTGACCTTCTGAGCAGTCTGGTCGATCACAATAACGGATATATCGGGCGGATCGAAGATGGTCTTCCGGACTTCCGCCACGTTCCGAAAGACCGCGTCTGGCATGGCAGCAATTGGGCAGGATTTGTTGAAACCAACAGCCTCAAGACCGTGATTGGCGGAATTACCAGTTTGTTGCCCATTCCGTTGATTGCCCTTTTGGTCGGGGCGATCTGTTTGCTGGGCTGGCGAATTGAAAGCAAGTGATCACGGTGTCGGGCGCTGACGCCCCCGTCCTTTGCGATATTCAACACAGGCGTCATTGTGAAAGTTACACAGACCGCCTTTGAATTTCTCGACCAGGAAATCAATAAAGACGCGCACCTTGCTGGGCAGATGGCGGCGTTCGGGATAAACCGCGTAAATCCCGCCACGACTAAGCGGATCATAATCTTGCAGGATCGGTACAAGGCGCCCTTCCCGCAGTGCTTCTGCAACGATGAATTCCGGTTCGCGCGCGATGCCAAGCCCGCGGATGGCGGCAATTGATGTAAACTCGCCGTTATTGCACGACATCACCGGATTGATCCGAACCGAGACCTGACCTTCGGGTCCTTCAAAATCCCAGATATTGGGACTGGGAATGTTTGTATAGGAAATCGTTCTATGTTCGGTCAATTCCTGCGGAGTTTTGGGTTCGCCATATTGAGCGAGATAGTCCGGTGATGCCACCACGTGGCCGGTAAATTCGGCAAGTTTGCGCGCAATCAGACTTGAATCCTTAAGCCGCGTAATCCGTACAGCCATATCAATGCCTTCGGCCACCAGATCAACCATGTGGTCTGCCAAATGGATATCGACATGAAGCCCGGGATATTTTTCCATAAATTCCGTGACCAGTTGCGGCATATACATCTGCCCGAAAGTCAGCGGTGCAGACACGCGCAGCGTTCCCCGTGGCGTGCCGCGCAAGTCGGTTAATGCATGTTCAGCCGTTTCGATTTCTTCGACCACGCGCGCGCAGTGCTGATAGAACGTCGACCCGGCATCCGTCAGGCTCAGCCGACGAGTGGTACGGTTTAAAAGGCGAATGCCAAGACTGTCTTCAAGCTTGGTCACATGTTTGCTGACCGCTGATTTGGACATGCCAAGTTTGCGCGCAGCACCGGAAAAACTCTGTTCTTCGACCACGCGGGCGAAAACCGTCATACCGTCCAGATTGCCGATCAACATCGCTGTTCTCCTGATCACTGCACAACCTGACTGTTGCGCAAAAGGAAACAAATAAATGTCACAACAGCGGATTGCGTTCAATGCGGGAATGAAGACAATGATCCCAACAGCAAATTCAACTGTCCGGTACAACCACCAAACCCCATCCCAGCGTTTGGCAAACCGGACTGCGGAGGACCAAGATGGGACAACTCGTAAACGGCGAATGGCAAACCGAAGCGCTGCTTGCCAAAAATCGTGATGGCAAATTCAAACGTCAGGATTCTGCATTTCGAAACTGGCTGTCACCCGACCCGGAGGCAGAGTTCCCGGCAGAAGCCGGGCGCTATCATCTTTATGTGTCCTATGCCTGTCCGTGGGCACATCGCACCTTAATATTCCGGGCGCTTAAGGGGCTTGGCGATATGATATCGGTCTCTGTCGTGCATTGGCACATGGGGGATAATGGTTGGCAGTTCGATCGTGACGCTGGTCTGGCTGATGATCTTGCTGATCGTGACTTCCTGTATCAGGTCTATGCCGATGCTTTGGCCGATTACACCGGTCGGGTCACAGTCCCTGTCTTGTGGGATAAAAAAACCAACAAATTGGTCAGCAATGAATCCGCTGAAATCATCCGAATGTTCAATAGTGCATTTGATGGTGTCGGAGCTGGCGAAGGCGACTATTACCCCGACCATCTGCGCGATGAAATTGATGCCGTAAATGCGCGCGTTTATACCGATGTCAATAACGGCGTCTATAAATCAGGGTTCGCCACCAGCCAGAAAGCTTACGAAGAAGCCATTACGGCCCTTTTTGGCACGCTAGACTGGCTTGAAGACCGCCTTGGCCAGCAACGTTACCTTGCTGGTGATCAGCTCACAGAGGCCGACTGGCGGCTGTTTCCGACATTGGTCCGTTTTGACCCGGTTTATCACGGGCATTTCAAATGCAATCGGCAGATGCTCCACGAGTATCCCAATTTATGGAACTACACCAAGGCGCTTTATCAACACCCTAGTGTTAAGGAAACAGTCCACATGGATCACATCAAGAACCATTACTATCAAAGCCACCCGTCGGTGAACCCGTCAGGCGTTGTTCCAGTTGGCCCCGACCTTGATCTGGATGGAGCGCATAATCGTGGTTAACGCAACTTGGCGTCAGACCGTCACCCACAAGGGCGACGATTAAACAGAAAAACAAAAACCCCGCAGCAATGCTGCGGGGTTTTCGCGTTTCCGGAAACCGGAAAAAATCAGTTCAGACGAACTTTGATTTCCGCGATCGCGCTGTTAACCAACTCGTCTGCCTTTGCACCGGAAACCTTGTCAGAAACAAGAGCGGTGGTGGCCTTGGCTGCGATTTCGGCGACATGCGCACGAACTTCAGCGATAGCCTGACTTTCGAGATTGGAGATACGATCCAGAGCCTGTTGTTCACGGCGTTTAAGGGCCGCTTTCAACTCTGCCTGGGCGCTCTCGAGCATACGGTCGGCCTCAGCCTTGGCATGCGCACGGATTTCGTCAGCTTCCTTAAGCGCTTCACGTTGTTTGGCCTGATAGTTGGCCAGAAGCTCTTGGGCTTCCTCGCGAAGACGCTGTGCTTCGTCCAGTTCGTTGGAAATCTTCTCTGCACGTTTATCAAGCGCAGCGGAGATACCTTTAACGGCTTTGAAACCGCCAAAGCCAACGACCAGCACGAAAGAAAGCGTGGTCCAGGTGTATGGATCGGTAAGGAAAGTAACCTCTTGGGTTGCCATTGTCTTACTCTCCTACGATTGCCGAAACAGCCTTGTCGGCAGTTTTGGCCTGAACCTTGACACCGATAAGTTTGTCGGTTGCTTCGCGGGCGATTTCCGATGCTGCTTCTGCAACACCCGTCATTGCGTCCGTTTTTGCATCCGCAATAGCCTTCTCGGCATCAGATGTCTTTTTAGACAGCTTCTTGACCATTGCTTCGGTTTTCTTAGCCTGCTCTGCAGCAGCCTTTTCCGACGCTTCGCGAATATCAGCCTGAGCGGCATCACGAGCTTCTGCCAGGGCAGCCTCGTACTTCGCGATGGCGGCATCGGTTTCGTCTTTCAACGCCCGTGCCTTGCCAAGATTGTCTTCGATGTTTTTTTGACGGCGTTCGAGAACTTCACCGACCTTCGGCAGCGCAATTTTCGACATCAAGAAATACAAGATGGTGAAAATAACGAACAGCCAGAAGATCTGTTCCGAGAACGTCGCAATATCAAACTGCGGCATAGCCTACTCCCGAATTCAACGACACCGGCGAGGGGGACCCTCGCCGGGCCGAGTATTCGCTCAAAAGGCGCCGATTAGACGAACAGAACGATCAGCGCAACGACAAGTGCGAACAGTGCAATAGCTTCGGTAACGGCAAAGCCGATCCAGCCATACAGTTCCACGTCGCCTTTTGCAGCCGGGTTACGGCCAACAGTCGCAATCAGGCTCGACCAGATGTTACCAACACCGATACCGGCACCAATCATGCCAATAGCAGCCAGGCCAGCACCGATCATCTTAGCAGCATCGAGTTCCATAACTTCACCCTTTCGAATTTCTTAAAGGCAATCAGAAGAGATCACACCAAACCACACACATCAGTGCATGTGGATTGCATCATGGAGATAGATGCAGGTGAGAATTGTGAACACATAAGCCTGAAGCGCAGCAATGCCGAACTCCAGAACAGTAATCCCCGTCAACAACGCAAAGGGAAGCACGCCAAGAATGCCAATCAGGCCGACGAACCCACCGATAACTTTCAGCATGATGTGACCAACCGTCATGTTTGCAAACAGTCGGATCGCCAGGCTGAACGGACGAGAGAAATAGGAGATGATTTCAATCGGGACCAGAATGATCGCGGTCGCAATCGGCGCGCCTTCGGGGAAGAACATCCGAAAGTAATGCGTACCATGACGCATAAAGCCGATGACCGTCACACCAATGAAAATCACCAAAGCCAGCGCAAAGTTAACTGCGATGTGGCTCGTAAATGTGAAGCTGTGCGGGATCATGCCAAGCAGGTTCCCGAACATAACGAACATGAACAGCGTGAAGATGAACGGGAAATATTTGCGCCCGGCACTGCCAACGTTGTCCTTGAGCATATTGGCGACGAACTCATACATCACCTCGGCAGCACCCTGCCAGCGCCCCGGAACCAATGCACCACGACGCATCGACAGCGTCATGAAGCAGGTTACCAGAACGGCTGCGAACACCATCCAGAGTGCGGAGTTGGTGAAGGAAATATCAATACCAGCAACCGAAAGTTCGGCCAGGGGTTTGATTTCAAACTGCTCTAGCGGTCCAGCCACCGTAATCCTCGCTCAATATTATCAGGCTTCGAGGTCAATCCTCGTCCCCCTGCTTGCGCTCCCTCATCGCACGACCAAGTCCGACAGCACTGTCATATCCCTTGGCAACGCGATAAGCGTTCAAACCTCCAGCCCCTGCTCCGAGAAAGACAAACAGAACAATCAGCCAAGGTGTCGTATCAAGCACCCGATCCAGCGCCCAGCCAATCAGCAAGCCAACAAGAACCGCAGCGATCATTTCCGCCGAAATCCTCATGCCAAGCGCCATCCCTTGGGATGGTTTGCCAGTCGCCCGGTTCGGGCTGTGCAATTCTTCACGCTTGCCTTTTACGGCGGCCAACTTGCTTTCAAGCTCTTCTAATGAAGCGCGATCTTTATCATCGCTCATTGTGGTGAACCCCGCTGTGGCAGCCCTGCAGACGTCGCAAGGAAATGCGCGGGCAACATACTTAGCACCCCATGGGCTGTCAAGCTGTAAAACCCGGCCTTTCCCCACCCATCAAAATGACTATAAATCAATTTACTTCAATGCCTTAATCCACAAAATGTGAAGGAAAACACTTTTGAAGTTAGGCAATAGTCGCAGTCATCACGGTTATCCGTGCTACGGCAACATCATCCGCAACCGGCAGTTTCCCTTGATTCCTGCCTGTTTGACGCCCCTTCTGGCCCCCGACAACAATTTCCATGATTTTCCCGCCAACCCGGTAAATTGCCCGCGTAAAACACCGTTTACGGCAAAACAGGAAAAAGTCGGTGCATTTATCCCATTGTGAAAACCCGATTCACGAAATCTGACAGGCACCCTTCGCCCCACCAGGTCATCAAGGTGTTATTGCTTGCGAACACTAAGCGTTCTTTCCCCATCGACTTTTTGCCAACCATCCGGATTGGCTGCCAACATCCAGTCGAACTTATGGAACAACGCCCACACCGCACCCAACGTGTTGATGGCAATTGAATTCATATCAATCGGCTGGGTATCAAGGATTTCGTCACGCAAAATCGCCACAAGCTGCGCAACAGAATTCTTTCCGTCAAAAACAGACAGCAGACGCGCCAAATCCGGCCCACCGGTCAGATCCACGGCATTCCCACTGCCATCCTCTATCAAAACGGGCTGACCGGCCAATGTGCTCAGATCATCAAAGAAGGTCTCGTTTGGCGGCACAAAGAAATAGGGCGCACGTTCCGCATCGGGCAAGATATCCGCACTTTGTGCTTTGTCTTTGCGGGTCAGGTAAAACGCATGAAGCGGCATTGCCCCGCTAAACCGTTCACAAAAAGCCTGTTGTTCACGCAACGGCTTTGCCCCAAGGTCGCGCAGCACAACAGGATCACGCACCAGATTTTCAATGCTGTAATGAGCCTTTCCGGTGCCGCCAAACCCAAAGAACCCGGTAAATGCTGCCACATGCAAGTCAGCAGACGCAGCAAAATCATAGACCCCATGAACATCATAAGCGCATTCAACCGGATGAAGCAGCAGATCGACAATTTCCGGATCGTTTTCAAGCAACCCTTTGATAAACCCCGGACCACCGCCCAGTTTAAGCAGCATGTTATCTTCGGGAAGTGATGACAACAGCGTTCGGGTTAACGCCAATTGCTCTGTCAAATCCTTGCCTGCCAACAGCGGTTTGATCATTTTGCGCCATTCCGTCACTGCAAGCCGACCGTGCTGGCCATAAACCATCACCCCCAAAGCACCATCGGCCTTCAGAACCGACGTCAAATCACGCAGGCCTTCTTCGGGGTTTTCCAGATGGTGTAAAACCCCCGCACAATTGATGTAATCAAATGGTTCAGGTTTGGATTTTGCAAACTCCGAGATCGTTTGGTTTACATAAGTAACGTTGGTCAAACCACGCGCTTCGGCCCGTGATCGCGCCACCTTTGTGCTGGCCCCGGACGGCTCAAGATAGGTGACAGTACCGCCAACATCGCGCAATTGTTCGCCAAGCCAGATCATGGAATCGCCAGTACCACCGCCTGCGACAAGTGCACGAAAACCTTCGTCAAAGTTCTTCGCCCCACCAAAGCAGTAATGATTGACCCGCGACAGGGTATCAAGCGGTGGCATCAACAAACGGTCTTTTTCCTGATGCGGGTCACGCAACGGATAGGGGAACTGTTCGTAGAGCTCGCGTACTTTTTGGGACATCAGGGCCTTCGCAGAATATGAGTTTCATTAAGGTGTAACACCCCGGCCCTATCAGAATATTAAGAGTCCGGAAACACGCTTTAGGGCATCTAGCCTTAAAACTGCGTCACTTTGTTTGCCTTTGATGTGTCATTTGGTGAGGCACAGCACGCACGACAATGCGGGGCATCGTTTAATGCTGCGGGGACCAACAAAAATCAGTCCCTTTGACGCAGCAGGGTGAAAGAAGGTCCGGCTGAGTGGATTTGTGCACCGCTACGTGCTTTAGCCGGTGAAATCGAGTTCGGTCTGTTCTTTTTTCGAATAGACCTCTGCCTGATGCAGATCGACGGATACCAGCGATGATACGCCGCGTTCTGCCATCGTCACCCCAAACAGGCGGTTCATCCGCGCCATGGTCATGCGATGGTGGGTGATCACAAGGAAACGGGTATTGGCATGACGGCCAATGGCCTCCAGCAGCTTGCAGAACCGGTCAACGTTGGCATCATCAAGCGGTGCATCAACCTCATCAAGCACGCAAATCGGTGCCGGATTGGTCAGGAACACCGCAAACAGCAGGGCGACGGCGGTTAATGCCTGCTCCCCCCCGGAAAGAAGCGACAGATGTTGCAGTTTCTTGCCCGGCGGGGATGCCAAAATCTCAAGCCCGGCTTCAAGGGGGTCATCTGCCTCGGTCAGCATCAAATGCGCGCCACCACCACCAAACAACCGGACAAACAACTGCTGGAAATGTTTGTCAACTTCGTCAAAGGCCGTTTTCAAACGTGCACGGGCTTCGCGGTTGAGCTGATTGATGCCATTGCGCAGCTTTTCAATTGCAGCAATCAAATCATCGCGTTCAGACACCATCGTGTCTTTTTGTTCCTGCATTTCGGCCAGTTCAACTTCGGCACGCAGGTTAACCGCACCAAGATTTTCACGTTCACGCGTCTGGCGTTGCAGGCGGGCTTCAATATCGCCTTCGCTTGGCAGGTCCTTGGTCAGATCAATCTGACCCAATTCAACCAATTGATCCGGTGTGGCATTCACCCGTTCACGAATACGTTCGATCAAGTCGCGACGATGTTGTTCTGCCTGTTCAAGCAGGGCTTCGCAGCGCACCCGACCTTCACGGGCTTCGGCCAATTTTTGTTCGGCTTCTTTCAGGTTCTGGTCAGCTTCGCGCAAGGCGTTTTCGGCACGCTGCAATTCATCGGCAGCCTCTTTGCGTGTTTGATCGGAAAGCTCGATCCGGTCAGACAGGATCGCACGGCGTTCTTCGATCTCTTCAGGCTTGACTTCAAGCTCTTCGATCTCCATCCGCGCTTCTTCCTGACGTTCGCGAAGCTCGGCAACGCGTTCGCCCGCACCCGATGCACGTTCGTTCCAGGTGGCAATTTCGTTTTCGACAAATTCAAGACGCTTGCGCCGACCTGACATCGCACTTTGCATACGTTCAAGCAGGCTGCGTGCTTCCATCTGGTCGGCGCGCGCATCTGCCAGGTTGGCACGTTTTTCAATCAATTCGGCCTTGATTTCCATCAGGCCTTCGCTGCTTTCTTCGGGCAGGCTTGCTAGTTCTTCCTGTTCGGCAATCAGTTCATCAAGGTCTTGCCGTGCGCGTTTTTCGGCCTCTTCGGCGTTCTGAAGGCGGCTTTCAATCGCACTGGCATCGCGTTTGATATTGGCAATTTCTTCGCGGGCGGATGCCACCGTATTTTCCGCATCCCGCACGGCCCGGTGTGCTTCTTGTTCAGCAGTACGTGCGGCCTCGATTTCTTCGTCAAGGCGTTCGACATTTTCGCTGGCGATTTCAGCACGCTCGGCTGCGGCTTCAACCACAGCATCGACTTCTTCAAGCTCAGTACGCAGTTCTTCAAGACGGTTTCGCTGGCGCAGGCGAACCGCTGCCGGAAGTTCGGCACCAGCCAGAATACGATAGCCGTCCCAACGCCAAAGCGCGCCTTCACGCGATACAAGACGTTGCCCGACCTTAAGCGTTTTGGCCAAAAAGTTCCCGGTTGCCTCGTCTTCGACAATGCCGATTTGCCACAGGCGACGGTTCAGCAACGCCGGTGCTTCAACATATTTTGCAAGGGCGGTCACCCCATCGGGCAAGGCTGGATCATCGGTTGCCGGGTCGACCGCAAACCAATGCATCGCGGCGTCACTGGCATCAGGCGCATCAAGGTCTTCGCCAAGGGCAGCCGCCATTGCCAGCTCAAGACCACTTTGCACTGATATATTTTCGATTACACCGGGATATTTATCGTCATCCCCGCCACGCAACAGGCTTTCAAGCGCCTCAACTTCGGCCAACAGCCGGGCCTTGCGGCTTTCAACATCGCGCAGAGCATCACGCGCATCGTTTTCAGCCGTTTTCAGACCGTCTTCGCGATCCCGCATTTCAGCCAGGCGCATTTCGGCCTCTTCGACCGCCATCTTGCGCTGTTCACACAGCTCTTCGCACTCTTCAAGATGCTCGTTTGCTTCTTCAAGGGCTTCGGTGAAGTCGGCTTCGATGCGAATGTCGTCAAGTTTTGCCACCGCTTCGTCATGACGTTCCGTCAGGCGGGCGCGACGTGCATTTAATTCGCTTAGGCGCTGCTGGACAGATTTGAGCCGGGCTTCTTCCTCGGCGACCTTGTTGGTCATATCGTCAACTACGGATTCAAGCTCTTCAACGCGCATGGCCTTTTCGGCGGCCATTTCGCGCGCTTCATCCAGCTCATCATCCTCGCCACCCTGAGCTTGGCTCAGTTCTTCGCGTTCGTTTTTAAGCTTTTCCAGCGCACCTTGCGCATCACTGGCAAGTTCGGCTTCACGTGCAAGGTCGGCATCAATCTGCTGGATGCGCCCGCGAAGCTGGCTCATCTGGGTTTCGATCTGGGTTTTGTCTTTATCAAGACCTTCGCGCTCGATCAAAAGGCGCTGAAGGGCTGCAGCCGCATCGGCTTCTTTTTTACGCAGATCGGGCAGGCTTGCAGACACATGGGCCTGAACCGTTGTTGCCTCTGTTACCGAGGATGTCAGATCGCGTACCGCACTTTCACCGGCGACCAGCAATTCACGCGCATCTTCCTGACGTTTTTGGGCTTCTGTCCAGCGAATGTGAAACAGCAGTGCTTCTGTCTGACGCACGCTTTCGGAAAGCTTGCGATAGCGTTCGGCTTGCCGGGCCTGTTTTTGCAAACTGGCAATCTGCCCATCAAGCTGCAACAGAACGTCTTCAAGACGTTCCATATTCTGTTCGGCATTTTTAAGACGCAGTTCCGCTTCGTGGCGGCGCGAATGAAGGCCCGTAATACCGGCTGCTTCTTCAAGGATCAGACGTCTCTGGATCGGTTTGGCCCCGATCAGCGCGCCGATTTTGCCTTGGGAAACCATGGCGTTCGATCGCGCACCGGTCGCGGCATCCGCAAACAGCAATTGAACATCGCGCGCACGGACGTCCTTGCCATTAACGCGATAGTTCGATCCCCCACCGCGTTCGATCCGGCGGGTAACTTCAAGCATTTCGAAGTCATTGAACATCGCGGGCGCCTTGCGCTCGCTATTATCAAGGGTCACCGAGACTTCGGCAACATTCCGGGCAGGGCGGGAAGATGTCCCGCCAAAAATCACGTCGGACATGTCCGAGCCACGCATTTGCTTGGCCGATGTTTCGCCCATCACCCAGCGCAGCGCTTCGACAAGATTGGATTTGCCACAGCCGTTCGGGCCGACAACACCTGTCAGCCCGTCTTCAACAAGAAGATCTGTTGAATCGACGAAGGATTTAAACCCCGTCAGCTTTAGCGATTTAAACTGGACCAATCATGTCCCCCGGTCCGACCTTCTGCCCCTGTTGCCGAACACCGCAAAACAAAACGGTGTCCGGCAGATTTGTTTTCATTAGTCGATAAGGTCTTCGACTTTGTCGATAAAGAATTCTGCGTCGCGCGACCCGGCAATTGTATCGCCATCAAGGACGAAGCTTGGTGTCGAGGAAACATTGAATTCCTGTTCGCCGGTCATGCGCGAGGTCACGATACCATCAATCAGTTCCTGATCGGCAATGCAGGCATCAACCGCATCGCTAGTCATGCCGCCAAAGCGCACAACTTCCTTGATGCTGGCGATCGGGTCTTGTGCACGCGCCCAGGTCATCTGGGATTTGAACAGCATGCCAAGCACACCAAAATAGCGACCTTCGCCAGCACATTGTGCAATTGCAGCCGCGCGCAGCGCGATACCGTCAAGCGGATAATCCCGGTAAATGAGTTTCAGCTTACCGGTATCAATCAGCTTTTCCTTGATCTCAGGCAGAACCTCATTGTGGAACGACGCACAATGCGGACAGGTCAAAGATGCATATTCAATCATCGTGACCGGTGCATTCGCATCGCCCAATACATGTTCTTTCCATTCTGTTGCATGTGCCTGCTGCGCACTTGCAACGCCAAGCGCCATCAGAAATGCACCAGTAAGAAACTTAACCGCCTTTAGCAAGGAAACCTCCGTTAAAACAAAGTTTTGTGATTACAAGCCTGTTGCAGCGCGGGAGTCAACACACGCCCTAAAACGGCTATCGCACCAACGAGTCGCCAAGTTGCCGACAAAATGCGGCAACTCCGTGATCGTTCATTTCAAGAAACTGATTCGATATGGGTTATCGGGCATAAACCCGAAATGACCCGTTATTTTTTGCCGGTTTTGGGTTTCAGCCCCCCTGTCGCCCCGGCAATGTGACGACCAAGACGGGTCAGGACGTCTCGCAGGTGAGGGTCTTCTATTTTTTCGATATCGGCCTGGCGGGATGCGTCAATATCGGCTTCCGGGGCTTTGGGCGGGCGATGAACCGTGCGTTCCGGCCGCGATATATCCCCCTGAAGCATCGAAATCTTGTTGATCGCCCGATACCCGAAATAGCTGTTCACCCGTTCAATAATTTGCGGCATGCGGTGCTGCAGTTCCAGTGCGACCGGCCCGACAACCCGGATCAGCAACGTACCGCCAGCAATGCTTTCCCGGGGCGGCGGGGTATATTTCAGCGGCATGGTAAATTGTTCAAGGTCACGTCCGACGATCTCGCCCCAATGCAGAATGATCTCGGTCTGAAAGAAACCGCGCTTGCGCACCAAAGGTCGGGTAAGGTTCCCAACCAGTGGCGCGACATTGCGCAACCCCATACGACGTTCGGAACTGCCCATCGGCGTTATTTTCTGTTTCTTTTTGACCGCATTTTTTGCCGCAAGGGATGCAGTTGCCTGATCTATCGCCTTGGTGCTTTTCGTATCGACGGTATCTTTTTTCTTGCTCACGCCCGCTTCTTTCGTAGGGTCTGCGTAACTTCGGGACCCAGACTCTGGTTCCTCAAAACAACATAACACGGGATCGTCGTGCATTTCACCCATCAGGATACCCAGCGCCTCGCTCAGACCATGCTTGAGTGGTATGACCGTCATCATCGCACCTTGCCTTGGCGCTCAGAGCCCGGCGAAACGCCCAACCCGTATCACGTGTGGCTAAGCGAAATCATGCTGCAACAAACCACGGTCCAGACCGTGGGGCCGTATTTTGCCGCATTTCTGAAACGCTGGCCAACCGTGACTGACCTTGCCAACGCGGACCTTGATGATGTTTTGCACGCCTGGCAGGGGCTTGGCTATTACGCACGTGCGCGCAATTTGCATAAATGCGCCAAGGTCGTTGCGACCGAATATGAGGGTGTTTTTCCCGATACGGAGGAAGGCTTGCTGAAGCTGCCAGGCATCGGCCCTTATACCGCCTGTGCGGTTGCAGCCATTGCCTTTAACCAACATGCCAGCCCGGTCGATGGTAATATCGAACGGGTAATTTCACGCCTGTTTGCGCTTGAAACGCCGCTTCCTGACGTCAAACCCGAGATCAAGGAAAAGTCGGCTGCCCTGACGCCATCAGATCGCCCGGGCGACTATGCGCAGGCGCTGATGGATTTGGGGGCGACGGTCTGCACACCGCGTAATCCGGCATGTGGCATCTGCCCATGGCAGGCAGATTGCGAAGGGCGAAAGTCAGGCATCGCCCCGGATTTGCCAAAGAAACGCAAAAAGGAACCAAAGCCGACCCGGGTTGGCTATGCCTTCTGGATAAGGCGCGAGGATGATGATCGCATTCTGATCCGCCGCCGACCGGAAAAGGGATTGCTGGGCGGACTTTATGAGGTGCCAGGCAGTGACTGGCGCGCCATCGATGCCCCGGATGATGTGATGCTGTCCGAAGCCCCGGTTACAGCAAGCTGGTCGGAACTTGACGGCACAGTTGGGCACACCTTCACCCACTTCCATCTCAAGGTCTCGGTTCTGGCGACCACACTTGGCGCGGATCAGGCTGATAACATGGAAGGTAGCTGGACCACCGTTGACGGGCTTTCAGAATTTGCCCTGCCCACCGTTATGAAAAAAATCGTTCGCCATGCTTTGAAATATCGCTAGGACACCGCTTAAAGCAAGTTGCATAGAAAAAGGCCCATGGTCAAAACCACAGGCCTTTTGTTTTTTAACCTCGCGCGGCGCGATCAGGCGTAAATATCAATTACCTGTCCACGGCCCGATGACGGCGGCGGGGCTGCCTGCTGCGACGTTTCGGTTTCTGCTGCTTGCTCTATCCGCTGTGTCGGCGGTGAATTCAGGTCGTTATTACCCGTTTCGGCAATTGGCGCTGCGGCCTGTTGAACCTGAACCGGGTTGGGTGCATATGCTGCACTCCCTACTGAACCTGCTTGCATATTCGTCTCCATCTATCCTTACGGATAATCTTTCATCTCAAAGACATAGCAAGTTTTCCCGCAAAAAGCAAAAACCGGCGGGTTTTTCAACCACGCCGGTTCTGTTGGGCATCAATGATTTAACCGAAAATTTCCGGTCTGGATCAGGCGGGGACCTGTCCCAATTCCTTGCGCAACTGGCTGCGTAGATTGTCGATGGAAACCAGTCGTCCGTCACACTTGTAATGCCAATAAGTCCAACCATTACAAGCCTGTGCGCCCTGTACATGTGCTCCGACCTGATGGATTGAACCGGCATTGTCTTTATGACTGATCGACCCGTCGGCCCGCACCATCGCGGCAACATTGCCACGGTTGTCATAAATTTTATCGCCCGGTGCCAACAGGCCACGCTCAATCACCGCACCAAACGGGATGCGTGGCAGGGAACGCTTCGACTCGGTCAGCTCAAGGCTGTCGCCATCAAGCATCTGAACCTTGGCAATGCGGTCACGAGCGGCTTCGGCATAACCTTCTTCGCGTTCAAGACCGATGAAGTGACGGCCCAAACGGCGTGCCGCAGCACCGGTCGTACCGGTCCCGAAGAACGGGTCAAGAACCACATCACCCTGGCGGGTGGTCGCCATCAGAACACGCTGAAGCAGTGCTTCGGGTTTCTGGGTCGGATGGACCTTTTTGCCCTTGTCATCCTTGAGACGTTCCGACCCCGAGCAAATCGGCATCAACCAGTCAGAGCGCATCTGCAAGCCTTCATTGAGCTGCTTCATCGCTTCGTAGTTAAAGGTGATGGCTTTTTGCTCTTCGCTTTTGGAACACCACAGAAGGGTTTCATGCGCGTTGCAGAAACGTTTGCCACGGAAATTCGGCATCGGATTGGTTTTACGCCAAACAATGTCGTTAAGGATCCAGAACCCGATGTCCTGCAGTGTGTTACCCACGCGATAAATGTTGTGATACGAACCGATCACCCAGATCGCACCAGTATCTTTCAATACCCGGCGTGCTGCCGTCAGCCAGTCGCGGGTGAAGTCGTCATAGTGACGGAAACTGTCGAACTGATCCCAGTGATCATCAACCGCATCAACCTTGGAATTGTTGGGGCGCAGAAGATCGCCACCAAGCTGAAGGTTGTAGGGCGGATCAGCAAAGATCAGGTCAACGGATTTTTCCGGAAGGCTGTTCATCAATTCGATGCAATCGCCAACCAGGACTTTATCAAGTGGTAAAGATGTCTTTTTTGTCATGATGCCTTCTAGGTTCCCCCTTGAAATCTTGATGAAAGCATCAACTGAAATAGTTAATGAAAGAGTTAACCGACTCCGAAATTTTTCAAGGATTCGCATTGTGTTAGAAACTGCGCTGATCGTTTAGACAATCTTAACCGGTATGGCCGAAAAACCGGAAGATTTTGCCCCTGCACACACATCACCGCGATGCGGTCTTCATCGTGCAATCTTGGTGCAGGACTCCGCAGAAACTGCGTCCTTGCATCAGCCCCCATCACGTTCGCAGGTGCACATATCGCGCATCAGGCGCACAACACCCCAAAAATTCGCGTGCTGCGATGCATTAAAACCGTGTTTATTCCCAAATACTTACACGAAAGTGTGGAAAACTGACCATTTGGACAGAACGAGCTTTGCCTCTTTTGTGATCGCGTATACAATCTGCTCACAATCTATGCAAAAGGTTGAACTTCGCATAACGGCAATAATCCGCAGGGGGACAATAATGAAGTCTGGTACATTCCGCCTAACGCGACGCGCCATGCTGTCGGCCATCGCCGGCGCTGCTGCAGTCGTTTCCTTTGGCTTTGGGGCACCCGCCCAGGCCGCTGATCCGCTTAAGGTTTCGGCAATTTACACGGTTCCGGTTGAGCAGCAGTGGGTTTCGCGCATTCACAAGGCGCTTAACGCTGCCGAGGAACGCGGCGATATTTCCTATGAGTTTTCCGAAAACGTCGCCAACACCGACTATGAGCGCGTCATGCGCGAATATGCCGAAAACGGCTCCGACCTTGTTGTTGGTGAAGTCTTTGGCGTTGAGCGCGCAGCGCGCAAAGTTGCGGCAGACTATCCGGAAACAGCATTTCTGATGGGCTCAAGCTTTGCCCCGGATGGCGAAAACTTCTCTGTCTTTGATAACTTCATTCATGAACCAAGCTACCTTGTTGGCATGGCGGCAGGTAATGCCACCAAAACCAACAAGATCGGCATGGTCGGTGGCTTTGCCATCCCGGAAGTAAACCGCCTGATGCACGCCTTTATGGCCGGTGCGAAATCGGTGAACCCGGATGTCGAGTTCATGGTGACCTTCATCAACAGCTGGTACGATCCGCCCAAGGCAAAAGAAGCTGCATTTGCCATGATCGATAATGGTGCAGACATCATGTATGCGGAACGCTTTGGCGTTTCCGATGCTGCAAAGGAACGCGGCATTCTTGCCGTTGGCAACGTGATCGACACCGCTGCGGATTATCCGGGCACCATTCTGGGGTCGGCGCTTTGGCACATGGAAGCCACCATTGACCACGCCATCGAGGCGGTCAAAGCAGGTGAATTCAAGGCCGAAGATTACGGCAAGTTCAGCTATATGGAATATGGCGGCGGCAGCGTTGTTCTTGACGGAAGCCTTCTTCCGGATGGCACCGTCGAAGCTGTTGAAGCCAAAGAGGCTGAAATTCTTGATGGCTCCTTCACTGTTGAGGTGAATGACGAAGAACCTAAATCCACAATGTAGGATTTGTTTCAGATTTTCGGGCAGTTCGGTGTAAAAGCCGAACTGCCCTTTTTCGTTCAAAACCACCATCCAATCGCCCCACAGCGTGACGCATAAAAACAAAACGGATTTCCCGAATGTCATCTGCTGCGCACATATCGCCCGAAACGTCGCACGACCTGCTGCTGTCGCTGGCAGGTGTAACCAAAAGATTTGGCGCACTCGTTGCCAATGACGCCATCGACCTGACCGTTCACAAGGGCGAAATTGTCGCCCTGCTTGGTGAAAACGGTGCTGGCAAAACCACATTGATGAATATTCTGTTCGGCCATTATGTCGCAGACGAAGGAACGGTTACAGTTGCCCGTCGCGACGGCGGCCTTGAACAACTTGAACCGGGCGCCCCGCAGGCAGCCCTTGATGCCGGGATCGGCATGGTTCATCAGCATTTTACATTGGCCGAAAACCTGACCGGGCTTGATAACATCGTCCTTGGAACTGAGCCGATTTTCCGCCTTCGGCGCGACCGCACCAAGGCACGCGCCAAGCTTAACGAACTGATGGCCGGGTCGGGCCTGAATGTCGACCTGGATCAGCCGGTACACAAACTGACCGTCGGCGAAAAACAGCGCGTAGAGATCCTTAAGGCGCTTTATCGCGATGCTCGACTTCTGGTCCTTGATGAACCGACCGCAGTTCTCACCCCGCAAGAAGCCGACAGCCTGTTTGCCATTCTGCGCAAGCTTGCCGCAACCGGACTTGCCGTGATTATCATCGCCCACAAACTGGCCGAAGTACTCGCCGTTTCGCACCGGATTGCCGTATTGCGCGGCGGGGCCAAGGTTGGCGAGATGAAAACCACTGACGCCGACCATAATTCCATCGCCGAAATGATGGTCGGTCGCGAAGTGCCCGTCAGTCGCCGCACGGCCCGCGAACCGGGCAAACCGGTCATCACATTAAACGATGTCACAATTGATCGCGGAGATTCCCGCAGGTCCCTGCATGGGGTCAGCATCACTGCCCGCGAAGGCGAGATTTTGGGCATAGCCGGTGTATCGGGCAATGGGCAGGCCGCGTTGGCACAATTGATCGCCGGGCTGGACAAACCAGACAGCGGATCGGTTGAAATATTTGGCGATAAGATCGAAAAGTTCGATGCTCATACGTTCGCTCAAAACGGCATCGCCCGCATCCCCGAAGATCGCCATCACGACGGCATGGTCGGGTCAATGACGGTGGCCGAAAACATCGCCATCGAAGATGTCCGAAGCCCCGAATATCAAAAATTTGGTTTCCTTGATTTTGATGCCATCCGCAAACGCGCAGAACATGCGATTACCGATTATGACGTGCGGTGCCCCGGCCCTGATGCGCCGGCACGGCTGTTGTCGGGCGGCAATATCCAGAAATTGATCCTTGCGCGTGTGCTGGAAAAATCACCACGGCTGATTCTGGCCAATCAACCATCGCGTGGCCTTGATGTTGGCGCGCAATCAGAAGTCCATCGTCGGTTGCTTGAAGCCCGCCAAGGCGGATCTGCGGTCATTCTGATTTCCGAAGACCTTGATGAACTTCTGACCATTTCCGATCAGATCGCGGTTATTCATGTCGGGCACATCACCCCTGCCATGCCAACCGACGCCATCGACCGATCCGAACTTGGCCTGATGATGGCCGGACAAAAAGCCGCACCGCATGCCCCCCATGCCACGAAGACCACCAATCCGGGAGAAACGGCATGATCCGATTTGAACCCCGCAGTAATCCCGGCCCATTTCTGATTTACGGCGTCCCCGTCCTTGCCGCGACCATCGCAATCCTGTTGGCCGCCATTCCACTTGCCCTTGCAGGTGCGCCGATTTTCAAGGCCTATGGCCTTATGATCACGGGTGCTTTTGGGTCAGTCTTTTCAGTCTCTGAAATGCTGACACGTGCCACTCCCCTGATCCTGACCGGACTTGCCGCTGCCATTGCATTCCGCGCAAAGCTTTGGAACATCGGTGCAGAAGGCCAGCTTTATATGGGGGCCATGGCCGCGGTTGCCATTGGTTCCGGCGTGGTTGACGGCCCAAGCTGGGTGATGATCCCGCTTATCATTCTTGCCGGTATGGCAGCCGGTGCGCTGATGCTGATCGGGCCCACACTTTTGAAAACCCGTCTTGGGGTGGATGAAGTTGTCACAACGCTTTTGCTGAACTTCATCGTCCTGTTGTTCGTGCAGATGATGCTTGAAGGTGCGCTTAAGGACCCGATGTCCATGGGCTGGCCCCAGTCGGAACCCATCATCGACAGTGCAATTTTCCCACCACTTCTAGAACGGATGCGCGTTCATATTGGTCTGATTATTGCGCTTGGCTGTGCTGTGGCGTTGGCCGTTCTTGTCAAACGCACGGTTTGGGGCTTTGAAATCCGCGCCGTTGGTGAAAACGCACCGGCGGCCAGGTTTTCCGGCATTTCGGTGACCAAAACCATGGTGCTTGTCGCCGCCCTTTCGGGGGGACTGGCCGGTCTTGCGGGGGTGTCGGAAGTTGCCGGAACACGTGGTTATCTCGCAACCGATCTGTCACCGGGCTATGGCTATGCCGGAATTGTCGTTGCCATGTTGGCCCGTCTGTCACCGGTTGGTGTGATCGCATCTGCCTTGTTTGTTGCGTCGGTATTTGTCGGTGCAGATTCCATGAGCCGCGCGATTGGTGTTTCAAGCTATCTGGCGGACCTGATCGTTGCCATGGCGTTGCTATGTGTTTTGATTGGCGGGTTCCTGACCCGATTCAAGGTTCATTTTGATCGCAAGTCGACGGCAGGCTAAGGGGAAAGACCATGGAAATCATTGATATTCTGCTTGCCGCAAGCTTCTGGGAAGCTGCCATTCGCATTGCCACCCCGCTGATCTTTGGCGTCTTGGGCGCACTGGTCTGTGAACGTGCGGGCGTCCTTAACCTTGGGATTGAGGGCATCTTTACCGCCGGGGCCATGGCGGGCTGGATGGCTGTTTGGCTTGGCGCCGGGCTTTGGGGCGGCATATTGGTTGCAGCTCTTGCCGGTGGGTTCTTTGGCCTGATCCATGCCATCCTGACCGTGCCTCTGGGACTTAGCCAGCATGTATCGGGCATTGGCGTGACGTTGCTTGCGACCAGTCTTTCCTATTTCACCTATCGCACAGCACTGCCGGATGTTTCATCCCCGCCGCGGATCGAACCGTTCCGCCCGCTCGATATTCCGTTCCTGTCGGACCTGCCCTTCATTGGACAGGCGCTGTTTTCGCAAACCGCGATGACGATGCTGGCCCTTGTTCTGGTGTTTGTGACCGGTTGGGTTTTATATCGCACGCCACTTGGGCTTGCGATCCGGGCGGTTGGCGACAACCCGTCTTCGGTCGAGGCACAGGGGCTTTCGGTTTACGCGCTGCGTATCGGGGCGGTTGTCGTCGGATCATCATTTATGGCCCTGGGCGGGGCGTTTTTGACCATGTCGGCATTTGATGCGTTCTTCTTTGGCATGATCAATGGCCGTGGCTGGGTCTGTATTGCACTGACAGTATTTGCAAGCTGGCGCCCGGGAAAAGCATTGATCGGTGCACTTTTGTTTGGAGCGTTTGATGCGTTTCAGGTGCGTCTGCAGACCGAAGTTGGCGCATTTTTACCATCGCAGGTCTTCCTGATGATGCCCTATATCCTGTCGATCATTGCGCTTATTGTTGTTGCCCGCAAAGCCGATTACCCCAAGGCGCTTCTGGTGCCATGGTTCAAGGGGCAGCGCTAACCAAAGCCTGACCAGACTAAGTTTCTGATATCGCGACCACCAGACCAAGGATGACACCATGCAACCCGATCTGATCCTGAAAAATGCCAATATTGCCAACGGGCAAAGCGGTGTGGATATCGCGTGTCAGAATGGCAGGATTGTCGAAATTTCCAGCCACATTGATGTCCCTGCGGTCGAAGTGCTTGATTGCGGCGGCATGCTGGTCAGTCCGCCCTTTGTCGACAGCCATTTCCACATGGATGCAACCCTGTCACTTGGTCTGCCGCGCATGAATGAAAGCGGCACGTTGCTTGAGGGCATCGCACTTTGGGGTGAGCTTAAACCATTGCTGACCCCCGAAGCGGTGATTGAACGGGCGCTTAAATATTGCGATCTGGCGGTATCCAAAGGCCTGCTTGCAATCAGAAGCCACGTTGATGTTTGCGATGATCGCTTGCTTGCGGTGGATGCCCTGCTTGAAGTCAAAAAGCAGGTTGCGCCCTATATCGATTTGCAACTTGTTGCCTTCCCGCAGGATGGTTACCTGCGCGGCCCGACCGCCAAGAACAACGTTATTCGCGCATTGGACAAGGGTGTCGATGTGGTTGGCGGTATTCCGCATTTTGAACGCACCATGGCCGATGGCGCACAAAGCATCACAGAACTTTGCCAGGTGGCGGCCGACCGCGGGCTGATGGTCGATATGCATTGCGATGAATCAGATGATCCTCTGTCACGCCATATCGAAATGCTGACCTATGAAACCCAACGCCTTGGGCTTCAGGGCCGGGTGGCTGGCTCACACCTGACATCGATGCATTCGATGGATAATTATTATGTGTCCAAACTAATCGCCCTGATGGCCGAAGCAGAGGTTTCCGCCATCGCCAACCCGCTGATCAACATCACCCTGCAGGGCCGTCACGATACCTATCCCAAGCGGCGCGGCATGACCCGTGTGCCGGAACTGCGCAATGCGGGCCTTACGGTTGCGTTCGGGCATGATTGCGTGATGGACCCCTGGTATTCCATGGGATCTGGCGACATGCTTGAAGTCGCATCCATGGCGCTTCATGTCGCCCAGATGACGTCACGGGACGATATCCGCGCCTGTTTTGACGCGGTGACCAAAGAACCGGCAAAAATTCTGGGCCTTGAAGGATACGGTATCGAGGTCGGCAACAAGGCCGATTTCGTTGTGCTGCAGGCGCGTGACACGATTGAGGCCATCCGCATGCGCGCCAACCGCTTGTTTGTTATCAAACAGGGCAAAATCATCGCCGAAACGCCTATGGCGCAAACCCGCCTGCATCTCACAGATCGTCCGGACCATGTCCGCGAACATGAATATGCACCTGCGCAGTAAAATGCGCTGAAATATTGGGTTTTCCGGGTCATATCCAGCGTCGGGTCTGGGCACAATATTGCCGATAGGCATCCCCGAACCCGGCCTGCATTACGCGTTCTTCATGCGCGATATACCAGCACCGGCAGGCCGCAAAGAAACCCAAAACGACCATCGCTGAAAGTGCGCATTGGGTCGCAAATGCGGCACCGGAAAGCGCAATTAAAAACCCCAGATACATTGGATTACGGCTATGGCGAAACAGGCCAGTGGTAACAAGCGTATCGGGGGCAGCAAATGTCTGAACCGTGGTTCGGTGTTTCCGGAACTGCTTTTTCGCGAACACCGCAATCAGCAATCCAGCGACAAACGGAATGACGCCCCACGGGTTAAACACCAGGGCATGATCGCGTATGAAGCACGCATAGGATGCACCTGCGATCAAGAATAGGGACATCAGAAAAAGGTAAGGCGGGATGAGTTTTTGCATGGGTGCCTCCTTGTTTCGAGACACCGATCATTGCGGGAATTTCACCCGTGACCTTAACATGGGTTAAGAGTTGATCATTCCCATGTCACGGCGAATACGTGAAAGCGCGACATCGGTAATGCCAAGATACATCGCCACTTGGCGCAACGGGATCCGCGTGGCGTCATTCCCGAATTCCGCCAGAAACTTCTCATAACGCTGACGGGCAGAAAGCATCAGAAAATCAGACTCACGACGTTCCTTTTTCAGGATAAGCCGTTCCAATAACCGACGCACAACGATCGCCCAATCGCCAAACGCATCAGACAGTTCCAAAAGCGTGGCATAACCGATTGCGACTGTTTGAAGGTCGGTAATGGCTTCAGCAAAAAACGGGCTCGGGTTTCCGTTGATTGCCGTGTCCATGCTGCAAAGCGCGCCGCCAACACCGGTAATCGATTTATTGCGTTCACGCCCATCTGCATCGATGTAGTAGTAACGCGCAATGCCGTCGACAATGAAGTAAACAGACCGATCCTGATCACCGGCAGCAAATATCAGTTTTCTGGGGTACCAGTTGCGCACCTGAAGATACCCCACACACGCATTCCACGCGGGATCGGAAAGCGGGTGTACGTGATCAAGTCTTTCACGCAGCGTTTCGATTGGCGATTTCATCGGGTTCATTGCTTTTCCTAACACAAGAACGCGCTTGCCTGCCCTGTCTGGCGCACCTAGTCTTAGCCACCAAATCTGAAAAGACCAAGCGACACTTCGCCAGCAAAGGGCCACCATGTTTTACGAACCCGGAAAAACTGCGCACAACCTTCCCCACGATCCATTCAAGGCCTGTGTCGCACCGCGCCCGATTGGCTGGGTGTCGACCGTGGATCTGGATGGCCGTCCCAATCTGGCACCCTATTCGTTTTTCAATGCAGTGCATGGCAAACCGCCGATGGTGATGTTTTCATCTGGGGGATCGGTCGACAGCCTGAAAAATGCCCGTGCCACCGGGGAATTTGTTGTTGGCGTTGCGCCCAAGGCGATGCTCAAGGAAATCAATTTTTCTTCGGCACCCCTGCCACCCGATGAAGACGAATTTGACTATGCCGGACTTGAAAAACTTCCGGCAAAATGCGTCAAACCACATCTGATAAAAGGTGTTCCGATCCATATGGAATGCAAGGTTTTCCAGATTGTCGATCTGCCCAGTGACAATCCCGAACGCCCCTGCGCCATGGTGATCGGCACGGTCATCGGACTGCATATTGATGATGCAATTATTCGCGACGGGATGGTCGACATCACGCTGTTTGAGCCGCTGGCCCGCCTTGGGTATCAGGAATATGCCAGTGTTTCAGAAACCTTTACGGTCCGCCGCGAAGATTTCTGGAAATAATCCGGCGCATCCCCCATCAAGCATCTGATTTGTTTCATCAAAGTGCCGCGCAAGCGCAAACAAACCGTCACATAACCCCCTTAATGTGAACAAGAACACAGTTCGCCCGAACATTTCGGGCTTGAGCTTAAGTGTTTTTGTGAAATTTATCGGGGAATTCCCAGTGATGAAACGGACATTTGCAGCCGGTCTAGTCGGCATTACCACCATGCTGATGGCGGGGTCAGCCATGGCGGGTGAAGCCAAGGTTTTTGAAACCAAAAGTGCAATCAACAACCTTTCGACTGTCATGGTCGAGGGCGGCAAGGCACGTGATCTGACGATTGGTCTTGGTTCCGGCGCGCACCGCCGCCCAAGCGATCCGGCCAACATGTTCTATGCCGTATCTGATCGTGGCCCCAACTTTGTTTGTGGCGATGTCGAAACCGTTCTGGGCGTTTCCACCGATCAGGTCTGCAACGGCCAGAAAGTCCGCGTTTATCCGACCCCGGATTATTCACCGTCGATCTATACCATTTTCCTAAATGACGATGGCAGCTTTGACATCAAGGACGTCATCACCATCAAGGATCAGAATGGCGTACCGCTAACCGGACTTACCAACAAACTGACCGTTGCCAAAACCGAAAAGCCGGTCGATGCCAACGGCAACATGCTTGAACAGTCGGTATCCTCGATCGATGCCGAAGGCATCATTCGCCTTTCTGACGGGTCTTACTGGATTGGCGAGGAAAACGGTCCGTCGATCCTCCATGTCGCTGCTGATGGTACGGTCAATGAACGCATCGTTCCGGCCGGTTCGGAAAAAGACTTCGAAGGTTCGGCCTATAAAGTTACCGGCGGCCTTCCGGCCATTCTGGTCAAACGCCAGACCAACCGCGGCATTGAATCCATGGCAGTCTCACCAGACGAGAGCAAGCTGTACTTCATGGTTCAAAACCCGTTGGCCAACCCGAATGCAGATGCCTACAAGGTGGCAAAGAACACGCGCCTGTTTGTTTATGATCGTGCATCTTCCAAGCTGAGCGGTGAATACATCTATCAGCTTGATGATCCGCAGACCTTCCGCAATGATCCGTCGAAAAAACAGAACGCACCGCGTATCTCCGAAGTTCTGGCCCTTGGCAATGATCGTCTGCTGGTTCTCGAACGCACCAACAAGACCACCAAGCTGCATGAAGTCGAACTGAAGGGTGCGACCAACATACTTGCCACCCGCTGGGACGACATGTCGACCAGCCCTTCGCTTGAACAGCAAAACGATCTTGGCAGCATCGATCTGGTCGCAGTTTCCAAGACGCTTCGTTTTGACAGTGCCGATTACCCGGAAGCGCCTAACAAGCTTGAAGGTTTGGCCATCATGGGGAATGGCGCGCTTGCGATGATCAACGATAATGACTTTGGCATCAAAGGCGACCCGACCAAGGTTCTTTTGATCGACGGTCTGGTTCAGGCTGACAAATTCTAAGTTGTCACCTGACTTCTCGGCAATCACCGGCGGGAATGCTGTTATGCAGCTTTCCCGCTTTTTTATTGGGTCAAAACGGCGTAAAAGCAGGCCCATGATGGAAAACACACAAACATTCGACACCCCGGACGGCGTTGACGCCGTGATTGAGCCAATGGATGCCACTGGTTATCTCGCCCCTGTGGGCTTTGAGGATCAGCTGGCCGCCGAACTTGGTGATGTGATTGAACGCCACGACCGGTTGATGTTTGCACCCGGTCCGGAACGGCGTGTTTTCTGGGCACAGAATGTCTGGCGCAACCCGGTACGCATTGCCATCCCGTCGATCAAGGGTGCTGCCAAAATCCTGAAATTCAATCAGCGCAATTGGGCCCTATTCAAGTTTGACCATTTTTCACGCGCCAAACTGATCGAAGCAAACCTCCCGCATGTGTCAGCCAAACGTCAGGTATTTGGAGAGCCTGCGCCAACTGCGCCGCTTGGGTCATGGACGCTGATTGATCCCGATACGATTATTGCAGCAGCCGATTGTTCCAGTCCGTGGAAAAACGGCGAGGTCGAGTTTGAAGAAGACAAGATCACCCCGCCCAACCGTGCGTACCTCAAACTGTGGGAGGCCTTCACCCGTCTTGGCGCCTATCCGCAGGCCGGAGACCGCACCATGGACCTGGGCGGAAGCCCCGGCGGCTGGACCTGGGTTTTGCATGAATTTGGCACCGATGTCATTTCCATCGACAAGGCCCGCCTTGATGCCAAGATCGCCAATCTGCCGCGCGTTGATTTCCGTCAGGAAAGTGCCTTTGGCCTGAACCCGGAAGAGGTCGGCTATATCGATTGGCTGTGCTCTGACGTGATTTGCTATCCGGATCGATTGTTCCAACTGGTCAATCACTGGATGGATGCAGGCATGGCAACCAATTTTATCTGCACCATCAAACTGCAAGGCGATACCGATTATTCGGCCATCACCCAGTTCGCAGACATTCCCGGATCGAAGGTCGTGCATCTTTATAACAACAAGCATGAACTCACCTGGCTTAAAGTCCCCGGCGTCACTGATCAAACCGACTGAAATTCGCGTTAGCCGAATTATAAATCGGCCCGATAATCCTGATGAGGATCGGCATTCTTCTCATCTTTTCAGACAAATATGTTTGAGATTGGCGAAAAGCAGTCCTATTCTACGCCTCTGTTCGGAGCCCGATGTTGACGCCACCGCGCCAATTTCCGCCATCTGGCACCGCCCAAACGCGATGGGATAAAATGTCCGAAAACTCATTCCAGTACGATGTGCTTATCATCGGCAGTGGTGCTGCCGGTCTGTCCACGGCCCTCAAACTTGCCCCGCATGTAAAGGTCGCCGTTCTTTCCAAGGGAAAGATCGATGATGGTTCGACCAACTGGGCGCAAGGCGGGATTGCTGCAGTTCTTGACGCGGCTGACAGCATTGAAAGTCATGTTGACGACACTCTGATTGCCGGTGCGGATCTTTGCAAACGCGAAACTGTTGAATTCGTTGCAAGCAACGCGCCGCGCGCGATTGAATGGCTTGATGAACTTGGCATTCAACTGACCCGTGACCCAAAAGGCGATAACAGTCAGCCCTTCCACCTGACCCGCGAAGGCGGCCACAGCCACCGACGCATTGTCCATGCCGCTGATGCGACCGGGCGCGCGGTTCAGACGACCTTGCAAGGACAGGCTGTCAGTCATCCGAACATCGATATTTTTGAAAACTATCTGGCAATTGATCTGGTCACGGATCGCAAATTTGGTGGTGAAGGCCGTCGCTGCATCGGGGCCTATGCCCTTGATCTTGAGACAGGCACGGTAAAATCATTTAACGCGCGTACCGTCATTCTGGCGACCGGTGGGGCAAGCAAGGTCTATCGATTTACCTCTAACCCGGATGGTTCTACGGGCGATGGCATTGCCATGGCATGGCGTGCCGGATGTCGGGTGATGAATATGGAATTCAGCCAATTCCACCCAACCTGTCTGTATCATCCGCAGGCCAAATCCTTTTTGATTTCCGAAGCTGTCCGCGGCGAAGGCGGCAAGCTTCTGCTGCCGGATGGCACGCGTTTCATGGATCGGTTTGATGAACGCGGCGAGTTGGCCCCGCGCGATATTGTTGCACGCGCCATTGACCATGAACTTAAACGTCTGGGCGCTGACTGCGTTTATCTTGATATCAGTCACAAGGGCGCGGACTTCATCAAGGAACACTTCCCGACCATCTATGAAAACTGCCTGACCTACGGGATCGATATGACCACGGAGCCGATCCCGGTTGTTCCAGCCGCCCATTACACGTGTGGCGGTGTTTTGACCGATCTTCGCGGGCGCACCGACCTGACCGGGCTGTATGCGATTGGTGAATGCGCCGGAACGGGTTTGCATGGGGCGAACCGGTTGGCGTCAAATTCACTTCTGGAATGTCTTGTCTTTGGCGAAGCCGCAGCAAAAGACATTATCGATGCCTTGCCGGTCGAAGATCATTTCAATCCTTTGCCAGAATGGGACGAAACCGGCATCACAGATTCTGATGAAGAAGTCATCGTTGCCCATAACTGGGAACAGTTGCGCAATGTCATGTGGGACTTTGTTGGCATTGTGCGCACGACAAAACGCATGCAGCGCGCCCAGCACAGGGTCGATTTGCTTCTGTCGGAAATTGACGAATATTACGGCAACTTCCGCGTTACCAATGACCTTCTGGAACTTCGTAATCTGTCAGTCGTTGCCAAGCTGATCATTCAATCCGCCCTATGGCGCCGTGAAAGCCGGGGTCTGCATTACACCACAGATTATCCCGGTCTGGATGAAAGCGGCACCCCACGCCAGACTATTCTGGTGCCGGAAAACTTTGCAGGCCGCTGGGTCATTTCCGGGCAATGGAAAACCTGATCGAACTGCAACAAGTCATCTATACCTTATCTTCCGGGGGACTCCCATGACGGGCACAGCAGAACTGATTGGCATTGCACGTAAAGCGCGCTCACATGCCCCAATGGAAACCCTTGATCAGGTTGATATCACGACCGAGCTTGGTCTTGATGGGGATTACCGTGGAAAACTCCGCCGCCGTCAGATCACCATTCTGGCAGAGGAAGACTGGCAAGCAGCCTGCCAGGACATTGACCGCCCTGACATTCCCTGGACGGAGCGCCGTGCAAACCTACTTGTGCGTGGGATTGCCTTGCCACGAACCAAAGGCACCAGACTTACGATCGGCACGGTTGTTTTTGAAATTACCGGTGAAACCGATCCTTGCAACCGGATGGATGATGTCGCCCCGGGACTTCAGAATGCGCTGAGCCCTGACTGGCGCGGCGGGGTGACCTGCCGGGTGATTACAAGCGGAACGGTCTCACTGGGGGATGCGGTAATCACGCAACCATAAATCAAAGGCCAACTTGATTGCTGCACTGAAACTTCTATCATTCTGATGGCCATGTGCGCGAAACCGGGGGAAGATTGGATGCAAAAGGCGGATCTGCCAGAAAATGAAATTGCCCGTCAAAAATCGCTTGAAAGCATGGGCATTCTGACCAGTGACGCCGACCCGGAACTGGACAGGATCACCCGCGTTGCGCAGCGTATTTTTGGCACAGAGATCGTTGCGATTTCCCTGCTTGATAATGATCGCCAATTCTTCAAATCCAACATCAACCAGCCAAGCAACGAAACACCGCGCGATATTTCATTTTGCGGTCATGTGATCAATGGCGATAAGGCATTTGTTGTCGAAGACACCGAAAGCGACGCGCGTTTCCGTGACAACCCGCTGGTAACTGGTGTGCCCCATGTTCGTTCCTATGCCGGTGTGCCATTGACCAATCCGGATGGCTTTAAAATCGGGACGCTTTGCGTGGTTGATCGTGTAAGTCGCAAGTTCACCGACGAAGACCTTCAGATTCTTGAAGACCTTGGTCATTGGGCGGAAACCACCATTGCCCTGCGATACGGCGCGCGCACCCCGCAACAGGTTTATGATGATCTTGACCCCGCCAAACAGGATGCGTTGATTGATCGCAAAACGCGGTCCTGGAATGCCAATGGCATGAAAGAGTTCCTTCATCGTGAACTGATCAATGCACGTCTCAAGCACACCCCCATTGGGGTGTATCGGTTTGAAATCGATAATTATCAGGATCTGATTGATTGTTTTGGCACAGACACTGTCGAAAGGATTGTGCAGGCCATCGTCGCTGCGATCACATCCTCGTTGCGCGATCGCGACGTTGTCGGACGGGTCGATGATTATGGTTTTGCCTGCCTGATGCCCGGTGCACGTCGCGAACAGACAAGCTTCCTTGGCTTTAAGCTGTGCGACACCGTACGCGAACAATGCCGTTTCACCGATATGGAAGGCAATCCTGTGCGTATTACGGTCAGTGTTGGCGCAACCTGGGCAGAACCGGACGCAAAATTCAACTACTCCGCACGTTACATTCTTGAGGTTGCTGAAAAAGCCCTGATCGAGGCCAAGGCACAAGACACCGAAAACGTTGTCTATCATGCCCTGCCAATTGCAACGGAACAGGCCTGAGGACCTGCTTTAAATCATCTTAAGTCGCGTGCGCAGTTCGGTTGGCGAAAGTGCTGCAAGCTCTGCCAGCGCGATATAGGGATCGCCCACAAGACCAAGCATTTGGGCAAAGGCAGGTTCGGTCTTCACACCGTCTTGCTTTAAGGCCATGACATCTTGCGAAAAATCATCCCCCATCAGCCATAAAATACGCGCTTCGACCAACATATGGACGAAGCCATACTGCGTAATCGTCGGGTAATCGGTCGCGAAAACCTCAATGGGTAAACCATCACATTCAAACCGAACCACAACAGCTTCACTTAAGTGATCTGTTGGCGCACGCATGTGCACCCGATATTTATCAAGATCAGAAAACGTTTGATCAGAAAACGTTTTAAACGCCATCAAATCAGAAACATGACACAAGATATCAACATCAGACTCCGGCGTATCAAGCGCTATTGGCAGGGTTCCGGCGATCACAGGATCGTATTGCGCCAAACGATCAAGAACCTGAAAATGTTCGATAATTTCAGCTGCTTTTGCACCTTTCTCTGATGCATGTGAAAGCCTGTCTGGTCCCAGAAAGCTTTGTGGCTGCAGATGCGTTGGCCAATCCATTACCGTTTGGTTCATCGTCAAAGTCATTCCGTTTCTTGACCTTTTGCCCATAGCAGGGGTAGCTGGTCTCTGCGCTCACCCACATTAAAGGCCCGTGGCAAACATGCTTGATATTCTGGCAATTACAATGCCGATCTTCCTGATTATCGCCATCGGCTATATCGCGGTGTTTCGCAATATTGTTCCACAGAATGTCGTCCGGGGCATGGGGGCGTTTGTCATCAATTTCGCCCTGCCGTGCCTTGTTATCCAGTCCCTGATTGCGCGCGATATTACCGACATTCTCAACACCGACTATCTGCTTGCATATGGGGGCGGAGCATTGATCGTTTTTGCCCTCGGTTACTTCTTTGCGCGCTTGATCCGCAAAAGGAGTCAGGAAAATTCAGCCCTTCAGGGTATGGGAATGTCGGGCAGCAACAGTGGTTTTGTCGGCTATCCGATTGTCGTGCAGTTGCTGGGCCCGACAGCGGGTGTCGCGCTGGCATTGTGCATTATCATTGAAAATCTGGTCATCACAACGCTGACCCTTATTCTGGGTGACAGTGCCCAAGCTGCTGGCACCACCCGTTGGCAAGTTCTTGCAAAGACTTTTGCCGCACTTGCACGCAACCCGATCATCATTGCCATCCTGATCGGTCTTGGCATTTCAATTTCGGGCATCACTTTGCCCGGCCCCTTAATTTCCGTGGTCGACATGCTGGCGTCCGCATCCGCCCCTGTCGCCCTGTTTGTTATTGGTGGCGGACTTGTCGGATTGAAACTTCAAGGGCTTCGTTTTGACATATCGCGGATCGTTTTTGGCAAACTGGTTTTGCACCCCCTGTTCACCTTTGCCCTACTCGGATTGATGCCCGATCTTGATCCACAGATGAAGATCGCCGCTGTTACATTTGCCTGCGCCCCGATGTTTAGCGTCTATGCGATTTATGGTCAGCGTTATGGGCATGAAGGAATGACTGCAGCCGCCCTTATGGCAACAACTTCGCTGTCCTTTATCACAATCAGCACAGCGCTTTGGTTGCTCGATACCACTGCGGTGTTCGGGCCCTTGCCGTGATTACAAGAACCTAATAAACGCGGGAACCTCCGTCACCCTTCACTAAACAAACATACAATCAGGTCGGGATTTCACCGGCATGGGCCAGGATTTCTTCGGCTTCGCGAATTTCCTGTTGTTGCGCCCACATTTCGGAATAAAGCCCATCCTGTTCCAGAAGGTCCTGATGACGGCCACGTTCAGCCACCTGCCCATCGCGCAGCACGATGATCTCATCTGCGTCAATCACGGTCGACAGTCTGTGGGCAATGATCAGAGTCGTATGCCCACGCGACACATCGCGCAGTGCCTGCTGAATATCTTTTTCCGTTCGGGTATCAAGGGCCGATGTTGCTTCGTCAAAGATCATGATCTTCGGACGTTTAAGCAACATCCGTGCAATCGACACGCGCTGCTTTTCACCGCCGGAAAGTTTCAGACCACGTTCACCGACCATGGTTTTGAAGCCTTCCGGCAGACCCGCAACAAAACCATCGATGCTGGCAAGTTTGGCTGCTTTTTCGACCTCATCGTGTTCGGCACCCGGCCGACCATAGGAAATGTTATAGGCGATGGTATCGTTAAACAGAACGGTGTCTTGCGGCACGATGCCAATTTCGCGACGCAACGAGTTCTGCGTTACATCACGAATGTCCTGACCATCAATCGTGATCTTGCCACCCGAGACGTCATAGAACCGGAACATCAACCGGGTCAGGGTTGATTTACCAGCACCACTTGGCCCGACCACGGCAACGGTTTTGCCCGCTGGCACCTCGAAACTAACCCCCTTAAGGATTTGACGATCCGGGTTATAGGCAAAATGCACATCTTCAAACCGCACAGCGGCAGCATCACAGGCAAGAGCCCTGGCATCCGGCTTGTCTTCGACTTCCTTGTCGACATCCAGAAGCGAGAACATCCGTTCCATATCCGTCAACGACTGTTTGATCTGGCGATAGACGAAACCAAGGAAATTCAGCGGCATATAAAGCTGCAGCAGATAGGTATTAACCAGAACGAAGTCACCGACAGTCATGGTGCCGTCCTTGACCCCCTGGGCGGCCAACAGCATATTCAATACCAGCCCGACGGCAATGATCGCGCCCTGCCCGACGTTCAGTTTTGAAAGCGACACCTGTGATTGCACTGCGGCCACTTCATAGCCACGCAATGCCTTGTCATAGCGGCTCGATTCATGGGCTTCGTTATTGAAATATTTGACCGTTTCGTAGTTGATCAGGCTATCGATGGCCTTGGTGTTGGCTTCGTCATCGCGCTTGTTCATTTCACGGCGGAACTTCATCCGCCATTCGGTCACGACCAGCGTAAAGGCGATATAAATAACGATCGTGCTGAATGTAATGATGGCAAACCAGACATCATAAAGCGCCCACAGAATGATCGAGACCATCACGATTTCAAGCAGGGTCGGCAGGATGTTAAACAGCATGAAGGACAGAAGGAACTCGATGCCCTTCACCCCGCGTTCAATCGCACGCGACAACCCGCCCATCTGCCGATCCAGATGGAACCGCAGCGACAATCCATGCAGATGTTCAAAAACGCCAAGGGCAGATGTGCGGATGGCGCGTTGAGCGACCTTGGCAAAAACCGCGTCACGCATCTCGCCAAAGGCCGACACCAGAATACGCACCAGACCGTAACCAACGATCAGCGCCACCGGCACAACGATCAAAGCCGTCGTTTCAGTAGAGCCCGACTGCGCCGCATTTGACGCCGCATCCGCGGCCTTGTCCCCGCCACCAAGGGCATCAACCGCATATTTGTAAAGTACCGGGATATAGACATTTGCGACCTTGGCACCGACCAGGAACAGCAAGGCCAGAACAACGCGAACCTTAAGTTCGAACTCCCCGCGCGGCCACAAATAGGGCAGAAACGTTTTAACGACGCCGAACTCTGCACGCGCCGAAGGTTGATCGGAACCCATATTTTTCAAAACCTTATCCCCAAGCAGGCACCGAACAGCATTGCGGTATGCGCACGGCATGTCATCTCAGTCTGTCCTCAAGAAATGGACTGCTGCGTGTTGTTTGGCAAGCATTGCCGATACTTTATGCACGCAAGGACATTGCAGTGGGCCCGTTTGATGTCTATTTTGCCAATTTGTTGATAAAATCTCAGAACAACTTGCCGCAAGCATCCATGCAATGCGGTCACGAACACAAGAACGGAAGCAGGACCATGACGGCGCTCGCCAGTATCGAAAGCCATGATATCGCTGCACTGATGCGCGATATGGGGATCAAAGCCCGCAAGGCAGCACTCGAACTTGCTCAGGTCCCGGCTGCGCCAAAGGAAGCCGCACTGAAGGCCGCCGCCGCCAAACTACGCGAAAATGCAAACACCATCCTTGCCGCCAACGAAAAGGACATGGAAGCCGGACGTGCCAAGGGCCTGACGGATGCGCTTCTGGATCGTCTTGCGCTTGATGCTGATCGGATTGAAGGCATTGCCGCAGGCGTGGAAGCGGTTGGCGCGCTTCCCGACCCCGTCGGGCGTGAACTGGCCCGCTGGAGCCCGGATCATAATGGTCTTGATATTGCACGCGTATCTGTACCGCTTGGCGTGATCGGCATCATTTATGAAAGCCGCCCGAATGTGACCGCCGATGCCGGAGCCATGTGCATCAAATCGGGTAATGCCGCCATCCTGCGCGGCGGTTCGGAAAGTTTCCATTCATCACGCGCCATCTTTGACTGCATGGTCGCAGGCATCAACGAGGCCGGTCTGCCTGAAAATGCCATTCAGATGATCCCGGTAACGGATCGTGCAGCCGTTGGCGAAATGCTGAAACTGTCCGATTATATTGATGTCATCGTGCCGCGCGGGGGCAAGTCGCTTATTTCGCGCATTACCGATGAAAGCCGCATTCCGCTGTTCAAGCATCTTGAAGGGCTGTGCCACACCTATGTCCATGCCAGTGCCGATCCGCAAAAGGCTGTCGACATCGTGGTGAATGCAAAAATGCGTCGTGTCGGCATCTGTGGGGCGACCGAAACCATCCTGATTGACAATTCGGTTGCCGGCCGGCTTCTGCCCCGCATTGCCGAGGCATTGGTGGCCAAGGGTTGTGAATTGCGCGGAGATGAAACCGCACAGGCAGTCGATGCCCGTATCAAACCGGCCACTGCCGATGACTGGATTACCGAATACCTTGATGCGATTGTGTCAATCAAGGTCGTCTCGGGCGTGGCCGAAGCTATTGATCACATCAACACATTTGGCTCCCACCATACCGACGCGATTGTCGCCGAAAACGCCACGGCAACCGCGACGTTCCTGAACGGGGTGGACTCCGGGATCGTGATTGTGAATGCATCAACCCAGTTTGCCGATGGTGGAGAATTTGGCATGGGGGCCGAAATCGGCATTTCGACGGGCAAGCTCCATGCGCGTGGTCCGGTCGGAGTCGAACAGCTTACCAGCTATAAATACATCGTGCGCGGTCAGGGTCAGACCCGTCCATGACCTCAGCAGCGCCCAGATTACATGTTGCCCCACCCCGGGTCGGCCTGTTGGGCGGGTCGTTCAATCCCGCCCATGAAGGACATCTGCATATTTCGCTCGAGGCGTTGAAACGCCTGCAGTTGGACGCTGTCTGGTGGTTGGTCTCCCCCCAGAACCCGCTTAAGTCGGAAACGGGTATGGCCGACCTTGCCGATCGCTTTGATTCGGCACTAATGATGGCAAAGCATCCCCGCATTGTGGTTTCTGCAATTGAAACCGAGCTCGGAACCCGCTATACGGCCGACACTCTTGCAGCCTTGCAACATCGTTTTACCCGAACAAAGTTCGTTTGGCTGATGGGAGCAGACAACCTGGCCCAATTCCATAAGTGGAAATGGTGGGAAAGGTTGATTTTACGTGCTCCCATTGCGGTTATCGACCGTGAGGGGTATTCTAACAAGGCATTGTCCGGGACTGCCGCGCGCCGTATGGAACGCTGGCGCATCCCTATGGACAGGGCGGGTTTGCTGGCCGATCTGAATGTACCGGCCTGGGTATACCTGCCAATCAAGCGCCATCCGGCTTCTTCGACCGCAATTCGCGCCGAAGGCAGATGGCAGGTGTAAGCATCGCTGCGATGTGTGTTTTCGGTTAAACCCGACCATCGCGCGGAAAATTAAGGTGGCGACCATAGGTACCGCAAAACAAACTCTGACCTCGGCCGAAATGCTTTCGCTGATCCAGAGCACCCTCGCAGATGACAAGGCCGAAGACCTTGTCACCATTGATCTGACCGATAAAACCTCCCTTGCCGATCACATGATCATTGCAACCGGTTCATCCTCGCGCCGGGTGGCGTCGATGGCTGAACATCTGGTTGAAACGATCAAGAATGCCGGTCAGGGCCGTGCTTTGGCAGAAGGCAAGGAACAGGGCGACTGGGTGCTGGTAGATACCGGCGATGTCATCGTTCATCTGTTCCGTCCGGAAGTACGCGCCTTTTACAACATCGAAGAGATGTGGGGCGTTGAAAACCCGGCACTGAAACAACAGGCAGCGCGACTGTACTAACAGTCCGCGCCGCCTGGCTGCCAGATATCAGCGTAACGGCCCGGATCAAAGACATGCAAATTACCCTTGCTGCGGTGGGGCGGATGAAATCCGGCCCCGAGAAAGATCTGTTTGACCATTATGCTGCCCGGCTACGCTGGCCTTTTGTGCTGCGCGAAGTCGAGGAAAAAAAGAAACTCCCCCCCAATCAACTTAAAGACCGCGAAGCAGAACTTCTGCTTGGTGTCATCCCCGACAATGCCTTTCTGATCGCGCTTGATGAACGCGGCAAGGAATATGGCTCTGTCGAGTTTTCCCAAAAACTCGACGGTTGGATGGATCAATATGCCGGGAACATCGCCTTTGCCATCGGCGGGGCCGACGGGCATGGCGCAGCACTTAAATCACGTGCCAATACGCTTTGGTCACTGGGCAAGGCGACTTGGCCGCACATGCTTGTGCGTGCCCTTATCACCGAACAATTGTTTCGCGCCCACGCCATCCAGACCAATCATCCGTATCACCGCGAATAGGCTTTCGGCCTTGCATTTCAGGCCAATCCGTACTGACTGCGCACGACCCCGGAATTGTAGCGTTCCGAGGCCAGAAGCTGGGGTCTTATTCCCCCGGCATCGCGGCCAAACAGCGATATACCTTCGCCCAGCACTTCGGGAATTGTAAAGATATCAAGCTGATCGGCGAAACCGCCAAACAGGAACTGTGTCACCACACTGCCCCCGCCAACGACCCAGATGTCACCATCAGCGGCCCGTTGATCACGCAATTGATCGACCAGTTCGATAATGCTGCCGCCATAGGCCTCTGTGTTGGCAGGGCGTTCGTCGGGAAGATCACGTGATGTCAGAACGATTGTGCGACGGGTCTCATAGGGCCAATCACCAAATTCCATGACCTGATCAAAGGTCTTCCGACCAATGATCAACGTGCCAACGGAGTCCAGAAAATCTTCAAAACCAAACTCGGCCGGATCATATTCATCCAACCAATCAACCGCACCATTGGCGCGCGCAATGAAGCCATCCAGACTGACCGCGATATAAATGCGGAACAGTTTTTTGCTCATGTCTATGTCCAACCAATAACGGGGTCTTTGCCCCTTTTTTGATTGGACAATCATAGCAGAACCCCTACCAAAAGTGACAAGAAACAAGAAACACAAACCAGAAAAGTCCGTGCAGAACCGACGAAAACTGTTGAATTTCCACCTATTCTAACGAACAGGTATTAGCATTCCACCACATTGACATTGACCGCAAGACCGCCCTGGCTGGTTTCCTTGTACTTGCTTTGCATGTCGAGTCCCGTCTGACGCATGGTTTCAATGACCTTATCAAGCGACACTGTATGTTGCCCGTCACCACGCAATGCCAAACGCGCGGCATTGATCGCCTTGACCGCCCCCATGGTGTTGCGTTCGATGCAGGGCACCTGCACCAGACCACCAATCGGATCGCACGTCAGACCCAGATTATGTTCCATACCAATCTCGGCGGCGTTTTCAACCTGTTCGGGCGTTCCGCCCAGAACGGCACACAAAGCACCTGCCGCCATCGAACAGGCAACCCCGACCTCACCCTGACAGCCAACCTCGGCCGCCGAAATAGAAGCGCGCTTTTTATAAATTGATCCAATCGCCGCCGCCGTCAGCAGAAATTCGCGGATATTTTGCTGATTGGCATTTGCCCCGAACCTTTCGTAATAGCGCAAGACAGCCGGAATGACGCCTGCCGCCCCGTTGGTCGGCGCCGTTACAACGCGACTTCCTGCGGCATTTTCCTCGTTCACGGCAAGGGCATAAAGATTAACCCAATCGATCACGGTCAACGGATCGCGCAAGCCTGCTTCGGGCTTTTCAGTCAACTCCTTGTAAAGCTTTGATGCCCGGCGTTTCACATTCAAGCCCCCGGGCAAAATGCCATCCGTACGGCACCCGCGATCGATACAATTCATCATCGCGTCATGCACACGATCAACAAAAGAAATGGTTTCCTCGGGACTGCGCCAGCTTTGTTCGTTTGCCATCATGATTTCGGCAATCGATTGCCCTTCGCGCTTGCAGATTTCCATTAATTCATCCGCGGATGAAAACGGGAACGGCAGGGTAATATTATCGCCGGAATATTCCGCACCGTGATCGTCGCTTGAAACGATAAAGCCCCCCCCGACGGAGAAATATTCCTGACTGTGGATTTTCAATCCGTCCCGGTCAAAGGCACTGATGCGCATGCCGTTGGGGTGCTGTGGAAGGGATTCTGTGAAATGAAACACCAGATTGGTATCGCGGTTAAACGCCACGGGATACTGCCCATACAGCTTAAGCAGATGGGTCTCATCGATGCTTTTAATCGTTGGATCAATGTCATCGGGATCAATATTGCGCGGTCGCTTGCCGTTCAGTCCCATGATCACGGCCGTATCGGTGGCGTGCCCCTTACCGGTCAGCGCAAGGGAACCATAAAGATCGACAACGACACTGCCGGTCTTTTGCAACAGATTGCGTGCTTCAAGTTCGAGACAAAACCGATACCCCGCCCGCATCGGCCCCACCGTATGCGAACTCGAAGGGCCGATACCGATGGTATAAAGGTCAACTACAGACAGGTTGACGTCATGTTGGGATTGGTTCTGCGATCCAGAAGAGGGATCGGTTGCGGGATTCGGTGTCATCAAGGGCCTCCTTCACGGCTCAATAAAACGCTTGTTTTCGCGCTGTTTAAGAACCGGTGTATGTGCCCTCTCTGTCCCTTGACCTGAGATTGTCGACCTGCCTGCCAAAACATCGGCAAACAGGCGTTCATCCTTCGGTGGAAGCCAGACAACGCATTCTCCCCTGCGCTGTCCACTTTCTCTCTCCAGAGCCTCTATCCTCGACGGTCCATCTGCCTGAGAGTTTTATAGGGCAATTGCTCCTTCGGCGCCGGTCACGACTGTTCCCGGACTCTCCCGTCGCGGTGTGAAATGACGTCACCGTCAATTCTGAGGTTCACCGTTGGATTGAAGACTATCTACGTCTTGTGAACCTGTCAAAAGAACTGGTTTAAAACTGCAAAAAATTCGCATCCCGGGTGCTGTCTGCCATGTGTATTCGTGCTAGATTGCGCATTATGAGCTTTAACCTGCGAAGTACATTGGTTGACCCACTCCGGCCGTGTCGCAGGATTGATGGCAAAATACCCTGTAAGTCACCATATCAGTTGGTAATTCTTTACGGGTAATTCAGCCTTTATCTTTATCTGTGGGGTTTATGAACGTGACTGACAAGAATTCCGTAAAGCGCCCGCGCCCTGTGGTGCTGTGCATTCTCGACGGCTGGGGGTATCGCGAGGAAAGCAAGGACAACGCTGTTGCCTTAGCCAATACGCCTGTCTGGGATGACCTTTACGCCAATAATCCGACAGGTTTTCTGAAAGCCTGTGGTCTGGATGTTGGCCTCCCCGAAGGTCAGATGGGCAATTCGGAAGTCGGTCACATGAACCTTGGCGCAGGTCGCGTGGTCATGCAGGAACTGCCAAAGATTGATGAAGCGGTTAAAACCGGCACCATTGCCGATACCGCCACGGTTCAAAAAATCATCACCAAGCTGTCAGACAGCAAAGGCGTTTGCCACATCGCAGGTCTCCTGTCGGATGGCGGGGTGCATTCCCATCAGGTCCATATGGCCGCCCTTGCCAAAATCATCGCGGATGCCGGCGTGCCGGTCAAAATCCACGCCTATCTGGATGGACGCGATACGGCACCGAAAAGCGCGGCCAAATTCCTTGAAAAATTCCGCGCAATGATTGGCGATTCCAATGTCGAAATCGCCACCGTGACTGGTCGTTATTATGCCATGGACCGCGACAACCGGTGGGAACGCGTCAGCCAAGCTTATTTCACCATGGTTGATGGCAAAAATTACGCCGATGGCCGTACTGCTGATAGCGCAGAAACCGCCATTGCCAATGCCTATGCGTCCGACACCACCGACGAGTTCGTACTGCCGACGGTGATTGGCGATTACGCAGGAATGCAAGAAGGCGATGGCCTGCTGATGACCAATTTCCGCGCCGACCGTGCGCGCGAAATTCTGGCCGCCATGTGTGCACCAGAGTTTGATGGCTTTGATCGCGGCACCCCCGTGAAATTCGCCGTTCAGGCCGGCATGGTCGCATATTCGTCCGAACACGCAAAATACATGGATGCGATCTATCCGCCCCAAACCCTGCCAAACATCTTTGGCGAAGTGGTTTCCAAAGCAGGCCTGAAACAGCTTCGCATTGCTGAAACCGAAAAATACCCGCATGTGTCGTTCTTCTTTAACGGTGGGGAAGAAACCGTTTACGAGGGCGAAGACCGTATTCTGGTTTCATCGCCAAAAGTCGCGACCTATGACCTGCAGCCGGAAATGTCCGCGCCTGAAGTCACGGAAAAACTTGTCGCTGCAATTAAATCCGAGAAATACGACACCATCATTCTGAACTTTGCCAACCCCGACATGGTCGGCCATAGCGGCATTCTTGAAGCCGCGATGAAAGCCGCCGAAGCCGTTGATACCTGCCTTGGCAAAGTGATTGATGCCGTCAAATCGGTTGGTGGCGTTGCCTTTGTCACCGCTGATCATGGCAATTGCGAAGTGATGGTCGATCAGCAAACCGGCGAACCACATACGGCGCACACCCTTAATCTGGTACCGACCATTCTTGTTAACGGTCCGGAAGGGGTAACATTGGAAGATGGGCGTCTTGCCGATGTCGCACCGACCTTGCTGAAATTGCTTGGTGTGCCGCAGCCAGCTGAAATGACCGGCACACCGCTGCTTAAGGGCCTGAAACAAGATGACGCGCTTCTTGCGAGTTAATAGGACATGGAAAATTGCCCTGCCTGCCGCGACGGTGCTTGCACTGTGTCTGGCAGGCGGGGCAGTGCCCTCTTTTGCCCAATCGCTGCAAAAAGTCGATCAGCAACTCGATCAGCTTGAAAATCAACTTTCCGAACAGCAGAAACAGGAAGAGTTTCTGTCGCGCAAGTCGCGCGAACTCTGGACCGAAGAACAAGCCCTGCAGTCTGAGGCGATCTCGGTCGCACGGCGCACCCAGCGTTTGGAAACAACCCTGACCGATCTCGAAGATCAGCTTCAGTCCCTTGAAAACCGTGAAAAGAACGCCGCGACCAGTCTGGAAGACAAGGCTGGTCAATATGCCCGCATTCTGATGGCGTTGCAGCGTTTGTCGACGACGCCGCCCGAGGCTGTCATCGCCCTGCCAACGTCCCCGCAGGATACATTGCGTTCTGCGGTACTGCTTAAGGCAGCCTTGCCCGGCGTAGAACAACATGCACGCGACCTGCGCAAGGAACTGGTTGAAATCGCATCCCTTCGCGAAGATATCCGTCAACGCCGAAGCGACGTTGCAGCCGCAACAGCCCAATTGCAAGACGAACGTACATCGCTTGCCGCGTTACTTGATGAAAAGCGTCGTCTGCGCGCCCAGACCGAGGCCGAAGCAGAAGAGGCCGCCAAAGCCGTAAGCCTGCTAGCTGATGAAGCCAAATCGCTTGGTGAATTGTTGCGCAACCTGCAAAAACGCGCCGAAGGGCTCCCAACACCGCGATCGCGCCCGGAAATCAGACTTGCCGCACGCACAGAGCCAGATGCCGATACACTTGGCACAACAACCATTGCAAAAAACACCCCGCCGCCTGCGCCTGTATCCAAAACAGAACCGGAAAACAACGCAGCGGCCACGGGGAACGACACATCAGAAGAAGAGTTTGCTGTTGGCAGTTCGATCACGCTTGCACAAGGCAATTTGCGGATGCCTGCCAGTGGCAAAGTCGTCACACTGTTCGGGGAAAAATCACGCGGTCCGGATGGATTAACCGTCAATCGGGCCAAGGGAATTGAGATCAGCACACGCGCGAATGCGCAGGTTGTCTCACCTTTTGACGGCAAAGTTGTCTTTGCCGGGCCCTTCCGCGGGTATGGCCGACTCTTGATTATCGAACATGGCGAAGGCTACCATAGCCTTATCGCCGGTTTTGATCGGCTTGACAGTGTGGTAGGACAATATCTGTTGGCGGGCGAACCTGTTGGTATTATGGGTGAAACTTCGCCAAAACTGTATCTGGAGATGCGCCAGGACGGGGAAGCAATCAATCCGCTTCCATGGCTGGCCTCGAAAAACGGCAAGGTAAGTGGATGAAAACCTCACGATTGGCAGTACTCGCGCTCGCGACCGGCATGACTCTCGGCCTTGCGTCGCCAAGTTTGGCGCAATCTTCAACCTCCTCGGCTGAGACCTATCGCTTGCTTAACCTGTTTGGCGACGTGTTCGAACAGGTCAAAGACAAATATGTCGAAGACGTCGATGACAAACAACTGATCGAAGCTGCCATCAACGGCATGCTGACGTCACTTGATCCGCATTCCTCTTATCTGAACATGGATAATTTCGAGGAAATGCAGGTCGATACCCGCGGCGAATTTGGCGGGCTTGGCATCGAAGTCACCATGGAAGACGGCTTTGTCAAAGTCATCGCCCCGATCTATGACACGCCCGCTGAAAAGGCCGGGCTGCAACCGGGCGATTTCATTACCCACATCGATGGCACTGCCATTCGCGGCATGACGCTTAATGATGCAGTCGAAATGATGCGCGGCAAAGTCAATACCGACATCATCCTGACCATCATTCGCAAAGGTGAACAAACGCCGTTTGATGTCACCCTGACCCGTGCAGTGATCAAAATCCAGTCGGTCCGTGCAGAACCAAAAGATGACGTTGGCTATATCCGCATCACGAAATTCAACGAACAGACCTACAGCGGCCTGCAACGCGCCATCACCGACATGCGCGAAGAAATCGGCCCCGAGATCAAGGGCCTGGTGATTGATATGCGCAACAATCCGGGCGGTCTTCTTGATCAGGCAATTGCGGTTTCCGATGCGTTCCTTGATAAAGGCGAAATCGTTTCGACCCGTCCGCGCGACACCCAGAATACGGAACGCTACAACGCACGTAGCGGCGACCTGACCGAAGGCTTGCCAATTGTCGTTTTGATCAATGATGGTTCGGCATCGGCATCGGAAATTGTCGCTGGCGCCCTTCAGGATCATCGCCGTGCGGTCATCATGGGAACGCGCAGCTTTGGCAAGGGGTCGGTTCAGACCATCCTGCCGATGCCCGGCAATGTCGCCCTGCGTCTGACCACGGCGCGCTATTACACGCCGTCAGGAAAATCTATTCAGGAAGTCGGAATTGTTCCGGACATCATTGTTCCGCAAGCCCGCGTCGAAAGCATCGAATCCGAGACCCGTCGTTCCGAAGCATCGCTTAGCGGCGCACTTCGCAATGAGGACGAAGGCATCAGTGATGCGGAACAGGATGCAAATTCCCGCCGCGATCAGGCCGAGCAAGTTGCGATTGAAGATTACCAGCTTTCGCGTGCGCTTGACATGATCCGGGGTATTTCCCTGTTTGGCCCGCGCCCCAACGGGTAAGCCTGGGTCAGGCATCATGAGAGACTAGCTGTTCGTGATCAGGAAAATCCTAAATTCCTTGCCGTTCCGAAAGAAGAAGGACGGCGACATCGACGAGGAACTGGCCGAAGATTTGGCCGACGACCTCGACGAAGGGATGACTGACGCCGCTGATGATGAAAGCGACGTCGACCTGGATGACCTGCCGTTCAACGAACTGCCGATTGATGTTCAAACAAAACGGCTGCCAAAACGCCCTAAATCACGGCGGAGCTGGCTGTCCAAAATGCTGATCATCATGGTGTTCCTGTCACCGTTCGGGGCTACTGCGGTTGCAATGATCCCGGTGCTTGACCCGGAAACGGGTTGGCGGCTGTTTCACATGGGGGGGCCCGGCGCCACGGTTACCGTACCGGGGACAGAACGTGAACTTCAGGAAGAAATTGCCCGCGGGGTTCAGGACGTTCAGGACCGCGATCGTGCCGCACAACAATCCGGAAACGATGACAGCAGCGGTACACCGCAGTCCGCCGAAGACATTGCCAGCGATCTTGAAGGCGTGTCTGATCTGATAGGAACGCCGGACGACACCAGTGCTACCGGCGAAAGCGATGCACCCACCCCCGAAGAACTGGCGGCCCTGATCGAGGAAGAAGGTTCCCTTGATGATCCCATCGAACCTGACCCCTTGCGTCCAGCCCCACTGCCCGGCCTTGACGAAGAAGGCAGCTTTGGCCGTATCCCGCGTATAGGCGATGATGGGACAACCCCGTTTGATGCGTATAAACGGCCATTCGAATTACCTGAAGATGTTCCGGTTGTCGCCGTCATGCTGACCGGGGTTGGCCTTAACCCGCAACGCACAGAAACGGCGATCAATGATCTGCCCTTGAACATCTCGCTGGCGATTTCGCCCTATGCCCGCGACCTGCAAACCATTGCCCGCGACGCACGGGCAATGGGCCATGAAGTATTCCTTGAACTGCCAATGGAACCGGTCGACTTCCCGCTGTCAGATCCCGGTCCACGCGCACTTTTAACCTCCCTGTCAGAGGGCGAAAACCTTGTCCGCCTTGAATGGCTGCTGGCCCGTTTCCCCGGTTATGCCGGTCTTGTCAGCCGTCAGGGCTCGAAGTTCGGCAGCCTCGACAGCGCCATTCGACCGGTGATTGAGTTTATTTCGCGCACGGGTCTGATGTATGTCGAAGGGTCTGGAAACGGCGTCGCCAGTTATGGCGCACAGCTTGCCTCAAATGATGGAACGCCCAACGCAATCGGCAATGTCATTATTGACGAGGTGCCAAGCCGCCGTCAGATTGACAGCCAACTGGCCGAATTGGTCGAAGTAGCGAAACGTAACGGGGTTGCCGTGGGGATCGCGCACTCCTATCCGGTCACCATTCAACGATTGCGTAACTGGGCCTTCCGCCTCGGACGTCAGGGCGTTGTTCTGGTACCGGTCAGTGCCGTGGCAAGCCAACAGGTCACACCACAATCTGCCGACGAAGCCGAAGCTGCCCGTCTTGAAGCCGAAGAACGCGAAGCCGCTGCCATGGCCGAACAGGCCGCCCAGCAAGAAGACAGCGAAGAACCTGCCGAAACAATCGAGAACTAGGAACAGGTGGCCATCCGGTCCCCCCAGTCAGGAGCAATCATGGCAAAAAAGTCCGCCCCCAAAAAACAGACCGAGGTCGCAAAAAAGGACAAGGTCACGGCAGAGGATCTGCCCTATCGACCTTGTGTTGGCATTGCCCTGTTTAATGCCGACGGGCTTGTCTGGATGGGCAACCGTTTCGGATTTGAAGGGGCCTGGCAATTGCCACAAGGCGGCATTGATGACGGCGAAACACCCGTTGAGGCAGCCCTGCGAGAACTGGAAGAAGAAATCGGCACCAACAAAGCCGAAATTGTTTCTGAAACACCGGACTGGCTGACCTATGATTTGCCCGATCACCTGATTGGCAAGGCGTTCAAGGGCAAGTATCGCGGCCAGAAGCAAAAATGGTTCGCCATGCGCTTTACCGGCAAGGACAAACACATCAACATTGATGTGCCAAACCCGGAATTTGACAGTTGGCGCTGGAATGATTTTGCGACATTGCCGGATCTGATCGTGCCGTTTAAGCGCCCGGTCTATTTGCAACTAGCTGCGGCATTTCATGACATACCGCAAAGAATCCGTGAAATGGATCGTGCATAAGGTTGCGTTAGCGGCTTGATCATTGTCAGGTTTTCGCTACATCTTATATATCAAGAACCCACTCGGCTTGGAGGATTACCAACATGGGTATGGATCGGTTGATCTTTGGCGTTCTGACCATTGTGGTTGGTCTTTTTGGCCTGTTTTATGCTTCAGGTTCGTTCGACGGATATTCCTACTTTATCGGTCTTGTCCTGTTCATCGGGGCTGTATTGTTCATGTTCCACCTGATCAAGGGGTACTATGATCAACTCGAATCCGAAGACCACTAAGCGGCCAAACCCGACTTGTAGCACCGCGTGTCCTGAACTTGGGCATGTATCTTTGGAAACAGGTTACCTCGACGCTTCAAATGCCTTTTGAAACGCGTTAAGAATATCCGATGAGCAATACACATTGGGACCCTGCCCGTTACGGTTTGTTTGGCAATGAGCGCCTGCGACCGGCCATCGACCTGATTTCGCGTTTGCCCAAACCGGCAAGCGGATTTTTCCCCCGCCATATTGTCGACCTTGGCTGCGGCCCAGGTTCCGTGACAGCGGTGCTTGCCGATGCATTTGGTGCAAACACACCGAATGGCCCGCGCGTTGTTGGTGTCGATTCATCTGACGAGATGCTTGAAACTGCGCGCAAGCGCAAAGAAGACATCACATGGCAAAAAGCCGACATTGCGTCATGGCAACCTGACGAACCGGTTGACCTGCTCTTTTCTAATGCGGCCCTGCACTGGGTGCCCGACCATTCAAAACTGTTTCCAAGGCTTCTGGAGTTTGTTCGCCCCGGCGGCATCCTTGCCGTTCAGGTTCCCAATAACTTCCTCGCCCCCAGCCACCAACTGATTGGCGAAGCAGGCATTGACTGGCGCAAGGAAGTCGCTGCCGCCATGCATGTCGCACGCATCATGCGTCCGGGTGATTACTTTGATGTTCTCGCCCCGGCATGTGATGACGTGGACCTTTGGCAGACACAATATTGTCACGTCCTGACCGGACCAGACGCAGTTTATAACTGGACCAGTTCGACCATTCTGCGCCCGGTGATGGACGCCCTGCCCGATGACGAAGCACGCACGACATTCACCAAAAAATACAAGGAACGCCTTAATCAGGTGTACCCTTCGCGCGATGACGGGCGCACATTGTTTCCGTTCAATCGCCTGTTCATGATTGCGCAAAAGCGCGCAACCTGATCCGCAAAATCCCCGTCCCTGACAAGGAGCATTTCATGGCAGACTTTCGCGAACATTTCGTCAAATGCTGCGGGTATGAAGTCCATGTCAGGGCATGGGGTGATCCATCCAAACGACCGCTTTTGATGATGCATGGCCTGGCTCGCCTGGCCGACGATTTTGATCATGTCGCCCCGCATTTCACCGATCAGTACTATGTTCTGTGCCCCTCCATGATCGGGCGGGGATATTCCGGCTGGGCCAGCGATCCGGATACGCAATACACCGTACCCTTCTATGTTGCGCAAATGTTTGAATTGCTCGATCACTTCAACATCGAAACATGTGACTGGATTGGCACGTCCATGGGGGGCCTGATCGGCCTTTACGCCACAGCAGAAGTCGCCGGGCGCATCGAAAGACTGGTCTTGAATGACATCGGCCCTGAACTTGATCCGGATGCGGTTGCAAGTATCAAATCCTATGTCGGGGCATCCCCCGAGTTTGAAACCATCGACGAGGTCGAACAACTCGTAAGGCTTGTCTATGCCCCGTTTGGGGTAGCCGATGACGCGACTTGGTCTTTTTTGGCATCAAGGTCGGTACGCCGCCTGCCAAACGGCAACTTCATGATGCATTATGACCCGGAAGTCATGCGGGTCTTCGCCGAACATATTGATTCCCTTGATGCCTGGGCCGAATTTGACGCCCTGCCGTGTCCGGTAATGCTGATCAGTGGCGCGCAATCAGACCTGATTCCCAAACCGATTGTCGAGAAGATGAAACAAAAAAAGCCGGAAATGCCGGTTTTTGTAGTAGCGAACTGTGGCCATGCTCCCCATTTAAATGACAAAGAGCAAATCGGCGCAATTCGGGATTTTCTGGGCAAAAACACTTCCTGATCTGCTTTCACGGCAGAATGCAGGAAGATGCCACGCCGGACTTTCCCGTTTATATAGAACCCAAATTCATATTCGCACGTCAGAACGGCGAAAAGGGTTCGTCGATTGTTGGTTGGGGCCAACAACATCAAACCATTCCTGTGTTCAGGTAATGACGCAGTTTGGATATTGCCTCGATTGTCGTGACTTTTCGATCACCTGTGGGCACAGGCGACATGGCAAAACAAAATTGGATAAATCCGGCTCGAACTACGACTTTTCTGACGACTTTGCTGTGTGCAGGTCTGATTCAGAACGGGTTTTCCTATGCCCAATCCCCGGAAGATAATATTCCTGCACAAGATGGCACACACCTGATTCCCGGCGGAAGCATGTTTGGGACAGGCATCCTGCCCCCATTCGGTCGGATCGGCTCCATGGCCGATCTTACCCCGTCTGCGCGCTATGGCATTGCCCTTGGGCCTTCTGCAGATGATCCAACAGACACATCGCACTATTGGTTGGAACTGGGAAGCACGTCCCGCTCAGAACAGGGTATGCGCGGGCAAATCGGCCTTGGGTATTCCCCCTCACCTGAAATCGGGTTTGCGATGGGGCCGTTTTTTGATCTCGACAGTTCCGCACCGGGCGGCATTGGCGTTTACCAAACAGATGAATTCGCTGCAGGCCAGTCTACGCGCCATGGTTTTGTTGTTGGCGGTGATGGCCTGACCAACGACGCCGGACTGGCTGGCTCCTTGTCATATATGCCACTTCCCGACATCTGGATTGGTATGCATGGATCGGTTTCACGTGACCTTGGCGCGCAAAATCCCAACGATGGCCTTCTTGATGGCATTGATGCCATGCTTGGACTGACGGCAAGTTACAGAATTAAATTCTGACCCAAACCCAACACGGTGTTGCGCCCGCAACAATTCCACTATTGCACAGGGCTGGCAGTCCTGTATGACTGTTTGAAGGGCAACCAAAGGGAAATATAGACGCGCATGAGCCATTCGCTCCCACCTGAAAATGCCGTACTTGGCGCACCATTCGATGCCTGTAACAAGCTGGCAGCTGCAAAAAACGCCAACCTTTATCGTGCAGCCATGCGGCTTTCCCCCGAACGGCAGCGTTTCTTCCTTGCCGCCTATGCATCCATGCGCGTGATTGACGATATCGTCGATGACGGCTTCCTCGAACTGCCTGATGCCGAACGCGATGCCATGCGCGAAGATATTCTTGATACGATTCAGCAGTGGCAGGCGCAGGTCATGGCGGCCAAGGCCAATATGGATAATCCCCTGCCTGAAAGCGGGCCGCTCAATGACTCTGTCTATGACGCCCTGCGTCTGACACTTGGGCGCAGTGATTTACCTGCGGATCCGTGGATTGAATTGGCAGACGCCCTTCATCGTGACATTGCCGAAGAACCGATGGATGAATGGGATGATTTCATTGCCTATTGCGAAGGTGCAACCGCCGCACCGGCATCCATCTTTGTCTATTTGATCTCTGCACGTCATGATCCGGAAATCGGCTATACCTCGCCGCTGACCAATCCGCCGCTGTATCACGCACGCGATATGGCTATCTTTTGCTATATCATCCATATCCTGCGCGACCTGCCCGAAGACATCAAAGGCCCGGACCGTTTGGTCACGATCCCAGCGGAAATGCTGATTGCTGCCGATATCACCCTTGGTGAAATCCGCAATGCCATTGGTCAGGGAAAGTATGACGATCTGGATTATCTGGGCAAGATCCTGCTTGAACATGCCTGGGAGCATTTTGAAACCGGTCAGGCCCGATCGAGCGAGTTGCTTTCTGTACTTGATACCGACGAGGCCGACACATTATCGCGCTTGTTCACAGTCTATATAGAATTGGGCAGCGCAATGATGGAGGGTGGCTATGCCAGCTTCCTGAAAGATCGGGACGCGATCATGCAAAGCACCGCGCAAAACAGCCTGCCGGACGTGAACAAGCACCAAGATTAGAGTTTATTCATTAATACTCTCGACCTTGGCGCGAAGCTCTATCATCATACCCCTGAGACAAGAAACCAAACGACCGGTCGCATACAGCATAGAACCAACAGAGATTGCCGAGCGACCTTCAAACAACGCTAAAAGGGGTAAGCGATGTTTCCTTGGTTAAAAAGACTGGAATCCTGGGCGCGCAACCAGTGGGTCGATGCGTCTGTCGGCTTCATCTTATTGTTCACAGCACTCGGTGATACAGGTGATACGCTGTTTGAAGATTTGACGTCGGGCAATTTCAAAGGGTCCCACGGTGTGCTTGTTTTGGGCCTGGCCCATATCATCCGGTCTATTCCACCAGTAATCAGAAGCATCAGCCTTATTTTCTATGCCGAGAGCGAGAAAACGTAATTAAATCACGCTGCCCTGTTCTGTCTTTGAGCAAAAGAAAGCCCCGCCAGTTTGGCGGGGCTTGTCATTTTGGGCCTTAGGCACGTTTGCTTACTTGGCGCGGAGCGCTGCAACACCTGGAAGGGTTTTGCCTTCTAGCCATTCAAGAAACGCACCGCCTGCGGTCGAGACATATGAAAACGCCTGATCTGCATCAGCATGGCGCAAGGCTGCCACCGTATCACCCCCGCCTGCAACCGACAGAAGCCTGCCTTCGTTGGTCAGCTTGGCGGCATGTTGGGCGACAGAAACGGTTGCGGTATCAAACGGTGTGATTTCAAACGCACCAAGCGGACCGTTCCATACCAGCGTCTCGCAGGTTTCAAGGCGTTTATTGAGGTCTTCAATCGTTTTCGGGCCAGCATCAAGGATCATGCCGTCTGCTGCCACATCATTGATGTCAGACACATCATGCGGCGCATTGGCGGCAAATTCTTGGGCAACCAGACCATCGACCGGCAGGACGATTTCGCAATTGGCAGCTTCGGCCTTGGTGAAAATCTCGCGTGCGGTTGCAAGCAGGTCATGCTCGCACAGCGACTTGCCAACATTAACCCCCTTGGCTGCAAGGAAGGTGTTGGCCATGCCACCACCGATCACCAATTGATCGACCTTGGCCACCAGATTTCCCAACAGATCAAGTTTGGTGGAAATCTTTGCACCACCAACAATTGCCATCACTGGATGCTTCGGTGCTTCAAGCGCATTGCCCAGGGCTTCGAGTTCAACCTGCATCAAACGGCCGGCATAGGCCGGAAGCGCGCGTGCCAAACCTTCGGTCGAAGCGTGTGCGCGGTGTGCACATGAAAACGCATCATTGACGAAAAGATCGCCAAGTTTCGCCAATTCTGCAACGAAAGCCGGGTCGTTCTTTTCTTCTTCTGCGTGGTAGCGCAGGTTTTCAAGCAACGCGATCTCGCCGTTTTCAAGGCTGTTCACGACGCTTGCGGCCGCATCACCGATGCAATCATCGGCAAATTTCACCGACCGCCCAAGTTGCTTGGCAAGGGCATCTGCAACCGGTTTCAGGCTCATTTCAGGGACGCGTTCGCCTTTGGGACGACCGAAATGGGTAATCACCACCAGTTTCGCACCGGCATCGGCCAATTCGATCAGTCCAGGGACTGTGCGGTCGATACGGGTCGTATCCCCAACAACACCATCCTTCATCGGAACATTAAGATCAGCGCGCAGCAAAACGCGCTTGCCAGCGACATTGACACCGTCAAGCGTATTGAAGTCAGCCATTATCTGAACCTGCTTTTGAGTTTCACAAAAGACGGGATTGGGTGTCCCGACATGGATCGAACCAAATCCTGATGCGCCCTGTTTTGCCCGATCAGGTCCATGGACGCAAGACTGGATCAAGTCCGTACAAATACCTGCATGAAAAACCGGCCAAACAGGAAATATCGGCCGGATTTCAAATTCTGCTTAGTGGTTCCCCAACAGGGACGCATGTAAGAAACCGGAAAAACTGGTCGCCACCGGCCCAGTCATCAAGACATGATCATCGGGCAACCATTCAATGGTCAGCGGCCCACCATCAAGGATCACTTCAACCTTGCGACCGGTCAATCCACGCCGTGCAGCTGCAACACCAACTGCGCAGGCCCCGGTTCCGCAGGCACGGGTAACCCCGACACCACGTTCCCAGACCCGCATGCGAATTTTGTCTTCACCGATAAGGCTACAGACTTCGATATTGGCGCGCTCGGGAAACATTTCGTGATGTTCAAGCACCGGACCAAGTTTTTCGATGTCAATTTCTTCGGCATTATCGACAAAGAAAACGCCATGTGGATTTCCGATATTCACCCCGACGGCATCCGAAAGCGGACCAAGCGACAGGGGAATGTGATTGGTATCGACCGCCTCAGACAGCGGGATATCACGCCAGTCCAGTTTGGCCTGGCCCATATCAACGGTCACCCGGCCATCCGCCAAACCATTGGCATCAAGCAAACCAACCACCGTTTCAATAATGACTTCCTTGCGGCCCAACTCGCCCATGACGACGTTCGCGACACAGCGCGTCGCATTGCCGCAAGCCTCGACCTCGCCGCCGTCATTGTTGCGAATGCGCATAAACGCATCGGCCAGATCATCACGGGCCGGTTCAATGACGATCAACTGGTCACAGCCAACACCGGTCTTGCGATCAGCGATGCGGGCGGCCGTTGCGTTATCAAGATCAAGCACAGCGGGATCGCGTCGTCCATCAAAGACAACGAAATCATTTCCCAGACCATGCATTTTGACAAATGGAATACCGTTCATACCCGCCTTATAATCCTGATTGCCAGACACGTCCACATGCGGGTTAATCCGAAATATCGCCAATCACCTGACGGGGTGTCCGAACTGCGCGGCGGCGATGAACCCCGATAAGTACAAACCAGCACAACCACATGCCGACCGAAAGTGCAGCAGCCCCCCAGATCGCAGGCATCGGATTGGCAAGTGAACTTTGCGCCCCCAGATACCCGCACACCACCACATAGGGTACCGTCCCGATCAGATACGCCAAGCCGAACCGCAAAACCCGCATTCTGGTTACCCCGGCAAGACAACAGGATACCTCAGGCAGGATTGGCATTGCCCGGCAGATCATCAAGACCGCCATGCCATAGCGGGCAAAAACATCCTCCATTTCAGCCAACCGGGCATCATCGCGCATAATGCGATGCAATACTGACCGTCCGTATTTTCGACTGATGACATAGCCCGTAACCCCGGCAAAGATCATGCCTGTGCCTGCGGCAAGTGGCCCTGCAACCGGACCCAGAAAATATCCCGCCAGCAAACTGATCGTCATGGTCGGAACTGCTATAAACAGATCGGCAAACAGAAGGCCAATCACCACACCGGCAACCAACCACGGATCAATTTCGCCCGCACGCTCAAGCCAGGTCACCACATCGGCTTTTTGCAACAATCCGGTCGCAACCAAAATGCCAAATGTCGCAGCAAAACAAGTCGCCAGAATGAATGCAGTCTTGATCAAGTCTTTCATGTCATGCCCTCCGGATTAGCCGTTGCGCAGAATTGATTTCATCAGTGCCGGGGATATTCGGCTGATCAGGGGAATCCAGCGTGCTTTCCCAACGTAAATCTCGTCCTGCCCGGCTTCGATCCCATCATGGATCGACAATGCGGCCAGCTTCGCTGACATTTTCCGTACATTCCGTGCGCTGGTCATGGGCGTATCAACCACGGGCAGGAATACCTCGCTGATCGCCACCGCAGCGTCCGCAGACGCCAATTGATAACGCAAACTCTGGCTAAAACTGTGTAGTGCGGCCTTGCTTGCACAATAAAGCGCACTGCTGGTTTTCGGGAAAAAGGCCAAGCCCGACGAAACATTGACGATCCTGACCCTGCTACGCCGTTTCGCGATTTGGTGCATGATCACTGCGCGGCAGATAAGAACAGGCGCAAGAAAATTGATCGCGATCTCTTTTTTCGCATTGGACGCACTAAATTCGGCATCCGTCATCCGGCCGTCGTTCTGAATGGCGGCGTTGTTGATGACAAGCGACAGATCGGGGAAATCAGCCATCACCTGCGCCATCATTGCATCAACAGCATCGGCGTCACCAAGATCGGCCTTAATCGAACGCACGCCGGAATATTGATCGCACAATTTCGAAAGCTTCGTCTCCGAACGTCCATGCGCGATCACCTGATTGCCCAAGGCATGATACAGACGAAGCAATTCCAACCCGATACCGGAAGTCGCCCCCGTAATCAGGACAGGATCGTTTTGTTGGGTCATAATGGCTTTCCTTCTGGGTGATCTTGATGTCAGATCACCGCTGATAACCATCAAAAGGCCTTGCGACATTAACCCGGGTTTATCGACATGGATTTTTGTGCCCTCATTGATCGCCTTTGTGCAGATCCCGCCATCGCCGGAAGCGAACGCACAGCACATTACGCGAAAAGCAGTCAGATCATCCGTCAAGGTGACATATGCCGGGATGTGATTTTCCTGCAAAACGGACTGGCCCAGATGTCCTATGTCACCTTTGAGGGCAAGGAATGGATCAAAAGCTTTTTTGTAGAAGAATCCGTGATGGGGTCACGGCGATGCCAGTTGCTGGGCGAACCAAGCACCTTTTCCATCATCTGCCTTGAAGATTGTGACGTATTGGCCATTCCCTATGACAGGGTTCGCAAGGCTGCGGCAAATTCACCAACGCTTCTGGCATTTTTTTTCGATTTCAATGAACAGGTCAGCCTGCGCAAGGAAAAACGCGAATACGAGTTTCTCTGCCTGTCTGCACAGGATCGCTACCAACGCTTCCTGGTGGATTATGCGCATATCGTTCCGCGCCTGACACAGGCACAGATCGCAAGCTTCATTGGCATCACACCAATTGCTTTGTCACGGATCAGAAAACGTATCAATCAGGCCGATAGCTTGGGCGTTGCCGGCGCACAATAACGCACCTTGCTTGGCGTAAAACCAGCGCGTGCAAAATAGGTCTGCAACCGTTCATCAAGTTCGCCAAGCGAAACATACACATTGTGACAGCCATGGATGCTGGCCAGGCGGGTCATGGCATCACGCATGGCATCAAGAACATGGTCGCCGGTCACAATTTCGACGGCGATGATGTTGTCCACATGCAAGACCATCCCGTCGGCCATGTCATCACGCACATAATAGGAAAAAAGCCCGTGGATATAGCCACGTTCATTGGCAACGACAATCAACCCGCGCTGCCGCTGCCAAAGGATATTGTCGCCGTCGCAGGTGATGTTCGAGACGTCATGCGTAACCGGCATGCAGTATCTGTCGACGAATGTCCGCCAACGGTCAAAAGACATGTCGACTTGCAACATTTGAACCAACGGATAGGTCATATCCGCTGTCTGCGCTGTAAGTGGAAGTGACGTATAGACGTCTGACATGATCCTGCCCTCTCGAATTCTACGGATCATGCCGCAAATAAATCCGGGCAACCTTGATGTGCATCAACACCCTTGGGCGGTTTCACGTTCATAAACACCCTCGGCACAAAAACTCTCTGACGGGCGATAACATTTCCACAGACTGAATGGGCAATGGGTTTGCAAGGCTGGGATCAGAACTCATTCCAAGTGAATTAATGAGTTCCGACCCCGGATTGACGTAGGTCAATGGCATCTGGGTCAACAGCCCGCATACTCGTTACTCGAAATTGGAAACCTCGCCCGGAACTTAAGCGCCCTGACGTTTTGCCATGGCGCATTTTGGGTGGGGCTTTTTGTGCAGGTGGACCGCAGGCAATTGGGCATCGGTTCACCGGGACTATTGAAACTGCCCAAGAGGGTTTTGGACAGTTCACCCGACCACCTTGAACGGGAGTCAAGCATGAGCCAGGGGAGCATGGCACAGGCAGCATCGCCATCCGTTGCTGTCGATTACAATATGGACGTTGTGCGCTGGGGCGCACTTGCGACCGTATTCTGGGGCGTTATCGGATTTGTCGTGGGCGATGTCATTGCCTGGCAGCTTGCTTTTCCGGCGCTCAATTTCGATAACGAATTTCTCAATTTCGGACGTCTGCGCCCGCTGCATACGTCTGCCGTGATCTTTGCTTTTGGTGGTAACGCGCTTCTGGCGACGTCCTTCTATGTCGTACAACGAACTTGTCGCGCGTCGCTTTATGGCGGCAAGGCGCTTCCGGCATTCGTTTTCTGGGGATATCAGTTATTCATCGTCATGGCCGCCATCGGCTATGTCACCGGTGTGACCCAGGGGCGTGAATATGCCGAACCGGAATGGTTTGTTGATATCTGGCTCACAATCGTTTGGGTCTGCTATCTGGCGGTGTTTGTCGGCACCCTTCTGAAACGAACCGAACCGCATATCTATGTCGCGAACTGGTTCTATCTGGCCTTTATCGTGACCATTGCGATGCTCCATCTTGGCAACAACCTTGCCATCCCGGTTTCGCTGTTTGGCACGAAATCCTATTCGATGTTCTCTGGCGTTCAGGATGCCCTGACCCAGTGGTGGTATGGCCACAATGCGGTGGGCTTCTTCCTTACGGCAGGTTTCCTTGGCATGATGTATTACTTCATTCCAAAGCGTGCCGAACGTCCGGTTTATTCCTATCGCCTGTCGATCATTCACTTTTGGGCGCTGATCTTCCTCTATATCTGGGCCGGTCCGCACCACCTGCATTACACCGCCCTTCCCGATTGGGCACAGACCCTTGGCATGACATTCTCGATCATGCTGTGGATGCCGTCATGGGGCGGGATGATCAACGGTCTGATGACGCTTTCAGGGGCCTGGGACAAACTGCGTACCGACCCGGTTTTGCGGTTCATGGTTGCTGCTGTCGGATTCTACGGCATGTCGACCTTCGAAGGTCCGGTCATGTCGATCAAGGCGGTCAACGGTCTGTCGCACTATACCGACTGGACCATTGGTCACGTGCATTCCGGGGCGCTTGGTTGGGTTGCCTTTGTATCGTTTGGTGCGATTTACTTCCTGATCCCCGTGCTTTGGAACCGTGAACGCCTGTATTCGATGCGCCTTGTGGCCCATCACTTCTGGCTCGGCACCATCGGGATCGTTCTTTACATCACGTCGATGTGGGTTTCGGGGATCATGCAGGGCCTGATGTGGCGCGCTTATGACGAGCTTGGCTTCCTGCAGTATTCCTTTATCGAAACGGTCGAGGCAATGCATCCCTACTACATCATTCGTGCAACCGGTGGCCTGCTGTTCGTGCTGGGTTCGCTGCTGATGGTCTGGAACGTTTACAAGACCATCAAGGGGGATCTTCGCAACGAAGCACCAATCGGCACACCTGCAACCGTTGCAGCCGAATAAGGGGGAACGAGATATGCTTCTTAAGAAACACCATATTGTTGAAAAGAACGTCTTTGTTCTGGTGCTTGGTATTTTTCTGACCATCATCATCGGCGGTATCGTCGAAATTGTACCGCTGTTTACGATGGAACAAACCATCGAGAAGGTCGAAGGGGTGCGTCCGTATTCCCCGCTCGAACAGGCTGGCCGAAACATCTATCTCCGCGAAGGCTGCTATAACTGCCATTCTCAGCAAATTCGTCCCTTCCGTGACGAGGTTGAACGGTATGGCCATTACAGCCTTGCTGCAGAATCAATGTATGACCATCCGTTCCAGTGGGGATCGAAACGAACCGGTCCGGATCTGGCGCGTGTCGGGGGAAAATATTCCAATGACTGGCATGTCGCCCACATGATTGACCCACGTGCGGTTGTGCCGGAATCGATCATGCCGGGCTATCCGTTCCTGGCGGAGCGCAACTTGAATTTTGATGACGCCCAGGCCCACCTTGAGACCCTTAAGATGGTTGGGGTTCCCTACACCGACGAGATGATCGCGTCCGCCAAAGCCGACCTTTACCTGCAGGCCAGCGAGGATGCGGCTTGGGATGATGATTTCCTCGCACGCTACCCGAATGCGGCAACAGGTGATTTTGATGGCAATCCGCAAAAGCTGACAGAAATGGATGCGTTGGTTGCGTATCTGCAAGTGTTAGGTCGGATGGTCGATTTTACCACCTACAACCCGCAGATGAACCTGCGTTAACGCAAGGGGGATCGTCATGGAAATCTTTACGCAACTCGCTGACTTTTTCCGCCCGCTGTGGGGTTTGTGGCTGATGGTGCTGTTCGGCGCGATTATTGCCTGGGTCATGTGGCCCAGCAAAAAGCGCAACAAGGACATGGAATCACACGCCCAGATTCCCTTCCGGGATCAGGATTAAGGGGAGAACAGAGCAATGTCGACAAACGTCGAGAAGGATCAAGTATCCGGGCGCGAGACCACTGGTCACGAATGGGATGGCATCAAGGAACTCAATACCCCGCTGCCGTCCTGGTGGGTCTATGTCTTCTGGATCACCTGCATTTGGTCGGTTGGCTATTGGGTGGTTTACCCCTCTTGGCCGACTGCCAACGATTATCTCAAGGGAACGTTTGGCACGACCAACCGTACCGAGCTTCATGAAACCATGAACAATGTGACTGCAGAACGTGCGCCATATATGGAACGCCTGGCTGCCCTGGAACTTCCGGAAATCGTGAGTGATAGCGAACTTCTGAACTTTTCCATGGCAGGTGGCAAAGCCGTGTTTGCAGATAACTGCGCGCCTTGTCACGGCACCGGCGGGTCCGGCAATCCGGGCTTCCCGTCGCTTCAGGATGATGCATGGCTGTGGGGTGGATCGCTTGAGGCCATCAATGAAACGCTTCATGTCGGCATTCGTTGGGATGCCAACGAAGACACCCGTTTCAATGACATGCCCGCATTTGGCCGTGATGAATTGCTTGAACGTGATCAGATCAATGATGTGGTTGAATATGTTCTGGCATTTTCTGATCGGGCAACCGACATGCAGGCAATCGATCGCGGTGCTGTCGTCTTCGAAGAAAACTGTGCCGCCTGCCACGGCGAAAATGCCAAGGGTGTTCAGGAACTCGGGGCCCCGAACCTGACCGATGCGATTTGGCTGTATGGCGGTTCAAAAGCCAACATCACTGAATCGGTCATGAATTCCCGTCGCGGTGTCATGCCCGCATGGGGTGGACGCCTTGATGAAGAAACCATCAAAATGCTGACGGTTTATGTCCACTCCCTTGGTGGCGGTCAATAAACCAGAACATCAGGGAAAGGTCCGCAATTTCCAATCGCGGGCCTTTCCTGTTTTCTGCCGACCACATGGCGGCTCCCGTCACTTTTCCTAATGATATGACGGCTTAATTGACATGTATCATGGTGGCCCTGATGGGCCTTTCGTATTGTCGATCTGAGATTTGAATAATTAGAGTCTGCTCTGTAAAGCTGCCAGAACATGAAAAGTACCTGACAGCCGAACCTTGCGAAACGACTGGCGGTTCCCACCGCATAGAGAGCAGTCGTCAGGTTCAGAGCAACAAACAGGTAGCGAACATGGTCCCGTCCGATTTGCCGCAAGCCGATCCGAACGTTGTTGCCGACGGCTCGTATGACGAAGTGCCGCTGTATAAAAAACGCGACAAAGTTTATCCCAAACGCGTTTCCGGGCGCTTTCGGAACCTGAAGTGGTTTGCACTGATTGCGCTTCTGGGCATCTACTGGGTTGTCCCGTGGCTGCGCTGGGACCGTGGTCCATCTGCACCGGATCAGGCCGTGTTGATTGATATGGATCTGGGCCGGGCTTATTTCTTCTTTATCGAAATCTGGCCCCAGGAAGTCTATTATATCACCGGCATCCTGATCATGGCCGCCATTGGCCTGTTTTTGGCGACCTCGCTGTTTGGGCGCATCTGGTGTGGATATGGCTGTCCGCAAACAGTTTGGACCGACCTTTTCATGCTGGTCGAACGTCATATTCAGGGGGACCGCAACGCACGCGTGCGGCTTGACAAATCCAAATGGACGCTTGAAAAAGTCTGGAAGATCGGGGCGACCCATCTGGCCTGGGTTGCCATTTCAATGGCGACTGGCGGGGCGTTTGTTCTGTACTTCCATGATGCACCGACAGTAATGGTCGATATTTTCACTGCCAATGCAACCTTTGGCACTTATGTCACCATCGCGTTTCTGACCGGCTCCACCTACTTGCTGGCGGGCTGGGCCCGTGAACAGGTTTGCACCTATATGTGCCCCTGGCCGCGTTTTCAGTCGGCCATGCTTGATGATGAAAGCATGATCGTCACCTATGAAGGCTGGCGCGGCGAACCACGTGGGCCGATCAAACGCAAGAACCTGCAACGTGGCGAAGTTCCCGAAGTCGGCCACTGTATTGATTGTCAGGCTTGCGTGAATGTCTGTCCGACCGGGATTGATATCCGCGATGGCCTGCAAATGGAATGTATTGGCTGTGGTCTGTGCATCGATGCCTGCAACGAGATGATGGACAAGGTCAGCTTCCCGCGTGATCTGGTACGATTTGACTCGGTCCAGAACAGTCAGCTTCGTTCACAGGGCAAGGCAACCCATGTGCGGATCATCCGACCGCGCACCATTTTTTACACCATCATCCTGATGCTGGTGGCAGCGGTTATGATGTTTGGCTTGGCCAACCGTTCGGTGCTGGAGCTCAATGTCCTGCGCGACCGCAACCCGCTGTTTGTCGCACTTTCAGATGGCGACGTTCGAAACGGCTATACCCTTAAGGTGCTCAACAAGGAACAGGCTGAAAAGACCTATACCCTGTCAATTGACGGCCTTGAATTGACGGATTTTCAGGTTATCGGTCAAACGCCCAATCAGGACGGGACGTTTAATCTGGATGTCGCCCCGGACCGGGTTGGAAGTTTCCGGGTTTTCGTTGCAGCAAACCCGGGATCACTCGACGGCGCATCGACCGCGTTCGAATTCACGATAACCGACCAGGAAACCGGCAATACCGAAACTTATGATACAGTGTTCGCCGGTCCCGAAAACGACCGCTGATCGCACAGGCGTTTCAGTTCAGGAGACAAGTTATGGCAATGCATATGACATCCTCTACCTCCGATCAGAATGGTCCGCGTAAATCGGACCGCTGGATTCCGTGGTACTTTGTCGGTGGCTTTGCCATCATGTTGATTGCCAATATTTCGCTGATCACCTTTTCCATGACCAGTTGGAATGGCCTTGTCACCAAACACGCCTTTGAAGAGGGCAACAATTACAACGCTGCCATTTCCGGTGCTGCCCGTCAGGCAGAACTTGGCTGGCGCAGCAAGATCACCGTCAACGGTGTCATTGATCAAAATGCCACGATCACTGTGCTGTTTCGCGACAAGGATTCAAACCCCATCACGGGGGCGAAAATGTCGGTCATGATGGCACGTTCGGATCGCGATGATCTCGATGTTACCGTGCCGATGGCCGAAATCGCACCGGGCGAATACCGTGCCAGTGCCGCCTTTCCGGTTTACGGACGCTGGCAGTTGCGCACCATTGCGCATGCCATGGGCGATGATTACCAAACCGTCGAAAGCGTTGTCGTTAACCCATGACCCACGCCGTGCCGTCATGCCGCCATTGCGGCGAGCCGGTGACTGCCGTGTCACCCGCAGCACCGGATTTTTGCTGTGCCGGATGTGCAGGCGCATATGAACTTCTGGGCCAACTTGGACTGAGTTCCTATTACAATCGACGGGCGATTGATCCAAAAGTCCGCGCCCTGCGGCCAGATGAAGATGAAATCGCCAGTTTCGATTTCACCGAACTTGCCAGCACGGATGACGAAGGTCATCACCATCTGCATTTGATGGTCGATGGCATCCATTGTGCCGCCTGTGTCTGGTTGATCGAAACCCTGTTGCAGCGAAACCCGGCTGTGTTGCAGGCGCGCGTCAACATGACGACGCGACGTCTGCGCCTAAGCTGGCAGGGGCATGTTTCTGATATCGAAGACATCATCCGCCCGGTGATGCAAATGGGCTACCGCCTGATCCCGTTTGATCCGGCCGCCCTTGAACAGGCGACTGTTTCGCGCAACAAGGAATTGCTGCGCTGTCTGGCGGTTTCCGGCTTTGCGGCAGGCAACGTGATGTTGCTGTCGGTGTCGGTCTGGGCCGGGTATTTTCAGGGCATGGGCGGGGCAACCCGCGATCTGTTTCACTGGATTTCCGCCCTGATCGCCCTTCCTGCTGCCGCCTATGCCGGAATGCCGTTTTATCGATCCGCCCTTGGTGCCATTCGCAATCGCCGGGTCAATATGGATGTGCCGATCAGTCTGGGGGTTATTCTTGCCCTTGGCATGAGTTTGGCCCAAACCATTCGCGGCGAACCGCATGCCTATTTCGATAGTGCGATCACGCTTCTCTTCTTTCTTCTCATCGGACGATATCTTGATGGTCGGGCACGCGGGCAGGCACGCTCAGCCGCCGAACATCTTTTGTCGCTGAATGCCCGTTCGATCACGGTCATTGACACGGATGGCACACGCCGCCTGATTGCCCCACAAAAAGCCAAACCGGGCATGATCGTTCTGGCCGCGGCAGGCGAACGTATCGGCATTGATGGCAAGGTCATTGACGGCCAATCTGATATCGACACCAGCATCATTACCGGCGAAAGCATCCCGGTCCTGACACGCCCCGGTGCCACCGTCTTTGCCGGAACCACCAATATATCGGCCCCGCTGCGCATCGAAGTCACTGCGACTGGCGGCAACACGCTGCTGTCTGAGATTGTCCGGCTGATGGAAAATGCCGAACAGGGGCGCGCCAAATATGTCGCTGTTGCTGATCGCGTGGCAAAGGGATATGCCCCGATTGTCCACAGTCTGTCGCTTCTGACCTTTTTTGGCTGGTGGTTGGTTGGCGGAATTGGCTGGCAGGATGCATTGATGAATGCCATCGCCGTTTTGATCATCACCTGCCCCTGTGCCCTGGCATTGGCCGTGCCGGTCGTGCAAGTGATCGCGACCGGGCGTTTGCTGCGTGCGGGCATTCTTGTGAAATCGGCCACAGCCCTTGAACGTTTGACAAAAATAACCGGCGTCATCTTTGATAAAACCGGCACGCTGACCACAGGAAAACCGGAACTGGTCAACCAACCGCCCCTGGAAAAGCTGACCCTTGCGGGCGAAATTGCCGCAAACAGCAACCATCCCCTGTCCCGTGCATTGGTCCGAGCAGCCGGAAATGTCGCCCCCCATGCAAATGTGACCGAACAGCCCGGTCTTGGGTTGATGGCACGAGGCCCGGTTGGTCCGATCCGTCTTGGCAGTCGCGCCTTTTGCAATATTGCTGAGAACGCCGATCTGCCCTCAGATGTCAGCGGCCCGGAACTGTGGCTTTCTGAACCGGGCGTGGCCGCAACACGTTTCGTCTTTCGCGACAGCCTACGCAGTGATGCATCTGACGTGGTTGATAACCTGCGCACACGTGGATTTGAGATGACACTTCTGTCAGGCGACCGCGAAACAACGGTGCGTCAACTGGCCGAAACGCTTGGCATTGCAGACTGGCAGGCACAGATGTCGCCAACCCAAAAGGCCGCCCATATCCAAACCCGTGCAGACGCTGGAAATTATGATCTTATGGTCGGTGATGGCATCAATGATGCACCTGCCCTTGCTGCGGCCCACGCATCCATGTCCCCGGCAACGGCGGCTGAAATTTCGCAGAACGCGGCGGATATTGTGTTTCAGGGAGACAAGCTTGGCGCTGTGATCGAAGCGATTGATGTTGCGCGCAAGGCAGACCGGCTTGTCCGGCAAAACTTCGCACTGTCCTTTGCCTATAATGTCATAACGATTCCACTTGCCGTTTCGGGCTTTGTCACCCCGCTGATTGCGGCAATTGCCATGTCATCATCTTCATTGATCGTAATTGCCAATGCCTTGCGTCTGCACGCCAGATCAGGCAAACCAGACACAGCAGACATCAAACCAGCCGCCCGGATGTCGCAACAGGCAGGGACATGATGCCATGAGCAACCTTCTTCTCCTGATCCCTATTGCCCTGTTTTTGGGGCTTCTTGGCCTTGGTGCGTTCCTGTGGTCGTTGCGTTCGGGCCAGTTCGATGACATGGAAGGTGCGGCCAATCGCATTCTTTTTGATGATGACGATACCAAGACTCCCGAAAAGTCAAAGCGCATCGATCCGAACGATAGTTAGAATAGCTTGAAACGGCCCCTCCTCATCAGATAGATTTGCAACCTACTTTCCCAGCCAGATCACCAGCATCGGAGTCTGTGATGGCCGTCCGCCCCCAACTTTGCGAAGCCTGTTCTATCAAGGACTTAACTTTTTGCTCGGCGTTGCATGGCGACGAACATGATCAACTGCGCAAATTGCTGACTCTTGCCAACTATGACCCGCACAGCACCATTTTCCACGAAGCCGAAGACGCCGACTACGTTTTTAACGTCACCTCCGGTTCCGTAAAGCTTTACAAACTGCTTGGCGATGGTCGCCGTCAGATTACCGGTTTCCTGTTTGCCGGCGATTTTCTGGGACTGGCGCTTAATACCAATTACAGCTACACGGCCGAGGCGATTGAACCCGTCAGCGCCTGCCGGTTCCCGCGCCAGAAGCTTGAAAAGCTGTTTGATACGTTTCCCCACCTGGAAAAACGCATGCTTGGCATGGCGGTTGACGAACTGGCTGCCGCACAGGATCAGATGCTTCTGCTTGGGCGCAAGACTGCCAAGGAAAAGGTCGCATCCTTCCTTCTGATGCTGGCCCGCCGTCAGGAACATCGCGGCGAAAGCACCGATACCATCAATGTGCCGATGAGCCGGTCTGACATTGCCGATTATCTTGGCCTGACGATTGAAACCGTGTCACGAACCCTGACGCAACTGCGTAAGGAATCAACGATTACACTCAAGGACAACCGCCACATTGAAGCGGTCGGTCTTGATATGCTTGAAGACCTTGCCGAAGGTTTATGATTGCGTTGTGCATCTGCACAGCCGTCTCCGTCAGCCTCGACAATCGTTCAAGCCAAACACTTGAAACCGCACAAATTCGGCGGCATTGCCCGAATTGCTTATTTCGCGATTGCAAAAAATGTTTCCCGAAAATGGTCATGATATTGTAAACATGGTCACACGCCCGGCAGAGATTGGGCAGTTATATCCGGTTCATCCGGGGGAGAAACGTCATGAGTGCCACCACAAAAAAGTTGGGGCGGACTTCCGTCCCTGAGCTTCGTGCCCGCAAGGGCAATGAACCCATTGTCTGCCTGACGGCTTATACTGCACCGATGGCCCAACGTCTGGATGAGCATTGCGACCTTCTTCTGGTCGGCGATTCACTGGGCATGGTTGTCTATGGCATGGAAAGCACGCTTGCGGTGACTGTCGATATGATGGTCAACCATGGCAAGGCCGTCATGCGCGGATCAAAGAACGCCTGCGTTGTTGTTGATCTGCCGTTTGGCAGCTATCAGGAATCCAAGGAACAGGCATTCCGTACAGCATCCCATATTCTTGCTGAAACCGGCTGTGCCGCTGTTAAGCTTGAAGGCGGTGCAGAGCTTGCCGAAACCATTGAATTTCTGACCATGCGCGGCGTACCTGTCATGGCCCATATCGGCCTGATGCCCCAACAGGTCAACACCATGGGCGGCTTCAAAAGCCAGGGACGCGGCGAAGAAAGTGCTGAAAAAGTCCTCAATGACGCCATTGCCGTTGCCAAGGCAGGTGCCTTTTCAGTCGTGGTCGAAGGCACGGTCGAGGCGGTCGCGCGCCGCATTACCGAGTCCATTGATATCCCGACCATTGGAATTGGCGCATCCGTCGCCTGTGATGGTCAGGTGCTGGTGACCGAAGACATCCTTGGCCTGTTTTCCGACTTCACACCAAAATTCGTCAAACGCTACGCCAATCTTGGCGATGCTGTTTCCGAAGCGGTCGGCCAATATGCCGACGAAGTGCGCACCCGTCAGTTCCCGACGGATGAACATTGCTTTGGTGTTCCGAAAAAAGGTAAGTTGCGCGCGGTCTAAAGTCTGCTGCGTTTAGACCAGATCGCACTCATTTCCTGCAACATTCGATACGACGATCAAAATGTCCCTTACGACTGTTCACACTGTCGCAGATTTGCGTGCGGCTGTTGCCGACTGGCGCGCCAAAGGCCTGCGTATTGCGCTGGTGCCGACCATGGGCGCCCTCCATGACGGCCATGTCAGCCTGACCAAACTTGCCCGTGAACATGCCGACCGGGTCATCGTATCAATCTTTGTCAATCCGACCCAGTTCGGTCCAAACGAAGATTTCAGCGCATATCCCCGCACCCTGCCCACCGATCAGAAGCTGCTTGACGAAGCCGGCGTTGAACTGTGCTTTGCGCCATCAGTCGATGAAATGTATCCGGATGGCTTTGCCACCAAGGTCGCCGTCGATGGGGCAATGACCAATGTGCTATGCGGTGCAGCCCGGCCCGGTCATTTTGACGGGGTTGCCCAGGTTGTTACCAAACTGCTGCTGCAAGCCATGCCTGATTGCGCGATTTTCGGGCAAAAGGATTACCAGCAACTGATGGTTATCCGCCGGTTCAGCGCGGATCTCAATATTCCGGTTAAAATCATCGGCGCGAAAATCCAGCGCGAGGCAGATGGCTTGGCAATGTCATCGCGCAATCGCTATCTGACCACATCCGAACGCGCCATTGCCCCGACCCTCAATCGGGTGCTTGGCAGCATTACCGCTGAAGCTGTAAAGGGCACCGAACTTGGTCCGCTTCTGGCCAAGGGACGCGAAGATATCCTGTCGGCCGGGTTTGATCCGATTGACTACCTTGAAGTCCGTGATGCGCAAACTCTTGAGCTGATTAGTGACAAGGTGGAAAAACCGGCGCGAATCTTCGTTGCGGCCCGCCTTGGCAAGGCCCGGTTAATTGACAATCACGCGATTAATCCGGATGTTTCAGACGCTTAAACAACCGGTTGGATGAAGTCATCAAACAGGTGAATCGCCGATTGCAGGGAAATTGACTCAGAAAGCGCAGAATGATGCGCTTTTGCGCCCGATTGCGCTTGACTCACCACCCCCGATCCAATAAACCCTCTCCACCAAAGGTCGCCCCAGAGGTGACTCCCCCAGTCCTCGAGTTTCGAGCACTGGGTTTTAGTTTTTTGTGCGCACACGGTGGAAACACCGGCAACACAGACGGGATTTGGAATGTTTGAAGGACTAAGCGATCGCCTTGGCGGGGTTCTTGATAAGCTGCGCAAACGTGGCGCGCTGAAAGAATCCGACGTCAAGGAAGCCATGCGCGAAGTACGCGTCGCCCTGCTTGAGGCGGACGTGGCACTTCCGGTCGTGAAAACCTTTATCTCCAACGCAACCGAACGTGCGATTGGTGCAGATGTTCTGCGCTCGGTCACACCGGGCCAGATGGTCGTCAAGATCGTCCATGATGAACTGAAAAACATGCTGGGCGAAGGCGAAGAGATCAATCTTGCCTCTACCCCGCCGGTTCCGATCCTGATGGTTGGTCTGCAGGGTTCTGGTAAGACCACGAGCTCGGCCAAGATCGCGCTGAACCTGACCAAAAAGCGCAACAAGAAAGTCCTTCTGGCATCGCTCGATATCTATCGTCCGGCCGCCCAGCAGCAGCTGAAGGTTCTGGCCGACGATAACGGCCTTGGCGTTTTGCCGATCGTCATGGGCGAAAAACCGGTTTCGATCGCCAAGCGTGCGATGGATACCGGCCGCAAGGAAGGCTATGACGCGGTTATCCTTGATACCGCCGGTCGCCTGCATATCGACATGGAACTGATGAGCGAAGTCGCCCAGGTCCGTGACGCGGTCAACCCGGTTGAAACCCTTCTGGTCACCGATGCCATGACCGGTCAGGACTCGGTCAATGTCGCCAAGGAATTTGCCGAAAAGGTCGGCATCACCGGTATCGTTCTGACCCGTGTGGATGGCGATGCACGGGGTGGTGCCGCACTTTCGATGCGTCAGATCACCGGCTGCCCGATCAAGATGATCGGTATCGGCGAGAAAATCGACGAGATGGAAGCCTTCCATCCCGACCGTATCGCCAACCGTATCCTTGGCATGGGCGATGTTGTCAGCCTGGTTGAAAAGGCTGCTGAAAACATCAAGGTCGAAGACGCCGAGAAAATGGCCAAGAAGCTGCGTAAGGGTCAGTTTGACCTGAACGACCTTCTGGCTCAGCTCAAACAGCTTCAGAAGATGGGTGATCTTTCCGGCATCATGGGCATGCTGCCGGGCATGGGCGCGCTGAAAAAACAGATGTCGCAGACCAAGCTTGATCCGAAACTTCTGACCCATCAAGAAGCAATCATCCTGTCGATGACCCCGCACGAACGTGAAAACCCGGCGGTCATCAAGGCATCACGCAAAAAGCGTATTGCCGCAGGCTGCGGTCTGACCGTTCAGGAGGTCAACAAGCTCCTGAAACAATATCAGACCATGTCCACCATGATCAAAAAGATGGGCAAGCAGGGCAAAAAAGGTCTGTTTGGCGGCATGCCGAAAATGGACCCATCCATGCTTGAGGGCGGCGAAATGCCGGACCTGGGTAACCTGCCCAAAGGATTAACCGGTGGCGGGGGCGGTTTGCCGCCCGGGTTGCCGGGACTGGGAGGCGGCGGTGGCATGCCTCCGGGATTTCCGGGGTTCGGCAAAAAGAAATAGCCAAGCCCCCGGTTCTTGAAGAATTCCTCTTAGGAACCAAAACCGGCCCATAAAGCCGGATTGAAGACCAAGTGAATAGACCCCTTGGGGTCATGATTTAGAAGACTACAAACCCAAGCTGAAAGGAACTTATCCGAATGGCTGTCAAGATTCGTCTTTCCCGTGGCGGTGCCAAGAAGCGTCCGTACTACCGTATCGTAGTTGCTGACGTTCGTGCCCCGCGTGACGGCAGCTTCATCGAGCGTGTCGGCACCTACGACCCGATGCTCCCGAAGGATGCTGAAAACCGCGTAACCTTCAAAGAAGAGCGCATCAAATACTGGCTGTCTGTTGGCGCACAGCCGACCGATCGTGTTGCACGTTTCCTGGGCAAAGCTGGCCTGGCTGAAGCATTCAAACCGACCGAACAGCCGCAGAAGTCTGCTCCGAAAGCGAAAGCTCAGGAACGTCTTCGTGAGAAAGCTGAAAAAGCTGAAGCTGCTGCTGCCGCTGCTGCGGAAGCCGCTGCCGAAGCAGCAGCACCTGCTGAAGAAGCTGCAGGCGAGTAATCGCTGAAAGCACGCTTTGATCAGATACCGGAAACTTGTGAACCGAAATGGCTGATACCCGCAAATCCAAAAACGACGAAGCTTATGTCTGCGTCGGCATGATCACCGCCCCGCACGGGGTGCGTGGTGCCGTGCGCGTCAAAAGCTATACCGTCGACCCGGATAACCTTGTTGGTTACGGCCCGTTGTTCGACGCCAAGGGACGCCTGAAATACAAGCTGTCTCCTGTCGGGCATGTCCGCGACCAGTTGATCGCCAAGATCGAAGGCGTGGACGACCGGGACGGAGCCGAACGGCTGCGGGGAACCAAGCTGCATGTGCCGCGTGCTGCACTTCCGGAAACGGTTGAAGAAGACGAATTCTATCTTGCTGACCTTGTCGGTCTGAAAGCCTTCCATGTTGATGGTTCGGTTTTTGGCACCGTTCGGGGTGTGGCTGATTTTGGCGCTGGCGACGTGATCGAAGTCGCGCTTGAAGAAGCCAAGGGCAAGGTTGTGGTTCTTCCCTTCACCAAGGAAGTTGTGCCGGACGTGGTGCTCTCGGAACGCAAGATGGTGGTAAATCCGCCCGAGGGGCTACTGCAGGATGAAGACGGACCCGGCAATCGCAGCCGTCGTCCGAACAAATCCCGCAAGGACTCTCAGGCCGACCGCGATTCTGATGCCGTTACTGCTGATGCAGTGGGCGCGGAAACCGCGACCGGCAGCGGGAAGGAGGCCTGATCGATGTCTGTGTGGCAGGCAAAAGTTGCAACCCTGTTCCCGGAAATGTTTCCGGGCGTGCTTGGTCAGTCTTTGGCTGGTCGTGCGCTTGAGAACGGGATCTGGTCGCTTGATGTCAAAGACATCCGCGATCACGCAACCGACCGCCACCGCACTGTAGACGACAATCCCTTTGGGGGCGGGGCCGGTATGGTCATGCGCCCGGATATTGTCGACGCCGCCCTGTCGGAATTGCGTGCCTCGGCACCGCAGTTGCCGCTGATTTATCTCAGCCCGCGGGGAAAAGTGCTGAACCAGAAACGTTGCCGCGAATTGGCAGCAGGTCCTGGTGCCATCCTGCTTTGCGGTCGTTACGAAGGTATCGACCAACGGGTTCTGGATGAACATCAGGCCGAGGAAGTCAGCATCGGTGATTACATCCTCATGGGCGGCGAATTGCCGGCCATGGTCCTGATTGAATCGTGCATTCGCCTTATCGAGGGAACGGTCAACAAGACCGAGTCCGTCGACGAGGAAAGCTTTGAAACCGGGTTGCTTGAATATCCGCATTACACGCGCCCGGCCAATTGGAACGGGCGTGACGTGCCGGAGATCTTGCTTTCCGGTCATCATGCCAAGGTACAAGCCTGGCGGCATGCTCAGGCAGAAGAAATTACCCGCGCGCGACGCCCGGACCTTTGGGACCGGTATGTTGCAAACGGGAACATCAAAGAGGGTTAAACCATGACCAACATCATCCAGCAGCTCGAGAAAGAGCAGCTCGACAAAATCGTTGAAAAACGCGAAGTCCCGGAATTCGATGCAGGTGATACCGTCCGTGTCCACCTGAAAGTCGTTGAAGGAACCCGCGAGCGTATCCAGCAGTTCGAAGGCGTATGCATTGCGCGTAAGAACCGCGGCCTCAACTCTTCCTTCACCGTGCGTAAAATCGCATCGGGCGAAGGCGTTGAGCGTATCTTCCAGTCCTACTCCCCGGCAATCGACAAAATCGAAGTCGTTCGCCGCGGTGACGTACGTCGCGCGAAACTTTACTACCTTCGTGGCCGTACCGGTAAATCTGCACGTATCGCCGAGCAGACCACCGGCCACAAAGGCAAACTGACCACCGCAGAGCGCACCAAGAAGAAGTAATTCTTCGCGTTCCGGCGTGTCGGAAGAACAAGCGGGCTCACCTTCGGGTGGGCCCGTTTTGCTTTGCTATTCTCAATTCGGCTCGGGAAACAGCAAGGGATGAAAAACAGACAAATACCCGTATTGATTGTATTATAATGAATCGCCGAATTTTGCGCCCGATCCAAAAGTCCCGCAGAAATCCGCAGATTAAATCATCAGAATTCGTTATATCAGATATCTATTACCTATCGACAATTTGGCAAATTTTGCTTGTTTTAGCTACTTTTGGATGCCGCATTCCCGCCCGTTCAATTTCCGGGTGTAGAGGTGCGAAAAACACGCGCTCTGCGCCTTGCGATTTGGAGGCTTGAGTGTATAAAGGCACTCCCGCGGCAAAAACAATCAAACCCGCGTGGCTATGGGTAATAAAATTTCGCAAACCGGATAAAGCCGGTTGCGGCGAAGAAAACGCCACATTGCGTTCGCCATACCGGCAGAATGCTTGGGTTTTATCTTCGTAAAATCCAGAACCACACCGGCCGGACGGTTGTTGCTGCTCAAAAGATCGATTTAATGAGGAGGTCGAGATGGGTCAGCCTAAAACCCTTTTTGACAAGATTTGGGAAAGTCATGTGGTCGACACGCAGGATGATGGTACCTGCCTGCTTTATATTGACCGTCATCTCGTCCACGAAGTGACCAGCCCGCAGGCTTTTGAAGGCCTGCGCAATACCGGCCGCAAAGTGCGTCATCCGGAATTGACACTGGCTGTGCCAGATCACAACGTTCCGACGTCTGACCGTTCCGAAGGCATCAAGGAAGAAGACAGCCGCATTCAGGTTGAAACCCTTGACCAGAACGCCAAGGACACCGGCATTCACTATTTCCCGATGAACGACCTGCGTCAGGGCATCGTGCACATCGTCGGCCCGGAAGAAGGTTTCACCCTTCCCGGCGTGACTATGGTTTGCGGTGACTCGCACACCTCCACCCACGGCGCATTTGGCGCACTTGCATTTGGCATCGGCACGTCCGAAGTCGAACATGTTCTGGCCACCCAGACGCTTGTTCAGAAGCCGGCCAAAAACATGCTGGTCAAGGTCGAAGGTGACCTGCACCCGGGTGTAACCGCCAAGGACATCACCCTTGCGATCATCGGTCGCATCGGAACGGCTGGTGGTACCGGTTATGTTATTGAATATGCAGGCTCGGCCATCCGCTCTCTGTCAGTTGAAGGCCGCATGACGGTCTGCAACATGTCGATCGAAGGCGGCGCACGTGCCGGCCTGATCGCCCCAGACGAAAAAACCTTTGAATATATCAAGGGCCGCCCGATGGCACCGAAGGGTGCGGCATTCGAACAGGCTGTTGAATACTGGAAAACGCTGCCGTCTGACGAAGGCGCACATTACGACAAAGTTGTCGAAATTGATGCCGCAGACATCGTCCCGCAGGTTACCTGGGGCACCAGCCCGGAAGACGTCGTACCGGTTACCGGCACTGTTCCGTTCCCGGCCGATGGCAAAGACGCCGGCAAGCAAAAAGCTATCGAGCGTTCGCTTGAATATATGGGTCTGACCGCAGGCACCCCGATCGAGGAAATCAAGATCGACCGCGTCTTTATCGGTTCGTGCACCAACGGACGTATCGAAGATCTGCGTGCTGTTGCCGAAGTCGCCAAGGGCCGCAAGGTTTCCGGATCTGTCAACGCCATGATCGTACCGGGTTCCGGCCTTGTCAAAGAACAGGCAGAAGCCGAGGGCCTGCATGAAATCTTCATCGAAGCAGGGTTTGACTGGCGTGAGCCGGGCTGCTCGATGTGTCTGGCGATGAACCCGGACCGTCTGGCCCCGGGTGAGCGTTGCGCTTCGACCTCGAACCGTAACTTCGAAGGCCGTCAGGGCCGTGGTGGTCGTACCCACCTGGTCAGCCCGGCTATGGCAGCAGCCGCTGCGATCACCGGTCATCTGACTGACATTCGTAAACTCGGTTAAGGAAGGTTCCCATGGCCGATCACACATTGATCAATTTCCGCGAAAGCGCCCCGCGTCTGGGGCGCGCTCCGGTGCTCGAACATCTTTTGCCGCAACTGACCGGCATCAATCTGCCTGACTTTGTTGCGCAGGAACTCGACGCAACCGAAGAATTGATCGAAGCATTGGGTCTGGCCTGGGAAACTGGAAGCAAGGGATAAGACAATGGAAAAATTCACCAAGCTCACCGGTGTTGCCGCACCGCTGCCGATGATCAATGTCGATACCGACATGATCATTCCCAAACAGTTCCTCAAAACCATCAAACGTTCGGGCCTTGGCAAGAACCTGTTTGATGAAATGCGCTATGACGACGACGGCAACGAAATCCCTGATTTCGTTCTGAACAAACCGGCATATCGCAATGCGCAGATCCTTGTATCGGGTGACAACTTCGGCTGCGGTTCTTCGCGCGAACACGCACCTTGGTCACTGCTGGATTTCGGCATTCGCTGTGTGATCGCACCAAGCTTTGCCGACATTTTCTATAACAACTGCTTCAAGAACGGCATCCTGCCGATCCGTTTGCCGCAGGAAGATGTCGACAAGCTGATGGCCGATGCCGAACGCGGCGCAAATGCCACCGTGACGGTTGACCTTGAAAGTCAGGAAATCACCGGACCGGATGGCGGCTGCATCAAGTTTGAAGTCGAAGAGTTCCGCAAGCATTGCCTGCTGAATGGTCTTGATGACATCGGCCTGACCCTGCAGAAGGCAGATGCCATCAACGATTTCGAAGCCAAGCGCGCAGCGTCGCAGCCCTGGCTTTCGCTTTAATTCAAAAGGGGCTGCGAACACCTGTTTGCCGCCCCTTTTCTGTCTTTACGGGGTAAGCGGCCCCGAAAATATCTGGGAAGGATTCTTTTATGACCACCAAAAAAGTACTGATGCTGCCAGGCGACGGAATTGGCCCGGAAGTCATGCGTCAGGTTCAGCGCGTCATGGACTGGATGGCGAAAAAGCGCAATGTGAACTTCGAAATTACCGAAGGCCTGATTGGCGGCGCATCGATTGATGCACACAACAACCCGCTGAGCGACGAAACGCTTGCCGATGCCATGGCAGCTGATGCGGTTCTGCTCGGTGCTGTTGGTGGTCCAAAATGGGATGATCTTCCGTTCGACATCAAACCGGAACGTGGCTTGCTCAAAATCCGCAAGGAAATGGGCCTGTTTGCCAACCTGCGCCCCGCCCTTGTATTTGATGCGCTTGCCGGTGCGTCGTCGCTGAAAGAAGACATCGTCAAGGGGCTGGACATCATGATCCTGCGCGAATTGACCGGTGGCATCTATTTCGGTGAACCCCGCGGCATCGAAGAACGCGATGGTGTGCGCTTTGGCTATAACACGCTGGTGTATTCCGAACCGGAAGTCGAACGTATTGCCCGTGTCGCTTTTGACATGGCGATGAAACGTGACAAGCGCCTGTGCTCTGTCGACAAGGCCAACGTTCTGGAATCCACCGTTCTGTGGCGCGAAGTCGTCGAACGTGTTGCCAAGGACTTCCCCGAAGTCGAACTCGGCCACATGTATGTCGATAATGCCTCCATGCAGCTTGTACGTAATCCGAAACAGTTCGACGTGATGGTTACCACCAACATGTTTGGCGACATTCTTTCCGATTGCGCGGCCATGCTGACCGGGTCGCTTGGCATGCTGCCGTCCGCATCCCTTGGTGCAGCGGATGAAAACGGTGCCCGCAAAGCCCTTTACGAGCCGGTACACGGTTCGGCCCCGGACATTGCCGGTCAGGACATCGCCAACCCGCTGGCAACCATTCTGTCCTTTGCGATGATGCTGCGCTATTCCTTCGACATGGGCGACGATGCCACCCTGATCGAAGACGCGGTTCAGAACGTCCTTAAGGGCGGCCTGCGCACCGCAGACATCATGCAGCCCGGCATGGCCAAGGTTTCGACCACCGTTATGGGTGAGTCCCTGATCAACGAACTCGAAAAGCTCGTCTGATACCAACCTCAGACTGGCACTAAGATATTGACAGGCCGGGTTATTTTAGCCCGGCCTGTTCTTTTGTGTGGGTTGACACCCCCATACCCAATCGGGAAGCTGATTGGAACATCCTAATCAATCAAAACAATTCCATTCGCGGTCAGGCAGGGTCACATGAGCAAAAAGAAAATCATTATTGGCGGCATCGCAGTTCTCGCTGTAGCTGCCATTGGCGCGCATGTTGTCGCACCATCTTTCTTTGAAGGGCGTTTTCGGGCCTATCTGACAAATCCGAATGCCGATCTTGCCGGAAGCTTTGACAGTTTCGAACTCTCCTTGCTTGGCCGCACCATGGCAGCGACAGATATTTCCCTTCGGACCCCGCAAGGCGTCGAAATCTCCGCCGATAGCATGGCGATGGAAGGTGTGAATTGGCTGACCCTGCTTAACAGCAATCCGTTTGGTGACGTTCTTGCCAGCGATGTTTTGATCAGCAATGCAATGGTCAAGCAAGACGGGCGCATGGCATCCTCAAGCACCCCGTCACTTGGAAACCTGCGCATCACCTTAACAGACGGCGACATAAATTATGCGATTGATAGCGGCGAGTTACCCGACCTTGTCCTGAAAGATGGAACCGAACTTCTTCTGACTGCTGACATGTTGGCATTGGGCAATGCCGACCATAAGAACATCCGTGAAATAACCGCACGTGGCCTTTCATATTCCCGTCCGCAAACCGGCGAAGGCATTTCAATGGAAACCATGGCTGCCAACGACTGTGTGCTTGCCAGCAACGTACCCTTCAGTCTTGCCCTACCAGACGCCCCCCTTGAGCACTGTGCAGCCATATCGGGCAGTACTGTCATGATCACGTTAGATGATGTCACCAAAGTCACGGCTGCTGGTTTTGCGGTTGATCAGCTCAGCCCAAATGGTGTTGAAACCGCGAACATCACGGACGTGGAAGTCTTTGACAATGACACCCGTCAGCTGAGCATCAGTGCAATCGATATTGCCGGACTGAACCAATCCATTCGCCCCGACGCATTTGATGATGACCAAAAACTTGATGCCCGCGAATGGCAACACCTTATTGATAACCTGTCGATCGACCATTTCTCCATTTCCAACGCCGCTGTTCAGGCCAAAGAAGGCACTGGCAAACTGGGGGGCTTTGCCATTGACGGACTCAAGAATGGTGAACTTGCAAAACTAAACGTCTCTGGGATTGATATTGAGATAAAGGAAGACGCCAAGAACCCGTCGCTAAAGCTTGGCACGTTTGAAGTTTCAAAATTCTCACTTAACCGTCTCCATCGCGTTCTCGACAAGATGGAGACGGATGTTGCCCAATCCGCAGACCCCGACGTCCAGATAAAAGCACTTCAAAACCAAACCATCGGTGACCTTGGACTGGTGATGTCACCGCTGATTTATGAAACCTTCCTGTTTTCGGACTTTTCCGTCTCAATGGACGGTGATCCCGAGAATCGCTTCACCATTGGACTGGACCGTGCAAATGGCAGCCTTGGTGATCCGGTAAAACTTGATGGTTCCAACATGACCTTCGCCAAAAAGGCACGCGCTGCCTATGAAGGGTTTTATATTGAATTGGGTGAAGGCGCCCCGGTCAAGCCGATGGTCGCCGAGATGCTTGGTCTTGAAACATTCGACCGCATTACCATGAATGGCAAAAACAACGTCACCTGGGATGAAACATCGGGTGTCTATACCTATGACATCGAAGATCTGTCGATTGATGAAATTGGCGGCATAAGCCTTTCGGCCCGTGTCGGCAATCTGACACATGATGTCATGACCGAACTTCTTTCAGCCCGGCTGGATCAGTCAGAAAAGCTGCAACAGATTGGCATGGCTCAAATCGGGCTGGATGGTGCGCGCCTTGAAATCAAGGGCGAGAAGCTTGTGAAATTGTTCTTGCGCCTTGCCGCACAAGGCAACGGCCAAACCGCTGAAGACCTGCAACTGGTCGGTGCCATGACATTGATGCAGATGCAACAGAATTTTGCCCAGTTCCCCCAACTCTCCAGCGCCATAAGCGAACTGGTTGACTGGTTTAGCAATCCGCAACATCTGGTCATCGAGCTGTCACCAGATGCGCCGGTACCATTTGGCGTCATCGCCGCAGGCGGGCTTCAGCCCCACACTGCCGCCGACCTGATGGGGTTGCGCATTCAGGCCAACGAAAACATCAAATAATCGTCAGACACTTGATCAATTTCTCCATAAAGGCCGGGTTTTACCCGGCCTTTATACTGGTGCCGCCAAGCTCTTCGGCCTGGGTCAGCAATGGCTCAAACAAGGCAAGTTTATCTGGATTGCGATGGACGAACACATCGATCAACTTCCCATCGCGGGACGTCGCACAGACTGCCGTATCAATCACACCATCGGCTTGCGTTATCAGCCAGTTTTCATGTGCAAGTGACAATTGGAAAACCCGCACAGTCGGATCGCTTTTGCGCCATACTCCGACAAAGAACCGTGCGACCTTATCGGCCCCATAAACCGGATTAAGCGCCGAGGAAGCCTTGCCCCCGCCATCGGAATGCATAATGACATCAGGTGCCAATTGGCTGACCAGTTGGTTTACGTCACCTTGTCCAAGCGCTGCGACAAAGGCTTCTATTTGTGCACGTTCGCATGCCTTGCCTTCTGGTTCTGGCGTTGCATCCCGTTCATCTTCGCGCTGCATTTTGCGGCGCGCACGAAACAGAATTTGGCGCGTGTTGTTTGGTGTTCGCTCAATCACCGGGGCGATATCATCGTGGACCCAATCAAACACTTCATGCAGCACAAGTGCAATCCGCTCAACAGGGGCCAAACGTTCAAGCATCAGCAAATAGGCCTGCCCAAGACCATCTCGTTCCATCAGGTTTTGTTCAGCGATGGGCTGTTCAGGTGGAAGCCAGGGTTCGGGCAGCCACTGCCCGACATAGTTTTCGCGCTGACGACGTGCGGATTTCAAAACATCCAGACACACATTGCTGCAAACCCGCACCAACCATCCGGTAGCATCGCGAATGGCATCATGATCCTGATTGCGCCAACGCAGCCAAACATCCTGAACCGCGTCTTCGGCATCGGCGTGACTGCCCAACATGCGATAGGCAAGCGCCATCAATCTGCGGCGATTTGTTTCAAATTTCTGATCTGCCATGGATGCCCTGTCAAACCGATGAAGCGGTACAGGGAAACCCTGTACCGCCTTTTGCACGTCATTATAACGCTTTTTATCTGTTTGGGTCCGGGTCAACGCCCGGTTATGCAAATTCATGCTGTGCGATACCCAGTTTATTCCATGAATTCATTGTCGCAATGATGCAGGTCAGTTCTGAAATCTGGGCTTCTTCGAAATGATCAAGCAGCGCACGGTAACTTTGTGAAATACGTACCTGCGGCTCAGACCGGGTCAGGCATTCCGCCCAATCAAGGGCACAGCGTTCTGCTGCATCAAACCCATCCGCACTGCGCCAGACCGGCAACATCGCCAGTTTCATCGGATCACCACCATGTTCGGCAAAACTTTTGGAATGCATCCGCACGCAATAGGCACATTGATTGATCTGCGATACGCGGCTTTCGATCAAGTCGCGCAGGACCGGCGCAATCGTGGGGTTCTGCCCCAACGCAGTTGCAAGGGCAAACTGGGCGTTAAAAAGGGCCGGACTGACTTCATGAAATGCAAAGCGGCTCATATCTGTTTCTCCTTGGTGGCTTGGGAAAACTCCCTTCTGCCAACAAGGACGACACAGAAACATGATGCGTTACGCAGACGTCTGATTTTTTCAGATTTTATTCTTTGTCACCCCGTGGCATCGGCCCGTTCCACCACCGAACCTAGACAACCCCCGTTGAATGCAACAGGATGAAGAACGGATGGCCAATCTTCTGGATAAAGACGAAGATATCAGAACTTCATCGGGCTGTTTCTTTGGGTAAACCGGTCCCAAAAACCTACCCTTTAACACCGCTCTTATTATTACGAAAAGGATCGTCTGGTATGGCGCTTGATATTCTGGTTTTCCTTGGTTCGATCCGTGACTCCAGCCCACCACGCCCCGCCAGATTAGGACACCGCATCGCCCAAGCCACCATGCGACGTCTTGAAGCCTCGAACATCAACGCGTCGTTGATCGATCCTTTGGACATCACCTTGCCAAAGCCTTTTAAACCGCATTTTTCCTATGCGAAGGGCAAAGCACCGCAAGATATGGAAACGCTTGCGCAGCGCATTGGCAAAGCGGACGGCTATGTAATGGTCAGCCCCGAATACAACCATTCAATGAGTCCGGCTCTCGCAGACCTTCTCAATCATTTTGGCAGTTCGCTCTATGCCTACAAGCCGTCTGCGATCGTCACCTATTCCGCCGGTCAATGGGGCGGCACAAGAGCCGCGGTCAACATGCGCACATTTCTATCCGAACTCGGCTGTCTTCCGGTTTCGGCGATGATTCATATCCCGAAATCTCAGGAAATATTCAACGAAGATGGGGCATATATGCCCGAAGTTGATGGCACCCGGTGGGATGGCTACTTCGACCGAACCCTTGGCCAACTGGCATGGTGGGCAAAAGCCGCGCAGACACAGCGAAACCAGGCCCCTGATGCCATGGCAGAGCCCTTTACGAAAAGTCCATCCCAACGCAATGCGCCTTGATGCGACAAGTTCTGGGATTCGATAAGGTTCTGCCCCTAGATAATTCGAACTTCTTTTAGCGCGTCGGCGACTTCCTGATGCATCACCCAGACCCAGTCTTCGCCATCGGATTGCCGCCCATCGGCCAAGGTAAAGATTGCTGCCAGATAATCGCTAACATCACTGTCACAAATTGGCAGCCCTGCCGCCGCAGATATTTTACGTGCCAAGCGGCCATATTTCTTATTGCCGATGCGCGCGCCAAAATGGCCAACCGTATTGGCAAGTGTCAAACCAGTAATCTCACGCCCTGGCGCCATCGCATGAACGCGCAACATGTCCCGCTCACAGCTTGAAATTTCGATCTCGCTCAGCGCGCGCACATAATCTTCAGTTTGACCGATATGTCGCCCGTCAGATGACGCAGTGTTTTTTTGATCGTTGGCGTCGTCCCAGTTCAAGGATTTGAGCATATGTCGTTTCCTCCCGACAAAATGACCGGTGAAATTGTTTTCACATTCGTTGCGCCGGTCGATCACACGATGTGATTTCAAATCAAAGGCACGTATGTAGCTTCCTCGTGGTCATCAGCATGGTTAATGATGGGACGCAAAACGATGTCCCTGTTTTTCATGTGGGGTTGGCGACTTGCAAAACAAACGGGGGCGGGAACCAAAGTTCCCGCCCCCGTTTGGTCAGGTATATTCAAAGCCCGGCTTGGTAAAGACAAACTGCCCAACCCGCATGCCGCCGCCGCCCTCGGAATCATCAAAGGCGTTGATGCATCCGGCCAGATAGAACTCCCACATGCGTTTGAATTCTTCGTCATACTTTTCCGGATCAAGATCATCGGCCACCGCCCGGAACCGGTCCCGCCAGGCCATCAGGGTCTGTGCATAATTCCGACCGGGATGGAAATGCGATGCTTCGACCCTCAAACTGGCATGTTCGGCAGCCTCGATCACTTCGTGGACCGCGGGAATATAGCCACCGGGGAAGATATATTTATCAATCCAGGGGGATGTAAATTCTGCCCGCGGTTTAATGATGGTGTGGATGACCGCACGCCCGCCTGCCTTTAAAAGTTCGCCGACTTTCTCAAAATAGGTTTTGAACTGATGACGCCCGACATGTTCGAACATGCCGACCGAAACGACACGGTCGTATTTCCCGGCATTGGCATCAGCAAAAATCCGGTAATCCAGCAGATGATACTCCAGCCCCGCCTGCATGTTGTTGCCCATCTCGGCACGTTTTTCCTGCGCCCAGTTGAACTGTTCGGTCGAAAGCGTAATGCCATGCACTTCGGCCCCGGTTTCGCGATGGATGAACCGGCTTAAACCACCCCAACCACAGCCAATATCAACCACCCGCAACCCCGGCTCATTGATCTGAAGCCGCTGGGTGGTCAGGCTCATTTTCCGATTCTGGGCTTCTTCAAGGGTTTGCGCCCCGTCATCCCAGAAGGCACATGAATATTGCATCTCCGGGTCAAGGAACTGTGTGTAAAGATCATTGCCGATATCATAGTGATGGCGCACACGCTTGGACGCGGCGGCGACACTGGTAAACTGTGATATCTGAAATTTAAGCGCCTGCAGTTTTTCGATAAAACTGCCAAACCCGTTCGACGAATGCCCGCCTTCAAAGTTCAGGCGCAGGACCCTGATCAGGTCTTCCATCTCGCCTTTGACGACATCAAAACCGCCATGCATGAAAGCTTCGCCAAACCCCGGATCCGGGCTGAGCGCCATTTTAAGCGTGTTGGTCCAGTCCGGCACAGTCATCCCGGCGCGCGGGTCGGTGCCATCGCCCAACACAACTTCATGTTTGTCATCCACACGAAAAATCAATGTTCCGCGCGTGACGTGTTCGCGAAAGAAATCGAGAACCTTTTTCTGTGTCCAATCCAAATTCATCGGGTACGTCATTGGCCGTCCTTTTTGCAAAAGTCGGAATAGGGTCATGACCCTAGTGATCGCCCCATATGCAGCGCAGCAGTGCCACATATCTGCATCAATCCCCTGATCAGGATCGTTTTATCTGGCCGTCCGGAAGGTCGTCAGTTGATGGCAGCGGTAGCGTAATTGCGACCAGGCCGAAATACAGAAATCAAACTGGCAAGCTGCTAAACGATTCTGATTTCAGGTTCGACACAGGAACCCCTGTAACAATTCTGCCAGAATTTTCTGCGATCTCAAGTAGTAATCATAGGAGCAATGTCAACGATGCGCTTGCGCAATGCCCGAGAACCCCTTACATCTCGCCGCAGATTATCAGACATTACCAACAGGCACCGGCCCCGTACTGCCCGATCAACCAACCCGGCACTCCCGGATGGCCCCGGCTTCGGACACCGTGCCTGACAGACCGAAAAGAGGCACACAGATGGGCTATAAAATCGCTGTTGTTGGCGCGACCGGAAATGTCGGGCGCGAGATGCTCAACACCCTTGCCGAACGTAATTTCCCGGCCGATGAAGTCTTTGCGCTGGCGTCGTCAAAATCGATCGGCCGCACCGTTGGCTATGGCGAAGATACCGACATTGGTGTTCTGGATGCCGCGACCTTTGATTTCTCCAATGTTGATATCGCCTTGTTTTCCGCAGGCGGCGAAACAGCAAAGAAACTCGCGCCCAAGGCTGCCGACGCAGGCTGTGTCGTCATCGACAATTCAAGTTACTGGCGCATGGAACCGGGTGTTCCGCTGATTGTGCCGGAAGTCAATGCCGATGCGCTGGCGGGTTACGCCAAAAAGAACATCATTGCCAATCCGAACTGCTCGACCATTCAGATGGTTCTGGCCCTCAAACCGCTTCATGACATCGCAACGATCAAACGTATTGTCGTATCGACGTATCAGTCGGTATCGGGTGCCGGTCGTGCCGCCATGGACGAGCTGTTCAACCAAACCAAGGGCATCTATGTGAACGATCTTCCCCAGAAGGAAGAATTCACCAAGCAGATCGCTTTCAACGTCATCCCGCATATCGACAACTTCATGGATGATGGCGCGACCCGCGAAGAATGGAAAATGTCGGTCGAAACACGCAAAATCCTTGCCCCGTCCGAGATTGCCGTTCATGCGACCTGTGTTCGCGTCCCGGTCTTTGTCGGCCACGGCGAAGCGGTCAATATCGAGTTTGAAAAACCGATCACGGTGGAAGAAGCCCGCAAAGCGATGAAAGCCTTCCCGGGCGTATCCGTCGTCGATTACCGTCAGGACGAAGGATATGTCACCCCGCAGGAAGTACAGGGCGAAGACAATGTCTTTGTCTCACGCGTGCGCAAGGACCCGACGGTCGAAAACGGTCTGGCGCTGTGGTGTGTTGGCGATAACCTGCGCAAGGGTGCTGCCCTTAACGCGGTCCAGATTGCCGAAAAACTGATCGCTGATTTTCTGCCCAAGAAATAACCCGCAGCGGCGCACAATCCGTTGATCTGAAAACAAAACCCGCCCTTTGCTGGCGGGTTTTGTCATATCTGGTTGGCGCAACGTACTGGCAACCCCCGACAAAAGACGCTAGGGTCAAAATTCATTCATATGACTGTCCCGGTCTGCCCGGTTGATGCGGATACGCGAAGCTAAACCGCAGGAAGATATACATCTTTCAAGGTTTTGCGACAAAGCAACCCACTCAAACCCGGGGGATCTGAAGGACAACGGATATGAGTTTTGACCCTGTGGGAAAAAGAATAAATTTCGACATAACAAGATAGCGACCCGATTGCACGGGACTGATCAACAAAAAGAAACATCGGGGAATCGGATGGTCAAACGCACCCGCAAAGAAGCCAACCGCCTGGACCAAGCAGCCCGTGCTGGTTGGCTTTATTACTGTGCAGGCAATACGCAAGACGAAATCGCCGCGAAGCTTGGCGTATCACGCCCAACTGCACAGCGCCTTGTATCCGCAGCCGTTAGCGAAGGGCTTGTAAAAGTCCGACTTGATCACCCGATTACCCACTGCATGGAACTGGGCAAGGCAATCTGTGAAAAGTACGATCTGGCCAATTGCGATGTCGTTCCGACTGATCCGGCCGCACCAGAAGCAATGTTTGGCATGGCCCAGGCAGCGGCGGGTTATCTTGAACGCGCCTTAAGTTCGCCCGATCCGCAGATCATCGCGCTGGGCACCGGGCGCGCCATGCGCGCCATGGTCGATGAAGTCGGACGTATTGATGGCCGCCATCACAAGATCGTTTCGCTTGTCGGCACCATCGCCCATGACGGCGCGGCAAGTTTTTATGATGCGGTGACAGATCTGGCAGACCGCACACGTGCGCCGCACTACCCATTACCGATCCCGGTCATCATCGAAGACCCGGAGATGCGCAAACGCATGCAACAACAGCCCCCCATGGACAATATCCTGAAGCTCGCGCGCGAAGCCGATATTCGCTTTATCGGAGTTGGTCACCTGGGGGATGACGCCCCACTTTATATAGATGGCTTTATTTCGCAAAACGAACTCATGTCCCTTCGCGAAAGTGGCGGGATTGGTGAAGTTTTCAGTTGGTCGTTCGATGAAGACGGCAACATCCTTGATCATCCGGTCAATCACTGTGTCAGCAGTGCACCGGCGGTTCAGCCCGCCACCAATACCATTGCCGTTGCCAAAGGCAGCAAAAAGGCGGCTGCGATTCGCGGCGCCATGCGCGGAAAACTGATTTCGACCCTTATTACCGACGAGGCAACAGCAGAAAGTTTGCTGCAATAGCAATTCAAGCTATCTCACGATATTCAATCATTAGTTTACCCCGTCAACACCGTTGGCGGGGCTTTTGTTTGTGCATTGCAAAAACGATTTAATTTGACAACCACCCTCCAAATTGAGTGAATGATCATTACCTGAGCAAATGATCAACACGAGCAACCCAAGTTGCTCACCGGGTAGATAGTCCTTTGGGAGGAAATATGAACCGCGTAATGGGAACGGCGCTTTGTGCGCTGCTGGCTGGTGGCATTGCACAAGCCAATGCCGAAACAAAACTAACCATCGCAACCGTGAACAACGGTGACATGATCCGCATGCAGAAGCTGACGGATGACTTCACCGCCAAAAACCCTGACATTTCGCTTGAATGGGTCACGCTTGAGGAAAACACGCTGCGTCAGCGCGTTACCACTGACATCGCCACCAAGGGCGGTCAGTATGACGTGATGACGATTGGCACCTATGAAGTGCCTATCTGGGCCGAAAAAGGCTGGCTCGCACCGCTTGATGCGCTTGGTGACGACTATGATGTCGATGACATCATGCCTGCCATCCGCTCCGCTGTTTCGAACGATGGCAATCTGTATGCTGCACCGTTCTATGGCGAAAGTTCGATGATGATGTACCGCAAAGACCTGTTTGACGCGGCGGGCATCTCCATTGACGGGCGTCTGACCTGGGACCAAACGCTTGAGATCGCCCAAAAACTCCACAAGCCTGACGAAGGTGTGTATGGCATTTGCCTGCGCGGCAAAGCAGGCTGGGGCGAGAACATGGCGCTGATCACCACCATGGGCAATGCTTTTGGCGCGCGTCTGTTCGATGAAGAATGGAACCCGACCTTTGACAGCGCCGAGTGGAAAAATGCGCTGGACATGTATACCAACATCCTTGGTAACTACGGTCCTCCGGGCGCGACGTCAAACGGCTTCAACGAAAACCTGTCGCTGTTTAACTCCGGCAAATGCGGCATGTGGATTGATGCCACTGTTGCAGCCTCCTTCGTCACCAATCCCAAAGAATCCAAAGTTGCAGACAAGGTTGGCTTCACCGAAGCACCGTGCGCTGTAACCTGCACCGGTGCCAACTGGCTCTGGGCGTGGAACCTTGGCATTCCGATGGGGTCCCAGAAAGTAGATGCCGCGCAGAAGTTCATCTCCTGGGCGACTTCCAAAGCTTATCTCGAACTGGTTGCTTCGAAAGAAGGTTGGGCAAACGTTCCGCCGGGCACCCGCATGTCGCTTTACCAGAACCCGAAATATCTTGAAGCGGCACCGTTCGCAGACGAGACCCTTCTGGCAATCGACAGCGCAGACCCGATCAACTCGACCCTGAAACCAAAGCCCTATGTTGGTGTGCAGTTCGCTGCAATCCCTGAATTCCAGGGGATCGGCACCACGGTTGGTCAGCAGTTCTCCGCTGCCCTCGCCGGTCAGATGAGCGTTGAGCAGGCCCTGTCGGCTGCACAATCAAGCACCGACCGCACCATGCGCAAGGCTGGTTATTACTAAGAACCCTCCCAGACCGGAATTCAATCCGCTGATGGGAATTCCGGTCTGCACCTCCTCAACCTGAGAGGAACCTGGGTGGTGGTTGCAAAATGCACCACCCTTTTTTTCCCTTAAGGGAAAGGCTCAGGACCTAAGGATAGAAACGTAATTTCGGGGAGCACATCATGTCGACACGGGCCTCGACCCTTACCGGGCGCATCATGTCCGCACCGTCGATCATCGTCCTGTTCTTGTGGATGGCCGTCCCGTTGGGCATGACGATTTACTTCTCTTTCCTGCGCTACAACCTTTTGTCGCCGGGAATGGAAGAATGGATCGGAACACTAAACTACGAATTTTTCCTGACCGACCCTGCGTTCTTCGCATCGCTGGCAAACACGCTTTTGCTGGTTGGCTCGGTCCTCATCATCACCGTGGTCGGTGGTATTCTTCTTGGCCTGATGCTTGATCAACCGATTTTCGGGCGCGGCATCCTGCGCCTGCTGGTGATCGCACCTTTCTTCATCATGCCGACCGTGAATGCGCTGGTCTGGAAGAACCTTTTGATGGACCCGGTATCTGGCATGTTTGCCTGGATCGCCAGTCTGTTTGGCTTGCCAGCGATTGACTGGTTCACCAATGCCCCGCTGACATCGATCATCATCATGGTGTCATGGCAATGGTTGCCCTTTGCCGTTCTGATCCTGCTCACCGCCCTTCAATCGCTTGACCGTGATCAGAAGGAAGCCGCCCAGATGGATGGCGCAGGTCCGGTATCGATCTTCTTCTATATCACCCTGCCGCACCTCAGCCGGGCGATCACGGTGGTCGTTCTGATCGAAACCATCTTCCTGCTGACCGTCTTTGCCGAAATCTTTGTTACCACCGGTGGTGGTCCGGGTCTGGCAACGACCAACATTGCCTTCCTTGTTTACACGCAGGCACTGTTGCAGTTCGACGTTGGTGGCGCATCCGCGGGTGGCATTGTTGCGGTTGTTCTGGCCAACATCGTGGCGATCTTCCTGATCCGCCTTATTGGCAAGAATCTGGATAATTAAGGGGCACGAAATGGAAAACAAACAGACACCCCTTGGCTATGTCAGCTTTTCAGTATTCGCATGGATCGTGGGTCTTCTGATCTTTTTCCCAATCTTCTGGATGGTCCTGACCAGCTTCAAAAGCGAACTGGAAGCCATATCGATCCCGCCAAGCTTCATCTCGTTTGACTGGACGCTGGAAAACTATGTCGAGGTTCAGGAACGTTCGAACTATTTCAAGTTCGCCATGAACTCGGTCATTCTGGCGGTCGGCTCCACGCTGGTTGGTCTGGTCTTTGCCGTGACCTGCGCATGGGCGATGGCGTTTAACCCGACCAAGCGGACCAAGGATGCGCTTCTTTGGATGCTGTCGACCAAGATGATGCCGCCGGTTGGCGTTCTGGTCCCGATCTATCTTCTGTTCCGCGACTGGGGGCTTCTTGATACCCGCTTTGGTCTGATCATGGTTCTGTTTTTGATGAACCTGCCGATCATGGTCTGGATGCTTTACACCTATTTCAAGGAAATCCCGACCGACATCCTCGAAGCCGCCCGCATGGATGGCGCAACCCTGCCCAAGGAAATCATCTTTGTGCTGTTGCCCATGGCAGTTCCGGGCATCGCATCGACCATGCTGCTCAACATCATTCTTGCATGGAACGAAGCCTTCTGGACGCTCAACCTGACAACCTCTGATGCAGCGCCGCTGACAGCTTTCATCGCATCCTATTCAAGCCCCGAGGGCCTGTTCTGGGCGAAGCTTTCAGCCGCATCAACCTTGGCGGTTGCCCCTATTCTCGTGATTGGCTGGTTCTCTCAGAAACAGCTTGTTCGTGGTCTGACATTCGGCGCGGTCAAATAACCGCCGCCTGATAGAAATCTGGAAAGAAGGAACACCAAAATGGGTGCTATCCGACTGGAAAAAGTCAAAAAAACCTTTGGCACGCTGGATGTCATTCCCGGTGTCGATCTTGATATCAATGATGGCGAGTTCGTTGTCTTCGTCGGACCATCGGGCTGTGGCAAATCAACGCTTTTGCGCCTGATTGCCGGACTTGAAGATGTCACCGATGGCAAAATCCTGATCAACGGAACAGATGTTGCCAACGAAGCCCCGGCGAAACGCGGCCTTTCAATGGTCTTTCAATCCTATGCGCTTTACCCGCATATGACCGTCTATAACAACATTGCCTTCGGCCTGAAAATGGCGGGCGAAAGCAAGGATGTTATCGACGAGAAAGTCCAGTCTGCGGCCAAGATCCTTAACCTGACCGACTATCTCGAACGCCGCCCCGGCGCGCTTTCGGGTGGTCAGCGTCAACGTGTTGCAATCGGCCGTGCGATTGTTCGCAATCCGGCGGCTTTCCTGTTTGACGAACCGCTGTCAAACCTTGATGCCGCCCTTCGCGTGAACATGCGCCTTGAGATCACCGGTCTGCATCAGGAACTGAAAACCACCATGATCTATGTGACCCATGATCAGGTCGAAGCCATGACCATGGCCGACAAAATCGTGGTTCTGCAAGCTGGTCGCGTCGAACAGGTTGGCAAGCCGATGGATCTTTACAGCAACCCGGCCAACAAATTCGTCGCCGGCTTCATCGGATCCCCCAAGATGAACTTTCTGGGGGGGGACATTGCCGCCAAGCATGATTGCCATGAAATCGGCGTGCGCCCCGAACATCTGGCTGTCTCGACCGACGGCGGCGAAATCGCGGCCACCGTCAAGATCGCCGAACATCTTGGCGCTGAGACATACCTTCATGTCGAAGCCGATGGCCTTGGCCCGATGACAGTGCGTGCCACCGGTGAAGTGGATCTTGGCGAAAATGACCGGATTTTCCTGACCCCGGAACAGGATCGCATCCATCGCTTTGACCAGCATGGCCTGACGCTTTCGGGGGCTTGAACCCCTTAAAACGTGAACAAACCGGGCCGCAATGTCTCACATCCATTGCGTCCCGCCTTACCAATAAAAATAACTGCGAGTCCAAAATGTACCTGAAAAAGTTCGATCTTACGGGCCGTCGTGCCTATGTCACGGGCGGCGGTCGCGCCATCGGCCTGTCCTGCTGCGAAGCCCTTGCCGAAGCGGGTGCCCATGTCATCATCGGTGACGTCTCCGAAGGTGTCGCCGAAGAAGGTCGCGATTACCTGAAATCCAAAGGCTATTCTTCCGATATCGACATCATGGATGTCACCAATACCGATCAGGTCCGTGACAGTGCCGAAAAAATGGCAAAGCAGGGCGGCGTTGATATCCTTGTCAACAATGCCGGTATTGCGCGTTCGGAAACCCCGGCAGAAACCGTCGCAGATGAACATTGGCTAAATGTCATTGACGTCAATCTGAACGGCACCTTCTGGTGCTGCCGCGAGTTTGGCAAACAGATGCTCGACAAGAAAAGCGGCGTCATCGTCAACGTCGGCTCCATGTCAGGCTTTATCGTCAACAAGCCGCAAGAACAGGCTTTTTACAACGCCTCCAAGGCGGGTGTTCATCAACTGACCAAGTCACTTGCCGCCGAATGGGGCGGGCGTGGCGTGCGTGTCAATGCGGTCGCACCGACCTATATCGCAACACCGCTGAATGAGTTTGTTAAATCCAAGCCGGAAATGTATGACGCCTGGATCAATGGCACCCCGATGGCCCGTCTGGGCGAAACCGACGAAGTCGGCTCGGTCGTGTTGTTCCTGGCGTCTGACGCTTCCAGCCTGATGACAGGATCCATCGTTCTGGCCGATGGGGGTTACACCTGCTGGTAAGGCCGGGTGCAACAAGCAACCACACTGTCCTGAAGCTTTTGTGGTTGGCCAGTACGACGGATAAACGGGGCGCGGTTGTGGGACCTGCGCCCCGTTTGCCTTTTTACCTTTTGCCTGTCTAAAAGGCTGGCACTGACCCTAGATATTTTGAAAAGTCATTGGCGGGCATCACCCTGACCCCGCCCAGACCGAGGAACCGTGCAAGACGGTTCAACTCATCCATAAGCGGGCCTGCGACATCGCCCCTGGCAAAGCCATCTTCAAGATGCGCGCTTTGCACCAAAAGAACGCCTGTCTTGCGATCCGACTTCAAATCCACGCGCGCAACAAATTCGCCATTTAACATAAATGGCAGGACATAATAGCCGTATTTACGCTTTTCTGCCGGAACATATATCTCGATCCGATAGTTAAAGCCAAATATCCGCTCCACCCGGTCACGTTCCCACATCACCGGATCAAACGGCACCATCAGGCAGGTTGGCTTCGCCCGCGACCTCGGATTGACCTTCGGACACAGATAACCGGGGTGTTTCCATCCTTCGACATCAGCCCGCAACAACCGCCCCTCTTCCACAAGGCGCGCCAAACAGGCCTTGGTTTCATCGGTGGGCATCCGGAAGTATTTGCGAAGATCAATCTCGGCGGCAACCCCGGTGGCCGCGATCCCCTTGCAGATCAAGTCACACATCGCGTCCTGACGGTTGGGCACCGGATCATGGGCCACATCGCCGATCACCCGATGGGGTAAATCATACACCCGTTCGAAACTGTTACGCCGTTTGCGTGCGGTAACCTGACCGCTCCAGAACAGGTATTCCATCGCTGTTTTTGTATCCGACCAGCCCCACCATTTGGCACTGCTTGGGCCTTCCTGCTCCAAATCACTGGCTGCAAGGGCACCTTCCTTTTCAATCCGTTCAAGAATGCCATCAATCAGTTCGGGCTGTTCACGCTGCATGCGGGCGATCCGCCCCCACATGCCTTTGCCGGACCGCGCATCCTCCATCCGCCAGCGATAAAGGGCGTAATCCTCAATCGGGATCATCGACGCCTCATGCCCCCAATATTCAACCAGCTTCCGGTCGCGTGATGTGCCCCAAACAATGTCATCAAGAAGTTTCGGGTCATAAACGCCAAGCCGCGAAAAGATCGGCATGTAATGCGCACGTGTCAGGACGTTTACACTATCGACCTGCAACATATTGGTTTTGCGGATCGCCTTCATGATCTGGCGTTTTGTCACAGGGCGGCTGTCATCACGATCAAACCCCTGCCCGACAAGCGCAAGGTTGCGCGCCTGCTTAACCGATATTTTTATCGAAGTGCTCGGCATCTTGGTATTGTCAACGGACATGGGCACACATTCAAATTGGCAAATGAAAACAGGATGATGCTATCACATCCTCCTGACAATCCGGGCAGGAGGATTTTTGATCTCTGTGCCTGAGAACCTTGACCACACCGCTGCCCGCTCATAGGCTTTCGCAAGACCTGCGCCCGATGGCGCGCCACACAACAGGACAGGCCAAATGACGACACCACAGATCATGATTCTGGCCGTACTTCTGGGCACGGTTGTGCTGTTTTTATGGGGCCGCTGGCGTCATGACATGGTTGCGATGGCATCCCTTCTGGTTTGTGTGGTTCTGGGTCTGGTGCCAACCGGTGATGCCTTTGTCGGCTTTGGCCATCCTGCTGTCATCACGGTTGCCTGTATCCTGATCCTGTCCTCCGCCCTGCAAAAATCAGGCGCGGTTGATACCCTGTCACGCACGGTCCTGCCGCAATCGGCTGGTCCCTTTGTCACCATGGCGGCCCTTAGTTTGCTTGCCGCCATTCTGTCGGCCTTCATGAACAATGTTGGTGCCTTGGCCCTTTTGATGCCGATCGGCATTCAGATTGCGAACAAGCAAAACCTGCCGCCGGGCAAGATTTTGATGCCGCTTGCATTTGGTTCGATCCTCGGCGGCATGACGACCCTGATCGGGACCCCGCCCAACCTGATTGTCTCGGGTTTTCGCGCCGAGCAAACCGGCACCGGCTTTGCCATGTTTGATTACAGTCCGGTGGGGATCGCGATTGCCCTTGCCGGGCTTTTGTTTGTCATTCTGCTGGGGCGCTTTTTGGTGCCCACCCGCGAACGCGCCGGGGCAGAAGGATTTGAAACCGGCTCCTACCTGACCGAGGCCCGCATTACCGATGGCAGCAAATCCATCGGCATGTTGCTGAGCGACATCAACCTTGAACTTGATAAATCCGATGCGCAGATCATCGGCCTTATTCGCAACGAACGGCGCATTCCCGCACCAAGCCCATATCGAGAACTGCAGCAGGACGACATCCTTCTGATCGAAGCCGAACCCGAAGGGCTGGCAAGTGCTTTGACCAGTTTGGAACTCACGCTTGAAGCCGAATTTCGCAGCGACGAAGCCAACGCCGAACAAAAGGAAGAGGCAAAGGAACAGGTCAAGGCCCAGAAGGCCCAACGCGCCGCTGAGAAAAAGGGCGACGCCGCTGCCGAAGACGCAGAACCCCCGATAGACCCGGCAAAAGCCAAGGCCGAAGCCCGCAAAAAGGTCCTGCAGTCCGAAGACATTTCGCTGATTGAAGTCGCGGTTCTGCCAAACGCGGCCTTCATCGGTCGATCAGCGGCCGATGTCCGCATTCGCAGCCGTTATGGCATCAACCTTCTGGCGATTTCGCGGCAGGGCAACCGCTCCATGACCCGCCTGCGCACCATGAAGATGCAGGCCGGTGATGTGCTCTTGATGCAAGGGTCGCCCAACGCCGTCAGCGACTTTGGCAACCGCATGGGATGTGTGCCTTTGGCTGAACGCTCGCTCCATCTGGGGGACAAATCCGACGCGTTCAAGGCCACCGGCATCATGGCTGTTGCCATCGCCCTGGCCGCCTTTGGCATTCTGCCCGCCGCCATTTCATTTGCGCTTGGCGTGCTGGCCTCGTTGCTTATGGGGGTGGTTTCGCCGCGCACCCTTTATGATGCGGTTGACTGGCCGGTGGTCGTGCTGCTTGCCGCCCTGATCCCGGTGGCAAACGCCATGGAAAGTACCGGATCTGCCGATTTGATCGCGCGTTTCCTGCTGGAATCGGTTGCCCAAGGCAACGCCGTGATTGCCGTCGGGCTGATACTGGTCGTCACCATGACGCTGTCTGATTTCATGAACAATGCCGCCACCGCCGCCGTCATGTGCCCGATTGCCATTGGCAGTGCCGCCCAACTGGATGCCAGTTCCGACCCGTTCCTGATGGCGGTCGCCATTGGCGCCTCCTGCGCCTTCCTGACCCCGATCGGCCATCAAAACAACACCCTCATCCTCGGCCCCGGCGGCTTCCGCTTTGGCGACTACTGGCGCCTTGGCTTGCCGATTGAGATCATCGTCGTTGCGGTGGGTGTGCCGATGTTGTTGTGGATCTGGCCGTTGTGAGGCCGCACTCCTTGCGGCTAGCTATTCGGGCCTCAAAGAAATCATTTGAATGAGTCTGGACCCTAGATTTGTGAGGATAAGAAAACGGCCCTTTTTCACATCAACTTAAATCCAATTATCAAAATTTTTCCGATGCTTGAAAAACGAGTGCCTGGATCTTTGGCATAGTACCAGCCATGTAATCTGGCATTTTTTCGACTATTGAAAGACCTTCAGGCGATCCATAAAAGTCGGCAAGGGCATTCAATTCACGAACTGTAAAATGCTCAACCATTGAGGTGGCGATCAAGTTCTCGACCATCTCGATGTCTAATGCTTCTGACATAAATTGGATGAACGGCTCTCGCATATCTTCAGGATAAGTAAGTGCAAGCTGTGTCACCATTTCATTCATCATTTTTGGCACATCAAAGATTTTTGCATACCGCTCAGCAGCTTCTAATCTTGCTTCTGACGTATCCTGCGCAAACGTGGTGTTGGGTAAAACGACCATAGCCAGCAAAGTTAAAAGCACAACAGGCGCCTTTAGACCTAAACAACAAATGCTTTCCCTTGGAACTGTCATACTGTCCTTCATAGATTTAAAGCGGCTCGGATCGACGCCAGAATACCTCATTAATTCAGTGCTTTAACCATAATCCATTTACTTCGATTACAAGTAAAAATAGGCCTGCCAAACAACATCCCCATCCTCGACCCCGGCGTCTTCCACTTCAGCGACTATTGGCGCATCGTCTTGCCGGTTGAAATCATCGTCGTTTCGGTTGGCGTAACAATGTTGTTGTGGAATAGGCCGCTTCAAGAGTTAGGTGTCACAGATTGAATAGGAATATCAGGGTCGTTATAGAGCTTCTGTCGCATATAAAGTTCCGATGTCATCACATGGAGGAAATTGGCATGTGACCCCTCTGTCAGGACGATAACACCATCCTTTTCTGTCAGGCGTAAGATCATGCGACGGTAGCCGTTTGGCGATGTTTGATTTTCAATAATCTCATAACTGTCATTGTTTGCGACAGTTTCCATCACCTGCATTGCGTCTTCACGGAATTGCCCAATCCTGCAGTAACTGCCATCCTCGGCATGCACAAGATCACCTCGATGCGGGATCGTATACCATCGGGTTTTGATTGTAGTTGGCCCCCGCATTGTATGGTCGCGCCACTCGGGCACAATATCAGGAGTATAAAACGGCAGTGCCTTGCGAACCGCATCTGCCATACCGACACCATCACCGATATACGTGATGCATGCTTGCTCAAAGGCAATGTACTGAAAGTTGCCTCGCTGATGCCCCGTGCTTTGGCATCCAGTCAGCATCAAAACGGCAAGAACAAGACAACAAGCCCCACGCAAAGCATTCTCCGCACAAATAAAAAAGGCGGCCCTATGGACCGCCTTAAGATTATTTGGCTGCAACTTAGTTGTCAAAACCAAGGTTCGGCACTTCAACACCATTCGCCCGACAGGCTGAAATCAGGGTGTTGTTCAGCAAACACGCAATGGTCATCGGGCCGACACCGCCGGGAACCGGGGTGATGGCACCGGCAACCTTCGATGCGGTTTCAAACTCGACATCGCCGACCAGTTTCATCTTGCCGTTTTCGCCCTCAACCCGGTTGATGCCAACATCAATCACAGTAGCCCCCGGTGCGATCCAGTCACCCGTGATCATGTTCGGGCGACCGACGGCGGCAACGACGATATCGGCCCGGCGGACTTCTTCGGGAAGGTCGCGGGTGCGCGAATGGGCGATGGTGACCGTGCAGCTTTCCTTGAGCAACAACTGCGCCATCGGCTTGCCGACGATGTTCGAACGCCCGACAACCACTGCACGTTTGCCCGACAGATCCCCAAGGGTGTCTTTGAGCAACATCAGGCAGCCATAGGGCGTGCAGGGTGCAAAGCCCTCGCCCCCCGTGGCAAGTGCACCGGCATTGACAACGTGGAAGCCATCAACGTCCTTGGCCGGGTCGATGGCGGCCAGAATGGCCTGCTCGTTGATGTGTTTGGGAACCGGAAGCTGACACAGGATGCCATGAACGTTTTCATCGGCATTGAGCGTGGCGATCAGGGCGAGAAGGTCTTCCTCGCTGGTGTCGGCCGGGAGTTTGTGCTCATAGGAATTCATGCCGCATTCAAGGGTCTGTTTGCCCTTGTTGCGCACATAGACCTGACTGGCCGGGTCTTCGCCGACCAAGATCACTGCCAGTCCCGGTGTTACGCCATGCTCTGCTTTAAGCTTGGAAACTTCGGCTGTGATGTCGGTGCGCAGGTTGGCTGCGAATGCCTTGCCGTCGATGATTTTCGCGTCACTCATATGTCTGTCCGCCCGGTGAGTTGGGATAATTTCGCCATCAGCGCGTCGGGATCTCCGTCGATCAGCAGCGTTTTACTGCGATCTGTCTGCCCGGATACGATCCTGACCGAGGATTTAGGACATTTGGCCGCTTTTGCCAAAAGTTTTATCAGCGCCTGATTGGCTTTGCCGTTTTCAGGCACGACCGTCACAGATGCCTTGAGGTATTCCTGCCCGTTGGCATCAACCATCACATCGCCAATCGCGTTGCGCGATGCTTTTGGCGTCAGCCTGACAAACAGTCGAACTCCTGATGGCTCGGACCGTAACACGGGCATGCGGTCAGACATTGTCTGAATGAGACAGTTTAACAGGCAAATTGAGACATCAACAGCCGATCAATAGCCGACAAGAGCCATCCGAACATCGGTCTGGATCAGCATATTGGCAAATTGCAGCACCAAAATCAGGATGATCGGCGAAATATCAATGCCGCCAAGATCGGGCATGATTCGCCGGATCGGGCGCAAGGCCGGTTCGGTCACACGATACAGGAAATCACCAACCATATAGACAAACCGGTTGCTGGTATTGATCACGTTGAACGCCACAAGCCATGACAGGATTGCAGAACCAATCAGCATGAAAATGTAGATTCCAACTACCGTATCAATCAGCCAAAAAATCGCCAGCATCGCCGCTCCTTACGATCGCCGGGGCGACAAGCTGTCTGCGCCCGGTAAGATATTTGCATGCAGCAAAACCTAGTCGGCAATGCCGTGTAACGCAAGCACACAGCGTTGATTTTGATGCAATTGACACCAAGTTTTCGCTCTTTTGTGATCCCTGTCACCCTGCCAATCACCAGAAACTGTCAGGAGATGTCATATCCCGCCTGATTACTGCTTGCGGCCTGGCAAATTTCCCGCTCAAAATGCCCCGTCTTGAAGGAGCCATCAACATGCATAACGACAACCATTGCCGTTGCGGCTGGGCCGAAATCCATGCCGCCAAACCGTTTTACATTGATTATCACGACACGGAATGGGGCGTTCCGGTGCATGATGACCGACTTTTCTTTGAAATGCTGATCCTTGAAGGTGCGCAAGCGGGTTTAAGCTGGCTGACCATTCTGGCCCGGCGCGACACATATCGCGCCGCCTATGACAATTTCGATGTCACAAAGATCGCGGCCTATGATGATGCCAAGAAAGAAGCCCTTCTGGCCGATCCCGGGATTATTCGAAATAAATTAAAAGTCGCGGCGTCTATTCAAAATGCGCAAACATTCATCGCCATCCAGAATGAGTTCGGAAGCTTCGATTCCTATATCTGGGATTTCGTTGGCGGAACGTCTGTGATCAATCACTGGAAGACGATGTCCGACGTCCCGGTTTCAACCGAACTGAGCGACCGGATTTCCAAGGACCTGAAAAAACGCGGCATGAAATTTGTCGGCACCACAATCATCTATTCGTTCTTACAAGCCACCGGGATTGTGATGGATCACACGACCGATTGTTATCGCTATGCCGAGCTTAGCTGACTGGAACCACGCAACAAAAGGCGGGTTTCCAGCGTGATGGTTCTTCCACCGTCTTCAGATAGCGCCATTTCAGCCGCCAGACGGCCCTTTTCCACCGTATCCTGATACATCGTACTAAGGGGCGGGTCGGTCCGCTCGCCTGCGGCGATGCCATCAAACCCGATGACTTTCAGGTCGTTTGGAACAGCGCGTCCCGTCGCCCTTGCGCCATCAAGCGCACCGATGGCAATCACATCGGACATGGCAAGAATACCATCAATTTCCGGGTGGCTTGCCAGCATCTCTGCCGTCATCTTGGCACTGTGGGCAGACTGATTGTCGCATTCGATATGCACGATATCGTCAGCAGAAATCCCGGCATCCTTGAGTGCGGCGTGATATCCCGCCATCCGTTCACGCACGACACGGTGGCTGGCCGCCCCCAGTCGGTTGGGGTTCATCGGGCCGAAATGGTCATGCTCGGTCGCCTGAAGCGACAGAATGGCAAAGTTTTTCGCCCCGCAATCAAGCAAATGACGGGCTGCATTTTTCGCCGCATTGAAATCATCAAGCACCACGGTTCCAACGGCGCCGGAAATATCAGTATCAATGCTGATCAGGCGCTGATTGCGGCGCTGAATGGCGGCAATGATGTCGTTATTGTCGGAATAGCAATGCACCAGAAAGGCATCGACAGCCGCATTGTTGACGGCCGCAATCGCCTGCTTGGGGTTTTCAGCGGAAATGATCATGACATTAACACCATGACGCGCACATTCGCGCCCGATCCCGCGCAGCAATTCAATCGCCACCGGATCACTAAAGGCATATTCAAGATTGTCGGGAAACACCACGCCAAGCGCGCCTGCCTTGCCGGTGCGCAGCATACGCGCCATCACATGCGGCCCGCGATAGCCAAGTTCCTTGGCGGCTTCGAAAATACGTTCGCGCACTTCCGGGCGCACGAGGTCCGGCTTGCCAAAAGCGTTGGACGCCGTGCCTTGCGAAACCCCTGCCGCCTTGGCGACATCCAGAAGTTTTACGCGCTTTGCCATCTGTGCCGTATCCCTGAAACCATCATGTTCAATTCGCCACACTATAGCCAGAAGGACCTTCTGTCAGCCAGAAGACAATAATGCGTTTCCTATCGCATTTCCCTGCAGGTATTGCGAAATGTCAGATTAATGCGCGGCCCGACCTGACGCGCGGTTTTGGGTAATTGATGCAACCAGCAATGCTGTGTCGCACCCGACATGATCAGGGCCGAGTTATGCGGCAAATCAATGCTGATGCGATCCCCGGTTGTCTTGTGGCGGAAATGAAACCGGCGCTCTTGGCCAAAGGTCAGACTGACAATCACCGGGTTTTCGCCAAGGACCTCTTCGTCATCGGCATGCCACGCAACGCTGTCGCGACCATCACGATAGTAATTCAGCAACACCGTGTTAAGCTCAGCCCCCGAAAGGTCTTCGGCCAACTTGCGCAACGGCGCCACCGCTGATGGAAACGGGCTTGCCGGGTGATAAACCCCGCTATAGCGATAGGCGACTTCGCCATACCATGCGGTCAAACGCGGAACGGGGATTTCCTTGCCGTGGATTTTGGCTGTTTCCTGTTGCCAGACAATGGTGCCTTTCAGACGTTCAAAGGTCCGGTCGGCATCATCAGGTTCCATGATGTCACGCAGCAGCAACACTTCGCCGTCATGCGGCAAAAGATTGCGTGGTGGTTCATTGGCAAACAGATCACCGATCATGACGTCCCCAAGGCATTGGTCTGCCAAACACCTAGGCCGAACAGAACAGAAACTCAAGCCGCTGTTTGCTGATATATGTGTTTTTGTAAAATGCTTTAGCCGTTCACAAGAGCCAAGCCTGCCTCATCGGCATAGCGTTCAACATCCTCAACGCTCAGTCCGGCTGCGCTATAAAGGTTGATGGTTTCAAGTTCCAGTTCGGTTTGCGCATCGGCCAAAGATTGCAACGATATGGTCAGGCTGCGTTGGGAATCCAGCACATCAAGAAAGTCTGACAAGCCCTGCACATAGCGCACGCGCGATTGTTCAAAAGCTTCGCGGTGATACTGCACGGATGCAATCAGGGAATCACGTTGCCCCATCGCCCCGACATAGCCGTAAATCGCACTTTCGACTTCCTCAATCGCTGTCAGCAACGTCTGGCGATAGGTCAGGAATGCCTGTTCTGCTTCTTCTTCAGCAACAGTGATATTGGCCCGGCGTTCGCCCCCATCATAAAGGGTTACGTCAATCAATGCGCCAATGGCGGCCATGGCCGTGCGCACAATCGGCCCTGTGCCATAACCGGTCGCGCCAAGCGCCAAAGAGCCCGTCAGTGTCAATTCGGGATAGAGTGTTGCCGTTTCCACACCAATTTGCGACGTCGCGGCAATCAACGAGAGTTCCGCGGCCCGAACATCTGGCCGGCGGCGCAACAAATCAGCAGGAATGCCGATCGGCGGGCTGCTTTGAAATTCCGGTAACGGCTGAACATCCAGCAACAGGTCCCGATGGGCCCCCGGCTGCGCGCCAACAAGGATTGAAATGGCGTTGATTGATCTGTCGATGCGGGTCTGCAAGATCGGAACGGAAGCTTCGATATCGGCAACCTCGGCACGGGCACGCGACAGGTCAAGTTCTGAGCCAAGGCCCGTTTGCAAACGCACCTGAACGATGTTGCTGGTCTGGCGTTGCAGATCAAGTGAGTCCTGCAACAACCCCAAACGCCGCTGGGCCCCGCGCAACTCGATATAGTTGCCGATGATGTCGGCAATCATGGTGCGATAGACATCTTCGCGCAGATAAACCTGACGCAGATAGTCGGCCTCGGCCACTTCTTCCTCGCGGGTCTGCCCGCCCCAGATATCGGCCGTCCATGAAAGATCAAGCCCCGCGCCAAAGCCAAGATCATCTACCTGGTCACCGCTTGCACGGCTTGATGTCGCACGTTCTGCCGATCCATCAATGGATGCCCCGACGGTCGGGCCATTGGCCCCGGCAACACCGCGTGCGGTTGCAGCGGCCGCGCGAATGCGGCTGATTGCGATCTGAAGATCAAGATTGTTGGCGATGCCTTCATTAATCAGACCATTTAAAACCGGATCGGTACTGCTTTCCCACCACCGGTCCTGTTGGGATTTTTGCGCGGCAATCACCGGTATTTCCGGGGTATAGGCCCCGACCAGATCAAAGTTTGGCTTGCTGTAGTTCGGACCAACCGATTGGCACCCTGCAAGCAGGGTCATCAGGGCCAAACCGGAAATTGCGAAAATGTGAGGATGTTTCATGTTATTTCGCATGTCCTTCAATACCACTGCTTTGCGAACCATGAATGGCCTCTTCGGGAAGTTCGCCGGTATCGGGAATGGCTTCTGCGGCACGGAGTTGGCTTTGCAGTTTTTTACCCCCATCGGCACGGGCCGACACCAGCGGTGCGAGCAAAAGATACAATGCCGGGGTCAGGAACAAGGTAAAGACCGTGGCAAAGCCAAGACCGCCAAACACGACCCAGCCAATCGCGGCCCGCGCCTCGGCGCCAGCGCCGGAGCCAAGGACAAGTGGCAAACCGCCCAGAACGGTTGAAATCATCGTCATCATGATCGGGCGCAAACGCACCATCGCCGCATCATGCACGGCTTCGCGCACGGATTTTCCGGCATCGCGAAGCTGATCGGCAAATTCAACAACCAGAATGCCGTTTTTGGCCATCAGCCCCACCAGCATCACAAGCCCGATCTGACTATAGATATTGATCGATGTCCCACTAAGGGCGAGCGCATAAATCGCCGCCGCCAGGCCAAACGGCACGGTCAGCACAACAACAAAAGCAGATGTAAAACTTTCGAACTGAGCAGCCAGAACCAGCAAAACAACAAGGACCGCAATCAGGAAAGTAATCTGCACATCGTTTGCCGTTTCGCCCAAGGCAGCAGCATCGCCAAGGAACAGGATACCCACACCAGGCGGCAGCAACTGATCCCCGACGGCGTTTACATCCGCGACGGCCTCGGCCAGTGTATAGCCGGGCGCCAGATTGGCCGAAATGGTTACCGCACGTTGCTGGCCTTCACGTTCAAGTTCGGATGCCACGGCCTCTTCGCTAAGGGTGATGACCGAGGACAATGGCAGAACCCGGCCATTGGTGCCGGTGACAAACAGGTTTTCAAGATCGGACGGGTCATTGATGCTGCCAAGCGCACTGCGCAGCTTAATCGGGACATTCTCGTCATCGACATTGATTTCGGTGACTTCATAACCCTCGATCATGGCACGCAAGGTGGTATCGAGTTCTTCGATCGGAATACCCAGATCAAAGGCACGTTTGCGATCAATATTAACCAGAAGCTGCGGCTGGGTTGTCTGATAGGACACCCGCAGGCCGACCAGACCGGGATAGTTTGCCTCAAGCTCACGCTGCACGGCACGGGCATTTTCCGCCAGTGTCCGATAGCTTGTCCCCGTCAGGGCAAATTGAAGCCCCTCGCCGGTGCCACCACGCAATCCCAGACTGTTGGGTTTCCAGACGAATGCCTGCACACCCGGAATGGCATTCAGCCCCCCCTGAATGGATGCGGTGATTTCCTGTTGAGAACGGCTTCGTTCTTCCCACGGTTTAAGGGGCGCGATCACCAATGCACGGTTCGGGTCCCACAGGCCAACGATGGTGTAGATGTTATAGGCATCACCAGCATCGACCACCGGGCGCAGAATGTCTTCGACCATTTCGACCTGCCGGTCCATATAGTCAATACCCACGCCATCTGGCCCGCGCATGGATACCAGAATACGACCGCGATCTTCGTCGGGCAGCAATTCCTGTGTCACACTGGCGTAGACGCCAAAGGCAAGCCCACCGGACACGATACAAATCATCACGGTAATGACCGGACTGCGAAGGGCTGCTTCGAGAACGCGACGATAGATGTCGGCAAAGAAGAAACCGATACGCTCCAACATGTTGGGGGCTTGTTCGACCTTACCATCATGCGGGTCGATATGCTTAAGGCGTGACGCCAGCATCGGGCAAAGCGAAAGCGCGACAAAGGATGACACCGCCACCGCAAAGGCCAGCACGAAGCCAAATTCGCGAAACAGCCGCCCGGCGGTGCTGGGCAGGAAGGAAATCGGAATGAAAACCGAAATCAGGGTCAATGTGGTTGCGATCACAGCAAAGAACACCTGCCGCGACCCAAGAACCGCAGCCGCCATGGATCCAAGCCCCTGATGACGGCGGCGCTGGATATTTTCCAGAACGACAATTGCATCATCGACAATCATGCCGGTCGCAAGCACCAGCGCCAGCAAGGTCAGGATATTGATCGAAAAGCCCATCGCCCAGATGGCCGCGACCGTACCGATCAGCGCAATCGGGATGGTAATGGTCGGGATCAGGGTCGCGGTAAAGGATCGCAAAAACAGATACAGAACGGCGATCACAATCAGGACAGCCAGACCAAGGCTATAGATCACTTCCCACAATGCACCTTCGATAAAGATCGCATCATCGGAATTCACGAAAACATCAAGGTCGTCATATTGCGCATTAAGGCGGTCCACCGCAGCGCGCACACCATTGGAAATGGCGATGGTATTTGATTGTGCCTGACGGGTAATGCTCAGGCCAATCACGGTGCGGCCATTCAACCGCACATAGGATGAGGCATCATCAGGCCCGTAATAAATATCGGCAACATCGCCCAGAAGAACGCTGTCGCGCACCAGCATCTGATTTAATTTGTCGACTTCCCAAACCGATGCATCGGCGCGGACAAAAAGCGTCTGGTCAGAAGAATCAAAGCTGCCAGCAGGGATGTCGAACTGTGCCGTATCAAGCAGATCGGCCACATCCTGAACCGAAAGGCCGTAACTTGCCATGCGCAGCGGATCGATGCGCACATGTAAAACCCGTTCGCGATCGCCATTGACCCCGACCTCTGCCACTCCGGGCACAGACAACAAGGACGGGGTGATCTGATCATCGACAATGTTGGCAAGTTCTTCTTCGGTCAGACTGTTGCTGACGACGGCAAGGCGCATGATCGCGCTGGCATCGGCATCGGCCTTGACGACCTGAATGTTTTCAACCCCGTCAGGCAGACTGCGTTCGGCACGGCTGATGGCTTCGCGGATGTCGCTGGCGGCATCGTTGATTTCAATATCGGGATAGAATTCGATGCGAATGCGCGCATTGGCTTCTTCGCTTTGCGAACTGATTTCCTTGATGCCACTGACTCGCGACGCAGCACTTTCAATAATGCCGGTTACTTCCGCATCAACGGTTTCCGGTGACGCCCCGTCATAATCAGCCGTCACGGTGACGACCGGGCGATCCACATTGGGCAGTTCGCGAATTTCCACACCCAGCATGGCGGCCAGACCAGCCAAAATGATTAGCATCGCAACGACCGAGATCAGAACAGGTCGGCGAATGCTAAGCGATGCAAGGTCATTGTGACCGTGTTGATCTGATCCCGTCGTCATGATCAGGACCCCTCGCCAACGCCTTCGCGGACAGCAACACCGTCGCCACCACCATCAGACGGATTGTCGCCACGAATGGTTGCGGAAACCGTTCGTCCGGGGCGCAGACGAAGCACGCCCTCGACCACGATCAGATCGCCTTTGGAAATTCCGCCATCTACCAAAATACGTCCGTTGGTACGTTTTACGACACGGACAGGAACCTGTGAGACCTTGTCATCCTCAATCCGCCAGACATAGGTACCGTCTTCGCCCCAAAGGACCGAAATTTCGGGGACTGACGGGTACTGTTTGCCTTCGATATCAACGTAAACCGCAAATGACATGCCCGCCAGCAAGCGGCTTCTGGGGTTGGGCACGCGGGCACGGACGCTAAAGGTCCGGCTGACCGGGTCGATACGGCTTCCAATGGATTCAATCACCCCGGTGAATAATTCTCCCGGCAGGCTCCAGGTTTCGACACGGACAGATTGACCGGGTCTGACGTTGTCAAAGCGGGTTTCAGCCACCTCGAAATCGACCAGGATGCTTTCAATGTTATCTAACGTGACCAACACAGTGGAGCTGTCAACGCGATCCCCCGCCTCTATCTGCGGAATGCCAACGATACCATCAAATGGAGCCAAAATGGTGCGATCAGCCAGATCGACCGAACGCTGATCCAGTTCAATCCGGGCTTCGGCCAAGGCCGTACGGGCGATATCGACTTCGCTGTCGGCCACAGCCCCCAGTGGACGGGCCTTTTCATAGCGCGCCAAAAGTTGCTCGGCATCCTTGACCTGAACTGCGGCCAAGTCACGGGCAAGGCGTTCACGTTCGGAATCCAGGATGACAAGAACCTGTCCCTTGGTAACGCGATCACCAGCACGCACCAGCACGTCAGAAACTTCACCAGAGACAGCGGGATAGATCACAACACCAAGGGCGGATTTGCCCGTTCCAACCGCCTCAACCACGGTTTTTTCATCCATGAGGCTGGAATATTCCGCAATCACCGGAAGGCTGCGACTACCGCCACCACGCTGTTGGATCTGCGCAGGTTGTGCCTCGGGTGAGATCAGAGCTGTGATCTCGTCCCTGGCAAAAATATAGGCCGACGCCGCCACAACAATAAGTGCGACACCTGCGACCAGAAGCGTTGATTTACGCGCCATCACATTGAACTTCCAACTCGGTCTGACCAGACAAATTCGCAGCAACGCCCCCTGTTTCCAAACAGAGAAAGCTTCGGTATTTCAAATCAGTACCCAAAGGGGTTTAACAACTGACGTGCAAAGTACCGGCATGGGAAACGATATTGCAACCTGCCTGTCAGAACCACAGAAAAAGTGTATCAGAAACGTCGCGGTTTGTATCTGAACACCAAAAAAACCCTGTAGTTTTCAAGCTGCCTGACCATCCAAATAAAATGGGCCTGTACACAGGTAATACGGTGTACAGGCCCATCTTGATCAGGTTCTAACGATAACGCAGATTGTGCCGCGATCCGCGTATCAGGCTGCGCCGCGCTGCTCCTTGCCATAAACGTCAGAGGGGAAGGCAAGCAGGTTATCGCCGTTCGCAGAATGCTGGCCTTCGACATCCGTTTCATCAGGACCCGCGTCGTCACTGTCGGCCGCAGCGGCAACGGCACGGTCCAGTGATGCAGTAAGTTCGGTCACATTCCGATCGACCTCATCCGCGCGACGATTCAAATCAAGGCTAAGCTTGCGGGTAACTTCGATATCCTGGGAAACCGCCCCAATGGCCGTACCAACGTTGTGTACGGCATCACCGGCAAGGGAAATGGCCCCGGTGATTTCTTCTGTTTCGCGGCGTTGATGTTCAACATCACCGGCGACTTCTTCGGAAATAGACATCATGGAGCGCACGGTCACACCAACATCTTCCATAGATGCAACGCAACGATCTGTCACCGCCCCCATCGCATTGACATGTTCGGTGATCTGTTCGGTTGCGCGTTCGGTCTGGCTTGCAAGGTTTTTGACCTCTGCTGCGACCACTGCAAAACCTTTGCCCGCCTCACCGGCGCGTGCGGCCTCGATCGTCGCGTTAAGCGCCAGCATATTTGTCTGCCCGGCAATGCCGCGGATCAGATCAACAATCTGTTCGATGCTGCTTGCCACTTCGCGCAGATCGTCAACGGCTCTGGCTGATTCTTCGGTCGACCCGACTGCGTTCTGGGCAATTTCGCGCTGATGTTCAACACGGTTGGCAATCGATACAATGGCCTCGCGCAATCGGTTGGCGGCATCACCAATCGCATTGGAATGCGCCTGGCTTTCGCTTGCGGCACCAGTTGCCGTTTCTGTTTGCACGGTGACACGTTCAGCCGCAGCCGCAACCTCGGTCACGGCTTCACGCATGCGGGTCACTTGATGATTGACCGATTTCACAAGACCAGTGGTTTCGCCTTCAATCGTTTCAGCCATTGCGCCAAGCGATGCGCGGCGTTTTTCCTCTTCGATGCGTTGAAGGGTAATACGTTCTTCGGCCATTTTTTCAATCTTGAGCGCGTTTTCGCGGAAGATTGCAACGGTCCGTGCCATGGCGCCAAATTCATCACCGCGTTTGACATCAACAAGGTCGATATCGGTGTCGTTTTCACTCAGGCGTGTCATATCACTGTTCACACGCTTAAGCGGCCGCAGGATGCTTAGCGCAATGCCAAGTGCCAGCGCAATGGCAATCACAACACCAATGGCTGCAACCACAATGTTGGTAAGCGCTGAGTTTTCAGACTGGCTGTAGGCGGCACTTACAAGGGCGCTTTGATTGGCCATCGCTTCAGCACGAATGTTTTGCGTAATGGTCTGAACTTCACGGACGGCAGATTTGAAATCATCCATCGACTGGCGGAAACCGGCAATCGATCCTTCAAGCTGGTTTGCACCCTGCTTTAAGAGGTCATTGTCGCGGATCGCATAGGAAAACAGTTTTTTGTCACTGCGCTTCAGCCCGTCAAAGGACGATTTGATTTCATCCTGAAGATCGGTTAACGCCGATGTCTGGGCACGGGCGGCTTCAAGGGATTCCGGCGTCCGCAGGATCGGGAATTGCAGGGAGTTCACAATTGCCGCCAGATTGGCTGCCCCAAGTTTATCGGAAAATTTTTCGGCAATGGCCGGATCACGCTTGGCAATGAAATCTTCAAGCCGTGCAGCCGATTTGCCCAATTGATTGGCGCCCAGCAACATGGTTTCAGATGCAGCAGAAAGGTTTTCCGCACGCAGCACAAGCGGCTCAAGCGTTGCAAGGTAATCGGAACTCAGACTTTCAAGCGCATCGGCGCGATCCGCATCACCGGTTTCACGCAATTCCGCAACCAGTGTTGCACCACTTTGTTCTGCGGCTTCGCGGATCGTGGTAATGCCGTCACGATCAAGTGGGTCAACGGTCTGGGCATACAGCAGAACCTGATTCGACAGGCGCTCAAGTTTCAGCGCGTAGTCGTTGGCAAGTCCGACCAGCCCGGTGCTTTTGGCAATACGATCCGCATGCGAACCAAAGCCCAAAAGATAGGTCGAAGATAAAGCAGACAAACCAACAAGCAGGACCACCAGAACAAAGAAACCGGCAAAAATGCGCGATCCGATGCGAATTCGGTCAAAGAACATGGGGCATCCAAACAGTAATCAATACATATGGCGCCACCCATACATGACCGCGGGCCACCTATTTGTAACAGTTGTATGAATTCTCGATTTGTCTAGACCAAGTATCCACAATGGAAAACTTCGCAGTGCAAAATTATGCACGAATGAACATTTTCATGTTCATTCGAAATACACCTATACAGACAGACAAGTGTCATATGACGCCCAAAATGACCAAAAAAGGTCGTTTTCTAAGGAAAATTGCGCGAATCGGCGGTTCGGATACGAATTGATGCGCTGCGAAATGACTTGCGTCTGATCACATTTCGAAATGTCGCCATGACAATATTGTACAAGCTGTGATTAAAATTCGCAGTTATACTGCCCCCATGAATGAAGTATCGCGACATAGCGCTGTACCGAGGCGCCGCCCCAAGGGCAATCTGCGTCCTCGCGAGGTTGCCCGTCATTGGCGGGCAGCCGACGGTATTGATATGTTCGAAGCCGATTACAAGAATTTCTCATTTCCAAAGCACAGTCATGACTATTACGCGTTTGGCACCATTCTGAACGGGGCGGAGCGTTTTATGTCACGCGGGACCAATTATGTCGCCGCACGCGGGCAGCTTTTGATGATGAACCCGATGCAGGTACATGACGGCGGCCCGGCATCCGATGACGGATACCAGTACCAGATCATGTTCATTGATCCGGCGGTATTCGGCGATCTGATCAGTGAATTGTCGCCCAAAAACCCGGGCTTGCCGTTCTTTGGCAATTGCGTTGTTGATGATCCTGACCTGCATCTTCTGTTGCAGAATCTTCATCGCATGTTTCAGCCAGAACACGCTGATAGCGCGCCGCTTCTCGAACGTGACAGTTGCCTTTTACACAGTGCTGCGCGCTTGTCACTGCGTCATGCGGATGCGCCGCCCTACCTTTATCGTCCGGGATCAGAAGACAAACGGGTCAAGGCCGTAATTGATTATATGGCCGCCCACCTTGATGAGAATATCGCACTGGATGATCTGGCAGCGGTTACCGGGCTTAGCCGGTTTCATTTGCTGCGCGTCTTTCGCGAAGCAACCGGCCTGCCACCGCACGCCTATTTCAATCACATGCGGTTACGACGTGCGAAAAGGCTGCTGTTTGACGGCGCAAGCATTGCCGATGCAGCAGCCGCCACCGGCTTTGCCGATCAAAGTCACCTGAACCGGCATTTCAAAACCATGTGGGGTGTCAGCCCCGGCGCGTTTATCGCAAGCCTTGACCGCACCCCACATAAGAATTCAAACACCAAGTTGGCACCTAACCGCGACGAGTATTAAGGGCCTCCGCAATCAGGCACAGCTCCTCGAACAATATCTGTGCACCTGCATGGGCTGTGTTGGTGGTGGCGTCATATTGCGGGGCGACTTCCACAACATCCGCACCGACAAAATCAAGGCCACGCAAGCCCCGCAGAATTGCGAGCGCCTCACGCGTGGTAAGACCGCCAATTTCCGGCGTCCCCGTACCCGGTGCGAACGACGGGTCCAGACAATCCACATCAAATGACAGATATACCGGTCCGTCGCCAACCACTTCACGCGCTTTGGCGATGACGGCGTCAACGCCCATTTTGGGCACTTCTTCGGCGTGGATAACGCTCATGCCGCTGTCATAGGAAAATTCCCAAATATATTCCGACGGGCCGCGAATGCCGATCTGGATGGTCCGTTCGGGATCAAGCACGCCATCCATTACCGCCTGACGGAACGGGCCACCATGATGGAATTTGGATCCGTCATAAACCCCGCCGGTATCGCAATGGGCATCCAGGTGGATCATGCCGACCGGACGATCCTTGCCAACAGCCTTCTGAATCGAATAGCTGATTGAATGATCACCCCCGACCGCAATCGGAATGACACCAGCCTCGATGATCTTGTTAAAATAAGCTTCAATATCTTCGTGACACTTTTCAAGCGAATAGCGGCTGCGAAACGGCACGTCACCAATATCGGCAATCCGCGCAAGCGCACTTGGCACCATGCGCAGAACATGTTCATACGGGCCGACCCGCTCGATATTACGCACCGCGCGCGGACCAAGACGTGCGCCTGCCCGGTTGCTAACCCCAAGGTCCATGGGAACCCCGACAAGCGCGACATCCAGCCCGGCAAAATTATTCTGCGCCGCATCCGCCATATAGGGGGCATCAAGGAAAGTCGGCACCCCGGAGAACGGCCATTTACGTTCCCCATTTTCCGAAAACTGCGTCCTGGCGACCGCGCTAAAATGCGGGTCAAACACATCTGATCCTTTGGTGTTGCCGTATTTTTCTCGCAGCTTGGCAAGTTTTTCGTCCGTAAACATGGAACCTCCTGAAACAGGTGGGCCTGTCGGTCAGCTCGGATGTCCGCCGACAGCCCTTTTGAATGATGATGGCATCCATCAGATCAAATTGCCGAGATGGAAAAAATCACGTAATGCTGAACCTTACTTTGGGAATCCCCAAACTAAGATCGATTGCGTATGGAAAAGGCCCGATGACCACGGAACAGTCGGATTTGAAACTTCTGCGGATATTCCTGACCATTGTTGAGGCAGGGGGATTTGCCGCAGCACAAAGCGATCTCAATCTGTCACTTTCAACAATATCAAGCTATATCACCACCCTGGAAGCCCGACTGGGTTTCACGCTGTGCAAACGCGGGCGCAGCGGTTTTGCCCTGACAGCCGAGGGCCAGGTCGCATTTGAAGAAGCACACCGGCTTTTCAAATCAATCGGGCAATATGAAACCAAGATGCGGGCGCTGCGCGACAAACTCAGCGGCACTCTGACCATTGGCCTGACCGATAATACCATAACCGATCCGGCAGCGCGCCGGATCGAACAGACCATCGCCCGGTTTATGGACCGCGCGCCCGACGTAACTTTGAACATCGTGACCTATCCACCCAACGATCTGCTGCGCGAAGTTGTCACCGACAACATTCAGATCGGCATTTGCAGCTTTCCAAAAACGGTGCTTGGCCTGCGCTATATCCCGCTATATGACGAAATCCACCGGTTTTATTGCGGATCGGATCATCCGCTTTTTGGCCGTTTGGATGCGGAAATCGACATTGATGAAATCCGGCGTTATCGCCTGATCGGGCGCAAATCCTGGCTTGGCCGGGATTTGAAAGAATTCGCCGTCGCCCGCCCCCATGCCACCGTCTCGGACATGGAGGCAGAGGCCCGCCTGATTTTATCCGGTGCATTTCTGGGCTATCTGCCCGAACATTATGCGCAGCAATTCGTCGACGCCGGACGCATGCGCGCGATCCAGCCAGATCGGCTCAGGGTCACTGTCACATTTCAGGCAAGTCTTGATGACAGCAAACAGGCAGACCCCATCACCAAGCTTTTTCTCGATATGCTGATCAGGGATTTTGGCGTAAACCCCGACTAAGAGAAATCGACAAACGACATCGCAATAGCAATTTCGTCCAATACGACCCCTGCAACATCGACCATGGTGCAGGGACTAAAACGTCCCCTCGCACACCATGACCACGACAATGCGCCCGTCGCCCCACACAATGAACTGGCGCGAAACGAACAAAGGAAACGTCGAAAATGTCACGCCCCAGACAGCCCGAAGTCGGGCATTTCGATGCAGATACCATCAGGCGCGGCGCACTTGCCTGTCTGCCGCTCCTGCCCAGTACCATCATCTTTGGTGCAGTTCTGGGTGTACTTGCCGCCCAGCGTGGATTGTCGCTGGGCGAGCTTCTTTTCATGAGCCTGGCGGTCTTTGCCGGATCGGCCCAATTTGTATCGGTCGATCTGTGGCGCGAAACCATTCCGGCCGCCACCATCATCATCGCCACTGCGGTGATCAATATGCGCTATGTCCTGATCGGGGCATCGCTGCGCCCGGTATTTCGTGGGCGTCCGCTTTGGGTCAAGGTCGTTGGCATGCATATGGTAGCCGATGAAAACTGGGCGGTTTCCATGACACAGCCCACCCTTGCCAATCCGGGTTTCCTTTTGGGCGGCGGGATGTTCCTTGGCGTGGTTTGGGCCACAGGCAATACGGTGGGGTACCTGTTGGGCGGAGGTATTCCCGACCCGGAAGTCTATGCGCTTGATTTCGCTTTCACCGCTGTTTTTGCAGCACTCACCATTGGCATGTGGAAGGGCAAGGTTGACCTTTTGCCATGGATCGCGGCCGCCATCGGATCGATCATTGGTCACTTTGTCTTGCCGGGCACCTGGTCGGTTTTGCTGGGTGCTGCTGCGGGGGTGATCACCGCAGCCCTGACTTGGCGGCCTGATATGGATGACACCAGCCCGGAAACCGAAATTGCCGTTGACGGCACTACCGTCTATGGCGCACCCGAAGGCCGGTTTGGTACGGACACAGGAAAATGACCCAGTTCCCTGACCTGACCAGCTTCAGCCTTGAATCCGTTCTGACCATCCTTGGTATGGCAGCTGTGACATATGGCATGCGTCTGGGCGGTCTTTTGATGGCGGACCGTTTGCCGCAGCATGGCCGTTGGGCACATGTGCTTGAACGCCTGCCCGGTGCAGTCCTGATTTCCGTCTGGGTGCCAAGCGCCCTTTCGGCAGGCACAATCGGCATCGCAGGTGCGGCTGCCACCGTGATCACCATGGCCGTTGCGCGCAACCTGTTTGCCGCCATGGCGGTTGGGATGACTCTCGTCACTATATGTCGCTATACTTTCAACTAAACCAACTGAAAATCCCTACCAAAAAAACATCGATAAATTACCTTAAGCTCTTTAAAAGCAAGATTTATTGCATCAAAGGTAGTTTAATTGGTATTCAACATATCTTGTATTCCGCAAATTTCTATAGACGGAGAGCTACTCTCCAAAATCACTGAATTTACAAGTAGCCTTCTTCTAGAAAAATTAAATTTTTCACAAGTTGAGAGTAGTATGACAAGAATATCCGAATTCTCCTCTTATGTTTTCATAAAAAATGATCTCAACGCTCTTGGCTGGACTACTAAAAATCCAAACAGAGTAGCCGCTGGCCAGCTTTACACACAACAAGAGTGTCTTGACCACCCTGAAATTAAAAATGGCCTTGATCGGAAAAGGCCTGAATATGTAGTAAAAGTAAGAGAGCAATCATTTTGGGTTATAGAAGCGAAAGCGAAAATTGAGGATATAGACACAGCCTTTCATGAGGCAGCGGAATATGCAAAATCAATCAATGAAAATTCATCGATTATCAAAGCACAGATTGTTACGGGAGTAGCAGGATCTGACGATCAAGGTTACCTAGTCAAAACAGCATATATATTCGACGACGGAACAATACAGAACGTACAATACAATGGCAAACCAATCACAGGCTTGCTGTCACCAGATCAAGCTAAATATTTAACAGACAACAACACAAACGCACTAAATGATTTAATCATAAGCGAGATTATTCTATTAAAAGTAGCCGAAAAGATCAACGAAGAACTACACAAGGCGTCAATCAACAAAGACCTCAGAGCAACAGTCATGTCAGCAATTCTACTGGCAATGGTTTCAGACACACTTCCAAACTTCAATGCATCTCCAGACGTACTAGTTAAAGATATTAACAACAGATCTGAAGATGTTTTAATTGCACACTCAAAGAGAGAGTTCTCCGAATACATCGAATTACGCCTACCCCAAGAAAATGCGGCGAAGGAAAAATACAGATCTGCAATAATAAAAGTATTTTTCCTGTTACGTAAAATAAACATTAAGGCAGCGATGGATGGAAGCCATGATCTACTAGGCAAATTCTATGAAGTTTTTCTTAAATACGGAAACGGAGCAAAAGACATCGGAATCGTGCTCACACCTAGGCACATCGCTGAATTTGCCGTCGAAGTGCTGAACATAACCGGCGACGACCTTGTATACGACCCGGCGTGCGGAACAGGTGGATTTCTCGTAGCAGCATACGACAAAGTTCGAAGAGACACTCCAGAACAAGTCGAAATGTTCAAGAAACACAAAATATTCGGCGTTGAACAACAAGCCAATGTAGCTACCCTTGCCATTGTCAATATGATTTTTCGAGGGGACGGCAAAAACAACATCATCAATAACGATTGCCTAGCACTCAACCTTAACCGAAAAATTCGAAATGGTGAAGCCAGTGCAGAGTACATAACCACCACCACCACTAGGCCCCCAGTCACCAAGACCCTAATGAATCCGCCGTTTTCCCTGAAAAGAAGCGATGAGCAGGAATTTACGTTCGTCCAACACGCCATAGATCAGATGCAGGAAGGAGGACTTTTATTGGCAGTACTTCCCATATCAGTAATGTGCTCGATGGGACGAGATCAATCATGGAGAAAAAGAACAATTGAGGGCAATAGCATCCTTGCTGTATTTTCACTGCCTAACGATCTGTTTTACCCGCAAGCATCGGTGGAAACGGTCATTGTAATTATTGAAAAAGGGAAACCTCACAAAGAAGACCAGAAAACTCTGTTTGCGAGGATTATAGATGATGGCTTCTCAAAACTCAAACGCAGACGGTTAAGGCACGGAAGAGATTCACAACTAGAAACAATCCAGAAAGAAGCGAAGTCTTTTGTTGCTGGAGGAATCGTCAATGAGGAACCTGGCTTCATCCAACTTAAGACCGTTGATCTTAGCGACCCGAACCTTGAGATAGTCCCCCAAAAATACCTAGACCGCCCCTCTGCATCAAAAGAAGACATAAAAAACGAAACAAAAAAATTATATTCCGAGTTTTTATTCCAGAAAATAAGAAAATCCTTGCAGTAAAAATGAAAATAGAAAAGTTATTTCAATTATCCACCGCAAAATCACGTAGCATCGATGATTACGATCACGGTGACGTACCTTTTGTGACAAACACCGAACTTAACAATGGTGTTGTAGCCTACGTATCACCACAATTTGGGGACAAAGTATTCACAGGCCCAGCAATTTGTATTTCAGGATTAGGACATGCAACCGTACACTTTGGCGAATTTCTACCCAAAGGGAATGGCGGGGACTCCTGCACCATACTAAAGACTCGACAATTCAAAGCATTACCAGAGATAGTTTATTATGCTGTATTATTTAACACCACTCACAAATGGCGATTTTCTTATGGAAGAAAAGCAAATATAAGAAGAATATCAGGACTACAACTACCTTCCAATTACGAAAAACACAGCCTTGAGTTCTCCGAAACTTTATCTGAGACAAATAATTTTGTATTGTCGATGATCAAAGAAAATCAGAAAATTGGAACGCAACAAACAACACCATCTAGCTAAAACCAATTAAAATATAAAATTTTAATTTACTTAGATACACTCACTATTTTTTTAAAAAGAAAATCAAACCACCACCAAATTCTGTTCACGCGTACTTTCGAACTTGAGGTTCGGCCAATCGCGTTGTGTGGTTTCCAGATGCCAGGCGTTGCGTGCGATGAAGACCAGTGTGTCGTCATGGTCTTCAAACAGCGCCGACTGGTTGGCATCGCGGAACTTTTTGACTTCCAGCGGATCATCGCCCATCACCCAGCGGGCGGCATAGGCCGGGGTCTGTTCGAAATGCACCTTGATGCCGTATTCGGCTGAAATGCGTTCCTTGAGAACCTCGAACTGAAGCTGCCCGACAACACCAACGATCCAGTCCGCCCCCATCATCGGTTTAAACACCTGGGATGCGCCTTCTTCGGCAAGCTGTTCAAGCGCGCGCTGCAGATGTTTGCCCTTGAGCGGATCATCAAGGCGGACTTTTTGCAGCAATTCGGGCGCAAAGGCCGGAACCCCGCGGAAGCGTAAATCTTCGCCCTCGGTCAGGGTATCGCCGATGCGCAACGTCCCATGGTTCGGAATACCGATGATGTCACCCGGCCAGGCTTCTTCGGCAATGTCACGTTCATTGGCAAAGAACAGCATCGGGTTATGCACCGCCATCTGTTTGCCTGCACGGACATGTTTAAGCTTCATGCCGCGCTTGAAGTGGCCCGAACACAGGCGAATAAACGCGATGCGATCCCGGTGGTTCGGGTCAATGTTGGCTTGGACCTTGAACACAAAGCCCGCTACTTTTGGCTCAACCGCCTCAACCAGACGCGTTGCTGCTTCCTGCGGGCGCGGGGTCGGTGCGATTTCGCCAATGCCGCGCAACAATTCACGCACGCCAAAGTTATTGACCGCCGAACCAAAGAAGACCGGGGTCAGATGCCCTTCGCGATAGCTTTGCAAATCAAATGGCGGGCACATTTCGCGCACCATTTCGACTTCTTCGCGCAGCTTCTCAAGAAGATAATCCGGGATCAGTTCATCAAGCTTTGGATCATCAAGACCCTTGATCGGAATAGCGTCCTTGACGACATTGCCGCCTTTCTCCATGAACAGAAGCTGATCATTGACCAGATCGTAACAGCCATGGAAATCACGGCCTGAGCCAATCGGCCAGGTTACCGGCGACACATCAAGGGCCAGATCCTGTTCGATCTGATCAATCAGTTCGAACGAATCACGGGCTTCGCGGTCAAGCTTATTGACGAACGTCGTGATCGGCACGTCACGCAGACGGCAGACCTCAAACAGCTTGCGGGTCTGGGCCTCGATCCCCTTCGCGCCGTCAATCACCATGACGGCCGAGTCAACCGCGGTCAGAACGCGATAGGTATCTTCGGAAAAGTCTTCGTGGCCCGGCGTATCAAGCAGGTTGAAGATGTTCTCTTCAAACTCGAAGGTCATCACAGCCGACGACACGGAAATACCGCGGTCCTGTTCGATCTTCATGAAGTCCGAACGGGCACCCCGTTGTTCCTTTTTCGCCTTAACCGCACCGGCCATCTGAATCGCACCCCCAAAAAGAAGCAGCTTTTCGGTCAGTGTGGTTTTACCCGCATCCGGGTGGGCAATGATGGCGAAGGTACGGCGACGCGATACCTGCTGGTCAATCGTCGACATGATGTCTCAACTTTAATCCGTATGAATTTCTTGGCGCGCAATGTAGCGATTTTTACGCCCATTGCCACCGTGAAATCGTCATATCGGACATGTAAAGCCCCGATTACCCCAGCCAAACCTGCGAAATCACACCAATCGCAAACGATCCAACCAGCGCATAGACCAGATACAACGCAAATACCGGCTTTTTCACCAGCGCAAACACCGCAATCGCGGCTGGAATGGAGGACACCCCGCCGGCCACCAGAAAGGCCATGGCGGCACCAGCCTGCATGCCCTGCCCAATCAGGCCTTCCATGATCGGAAGGGCGGCATAACCGTTCAAATATGCCGGAACCCCGACAAGCGTCGCAATGGCAATCGGACCAACACCATCCCCACCAAGCAACCCACTGACGCTTTCGGCGGGTACGTAAGCGACCATCATGCTTTCAAGCAGGAAGGCAAACGCCAGCCATTTACCCAGGAAAATCATGTTTGATATGGCGGATTTGCGGAATTTGGCGACACGGTCATCTTCCTGCCAGAACTTCCACACAACATCCTTGTGCGAGCGCACTTTTGCGCCACCGCAGCCACCATTGCCAACACCTTCGCGCAGTGGGTCAGATAAAAATCCCCGTGAGATCAGCCACATGGTGACAAAGCCCCCCATCAGACCAAGGGCGATGGCAGCAATCATCTTGATGACGGCAAAGTCAGTGCCAAGGGTGCCTGCGGTCAAAACAAACATCGCAGGATCAATCACAGGGGATGCCAACCAGAACGCCATCACCGGCGCGAGTGGAACACCCATTGCAAGCAATGCCGCAATCAACGGGATCACGCCGCAAGAGCAAAACGGTGACAATGCGCCAAAGGCCGCTGCAGTAAAGACCATGCGGATCGGGTGGCCAGCAAAAGCGCGTGAAATCAGATTATCAGCGCCCGTCGCCGTCGCATAAGCCGCAATCCCAATCGACAGCGCAAGGTACGGTGCGGTTCCGACAAAGGCCTCAAGCGTAAAGACGATGCTGGGGATAAACTGCGCACGGTCCAACAGATAAACCGCGAGCAAAATGCCCACTGCAGCCAGCAAGACCCGGTCAATCTGGCGCGCTGATGTACCGATACGGCGAAGTTTCAGGGCAAGCGCAGTCATATCCATATCCCTAGAAAAATAGTTATATAAAGTTAAGCGAAAGACCGCATTATGCGACCGTTTCAGACTCCGTGGTGGTGGCAGTGGCGAGGGCAGCACCGCCCCCAAGATCAACACCGCTGCAACATTCATCGGCAATGAAGCCAAGCAAGTCTCTCATTACATCAAAATCGGCCCGGTTGCGGGTTTCACGACCATGCTTTTCCTGATGCACAAGACCGGCCTGCACCAATGTGCCCAGGTGATGAGCCAATGTGGATGCCGGAAGGTCAAGCAACCGCCCGATGTCACCGATATTCAACCCGTCATCACCGGCCTTGACCAACTGACGATAGATTTTCAATCGGGCCTCATGACCCAATGCAGCAAAGGCTGGTGCAATGTCTTTTTCAATCATGTCGACAATATAACTATATTTCTAGTTATTTAAAAGTGTTTTCTTTGATGCCCCGTAATCATCTGATTAACAAAGAAAAAACTGCCACGCGACAGCGCTATTGATGCTGAAATACAATTGTCACTTGCGCTTCGTTAAATATGTCGATAATTCTCGACATATGGACACAAAAAACGCAATAGCCGCGCTTGGCGCATTGGCACAGGAACACAGACTGGCGGCATTCCGCCTGCTGGCCCAGACCGGCGAAGACGGAATGGCGGCAGGGGAACTCGCACGTCAGATCGGCATCCCGCACAACACGATGTCGTCGCATCTGGCGACGTTAAGTCATGCGGGACTGATCAAGGCAACGCGTGACGGACGCTCGATGATTTATCACATCGTGCCCGAAGTCATGCGCAGTCTATTGGGGTTCCTGACAGACGATTGTTGCCACGGCCGCCCGGAACTTTGCGGATTATCACCGGCCGTCCAGACGGACTGCTGTTAATACATACTGTCGCCTCAAAGGACGAAACGATATGTCTGCTGGTACATACAACGTGCTTTTTCTATGCCGGGCCAACTCGGCACGCAGCATCATGGCTGAAGCGATCCTCAAGCATGAGGGGCATGACCATTTCTTTGGCTATAGTGCCGGATCACATCCGCGCGGTGACGTGCATCCATATGCGCAAGAACTTCTGCAAAGCCTTGGCCATGATCTTTCAGACTTTTCATCCAAGGCGATGGAAACCTATTCCGAGCAGGACGACATCAAATTTGATTTCGTTTTCACGGTCTGCGACGCAACCGCGAATGAAGAATGCCCGATTTTCCCCGGATCTCCGATGACCGCCCACTGGGGGGTTCCTGATCCTGCGGCCGTGACCGGCAGTGACGCGGAAAAGCGTCTGGCCTTTGCCGAGACCTATCGAATGCTGCGTAATCGGATATCAATTTTCACCAGCCTTCCGTTCAAATCGCTTGATCGTCTGTCCCTGCAAAGCGAACTCGACAAAATCGGGCAGACCAGCCCATCCGAGAACCGCGAATAAACAAGGAAGATGCCACCACCATGAATTTGTTTGAACGCTTTCTGACCGTCTGGGTTGCGGCCAGCATCATTGTTGGCATCCTGTTGGGGCAATTGTTCCCAACCCTGTTTCAGACAATCGGAAACCTGACCGCCTATGAAATCAATTTGCCGGTTACGGTACTGATCTGGTTGATGATCGTACCAATGCTGATGAAGGTTGATTTCGGTGCCCTTAATGAAATGCGCCGTCAATGGCGTGGCATCGCGGTGACGCTTGGTGTGAACTGGTTGATCAAGCCATTCACCATGGCAGCCCTTGGCTGGTTGTTTATCGGCTTTCTGTTCCGCCCGCTTTTGCCCGAAGCACAGATTGAAAGTTATATCGCCGGTCTGATCCTGTTAGGTGCAGCCCCCTGCACGGCGATGGTGTTTGTCTGGTCGCACCTGACCAAGGGCGATGCGAACTTTACCCTGACGCAAGTGGCACTGAATGACACGATCATGATCTTTGCCTTTGCGCCGATTGTCGCGCTTTTGCTGGGCATTTCGGCGATCACCATCCCATGGGAAACGCTGACCATTTCGGTTATCGCCTTTATCGTTATTCCGGTAATCACCGGTCAGGCAATCCGAAGCCGCCTCATGAAGGGGGGCATTGACCATTTCAATGCCTTTGATGCCAAACTCAAGCCGATCTCGATGATTGCGCTTCTGAGCACACTGGTCTTGTTGTTTGCCTTTCAGGGCCAGCAGATTATCGCGCAACCGATGATCATCGCCGTTCTGGCTGTGCCGATCATTTTGCAGACCTATTTCATTGCGGCCATCGCCTATGTCGCCAACAAGGTTCTTGGCGTTGAACACAAGATTGCCGCCCCTTCGGCAATGATTGGTGCGTCGAACTTTTTCGAACTGGCTGTTGCCACGGCCATTGGCCTGTTTGGCTTTTCATCGGGGGCAGCACTGGCAACCGTTGTTGGCGTGCTGGTCGAAGTCCCCGTCATGCTGTCGCTGGTGGCAATCGCCAACCGATCACGGGGCTGGTTTCACGACACCCCAACGTCCAAAGTAACGGAGTCCTGACATGAGTCGTAAAATCCGCGTCGGTATTAATGGATTTGGCCGCATGGGCCGCCTTGTTTTGCGCGCCGGATGGGGACACCCGAATCTTGAATTCGTCCACATCAATGAAATCAAGGGCGGGGCCGAGACTGCGGCTCATTTGCTGGAATTTGATTCCGTCCATGGCCGTTGGACCAATCGGGTTGATTGTATCGACGATCAGGTGGTGATTGATCAAACCCACAAGATTTCATTTAGCGACAATACAACCCCGGGCGAAACCGACTGGGCCGGCATGGGCTGTGACATTGTTCTGGAATGCAGCGGAAAGTTCAAAACACCCGAGACCATTCAGCCCTATTTTGACCAGGGGGTTAAAAAAGTCATTGTTGCTGCACCCGTCAAGGAAGGTGCGCTTAACATTGTCTATGGGGTGAATGACGATCTTTATGACCCGACCCAACATGACCTTTTGACGGCGGCAAGCTGCACGACCAACTGTCTGGCACCGGTGGTCAAGGTCATGCATGAAAAACTCGGCATTGTGCATGGATCGATTACCACCATCCACGATGTGACCAACACCCAGACGATTGTTGACCTGCCGCACAAGGATTTGCGCCGTGCGCGGTCCTGCCTGCAGTCACTGATCCCGACCAGTACCGGGTCGGCAACGGCCATCACGATGATTTATCCGGAACTCAAGGGTAAACTGAACGGCATTGCTGTGCGTGTTCCGTTGCTGAATGCTTCGCTAACCGATTGTGTGTTTGAAGTCGCAGAAGATACCGACGTTGAAACGGTCAATCGCCTGATGCGCGAAGCATCGGAAAGCTACCTTTCCGGGATTCTCGGATACGAGGAACGCCCGCTGGTCAGTGTGGATTATCTCAATGACAGTCGCTCTTCGATCATTGATGCCGGATCCACCATGGTGATCGACAAACGGCAGGTAAAACTGCTGGCCTGGTACGATAATGAATGGGGGTATGTCTGCCGAATGGCGGACCTGGCCGCCAAAGTCGCGCAAAGCCTGTAGGTCGGAGGCCACACCATGTCACCCGCAATCCGCAATTACATGTTGGTCACAGGCGCCTATTGGGGCTTTACACTGACCGATGGGGCCTTACGCATGCTGGTGCTGTTGCACTTTCATGCGCTTGGGTATTCGGCGTTTGAAATCGCCCTGCTGTTCATCCTGTATGAAGTTGCCGGAATTGTGACCAATCTGGTGGGCGGATGGTTGGCCCAGGCACGTGGATTGCGCTTTACCCTGTATGCCGGGCTGACGTTACAGGTCGCATCGCTGGCCGCATTGTCCCTGACCAACCCGGACTGGTTGCCTGCGGTGTCGGTTGCCTATGTCATGGGGCTTCAGGCCGCATCGGGGGTTGCCAAGGATCTGACCAAGATGTCGAGCAAATCGGCAATCAAGGTCCTTGTGCCCGCCAATGCCGAAGGCGCGCTTTTCCGCTGGGTCGCGCTTCTGACCGGATCGAAGAACGCCCTTAAGGGTATTGGCTTTTTCATGGGCGGGGCGTTGTTGTCCTGGCTTGGCTTTTCCGGCGCGTTGCTTGCGATGGCAGCCGGGCTTGCCCTGACCCTGATCGCGGTTGCCCTGTCGCTTGGAAATGCGATGGCGGGCCCTGCGAGTGCGATCAAACCAAAGTTTCGCGATGTTTTTTCGCGTGATCGCAAGATCAATGTCCTGTCGGCTGCACGTCTTTTCCTGTTTGGATCGCGCGATATCTGGTTTGTGGTCGGCCTGCCAGTGTTTCTTGCCGCAGAGCTTGGCTGGGGCCATATTGAGGTCGGCACCTATATGGCTGCCTGGGTCATTGGGTACGGCTTCATTCAGGCCGTCGCACCAAAGATGCTACGGGCCAAAACCCGCGAACCAGATGGCAAAACCGCGCAAATCTGGATTACCATTCTGATTGGCGTTTCTGCGGCAATTGCCGGGGCCATCACCCAAGACATCGCACCGGAATTTGCTGTTCTGGGCGGGCTTCTGGTATTCGGGGTTGTCTTTGCGATCAACTCATCGCTGCATTCCTATTTGATCCTGTCCTATGCCGAGGGTGACAAGGTCGCGATGAATGTCGGGTTCTATTACATGTCAAATGCCATCGGACGACTGACCGGCACGGTCCTGTCGGGTGTTGCTTATTTGTATGGGGGGCTGGTCGGATGTCTTGTGACGTCGATTGCTTTTTTGACGCTTGCCTGGATCATAAGTGCTGCCCTGCCATCGCGTCGAATGGTGCCAACACAGGGGTGATCAAAAAAAGTTCTTTCGCAGATGCGGGATAAACATTTGAAAAGACTCGCAATCCTGTTTCATCAAAATTTCATGACGCAAAAACCCGTGACAAGACACTGCATATAGGGGTACGATTCTAATTAACGGTCTACAACTGGACCGCAGGAGGAGTTCCCGAGTGTCGCGAAAAAGCGTCTTACAACGAGAATTTTCGCCCCCCGGATCGCACATGCAACATGCTGTGACCGGCGGAAACTCCTACCGCCACTTCCATCGCAAGATGAAAATTGAATGCGCGCCCTTCCATGACGGAACGGCGCGTTTTGCTTTTTTGGCAACTTTGTTGAGGTGATCATCATGGGTAAGCGCGCAGCACGTCGTCGTAATCGTCCGCAGCAGTCTGACACCAACGTCCACGAACTGTTTGATGAAAAGAATGCCGATTGGCACCCGCTTGACGGACCTGCCCCCAAAGAGCAACGCGATCAAAGCTTCCGACGCCACATCCGCCCGAAAAGTGAAAACCAGGCAGCCCTGATGGATGCCATTGACAACTTCAACCTTGTGATGGCCCTTGGCCCGGCGGGGACGGGTAAAACCTATATCGCCGTTTCCAAAGCAGTCGAAGCACTTGATAAAGGCGATATCGCCCGTATCGTTCTGGCCCGTCCGGCGGTTGAAGCCGGGGAAAACATCGGTTTCCTGCCCGGCGACGTCGAAGCCAAAATGGCACCGTATCTTCGCCCGCTTTATGATGCACTCAATGATCGCCTGGGGGCCAAACGCCTTAAGACCTATATCTCGGACGGCACGATCGAAATCGCCCCAATCGGCTACATGCGCGGACGTACCCTGAACAACGCCTTTGTCGTGATTGATGAAGCCCAGAACTGCACATACGGGCAGCTCAAGATGCTGGTCACACGCCTTGGCTGGAATTCCACGATGATCCTGACCGGCGACCCGGACCAGACCGACCTTCTGCCAGAAATGTCGGGTCTGTCGGAAATGTCCGATCGCCTGCAAAACGTTGATGACATTGCCTGCGTTCAACTGCGCGACAAGGACATTGTCCGCCATCCACTGGTCGCTAGCATGCTTACAGTTCTTTAAGTTTCGACACGGCAAACCAAGAAGAAAAGGCGGGCCCGCAAGGGTCCGCCATTTTTCACTTCAAGATATCTAAGTGCCAGGTGTTCCGCCCCTTCAGGCGTCGGCGGTTAGCGCAACTTCGCCACCACTGTTGACCGGGATGTCATGCTGACCAGCGCGTTTGGCGCGCCCGGTGTGCCAGAATTCCGGATCCTCGGTATAGCCGCTGAACTCATCGAGATGGATGTCCTCGGGGGGTTCCGGATGGATCGTAATATCAAGATCGGGGTATTCGGACCGGATGCTGTCCATCACCTGATGACAGATGGTGTGCGATTCACGCATCAACATACCGCCATCCATGATCAATTCGATCTCGGCAAAGCGATGCACCCCCGATGAGCGGGTCCGCAGGCGGTGAATGCCAATGACCGAGGCATTCTTCATCGTCAGTTCAATGATCCGCTGACTGTCGGATTCGGGCAGTTCGGCATCCATCAAAACCTTGATTGAATGACGGCCAACCTTGATCGCGGAAAACACCAGGAAGACCGCAACCAGAACCCCGATCAACGGATCGGCCCACAAAAAGCCCGCCATGCCCAAGACAAGGGCAAGGATCACAGCTGCATTGGCAAGGATATCACTGGTATACTGAAGCGAATCGGCTTCTACCGCGACCGACCCCGATACACGAGCAGCCTTGCGCTGCAAAAGCACCAGACCGAATGTCAGGACCATCGAAACGGCCATCATCCAGATGCCCTCGGTCGCGTATCGAAGCGGTTGTGGTTCAAAGACACGCGATGAGGCCTCGGCCACAACAAACACCGCAGCCCCGATCATAAAGGCGCATTGAAACAGGCCAGCCAACGGTTCGGCCTTGCCATGACCAAAGCGGTGATCATGGTCCGCAGGGCGCCAGGCGGAGCGCACCGCCATGAAATTGACAACCGCAGTGCCAACATCAAGCATGCTATCGACCATGGATGACAGCAAACTGACAGAATCGGTCAGGAACCAGCCAACTGCCTTGATCGCAATCAGGAGTGCAGCAATGCAAATGGAGGCCGTCGTTGCACGACGCGCCCACATTTCTTTCTGTGCTATGTCAATGACGGGACATTGACTCATACGTTGTTGACCTCTGGCCTACCAATCCGCTGCCTGACCACGGTTTTATAGCCTGCTTGCGGACAATATGTAACGTCTATTGCCATATTTTTGTCCCCAATAGTGCAGCAAATAGCGCATATTTGATATTCCGCAAGGTTTCCAAGCCTTTTTAAAGGGATTATATGTCGCATCCGGGCACATAACAAATACCGCAGGCCTGCTAGGGACAAGACGCATTAATATGATTGTAGAAATCGGACATTACGCCCTGATACTGTCGCTTGTGATGGCAGTTGCTCAGTCCACGATCCCATTCCTGGCGGCATCGCGCCGCGATCCGGTTCTGTTGCGGGTTGCGCCCAGACTGGCAATTGCGTGCTTTGCGCTTGTGGCGACAAGTTTTATCGCACTGACTTATGCCTATGTGACGTCTGATTTCTCCGTACTTAATGTCCTGGCCAACAGCCATACATCCAAACCGATGATCTACAAGATCACCGGGGTCTGGGCCAATCACGAAGGGTCAATGCTGCTTTGGGTCCTTATCCTGACCCTGTTTGGCGGCGCTGTTGCCGCCTTTGGTCGCAACCTGCCACCCAGCCTTCTTGCGCGCGTGCTCGGTGTTATGGGATTGATCGGCGCTGGATTTATCCTGTTCATCGTTTTGACCTCCAACCCGTTTGAGCGCGTTTTGACCCCGCCGCTTGACGGGGAAGGCATGAACCCGCTGCTTCAGGATCCGGGCATCGCCATTCATCCGCCGTTCCTGTATCTCGGCTATGTCGGTTTTTCGGTTGCCTTTGCCTTTGCGGTTGCCGCCCTGATCGAAGGTCGGGTTGATCCGGCTTGGGCGCGCTGGGTCCGGCCTTGGACGCTGGCGGCTTGGGTGTTTCTGACCGCTGGCATCGGGCTGGGCTCCTGGTGGGCCTATTACGAGCTTGGCTGGGGCGGCTGGTGGTTCTGGGACCCGGTCGAAAATGCTTCCTTCATGCCCTGGCTTGCCGGAACTGCCTTGCTGCATTCCGCCATTGTGGTGGAAAAGCGCGATGCGCTGAAAAGCTGGACGATTTTTCTGGCAATTCTGGCATTTTCATTCTCGTTGCTTGGCACTTTTCTGGTGCGATCGGGCGCACTGACATCGGTTCATGCCTTTGCCACCGATCCGACACGCGGTGTGTTCATCCTGCTGCTGCTTTGCATTACGGTCGGCGGGTCCCTGTCGCTTTATGCGTGGCGTGCGCCCAGCCTTAAGGGCGGCGGGCTGTTTCAGCCGATTTCACGCGAGGGGGCATTGGTCTTTAACAATGTGCTGCTTTCGATTGCGGCTGCCATGGTTTTGCTGGGTACGTTGTATCCGCTTTTGCTCGAAACCCTGACGGGCGAAAAGATTTCGGTCGGTGCGCCGTTCTTTAATGCCACCTTCGTGCCGATCATGACCCCTGTGATCATTGCCATGGCATTTGGTCCCTTGATGCCGTGGAAGCGTGCGGATTTGATTGGTGTATTTAACAAGCTCAAGATCGCGCTGGCCGTGACGGTTGTGGTTGTGCTTGTAACCCTTTGGCTTTCTGGCGGGCCGGCCTTTGCCCTGTTTGGTTTGGGACTGGCAACCTGGCTGTTTGTCGGATCAATCCTTGAATGGGCGGGCCGGGTTCAATTGTTCCGCGCCCCAATCGCGACCAGCCTGCGCCGAATGCGCAATTTGCCGCGCTCGGCCCACGGAACAATGTTGGCCCATGCGGGTGTGGCAATTGTGGTTGCCGGGATTACGGGATCGCAGGCCTGGACGGAAGAAGCCGTGCAATCACTGGGCGTCGGCGAAAGTGCAAAAATCGCCGGTCACACCTTTACCCTGTCTGACATTCGGGAATATCAGGGGCCGAACTTTGTCGCCCGCGAGGCCGAAGTCACCATCACCACGCCGGGCGAACGTACCGTCGTCCTGACACCGGAAAAACGCGTTTACACGGTTGAAGGCATGCCCACGACCGAGGCCGGCATTCAATCAAGCTTCACCGGTGATATCTATGCCGTGATCGGTGATCAGGATGAAGGCGGCAAGTGGATCACACGATTTTACGTCAAACCAATGATCCCCTGGATGTGGTTTGGTGGCCTTGTCATGGTGTTTGGCGGGTTGATGTCACTTTCTGACCGGCGTTATCGCATCGGTGCGCCAACCCGTTCCCACAAAGCCGCAACCAAAGCGGTTCCCGCAGAATAAGCCCAAGGACAGGATACGAGTATGACCATCTGGATTGTTCTTGGCGCGATGACCCTGCTTTTGGTCGGGTTCATTCTGTGGCCGATCATGCGCCCCCCGCGCCTTACGCGAACCGATCAGCATGCCGACACCGGGGATGCAGCAAAACCGGATACGGACATATCCACCGACATCTCGGACAACAGCGGCAGCGAAGAGAGCGAAATATCACGCGATCTTGCGGTATATCGTGACCAGCTTTCCGAAATTGACCGTGATATCGAACGCGGGGTTCTGAACGCCGAACAAGCAACCGCTGCCCGGATCGAAGTACAGCGACGTATTCTTGCAGCTGATCAGCGGGTCAAACAGCAACAAAACAATGACGCAGCTGGGCAATCCTCCACCACCAAACCTGTTCGGGCGATCGCTGCCGCCATTACGGGGGTGTTAATTGCAGGCGGGATTGGGTTGTATCTTGATCTTGGCAATCCGACCCTGCCCGATCGTCCGATCGCCAGCCGCACAGATGAAATCAATGCGATGCGGCAAGCCCAAACGGCCAATCAGGATCGTCAGGCGATCATGGAGCGCGCAGTAAGTGACCTGTCGCAAAAGCTTCTGGAGGACCCTGATGACCTCAGGGCGTGGGAACTGCTTGGCGCCAGCTTGATGACGTTGGGACGCCCACAAGAAGCCCAGACGGCGTTTCTTGAGGCGGTTAAGCGGTCCGGACGCGATGGCGATTACCTTGCCATGTATGCCGAAAGTCTTGTGCGTGCCAACAATGGGCAAATCAACGCCATCTCCCGCGGGGTTTTGCGAGAAGCAGAAAAAACCGAAAGCACGGACCCGCGCATCCAATACTACCTTGGACTGGGTGAGGCGCAGGATGGCAATGTTGCCGCCGCCATTGACCGCTGGATCGCGCTGGCCAACAGTGCACCGGGCGATGCGGGTTGGCTGCCTATGGTGGTTTCGCGCATCAGTGAAGCCGCCCTTGCCCAAGGGATTGATATCGAGGGCCGTCTTGATATTGATGAAAGCGTGACAACACGTGGCCCAAGCCAGGAAGATATCGCCGCGGCCCAGGAAATGACGCCCGAACAGCGTCAGGAAATGGTCATGTCGATGGTCAACGGTTTGGCCGAACGCCTGGAAGCCGCCCCAGACAACCCGGATGGATGGGCACGTTTGATGCAGGCCTATATGGTTTTGGGGCAGGAAGAAGACGCACGCTTGGCATATCAAACAGCAAAAAAAGTATTTGCCGAGCAACCCGACCTTGTTGCGCGATTCGCATCCTTGGCTTCTGAAATTGGCATTGCGCTGGATTAATACTGACGCAAACGGCCTGCAAAACTTTCCTCGCCTTTCCCCCTTTTTCTCCAACTTTAGAGCCACCACATACCATACAGACAGATAGTATCTACAACTGTACTGATGTCTTGTTGAATTGATTTTCTTGCTGAGGTATGAAATTAAGACTTAAGGATACTTAAGACATATTTTATATGTCATTTCACAAAGAGAAATTGTTGGGGGTGGGACCATATTTCTCTTTGTAGTCAGTGGATTAACACGATTTTAGAATAAAAATTCGGGTATGGCTTGGGTTAGACGGAAGCCATCCGTAAGGGTAGCGGATTACAATGCCGGATCAAACGAGTGGCGCAACCAACAACCTTTTGTTGATTGAAGACAACCCAGGTGACGCAAGACTTGTGCGTGAAGCATTACGGGAATTCAAGCGACCGGTCGAACTCCATCACGTCAAAGACGCGATCACTGCCCTGCAGTTCTTGCAACAAGACGGGCCATATCGCAATTCACCACGCCCGCGCCTGATTCTTCTTGATCTTAACATGCCCCGTAAAGATGGCCGCGAAATGCTGCGCGACATCCGCAATGATCCCAGTTGTGCATCCATCCCTGTGATCGTCCTGACCACATCGGGTGCCGAACATGATGTTGATCTGTGTTATGCCGCCGGGGCAAACTGTTATTTGCGCAAACCGGTGGATGTGACAGAATTCATCGAACTGATGAAAATGATCGAAGCTTTCTGGCTGGGGCTGGCGTTGACCCCGACGCCATAACCCCCTTCCAGCGAGACTGCCGTGTCCCGCCCGACATCACTGCTTGCCAGATATTCCATATTCCCCGCCAGTCTGACGATCGCATTGCGTGAACTGCGCAGGCCCGGCGTTGGTATGAGCGCGCTGTTTGCCACACTTGTGTTTGCAGCAACGATTTTGCTGCTCACGGTCAGCCTGACGCAATCGGTGCGCGATGGCATGCGCCAATCGGCACAACAAACCATTGGCGGGGATATTTCATTACGCCTTTTTCATCGCGCACCGACATCGGCCGAAATCGCCTTCCTTAAAACACAGGGAACCGTAAGCCTAACTCTCGAACAACGGGTTATGGTCGGCTCTGCACGCGACACCCCCCCTGTTTTGTCCGAGCTAAAAGCAATTGATCAGACATATCCGCTGTATGGGGAAATATCACTGACACCAGACATCACGCTTGAAGATGCGCTGATGCCCGAAAATGACCTGCCCGGTGCAGTGGTTGGCCCCGAACTGCTTGAACATGGCAAATTCGCGATTGGTGATCTGATATTGCTTGGCGGCCGTCCCCATCAAATCCGTGCTGTCATTACCACAGAACCAGAACGCAAGTTCAGATTGTTCTCGCTGGGGCCGCGGGTCATCGTTGGACTTGATGGCTATCGCGAGAACCCCCTTTTAGCACCGGGCAAGCAAGTCTATTGGTATGCCCGCCTGAAAGTGCCGGCAGGCAAAGATAGATCGCACGAACAGATCATCGCCAATATTGAAGACAAATTTCCTGACAGTGGTTGGCGGATCGTGAATGCCGCAGACGGCGTTCCGGGTATGGAGCGGATTGGCGATTTTGCATCTGCCTTCGTCAGTCTGATCGGACTGGCAATCTTTGCCATTGCCATGTCGGCAATCCACAATGCGCTGATTGCTGATTTATCTGCCCGGCGTAGGCGCTTTGCCATCATGCGGGGCCTTGGTGCCCGCCCACACCAAATTGCCACAAGCCTTATCTGGCAGATTGGCCTTATCACCAGTGTCGCAGTATTTGTTGCGATACTCTTGACCACCGTCACCGGGCAGTTTGTTTTCCCCTATCTTCGCGATCAGCTTGGCTTTGACATAAGGTCTGATTTCACCAGTGCACCTTTGATCGTCAGCTTTGTTTACGGGTTCGTCACACTGGTTGCCATTGGTCCGATCAGTACGGCCTGTTTGACGCCCCCGAGCCACCTGTTTCGTCATCAAATGCCGCATCAACAGGGCAATGACACATTCCCAAAAACAAGGCTTTGGGCTTCACGGCGTGGTCAGAACTTGGTCAAAGTCGTTCTCGCCATCGTGCTTTATGGCATTGCCACCCTCCTGATTGATCTGGGCTGGCTTTCATTGGCACTGCTTGGCGTACTGGTCTTTTGCCTGCTGCTGTTTGTGCTGCTGGGCCGGATCATCCGGTTTTGTGCCGGCAAACTTGCAGTTAGATCCATCTCATCGCCAACACTACGGCTTGCACTGCGCAACATCGCGCGTCCAGCGGCACCAACAGTAACCATCACGGCATCGTTTGGTTTGGCCATGACCTGTCTGTTTGCCGTGATCCTGTTTGGCACCCTGGCAGGTCATCACCTGAAATCTGTGCTGCCATCCCAAACACCTGAAATCATTTTCTTTGATCTTCCGCCAAACGAGGCCAAGGCATTTGAGGAACGCGCCCGACAAAATGCAGATGTTCGCGCAGTTACGCAAATGCCGTTCCTCCACGGGCGAGTAACCCATCTGAATGGCACCCCATTGACGCGCGCGGATGTGCCACGACGATATCACTGGTTCTTGCGCGGGGACCGGGGAATTTCATGGACTGCGGCACCAACCGCAGACATGGAACAAAGTACCATTTCAGACGGTCATTGGTGGGGGCCCAACAGCCAAAATGCACATTTGGCGTCACTTGATGCCGGGGTCGCCAAGGCCATCGGCATAGCCGTTGGAGATCGTTTGACCCTCAATATTTTCGGGCACCCCTATGACGTGCAGGTTGCCAATCTGCGCATTATCGACTGGACACGTCTTGGGCTTGATTTCCCGCTCGTCCTGTCCCCAATGGATCCAAGCTTTGATCATGGAGTGCTCAGCGCGATCAGCTTGGGTGACGAAGCATCACTCAACAATGCCATTGACCAGCTACGCGAAGGATACCCGGACATTCCGGCAATTATCGTTTCGGATGTCCTGGGAAAATTGAACGGGATGTTTGACGCAGTTCTGAGCGGGTTGGTTGGTTTGACCGTACTGGCAACAATCGGGGCCAGCCTGGTGATCATAAGCGGCCTGATTGCCCTGCGGCAAAGTCAGAGCAGCACCCTTGCCATGCTGCGCACATTGGGCATTCAACCCGTTCAAATCACCACCACAGGGGCGCTGGAAACAGGGATGATGATCGGGATAAGCGGCTTTATCGGCTTGATCATGGGGGCCGGGATCGCAATTGGCGCCGGTCAAACCATCGGAACCATTACCGCTGCACAAATCGCACAGGTAGCCTGGCCCATTTTGGCATCTGCAATTGTGATTATGTTGGTGGTCGGTTTTGGTGGCGGATGGGCATTACAGGCCCGTGCGCTACGGACCCGGCCAGGGTGGCGCAGTTAAAGAAACTTCCGCGCCGGAAAGAGCTGCGCCCCATATGCCGGGACGAAATACGCACACAAAAAAGGCCGCCCTCGTGGGCGGCCTCTTTTAAAAAATTCCAAAACCGACGTTTAGTTGGTCAGGGCTGTAATCTGTGCACGGGCAATATCAAGCGAACGCTCGGCATTGGCTTTATCGTGTGCAGTTTCAGCAGCCTTGAGGGCGGCTTCCGCCGCTTCAAGACGGGCCTGCGCTTCGTCAGCTTTCAAATCGGCAACCGGAACCGCTTCTTCTGCAAGAATGGTGCAACGCTCGGGATTAACCTCAGCGACACCACCTGCAACGAAGATACGTTCGGAAACCTTACCACCTGCATAGATGTCGATGACACCCGGACGAATGGTCGAGATCATCGGCGAATGCTTCGGCAGCACACCAAAATTCCCGTCCGTGCCCGGAACAACGACCATCTCGACCGGCTCAGATTTGAGCAGGGCAGACGGTGAAACAAGTTCCAGTACAGTCGTATCAGTCATGACAATCCTCGCTCCTTAGCCGGAGGGGGACCAAAGCTGCCTTAGGCAGCTTCGGCCATCTTCTTGGCTTTTTCGATGGCTTCTTCGATGGTGCCGACCATGTAGAATGCCTGTTCGGGCATATGGTCGTACTCACCAGCACAGATCGCCTTGAATGCCTTGATGGTGTCTTCGAGCTGAACGAACACGCCCGGAGTACCGGTGAAAACCTCTGCAACGTGGAACGGCTGCGAAAGGAAACGCTGGATCTTACGGGCACGTGCCACGACCAGTTTGTCTTCTTCCGAAAGCTCGTCCATGCCGAGGATGGCGATGATGTCCTGCAGACCTTTGTAGGTCTGAAGAACACGCTGAACTTCACGCGCGGTCTCGTAGTGTTCCTGACCAATCACGCCCGGATCGAGTGCACGCGAGGTGGAATCGAGCGGGTCAACTGCCGGATAGATGCCGAGCTCGGCAATCTGACGGTTCAGCGTGGTGGTTGCATCAAGGTGAGCAAACGAGGTTGCCGGTGCCGGGTCAGTCAAGTCATCGGCCGGGACGTAAATGGCCTGGACCGAGGTAATGGAACCTTTTTTGGTCGAGGTAATACGTTCCTGCAGCGCACCCATGTCGGTTGCCAGCGTCGGCTGATAACCCACAGCTGACGGGATACGACCGAGAAGTGCCGACACTTCCGAACCAGCCTGGGTAAAGCGGAAGATGTTATCGACGAAGAACAGAACGTCCTGGCCTTCTTCATCACGGAAGTATTCCGCAAGGGTCAGACCGGTCAGAGCAACACGTGCACGTGCTCCCGGGGGTTCGTTCATCTGGCCATAAACCAGTGCCGCTTTGGATTCGCCTTCCGGGTTGATAACGCCTGATTCCATCATCTCGTGATAGAGGTCGTTACCTTCACGGGTACGTTCACCAACTCCTGCGAAGACCGAGTAACCACCGTGGCCTTTTGCCACGTTGTTGATCAGCTCCATGATAAGGACGGTTTTACCAACGCCCGCACCACCGAACAGACCAATTTTACCACCCTTGGTGTACGGCGCGATAAGGTCAATAACCTTAATGCCGGTAACCAGGATTTCGGTATCGGTCGACTGGTCGATGAAAGCCGGTGCTTCACGGTGGATCGGCGAAGTCTTGGCCGATTTCACCGGACCACGTTCGTCAACCGGTTCGCCGATCACGTTCAGAATACGACCAAGGGTTTCCGGACCAACCGGAACCGAGATCGCATCACCGGTGTCGGTGACTTCCTGACCGCGCTTCAGACCTTCTGTGGTGTCCATTGCGATCGTACGGACCGCATTTTCACCAAGGTGCTGTGCAACTTCAAGAACCAGACGCTGACCGTTGTTGTCAACATGCAGCGCATTCAGAATGGGAGGCAGATCGCCGTCGAATTTAACGTCGACGACGGCGCCCATTACCTGGGAAATTTTCCCCGCCTTCTTGTTCGCCATAGGTATTGTCTCCTGCTCGGACAAAGCTATCCGTTAACTTCCTGCGACCCGCTTACAAAGCCTCGGCGCCGGAAATGATTTCAATCAGTTCGTTGGTGATCTGAGCCTGACGTGAGCGGTTGTACTGGATGCTCAGTCGGTCGATCATGTCGCCGGCATTGCGGGTTGCGTTATCCATCGCGGACATACGCGCGCCGTGTTCAGATGCACTGCTTTCAAGCATTGCACCGAAAATCTGGACGCCAACGTTACGCGGCAGCAAATCAGCCAAGATGGCTTCTTCAGACGGTTCATATTCATAAACCGCAGAAGAACCGGTTTCGGCTTCTTCCTGCTCTTCAACTTCTTCACCCGCGAACGGGATAAGTTGCTGAGCCGTTGCCACCTGCGAAATCGCGGACACGAACTTGTTGTAGAAGATCGTGCAGACGTCGAATTCGCCTTCTTCGTAAAGCGCCAGAACCTTGTCGGCTACGTCGGTCGCAGAAGAGAAATCGATCCCCTTCTTGCCTTCGATGCCGGTATACCGGGCGACAATATTGTCACCAAATTCACGCTTGAGCGCATCTGAGCCCTTGCGGCCAACACAGATCAGCTTGACCGTCTTGCCCTCAGCCAGCAAGGCTTTGGTTTTGAGACGGGCCGCTTTTACGATCGATGCGTTAAAACCACCGCAAAGGCCACGGTCTGCGGTGAAGACGACGAGCAGATGCACATCGTCTTTACCGGTACCGGCCAGAAGCTTCGGAGCGCCTTCATTGCTACCGACGGCAGTTGCGAGACGGCCCAGCATCGTCCCCATGCGTTCCGCATAGGGACGGGCTGCTTCCGCTGCATCCTGTGCACGACGGAGCTTGGAGGCTGCCACCATCTTCATCGCCGAAGTAATTTTCTTCGTCGATTTGACACTGGCAATGCGCGAGCGCAGATCCTTCAAACTAGCCATTGCGTTTCCTCCTTCGCCTAAGTTTCAGTCTTACGCGAAGGTTTTCGCGAACTTGTCGAGGAACGCTTTAAGCTTGGCTTCGCTGTCATCAGACAGAACCTTCTCGGTGCGGATCGCGTCGAGGATATCAGCGCCAGCCGAACGAATTTCGGACAGGTACTGTTCTTCGAATGCGCGGACCTTGGTCACCGGAACGTTATCAAGATAGCCCTTAACACCAGCGTAGATCACAACGACCTGCTCTTCGACCTTAAGCGGCGAGTACTGCGGCTGCTTGAGCAGCTCGGTCAGACGTGCGCCACGGGCCAGAAGCTTCTGGGTCGCCGGATCAAGATCCGATGCGAACTGTGCGAATGCTTCCATCTCACGATACTGAGCGAGTTCCAGCTTGATCGAGCCGGCAACCTGCTTCATCGCTTTGATCTGTGCGGACGAACCAACACGCGAAACTGACAGACCAACGTTCACAGCCGGGCGTACGCCTTTGTAGAACAGGTCGGTTTCAAGGAAGATCTGACCGTCGGTGATCGAGATCACGTTGGTCGGAATAAACGCCGAAACGTCGTTACCCTGGGTTTCAATGACCGGAAGTGCGGTCAGCGAACCAGCGCCGTTTTCGTCATTCATCTTCGCAGCACGTTCCAGCAGACGGGAGTGCAGATAGAAGACGTCACCCGGGAATGCCTCACGTCCCGGCGGACGGCGAAGCAGAAGCGACATCTGGCGATATGCAACAGCCTGCTTGGACAGATCATCATAGAAGATCGTTGCGTGCATGCCGTTATCGCGGAAGTATTCGCCCATTGCGCAAGCAACGAACGGTGCGATGAACTGCATCGGTGCCGGGTCGGATGCGGTCGCAGCAACAATGATGGTGTTTTCCATCGCGCCGCGCTCTTCAAGGACCTTAACAACCTGTGCAACGGTCGAACGTTTCTGACCAACGGCAACATAGATGGAGAACATCTTGTCGCTGTCGGATTTGGCTGCATCGTTCACCGGCTTCTGGTTCAGAATGGTGTCAACGATGATGGCGGTTTTACCGGTCTGACGGTCACCAATGATCAGCTCACGCTGGCCACGGCCAATCGGGATCAGGGAGTCAATCGACTTGATACCGGTCTGCACTGGCTCGTGAACCGATTTACGCGGGATGATACCCGGTGCCTTGACGTCGGCAAGGCGACGTTCCTTTGCACCCAGATCGCCTTTGCCGTCGATCGGGTTACCCAGACCGTCAACAACGCGACCCAGCAGTTCCTTACCAACCGGAACGTCAACGATGGCGCCAGTACGTTTAACCTGGTCACCTTCCTTGATCGAACGGTCAGAACCGAAGATCACGACACCAACGTTGTCTTCTTCGAGGTTAAGGGCCATGCCCTTAATACCACCCGGGAAGTCAACGAGTTCACCAGCCTGAACATTGTCCAGACCGTAAACACGGGCAATACCATCACCGACGGACAGAACCTGACCGACTTCGGCAACTTCGGCTTCAGCACCAAAATTGGCAATCTGATCCTTGAGAATAGCGGAGATTTCCGCGGCGCGGATTTCCATCACGCAACCCCTTTCATAGCGAGCTCGAGCTTCTGCAGTTTAGTACGAAGCGAGGCATCAAAAACCCGGGAACCGACCTTGACGACAAGACCGCCAAGAACAGCCGGATCAACTTTAAGGTCCACTTTGACAGTGGCGCCGACAACTTCTTTGAGAGCGCCGGTAACGGCTTCGATTTGCTCTTTTTTCAGCTCGGAAGCCGAGGTCACCTGAGCGGTAACTTCGCCATTGTGAGCCGAGAGCATGGAAAGGTAGGAATCGATAACAGCCGGCAGGGCAAACAGACGACGCTTCTGAGACAGAAGCCCTACGGTCTTCTTGGTCAACTCGGAAACGCCGAGTTTATCCAGAAGAGCCGCCATCGCCTTGGCCTGCACATCCCGGGAAATCACGGGACTGCGGAGTACATTCCGGAGGTCATCGCTGTTTGCGATGGCCTGGTCGAGCAATTCAAGATCGCTTTTGACAACATCAAGCTGCTTGGCCGATTTGGCCAAGTCGAATAGTGCTGTGGCATAGCGCCCTTGGAGCCCGGTCGCGGCAGTATTTTGGGACACCGGTGAAAGCCCTCAATTCTGGTTATGAGAACGACTCGGATACGTATAAAAAAATGATCCCCCGAAAGGGTTTCCTTCCGGGAAGCGAGCGTTTGGTAGCACATGTCCTTTGAGGGGGCAACCCCCGCGCAACCGCATTTGAGCGCTCTTTTCCATTCTTTGGCAAAGATAGGCAAAAACACCCCTAAATCGCCCACTTTTAAGGCAGGCTTACAACTATTTTATAAGACGCTTTTCCATGAGGCAGACAAAAAGACGTTCGCTGTCAGCCAAAATTTCACAACGAATCCCCATCAAATGCGCAGGCATTGCATTTACACTTCCGAAAATACCGCCGATTTTACCGGCGACTGTAACCAAGTTCACACCTGATACAGCCTTGATCAGAGCCCTGCCCCCTTTTTGCGTCTCTGTATCGGGACACCGTTCGACAGTGCCAAAATGCAAATTTTCTCGGTAATTGCAGTAAGGTAGCGTATTGTTTGATCACAGTAATGCAACCAAACCGGGATATAATGTGCGACACACTCAAGGGCATAAAAGACGACCGGGTCTGTTCCTGATCACCATGATCACGGTAGCCCTGCTGCTATCTGCAGGTGATATCCACGCACATGCGCGCACCCTGATCATCGAAGGGCTGGAGGAAACACCTCTGAAGTGGGCGGGTCACGAAGAGGCCCGCGGCATTGATATCGACATCATGACCGAAGTTCTCAGCCGCATGAACATCACCGATTATATGTTTCGTTTTGTCGATTCCGGCAGCCGGTTACTCCACAACGCACAAAACGGCAGTTCGGATATCATCCTGACCCTGTCAATGAGTCAGGAACGCAGCACTTATTTACATTACCCCAATGAAGCGCATCTTTTGCTTGATTGGCGATTTGCCGTGCGCGCCGAAGATAAAACCCGTATCCGGTTCAATGATTTTTCCGACTTGTCGCGGGTGCAGATCGGGGCTGCTGCCGATTATTCCTATACCAGCACCTTCTGGAATTCCGGACTGGATATACAAACCGTTGCGCGCAGCGACCTTCTGATTCCGATGTTGCTGCAAAAGCGCTTTGATGCAGTACCGGTCAATTATCTGAGTACAGTGTTTGACAGCATTCAAAACGGGTATCGTAAAGATATCGTCTTTTTGCATCCGCCCTTGAAACGTGCGCCATATTATAATGTGTTCGCAAAAGCCTCGGACTATCCGGGCAAGCAGCAATTCCTGCGTGACTATGACCGGATCATTCGAGACATGCGCGACGATGGGCAACTGCTCAGTATTTTAGAGAACTACCTTGGTCCAGACGGATTGGACTGGTGGCAATCACAAAACTTCCAGTAAGCAGGCACTAGACGGGCGATGGAAAATGGATGTCACTACATAAAGCTATAGGGATCAATATCGACCTGCACGCGCACACTGCCCGGTGTTTTGACCTTTGACAGCCAATCATGGATCAGGGCCTGCATTTTAATCCCCTTGTCCGCACGGATCATAAATCGGCGACGATAGCGCCCGCGCAACAGCGACAACGGCGCCGGGGCAGGTCCCAGAACCATCAACCCATCCCCGCGCGGTGCGGCGCGTCCGATCCGCCATGCAGCTTCGTCGACTTCTTTTTCTTTTTTACCACTTATAATAAGAGCCGCCAGTCGCCCATGCGGGGGCATGCCATGGGTCATGCGCTGAGACAGCTCGACCTCGTTAAAGGCATCCCGGTCACCTGCGGCAATTGCCTTGATCACCCGGTTGGCGGGGTCAGCCGTCTGCAACAGAACCGTGCCCGGTCGATCCCCACGCCCGGCCCGCCCGGCCACCTGGGTTAAAAGCTGATAACTGCGTTCGGCTGCGCGCAAGTCACCCCCGGCCAATCCCAGATCGGCATCCACCACACCAACCAGGGTCAGCATCGGAAAGTGATAACCCTTGGCAAGGATTTGCGTCCCGATCAGCAGATCAACTTCATGATTATGCACCCGCTTGATCAATTCTGCCGCGGCCTTGGGTCCCATGATGTTATCTGACGTCGCAACCTCGACCCGAATGTCAGGAAACGTTTCGACGGCCTCTTCATAAAGGCGTTCCACCCCTGGGCCACAGGGGGCCAGTTTGCCCTCTGCCCCGCAAGATGGGCAGGCATCAGGCGCCTTTGCCTGATAACCGCAATGATGGCATTGCAATTTGCCCCAGGCGCGGTGCTCCACCAGCCAGGCCGTGCAATTGGGGCACTGGAAACGATGCCCGCAGGCACGACACAGAGTCAACGGCGCATAACCACGCCGGTTTAAAAACAACATCGCCTGTTCGCCGCTGGCGAAGGTTTCCAACAGACGCTTTTTAAGCGTCGGTGTGATCCAGCGATTGCGTTCGGGCTTGTCTTTGCGGATGTCGATGATTTCAACACTTGGCAGCACGGCCGCACCATGGCGACTGCCAAGCGCAACCCGCTGATAGCGTCCGGCTTCGACATTGGCCAGCGTTTCAAGCGACGGGGTGGCGGACGCCAGCACCACCGGGATATTGCCCAGATGCGCGCGCGTCACCGCCATATCACGCGCATGATACATCACCCCGTCTTCCTGTTTGAAGGCATGTTCATGTTCCTCATCCACCACGATCAGGGCCAGATCATGATAGGGCAGGAACAAGGCCGAACGCGCACCAACCACCAGTCTGGCCGAACCATCGGCAACCGCCCGCCACGTATCACGTCGCCTGGCCTGCCCGACTTCGGAATGCCAAAGTGCTGGCGTGACGCCAAACCTGTCGCGAAAGCGCTGCAACCATTGTGCCGAAAGCGCAATCTCCGGCAGCAAAACAACGACCTGCTTGCCTTGGGCAAGGGCTGCTCGCACTGGTTCAAAATACACCTCGGTCTTGCCCGATCCGGTAACGCCATCCAGCAGCGTACAGGAAAACCCGCCTTTTTCCTGTTGCGCGCACAAGGCATCAGCAGCGGCAACCTGTTCATCGGATAAATCCGGTCGTGGAATATCAAGGTCAGGCAACTCAAACGGGGATGGGGGTGTCACCATCAATCGCTGAACGGCTCCTGCTTCGACCAGCCCTTTGATCACACTGGCGCCCGCGCCGGTTTCACGCAGGATATCGCCCTGCTCCATCGGCGGGTGATCGGCAAGGAATGCCAAAACCCGTTTGCGCGGCGGCGTCATGCGCAAAGACGCGCCATCTGCATCGAATTCGGGATTAAGGGTAAAGCGAAAAATCGGTTTGGGGGCATCAAGCGCATCTGGCACGCTCATCGCCATGCGCAAAACCGCCCCTTGGCGGGCCATGGTATAGGCCGAAACCCAATCAATGAATTTCCGGGTTACATCGGCCATCGGCGCGGTTGGCAGGACTCCATAAATTTCGCGCAGCTTGGCAGGATCAACATCGCCCTTGGCATCACCCCAAACGACCCCGCGCTGGGTTTGACGCCCCAACGGGATTTCAACAAAATCACCAGGTTGAACCGATAAACCTTCGGGAACAAGATAGTCGTATGGCCCCGCCAATGGCAGCGGCGGCAGGACGCTTACGGTCTGGGCGGTTACCTCAAAGGCCGGATCGTTCGCAAACAAATTTCCAGAGGTGGCCTTTGCGGCACTCATATATTATAAACCCCGTGAGGTTGCCCATCCAACCGGTGCCGTTTCAGGATCGCCAGATATTGGGCACAGAAACAAACGGTCCCACAGCAAGGATCTGGTTCCGTCATCAGATGATCCAGAACCTAGCAGCTAACCGCATCATTGAACAACAGGTCCTAAACAGGAATTCCAATGAAGTTTTTCATCGATACCGCTGACATCGACGCAATCCGCGAACTGGCCATGTCCGGCCTCGTAGACGGTGTCACCACCAACCCCTCGCTGGTAGCAAAGTCTGGCCGACCGTTTCTCGAACTGATCAAGGAAATTTGTGACGTTGTCGACGGTCCGGTCAGCGCAGAAGTTGCTGCGACCGATTACGACACCATGGTCGCCGAAGGCCGCAAGCTGGCAAAGATCGCCGACAATGTCGTCGTCAAGCTGCCGCTGACTGCTGATGGCCTCAAAGCCTGCCGCACCTTCACCGACGAAGGCATTCAGACCAACGTGACGCTTTGCTTCTCGGTTGGTCAGGCGATCTTGGCTGCCAAAGCCGGTGCAACCTATGTTTCGCCGTTTGTTGGCCGTCTGGATGACATTTCGTCTGATGGCATGCAGCTGATTGCCGACATCGTGGATGTTTATGGCAACTACCCGAACTGGAACACCGAAGTTCTGGTAGCATCGGCACGTGGCCCGCAGCATGTTGTCGACTCGGCCCGTCTCGGTGCTGACGTTGTCACCATTCCGCCGCAGGTTCTCGGTCAGCTGACCAAACACCCGCTGACCGACAAAGGCCTTGAAGCCTTCATGGCTGATTGGGAAAAAACTGGCCAGTCGATCCTCTGATTTTCGATCAGAAAACGGCACGGTTTGATTAAAACCCGCATCGCGTGCGGTTTTTAACAAGCATTTAACCCGGCAGCCCGCATTGTGGCAGCCGGGTTTTTTGTTTCTCACTTTTCAAGCCGGAACCGATGGAAAAGACAGATTTGCGCGCCGACGATGTCGCGGACTACCTTGCGAAACATCCAGAATTCTTCACAACGCGCCCTGACTTGCTCGAAAGTCTTGATTTACCGGTCCGGGAGATGGGCAATGGCGTTGCTGATATGCAGCAATATGTCGTTGCGCGCCTGCGCGATGAACGCGAAAAGCTGCGCGGGGCGACCAGCGAGCTGATCAATATTTCCAAATCCAACCTGGAAACCCAAAGCCGGATTCACCGTGCGGTTCTGGCGATTCTGAATGCGCGCGGGTTTGAAACCTTTGTCGAGGCCCTTCAGGACCTTGTCCCCGAACTCCTTGATCTTGACGCCATCGCGCTGTGTTTTGAGGAATGCGAAGAAGCCCCGGTGCCAAGTTGCGATGGTCGCGTGCGCCGCCTTGTTGTCGGTGCTGTGGATCAGGTTCTTGGCGAAGAACAGGACGTCTGGCTGCTGCCTGATGAGGCCGGTGATGAGGCCATTTTTGGCCCGAAGGCTGCTGATATCCGATCTGCTGCGATTGTACGACTGGCTCCGTTTTACGGGGATCCGGTCGGCATTGTTGCCTTTGGCGTCAAGGAGCCGGACTATTTCAGCCCGGCACAGGCCAATGACCTGATCATGTTCCTGGCCTCTGTCATTGAATTTGGTGTGCGTCGATGGCTGACCCAAACGGTCTGACCGCCATTACCCTGCCACAGGATGTGCGCGACGCCATTGCCGACTGGCGCGGCTGGCTTGCCGATGAACGTCGCGCCTCCACTCATACGACGGAAAACTATCTGGCCGATCTTTATGCGTTTTTGGGGTTCGTCAAAGACCACCTTGGCGATAGCCCCACGCTTAAGGATTTGCTGCGCTTAAACCCGCGTGATTTTCGAAGCTGGCTGGCACGCCGCAGCATGGATGGCATGGCCAAAACATCCACAGCCCGTGCTTTGTCTTCCTTACGCAATTTCTATCGTTTTCTCGAACGGTCAGGACGCGGGCAAAATGCTGCGGTCCAATCGATCCGAAATCCCCGCCTGCCGCAATCAACACCCAAACCACTGGCCCCCGACGATGCGATGGCGGTGCTTGATAATGCCGACGCCTGGCAGGATGAACCGTGGCTGGGAAAACGTAACCTGGCGCTTTTTACGCTGCTGTATGGCTGTGGGCTGCGCATATCCGAAGCACTTGATCTCAATGCCAATCAACGCCCGACCGGGGACTCGATGGTGATCACCGGTAAAGGCAACAAACAGCGTCTTGTCCCGGTTTTGCCCATCGTGCGCGACGCAATCGAAGACTACATTGCCGCCTGCCCCTATGCGCCAAGTGGGGATGAACCCCTGTTTCTTGGCGCACGCGGTAAACGGCTGGTGGCACAGGTCGCCCAACGCGAAATGCGCAAGGTGCGCGAACTTTTAAACCTGCCCGATACGGCCACCCCCCATGCGCTTCGCCATTCCTTTGCCACCCACCTTCTGGCCGGCGGGGGTGATTTGCGCACCATTCAGGATTTACTGGGCCACGCATCCCTTTCCACGACCCAGCGTTACACGGCGGTCGATACCGAACAATTGATGGCGGTCTATAACGGCACCCATCCGCGCGCGCGGCGCTAAGACGCCCCAAAGGAAACGTTTCGTGTTCCGGTGCGTTGCACGCATAGATACAGCTCCACGAAAAGAGATCAGACAATGAAACTATTTCGTTCCCGCCGCTTTGACGCCAGTCCGCGCCATCGCAAGGTTTATAGCGCCTATGAAATTGCCTATTCGGTGATCGATCTTTTGGCCGCCATACTGTTCATTGTCGGCAGCATCTTGTTTCTGGATGACGCCACCATAACTGCCGGAACGTGGTTGTTTATCATTGGGTCGGTGTTCTTTGCTGCCAGGCCTGCTGTGCGCCTTGCCCGTGAGCTGCATCTGGCCGGGTTGGGCGAAGACGACCAAGAGTCATACAAAACACAGGAAAACACCCCGACCAAAACCAACGTCATGCCCAGCACCACCAGTGCGCCATGATCTTTTCGCAAAATTTCGGTTCCTAGCAGTCACTGTTCGCCCTTACACTGCGCACAAACAATTGATTAGCCCGGAGGAAAATCATGATTCTGCGAACCAGTGCACCGTCCCCGTTTGGCCGGAAAGTCAAAATTGTCGCCAAAATGCTGGGCATTTACGACCAATTGACCGTTGAGCTTGCCGACACCAACAATCCTGCTGATACGCTGCGCGAACAGAACCCGCTTGGTAAAATCCCGATCCTGATCCTTGAGGATGACCGCAAGATTTTCGACAGCCGTGTGATCTGTGAATATCTTGATGCGCAGGTCGATGGCGTATCGCTTCATCCGACGGCAAGCGATGCCCGCTGGGAGGCCCTCACCCTTCAGGCGCTTGGCGATGGTATTGTCGATGCATCAATCCTGCAGGTTTACGAAAAACGTATGCGCCCGGAAGAAAAACAGCATGCCGATTGGCAGAACTATCAGGCAGACAAGGTCAAACGGTCGCTTGACCAGCTCAAGGAAAATGCCCCGTCGCTTGAAGAGGACCTTACCATTGGTCATGTCGCGATTGCTTGTGCACTTGGGTATCTTGATCTGCGATTTGAGGGCACCTGGCGCGCAACATATCCCACGCTGGTAAGTTGGCTTGATGCGTTCCGCGCACGGGTTCCGGCCTTTGACGCCACAAAATTTGAAGGCTGATACCTTAAGTCCCCCTGCGCACAATGTGATGTGCAGGGGGAACTGGTTACATCATATATTTGTCCGAATTTCATACCCGGAGCTTCAACCGAAATGTCTCGTCTGAACAGCGTTATCCGCCGCCTACAAGCCCAACGCGACTGCCTGAACGCAGCCGCAGAAATGATCAAGGATCACGACGGGATCGTGCTTGAAGTCGGGCTTGGCAACGGGCGCACGTTCGATCACCTGCGCGAAATCATGCCAGATCGGGAAATCTTTGTATTTGATCGCCAGATCGCAGCCCACCCGAAATGCATCCCCGATGATGATCACCTGTTTTTGGGCGATATTTTCGAAACCCTGCCAATGGCCGTTGAACGTTTCAAAGGCAAGGTCGCCCTTGTGCATTCCGATGTTGGCACCGGGGATGAGGCGCTGAATGCCAAGATCGCATCCTTCATCGGCTCCACTCTGCCGCCAGCGTTGATGGTTGGTGCCATTGTCGCATCAGATCAGAAAATCGATGTGCCGGGTACAATCACCGAACCGCTGCCAGAAGGCGTTCCCAAAGATCGCTATTTCTTCCGCCGTTATCAGGGATAATATCCCGCCCGGTTTTGAAATTGGTTCTGCACCTGCATTGCCCCCGTCAGCATCTTAGGAAATCGTGCCGTGGCCACCGCAAACGCCCCTTCGCCAAGTGGAAGTCAACTGTCCGAAGCACAGGACTTTCTTGCCAAATATCGCGACGTCGAGGCCATCGACATCATCCTGACCGATTTTCACGGTATCGGTCGGGGCAAGATGATCCGCCGTCACGAACTTGAAGGTATCTATAAATCCGGGCGCGGCCTGCCAAGTTCAATCTTCGGGCAGGATGTCAGCGGCGAAGACGTTGATGATTGCGGATTGGTTCAAACCGGCGGGGGCGGTGATTGCCGCTGTTGGCCAGTGCCCGGCACATTGGGTTATCTGCCCCACACCGGGCGCGGGCAGCTTTTGATTTCAATGTATGAAGAAGATGCAAGGCCCCATGACGTTGATCCGCGCAATGTGTTTGGCGCGCAGGTTAAACGGGCAAACGCGCTTGGCTACCACCCGATGGGGGCCTTTGAACTTGAATTTTACCTGGTCGATCAAAAGCCAGATGCCTCCGGGCTTTATCGCCCGGCATCCTATACCATGACCAAACGGCGCAGCCCCCTTCGCAACACCATGTCGGTCGATGAAATTGATGAAATGTCACCGCTGTTTGATGCGGTGTACGAAGGGGCCAAGCATCTTGACCTGACGCTGGAAACCCTGATTTCGGAATATGGGCCGGGCCAGTATGAAATGACGATCCGCTATCGCGACCTGATGCGCGCTGCTGATGACGTGATTATCGCCAAGCGCCTGATCCGCACGGTCGCACGCCGATTTGGCAAGGAAGCGGTGTTTATGCCCAAGCCATTTGGCAATGAAGCCGGATCGGGCATGCATTTGCACCTGTCACTTGCGGGCAAGGATGGCAATAACCTGTTTGCCGATCAGGCAGACGGATCGTTAAGCCCGCTCATGCTGCATGCAATTGGCGGCATTCGCGGCACCATTGGCGAAACCATGCTCTTGCTTGCGCCGTTCATGAATTCATGGCGTCGCTTTGCATCGGCGATGTATTCACCGGCTTCGGATGACTGGGGTGTTGAAAACCGCACTGTGGCGCTCCGCGTACCCGGCACACCGGGCAAGACGCGGCATTTCGAACACCGCATTGCCGGTGTTGATGCCAACCCGTATCTGGTCGCCGCCGTCACCCTCGGGGCTGCCCTTGACGGGATTGAAGGCAAAATTGATCCGGGTAAACCCTGCGAAGACGAAATCGGCGCGGCAAAGGCACCCAATGACCTGCCGCGTCATTGGCTGGACGCGATTGATCATTTCGGCGCGTCCGAGTTCAACAAACGCACGCTGGGCGCACGCTTCCACACGGCCTTCACCAAAATCAAACAGGCCGAATACGAACAGATGGCACAAAAGGTTTCAGCCGCCGAGTGGGAATATTACGGGTTTTCCGTCTGATCCCCTATCTGTGGGGGCGGTGCTACAGCGATTAGTAACTTAGGTCCAAACCAAGGAAGTTACTAAGTGCCAGAGTGATGCCCCCCACGACCAAGAGTGCGAGCACGAAGACGCCGGTGATCTTGGCGCTGGCACGCAGTACCGCTTGTCTGCCGTACTTTTGACCTTGATCGTAATGCCACTTGATGGCGAAGAACATCGCGGTCAGCAGTACGACAACTTTAAACGTACCAAAAGTGATCGGGACCCAATCCATATTCAAGACTCTCATGTGCATCAGTTATGGGCTTTATGGCCTCATCCGAGGGTCACACATACTTCGCATTCTACAAGGCAGGTATGTAACAGCAGGCTAAAAACAGCGAAAACGTGTGTGCGGAAGCGAAATTTATGTCCGATCCGTTACGGAATCCGGCCCAAACATAGAAGTGCTGGCAGGTAACTTCACTGAGATTTATCAATCAGATGTGCTTCTGATGCACGGAAAAAGGGGACAGATGTAATTTTAATAGCCCTATCAGTGGATGGGCACAGGCAAGCTTCCCATTCGGCAACCCTCAACATTTAACAGCAGGTGACCGCCTGCTGGCCAGTATCTTTGGGGCTGGGAATAACCGTTTAGGGCCAAGTCCGACAAGCCAGCAGAATGGAACTATGACGGGTTTTCATTCTGGGAAAATATCAGGTCGGGGTATTTTCCGGCCAGTCCAACCCGTTTGAGCAAGCTGGCCGGAGCCCCCTTCACAGTATGCGCTATAATTACAAAGCGCGTTTGGACCGGCTGTTTGATTTATGGACGGAAAACGCCACTTTCGGGCGGGCGTCGATCATTTTTTGATCGCGCAGATGGGCAACTTCAAGATCGCGGGGATCAACATTTACCATGCGGGCATCATGTGCACGGTCTGCATTGGTATGCAGATGCATCTGGGTCGAAACCCACTGCCAGGTCGGATAGGTGACCTTATCGTCCTGCATTTCTTCGGTGATGACCTTATAGGCACCGGCAGGCAGAACTTCTGCAAAGCCACGCAAGCTAAACGGGCGGGCAAAACTCAGAATTTTTGATGTGGTGCGGTTTGTCAAAATAGCTCCTATCGCGCAAATACGCGGCAATCAGAAAAGTCGATTTTTCTTCATTCAGCAAAAATAACGGCCTATTTTTACCACGCGCAAACGCGCGAATTAAATCAAACCACCCCCAAAGGGAGTCGCACGATTTAAGCGCAAAAATAGACACCCAAACAAATGTTTGGGGCACTCATCAATTTTACTGAAAGAAGATGCAGCCTCTATCATAGATTTATATTGAGGTTTTTGACAGCAAAGATATTTTATTTCTCATATCGCACTATCCCTGCCATCAATTGCGGGGCTGCCCACCACTTATCAAGCGGCGTATTATGGGCCAAGCGTAAGCGTCTAAAACATCTGCAATCTAGCATCGCGCTGGACATCTGCCGATGTGCAATCAAAATCCCCTGCCCCATTTCCTTGCCATCCCTGCCCAATGGCGATATTGAAGTTCTCAAACTGTCATTAACTTGCGATGTCGGGCCCCGCACATTATCTCCGACATGCAAACAGGCGAGATGAGAAGACGCCATGAATGAAATGATCACCATTGCCGAGGCATCCGCCAACGCAATGTCGGAAATGCAGATTGATCCGACCCTTGATCTGGAAGCTGAGATTCAGCGCCTGAAAAAGGAAAAGAACGCGATCATTCTGGCCCATTACTATCAGGATGGGGAAATTCAGGACCTTGCCGACTTTGTCGGCGATAGTCTTGATCTGTCGCGCAAGGCGGCTGCCACCGATGCGGACGTCATCGTATTTTGCGGTGTGCGCTTTATGGCCGAGGTCGCCAAGATCCTCAGCCCGAACAAAACCGTTCTGTTGCCGGATTCCAAGGCGGGTTGCTCGCTCGAGGATTCTTGTCAGCCAGAACCGTTCCGCAAGTTCCGTGAACAGCATCCTGATCACGTGTCGATCACCTATATCAACTGCTCGGCCGAGGTAAAGGCCGCATCCGATATTATCGTGACTTCGTCCAATGCGGCCGAGGTCATTGACCAGATCCCGCTCGACAAGCCGATCCTGTGGGCACCTGACCGCCATCTTGGATCATACCTTGCCAAGAAAACCGGTCGTGACATGACGCTTTGGAACGGGTCGTGCATCGTGCATGAGCAGTTCTCCGAACGTGAGCTGATCCGGCTTAAAACGCAAAATCCTGATGCCATGATTGCCGCCCACCCAGAATGCCATGATGGCATTTTGAAACATGCCGATCACATCGGTTCAACCCGCGCCATTTTGGAATATGTGATCAACGGCCCGGATCAGAAATATCTGATCGCGACCGAGCCCCACATCATTCACCAGATGGAAAAGGCCGCCCCGCACAAGGAATTCATTCCGGTGCCGGGTGCCGACGGGTCATGTGCATGCAACAACTGCCCGTTCATGGAACTCAACACGCTTGAGAAGCTGTATCTGTGTCTGGTCAATAACGGCCCACAGATCGTCATGCCCGAAGACCTGCGTGTCGCAGCGGTCAAGCCGCTTGAACGCATGTTGGAAATGTCAAAAAACATTCCGGTCAAAAAAGACGACGCGGCCTAAGCCCAACCATCCCACAGCCCCGCAAGTTTTGCGGGGCTGTTTTCCATCTTTCCCGAATTCAAAGTGCTCTGTCCCCATGACCGTCCTGACCCAAGCTGAAATCACAGATTTCATCGACCGTTCCTTTGCCGAGGATATCGGCCCTGGTGACATCACATCGGACAATGTCGTTCCTGCAGATGCACGGCTTCGCGTTGCCCTTGAAACCCGCGAAGACATTGTCGTGGCCGGGCTTGATATCGCGCTTGATTGTTTTCGCAAATTGGTCCCGGACGCCAGGATCGAAAAACGCTGCGAAGATGGCGATGCCATTTCTGCCAAAGACATTCTCGCCGTGGTCGAAGGCAACGCGCGCGGCATTCTGACAGCCGAACGCACGGCCCTGAATACCCTGCAGCATCTTTCGGGTATTGCCACCACCACGCGCACCTATGTTGCGGCGATGGGGGATACACCGGCCAAGCTTTTGGATACGCGCAAGACCCTTCCGGGATGGCGCAAGCTTGAAAAATACGCCACCCGCATGGGCGGCGCACAGAACCATCGCATGGGGCTTTATGACGGGGTGATGATCAAGGACAACCATATCGGCGTTGTCGGATCGATCAGCAAATGTGTCGAAGCTGCCCGTGCTGCCAATTTGCCCAAAATCGAGGTCGAATGTGATACCCTTGATCAGGTGGAAGAAGCCGCAGCAGCAGGGGCAGATATCATTCTGCTTGATAATATGGGCCCGGATATGTTGCGCAAAGCCGTTGCCATTGTGGCGGGGCGCTGCAAGACCGAGGCATCGGGTGGTGTTAACCTTGACACCATCGGGGCCATTGCGGCAACGGGGGTAGATTACGTATCCGTCGGGCGCATCACCCAATCGGCTCCGGCGGTTGATATCGGACTTGATGTCGCCATCCTGTGAGGCCGCATGCCTGAAACCAGTCACAGCACCACAGACACAGCCCTTATCAAGGTGATTGAGACCGCCAACTGGATTTTGCGTGACGGCGAGATGATCCTGTCGGTACGCAGCCATGGTCGCGACCGGTTTTATCTGCCCGGTGGCAAGATTGATCCCGGCGAAACCGCCCGCGAAGCCATCAAGCGTGAAATCAGTGAAGAGCTCGGCGTTGACCTTGTGCCCGGCACATTGCGCAAACTCGGCACCTTTGCCGGACAGGGGCACAACCAGCCCGACGGCGCGGTTGTCCGCATGACCTGCTTTACCGGTTATTATACCGGAACCCTCGCCCCTGCAGGCGAGATTGCCGAACTTCGCTGGCTTTCGCCGCGCGAACGGCACCTGATAGCCCCGATGGGGCAAAAGATCACCGCAGCCCTGTTTGATATTTGATCATCCAACCAACGAGATACGTCTGAATCGGCAAATCGTCGCCTGCACCATTTCGCAACAATTGTTCTTGTTATGTTCCTTTGTTCGTGACAAAATCTTGGTCCGCTTAACCGCACAGGGATTAAGAACATGCCGCAGGACAAAGGGGCTGCATTTCGCGCTCTTCACGAGGAACCCGGTGCATTCATAATTCCCAATCCATGGGATATCGGAACTGCCCGAATTCTTGTTGCACTCGGTTTCCGGGCGTTGGCGACGACAAGCGCAGGCATGGCATTTTCTTTGGGGGTTGCAGAGGGAAAAACATCGCCTGACAATACTTTCAAGCATTGTCAGGCATTGGTCTCTGCTACGCCGCTTCCAGTCACGGCCGACCTCGAAAAAGGAATGGGCGATAGTCCGGAAAGTTCGGCGGAAACCATTTCAGTCGCCGCATCAATCGGCCTTGCCGGTTGTTCTCTCGAAGATCATACTGGGGACACAGACAATCCGATTTATGATTTTTCTCATGCCGTTGAACGCATTCAGGCTGCGGTAGAAGCCAAATCTGCCTTGCGGCATGATTTTGTTCTGACGGCCCGATGCGAAAATTTCCTGTGGGGCAAACCTGACCTTAACGACACAATCAAACGCCTTCAGGCATTTGAAGCAGCAGGTGCTGATGTTCTCTATGCGCCAGGTTTGTATGATCTTGATACAATCCGGACCGTTTGCGGTGCGCTTCACAAACCGGTAAATGTCGTCATGGGCATGCCCGGAAATACATTCAGCCTGGCTGAATTGGCAAATGCAGGTGCCAAACGGATCAGTGTTGGTTCTGCCCTTGCCCGGCTTGCCTATGGCGCTTTTGTCAAAGCTTCTCGCGAAATGGTCTCACAGGGCTCATTCGGGTTTGCAGAACAGGCCATGGGGTTTGCCGAACTTGAAGCATTTTTCACTGAAGGCCATGACTCCAAAATCAAATAACGCCTGCATCGCATGACAAAAACGGGACGGCAAAAGGCCTTTTCGCAAGCAGGATAATCCTTAGCGCGGCGCGTCCCCGCCCGGATCATCAGGACCTTCACCGCCCGCATCCGGGATTTCCCGGCTCGACGCATCGCGATCGCGCGAGATGTCTTTTGCCGCAGATGGCGGGGCTGCCTTTTGATCCGCCCCCATATCAGAACTGTCATCGGTCTGACTGTCCTTGCCCGCCGGCTCAGGCGAGATATCCGGCACGGGTACAGGTGCGGGCCGGGGCGGTGCGCCTTTGCCCGCATCACGGATCGCATCGGTAAGCTTGTCGACATCTCGCAGGTTAAGGTCACGCTGCGGGAAGGGAATTTCGATGCCTTCCTCGCGGAAGCGCTGCACAAGTTCAAACCGGATCGAGCTTCCGACCACAACCACATCGCCGATATCGCGCAGGAAATAACGCAGTTCGAAATCAAGTGAACTGGCGCCGAAGTCCATAAACACGACCTGCGGGGCCGGATAGCTCAAAATCTCGCGGCGTTTGTCCGCCATTTCAAACAGGATATCGCGCACCTTGTCGATATCTGCACCATAAGACACACCGATCTTGATGATGCCACGGCCGGAGCGCTCCTTGAGCGTCCAGTTTAGAACCCGGTTTGAAATCAGCTCGGAGTTCGGAATAACGATAGAAGATCGATCAAATGTCTCGATCTCGGTGGCACGCACACGGATGTCTTTGACAAAGCCCTGATCGGCACCAACCACAATCCAGTCGCCGACCTTGATGGGACGTTCGACCAGAAGGATCAGGCCCGAGACAAAGTTGTTCACAATGCTTTGCATGCCAAAACCGATACCAACCGAAATGGCACCGGCAATGATCGCAAGGTTCGACAAATCAAGCCCGGCGGCAGACACCGCCAACAGGATCGCAAGGCAAATCCCGGCATAGCCAAATATCGCCGAAACAGAATGCTGCAAACCCTGATCAAGTTTGGTGTTGGGCAGAACCCGCGTGCTGAGCATTCGCTGGAAGAACCGCATGACCGCCAGCACGATGACAAACATCAGTGCCGCGATCAGGATCGTGCGCAATGAAAAATGAATGCCGCCAACCTGAATGCCAATGAAGGCCTGCTGAACCGCAAGAATAAGATCGACCCAGGCAATGTCGGTAAAGATCATCACCGCGACCGGCACGGCGATGGAAAACATCACCACATCGATCAGTACCCGTAACCAGAAATAAAGTGTGCCATGCACCGCATCGCTGACCGTGCTGTCTTCGCTGCTTTCCGGTCGCACAAGATAGGTGTGCATCAATGCACGGCAATAAGCGCGCAGCAGCCAATAGCAGCTTAGAAACGCCAGCGCCATCATCAGGTTTTCAAGGATAAACCGGGCCAGCGCAACATAGCCCAGCGCCATCAGAACCGGCATCAGAATGGCAACGGCCTTGAACCCGCGGCGGCTGCGGCGTTCGATCTTTGACCAGAACGCGTGACGGTCTTGCGCATCATGCTGCCAGAACACCCCAAGGGATAAAACAAACAGCAAGACCGAAATAACCAGAACGTTCGTAATGCTTTGAACCAGTGCGATATCAAGCGACGTGCCCAAGGTGGTCGCACCTTGCAACAACACCATGTCGAACGCAAAAATCAAGGCAATCGCCAACGAGCAGCCCCCGACAACCCTTGCCCCTTGCATCGTGGTGCCGGATCGGCGCAAGGTCGGCGCAAACGGGGAATGAACACTGCGCACGGCAGCGCCGACAAACAACAAAAACAGGGCTGCTGCAAAACACTGATGGATAAAGTTGCCCATCGCCCCCGTTAACAGGGTATCGCGCGAATCAAGTATCCCATAGGCAATCAGAAGCGCAATGCCGGGCACCATCGCGGTAAACAGGAACCGTGTCCCCGACACCAAGGACACACGGTCTTCTTCTGGTGCATTATTCCAGCGTGCGGGAACGTAGCGCAGAACAACGACTTCACCCCCGATCAGGGCGGCAATAACGATAAAGGTCAACAGAACCAGACCGGGTGCTATGTCCAGAAGTTCGTCCGCGACATCGTCTGACAGTTCTATATTGGCATAGCGCGCCTGCACCATGCTGGGGAGCTGTACGATTTCGCCCCAGGCCTGCCCCCAGATGGCGGGATCAAGTGGCACCTCGGCCCGGCCAAGAACACGACGGGTGAAACGTTCGCGCGCAAGGCCTGCCAGTTGATCGGATAATTCACTGGCCCTGAAATTCACCAGTTCAAGCTGCTTGACCAGACCACCGACGCGCGCGATGTCCTGATCAATGCGTTCACGTTCGCGTGCCACAGCCGGGACCTCTTTTTTGCCTTCTTCTGGTGGCTTTCCAAGCTTGCCAAGGGCCGCTTCAAAGCGCTGCAGGCGTTCATCTGCGCGACTTCTCAGGGCATTGATGGCAAGCTGGATGCTTTCAATCTGGTCGCGGCTATCGGCGACACGGCTGTTGGTGACATCTTCGCTGGCAATTACATCTTCAAGGTCATCAAGTTCGGATTCCCATTCGGCAACCCGGCTTTGCGCATTTTCCAGTTCAATTTTCTGAACTGCATCCGGACGGTTTTCACCCTCTTGTGCAGACACTGCCAAAGACGCTGTCATTGCAAACAGACAGATTGCAAGACCTGCGATTACCTGACGAACTGATGTCATGCCTGATGATCCATATTATTGTCCGACAAACGTTTCTTGAGTGCTTTTCGCGTTTTGTAAACAGGTTGGCGCTTATGATTGCGCTCTTTAGCGACCCTACACCGAAGACTGTAACGAATCACCATGCGTTTCGTTCCCTTGTTTTGATGGCCGCGTTTGCGAAGTTCGTAAACATGGTCGATCAAGGAGCCCCCGATGAGCAACACCGCACTGATCAATGCATTTGAAATTACCCCGGATGGCACGGCACAGATCGTTGACTGGGAAACCCTGCAGGCAGGCTTGCCCCCGATTGGCGAAGGCAATTATCTTTGGGTGCATCTGGACTGGATGGGGGATGGTATTCGCGACTGGCTGATCAATATCGCGGGTGTTGATCCGACCATTTCCGATAGCCTGTCGACACGCGGAACACGGCCGGCGGTTTTCTTTTACGATCCTGGATATTCCTTGAACCTGCGCGGGGTGAACCTGAATGCGGAAAATGATCCCGCAGACATGATTTCAGTGCGGTTCTGGGTGACGGCAAATATGGTCATCACACTGCGCAACCAGCCACTTAAGGCATTTGACGATATCCGAAACGCCATCGCCGAAAACAAGGCCCCCAACAGCATAGACGACTTTGTATTGACTGTGGCCGAACGTCTGGCTTTTCGGGTTGAACATGTCGTGCGCGGGATTGAAGAAAACGTCGAAACCATCGAAGACGATCAGGAAACCGTGGCAGAGGGCAAAACACGGCTTTTGCGCAAACAGGGGTCCGATATCCGCAATCAGTTGTCGCGCCTGCGCCGTCATATGTCCCCGCAACGCGATGCGCTTGCGAACTACCTTGAACAAAAACCCGCATGGTCGGACAAACGTTTTAAACGCCGGGCACGGGCGTTGACCGACAAAACCATCCGCCTGGTCGAAGAATTTGACTCGCTGCGTGAACGTATTCAGATCGTCAACGAGAACCTGATGGCGATAGAAAGCGAGCAGATGAACCGCACCATGTATTGGCTGACCGTGATTGCCGGGTTGTTCCTGCCGATCAGTTTTGTCACTGGTCTTCTGGGCATCAATGTTGGCGGCATTCCGGCAGCAGACAGCCCATTTGGCTTTATCGGGGTTGCCGTCATCTTGGCGGCGATCACCGCATTTGAAGTCTGGCTATTCAAGAAAATGCGCCTGATCTGATAAAGGTCAGGACTTCGATGACCGGCCGGGTTTGCATCATTTACGCGGCTGCGATGCACAGCGCATTGTTGCGTTGCAATGCTTCTTGGCGCTATGACAAACCCCGTTGAGACATTTTCTTTCACTGCAATCGAGATCTGTTGATGACCGACGGGCCCCTTTCACGTTATCGCGCGAAAATCACCTCTGGCGAGCTGTCTCACGATCCGATGCAGGAACTGTGCGCGGAAAAACTCCAAAGCCTGAAACATGCACTTGATCATTACGAGCCTGCCACAGGCACGGGGGGATGGCGCGAACGGTTTGGCCTGACGCGCCGCCGCGAAGAACCCACCCCGCCGTCGGGACTTTATATTTATGGCGATGTCGGACGTGGCAAATCCATGTTGATGGATTTGTTCTATGAAACCATCAGCATTGAAAAAAAGCGCCGTGTTCATTTTCATGACTTCATGCAGGATGTCCATGAACGCATGCATCGCTATCGTCAGACCAAGAAAAAAGACGATGCCGACCCAATTCCGCCAATTGCCAAGGATCTGGCAGAAGACGCATGGCTTTTGTGTTTTGATGAAATGCAGGTCACCGACATCACCGATGCGATGATTTTGGGCCGCCTTTTCGAACAGCTTTTTGATCATGGGGTTGTGATTGTCACCACCTCCAATCGCGTACCCGATGATCTTTACAAGGACGGCCTGCAGCGCCAGAACTTCCTGCCCTTTATTGATATGATCAAGCAGAAGCTTGATGTACTCGAACTGGCTAGCCCAACCGATTACAGGATGCGTAATCTGACCGCAGCGGACGTGTTTTTCTATCCGGTTACCCAGACCAAGGCCCAACCGCGCATCGATGAAATGTTTGCCACCCTGACCGAAGGCGCGCGCGTCTCTCCCGACAGTCTGACAATCAAGGGGCGTGAAATCGCCATTTCGGCAGCAGGTGCCGGTGTCGCAAAGTTCAGCTTTGAAGAACTCTGCACCCGCCCGCTTGGTCCGGGGGATTACATAGCACTTGCGACCCACTTCCATACCATCGTCATCGACTTTATCCCCAAACTGCCGGACTCACGGCGCGACTGGGCCAAACGGTTCGGCACCCTTGTCGATGCGATGTACGAACATAAAACCAAACTGATCTGTGCCATCGAATGCGATCCCGCCGAAATTTACACCGACGGGGATTACGCCTTCGAATTTCAGCGCACGGTATCGCGCATGACGGAAATGTGCAGTCAGGAATACCTCGACATGGCCCACCTGACCTGATCAATGGTCCGATTGGTTCTGGAAATCAGGGAAGGAAACCCTGATTTCTGTGATCTGGTGCGCTTCAAAAACGACTCCGCCCATCAGAGTTTAGAACAACTGCAACAATTCGCCATATGGGCGTGCGCTGCCGGGTATTTGTTGCGTGAGCCATGTCACAAACGCATCTTCACGCAAAAATCGTGTTAATTAGCGTTTTTTCGAGTACGTACAGACCGCATGGCTGATGGCAGTTTGATGCAATGCTATCATCCCGCAATCACGGTGCTGCGCCCGAATTCGCAGCAAACGCGCAGACTGCCTTTCCTTTAAGCAGGCCGCAATCGTAAACCAGCTTTGGTTTTGCTGCACATTTGCCTGCCTTCGCAATTGCAACATGAATGGTTTTTGAGCGTTTAGACCATAGTTGCAACAAACCGCGAACCGGCGGTTTTCCTCGTAAAAACAGTGGGGTTTCCCCTTGTCATTCGTGCCGATTCAGTTTACGACACTCGATGTTTACGAACGATTATTTCGCGTTCGCAGGTTTAAATTTTCAATCGCGCTCCCAAGTTGAGTTTCGACCCCCAGGAAGCGCAATAGGGAAGAAGGTAACGGAATGGCCCGCAACAAGATCGCGCTCGTCGGCGCCGGCAACATTGGTGGCACGCTTGCTCACCTCGTCGGACTGAAAGAGCTTGGCGACGTCGTCCTTTTCGACATCGTTGATGGCATGCCACAGGGCAAGTCGCTTGACATTGCTGAATCCTCCCCCGTCGACATGTTTGATGCCGACCTCAAGGGTACCAGTGACTATAAAGACATCGCAGGCGCTGACGTCGTCATCGTCACCGCAGGTGTAGCTCGCAAACCGGGCATGAGCCGCGATGATCTGATTGGTATTAACACCAAAGTCATGACCCAGGTTGGTCAGGGCATCAAGGAACACGCACCTGACGCGTTCGTCATCGTCATTACCAACCCGCTTGATGCGATGGTTTGGGTAATGCAGCAGGCAACCGGCTTCGATCCGAAGAAAGTTGTCGGCATGGCAGGCGTTCTGGACTCTGCGCGTTTCCGTTACTTCCTCGCAGAAGAATTCAACGTTTCGGTCAAAGACGTTACCGCCTTTGTTCTGGGCGGCCACGGCGACACCATGGTGCCGTCGATCCGTTATTCGACCGTTGCAGGTATCCCGGTTCCGGACCTGATCAAAATGGGTTGGACCACGCAGGAAAAAATCGACCAGATCGTTCAGCGCACCCGTGACGGTGGCGCAGAGATCGTCGGCCTGCTGAAAAACGGTTCTGCTTTCTATGCCCCGGCTGCTTCGGCAATCGCGATGGCAGAAAGCTATCTTAAAGACCAAAAGCGCGTCATGCCGGTTGCAGCTCACCTGAGCGGCGAATACGGCGTTGACGGACTTTATGTTGGTGTCCCGGTTGTTCTGGGCGCTGGCGGTGTAGAACGCATCGTCGAGATCAATCTCGATGAGTCCGAAAAGGCAAACTTCGATAATTCCGTGAACGCAGTTCGCGGCCTTGTTGAAGCTGCAAAGGGCATGCTCTAAAGAACGCGAAACGGGCTGGTCATTGACCGGCCCGTTTTTCAATCATTGAGGTTATTCGAACGTCAATGATCGCGGGCCTCTTAAACAAAGTCCCTCCCGCTCGTTAAGGGACATTGAAATCCAGATTTCTGACCCACAGGAAATCGTACGGAAGGCAAGAAAGCGACCGAACATGAATATTCATGAGTACCAGGCGAAAGAAATTCTTCGCAAATACGGTGTGACCGTGCCGAACGGCAAGGTTGCATATACCGCTCAGGAAGCCATCGAAGCTGCCCAGTCCCAGGCTGGTCCGGTTTACGTGGTAAAATCCCAGATCCATGCTGGTGGCCGCGGCAAGGGCACCTTCAAAGAAGCCAAAGCTGGTGACAAAGGCGGCGTTCGCGTCGTCAAGAGCCCGGAAGAAGTTGGCGAAAACGCGCAGCAGATGCTCGGCTCTACCCTGGTTACCCACCAGACCGGCCCGGATGGCAAAGAAGTCAAACGCGTTTACATCGAAGAAGGCTGCGACATCGCACGCGAACTGTATCTTTCGGTTCTCGTCGACCGCGCGACTTCACGCGTGATCTTCATGGCGTCGACCGAAGGCGGTATGGATATTGAAGAAGTTGCAGAAGCAACCCCGGAAAAGATCGTCACCATCGACATCGATCCGGCAGCGGGCTTCTCGGGCTTCCATGGCCGTAAACTGGCATTCGCACTTGGTCTCGAAGGCAAGCAGGTTTCCAAAGCAGTCAAATTCATGACCGCGATGTACCAGTGCTTCCTTGATACCGATGCAGCAATGGTTGAAATCAACCCGCTGGTCGTGACCGGCGACGGCGACATCATCGCCCTTGATTGCAAAATGAACTTCGACGACAACGCGCTGTTCCGCCATGCGGACATCGAAGAGCTGCGCGACGAAGACGAAGAAAATCCGGCTGAACTTGAAGCTGCAAAACACAGCCTCAACTACATCAAGCTTGATGGCACCATCGGCTGCATGGTCAACGGCGCAGGCCTTGCCATGGCGACCATGGACATCATCAAGCTCTATGGTGGCGAACCGGCAAACTTCCTTGACGTTGGTGGCGGCGCAACCAAAGAACGCGTGACCACGGCCTTCAAGCTGATCCTGTCTGATCCGAATGTCGAAGGCATCCTGGTCAACATCTTTGGCGGTATCATGCGTTGTGACGTGATTGCAGACGGCGTTGTGGCAGCAGCCCGCGAAGTCAGCCTGAACGTCCCGCTGGTCGTTCGCCTTGAAGGTACCAATGTCGAACTTGGCAAGAAGATCCTCGAAGAATCGGGTCTGCCGATTGTTTCGGCTGACAACCTTGCCGATGCCGCCGAGAAGGTGGTCAAAGCTGTGAAGGAGGCCGCGTAACTATGGCTGTTCTCGTCGATAAAAACACCAAAGTTATCTGCCAGGGTTTCACTGGTTCGCAGGGTACTTTCCACAGCGAACAGGCACTGGCATACGGCACCAAAATGGTTGGCGGTGTAACCCCGGGTAAAGGCGGCACCAAGCACCTTGACCTCCCGGTTTTCAACACGGTTGACGAAGCGGTTCACGTAACCGGGGCCAATGCCTCGGTCATTTATGTTCCGCCGCCCTTCGCAGCAGATGCAATCCTTGAAGCCATCGACGCCAAAGTCGAACTGGCTGTTTGCATCACCGAAGGCATTCCGGTTGCTGACATGGTCCGTGTGAAGCGCGCGCTCGAAGGTTCTTCGACCCGCCTGATCGGTCCGAACTGCCCGGGTGTTATCACCCCGGATGAATGCAAAATCGGCATCATGCCGGGTCACATTCACCGCCGCGGTAAAATCGGTATCGTTTCGCGCTCCGGTACGCTCACCTACGAAGCAGTTGCACAGACCACGGCCGCAGGGCTGGGTCAGTCGACCTGTATCGGTATTGGTGGTGACCCGGTCAACGGCACCAACTTCATCGACTGCCTCGACCTGTTCCTGAAGGATCCGGAAACCGAAGGCATCATCATGATCGGTGAAATCGGTGGTTCGGCTGAAGAAGAAGCATGTGAATTCCTGCAGGCTTCCTCGGTCAAGAAACCGGTCGCTGGCTTCATCGCCGGTGTAACCGCACCTCCGGGTAAACGCATGGGCCATGCCGGTGCGATCATCTCCGGCGGCAAAGGCACTGCGGATGCGAAAATGGACGCAATGCGCAGCGCTGGCGTTCTTGTTGCCGATTCCCCGGCAAGCCTCGGCTCGACCATGCTGAAGGCTTTGAAGGGCTAATCCAGGTAGTCAGAGGAAAGGCAAGGGGGGGCGTGGTCCTTCTTGGGGACCATGCCTTCCAAGACCACAAATGAAACCTCAAGATCTCGACACGATTCTAAACGAGTCGAACGCAACCTACATCGCTGAACTTTACGCCCGGTATCTGGAAAGCCCGTCTGCGGTTGACCAGAGCTGGGCTGAGTTTTTTGACGGGTTGCAGGACGACGCCTCCGATCTTCTCGCAGAAATGCGTGGACCCAGCTGGCAGCCACGGGAAACCAAGGTTGTCGGCGGTATGGAGGGATACGACGTCTCACAGGGGCATGCCGAACGTCCAGCCCAGGCGGGCTACGCACCGGCACCTCATGCAGCACCCTCGGCTGGCCCGGTTAATTCTGATGCCATTCGTGCTGCGGCCAATGATTCCATTCGCGCCCTGATGCTGATCCGGTCCTACCGGGTCCGTGGCCATCTCGAAGCGCATCTGGATCCGCTGGGTCTGACCCCGCGTGAACCGCATCCGGAACTTGATCCCAAGACCTATGGCTTTACCGAAGCCGATCTGGACCGTCCGATTTTCATCGCCCATGTTCTGGGTCTTGAAACCGCGACCATCCGCCAGATCGTTTCGCTGGCACGCAGAACCTATTGCGGGTCGATCGGTATCGAATTCATGCACATCCAGGAACCTGAACAGAAGTCCTGGATTCAGCAGCGGATCGAAAGCATCGGCAACCAGACGCAGTTCACTGCACGCGGCAAGGAAGCCATCCTTGAGCGCCTGGTCGAAGCCGAAGGCTTTGAAAACTATCTGCACACCAAATATGTTGGCACCAAGCGTTTCGGCGTTGACGGTGGCGAAGCCCTGATCCCGGCAATGGAACAGATCCTTAAACGCGGCAGCCAGCTTGGCATCCGCGAGGTTGTATTCGGCATGCCGCACCGTGGTCGTCTGAACGTTCTTGCCAACGTCATGAGCAAGCCGTTCCGTGCGATTTTCTCGGAATTCATGGGCAACCCGTCCAAGCCGGACGACGTGATGGGCTCGGGTGATGTTAAATATCACCTTGGTACATCTGCCGACCGCGAGTTTGACGGCAATGTCGTTCACCTTTCGCTGACGGCAAACCCGTCGCACCTTGAAGCGGTGAACACTGTTGTCCTTGGCAAGGTCCGCGCCAAGCAAGCCCAGCGCAAAGACACCGCACGCGAGCAGGTTATGGGTATCCTTCTGCATGGTGATGCGGCCTTTGCCGGTCAGGGTCTTGTGGCGGAAACCTTCGATCTGTCTCACCTCAAAGGCTATCGTACCGGTGGTACGATCCACTTTGTGGTCAACAACCAGATCGGTTTCACGACCAAACCAACCGATTCCCGTTCGTCGCCCTATTGCTCGGACATTGCCAAAGTCGTTCAGGCACCGATCCTGCACGTCAATGGTGACGACCCCGAAGCTGTGGTCCATGCGGCCCGCATCGCGACCGAATTCCGTCAGGAATTCAAACAGGACGTTGTCATCGACATGTTCTGCTATCGCCGCTTTGGCCATAACGAAAGCGACGAACCGGCATTCACCCAGCCCAAGATGTATGACGTGATCGGCAAACACCCGACCACCAAAGACATCTATGCACAGAAGCTGATCAAGGAAGGTCTTCTGACCGAAGAACGCATCAAGGAACTGGACAAGTCGTTCCAGGATTATCTTGATGAAGAATTCAAGGCGTCAGAAAACTACCGTCCGAACAAGGCTGACTGGCTTGAAGGCAAATGGTCGGGTCTTGCATCCTCGCACAGCGACGATGCGGACTGGATCGGTGAGACCGGTGTTGACAACGACCTGTTGCAGGAAGTTGGCCGGGCGCTTTCGACCCCGCCAAGTGATTATGACATCAACCGCAAGATCCTTCGTCAGTTGAAGGGCAAAGCCAAGATGTTTGAAACCGGCGAGGGCATTGATTGGGCAACGGGCGAAGCCCTGGCATTCGGCACCCTGATGTGCGAAGGCACGCCAGTGCGTCTGTCGGGTCAGGATTGCCAGCGTGGCACCTTCTCGCAGCGTCATGCCAAACTGATCGATCAGACCAACGAGGCAAAATACACCCCGCTTAACAACATCCGTACCGGCCAGGCCGAGCTTGAAGTACTCAACTCGCCTCTGTCCGAAGCAGGTGTTCTTGGCTTTGAATATGGCATCACCCTTGCAGAACCGCATTCGCTGGTTCTCTGGGAAGCCCAGTTCGGTGATTTTGCCAACGGTGCACAGGTCATCATTGACCAGTTCATCAGCTCGGGCGAAGCCAAGTGGCTGCGTATGTCGGGTCTGGTGATGCTTCTGCCGCACGGTTACGAAGGCCAGGGTCCGGAACATAGTTCGGCACGTCTGGAACGTTACCTGCAGCTTTGTGGTGAAAACAACATGCAGGTGGCGAACTGTACGACACCGGCAAACTATTACCACATCCTGCGCCGTCAGATCCGTCGCTCCTTCCGTAAACCGCTGATCCTGATGACGCCGAAATCGCTTCTGCGTCACAAGCAGGCTGTATCGTCCCTGTCCGAATTCGGTCCGGGCACGAAGTTCCAGACTGTGATCAGTGAAACCGGCAAGCTGGTTGACGACAAGAAGGTCAAACGCGTCGTTCTGTCGTCGGGCAAGGTCTATTACGATCTGCTTGCCGAACGTGAAAACCGTGGCATCGAAGATGTTGCGCTTGTCCGTGTCGAACAGCTTTATCCGTGGCCGGAAAAGGAACTTGCTACGGAATTGGCCAAATACCCGAATGCTGATGTGGTCTGGTGTCAGGAAGAATCCGAAAACATGGGTTCCTGGTACTTTGTTGACCGCCGGATCGAAGCCACCCTGGCAAGCATCAAGCACAAGACGGCACGTCCTGTTTACGTTGGTCGCGCAGCATCTGCGTCGCCGGCAACGGGTCTTCTGAAGGCCCACCTGCGTGAGCAGGCCGAACTGGTCGATAAGGCACTAAGCGTCTAGTAACCTTACCGGACGGGCGAGAAATCGCCCGTCCGATACGTTCATTAAGAATTCATTCGTATCCTGGCAGACCCACACTGCCTGATTAAAAACGGTCGAGGAAAAAATGGCGACTGAAGTTAAAGTTCCCGCGTTGGGCGAATCTGTATCTGAAGCCACCGTGGCAAAATGGTACAAAAAAGTTGGTGAAGCTGTTGCAGCCGATGAACCGATTGTCGAACTTGAAACCGACAAGGTTACCGTTGAAGTCAACGCACCTGTTGCTGGCGCGATTGCCGAACTGGTTGTTGCAGAAGGCGACGAAGTTGAAGTTGGCGCGCTGATCGCACAGATCGACGAAGGTGCTGAAGGCGCTGCTGCTTCTGATGAACCGGCCAAGGAAGAAGCCCCGGCCGAGAAAAAAGAAGAAGCTCCGGCCAAAAAAGAAGAGCCGAAAGCAGCCCCTGCAGCCGCACCGGCAGCAGCAACTACGTCAAACTCCGACCACCCGCTGGCACCGGCCGTTCGCAAACTGGTCGAGGACAAGAACCTTGATCCGTCAAAAATCCCGGCAACGGGCAAAGACGGCCGCCTGACCAAAGGCGACGTTCTGAACTTCCTCGAAGGTGGCGGATCTGCTTCGCGCGTTGCTGCCCCGGCACCAAGCGCACCGGCGGCACCGAAACCCGAACGCGAACTGCGTGACGGCGAAGAGCGTGTCAAAATGTCCAAGCTGCGCCAAACCATCGCGCGCCGCCTGAAAGAAGCCCAGAACACTGCGGCCATGCTGACCACTTATAACGAAGTGGACATGACCAACCTTCTGGCTTGCCGTAACAAATACAAAGAAGGTTTCGAGAAGAAACACGGTGTGAAGCTTGGCTTCATGTCCTTCTTCATCAAAGCCTGCACCACGGCACTCAAAGAATGGCCGGCGGTGAATGCCGAGATCGACGGCACCAGCTTCATCTATAAGAACTACTGCGATATCGGCGTTGCTGTCGGCACGCCGCAGGGTCTGGTTGTTCCGGTTATCCGTTCGGCAGAAGAAAAAACCTTCTCCGAACTGGAAAGCACCATTGTTGATTTCGGCAAGCGTGCACGTGACGGTAAACTCGGCATGGATGAAATGACCGGCGGTTCCTTCACCATCTCGAACGGTGGTGTCTTTGGATCGCTTCTGTCATCGCCGATCCTGAATGCACCGCAGTCCGGTATTCTTGGTATGCATAAAACCCAGATGCGCCCGGTCGCAATCGACGGCAAAGTCGAAATTCGTCCAATGATGTATCTGGCATTGTCCTATGACCACCGTATCATTGACGGCCGCGAAGCCGTTTCCTTCCTGGTACGCGTCAAGGAATGCATCGAGAACCCGGAACGCATTCTGCTCGACATCTGATCAGACAAAAGGATCACAGAACTCATGAGTGAGAACTACGACGTTGTCGTGATCGGTGGCGGTCCTGGCGGTTATGTTTGCGCCATCCGCGCCGCACAGCTTGGTCTTAAGGTTGCCTGCGTTGAAAAACGCGGCACACTTGGCGGTACCTGCCTTAATGTAGGTTGCATCCCGTCCAAGGCCCTGCTGCATTCATCCCACCTGTTCGAAGAAGCAACCGAGCATTTCGATACCCACGGCATCGAAGTCTCCAAGCCGAAGGTCAACATCGAAAAGATGATGGCCCGTAAGGACAAGGTCGTTGACAGCAATGTCAAAGGGATCGAATTCCTGTTCAAGAAGAACAAGATTACCTATGTCAAAGGTGCTGGCGAGATCACCTCGCCGACCGAAGTCAAGGTTGCCCTTCTTGAGGGTGGCGAAGAAGCCCTGACTGCCAAGAACATCGTCATTGCGACGGGTTCGGAAGTCACCCCGCTGCCAGGTGTCGAGATTGACGAGAAAAAAATTGTCTCCTCGACCGGCGCATTGGAACTTTCCAAAGTGCCCAAGAAGATGGTTGTCATTGGTGCGGGCGTGATCGGTCTGGAACTTGGTTCCGTCTGGCGTCGTCTTGGTGCCGAAGTCACCGTTGTTGAATTCCTTGACCGCATTCTGCCGGGCATGGATGGCGATCTGGTCAAACAGACCCAGCGCATCTTTACCAAGCAGGGCCTTGAATTCAAACTCGGTCACAAGGTTACCGGGGCCAAAACCACCAAGTCTGGCGTGACCCTGACTGTTGAGCCGTCCAAAGGCGGCGATGCAGAGGAACTCAAGGCTGACGTGGTTCTGGTGGCCATCGGCCGTCGTCCGTACATCGATGGCCTTGGCCTGGATGGTGTCGGCGTTGAGCTTGACGACCGTGGTCGTGTCAAAACCGACGAATACTTCCAGACCAATGTTGGCGGCATCTTTGCGATTGGTGATGCGATTGCCGGTCCGATGCTGGCCCACAAGGCCGAGGAAGACGGGGTTGCCCTGGCAGAAATGATCGCAGGCGAAGAAGGCCATGTCGATTACGGCAAGGTCCCGGGTGTTGTTTACACCTGGCCGGAAGTTGCATCGGTTGGCAAAACCGAAGAACAGCTTAAGGAAGAAGGCGCAGACTACAAAGTCGGCAAATTCCCCTTCACTGCCAATGGCCGTGCCAAGGCAATGGAAAGCACCGAGGGCTTTGTTAAAATCATTGAAGACAAGAAAACGCACCGTGTCGTCGGCGCGCATATTGTCGGCCCGGCTGCAGGCGATCTGATTGCCGAAGTGGTTCTGGCGATGGAATACGGCGCTTCTGCCGAAGACATCGCGCGCACCTGCCACGCCCACCCGGCCCTTGGCGAATCCGTCAAGGAAGCCGCACTGGACGCAGACAAACGCGCAATCCACATGTAATGCATCAGGCATCTGTCTGAACGACAAACGGCCGTCCCATTGGGACGGCCGTTTTGGTTTGTGCGCCCCTTACCCCTGCCCAGAGCGTTTGCCGTTTAGCAGGGTAAAAGAATGATTCAGACAAAAGGCTTCAACCTAAACCAAATACGCCCTAAGCCATTCAGCTATCTTTGTTTTCCATATTTGTCTGACTTTTGGGGCGTGACGGATGGTCGCATTCGGGATTAGTATGACCAATCCTCTTTACTGGTCCGGAGATTGAAAAAATGGTGCTTTCAGTTGGTGTTGTCGCCCATGACCGTCGCAAACGCGAAATGGCTGACTGGTTGGCCAAGCACACGGGTGCTTTTGCCAAGATGCGCATCTTTGCCACCGGCACCACCGGAAGGGTGTTGCAGGAACGTTTTCCCGAGTTTGATATTCATCCGCTTAAAAGCGGGCCATTTGGCGGCGATCAGCAGCTTGGATCGATGATTGCCCATCGTGAACTGCAAGCCATGTTCTTTTTCACCGATCCGATGACCCCGCACCCCCACGATGTCGATGTGCGCGCCCTGATCCGGCTTGCCAACCTTTATGAAGTGCCGATTGCCTGCAATCAAAGCACCGCAGACCTTCTGATCAGCAATCCAAAGTTCGAGGAAATCTGCGAACAATACCGCGATCATTCCCCCGAACAGGTCTTTGCCGATTACAGCAACCGCACGGTATAAGCGCCTGTTATCTGAACGCCCCACCATACCAGCTGCCCCCGTCGGAGCGCCCCACCCGCCATGCAACTTACCTATGAACTGATCGCTGCGATCTTTCCGATTTTTGCTGCCATCTTGGTTGGCGCAGCATTGAAACGTTTTCTGATCACAAGCGCGGACATCTGGGCCGGGATTGACCGGCTGACCTATTATCTGTTGTTGCCATCGCTTCTGATCGTCGAGATTTATCGTGCCGATTTTTCAAGTGGCAACGCCGGAACCGCGGTCAGTGTAACCTTGGCTGCGACCTTGGGGCTGTCGGGTGTCTTGCTGCTGCTGCGCAGGGTGATCACGCGTAACACACCGCTTTTTACATCCATCTTTCAAGGCGCGGTTCGCTATAACAGTTATGTTCTGCTTGCGGTTGCCGATGCTTTTTATGGCAGCAAGGGTTTGGCGTTGGCCATCGTGTTTATCGCGGTGATGGTGATTGTCACCAATATGCTGGGTGTTGTGGTCTTAAGCGCGTTTAGCGGCGGGAAAAGCAACTTCAGGCGCATCGTCGCAGGCCTGATCAAAAACCCGATCATTCTGGCGGCCGGGGCCGGTGCGATCCTGAATGTGAGCAACATTCATGTTCCGCTGCCAATTGAAAATACGGTTGCCCTTTTCAAGACAGCAGCCTTGCCACTGAGCCTTTTGTCCGTAGGGGCGGGTTTGAAATTTGTCATCGACAAACAGGCACTGGGCGGTATCGCGCTTTCAACCACCATCAAGCTTGCCATCCTGCCGGTGATTACGGGCATCTGCCTGCATCTGGCAGGGGTAGAGGGCATGACATTGGCAATGGGAGTTCTGTACGCCGGAATGCCGTGCGCGGGGAATGCCTATATTCTTGCGCGCCAGTTAAATGGCGACCCCGAGGCAATGGCATCCATCATCACGCTGGAAACGTTACTGTCGGCCTTCAGTATCGCTGTCATCGCCGGTGTACTGAGCATCAATTGACGTCGCATGGGCGGCATAATCGCCGTTATAGCCACAAGCCGACAGGCCCGGACGCATCAGTTCTGGCGGCGGTGCATCGACAATGACCGGATCACGGTCGGCATGGAAGGGAATGATGATTTGGCGTGACAGCAGCATCAAGGTCGGCGGCGCACCAAAGATCGGCGGTTCATCGCCCCGGCCATAGAACGGGTCACCCACCACCGGATGTCCGACATGATCAAGATGCACACGTAGCTGATGCGTGCGCCCGGTATGGGGGATCAGTTCAAGCCATGAGATATCTTTGTCATCGGCGTCTTTGCCACGCCCCAGGACCTTGTATTCGGTTTTGGATGGCTGACCGTCTTCATGGACCAGCATGGTCCAGCCGCTTTCATCATTGATCTTGCCAATCGGCGCATCGATGAAGCCATGGTCATCGGCCATCGCCCCGCGCACCACCGCCCAATAGGTCTTGCCGATCTTCTTTTCGGTAAACAGACGGGTGATCTTTTTTGATGATTTCGGATGACGACACAGCAACAGACAGCCTGCCGTATCCCGATCCAGACGATGGGCTAGGGTTGGTTCCGGCTGAATGCCGAATTTCAAATCCGGCAGATAAGCATCGACATGGAAATAGGTTTTCGGCCCGCCATGTGAAGCCAGTCCCGGTGGCTTGTTGAGCACGATGACGTTTGAGTCGCGGTGCAATACATGCGCAATGAGGTCTTCGGCAATCGGGTGAAGCATGGCGTGGCCTTTCATATCTGCCCCTGCTTTACCCCATCGCGCCCTGCCCGGCAATGATGATGACGTTTGATCTGCTATTGCCCGCCATACGTAACAAGAAAGAACAATCACTTGTTCAACTTGTTTAATCACGCATGCGGTGACGATCATGAAAACGCAATTGGTATTCCCGATCCGATACCTGCTTGGAACTTTGGCATTTGCCGGCGTCATTGCCCTGTCGTCGGCTGCGGCTGCCATACCGCAGACGACAGGCATGGCTGTGCAAAACGCCCTTGTGGATCAGACCAAACTGACAAATGCGTTCGAGGCACCTGATGCCTGTGCCGGGTTTGATCCGGTCAAACGGTACGGTAATGAGCTTCGTTTTCAGATCCGGCGCAATGATGCACCGGTGGGCAGTCACATTGTGCAGTTCAATCGCGGGCGTGACGGGCTTCAGGTTATTGCCCAAAGCAATATCAACATCAGTTTTCTGGGTTTTAACGCGTACAGCTTTTACTATCGCTCCGAAAGCCTGTGGCAGGGCAATCAGCTCGCCGCGATGTCGGTTGTGGTCGATGATGATGGCGACGAAACGAAGGTCAGCGCCAAACGCGATCAGGGACAGCTTATTGTCAGTGGCCCGGATGGCGATCAGACCCTGCCGCCTGGTATTTTCCCGACCGATCACTGGCATTGTGGCGTTTTGGGCAGCCGTGCGGTTTTAAACACCATCACCGGCAAACCAAATATGGTCAGCATTACCGCATCGGACAGTGAAATGCTGCGCACCTCAACCGGAACGCTGCGCGCAACCCAGTTCACCTATGACGGCGAGCTTGAAACCAATGCATGGTATGATTCCGATGGCCGGTGGGTTGGCCTTCAATTCAAGGCACGGGACGGATCAACCATCACATATCGCTGCATGAATTGTGCGACAGATACCGCACACAAGGACCCAGAATGAAAAAGAAATTCCAGACCATCTGGATCGTCGGAGCATCTTCGGGAATCGGTGCAGCCCTTGCGCAAAAATTCCATGACACCCCGACGTCTCCGGATCAAAAAATCATCATTTCGGCGCGAAATGCCGATAAACTTCGCGATATTTCGGCCCAAAACCCCAATATGACGCCGATTGCCGTCGATGTTACCGATCCAAATTCCGTTAAGTCCGCATTCAGTACGGTCGAAAGCCAATTTGGCCTGCCTGACCTGGTGGTTTTGGCCGCCGGAATGTATTCGCCGATGAAACTAACTGCATTTTCCGCCGAAACCATCCGCAGTCACGTGGATACCAATTATATGGGGATCGTGAACTGTCTGGAGCCATTGTTATCAAAGATGCGAGCTGAAAGATCGGGCGAGATTGCCGTTGTTGCATCCGTCGCAGGCTATCGCGGTTTGCCCAATGCATCCGCCTATGGCCCAACCAAGGCGGCACTGATCAATTTGTGTGAATCGCTTCATACCGAACTGACCGGCAGCGGCGTTTTACTGCGCGTGATTAATCCGGGATTCGTTAAAACCCGTTTGACCGATAAGAACGATTTTGCGATGCCCTATTTGCTGACGCCGGAACAGGCTGCTGACTACCTGTATCGTGGACTTTGTGGCAACAACGATTTTGAAATTGCCTTCCCACCACCTTTCGTGCGGCAATTGAAGCTGACGCGTATTTTGCCATATCCGCTTTTCTTTAAACTGATGCGTAAACTGGTCCGAGCATGAACGAAGTCATCGACAGACAACGCCACCTACTGGGCGTCTATGCTGCGTATTATGAAAGCCTGTCGCCAGAAACAGTCGACCAGCTTGCTGATCTTGTGACAGATGATTTTGTGTTTTGCGACCCCTTTACCACCGTAAAGGGCCCCAAACAGGTCAGCTCCTATCTGGCAAAAGCCTTTACCGATGCGGAAAACCCGAGTTTCGTCGTCACACATCGGGCAGTTGATGGGGATATGGGATTTTTGCGTTGGCATTTTAGCGCCAAGGTTCCGGTGATTGGCCAGTGGGACTTTACCGGCATGTCGGAAGTTACCTTTAATGACGATGGCACTTTGCTGAGGTCACATACTGATCATTGGGATTCCGGGCAAAAGTTTTATGCCAAAATCCCCGTGCTGCGCTGGATCATTCAGCGGCTTGCGCGACGTGTTGGGTCCCAGGGCTAGAAGTCATGCCATTTCAGTCATTGGCATGACTTCTAGCCCTGGTGAAGAACAGTGTGACTTCGCCAATCTCAAAGCCCCATTTCTTAACCCGCGCCCGATTGACCAGAACCCCGTCAGGCTGCAGGAACATCCAGTCATCAAAACCGACACGCCATGCGCCATCTCCGACCTTAAGATCCATGTCATATGACCAGTTCAGCGCATTGCCGTATTGAATGCCTTCAGCTGTACCAATGATGTCATCGGCACGGCCTTCGTAGATGTGATCGCTTATCCGCGTGATGGTCCAAACCCGGCGATCGGTTTCACCGTCATCGTAGATGAAGTCTTCTTCCAACGTCAGCACACCGTCTGACACGGTCCCGGTTATATCAACCGTGAACTGGCGTCGCAGTGTACCAAACCGATCTTCGAAAATTCCCCAGGCCCGGCTGTTACCTTCGAAGTAATCAAACACATCGAAGCGGGGTTGCTTTTGCGCAAAATCCTGCGGTTTCATCGACCCACATCCGGTTAAAAGCACCAATAGACACAGCACCATTGTCTTACGCAGCATCGATTTTCTCCTGTCCCGAAGTCCCCAAGATCAAACGGTGCGGCGTGAAAGGCGCCGACGAATGGCAACCTGATGGGTACTGTCTAGTGGAAAGCGCCACATCATCCCGATTGCTCCTGCTTTTAGTACGACGGGGATAACGGCATAGATCAAAACCAGCACCACCAAGGCACCGGTTTTTTCAACCCCCGCGTCGGTCAGGCCAAAGGCGCCAAGAATTGGCAAGGCAATCCCGGCTGCCAGCGCCATGGCAAGCTTGTTGGTCATGTTCCAAAGGGCAAATAAAAGCGCGGTGCGCCGCGCACCAAAACGGTAGCGATCCCAATCATCAACATCGGCCTGAATGGCCGGTGGCAATGCAAGGTCGGCTCCCAATGCGGCACCGGTCACAAGACAAATAACGGCAAATCCGGCCATATCCCCGGCACCAAGGACCGGCACAAAACCAAAGGCGACAATCGCCATTATCATGGCCGCACACCAGGCCCGATGTTTGCCAATGCGCCCTGCCATGATCACCCACAGCGGAATGGCAATAATTGCTGCGGCGAAATACAAAAGGATCAGGATATTTTCGCTGTCCTGATCCAGCTTGAGGTAATAACGCACAAACAATGGGAAACAGACGGCCGGCAATCCTGCTGCCAGCCCGTTGATCATCCATGCGCCCAACAAACGCATGAACAATCGATTGTCACGCAAACTACGAAAACCAAGGCGAATGGTGACAGTCAAATTACCCATTGGCGCTGTCTTGATGCGTTTTTGCTGCGCAACCGGGTCGGGCACCTGCCACAGCAAAAGGGCAACAAAAACGGCACCCAAAGTCAGCGTCACGGTGGCAAGTGTTCTGATTTCTTCTGCCCGGTCAGCCGCATTGATCAAAACCGGAACTGCACCTGCAAGAACAATCCCGATCAAGCCTGCTGCTTCGCGCATGGCGGTCAGTGATGTGCGCTTCCTGTAATCACCGGAAAGATCAGCCCCCCATGCCAGATAGGGAACCTGAAACAGGGTCCAACCCAAAAACAACACGCTGGCCCACACAAGCAGGTAAATCGCATCTGGCTGGGGCGGCGGGGTAAACAAGTGCCAAAGCCCAAACCCGGCAATAACCGCACCAAATCCCACCCAGATTTTGCGCATACCGGAACGGTCTGACAGCCAACCGACGATAGGGTCGGTCAGCATGTCGATCATACGCACCAATAACAAGACCGCACCTGTAACCGTCAGGCCAAGCCCAAGATCATCACCATAATAACTTGGCAACAAAACATAGGCCGGGATCGTCGGCACGGCAGCAGCCATCGCCGGAAGCGCATAGAAAATGGACGTTTGGGGTGCGGACTCAGATGGTCGCATTTTGCGGATGTTCGATCACGAACAGACCGACATCGATCGATCCCCGGTCAAACCCGGTTTCGCAATAAGCCAGATAATATTCCCACATGCGTTTGAACCGCAGATCAAACCCCTGCTTGGCGACCCCGTCCCAGCCATGCTGGAAGCGACGTTGCCACTCGGCCAAAGTCCGGGCATAGGATTTGCCAAAGAACTCAGACTCTTTGAGGGAAAGTCCGGCTTTTGCAACTGCCGCCGAGAGGGCGGTTGGCGATGGCAACATCCCGCCCGGGAAGATATAGCGCTGAATGAAATCCGCACCCTTGCGATAGGTTTCAAACCGATCATCGTCAATGGTGATGATTTGCAGCACAGCTTTGCCACCCGGCTTCAGGCGCTTGCGGATCATTTCAAAATAGGTTGGCCAATGTTCTTCACCGACGGCTTCGAACATTTCGATTGAAACGATCTTGTCATAGCGGCCTTCTTCGTGCCGGTAGTCGCGCAACACGATATCAGTGCGATCATTCAAGCCCTGCATCAACAGGCGTTGACGTGCAAAGGCATGCTGTTCTCTTGACAATGTAAGTCCGGTAACATTGCCACGATATTTGCCTGCGGCAAGTTCGGCAAAGCCGCCCCATCCACATCCGACTTCAAGGATATCTTCACCCGGCTTTAGGTCGGCCAATTGACATATGCGTTCGTATTTCGCGGTTTGAGCTGCTTCGAGCGACATATCGGCGTCAACATAATAACCCGACGAGTAGGTCATGCTGGGATCAAGCCAGGACCGGTAAAATTCATTCCCGAGGTCATAATGATAGGAGATATTGCGCTTTGACCCTTCAAGCGAGTTGCTGTTGCGCAAATGGCCAATCCGCGCAACTGTGCGGGCAAGAAAGCCGCCAGCAAGGCGCGCGCGCACGATCGTTTCATTGAGCATCGCAAACTGCATCAAATGCGTCAGATCCGGGCTGCTCCAGCTGCCATCGATATAAGCCTCGGCAAAGGCGACATCACCACCGGTCGCAAGTTTGCGGATCGCCTGCCAGTCATGGATGTGAATGGCCGCGCGCAGATCGGTTTCGCGTTCGCCGGTAAAATGGAAAGTATCATTGTCAGGCAACACAATCGTCAAACGCCCGTAATGCAAATGCGCCAGAACCCGTTTGAGCATGGCTTTCAAAAGACTTCTACTGCCGGTCATGCTGCCAAGCATCGGCAACAGACGGTCGCGCAGAGGAACTGCAAATCCGGAAGCATCACGATTGCGGTTTGACATTTTTCTTATCTCTTTCCTGCTTGGGCCGCTGCAGTCCCTGTTTCCAGCACATAGGTGACCGCATTTTGGGGCGGTGCCGGGCGTTTGTGGAACGTCATTCCCTTGCGCCAAAGATGAAGCGCTTCCCAGTGGATTCCAGCGACAACCTTCAAGGTCATCAGCGGGTAACGAATGAACGCTCCTAATAGTTTACGGTCGGAAAGTTCGGTTCGATCACCGACAAAGGCCGCATTCAGGAAAACCCCATTGGCATCGGTTTCCCGAATGGTGACGGCAACATTTTCGCCCGGAATGCGAATACGGAAATGATAATCCGCTACCATGTCGATAAAGGGTGAAACATAAAGCCCCTTGGCACAGGATTGGCGCAGAACGTTCTTGTGATCAAGCCCGTCCTCACCGACCGGGATCAGATAACTATGACGATCACCAAAGGTGTTGGAGACTTCATATAGCACCGCCCCGACCGAGCCATCCGCCCGGTGGCAGAAGTAAACCGAAAGCGGATTAAACACGAAACCAAGCAAGCGCGGATAGCACAGCAATCGAATTTTGTGCGCACAATCACGCAGGTCATGTTCGGCCAGAATACCTTCAAGCCGGGTGCGCAGATCACCCGTTTGACCATCGGCATGATCACGGTCGTGGAAGGAAAACAGGTTAAAGCGATTGCGGCTAAACAGCCTGAATTTCGCGGCAAGATCATCGATTTCATCAAGATCAAGCAGGAAGGAAAACACACGGTAACGCAGCTTGTGCTGTTTTGGGCGCAGTCGGTGATGGGTTACCACCCCTTCGTAAAGCGCAGAAGTGCGTTTGGCCGAATGTGTGTTTCTCATGCGGCCTCACTGGATTGCAAAGCTGCCGTATCGCCAAGATGGATACGGCCGCTTTCATTTTCGACATTCCAAGGACGCCGCACACCACCAATTGCCTCGGCCACGGCAAGGCCCGATTGAATGCCATCCTCATGGAAGCCATACCCAAAGTAACTGCCGCAATACCAAATATTATCAACACCCTGAATAGACCAAAGGTCCTTTTGCGCGGCCATTGCACCGCCATCAAACAACGGATGGTCATACAAAAAGGATCGGATCACACTACCATCTGCAGGATGGCGTGGCGGGTTCAGCGTGACAAACAAGGGCTGATTGTCGTCAAGGTGCTGTAGGCGGTTCATCCAATAGGTGACACAGACCTTCTTCTCGCCGTCGTGTTCCTCGGCCAGATAGTTCCAGCTTGACCATACCTTTTGGTTTTTCGGCATCAGGCTGGCGTCATTGTGCAAGATGGCAAGGTTGCGCTCGTACTTAAATGCCGAAAGCAATTCTGTGACCTTGGGCATCGGGTTTTCCTGCAGGGCAAGTGCCTGATCCCCATGGCAGGCCAGAACTACATGGTCATATTCCTCGCGCTTGCCATATCGGTCTTCGACATAGGCACGCCCCGATGTGGTTTTTCCGACTTTGGCAATCGCACGGTCAAGCACAACGCCGCCCGAGATTCCCGCAGTCATGCGTTTAACATACTCGCGCGACCCACCGACAACCGTGCGCCATTGCGGCCGGTCCTTGATCTGCAACAGGCCGTGGTTCTGACAGAACCGCACAAATGCGGCCAAGGGGTAAGCCAACATGGTATCAACAGGCGTTGACCAGATTGCTGCCCCCATCGGCAGCAAATGATCATTGATAAAGGATTGGGAATAACGTTTGTCGCGCAGATAGTCACCAAGACTGATGTGTTGGGCAGTACCGTCCTCAAGTGCTGCCGGGGCTTCGCGATAGAAGCGCAAAATATCGCGGACCATTTTCAAAAAACGCGGACGAACGATATTGCGTTTCTGGGCAAAAAGCGATGCCAGATCGCTACCACCATATTCCAAACCACCTTCATCCATCGAGGCCGCAAAGGACATATCAGTCGGCGTTGTTTCCACGTTCAAATGATCAAACAACGCACATAAATTCGGGTAACAGCGGGTATTGTAAACGATGAAACCGGTATCAACCGGGGTTTGCCCGGCATCAACCGTATTGGAATGACCGCCGGGCCGATCATCCTTTTCATACAAGGTCACATTGTGGGGTTGGCTAAGCAGCCAGGCGGCTGACAGACCCGAAATACCGGAGCCGACGACAGCGATGTTGAGTTTACCCGAAGTGACTGAGTTCATATCGGTCCGCCCCGCTTGTAGTTAAAGTTTTCAATCTACATATTAGTACGGATCGCAAGATTGTACGGATCACAAGGATTTATTTGCCGCCCCTGATTGTAAGTATCTGGCGCAGAACGTACATTTTTATCTGATCCAAATGAATGCAGCCGCCGTAAGATTTGTATGATGAACACGATCTTGGCGCGGCCCCAGAGGGGACCTGAAACCAGAATGAGCGGCACCACAACACGACGCACCGGGCCAGCAGATCCGGTCGAAGCGAAAAAATGTGCCGACTGGATTGTTTCCATTGCCACGTCGCGCAATCGGGAAGCTTTTGCGCAATTGTTTGCGCATTTTGCACCGCGGGTGAAGGCGTACATGTTCCGGTTTGGCGGCAATTCAGAAACCGCCGAGGAACTGGCACAGGAAGCAATGATGCAGGTTTGGCGTAAAGCGCACCTGTTTGACCCTTCTAAGGCAGCAGCCAGCACGTGGATTTTCACAATCGCCAGGAACCTGCGAATTGACCGGTTCCGGCAACGTAAACATATCGAGGTTGATGATTCCGACCCGACTTTGATTATTGACGGAGATCCGCTGGCAGACGAAGTCGTCAACCGCGATCAGGAAGCCGTCCTTGTCAAAGCCGCGATGCAGGAATTGCCAGCCGATCAGAAGGTGGTCGTAGAATTGTCGTTTTTTGAAGATTGCTCACACAGTGAAATCGCAGAGCGTCTTGATATCCCGCTGGGGACGGTAAAATCCCGTCTGCGGCTTGCGCTGGGCAAGTTGCGCGGTGGACTGGAAGGTGTCGCATGAACATCAAACATCATCCAACTGATCAGACGTTGATCGATTATGCCAGTGGATCGCTAAGCCAGGCGATGGAGCTTTTGGTGGCAACGCACATGACTGTGTGCCCCCACTGCCGTGATAAAGTCACTGGCTTTGAAACCATGGGCGGTGCTGCGCTTGAAAGTACCAGCAGCATGGCGATGGCCGATCATTCCCTTGATCATGTCATGGCAATGCTTGAACGTGAAACGGCGAATGAAAACATCGCCACACAGAAAATGCCATCTCTTCGGCGTGTTGCGGTCGGCGAAAGCATTACCGGTAGTGCAATGTCTGCGCTGCCAAGGCCGCTTGCCGAATTGCTGCCTGATGATGTGACGTCACTTGAAGATATTCCGTGGAAATCGCTGTCACCGGGTGTGAAACATTTCCAGCTGAAATCGATCGAAAGCAAAGGCACGGTGCGCCTGATGAAGATCGCACCGGGTGTGTCTATCCCCGATCATGGGCATCATGGTCATGAAATGACCCTGCTGATCAAGGGATCCTATATCGACGAAATCGGTCGGTTCCGTGCCGGGGATGTCGCGGACCTTGATGATGATGTCGATCATCAACCAATTGCCGACACGGCAGAGGAATGCATCTGCCTGATCGCAACCGATGCACCGATGAAATTCAATCGCCTGCTACCAAAACTGCTGCAGCCGTTCTTTGGTATCTAGTTTCTGATGCGTCCCAACGTATTAAGCCCCGATGGCAGGTTGCCGTCGGGGCTTTTCTTATGCGGCTGCAACCAGCCAATGGATGCTGTGTTTTGCCGGGCCAGGCAATTTGCAGGTATTCGCCAACCAGGTCCCGATTTCATCAAGCTGTTGGTCAAACTGCCAGGGCGGGTTGATCACAAGCAATCCGGTGCCACGCATCCGGCCCTTTGCGCCCCCCTGATCGGCAGCAAGCTCCGCACACATGACCCCGCCGGTTGACTTGATTGCGGCAAAGCTGCTGCGCAACTCCGCATCAAAGCCATCTTCAAGGAGCGGATACCAGAGCATGAAAGTGCCAGTTGGCCATTTATCCCACGCCTGACGCACCGCGTTGGCAGCTTTTTGATAGTCCTGCTTTACGTCGTAGCTTGGATCCATCAGAACAAGTCCACGCCGAATGGCGGGCGGCATCATACCAACCAATCCTTCGTAGCCATCGCGTTTGTGCAAATGGGTACGCGGGTCACGTTTCACCCTGTGACGCAGGTTTTCATATTCGCGCGGGTGAAGCTCCATCAGGACCAGTTCATCGTCTTCACGCAACATTTCGCGCACGATAAACGGGGACCCGGGATAAAACGGACCGGTATATTCATCCATTTCGCGCACACCATAATCCCAACCGTGCGCGACCGGATCAAACGCCGCCACATGGTCAAGATACTGTTGCAGCATGTCGGGCGCGCCCAATGCGGCCTTCGCCAGACCATAGCCATCTTTCCACTCGCCGGTTTTGGCCGCTTGTTCACTGCCAAGGTCATACCACCCGGACCCGGCATGGGTATCAATCACACAGAACGGTTTTTTCTTTTTGCGCAGGTGCGCCAGGATCAGCCAAAGCGCCGCGTGTTTGTGCAGATCAGCAAAATTCCCGGCGTGAAAGCCGTGCAAGTAACTCAGCATCCGGGTTTATCCTTTGTTGGGGCGCGATCGCGTACGACCGCCTTTTGCCATTGCCGGTTTACCACGTCCAGCGCCTTGCGGTTTGTTGCGGCCCTGAGCATTCTTTTGTGACCGGCCCTTTGCAACAGGCTTGCCACCATCATTGTGGCTGGGCTCTTTGGCATTTTGTGCCTTGCTGCGCTGAAGGGCGGGTTTATAGCCACCCTTGCGTCGTGCGCTTTTTGGCTGGGCAGTGTCTGCTTGGCCGGAGGCCGCAGCGTCTGCAACCAGAAGCTCATCGCGGCTTGGTGGCCTGGAAGAACCCGCGGACAAACGCCGGTGTGTTGCCAGGGGTGCATCCACCTCGATCACCTTCCATTCGCCCGGTGCCAGACCGTCAAGGGTCCAGTCGCCAATGGCATGCCGGATCAGACGCAAGGTTGGAAAACCGACAGCGGCAGTCATACGCCTGACCTGACGATTTTTGCCTTCGGTAATGCTTAGTTCAATCCAGCTCGTCGGGATGGCCTTGCGATAGCGTACCGGGGGGTCACGCTCCCACAGATTGGCGGGCTCTTCGATCCGACGCACGCGGGCGGGTAACGTCATACCATCTTTAAGTTCGACACCATTGCGCAGGGCTTCAAGTGCTTGGTCAGTCGGTTCCCCATCGACCTGCACCAGATAGGTTTTGGCTTTCTTGTATTTCGGATGGGCGATCTGGGCATTCAGTGGCCCGTGATCGGTCAGCAATAAAAGCCCTTCGCTATCACGATCCAGCCTGCCGGCGGCATAAACACCGGGCAGATTGATATAATCCGCCAGCGTCGCCCGGCCGTTTTCACGGTCGGTGAACTGGGTCAGAACGCCGTAGGGCTTGTTAAACAGGATCAATTGCGCCATGGCGCGCATAAAACCAGCTTTGACGCGGCTGTCAACTTGTCACTGACAGGATTGGTCCTGATTAATCCTTGATCAGATATTCCATGGTTGTGACCACGCGCACGGTTTTATTGATCTGGTTGGCTTGCATGGTATTGGGGGCACCATCAGCGGCCAGTATCTGAAACAGGCCCTGGGTCGCGCGGCGAATACCACCCAGTTGCCCACCAGAATCGGCTGCAAACTGCTGGGCTGCTTCGCGGGCGTTGGCGGTTGCCGCTGCGATCATTTCGGGTTTGATGTCGTTAAGGCCGGTAAACAGATAACTCGGCCCCGGGTTATAGCCCTGCCCGCCCAGAACGACCCCACCCTGAAGCAACTTGCCGATATCCTGCGACGCGGCAACCACCGCATCGACATCATCTGTACGGACCTGAATGGTTTGATTTACGATATAACGGCTTTCAATCGGACCGGAACGGTATGATTGCGCCAGCTGATCGGTAACCTGAAGGTTTTGCAATTCGGTGCTGTCACGGCCGATGCCATGATTGCCGAGGAATTCAAAAAGTGTCTTGGTATCGGCATCAATCTTGGCTTGTGCATTTTGCAAGACGTCATCGGTCGCAACAAAGGTGATCGGCCAGACTGCCTTGTCGGCCTTTACATCGCGTTCGGCCAGTCCCTTGACCGTCACGTAACGATCAAGGGCGCGCATGTTTTCAATACCGGTCCCGACCAGCCAACCCGATGCCGCAAGCCCGCCTGCGACGACAATTGCTGCAACGATTTTTGAAAACCCCGATGATTGCGTCATGCCTTTGCGTCCTTTGCCCGACACCCGAAAGATGAAATTTCATAGATCAAATCATATCTTTGATTTTCCGGTATCAACACAAAAAACGGCGTTTAAGAGGCAAACTGAAAATTCTCATTGCCGGTTGGTGACGTTCAAAACCCCTTTATTGAATGCATTCAAAAATGGTCGCAATCGGGTACGGACCGTGTTAAAACCCTGCCAACTTGATTGGGCCCACAAGGTTGGGCCATCCCCAAACGCTACAAGAGGTCCCCCATGCTGCGTTCTGAAATCAATGCCTGCATCGAGCACGCCAAGGAACTTTATGCATCCATCGCATTCAAACTGCCGGAATGGGCCCATTACAGCCCGGCCCAGTGGGAAGCAGACCCGGATCTGGCCAAATGGTGCCGTGGTCATCAGATGGGCTGGGACGTGACCGATTACGGCGAGGGCAATTTTGACAAGCGTGGCTTGATCCTGTTTTGCCTGCGCAATGGCATTTTGCGGCAACCGGGCGAAGTGCCCTATGCAGAAAAGATCATGATCGTTGGCGAAAATCAGGAATGCCCGTGGCATTACCACAAGGTCAAAATGGAAGACATCATCGTGCGCGGTGGCGGCAATCTGGTGATTGAGCTTTGCAATCTGACCGAAGATGGTCAGATGGACCGGGTAAATGACGTACGTGTGCGCACGGATGGAAAGCTCAACATCCTGCCTGCCGGTGGCAAGGTCGTGCTGGAGCCGGGGCAAAGTGTTACGCTGCCGCGCACCCTTGTACATCGCTTTTATGGGCAAGAGGGCAAAGGCCCGGTCATTGTCGGCGAAGTATCGCAGGTCAATGACGATTTGGCCGATAACTACTTCTTTGACTGCGATGCACGCTTTACCAAAATCGAAGAAGATGTCGCACCGATCCATCCGCTTTGGAACGAACTGCCGGGCACCTGAATTTTACGCCCCCACACCGAACAGGAAAACCCTGCGGACTGCAGATCATGGCAGCATCCCGTCGACAAACGCTGACAGTGTTGCTGTTTATTCGTATAAGGCCGTCAGGGTTTTCCAATTCGAACGGGTCTGGCTTACGTGAAAAATATTGATGTCCTTGTCATTGGTGCTGGCGCAGCTGGCCTGATGTGCGCGATCGAAGCGGGCAAACGCGGACGGTCTGTCGTGCTGGTGGATCATTCCGCCAAACCGGCAGAGAAAATCCGCATTTCCGGTGGCGGACGATGCAATTTCACCAACATCCACACCAGCCCGGAAAACTTCATTTCACAAAACAAGCGGTTCTGTGTTTCTGCGCTGAAACGCTATACGCAGCATGATTTCCTTGATCTGGTGAACCGATACAACATTGGCTGGCACGAAAAAACGCTTGGCCAATTGTTTTGCGATGAATCGTCCTTTCAGATCATCGATATGTTGCTTGATGAATGTGATGCGGCCGATGTGACAATCAAGCTCAACACCGAGATATCCAATATCATCCGCCGCGATGATGGCGGGTTTGATGTCATGACGCGCACCGGCGCACAATGGACCTGCCAGTCGCTTGTTGTTGCCTGTGGTGGCCTGTCGATCCCGAAAATCGGCGCAACCGGTTTTGGCTATCAGATCGCGCGCCAGTTCGGCATTGATGTCATCCCGACCCGTGCAGCCCTGGTCCCGTTCGTTTTTGACACCGATCTTCGTGCCCGCACCGGCGCGCTTTCCGGCATCTCTGTTGATGCCATTGTCCAGTGCAACAAAAAGCAGTTCCGCGAAGGATTGCTGTTTACCCACCGCGGCCTTTCGGGACCATCAATCCTGCAGATTTCATCGTATTGGGACGAAGGCAACAACATCACGGTGAACCTGAACCCGGAAGAAGACGCCTTTGAACTTTTGAAATCCGCCAAGGGCGAGAACCCGAAACAGGCGGTTCATACTGTTTTGTCACGCATCCTGCCCAACCGTCTGGCACAGATGATCACGACCAACCACGGCCTTGACCGCCCGATTGGTGAAACCGGTGACAAGGCCCTGCGCAAACTTGCCATGGATGTCAATCAGTGGTCGCTAAAGCCAAGCGGCACAGAAGGATACCGGACGGCTGAAGTCACGATAGGCGGGGTAGATACCAATGCCCTGTCGTCAAAAACCATGGAAGCCCGCGATGTTCCGGGCCTTTATTTCATTGGTGAGGTGGTTGATGTCACCGGCCATCTGGGCGGTTTCAATTTCCAATGGGCCTGGTCTTCGGGCTGGTCTGCCGGACAATTTGTATAGCCCCATTTCCCATCGCGGGAACAAGATGCCGAGCCAACCGTTTGAGTTGTAAGCGCGGTGCACAGTGCCGCTGCAACAATTACGAGGTTGGACTATGTTTGAGTATGGCGGAATTATTGGGCTACTGATTCTGATCGCAGATATCTGGGCCATTGTGAATATCATGGGAAGCGGCGCAAGCACCGGTTCAAAAGTACTTTGGACCGTTCTGGTGATCGTTCTTCCAATTCTGGGCCTGATCATCTGGTTCTTTGCCGGACCACGCAGCGGACGTGCAACCGCATAAATGCAGACATCATCGACGCCCTCAGATACCCAAAAGGCCGACAGTTTTCTGTCGGCCTTTTGCTATTGCACCTAAATCCCTGCAACAAAAACCACTGCTGCGCCGATTGCCACCAATCCGATCCGCATCCACGCGGGACGGGGCGATATCAGGCCAAAGGAAATCGCCGTCAGGCCAACCGCGACCTTGGCCCCCGCCGCGATTGCCCAAAGTGGCTCAGCCCCCAGATCAATCAGTGATCCATTGGCCACCATTGCAAGCGGGACGATATAAAGCCCGATGCCAAGGGCCATCGCCGTAACGGCAACTTTCAGCCAGTTTTCCTCGACCATGCCAGCGGCAATAAACACCGCCCCGCACACCGGCGGGGTAATGGTCGACAGCAACGCAAACCAGAAAACAAACAGGTGGGCCTGCAGCGGATCAAGGCCCAGTTCGATCAAGGCCGGTCCGGCAACGGAAACACAAATGACATAGGCCGCTGTTGTCGGAACTTCCATACCAAGAATCAGACAGGCAAGGGCCGTCAACAACAAGGCGGGCCACAGCATCCCTCCAGAGCCGGACAACAGCAAAGATGTGATTTTCACCCCAAGTCCGGTCAGCCCCAATACACCAATAACGATGGAGGCACACAAAATGATCGACCCGATCATCGCCACCTGGCGCCCGGCATTCAGGCAGACATTGATGAAGCGGTCCTTGGCACGCAACAGACTGAAATCCAGCTTGGCATCAAAAAACAGCAACACCGCACCAGCCAGAAGCGCAAGGCAAGCTGCATATTGTGGCGTGTACCCACCGCCAAACATGCCCCAAAGCAGGATGGTAAACGGCACAAGGAAAAAGCACGACGTTATGACAACCGCACGCATGGTTGGTCGATCTTCCTCGGGCACACCGGGAAGATCAAATCGCTGGGCAAAGGCATTGATGCCGACCCAGACCGCCAGAAAATAAAGAATTGCAGGAACCATGGCCGCGACCATGATGTCGACATAGGGGCGACCGGTCAGCTCCACCATCACAAAGGCACCTGCCCCCATCAGAGGAGGCATGATCTGCCCGCCCGAAGACGCAACCGACTCGACCGCTGCGGCAAGCCGTTTGGGATATCCAAGGCGCGTCATCGCCGGCAGGGTAATGGCCCCGGTCGATGCAACATTGGCTGATGCCGATCCCGAGATCGACCCAAACAGGGCCGATGAAATCACCGATACCTTTGCGGCCCCGCCTTTCAGGCGACCGGCAGCGGCACCTGCAACATTCATGAAACCCTGACCGGCTTCACCGCCATTCAAAACCGCGCCAAAAATCACAAAGATGGCGACAATGCTTACCGAGACCCCGGTCAGACTGCCCCAAAGCCCGCCTTCGGCAATCGTCAAGGTGCCAAGCATGCTTTCGACAGGCAATCCGGCATGACCAAATTCGCCCGGAACATGTTGCCCCAACAACGCATAAAGAAGTGCGATGCCCGCGACCATCGGCAGTGGCCAGCCAATGGCGCGCCGCGCCATTTCAAGAACAACAAGCAACAGCGCACTGGCGATCAGGATTTGATGATTGCCGATCAAAAAACCGTACTGATCGGCAAGATCCGAATGGTTCCAGACGATCCATCCACAGCCAATCAGGCCGATCACAGTCAAGATCAGACCCGATACAAACTGGGCACGGGTTTTGGCAACAAAGACCAATGCCCATGGCAGGGCAAGCGCCATATGGATCGGGCGGCTGACAAGGTTTGGCACCAGTCCTGAGAAAATCAGCCACAGGTGAAATGCAATCGAAACGGCGCCAAGAATAATCCAGAAAGGGCGAGGAATGGCCGACATTTTCGGGGTCAGGACCTATGCAAGTTAATCAACGAAGAACGGCCCGGCAAAACGGCCGGGCCTGTCATATGAAATCTGTATCAGCGATCAGCGCTGATCATCACGAACCGGGAAGCCCGTTTCGAGGTAATAGTGCAGAGCACCAGCGTGGATTTTACCACCGATATTCGCCAGCATGTCCGGCGCAACACCATTCCACCAAGAAGAGCTTTCACCCATCTTTGCTTTCTGTTCCCAGAAGGTCTTGGTCAAAAGGTACGCCGTGTCATCATCCATCTGGGTCGTGGTGAAGGCGGCAACCGTCAGCGATGCGGTCGTGATATCGCTGTCCTGACCACTATAGGTCCCGGCCGGGATCACGGTCTTGTCACGCTTGGTCTGGGCAAGCTGATCTTCGGAAAGCGAAAGAACCGTCACATCCGTACCAGCTGCGGCTTCAATCACGTTGGGTGCAGGCCAGGAACCAGCCGTAACAAACCCGTCAATCTGACCGTTTTTAAGGGCGGAAACCGCATTGGAAAGTTCGGCATCTGCAAGATCGACCTTGCCTTCAAGGCCAAACAGATTGAGATATTTGGCACCTTCACGTGCGCCAAAGGACCCTTTGCCCAGCAAAACGGTTTTGCCTTCAAGGTCGGCAAAATCGGTTACACCGGAATCAGCACGCATCACGAAATGCATCGTAAGCGACGGGATCGGGAACAAGGCGCGGACGGCTTGGAACTTTTCCGCAGGACGATCCTTGAACGGGCCTTTGGCTTTTTGGGCCAGACCAACCAGACCGGGGGGCGACGTAAATACATAGTTGCCCGGACGGACCATGGATTCCATGACGTTTTGAACCGAACCCTGACTTTCCTCGACGGTGACGATAACATCGCCGTCGGTGCCGGTTTTGATCGCTTCGGCGAATTGGGCTGCCATCTGATAATAGGATGAGGCCGCCTTGGCCGATTTCAGGGTCACGCGGGTTTCGGCCTGTGCGGCGGTTGCCAAAGACACAGCCATAGCACCGGCGGCAATCACGCCAAGAGTACGCAAGATTTTCAAGGTTTCCTCCCCTTGTATGGTGGTTCGCCCAATGGCTTTGGTGCCAGATTTTGGGGCGAGCCGATTCGCAGGTGGCGCGTTTGCGCAAAATCCCACCCGCTCGGATGGCGGATTTTGGCAAAAACATCCAATTTCCCGGCCATAGAAAGCATCAATCGGGTGAAGGTCAAGCAGCTTGTCATCATTTATGACGTTCCCCGCAAAATCACGCTGGTTTCAAGTGCATCGATTTTCACATGCCAGTTGCGCGAAACCGGCACTATTCGCACAATGGCTTCACGTCTAAACGAAGCGCAAATTTGAATGGAACTTCTTATGCAAGGCGGCGTTAAGGCCAAGATGCATTAACAGGACCTGCCCCTGATCCTTTAAACTCAGTACGTTGACAGGATTGACAGGTTTCACGCCATTGCCGCAGGGTATCATTGCCTTCGCAAAACTCTCAGAGGATGCCATGCCGCGTTCGCCGGTTGCCTTGATCATTGCACTTTCAGCAACGCTGTTTGCCGCCTTTGCGCTAAACAGTGGTTCTTCCCTGCAATCTTCGTTGTTGGCGCTGCGTGCCTCGGCAGAAGGATTTGCACCGGTCTATACCGGTATCATCATGGCGTCCTACTATGTCGGCTTTGTTGCCGGGATCATCTGGGGAGCAAGCCTTGTAAACCGGGTTGGGCATATTCGAACCTTTGCCGCCCTTGCGTCCACCGGATCGGCGATCACGCTTTTGCATGCGGTGTTTGTTGATCCAATCACGTGGTCGCTTTTCCGCGCACTGACCGGCTTGTGTCTTTCGGGTTTGTATCTTGTGGTGGAAAGCTGGCTGAATGCACAAGCCGACAACACATCACGTGGCAGTACCATTGCCATTTACATGACAGTTTCACTTGGTGGTCTTGCCATTGGTCAACTGTTGCTTAATGGTGCATCGGTCAGCAGCTTTGAGCTGTTTACCATTGCATCTGTTCTGCTGTCCCTGTCGCTTGTCCCGCTTGCCCTGACCCGTCAGCCACCGCCCGCAGCCGTTAGTGGGGAACGCATGACGTTCCGCCGCCTGTACAAGATTTCACCGCTTGGTTTTGTTGCGGCATCCGGTGCCGGTGTCCTGTCCGGGGCGATTTATGGTGTGGGCCCGGTATTTGCCGCTGAGCTTGGTCTTGCCACCAACGACATCGCCTATTTCATGTTCTTTGTCATTCTGGGCGGCATGATCATGCAGTTCCCGATCGGCAAGATTTCGGACATGGTGCCGCGCCAATATGTCATGATCTTTGTTCTGGTCGGACTTGCCCTTTGCGGGTTGTTCCCGCTAGTCGCCCCGGAAATGGTAAGCAACAACCTGACCATCTGGGGCGGCATTACCGGCGTGTTTATCATGCCGGTGTATGGTTTGGCCGTGGCATATGTGAATGACTATCTCGAACCCGAAGATATCGTACCGGCATCGGGTGGTTTGCTGATTGTCTATGGCGGTTCCGCTGCGTCCGGCCCGCTTTTGGGGTCCAGTGCCATCGGGTATTTTGGTCCTTGGGCGCTGCCGGTTCTGTTTTCCATTATCGGCATCAGCGTTGCCAGCTTTGCCATGTATCGTGCAGGCTTTGGTCGTCGGATCTCGATCGAGGAGCAAGGTCAGTTCGTTGCCGTGCCACGCACCACGCCCATGGCATTTGAATTGTCCCCGATCACCGATGAGGTCACAGAGGATGAAACAACAAATCACTATGATGAAAACACAACGCCCGCAGCCCCCCAAGATGTGGCAGACGTTCTGACGCCGGATGGCACCCCTCATCCGGATGATTACGGCGAGGTCACGTCAACCGAGGATGACAGCACCGCAACAGACCCGACTGCAGCCAATACCAGTGATTTGGACAAAAAGCCTTAAACTGCGACAGCTCCGCACAGACCGGGTACACTTCCATAATATGGAAAACATCCCGAAATTTTGAAACAGGCTGTGGACCCAAACCATCCTCAACCCATATGTTGTGAACCAACGATAGGCGGGACGCGTTTGCCAAACATTTGGCATGTGTCGGGGATAGCTCGACCCTGGGCCCGCGAAGCTCCAAGTCTGGTGAGGAAAACATGACCCAACGTATTCAAGAAGGCGGCCTTCAGATCGCAAAAGTTCTGCATGATCTGGTGGCCAACGAAGTCATTCCGGGAACGGGGATCAGCTCTGACCAGTTCTGGGCTTCATTTGAAAAGCTCGTCACCGAGCTTGGACCGCGCAACAAGGCATTGCTTGCCAAGCGCGATGAACTGCAAGCCAAGATCGACGAATGGCATGTTTCGCGTGCAGATCAGCCGCGTGACCCGGCCGCCTATAAGGACTTCCTGACCGAGATCGGATATCTTCTGCCAGAAGGCGACGATTTCTATGTGTCGACGACCAATGTTGATCCGGAGATTGGTCGGGTCGCAGGTCCGCAGCTTGTCGTGCCGGTGATGAATGCGCGCTATGCCCTGAACGCCGCCAATGCACGTTGGGGTAGCCTGTATGATGCCCTATATGGCACCGACGTCATTGATGAGGCAGACGGCAAGGAAAAGACCAAGGCGTTCAACCCGAAACGTGGTGCCGCGGTAGTGGCTTATGCCGCAGAGTTCCTTGATGAAGCTGCCCCGCTTGCAACCGGCAAACATGCCGATGCCACCAAATACGAAGTCCGTGAAGACAGCTCTGGCTGGTGGACGCTGGTGGTCACCCTTTCGGATGGCAGCGAAACCGCACTGGAATTGCCATCGCAGTTCATTGGCTACAATGAAAAGGATGGTGAACTGACCGACATCCTGTTGCGCCGCCATAGCCTGCATATCGAGATCCATATTGATCCGACCCACCCGATCGGCAAAGAACATGCTGCGGGTGTGTGCGACGTGGTTATGGAATCTGCGGTGAGCACCATTCAGGACTGCGAAGATTCGATTGCGGCTGTAGATGCCGATGACAAGACCATTGCCTATCGCAACTGGCTTGGCCTGATGAAAGGCACGCTTGAAGAAAAATTTGAAAAGGGCGGCAAGACGATTACGCGCCGCCTGAATCCGGACCGGACATATCAGGGCTTTGACGGCCAAGAAGTTGTTCTGCCCGGGCGCAGCTTGATGCTGATCCGTAACGTGGGTCACCTGATGACCACTGACGCAGTGCTTGATGCCAATGGCAACGAAGTGCCCGAAGGCTTCCTTGATGCCATGGTCACCAGCCTGATCGCCAAGCATGACGTGATTGGCAATAACGAGCTTTCAAATTCACGACATGGTAGCGTCTATATTGTGAAACCGAAAATGCACGGACCCGAGGAAGTCGAACTGACCAACGATCTGTTTGCCTTTGTCGAACAGGCGATTGATCTGCCCGAACATACCCTTAAGGTCGGCATCATGGATGAGGAACGCCGCACGACGGTCAACCTCAAGGAATGCATTCGCGCTGCCAAGGACCGCGTTGTCTTTATCAATACCGGCTTCCTTGATCGTACTGGTGATGAAATCCATACCAGCATGGAAGCAGGCCCGATGGTCCGCAAGGAAGCGATGAAGGACCAGTACTGGATCGCGGCCTATGAAAACTGGAACGTTGATATCGGTCTTGAATGCGGCATGAAGGGCGTTGCCCAGATCGGCAAGGGCATGTGGGCCAAGCCTGATCGCATGGCCGAAATGATGGAAGCCAAGATCGGCCACCCCAAGGCCGGTGCAAAATGCGCATGGGTTCCTTCGCCAACGGCAGCAACCCTGCATGCCATGCATTACCATCAGGTGGATGTCCGCGCGGTTCAGGATGAAATCGGCAAGCGCGAACGCGCAAGCCTTGATGACATCCTTGCGATTCCGCGTTTGGGCGACATCAACCCGATGCCAAGCGAAATCCAGGAAGAACTTGATAACAATGCCCAGGGTATTTTGGGATATGTTGTCCGCTGGATCGATAGCGGGATCGGGTGTTCCAAGGTGCCTGACATCAATGATGTCGGCCTGATGGAAGACCGTGCGACGCTTCGTATTTCAAGCCAGCATATCGCCAATTGGCTCCATCACGGCCTGTGCAGCGAAGAACAGGTAATGGAAACCATGAAGCGCATGGCCGCCGTCGTCGACAAACAGAATGAAGGCGACCCGACCTATCGCAACATGGCGCCGAACTTTGATGATAGCATCGCCTTTGCCGCGGCCTGCGATCTGGTCTTCAAGGGGCGTGAACAGCCAAACGGTTACACCGAACCCGTCTTGCATGCGCGCCGCCGCGAAGCCAAGGCAAAATACGGCGCGTAATCGCAACACAGCCCCGCAAAGAACACCTAAAACAAAAGCCGCCCGTTATGTTCGGGCGGCTTTTATATTGCAAAAAATGCTGCAGCATAAAGCGCAGCATTTTCAGATGCAATCAGTTGCCAAGCGTCATGATCTCATAACCCTTGGCTGTCACAACAAGGGTATGTTCGTACTGCACCGTGGCATCGCCGGTATCGGCATACAGCGTCCATCCATCTTCGCTATCAAGGGCCCATTTTGCGCCGCGTGACAGGAATGGTTCGATGGTGATCACCTGTCCTTTTTTCAGCGCCCGGCGTTCCTTGGGATCATCCCATGTCGGGATGGTGTGGGGATGCTCATGCAACGACTTGCCAATGCCGTGGCTGGCAAGATTGCGGATCAGGGTATAGCCACCCTTGCGGGCAAAATTTTCAACCTTAAGGCCGATCTCGCGGATCGGGGCCTTGTCGCGCACCACCTTGATCCCCGCCCACATGGCCTTTTTGCCGTCTTCGCACAGCTTGGCGATCTCCGGCTTTGCCGTGCCACAGATAAAACTTGCCCCTGTGTCGGAGAAGTAACCATCCAGCGATGCGGAGACATCAATATTGACCAGATCACCATCCGCCAGAACCTGATCGCCGGGAATACCATGTGCAACAGCGTCATTCACACTAATGCAGGTCGCGCCGGGAAACTTGTATTCACTTTCCGGCGCGGAGACGGCACCGGCATCTTCAAGGACCTTGCGCCCGATGTGATCGAGTTCGGCAGTCGTGATGCCCGGAACGACAGCCGCCCCAATGACATCACGCGCACGGGCACAAATGCGCCCGATTTTGCGCAAGTGGTCGAGTTCTTTTTCAGATGAAATTGTCATGCGATGCTTATTGCGCTGCACTGTGATGCTGTCAAGAAAACCCGCTTCCTGACGCTGTGCTATCTCCTTGAAGACGTGATAACATCCGCGTAAAGAAACTCCATTGGGCACTCATCCGCCCCAACAACATCCCAGGGTCTGAAACGGTTACCATGACAATTACCCAGATTATCTATTGGCTTGAATTGGCGGGCGTGGCGGTGTTTGCCATTACCGGCGCCCTTGAGGCATCCCGACGCCAGATGGATGTTGTCGGCTTTGTTCTGATTGCCACATTCACCGGCATTGGCGGCGGAACCGTGCGCGATGTGATTACCGGGGCGACGCCGGTTTTCTGGATCCGCGACACAACATGGATTGTGACCTGCATCGGGGCGGCCGTGATCACCTATTTCACCGCCCACCTTGTTGAACGGCGCTATGTTGCGTTGCTGTGGCTTGACGCGCTGGGATTGGCGATGTTTGGCGTCACCGGGGCCGCGATCGGACTTAACATCGGTGTATCGCCCTTGGTTGCGGTTATTCTTGGCATGATCACGGCAACTTTTGGCGGGATGGTACGTGATGTGGTCTGTAATGAAATTCCGCTGATCTTGCGGCCCGAAATTTACATTACGTGCGCAGCTTTGGGGGCTGGCATTTATGTCGTCGGCACCGCCATTCTCGACCTGCCACGCGGACCAATTGCGGTTGTTGGTTTCTTCGCGGCCTTCATCCTGCGCGCATGTGCAATCAAGTTCGGCCTGAGCTTTCCGATCTATAAGGGACGACCGGGCAGAGAATATTAATCCCCAGCGAGTTCCAAACTATTCGACAATCAGTTGGACCCGATCGCTTGAAAAGGCGGTTACGCCGTATTCAATCGGCACACCTGCTGAATCGACATCGATACTTTCAGTGGAAATTACCGGTCGGTTTTTGGCCTGCTTTAGCAGCGATGCTGCCCGCGTCGAGGGCAAAGTTGCCGAAATACGGGTGGTTTTGCGGCTATAATCATCAATGCCAAAACGTTTGAAAGCCTCGGTCAGGGATTTGGTCTGAATGAAAATCTCGACAATGCCGTCAAAACGCGCTGCTGGCAGATAACTTGTCGCAACAGCAAGCGGCACGCCATCGGCTTCGGAAACTGAATACAGTTCAATCACACGCGTGCCGGGTTTGACATCAAGAAACTGCGCGACTGTCGAACTGGCCTTGAGCACTTCTGATGAAATCAGGCGCTTGTCGGGCAAACGATGACGGCCCGTAACGATCTGCGAGAACCGGGTTTTTGAGCCCAGCGGGTAATCAAGAATTTGTTCCTGAACAAATGCACCTCGGCCCTGCTCAACCCGTACAACATTGGAATCGACAAGTGCGGCCATCGCACGTCGTACTGTATGGCGGTTGACCCCGAACCGACGGACCAATTCCATCTCGGTCGGCATCTTGTCACCGGGGGAAAACACACCATCGGATATGTCAGAAAGCAACTTCTTTTCTATTTGCTTCCAGATAGATAGCCCCGGCTCCCAATCCATAACTTCCCCCGTTCACAAAACTTTCACCGCAAGACCTTTGCCAAGGGTGCTGGATCGTCTTATAACGTCAATAGGTATAGACGTCTAGACAAATTTTGAATTTGTCGACATGAAGAAAAGAGGATCAGATTGATGACGGCGCATCCCGCCCCGAATGCCAAGACCGATCAGGATCAAAACGCCAGCTCCCCGACCGATGCCAAGACAGCAGCACGCCAGAAATGGATGTCGGTTCTGGCCCGCACGCCGCGCAAGCGACTGGAAGCCAAATGGTCGGATACATACAGCGCCGAAAAGTGGACCCACCTTCGCGAACCACAAATCGGCATGGTGATGGTGCGCGGACGTGCTGGCGGCGCAGGGCAGCGCTTCAATCTTGGTGAAATGACGGTAACCCGCTGCGCGGTGACACTTTCCGATGGCACGGTTGGTCATTCATACGTCAAAGGGCGTGACCGGGTTCAGGCGCAATATGCCGCCCTTTTCGATGCGATCATGCTGCGCGACGGATCAGCTGAAACTTTCATCAATGACCTTGCCGATGAGCAAGCCGCCCGCAAGCGCAAACATGCGCGCAAGGTTGCGGCCACCAAGGTAGATTTCTTTACCCTTGTCCGCGGAGAAGACGAATGACCGCCACCCCCCAGACAAGTGATTTGCTGCCCGGCTTTGACCATGCAGCATTTGATTCAAATGCGGTATTCCGCGTGCTTTTGGATGCCATGTCCCGCCCGGGTCGCATCTATGACCTTCCGGTTCAGACCGTATCGCCAGACGGGCTAAACGCAACCGCGACGGCAACCCTTCTTGCCATGACCGATATGGATACAACTATCTGGCTGTCACCAACTTGTGCGACCAAGGCGGCCAGTGACCATCTGAAGTTTCATTGCGGGTGCCCAATCACCACTGACGTTACACAGGCAGACTTTGCTGTGGCCCGCATCGAAGATGACCTGTCCTTCGTCACCGACCTTGCTGTTGGCAATGCGGAATATCCAGATCAATCAGCGACCCTGATCTTAATCGTCGAGAAAATCGAAAATGGCCCGGCAATGACCCTGTCGGGGCCCGGCATCAAGGACACCCACAGCCTTGCGATCAAGGACCTGCCGCAAAGCTTCCATGCGTGGCGAGCGGAAAACCATCACCTGTTTCCGTGCGGCGTTGATGTGATTTTCGCAAGCCCAACCCAGATCGCCGCCCTGTCGCGCACCACCCGGATCGAGGTCAATTAATCATGTATGTAGCCGTTAAAGGTGGCGAACGTGCCATCAACAACGCCCACAAGCTTCTGGCCGAACAACGCCGGGGCGATACCGACATTGCCGAAATCGAAACCGATCAGATCGAACAGCAATTGTCGCTGTCTGTCACCCGTGTGATGGCCGAAGGATCGCTTTACGACCGTGATCTGGCCGCCCTTGCCATCAAGCAGGCCCGTGGTGATTTGATCGAGGCGATCTTTTTAATGCGGGCCTATCGCACGACGCTGCCGCGTTTTGCCTTTTCCAAGCCGATCAAAACCGCCGAGATGGATGTATCACGCCGCATTTCGGCAACCTTCAAGGACCTGCCCGGCGGGCAGATATTGGGCCCGACCTTTGACTATACCCACCGCCTGCTTGACTTCACCCTGATGGCCAATGGCGAACAGCCCACCGAGGCACCCCATGGTGAACAGCCGGTTGATGAAAATATGCCGCGCGTTCTCGATGATATCCTGAACTATGAAGGTCTTATTCAGGATGAACCCACCCCGGTCAATGAAAATGCCCCGGTCGCCGATTTGACGCGTGAGCCGGTCAAGTTCCCGGCCGGTCGTGACCTGCGCCTGCAAAACCTGTCGCGCGGGGATGAGGGATTTGTTCTGGCACTGGGTTATTCGACCCAGCGCGGCTATGCCAACAGTCACGCCTTTGTCGGTGAAATTCGCTATGGCACCGTTTCGGTCGAAATCGAACCCGAAGAACTCGGCTTTGCCATTGATATCGGCGACATCGAACTGACCGAATGCGAAACGGTCAACAAGTTCAAGGGATCGAAAACCAAACTGCCGCAGTTCACCCGCGGCTATGGCCTTGTGTTTGGACAGAACGAGCGCAAGGCAATTTCGATGGCACTGGTGGATCGCGCCATGCGCGCCAATGAGATGGGCGAACAAATCATGGGCCCGGCACAGGACAGCGAGTTCGTGATGGAACATAGCGACAATGTCCAGTCCACCGGCTTTGTTGAACATATCAAGCTGCCACACTACGTCGATTTCCAAGGCGAACTTGAGCTGGTGCGCCGCATGCGGACAGAGGTCGAAGAACGTCTGGCAAAGCGCGACGCCGAAGATGACACATCCCAACCCGAGGCCGCGGAGTAATCCCATGGAACAGATTGTTAAAAATCCGGCGGATGGGGCCAGCGCCTATAATTTCGCCTATCTTGATGAACAGACCAAACGCATGATCCGGCGCGCCTTGCTTAAGGCCGTCGCCATTCCGGGCTATCAGGTGCCATTTGCCGGGCGCGAAATGCCGATGCCTTATGGCTGGGGCACAGGCGGCGTTCAGGTCACCGCAGCCGTAATCGGCCCAAATGATACTTTGAAGGTCATTGACCAGGGCGCCGATGACACCACCAACGCGGTTTCCATCCGTCAGTTCTTTGCCAAGACCGCCAAGGTTGCAACCACGGAAAAAACCGCCGAGGCATCGATCATTCAGACCCGTCACCGCATCCCCGAAAAGGAACTGCGCGAAGATCAGGTTCTTGTCTATCAGGTGCCAATCCCCGAACCGCTTCGCTTCCTTGAGCCCCGCGAAACCGAAACCCGGAAGATGCACGCGCTTGAAGAATACGGCCTGATGCATGTGAAGCTGTATGAAGACATTGCCCGTCACGGCCATATTGCCACCACCTATGCCTATCCGGTGATGGTTGATGATCGCTATGTCATGGACCCGTCACCGACGCCCAAATTCGACAATCCGAAAATGAACGATATGGCTGCCCTGCAGCTTTTCGGGGCCGGTCGTGAAAAACGCATCTATGCCCTGCCGCCTTACACCAAGGTCAAAAGCCTTGATTTCGAAGACCACCCGTTCGAGGTCCAGACATGGGAAGACGAATGCGGCATGTGTGGTGCGCGCGACAGTTACCTTGATGAAGTCATTCTCGATGACAAGGGCAACCGGATGTTTGTCTGTTCGGACACCGATTATTGCGCAGAACGACAAGAAGCCGGCCATCGCGGTCCGCAACACCATGACCAGCCACTTGGCACCTCAAAGCGTGAAGAGGCAGCAGAATAATGACCCAGACGAACGAACCGCTTCTGCGCGTTGACAACTTGACCATGATGTATGGCGACCGGGTGGGTTGCAAGGATGTCAGTTTTGAACTCCGCCCCGGTGAAGTCCTTGGCATCGTTGGTGAATCCGGATCGGGTAAATCCACTTTGCTGCGCAGCATTTCTGCACAACAGGAACCGACCAACGGCGTTGTCGAATACCAGACCCGCATTGATGGTGTGCGCGATGTTTATCAGATGTCCGAAGCCCAGCGCCGTCTTCTGATGCGGACCGACTGGGCCTTTGTGCATCAAAACCCGCGTGACGGGCTTCGCATGAATGTCAGTGCCGGGGCCAATATCGGCGAACGTTTGATGGCGATTGGTGATCGTCATTACGGCAATATTCGCAGCAATGCGGACAGTTGGCTTGGCAAGGTTGAAATCGCATCCGAGCGACTGGATGACCTGCCATCAACCTTTTCGGGCGGCATGCAGCAACGTTTGCAGATTGCCCGCAACCTCGTAACCAGCCCGCGCCTCGTCTTTATGGACGAACCCACGGGTGGGCTTGATGTTTCCGTTCAGGCCAGATTGCTCGATCTGCTGCGCGGGCTGGTTCACGATCTTAATCTTGCAGTGATCATCGTTACCCATGATCTTGCCGTCGCACGTCTTCTTTCGCACCGGCTGATGGTGATGCAACAGGGCAAGGTGATTGAACATGGTCTGACCGATCAGGTTCTTGATGACCCGCAGCATCCCTATACCCAGTTGCTTGTTTCTTCCATTTTGCAGAACTGATCGGGGCGAAGAAAATGTCTGAAATGCTTCATGCACAAAATGTCGCCAAAAGCTTTACCCTGCATACTCAGGGCAGCGTGACCATCCCGGTTTTCGAAGGTGTCGAGTTCGCGCTTTCATCTGGCGAATGTATTGCGCTGACCGGTGAATCCGGTTCCGGGAAAAGTACCTTCATGCGCATGCTTTATGCCAACTACACCTGCTCAAAGGGATCCATCAAGGTATTCCACGATGGTGACTGGCTTGATATCACCACCGCCAGTCCGCATTCTATCCTTGAGATTCGCAAGCGCACACTGGGCTATGTGTCGCAGTTCCTGCGGGTGATCCCGCGTGTGCCAACCCTTGAAATTGTCGCCGAGCCACTTGTGGCCCTTGGCACCAGCCGCGAAACGGCAATGGATAAGGCACGTGACCTTTTGACGCGTCTGCGCATTCCCGAACGTCTTTGGCAGCTTTCGCCGCTGACCTTTTCGGGCGGTGAACAGCAACGCGTGAACATCGCACGCGGTTTCATTGCCGATTATCCAATCATGCTGCTCGATGAACCGACCGCATCCCTTGACGCACAAAATCGCGCCACGGTTCTGGAGCTGATTGAAGAAGCCAAAAGCCGTGGTGCGGCCATCGCCGGTATTTTCCATGACCATGAAACCCGTGATGCCGTCTGCACCGGGTCATTTGACGTGACGTCGTATAAAGTTGGGGCCAATGACTGAACAGATTTTTACCAATGCCAAAATTATTCTGGCAAACGACGTTATCGAGGGCGCAGTTCAGGTCAAGGATGGCCTGATCACCGACATTTCCGACCGTCCATCAAACCTGCCAGGTGCCGAGGACATGGGGGGTGATTACCTGATGCCGGGCCTGGTTGAACTTCATACCGACAATCTCGACAAGCACCTCACCCCGCGTCCCAAAACCCGTTGGCCCGCCACGGCAGCCGTCATCGCCCATGACAATCAGGTTGCGAGTGCAGGCATCACAACCGTGTTTGATGCGGTTTCCATCGGCGACGTTAACGAAGGATCGGAACGGATTGTTCGACTGATTGAATCGGTTGAGGCCCTTGGACATGCGCTGGAAAACAACCTGTTGCGTGCAGACCACAAACTGCACCTACGCTGCGAAACATCGTTTCCGGGCATGGTCGAAGCACTGGCAAAACTGATCGACTTGCCGCTGGTGCGCATGCTGTCGGTGATGGATCACACCCCCGGTCAACGCCAGTTTGTCAGTCTTGATGCCTATTACACCTACTATCAGGGGAAATATGGCCTCAGCGACGAAGAAATGCGCAAATTCATCGCGTCACGCAAACGCGATGCCGAGCTCTATTCCGTCAAACATCGCCGCCATGTGGTCGAACAGGCCCACGCCAAGGGGCTTGCCCTTGCCAGCCATGATGACGCCACCAAGGCCCATGTAGACGAGGCCGTCGAAGACAAGATGACCGTTGCGGAATTCCCCACCACGCTGGAAGCTGCCAAGGCATCGCACGAAGGTGGGCTTGGCGTGATGATGGGGGGGCCAAACCTTGTGCGCGGCGGATCTCATAGCGGCAATGTCGCGGCCAGCGATCTGGCAAAGCAAGGTTACCTCGACATCATTTCAAGTGACTATGTCCCGCACAGTCTGCTGCATGGTGCAATGAAGCTGTTTGATGATTTTGATGAATATGATCTGCCGCGCGCCATTCGCACGGTTTCGCTTAATCCTGCGGCCCATGTCGGGCTATCTGACCGCGGTGAAATTGCCACCGGTAAACGCGGTGACTTGATCCGTGTGCATCATTCCCCCCATCACCCGATCGTGCGGGGCGTCTGGCGTGAAGGTCAGCGCGTATCATGACTTTGGGCCATGCACATAATGGCCGCTGCAGACCGGGACTTCTTGTCCTTGTCGTCGGCCCCAGTGGCGTTGGCAAGGACACTCTTCTTGATGGTGCGCGTGACAGGCTGGCAGATGACACACAATTCTGCTTTCCACGCCGCTGCATCACCCGCCCGGTCGGGTCGGTTGGCGAAAACCATATCCCCATCCGGCCCGAGGATTACGGCCAGATGGCACTTCAGGGCGCGTTTCTTCTAAGTTGGCGGGCGCATAACCTGGCCTATGGCGTCCCACGCCATGTTCTGGACGATCTGGCGTCTGGCAAAACCGTGATTGTCAATGTATCGCGCAGCGTCATTGAAGATGCCTATGCCCTGGTGGGACGCGAAAATGTTCGGGTTCTAAACATCCGTGCCAGCAATGACGCACTGCGCAAACGCCTTCATGCCCGCGGCCGTGAAGGTGCCCTTGATATTGAACGGCGTTTGGCACGTGCATCGGCCTATCAGGTAGAAGGCGACAATATCGTCCACGTCGATAACGACGCAGATCTTGAAACCGGCATTGCCCGTTTTATAAACGCAATTAAAATGCCCCTGAACATGGCAAACCGGGCCTGAGCAACTGAATTCTGTTACGGCGTAGCTTCAACCTGCCACCAAAATGCTGCGGTTTTTGCTGCAGCATTTTTAACCTTCCAGTTCAAATCTCTGTAAAATCCGGAACGGCTTGCCGCCGCCGGGATCGCCAAAAAGACAGATATCGTTAATCACGAATGACTGTCGGCACACAGGCGCGACAATTGGTGCCAGTGCTTTTTCAAACCGGGCAAGCTGATCTTCGTCAAGCTTGTTGGTCAGGGTCAGGTGGAACCGGAATTCCTCCATGACATAAGGATACCCCCACGCCATCAGATTTTCTTCCTGACGGGCGGTTAGTCCGACTGCACGACGCTTGTTCATCGCTGTCTCATCTTCGGGCCGGCGAAACCCGTCCAGTTCACGCACAAGCGATGCCGCAAGCGTTTCAAGCGGACGCAGCGGATCCGTTGGCACAAGGGCAAGAAACCGGCCAATGGATTTCAACATCAAGGGACCACAGGAAACTGGCGCGGTCTGCGTAGATAGCTCCGCAACGGCGGATTCAAGTTTTGATCGGGTTTTCCCGTCGCGCAGTGAAAAGGGCGGCTTTAACGTCCCATGAAAGCCATAGCGCGCCGGTGATGACGTTGCAGCAGTGATTTCGTCTTTGGTCAGCCCAATGGTGTCTGGTCGCGGCAATGCATCGACGCTGGCAGGATCACGTGCCAACCAGCCATTACCAACCAGCCCCAAGTCACTTTGCGCGGGCGGGGCATAGTAGATGGCGTAACGTTTATAGTCGGTCATGGTTTCACTTTGCACGAGCGGGATATGAACGCCAGGATCACATGCGAGATGTAAAAAAGCGCCGGTGGTCTTTTTTAACCTCCGGCGATGATCTTATCATTGATGAAAACAACAAGCGGTCAAACCGTATCGTATTTCAGACAGAATTCGCGCACCGGCAAACTCCGAAAATCCTGCAAGCTTTCGCGCAGCATTTCATGGGACCAATCCCACCAGCGGATGCGCAAAAGGGCATCAACGATATCAGCCTCAAACCGCGGGCGCAGCGGGCTTGCCGGAATGCCCGTCACAATCGTGTAGGGCGCGACATCCTTGGTCACCACCGCCCCCGATCCAACAACGGAACCGATACCAATGGTAACACCGCCCTGTACAATCGCCCCGTGCCCGATCCAGACATCATGTTCAAGACGCACACGCTTTTCGCGACGCCAGTCAAAAAAGGCCGGGTCATCATCACCCAGTTCATAGGCGCTGGATCGATACTGAAAGTGATGCATCGACGCCCGGTCCATTGGATGTTGTCCGGGATTGATACGGGTATGGGCGGCGATATTTACGAACTTGCCGATGTCGGAATAGATGATCTCGCTGTCATTCACGACATAGGAATAATCATCCATTATGCTTTCGCGCATGGCGGTTCTGGCACCAACTTCGGTCCAGACCCCCATTTCGCAGTCGACGACAGTCGCACTTTCATCAATCGTTGGCTGTTCCGACAATGCCTTCATTGCCGGTTTGACCTGTGTAACCGTGACCCCCATCGATCAGGTCACCAGTTTGCGCAGGCGCTGTGACACCATATCAAGCAGGCTGACCGAGATGATGATGATGATCATGACGGCGGCGGTTTCCGCGTAATAGAACCCGCGAATATATTCCCACAACACCATGCCAATACCACCGGCCCCAACGATGCCCAGAACTGTTGCTGAACGAACGTTCGATTCAAAGCGATACAGCGAATAGGAAATCCACAGCGGTAAAACTTGCGGGATCACGCCAAAGATCACTTCCTGAAGCGCATTGGCCCCGGTGGCGCGAATACCTTCGACCGGTTCGGGATCAATCGCCTCAACCGCCTCGGAAAACAGTTTGGCCAGAACGCCTGTGGTGTGAATCCAAAGGGCCAAAACACCGGCAAACGGACCAAGCCCAACCGCCACCACAAACAACATGGCAAAGACCATTTCGTTGATCGCACGGAAGGAATCCATCAGGCGGCGCACCGGCTGATAAACCCAGACCGGCACAATGTTTTCAGATGACAGAATGCCAAACGGAATGGAACAAACGATGGACAATGCCGTACCCCAGATCGCGATCTGGATGGTGATCCACATTTCTTCGACATACATCTTCCACATCAGGAAGTCCGGCGGAAAGAACCCGTCGGCAAAATCGACCATGTTGCCGCTGTTTTCAATCAGCGCCATCGGACGCATATCCGCCCCTTCCCAGGACCATGCCAGAAGGCCAAGGATAAAAGCCCATAGCAGGAAGCTTGAGGCCGACCGTTTCAGGTCACGTGGCGGAAGTGCAGTTGCGACAGATGATGCGGAAGAAATGCTGCTGTTCATCGTGTTAATCCCGGATGGTAAATACAAACAGGGAGCACACCTAGGGTGCGCTCCCTGCGAAAAGGCCGATTACTGGTAAGCAACCAGAATGTCGAGTTCAGCAAGCTTCTTGTCGATTTCAGCAACACGCTCTGCTTTCTCTTCCGCAGAAAGCTCTTCGGTGTTCTGAATTTTCAGCTTGTCCTTGAACAGGGCCAACTGACGGATCGGGTAAAGCTGTGCGTTGCTGCTTTCCATGAACAGCCCCATGCCATCGGAGTTGTTGGCAAGAACTTCTTTGGCAGCTTCAACATCACCGAAACGACCATAACCAAGGAAGAAGGCCTTGATTTCGGATTTCAGGTCACGGGACAGATCTTTGCGATAGACCATCGGGTCAGACGGGATCAGCGGCGACGTCCAGATGACTTTGACCTTTTCAGTCACTTCCGGCTTTTTCATTTTGGTACGTGCAAGCTGCTCGGAGTTGTTGGCAGCAACGTCAACCTGCGCATTGGCGGTCGCCATCAGGTTGGTTTCGTGGTTCGCATTACGCACGGTTTTGAAGCAATCCTTCGGATCAACACCGTTCTGTGCGAACACATAGTAGGACGGCACCAAGAAGCCCGACGTCGAGTTCGGGTCACCAATACCGAAGTTCAGCGAACCATCACATTTCAGCATATCTTCAAGGGTTTTGACCTTGTCGTTGTCGACCTGCGTGATGATGTGGGAATAGTAACCGTCCGAACCGTCGCCTTTGGTGGTCTGAACGAAGACTTCGCCACCTGCACGGTCAACAGCTTCCATGGCGGATTTGTTGCCAAACCATGCAACATGAACCTTGCCAAAACGCATGCCTTCGATGATGCCGGCATAATCCGGTGCGAAGAATGCCTCAACTTCCATGTCCAGAGCTTCGGACATGTCATCGATCATCGGCTGCCACTGAGCTTTCAGGTTCGAAGTCGATTCCGTGGAAATGATACCGAAAACGAGGGATTCAGGATCCTGTTCGAGCGGTTTGAATTCAACATCGGCCTTGGCTGCAACGGATGCCAGCATCGTGGCCGCAAATGCTGCGGATGCAATTGTCTTAACGTTCATAAAAAGTCCCCTGTCAGATTTGATTTGGACATGTTTCGAAGAAGGTAAGGCAGTCATGACAACTGGCCCGGCTAGCTTGTTGCGACAGCCAGGTCCTTTTCTGCGACGGGTCTTGAAGCAGGCGCTATGGCCTCCTTGGCGCCATCGGCAAAAAGTTCGGAAGAATGTTCGCCGTACAGTTCCTGAAGAAACTGCGGTGTCAGTTCGCTTGAAGGTCCGTCAAAAACAACTTCACCATCGCGCATGGCGATGGTGCGTTTGCAGTAATCTTTTGCGTAATCAACCTGATGAAGCGATACAATCACGGTGACATTGTCTTCGCGGTTCACACGATCAAGTGTGTTCATCACCTTGCGCGATGATGCCGGATCAAGCGATGCAATCGGCTCGTCGGCAAGAATAAGACGGGCGCCTTGCGTAATCGTGCGTGCAATTGCCGCGCGCTGTTGCTGACCACCAGAAAGGTTGCGCGCCTTTTTCACCGCATGAGAACCAATCCCGACACGGTTAAGTGCGTTCATGGCGCGGGTTTTCTCAGCTTTGGTAAAAAGCCCAAGCGAACCGCGCCAGGCCGGAACGCGCCCCAGCAACCCCATCAGCACGTTGGTCAAAACCGAAAGCCGACTTACAAGGTTGAATTGCTGAAAAACAACGCCGATTTCGGCGCGCACCTTGCGTGCCCCGCGTGATATCTTGCCGTTTTCCTGAATGGTTTCACCAAACACGACGATTTTGCCGCCATCGCGATCCCCGCGCAGCAAACCGGCAATATGACGAATAAGTGTTGATTTACCTGAACCGGACGCACCAATCAGCGCCACCATTTCGCCTTCCCGGACCTGCAGAGTAACGTCGCTGAGCGCACGTTTGTCACGGGTAAAGCTTTTGTTCAGTCCGAGGATATCTACAACCAGCATCAAAGTATCGCCTGAATGTGTTTCGCTGGAGGAAGAAGCTACGCACAAACCGCGACTCTACGGTGACACTCGTGTTACAGTTCCATGATTACGGGGACCATATTTGCCAGACAACAATCAAACTTGTCTATACATGAAGTATTTACAAAAACAGACTGATAAACGCACGAAGTAAATACTGTAACAAAATCAGAATTAATCATCATATTTAATGCATTTTATAAAAACTAAAATGCATTTTGACTTATCATACGCGCTTTCAGTATCAAAAATTCCCAAATCATGCATCTTTCTTGAATTTTTATTTTATGGCGTCAATCGCGCTCATGACGTCGTCTTCTATTTCGAGGCCATCCGTTTCGGCGATCTGTCGCGCCTGCTTCCCGCGACGCCCCGGCAACCGCACGCCATCCTCGGATGCAATTTCGTTGGCGAGCTGGGCCAGATGCCCCATTGCACCGGCCCCACCGGTTGCCTGCGGATCAATTGCGATGATGAATTGCCCCAATGCAGGCGGCGCCCCCTTGTCATCAAACAGTGACGAGGACTGATGCCCAAACTGTGCACCGGTTAGACCCGCAGCCAGAAATTCGACCATCATGGCAAGGGCAGCTCCCTTGACCCCGCCTGCCGGAACCATGGTGCCGTCCATGGCCTTGACCGGATCAGTCGTCGGGTTGCCATCCGGGTCAAACGCCCAGTCATCAGGAATTTTGACACCTTTTTGCTTGGCAGCCATGATCTTGCCACGGGCCACTTTCGATAGCGCAAGGTCAATAACAATTGGATCGCCGGCGCCCCCGGCCGGCACACCAAAGGCAATCGGGTTGGTGCCAAACATCGGTCGCTTGCCGCCCCATGCCGCCATGGCAGCCGGTGCATTGGCAAACATCATGGCGGCCAGCCCCTGCGCGGCCAGACGTTCAACGGTGAGTCCCATAACACCGGCATGGTGTGATCTGTGGATTGACGCGATCGCAACCCCTTGGCTGCGCGCCATGTCCGGCAAATGATCCATCATCAGATCAAGCGCCGGATAGGCAAAACCATGTTGCGCATCAATCCGCATGACGCCGGGTGCTGTTTTTTCCATCACCGGACTTGTCATGCCATCGACTTTGCCAACACGTGCCTGCGCTGAATAGGCCGGAACCCGGCGAAAACCATGCCCGCCTTGTCCCGATGCTTCTGCTGCAACCAATGCAGTCGCAACCGAAGACGCATTCGTCCGGCTTACCTTGCAGCGCATCAAAGTGTCGCAAACAAGCGTATGGGCATCAGTCAGAGAGATTTTCATGGGACGGCAACCTGTAAGGTGAAGGACAGAGACCCCCGGGCGGGAAGACCGGCTTAGGGTCAAAACTCGACCAAATAGCCATAAGATCGCCATTCACGCAAAGCCGTTTTCGCATTCTTAGCCTATCGGGCATCAACCAGCCCGGATATAGCCGCACCTTATAAACACCTGAATCCGTGATATACTCTGCCCCCATCGCAATCCAAACGTGCTGCTACGCACAAAGGCAACCATTACAACAGGATCTTGGCCATGCTCCGCAGAAAACCGGTTTTGTTTTTATCCATGATCTTTGCATCAGGCCTGCTTTTGACCGCGTGCAATACAACAGGTGACACACAGGTGGCCAAGGACTGGTCGGATGTTACCAACAGGGATTGGCGGTTAGCCTCGGTGATGGATGGCACCAGAACCCTGACACCTGATGCGCCGATAGAAGCCAGCGCCAATTTTGCCACAGACGGCAAAGTCAGCGGATCGTCAGGGTGCAACAGTTACGTTGGCGGCTATACCCAAAATGCTGAGAACCTGACGTTTTCACCACTGGTCGGAACGCGCATGATGTGCATGGGTGACGCCATGGAAATCGAAGATGCCTTTAACCGGGCAACATTGCGTGTAGCGGGCTGGACGATGAACAAAAGCAACCTTGTTTTGATCGATGCATCGGGCAAGGCCATCATGACATTTACTGCGCCCAAGCCCTGAACGCTTTGCGATCCAGAGTATCCACGCAAAATACCAAACAAAAAAGAAGGGCACCATCTGGCGCCCTTCTTCGTTTTTCATCCCGATAAAGATGAAAGATAGGTCAGAAACTATTTACTAGTCATTCGTGGCTTCTGAGCCTGCGCCAACCGCCTTGGGTTCGCTTCGCAGCCCCTGAATGATCGAGTAACACGCAAATAGCAGCACGATCGCAAACGGGAAGCCCGTCGAGACGGCCATGGCCTGCAAAGATCCAAGTCCACCGCCAAGCAACAATGCAATGGCAACCAGACCTTCGAAGGTGCACCAGAAGACGCGCTGCGGAACAGGTGCGTCAACCTTGCCGCCTGCCGTGATTGTATCAATCACAAGCGACCCGGAATCCGATGACGTCACGAAGAATACGATCACCAGAACAATGCCGACAAAGGATGTAATGGCCTGCATTGGCAACTGATCAAGCATGGTGAACAGCTTAATCGGAAGACCTGCCTCGGCGATGGCCGAAACACCTTCGCTGACCATATGAACAGCAGTGCCACCAAAGGCGGTCATCCACAGAACACACACCAGCGACGGAATGATCAGAACACAGGTGATGAATTCACGGACGGTACGGCCACGCGAAACGCGCGCGATGAACATACCAACGAACGGTGACCAGGAAATCCACCACGCCCAATAGAAGGACGTCCAGCCCTGGCTGAAGTTGGCGTCTTCACGCCCAACCGGGTTCGACAATGCCGGAAGATATTCCACATAGGACACCAGGCTTGTAAAGAAGCCCGTGATGATATCCATGGTCGGACCAACCAGAACAACAAACAGCAGCAAAATAGCTGCAAGAACCATGTTGATTTCCGAAAGACGCTTCACGCCGGCATCCAGACCCGCCAGAACCGAAACAAGCGCAACACCGGTAATCGCAACGATCAGAACAACCTTGGACCCATCAGACACCGGAATACCAAACAGGTATTCAAGACCGGCATTGGCCTGTTCTGCACCGAAACCAAGCGAGGTCGCCAGACCAAACAGGGTCGCAAACACAGCCAGAATATCAATGATGTGACCGGTCCAGCCCCAGACGCGCTCGCCAAAGATCGGATAAAAGATCGAGCGAATGGTCAGTGGCAGGCCCTTATTAAAGGAAAACAGCGCCAGCGCCAGTGCTACCGTGGCATAAATCGCCCATGGATGCAGACCCCAATGGAAAATCGTTGCCGCCATGCCAAGGTCAAACGCAGCATCGGCGTCCCCTGCTGCTGCGCCCAGCGGGGCCCAGTCGGTACGCATGCCATCGTCGCCAAATGCAACCCCACCAATCGAAGATGAGAAGTGCGAAATTGGTTCTGATACGCCATAGAACATAAGGCCAATGCCCATGCCCGCTGCAAACAGCATGGCAAACCAGCCAGCATAGGAATAGTCCGGTGTCGCATCTGCACCACCAAGGCGCACACGGCCCAATGGCGAAACAATCAGAAACAGGCACAACACAACAAATACGTTGGCCACAGACAGGAAGAACCAATCGAATGTCGATGTTAACCAACCGCGCAGGTCGTTAAACATCGGCCCGACGCTTTCCTGAAAGGCCAGAGTGAGAAAGACGAAAGCAACAATTGCAAGACCCGAAATCAGAAAGACCGGGTTATGGACGTCTAGCCCAAACGGCCCGATCTCTTTCTGGATATTGTCTTGTCCGATTTGATATTCTGTATCAATCGGGTTCGCTGCACCGTCCGGGCTTTCAATGCCCGTGTCAGCTTCAGACCCCATTTGAGACTCCCTAGGTTAAAAGAAAATACAGCCGACCCTGGCTGTAGGTGTTCGTTCGCATTCCTTAACGCACCAAAAACACGGAAAGTTCCGAGTGAGACGCCACATATCCGCCATGAGACGAGAAGATATGATCGGCGACACCGGGCACGTGCGACGCCATTACGATGACATCCACACCAAGCTCATCTGCCTTGGCGACAAGCTCTTTGCTAAGATCCACTGCAGGATCATGCGAAATATGAGCAACGGCCTTGGTGCTGACACCGTGCTTTGACGCCAATTCTTTTGCAAAAGCATCAAGCTTTTGTTCGAATTCCTTCGGCGAATGTGCAACCGATGATGGCGTGTTGGTACTCACACCAAGAATGCTGATCTCAGCCTTGTAGTGCTTGGCAAGATCGGTCGCTGTTTGAATTACTTTTTCCAATTTGTCAACGTGGGCCAAATCGACAGGTACGAGCATCTTCTGATACATTCATTCCTCCGTTATATGCACCACCCCTGAAGTCGACGAATACCGCAAATTTCAGGGCAGCTTGGGAAGCGTAACATCGACCATCTACAAAATCAAAAAAGCGCACTTTGTAATTTTTGGCAGAACCACTCTCAACCGTAAGCCATATTCTTATCAAACAATAATCCCGCAAGACGACAAAACTCGTCCATCAAATTGCAGATGACACCGAATCGCGTTGCGCACTTTTTCCGGCGGAATAAATGGAAAATCACGAACTAAGGGTGCCTTTTGCAATGTTCGAAGTCGAAAATTCCAATTTTTTTTGACTGGAAACATGCATATTTGAAAAGTCTTTTTTACCGCGCATAAAACCCTTATCTGCCAAGGTGTTTCGCATGAAAATCAATCGAACTTCTATTCGACTTTTCAGGGAATATAACTAAGGAAAAATCCACCCTGAGGTGGTCGAAAAGCATGACATCGGCGCACTTGGCTTGAAGAAGGCATCATACTCGTGTCACCATATGCGTGATTTGTGCACTGTCTGTCCCACACAACATGTGCTTTCCGAACAGAACAACATTGGTTCTGAACGGACACATTTTGACGGATGCTTTCCTGTCGGGAGGATGTCCATGGCAGTGCGCATACCCAAAGGGAAAATTATTGCGGTAAACGGGGGGTCATTCACTGCGTAACGTCGGCGACATGAAAACAGCATTTCTGAATGCTGCATGCCCGCATATGTCGGAATGGCATCCAAACCTGCACCATCAAACACAAAAATCGCAGGCCAACTGCCGCAACATTTAAATAATTCAACAAGACCAAATGCATCAGAGAAGGAACAGGGATGACTGACCCTATCAAGTATTTCGCGTCACGCGTCAGTGCTCATGAAATGAACCGTCGTGAGTTTATCGGCCGCTCCATGGCAGCAGGACTGACGTTGGCAGCCGCCACCAGCCTGTATGGCACGGCCGCGATGGCACAGGAACCAAAACGTGGTGGCCACTTGAAGCTTGGCCTGCAGGGCGGCGCTTCGACCGACGTGATTGATCCGGCCAAATCGGCATCGCAGTTCACCTTTGCCATGAACCGCAACTGGGGCGACACGCTTGTTGAATCGCACCCGACCAGCGGCCTTGCCGTTCCGGCACTGGCAGAGTCCTGGGAACCGAATGCCGATGCATCCGTCTGGACGTTCAAAATCCGCAAGGGCGTTGAGTTCCATGATGGTTCTGAATTGACCATTGATGACGTTGTCAAAACCCTGAACCGCCACACGGATGAAAAATCCGAGTCCGGTGCACTGGGCGTTCTGGGCTCGATCAAGGGCATTGAGAACAAGGGCGGCGACCTTGTCCTGACCTTGTCTGAAGGCAATGCCGACCTTCCGCTGTTGCTGAGTGACTATCACCTCGTCATCCAGCCGGGCGGCGGGTATGACAACCCGAATGCCGGTATCGGTACCGGCCCGTTCAAGATCGACAATTTCGAAGCCGGTGTTCGCGCAACATTCGTGAAAAACGAAAACGACTGGCGCAACGATCGTGGCTTTGTTGATTCCGTTGAAATGATCGTCATGAACGATGCAACCGCACGTATGGCGGCCTTGTCATCGGGTCAGGTACATTTCATCAACCGTGTTGATCCGAAAACCGTTGGCCTTCTCAAGCGTGCGCCGAATGTTGAAATCCAGACCACTTCGGGCCGTGGTCACTATGTCTTCATCATGCATTGCAACACCGCACCGTTTGATAACAACGACCTGCGTCTGGCGCTGAAATACGCGATGGACCGTGAAACTATGGTCGAGAAAATCCTTGGCGGTTACGGTAAAGTTGGCAACGATTTTCCGATCAACGAAACCTATGCCCTGTTCCCGGAAGGCATCGAACAGCGCGCCTATGACCCGGACAAGGCAGCCTTCCACTTCAAGAAATCCGGTCATGATGGTTCGGTTCTGCTGCGCACATCTGACGTCGCCTTCCCCGGCGCTGTTGATGCCGCCGTTCTGTATCAGGAAACCGCCAAGAAAGCGGGCATTGATATCGAAATCAAACGTGAGCCGGGTGATGGTTACTGGTCGAACGTCTGGAACGTTCAGCCGTTCTCGACCTCTTACTGGGGCGGTCGCCCGACCCAGGACCAGATGTATTCCACGGCCTACCTGTCTTCTGCGGACTGGAACGACACCCGCTTCTTCAACACCGACTTCGACAAGATCCTTCTCGAAGCGCGTGCTGAACTTGACCAGGCCAAACGTAAGGAAATGTACCACGACATGGCGCTCATGGTTCGTGACACTGGCGGTTTGATCCTGCCGATGTTCAATGACTTCGTGAACGCAACAACCACCAATGTTTCTGGCTTCGTTCAGGACATCGGCAACGACATGTCGAACGGATATGTTGCTACGCGTCTTTGGCTGAACAGCTAATCAAATGGGGTGCAAGCCACCCCGTTGATTGAAAATGGCGGGATCACGGCCTTTTGGTCGTGGTCCCCGTCTTGTTCACCACCTGTTGTTTGATCAATGGTCTGACCGAAAATTCCAGATGGAGGCAAAGCATCCCTTTGTCGTCCCACCCGTCTTGAATTTCCGTTCAGGCCACTAAGGGGGAGTATGTGTTCATGGCCAATCCCTTGGCCGGCGTGCGAGCCGCGCGACACAGACTAAAAGAAACCCATCCGTTATCGGTTCTGATTGCCGAACGTCTGGGCCTGAGTGTGTTGTTGCTTTGGGCTGTTTCAGTCCTGATTTTTGCCGGGGTCGAAGCCCTGCCGGGCGACTTTGCCCAAACCTATCTTGGTCAATCCGCCACCCCACAGGCAATTGCCAATATCCGGGCCGACCTTGGTCTGGACCGACCGATCACCACCCGCTATTTCGAATGGCTTGGCGGCGTTGTTCAAGGTGATTTCGGCAATAGCTGGGCCAGCGGGGCCCCTGTGACCGAACAAATCACCAAACGTCTGGGCAATTCGCTGTTCCTTGCGTTTTTTGCTGCGGCCATTTCGGTGCCGCTTGCGGTTGGTCTTGGCATGATTGCCGTGCACTACCGCAATCGTATTCCAGATCGCGTGATCAACATCATTTCGCTTGCAGCGATTTCGCTGCCGGAATTCTTTATCGGTTACATCCTGATTGTGTTCTTTGCGGTTCAGATGGGTGTGGCGACGTTCCCATCCACCGTTTATGACAGCATGAGCCTCTCGGAACGGATGTCGGCCATCGCCCTGCCCACCGCGACACTGGTTCTGGTCGTGCTGGCGCATATGATGCGCATGACGCGCGCTGCCATCATCAGCGTGATGTCATCGGCCTATATGGAAACAGCTGAACTTAAGGGCCTTGGGGCGTTCAAGGCAATCGTCAAACATGCTGCCCCCAATGCCATTGCACCGATTGTCAATGTGGTTGCGCTCAACCTTGCCTATCTTGTGGTGGGCGTGGTTGTCGTCGAGGTGGTCTTTGTCTATCCCGGCATGGGACAATACATGGTTGATGCGGTGACGGTGCGTGACATGCCCGTCGTTCAGGCCTGTGGTCTGATCTTTGCTGCAGTGTATATCCTGCTTAACATGGTGGCCGATCTCGTCGCCATTATCGCCAATCCGAGACTGAGGCATCCGCGATGAGATTACGTGAAATCCCGCTGACCGCCTGGATCGGAATTCTGGGCATCCTGTTTGCTTTTGGCTGTGCGGTTTTCGCCCCGCTTCTTGCCCCCTATGGGGAACGCGAGATTGTGGCTGGCGTTTGGGAACCGGCCAATGATCTTTATCTTCTGGGCACTGACAATCTGGGGCGCGATCTTTTGTCTCGCCTGATTTACGGTGCACAGACAACGCTGTTTGTGTCGCTTGCGGCATCGATCCTGTCATTTTCGATTGGTATTTTCCTGAGCTTTACGGCCGCGGTTTCCGGCGGTCCGATTGATCAGGGGCTGTCGCGCCTGAATGATTTGATGATGTCGATCCCGACTTTGATTTTCGCCCTCGTCGTCCTTGCGGTTTTGCCGCAAAATATCTTCATCCTGATTGCGGTAATGGCTATTTTGGACTCGACACGCGTTTACCGTCTGGGCCGTGCCGTTGCACTTGACGTTGCGGTGATGGAGTTTGTCGAGGCCGCCAAACTGCGCGGTGAAGGCAGAATGTGGATTATCTTCCGCGAAATCCTGCCCAACACGCTTTCGCCGCTTCTGGCGGAATTCGGTCTGCGTTTTGCCTTTTCGATCCTATTCCTGTCGACCCTGTCGTTCCTGGGCCTTGGCATTCAGCCACCGGCTGCCGACTGGGGCGGCATGGTCAAGGACAACAAGGATGGCATCATCTTTGGTGTTCAGGCCGCCCTTATCCCGGGCGGGGCGATTGCCGCCCTTGCGGTCTGTGTGAACATGGTTGTCGACTGGTTGCTCAAACGCACATCCAGCCTGAAAGGAGGCCGCGGCGATGTCTGATCTTTTATCGGTACGCGATTTGCGCATTGGCGCGACCATCTTTCCACCGGGCGAAGCACCGCAGGACATCGAGATTGTCCACGGCATTTCCTTTGATCTGCAAAAAGGCAAGGTGCTTGGCCTGATCGGGGAATCCGGTGCGGGCAAGTCCACCATCGGCCTTGCTGCTCTTGCCTATGGCCGGGGTGGTGTGCGCATCACCGGCGGCGAAGTCCTTCTTGAAGGCAAGGACATCCTTGATCTGGGAAAAACCGGCATCCGCAGCATTCGCGGTGCAAGGGTCTGTTACGTCGCCCAATCGGCCGCCGCATCATTTAACCCGGCTCACAAACTGGGTGATCAGGTGATCGAAGCCACGGTTGAACATGGCCTGATGACCCGTGATGAAGCCCGGAAAAGGGCCGATTACCTGTTTGAAATTCTGGGTCTTCCTGACCCGAAGAATTTTGGCAAACGCTATCCGCATCAGGTATCAGGCGGGCAATTACAACGCGCAATGACTGCCATGGCGCTGTGTTCCAAACCGGAACTGATCGTCTTTGATGAACCGACCACCGCTCTTGATGTCACGACCCAGATCGACGTTCTGGCCGCGATCAAGAACGCGATTGAAAAGACCGGCACAGCCGCGCTCTATATCACCCACGATCTGGCGGTTGTTGCGCAGATTTCCGATGACATCATGGTGCTGCGCAACGGTGAAACGGTTGAATATGGTCCGGTTCAGCAGATCATTGAAGCCCCACGTCAGGAATATACCAAGGCACTCGTCAATGTCCGTCAGACCAAACAGACCGAGGCACGTGATCAGTCCGATGCGTTGCTGAAAGTCGAAAACATCTCGGCGGCCTATGGCAACGGGGTTCAGGTTCTTCATGACGTGTCACTGCATGTCCCGCGCGGTCAGACACTGGCCGTTGTGGGGGAGTCCGGTTCGGGCAAGTCAACATTGGCACGTGTCATTACCGGCCTTCTGCCGCCGTTTGCAGGTCAGGTGACCTTTAACGGCGAAGAACTGTCAAACGCACAAAAGGACCGCTCACGCGATCATTTGCGCCGCATTCAGCTGATCTATCAAATGGCGGATACGGCGATGAACCCGCGCCAGACGGTCGGGCAGATCATCGGCCGTCCGTTGCAGTTCTATTTTGGCATACGTGGTTCGGAGCGCAAAAAGGAAGTCATCAAACTTCTTGATGAAATCGAGATGGGCGAAGCTTTCTATGACCGCTATCCGGCGGAGCTTTCCGGCGGTCAGAAACAGCGCGTTGCCATCGCCCGCGCCTTGGCTGCAAAGCCGGAACTGATCCTGTGTGACGAGCCAACCTCGGCCCTTGATCCGCTGGTGGCCGAAGGCATCCTTGATCTTTTGCTGCGCCTGCAAAAGGAACGTCAGGTGTCCTATCTGTTCATCACCCATGATATCGCGATTGTCCGTGCAATCGCGGATTCCGTGGCCGTGATGCTCCAAGGCAAACTGGTTGATTTCGGCCCACGATCCGAAGTGCTCAACCCGCCATTTGACGATTACACCGACCTTCTTTTGAAGTCGGTGCCGGAAATGGAATTGGGCTGGCTGGAGAAAGTTCTGGCCACGCGCAAAATGGAAAGTGCCGGGCACTAAAACCGTGCAAAACACAAAAAGGCGGCCCGGATCATGGGCCGCCTTTTTGGATAAGCCCCACAAGACCTGAACAGCCATCCAGAAGAACGACGCCCCACCATGTCCGAACGAAACTTCACCGTTATTGAAAACACCTTTATCACCCTTGCCGACGGCACCCGTCTGGCAGCCCGCATGTGGATGCCCGGAAATGCCGAAAATGATCCGGTGCCGGCAGTTTTCGAATTTCTGCCCTATCGCAAGGGGGATGGCACCTGCGTGCGCGATGAGGCAACCTATCCCGAGTTTGCCAAGGCCGGCATCGCCGGGGTGCGTGTGGATATTCGCGGATCGGGTGAGTCTGACGGCGTCATTGACGGTGAATATAGCGAACTTGAACTGGCCAATGCATGCGAACTGATTGCCTGGATCGCAGATCAGCCATGGTGCAACGGATCGGTCGGCATGATGGGGATTTCCTGGGGCGGATTTAACTGCCTGCAGGTTGCCGCACTTAACCCACCCGCCCTTAAGGCGGTGATTTCCATCGCATCCACCGTGGATCGCTATAACGACGATATCCATTATAAAAATGGCTGTCAGCTGGCGGCACAACTGTCATGGGCGGCAACCATGCTGGCCTATCAGTCGCGCACACCGGATCCGGCACTGGTTGGGGATGACTGGCGTGCGATGTGGTTGCACCGCCTAAAAGAAGAACCGTTCTTTTTGGAAGAATGGCTACAGCATCAAACCCGGGACGATTTCTGGAAACATGCCTCTATCTGCGAGGATTTTGATGCAGTCAAAATCCCGTCCATGGTTTTGGCCGGTTGGGCCGATGGATACCGCAACACGCCTATGCGTGCCATCGAAGGCATGCCAGATCGTTCCAAGGCATTGATTGGCCCATGGGTGCACAAATACCCGCATTTCTCATGGCCCAAGCCGCGTGCAGATTTCACCGGCGAAGCCATCAAATGGTGGAACAAATGGCTGCGGGGTGATGATAACGGCATGGAAGACCTGCCGCAGGTGCGCGCCTATATCCTTGATGGCATCAAACCGGCCCTGCGCCGCGATTTTGATCCGGGCTTCTGGATCGCCAAGGACACCTGGACCCGGCCCGAAACCAAAACCATGGTCGTCAACGCAGGGGAATTGTCCTTTGACGCCGGAAAAAGCGACGAACCGGCAGCAGACATCTATCTGAAGTCACCGCTTGATACCGGAACATCCGCCGGGGAATATTTTACCCTGAAACCCGATGCGGAAATGGCGATTGATCAGCGTGGCGATGATGCCGGATCGCTGGTGTTTGAAACCGCACCGTTGGAGGCCGAAGTTGACCTGCTGGGCCGTCCGGTTCTGACTGTTGATCTTGAATGTGATGCAGACTGGTCAAACCTGTGCGCGCGGCTTGTCGATGTCCATCCGGACGGGACAGCAACACGGGTATCGTTTGGTGTCTTAAACCTTGCCCATCGCGATCCGGACGCCAACTATAACGACCCGCAACCAATGCCGCGCGGGCAGAAGGTCACGATCAAGCTGGTGCTTGATGCGTGCGGCTATCGCTTTAACGCCGGCCATCGCATGCGTCTGGCCTTGTCGACATCCTATTGGCCGATGATCCTGCCACCGCCCTTTGATGCGGGCCTTACCATTGCGCCGTCATCGATCCGCTTTGATCTGCCGCTGCTGGGCGAACATGAGGTCATTGAGGTCAAGGAACCGGACAATCCCGATCCCCTGCCAAAATATATCGAACATAAACCCAGCCGGACGGAACGCAGCGTTCACCGCAACCTGACGCAGAACGAAACGCGCTATCGGATTTATGAAGATACCGGTCTTAATGAACATCCCGGTTCGCGGCTTGCGACACGTCAAGTGCGCAGCGAAACATGGACGATCAATCCGCTTGATCCAAACACGGTATGCGGTGAAGCGGCATGGACCTGTGATCTTGAACGTGATGACTGGTCCGTGCGTACCGATTGCCATGCCGAACTGCGGTGTGATCGTGACAATTGGTATGTCTCGGCCTGGGTCATCGGTTATGAGGGGGCCGAACAGGTCTTTGAAAAGAAGTGGGAAAAAACCATTCCGCGAAACTTCATGTAACCCAACACAAAAGGGCCGGTCATCCGGCCCTTTTGGTGTTATTCCTGTCCGGCCATGGTTGTGATCGCATCGCACAGATGCCCGAACGCGGTTTTGGCACCCGGGCTCATATGCCGGGCACGCAGCCAGCCATGGATCATTTGCGGTTCTTCGCGGTATTGGACCGAAATGCCTGCACGGGCAAGGCGCGCGGTATATTCGCGCCCGTCATCACGCAGCGGATCAAAATAGGCCGCAGTGATGAAGGTGTCGGGCAATCCACGCAAATCATCGACGGATAATGCATGGGCGAACGGATCATCCATCGGTGCCTTCAGGACATCGCGATAGTAAATAACGTCATCGGTGCTAAGGCCCGGTGCATTCGCCATTTGACCATAGCTTGGCCAATTCAAGTCCCCGCCAAGGGCCGGATAGATCAACACCTGCCCGAGAACACGGTCGCCAAAGCCCTCCTCGCGGGCGCGCACGGCAATTCCGGCGGCCAACATGCCCCCGGCACTATCACCCACAAGCACGACCTTCCTGCCCGATGACAGAAGGCTTTGCGTCACCCGATGACAATCTTCATGCTGTGCAGGCCAGACATGTTCCGGCGCCAGGCGATAATCGATTGCCACCAGTTCAGCTTTTGCCGCCTCGGCGATTTCAGCGCAAATTGCGTCATGGCTATCGCGTGATCCGACGACAAAGCCACCGCCATGCATATAGACGATCTTGTGGTTTGAGGTGCGATTGGCCGGGCGGTAGTGGCGTACCGGGACATCAGCAATGACATCGTCTTCAACCTGCATGCCGTCCGGATGCGCAAAGGCAAATTCCGCACAAAGCGCGTCATACCACGCACGTTGCTGCGCAATGCCCGCGGCAACGGCATCTGGCGGATAAAAACCATCACATTTGGCGATAAACGCACGAATGCCTTCTTCCTCAGGCATCGGGTCATAGGCAACATCGGCGGAAACCTGATCGGAATTGGCCATCAACGGGTCCTCAATAAAGACATGATACCTCAGCCTAACGCGGAAGCCCCCGCAGTTAAAGACTGCAAGGGCAATTGCACGCGTTATTGTAAATTTGCCCTAAACGAACAGATTACCCGATTGCCCGGCCAAGCTGTTCGGGTTTTGGCATCGCGGCATGACGTGCGGCCATATTGGCAAGATTGCCTGCGACCACGCCACCCGGCTCTGACGTCCGGCGCGTTTTCAGATCAACATGCAGCAAAAACGTTTCGACCGTTGCTGCGGTTTCGCCATCAGCCCCGATCAGACGATGGAACAAATGCAGCTTCTTGCCCTTGGCACTGATCAATTGCGTCGTGACACGTATTTGATCGCCTGCCTTGATTTCCTGCAAGTAGCAAACATGGTTCTCTACCGTAAAATAGCTGCCCCCAGCCGCGATATAATCAGCATCGGCACCAATCATTTCCATGAAGCGATCGCTTGCCTGCCCGCTGACTTCAACATAATGGGCTTCATTCATATGCCCGTTGTAATCCGTCCAGCTTTGCGGGACCTGACGATCTACCGTGACGGGCAAATCATTGCGCGGGGCCGGGGCCGGCAAAGTCACCTCATGATCGTTGATCGTACCGCCCGCGCCACTGCCCGATTTCTTAAGCGCACGCATCATGCCAACAAGGTTGTCATCGCGCAGACGTTCCAGTTCGCGGATCGTCATATGCCCGGACTGATCATCAGATTGCTGCGCAATGCGTGCTGTCAGTTCCGGGGTCAGTTCCGGCACATCCATCAGCTTGGTCCAGGGCCATTTCAATGCCGGGCCAAACTGACCAATGAAATGTTCCATCCCGGCTTCGCCCCCGGCAATCCGGTAGGTTTCAAACAGCCCCATCTGCGCCCAACGCAGACCAAAGCCATATCGGATGGCATCATCAATTTCCGCAGTCGTTGCCACCTCGTCATGGACAAGCCAAAGCCCTTCGCGCCAAACGGCTTCAAGAAGGCGGTCTGCGATATGCGCATCAATTTCCTTATGCACCACAAGCGGCTTAAGCCCAACCGCACGCAGCACATCACACCCCGCCTCAAGCACCGCCGCATCGGTCACATCCGACGGCACGACCTCGATCAGCGGCAGCAGATAAACCGGATTGAACGGATGGACGACCACGATCTGACCGGGGTTGATCGAACCTTGCTGAAGTTCACTTGGCTTAAACCCGGACGTTGATGATCCGATCATGCAATCACCGGGGGCATGGGTTTGAATTTGTGCAAGGATCTTGTGCTTAAGCGCAAGCTGTTCGGGAACACTTTCCTGAATCCACGTGGCCCCTTTTACCGCCGTTGCCATGTCATCATGGAATGTCAGTTCCCCTTCAGGTGGCAAAGCCCGATCATAAAGGGCCGGAAGACTGCGACGGGCATTTTCAAGCACCTCGCCTATCTTGCGCTCAGCCTGCGGGTCCGGGTCAAACACGGCAACATCCCAACCGTTCAGCAAAAAACGGGCTGCCCAGCCACCCCCAATGACACCGCCACCAATAATCGCGGCTTTTTTGTTTTTGCTCACAGGCATTAGCGTGGCTCCCGCTTGGTCAGGCCAAGCTTTTTGCGCACGGCATCCGGGCCAATCACACTGGCACCCATTCCTTCGATGATCCCGACTGCACGTTCAACCAGTTGGGCATTGGTCGCAAGCACCCCTTTGGACAGATAGATATTGTCTTCCAACCCAACGCGGACATTTCCTCCCGCCAGAACCGACGCTGCAACATAGGGCATCTGATCGCGCCCAATGGAAAATGCCGACCAATCCCAATCAGATGGCACGTTATTGACCATCGCCATAAAAGTATTGAGATCATTGGGCGCGCCCCACGGAATGCCCATGCAAAGCTGCACAAGTGCCGGGCTTTTCAGAATGCCTTCAGACACAAGCTGCTTGGCGAACCACAGATGCCCGGTATCGAATGCTTCGATTTCGGGCTTCACGCCGAGATCTGTCATCATCTGCCCCATGGCGCGCAGCATGCCCGGCGTGTTGGTCATGACATAGTCGGCTTCGGCGAAATTCATCGTGCCGCAGTCAAGCGTACAGATTTCCGGCAAACAATCGGCGATATGAGCCAAGCGTTCAGACGCCCCGATCATGTCGGTTGCCACTTCATCGACCGGAAGGGGTGCTTCGGTTGAGCCAAAGACGATATCGCCGCCCATACCCGCCGTCAGGTTCAGAACCACGTCAACATCAGCGGCACGCACCCGTTCGGTGAGTTCGCGGTAATAGCGAAGATCACGTGACGGCGCACCGGTCTTCGGATCACGTACATGGCAATGCACCACCGCCGCCCCTGCCTTGGCGGCATCAATCGCGCTGTTGGCAATTTGTTCGGGGGAACGCGGCACATGCGGGGATTTATCCTCTGTTCCACCTGATCCGGTAACGGCTGCGGTAATAAAGACTTCCTTGTTCATCGAAAGCGGCATGACGGCCTCTCTGGCTTTTGCGGTCCATTGATCTGTCGCCAGCCTACCGGCATTGAGGTGTATTGATTTTACATAACCCGTCATTTAATTTGCAATTTATGCCAAACGTACATCACCGATTTGTCTTCGTTCTGTTTGACGGGTTTTCAAACCTTGTGCTGGCCAGTGCTCTTGAACCCCTGCGCGCCGCAGCCGGACTGCCCAACGGACCAGACATCCGGTGGGACATTTGCACGGTGGATGGCACACCGACCACAAGTTCCAGCGATCTTGTCATCAGCCCAAAAGCCGCACTGAATAGCATCCCAGATCCCGCAAAGACTGATTATCTGGTGGTGATATCGGGCTATGGCATGCGTGATCACCTGTCATCGCGCACACGTGCGCGGCTGCAAAATGCTGCGCAACATGCACACACCGTGATCGGCGTTGATACCGCCGCCTGGATGCTGGCTTCTTGTGGAATGTTGGTGGGAAAATCGGCCACTATTCACTGGCAGGAGCTTGATCAGTTTCGTGAACATTTCCCTTATGTCGATGTCCTGACGGATCGCTTTGTTGAGGATGGCAAGATCATCACATCGGGCGGTGCCGCGACCGTTATGGAATTGATGCTGCATATCCTTGCACAGCAATTTGGTCCGGCTGTCGCCTTTGATGTCAGCAATCTTTTTGTCTATGACGCCCGCCATCAAACACAAAACCAAACAAGTGACCCACCGCACCGCCATGCCCGCGGGGCAGATCGGTTGCATGGGCCGGGCGCGGATGTGGTACGCCGTGCGGTAAATGAAATGATCGTCCATATCGAAACGCCGGTTGGCTTGAAAACCATTGCTACCCGCACAGGATGTTCTTTGCGCAGTCTCGATCGCGTCTTTCAGGAAAATCTCAGAATGGCACCGGGCAAGTATTATCAGATGCTGCGCCTTGGGCGGGCCCGCGATCTTGCACGGTCTACCGATTTAACCTTTGCCGATATTGCCTTGCAAACCGGGTTTAAAAGCCATGCGGCACTCAGTCGGGCATTTTCCCAAAATTATCGCGTCACCTTGCGCAGTATGCGCAGCAAATCCCGAAAACAACCGCGCCAGTATTGAAACCATCACTTTCCCAGCACCGATCTCACACATGAGATCGGCTTTAACACCCAACAGATCGGTGGGTTTGGGGTGACTTTTCGCACAACAGGGTATCTACGTCGCAAACCTACTGCCCAATTGACTTAAGTTTTCTCCCTTAGCGACCTCATTTAGAAATAGATTTTCGGATCGTTCACTCTATTGCCGTGGGCGACACCAAGAGCAGGTTACCTGCCGACGGAGAAGAGGGAGACTTTGGGTGCAACTGACAGCCCGCAAGCCAGCATGCGCATCGCGCATGGATGTTCCGGCGCATTCGTTCTTTGTGGCGAATGCCAAGGATACCCGTGACCGTATCGGCATGGGAAATGGCCTGTCGCGTGCATGTTTTTCACATGATCTGTACGCGAAAAACTGTCAGACTCCTCGGCTATACCAGCTCTCTCGTGCGCAGGTAGCTACTGAAGACGTCCAGGAAATAAGCCAAAGGCCGGAAACAACCGGTTTTATTTGCTCGTACGCCGAACCACATATTCGGTGATATGCTTACGCCCTGATGCACACGGTCAGCCATGCACAGGATCCCATCAAGATACCATTGAGAGAAGCCGAGGTATCCGACCATGCATTCCTCATCAAATATTCAACAGCTCGTTGCACGCCGCGAGAAATTCAAAAGCCTTGAAGCCCCGTTTTACCAGGCCCAGGATATTCTTGATCTCGATCTTGATGTCATCTTTGGACAGAACTGGATTTTCGTGGCTGTCGAACCGGAACTTCCCGAGCCGGGCGACTGTGTCACTGTTGAAATTGGCAGCGCATCAGTCCTGATCCTGCGTGGCGACGACATGAACATTCGCGCCTTTCACAATGTGTGCCGCCACCGTGGTGCCAAGCTGATTGATGAACGACAGACGACCATTGGCAACATTGTCTGTCGCTATCACGGCTGGACCTATAACGAAGACGGCGATCTGATCCTGGCCGAACATATGGGCTCGGGTTTCGACAAGACATGTCACGGGCTCAAGACCGTGCATGTCCGCTCTATCGCGGGCTTGATCTTTATTTGCCTTGCCAAGGATGCCCCGACTGATATCGACGAAATGGCCAAGGTCATGGAGCCCTATCTCGCGCCGCATGATATTACGAACTGCAAGGTCGCCCATGTTTCCGAACTGATCGAGGAAGGAAACTGGAAGCTGACCATGGAAAACAATCGCGAATGCTATCACTGTGATGGCAACCATCCTCAGCTAACGGTTCCGCTCTCTGCGTTCGGTTTTGGTTTCTCGCCAGATGAGCTGGACGACCGTCGCACCGACGATGTTGCGCAATATACCGAAACCCTGCACCGCGACCACGCACGGTGGGAATCCTGCGGCCTGCCCTCTGCCGAGGCAGATCACCTGTCGAATGTGACCGGTTTTCGTACCATGCGGCTGCCGCTGATGCGCGAAGGGGAATCGCACACCCTTGATACCAAATCGGCATCAAAAAAACTGCTGGGCAATTTCACCGATGCCAAACTGGGCGGCTTAAGCTTCTGGACGCATCCGAATTCCTGGCACCATCTCATGGCCGACCATATCGTGACGTTCTCTGTCGTGCCGCTGTCGCCGACCAGGACTTTGGTCCGCACAACCTGGCTGGTGCATAAGGATGCACATGAAAACGAGGATTACACACTCGATAACCTCACCCATGTGTGGAACATGACCAACCAGCAGGATGCAGACCTTGTCCGTCTTGCCCAGATCGGCAGCGAACAACCCGCTTACGAACCCGGTCCTTATTCCCAATTCACAGAACCCCATGTCGAGGCGTTCTGTGATTGGTACATCAAGCGTCTGGAAGATCACTTCGAAACGAATAAAGCCGGGATTGCCGCAGAATGAATGATACGAAGACAAGCGAGGGCAACAAGAGCAACGGTGAACCGGCAGAGCAGTTTCTGACCGAAGTCAATCGTGTCCCGCTCTGGGATCCTGAATACGACGATGTCCTTGTTTGCCGACAAGTTCGTCAGGAAACACATGACGTAAAGACATTTGTCTTTTCCGCGCGTGAACCCCGTGCGTTCCGCTTCTACCCTGGGCAATTCATGACGTTTGAACTGCCGGTCGAGGGCATGGTCACACGAAGCTATACAATCTCGGCTTCTGCGGCGCGCCCATACCGGATTGAAATCACGGTCAAACGTGTTCCGGGCGGCCCGGGATCGAACTGGCTGCATGATTACATGGTTCCGGGCAAGGAAGTGAATGTCACCGGTCCTGCCGGTGATTTTACAACCGATGCAACATCAGAAGACAAACTGCTGTTCATTTCCGCAGGCAGCGGCATCACACCGATGATGTCGATGACGCGCACTGCAAGCGACCTGTCAGAACCGACCGATCTGCATTTTGTTCATGCCGCACGCACACCGTCAGATCTTATTTTCCGCGACGAATTGGCCCTTCTGACCGCGCAAAATCCGGGCCTTAAGGTTTCCTTGACCTGTGACAGCAGCTCGGCCAGTCACAAATGGGCAGGCTATACCGGACGCCTTAACCTGCCGATGCTGAGCCTGATGACGCCGGACTTCAAGGACCGCAAAGTCTTTTGCTGTGGCCCTGGCCGCTTCATGGAGGGCGTGCGCAACATGCTCGAAGAAGCAGGCTTTGACATGGAAAAATACTATGAGGAAAGCTTCGACTTCGGAGCAGAAACCGCTGGCACGCTTGAAGAACACGGTTCTGTCGCACCGGAAATCAGCGATCAGAAATTCCGCGTGAACTTTGTCAAAAGCGGCCATGTGGTGGAATGCAACCCGGGGATGACGATCCTTTCAGCTGCCAAGGAAGCAGGCCTTCTGCCAATGTCATCATGTCAGCGCGGCATTTGCGGCACCTGCAAATCCAAACTGAATTCAGGCGAAGTTGACATGCAGCATGGCGGCGGTATCCGTCAGCGAGAAGTTGATCAGGGCAAAATCCTGATTTGCTGTTCCACCCCGCTATCCGATGTAGAGGTCGATCTTTAAAACGGCCTGCACCATCCACCACACGATTAAGGGTGACCTGCACCTTACTGGGCAGGTCACCCTTTTTGTTTTCAGGCGCCTATTTGTTCTTCTGCGACCGCAGCAACAGTCAAGGAATCCTGAATTGGACGGCGCAGGGCTTGTGGCGTACAGCCATATCGGCGGCGGAACATACGGCTGAGATGTGACGAGTCACAAAATCCGCAATCAACCGCAATCTGAGCAACCGACTTGTCGCTTTTCTGGATCAGGTGCTGCGCCAGATCAAGACGGATATTAAGGAACGCCACCTGTGGCGAGGTATCAAGCGCAAGCCGGAAATGACGTTCGATCTGGCGTTTGCTGTTGCCCATACGACGGGCAATTTCCTGTACCGAAATCGGCATGTCGATATTTTGCTGCATGATCAAAAGCGCACGCTGAACGATCTGATCCTGGGTTTTCAGATCAAGCGGAATCCCCGGCTGCGGCTTTTCGGCCTGAAGCGCATCATCAATGATCATGATATGCAGACTTTTGTTCGCTTGCGCGCGCCCAACATGCTTATCGACAAGATAGGCCGCAAGATGGGCCGAACTGACCCCGCCCGAACAGGTCAACCGGTCCCGATCAACGACAAATATCTGCTCCGTGACCGGATCAAGGCCTTCGAATTGTTCAACAACTTCGGAATGGTGGAACCAACTTACACAGCAGCGATACCCGTCCAGAAGACCGGCTTCATGGAGCATGAACACACCAGTACAAACGCCGACAAGCGGCACCCCCGCATCAGCAGCATCATGCAGGAATTTCTGGTAGGCAGGGCTGAGTTTTTCGGCATCATCCATCAGTCCACCGACGACAACGATATAGTTAAACCGCCGTGGATCCCCCAACCGTTCCTTGGGCTGTACCGCGATCCCGCTACTTGATGAAATCGGGTCCATCGTATCGGACAGAACCGTCCATTTACACAAGATCGGACGACTGCGATCACCTTCGTCTGCGGCCAGCCGCAACACGTCGACAAAATTCGCAAAGGCGCACAACGTAAAGCGTTTTGCGAGAATAAAACCGACGTTCAGGCGCGGCGCTGTTTGGGCACGGGAGTCAAACTTCTTGAGCATCGGTTCCTCCGATACAGACAAGGTTATTGGGTTTGTCGTAGCGGTAATCTCACTTTGACGCAATCATTCTATTTTTTGGCGCAAAAAGTCGCCAGATTAAATTTCATGATACCGACGGATACATCGGGTAAGCAAGAGAAACACAGGGTGTTGGCATAATCAACAATCGGATCGCGAAGCCGGTATAAAAATTGGCAAACAGTACATTCGCGCCCTGCACGATTTGCTTTCACGTGCGTAATTACCCCGTTTCCGGACGTCACTATTGCGAATGCACCAAGTTAAATGTTGCCACCGGTCGTGTCACACCATGTAACGCTACCAGTTTTCAAAACACCAGATACGGGCTGCAATTTTACCTGCGCCCCCCGGAACACCCAAAATTGATCCGGGTTTCGTCAGAAAGGGAAAAGATGAAGGTTCTCGTACCGGTCAAACGGGTCGTTGACTACAACGTGAAAATCCGCGTCAAGGCGGACGGTTCCGGTGTCGACCTTGCCAATGTCAAAATGTCGATGAATCCCTTCGACGAAATCGCAGTTGAAGAAGCCATTCGCCTCAAGGAAGCAGGCCAGGCTGACGAAATCGTTGCTGTTTCCATCGGCCCGGCACAGGCCCAGGAAACCCTGCGCACCGCCCTTGCCATGGGGGCTGACCGCGCCATTCTGGTCACGACCGACGGCCCGGTCGAACCGCTTGACGTCGCAAAAATCCTCAAGGGCGTTGTCGATGCCGAAGACCCCGGTCTTGTCATTCTGGGCAAACAGGCGATTGATGATGACTCAAACCAGACCGGTCAGATGCTGGCCGCACTGCTTGGCTGGTCACAGGCAACCTTTGCCTCCAAGCTGGAACTGTCGTCTGACCACGCAAAGGTCACCCGCGAAGTCGATGGCGGCCTTCAGGCCATCAGCGTCAGCCTGCCCGCAATTGTCACCGCAGACCTGCGCTTGAACGAACCACGCTATGCGTCACTGCCCAACATCATGAAGGCCAAGAAAAAGCCGCTTGATAGCAAAACAGCGGCTGACTTTGGCGTCACGATTGCACCGCGTCTGCGCATCATCCGCGTTGAAGAACCCGCCCAACGTCAGGCCGGCATCAAAGTCGCCGATGTTGCTGAACTGACCGATAAACTCAAAAATGAAGCTGGCGTCATCTGACCCAGGCGGAGACTGAAACAATGGCTATCCTTCTTTTTGCCGAACATGACAATTTTGCCCTGTCTGAACAGACCGCCAAGGCGCTAAGCGCCGCAAATCAGATCGGCGGGGATATTGATATTCTCGTTGCTGGCGCGGATGTTGGTGCTGTTGCCGATCAGGCCGCAAAGCTTGCGGGTGTGCGCAGCGTGCTAACTGCCGAAAGTGACGTATTGGCAAACCATCTTGCGGAAAACGCTGCCAGCCTGATCGTTACGCTTGATGGCGATTATGACACCATTGTCGCCGCGGCAACGGCGAACGGCAAAAACATCCTGCCGCGTGTTGCTGCCCTGCTTGATGTCATGCAGATCTCCGAAGTGATGGAAGTTGTCGATGCCGATACCTTTAAACGTCCGATCTATGCTGGCAATGCAATCGAAGTTCTTCAAAGCACAGATGCCAAAAAAGTCCTGACCATCCGGACCTCAAGCTTTGGCGCAACGGGCGAAGGAGATCGCACTGCCGACATTACGACAATCGACGTTAGCAACGCTGATTTCGGGAAATCTTCCTTCCTTGAAAATATTTTGTCGGAAAATGATCGACCAGAACTCGGATCTGCGAAAATTATTGTTTCCGGTGGACGTGCACTTGGCTCCGAAGAAAAGTTCAAATCTGTCATCACACCGCTTGCCGACAAGCTTGGTGCTGCTGTCGGGGCATCGCGCGCGGCTGTTGATGCGGGTTATGCCCCCAATGATCTTCAGGTTGGCCAAACCGGCAAAGTTGTCGCACCGGACCTATATATCGCGTGTGGTATTTCCGGTGCGATCCAGCATCTGGCAGGCATGAAAGACTCAAAGATCATCGTTGCCATCAATACGGACGAAGACGCGCCGATCTTCCAGGTCGCTGATTACGGCATTGTCGGCGATCTGTTTGACATTCTGCCGCAATTGGAAAACCAGCTTTAAACCTTAACAAGAGACATCGAAACGGAACCAAGCCAGTGAACGATACCTCTTATATCTTGCGTATTGCCTGTGACGATCAGCCGGGCATTGTTGCGACGGTTACCTCGGCCCTTGCAACGCGCGGCGCCAACATTGCTGAGTCCAACCAGTTCTGGGATCGGCAAACCAACAAGTTCTTCTTTCGGGTCGCCATCAGAACACCGGAAGATGTCGACAAGGAATCCATTGCCCTGTCGCTCAATCCTGCAGTTGACCGCTTTAACCTGAAGCTCAAGATTGATGAGGTCGCCCGTCGCCCGCGGATCATCATCATGGTGTCGAAGTTCGACCACGCGATGCTGCACCTTCTTTATCAAATCAAGGTGGGCTGGCTTGACGCTGAAGTCGCGGCCATCGTTTCCAACCACGAAGATGCCCGCAAGATTGCCGACCAGGAAGGCATTCCCTTCTATCACTGGCCGGTAAACAAGGAAAACAAGGCCGAACAGGAAGCAAAGCTTGCAGACCTGATCAAGGAAACGAAGTCCGAACTGGTGATCCTGGCGCGCTACATGCAGGTTCTGACCAACGAACTTTCCAGCCAGTTCTATGGCATGATCATCAATATTCACCACTCCTTCCTGCCAAGCTTCAAGGGTGCAAAACCCTATCATCAGGCCTATGAACGCGGTGTAAAACTGATTGGGGCAACGGCACATTATGTCACGCCCGATCTGGATGAAGGTCCGATCATTGAACAGGAAACCGAACGCGTGAACCACGCCATGTCGGCCGATGATTTCGTGGCGGCGGGCCGCGATATTGAATCCCGGGTTTTGGCCCGCGCGGTGAAATACCACCTCGAAGGCAGGGTGATGCTCAACGATCACCGAACAGTTGTTTTCACCATATAGTAAACCCCTGCAAACGGGGCCGGTATCGACCGGTCCCTAACGCGTTTTGCACGCCGAGTACTGACAAACACCTCGGAAAGAAGGATTGAGACAAATGAGCGCATTTCCAGATAAGGCCAAAGTCGTCATCGTCGGGCTTGGGGGTATTGTCGGCTCCTCGGTGGTACATCACCTGATCGAAAATGGCTGGGATGATATTGTCGGCATCGACAAATCGGGCATTCCGACCGACATCGGTTCGACCGCACACGCATCTGATTTCTGCTATGCGACAAGCCACGATCTTCTGACCTGCTGGACCACCATGTATTCCATGGACTTCTATGAAAAGATGGGCCATTACGCGCGCATCGGCGGTCTGGAAGTTGCGCGTGTCGGTGATGACGAACGCATGGGCGAACTCAAACGCCGGGTTGATTCCGGCAAGGCATTTGGCACCCGCGTCAAAATGATCTCGGCATCTGAGGCCAAGGAAAAATTCCCGCTTCTTGAAGAAGACCAGATTCAGGGGGCGATGTGGGATCCGGATGCAGGCCTTGTCACGCCGCGCTCGCAAACCGTTGCAGGCAAACTGATTGATCAGGCAGAGGCAACCGGCAAGCTCAAGGTCTTTGCCAATACTTCGGCCCTTGAACTGATTACCGAAAATGGCCGCATCAAGGGTGTTGTCACCGAACGCGGCACCATTCACGCCGACTATGTTGTTGTCTGTGCCGGTCTTTGGGGCCGCTTGATCGCGGAAATGGCGGGTGAAGACCTTCCCGTGATGCCGGTCGACCACCCGTTGACCTTCTTTGGTCCGTATAACCAGTTCGAAGGCACCGGTGTAGAAATCGGTTACCCGCTGCTGCGCGATCAGGGCAACTCGGCCTATATGCGCGACACCGGCGACCCCAAAAGCACCGAGGGTGGCCAGATCGAATGGGGCTACTACTACGAAGAAAACCCGCGTCTGGTCCATCCGCGCGATATCCTTGAAAAGGATCAGGCACGCCTGTCCCCATCCCAGCGCGATCTTGAACTTGAAGACGTGATCGAGCCGCTTGAACGCGCTATGGAACTGACCCCGATCCTGACCGAGCTTGGCTTTAACGAAAGCCACTCGTTCAACGGCCTGTTGCAATCTTCGGCCGATGGTGGCCCGTCCATGGGGGAAAGTCAGAAGCTGCGCGGCCTGTGGTACGCGGTTGGCATCTGGATCAAAGACGGGCCGGGCATGGGCAAGCTGATTGCCGACTGGATGACCCATGGCCGGACCCATATCGATCACAATTCGGTTGATTTTTCGCGCTTCAACGAGTTTCAGCTCAACGAGAAATACATCTACGATCGTTGCTACGAAACGGCCAAAAAGATCTATAACCCGCCAGTTCACCCGCGCGAACCCTTTGCCAATGCCCGTGGCATTCGTCGCTCACCGTTCTACGAGCGCGAAGTTGAGCTGGGCGGGTACTTTATGGAACTCGGCGGCTGGGAACGTGCCCATGGCTACGCCGCCAACGAGCACCTTCTGGAAAAATACGCTGATCGCGTGCCGGTTCGTGAAAATGAATGGGATTCCCGCCACTTCTGGCGTGTCTCGAACGCCGAACAGCTCGCCATGAGTGACGATTGCGGCATCATCAACCTGTCGCACTTCCACATGACCGACATTTCTGGCCCGGACCATGTTGAACTGATGGAATGGCTCTGTGCGGCCAAGATTGGTGGGGATGGCAATATCGGCAAGGGTATCTATACCCACATGCTTGATGACGAAGGCATGGTGCGCGCCGATTTCACCGTATTTCGCATGGAGGACCGCTGCCGTCTGGTCAATGGTGCCGATGCTGGCCCACGTGATCTGACCTATATGCGCCGCATGGCACAGGACAAGGGTTGGGATGTCACCATCACCGATGTGACCGAAGATTTCACCACGATTGGTATCTGGGGTCCGAATGCACGCGAAAACCTGAAAAAGGTTGTGGCCGATCCGGACGCCCTGAATGTCGAAAACTTCCCGTTTGCAGCCATTCGCCCGGTCACGATTGCCGGCAAGACCGTCTCGGCCTTCCGCATTTCCTATGTTGGCGAACAGGGTTGGGAACTGCACATGCGTTACGAAGACGGTCTTGCTGTCTGGGACGCGCTGCGTGCGATCGGTGTTCTGGCTGTTGGTGTTGAAACCTACGCAAACTCACGCCGTCTGGAAAAATCCCTGCGTCTGCAAAATGCTGATTTGCACACCCAATACAACCTGCTTGAAGCCGCCTTGGCCCGCCCAAAAGTCAAGGAAGCGGATTTCCGTGGCAAAGCAAAGCATGTCGAATACCGCGAACGCGACCACCAACCGGCCATGCTCTGCACGCTGATCATGACCGAAAATGTTGATGCCAACGGTGTTGCCCGTTATCCGGTTGGAAACCTGCCGGTGATGGACCCTGAAACCGGAAACACTTTGGTCGATGAACTGGGTCGCCGGTCCTATACGACCTCAATCGCCTTTGGCCCCAGCATCGGCAAGAACATAGCATTGGCCTACCTGCCATGGGATTACTGCCAGGAAGGACGCAAACTGACTGTGTCCTATATGGATGAGATCTATCCGGCTGAGGTTGTCGGCATTGGTTACAAGCCGCTTTACGATCCGGAAAACCTCAAACCGCGCAGCTGATCAACATTGCACGGCACAACAAAAGGGCGGGAACACTCCCGCCCTTTTTCATTGCGTTTTCTTTGCCTGAGGCCTAGCACCCACTGGCGCACATGCCGCTGGCATCAAACGCCATGGTTTTACCGCTCAGCGGCACATGGGCCGCAACATTCACTGCATTGATAAATGCCTCGGTCCGCGTTCCGGAACGAACCACCCCGCCATCGGTCGCCCACTCATTAGCATGCGACGGGATAACCGATGCGGGCTGGATCAGGTCATTAACGACATACGCAGCCTCAGTCGGCCCGGTGGTGTAGGTATCGCCAATATTCATCACCACAAGCTTGGCACCATAATGACCACGCACGACCGTATCCTGCTCGGCAGTGATGCCGGTATCCCCGGACAGATAGACTGAAAGCCCGTTCGAAAACGTCAGGACATAACCGGTCGGTGGGCCTGCATAGGCCGTAACACCTGCTGTCTTGAGCATCTCCCCCAAAGGCCCACCAAGGAAATCGCCCGACACACCATTACTGTGCACGGCTGGGACGGTTGTAATTTTGACACCTCCGACCATGCGCGATGCCCCGAAACGGACCAGAACGGATTTCTTTGGATCACCACCGATACTTTTAAGCTTCCCGCCCAAAATACCCGGCATTTCACTGCCCGTAACAATCAGGGCATCCTTGGCGTTCGCAATCTGAACAGTGTTGGAGACGGAACGGACATCAACCGGGAAAGAAGGTTTGCCGCATTCGCTGGCATTCACTGCCTCGATATGACGGTCTCCCAAATGATCGCCATGCATGTGACTAAGAAGTACCGCATCAATATCGCCAAGCCGCGCATCATCCGGGCCCGCGACCGTTCGGCCGGTGTCATACAGAATCCGGGTACCATCCGGGTCTTCGAAAATCATCGCCCGATCCAGCGGGCAGAACTCCCCGTCGACCGCACCAAGTGGCGTTACCTTAACCGTTTGCGCCTGAGAGGCTGCGCCAAATGTCATGCTTGCGGCCACGATAATGCCTGCCAAGCCCAACAGTTTTCCATTCGCCTTCATGACCTGTACTCCACTGTTTCATCACATTGAATTTCGATCCGCTGCTTTTAATACGTACGAGATGCTGTTTGGTTTCATGACCCAAAACCCGATTGATGCGATTTTAGCACAACACCAAACACCAACCTTCATTGTTCTATTGCACCCACTTAAAAACAAACCATGCTATCCACATATAGATGATTGATCGCAAACCGATGTCGGTGCTTGGGGCCAACGATAATTGGTCTGTCGAAGAGTGGGGAATAATACGATGAAAATTCAGGATCTCAGCATTCGTATGAAGCTGATGCTCGTGGTCAGTTTTCTACTGATAACAACCGTTGCCATTACCGGTACCATCAGTTTTATCCAGACCAAAGGCATGGTGACCGACCGGCTTGAAAATAACGAGCTTCCCGCAACCGTTACCGCCATGCGCCAGGGGCTTGAAAACCAGCTTAACTTCTATGTCACCGCAAGCAGGTCGGTTGCCCACAACCCGATCGTTCTGGACTGGTTTGCCAATGGCGAAGACCCGGCATGGGTTCCAACCTGGAAGAAATACGCCCAATCACTTCTTGATTGGACAGATGCCATGTCGATCACGTTTGCATCCAATGCAACGCGCACCTATTACGACGTTAACGGCCCCAACGAAAAAGCCGCTGCAGGCATGAAATATTGGTTTGATCCATTCCTTGAACGCGGCAATACGTTTGAACTCAACATCGACCATGACGAAGCGCTTGATGCCTGGAGCGTGTTTGTAAATTACCGCATCGAACATGATGGCAAGCTTGCCTCAACCGGTGTTGGTGTCGATGCAAGCGCGCTTGCCGAACAGATCGCCCAACTTGGTGCAAAATCGGGGGGACAGGCGTACCTTGTTGGTGCAGATGGCTTGATCCGCATTCACAATGACACAGCTCTCGTTGATCAGGTCAATATGCGCGAACTTCCCGGCATGGAAGGACCAACCGATCAGCTGTTGCAAAATGCTGCAGATACGCCGGTTAACATCACGAGCTATGAAAGCCCGAATGGCGAAATGATCATTGGCTCCTCCTGGATGCCAATCATTCAGTGCTTCCTGGTGGTCGAGGCACCCGCAGACACCATCCTTGGTCCGATCAATGCGTCCTTCCTTCAGACCGGCATTGTTTCCCTGATCATTGTTGTCATCGCCATTCTTGTTGTTGCATTGGTTGCCACCCGTATTTCCGGTCCGATCCGCGGCATCACTGAAGTCATCAATGAACTGGCCGCAGGCAACACCAATATCGCAATTCCGCAACATAACGGACAGGATGAGGTCGGCAAAATCGTCAAGGCGGTCGCCGTCTTCCGCGAAGGCTTGCTGCGTCAAAAAGAACTCGAAGCCGAACAACGTGAAACAGAAATTCGCAATCGCGAAGAACAGCGGCGTTTGCTTCATGAAATGGCCAGTAACTTCGAAACCTCCGTTGGGGGCGTTGTCCGGCAGGTCGGGGACTCGTCACATGAGCTCAATGACATGGCCACTGCCATGTCCAATACTGCCGAAGATACCCGCAACAAGGCCACAGCTGTTGCGGCAGCTTCGGAAGAAGCCTCGACCAACGTTCAGACTGTTGCCTCCGCGACCGAGGAACTGACATCCTCAAGCTCGGAAATTTCCCATCAGGTTTCCGAATCCGCCAAGGTCGCAGCAGAAGCCGTGACACAGGCCAAAGGCTCCGAACAAAGCATTCAGGAATTGGTCGCAGCTGTCGGGCACATCGGTGAAGTGGTTAAAATGATCACCGATATCGCCGAACAAACCAACTTGCTGGCCCTTAACGCCACCATTGAAGCTGCCCGTGCTGGCGATGCCGGCAAAGGGTTTGCCGTGGTCGCCAACGAGGTAAAGGGCCTTGCAAGCCAAACGGCCAAGGCAACCGAAGAAATCGAAACACAGATCAAGGCCGTTCAAACCACCACCGGCGAGGCAGAGGTTTCCATCCGCAATGTCAGTGAAACCATCACCCGAATTGATCAGATCGCCGCATCCGTTGCCGCCGCCGTCGAGGAACAAACCGCGGCCACCCGTGAAATCGCCCGCAACATCGATCAGGCCGCAGCTGCAGCACAGGAAGTCACCACAAACATTGTTGGTGTGAACAACGCATCCGAAGAAGTCGGCACCATTTCGGAGAGCGTTCTGGAAGCAGCCAAAAAGCTTGAAACCACATCCACAAGCCTGCAGGACGAGGTCGCAAAGTTCCTTGATGAGGTGCGTCGATAAACAGTAGTTTCAGGGAAGACAAGACAGCTATGTGATGACAACCTCCACAACGTCCTGGAAAACGTTGTGGAAACTTATCTGTTACATGAAGTTTGAAATAGCCTCAGCTCGCAGAAGGGGCAACTTCGAGAGTACGTCTTCATATTCCTTGACATTTCACGGTCTGATCTTGATTAAATTGCAGCTTGAATCATCGCCAACACGTTCTAGAGCTTAACTGCTCCACACCTTGCCAAGGCTCGATTTTTGTTGTGAAGAAACCATTTACTCTTTCCTTCTTTCTCATCCTTTTGTTTGCCAGCCTATCAGTTACATTTTTCAGCATTGACTATCCTGAAGCGTCTCAGGGAAAAATAATCTCTATTAATAGCTTTGTTGTCTCTAAAACCCATCTGGGCCAGATGTTCTCTGCCTTGGCTGGATTGAGCACGCTTTTAATCATTTGCCTTGCAATTTTTTCTAAATCAAAAACAACAATTTTAGTTGCGTACATTGTCCTTGGCATCGCCATATCGGGTACTATGCTTCACAAAGCCAATGAAAAGGGGGAAGCGCGACTAGAAGAGATCGAGGTGGGAAATGTTCTGCGCTCGGACAGTTTAAGCAGCCCCAACTACCTAACCGTTCCTAAAACTCAAACCTCTCAGCGCCAGATACAGGAAATGGCTCGTTTTGAGTCTATTGATGAAGCAAATCAAGCTCGCACTGAACTTGTGCGTTTTATCTGGAAACAGGATGCACTTCCTTTAGATGAAATGCCCAACGAAATTTTGGAAAACATTGATCTTGCAGGGTCTGATAGCTTCACCAACCTTTTGCGGGTTGATGCCATTAAGGTATCCATGGAACATGGCTTCCACTCCACAGTTTATCAATTTGTTCCCAAGAACGATAACAACAGGCTCTTTATCTATCATCAGGGGCACCACCCCGGTGGCTTCTTAGCTGGGGGTATGGACACAATCCGCAAACTGGTGAACGAAGGATATTCCGTCCTCGCATTTTCAATGCTTGGAACGGCAGAAAACACCCTGCCAGAGAAAATCTCAACTAAACGCGGCACTTGGGAACGTCTGGAAACACAAAGCGCTGCACAACATCACGATAGTTTGCACACGTTGGAGGGAACTGATTTTTCTCCACTAAAGCTGTTCTTTCATCCTGTGACAGTCGCAATCAACTACGCTCTGACACAGAAAGAATATCATCGCGTGTCGATGGTTGGCATCTCTGGTGGCGGCTGGACGACCACAGTTTATGCAGCACTTGATGACAGAGTGGATTTCAGCTATCCGGTTGCCGGTAGCTTGCCTGAATATTTGGCTCTAGCACCACCTAACGGCAGCCTTGGCGATTATGAGCAAAACCACCCTATACTTAGAAACCTAGGCTACCTGAAACTATACGTATTGGCTGCGGTTGGATTAGATCGACACCAGCGTCAAATCCTAAATCAGTTCGATGAATGCTGTTTCAGGGGTATCGGTGCCTATTCCTACGTTAAATCTATTGACGAAAGCATTGACGAACTTGGGCTTGGTGGCAGCTACACTTTGTCAATAATTCCCCAGACAAAACATAATATCTCCGATGTCGCGTTTAAACTAATCCTGCATGATGAAGATATGCTCGAACAGAGCCAAAGTTTGCAAAGCAATGCTGTTCGCAAACCAAACGACTAAACAACCTTATGTAAGCTTGTGGTTATAGACTGAGTCCACGCACAGGGATGCTCCGTTTGACTTAAAAAAATGTGCAAATCGACCAAACGCTCGGTATGGAAACAAGTTACACATTGATGTTTTGAGAACAGCGACAAAATTGTATTTTAAAAAGGATTTGAATTTTCTCTGGGAAAGATCGTTTGGGATATGTCCGGGATCATTGGCGGGGAAAGCATGCACTGTTATATGCGTTGCTTATCAACCTGATTTTTCTGCGAACAGTCATACTGTTTGCTGACAGATACACGTTGCCCCCCTTTATCCCGGATCGTACCCACGCACTGATTGCCAGTATCGTCTTCATCATCCTCTTCCATGGCATTGTCTTTGTCTGGCAGGTAGTGGGGGTACTGCGTGCAACCCAACATCAGACAAGCATTCTCGCCAACATCTGGACCGTGGCGACCTATGGTGCTGTTGGGCTTTGTCTGGTCTTTACCGCACTAAGCATTGCCACTTCTTTCCGGGCATTGACGGCTGAAAGGTTTGTGCCGGTAAATCCGACAGAACTTGAAGATGCGCGCGCCAACCAGTATGCGCTAAGCATCAATCCCAGTAAAAACCACGTTCATATTGACGGAACCTTTGCCCTTGGCATGACGGGAAAGCTGGCCGCTTTGCTTGATCAAAATCCCACCATCACCGGGGTCGTGCTTCACAGCGAGGGTGGTCATGTCTATGAAGGTCGCGGGGTCGCTTATTTGATCAGAAACCGGAAACTCGACACCTACGTTTTTGAAATCTGCAAATCCGCCTGCACAACAGCCTTTATCGGCGGCACAAAACGCTACCTCGGTCCACACGCCAGACTGGGATTTCATCAGTATAAGCTCGATTTGGAATTCCCGGTTCCTCTTTACGACATCAAAGGCGAACAGGACAAGGAAGTCACTTTCTATCGCCAACAAGGCGTCTCGAACAGCTTTCTCAAGCAAGTTTTCAACACACCTTATTCAGACATCTGGTTTCCAGGCCTTCCTGAATTGCTAGAGGCGGGCGTTGCGCATGGCACTGTTGAGGATGAAAATTAGGCAGTTGCGGGGAGAGGATTAGCCTACGCACTGCGTGCTTCGCTGAACCTGTGCAAAGCGATGCTTTTCTTGGTTTGAACAAGAGGCTCAAACTGCCCGCTCCCACCTACCAGACATTAAAAAAGCCCGTCATAAGGGCCCGCAGATGTTGGGTAGTGTGGAGCCCGCTGGATGGTCTCTGCAGTCTGCGCGCGGCTTCGCCGTGCTCGACCTTCAGACTAAAAACGTGCCACAGGCACGTTTTCTTGACGTCTTCAGCCTTCAAGT
>NZ_JRJE01000005.1 GCF_000763295.1 Thalassospira australica | reverse complement strand
CATTGCGGCAGGCGACGGTGCCGACGTTATTGATGATGGTGCGGGCAACGACGTTGTCGATGCCGGTGCCGGGAATGACACGCTCGTGGCGGCTGCCGGAGATGACACCCTTGATGGTGGCGCGGGTGAAGATACCCTTGATGTCAGTGGAACCAGCGGTGCGACGGTCGATCTGTCTGCCGGAACGGCGACCTCTGCCGAAAGTGGCACGGATACGGTCAGCGGCATTGAAAATGTTGTCGGGTCGGATGGCGATGATGTTCTGACCGGGTCAAGCGGTGACAACACCCTTCTGGGTGGTGCGGGTGATGACACCATCGAAGGTGGTGCCGGTGGCGATTACCTTGATGGGGGTGAAGGCCGCGATACCATCAGCTACGAAGGTTCTGACGAAGGTGTTGAAATCTTCCTTGGGGATACGGATGCCCACACCCACAATCCGGGTGAAGGCGGACGTGCCTTTGGTGGTGATGCGGTTGGCGACATCCTTGCGAACTTCGAAAAAGTCATTGCATCGGCCCATGACGATTATGTCTATGGCAACAGCCAGAACAACGAAGTTGATCTGGGCGATGGCAATGACACATTTGACAACGTCGAAGCCGATGTCAGCGAAGATACGGTTGATGGTGGTCTTGGCAATGACACGATCTGGACGGGTGATGGTGCCGATACGCTGATGGGCGGGGACGGCAACGATTATCTGAACGGTGAAAAAGGTGATGACCTTCTGGATGGTGGTGCCGGTACGGACCGTCTGATTGGTGGCGATGGCGACGATACGCTGGATGGCGGTTCGGGCGACGACACGCTTTCGGGTGGATCCGGGGCAGACCTTATTCAGGTCAGCAGCCTGATCGGTGACAAACTCGTAACTGATTTCAACACCAGCGTTGATCAGATTTCCCTTGATGCACTCGATGTCAGCACCTGGTCGGAACTGGCCCCGCTTCTGTCGGAAGTGAATGGCAATACGGTTATTGATCTTGGTGATCAGGGCTCTGTCACGTTGCGCGGTGTTCGCCTGAATGACGTTTCGTCTGACATGTTTGTCGGCATCGAAAATGATGGCGGCCCGACACAGTTTGATGATGTCCTGCTGGGCACCAGCGAAGATGATTATATCGATGCCCTTGCCGGGAATGATGTGGTTGATGGCGGTGCGGGTGACGACACGATCAATGGCATGGAAGGTGATGATAACCTTTCGGGCGGCGATGGCGACGACACCGTAACGGGTGGCAGCGGCAATGACGTTGTGTCGGGCGGCGCAGGCAATGACAGCCTTGACGGTAACGAAGGTGACGACGTTATTGCAGGCAATGCCGGTGATGACACCCTGGTTGGTGGCAGCGGCAACGATGTCATGGATGGCGGCGGCGGCGATGATTACATCGACGGCATGGACGGTGATGACACCATCACGGGTGGGGATGAAACCGACACCATTTACGGCTCAAGCGGCGATGATAGCCTTGATGGCGAAGGTGGCGACGACGTTATCTATGGCGGCGATGACAATGACAGCATCGCAGGCGGTGCTGGCAATGACATGCTCTCAGGGGATGGCGGCGATGACACGCTTGAAGGTGGTATTGGCAACGATACGCTTGCAGGCGGTGATGGCGCAGATACGCTGAGCGGCGGTGACGGTAATGACGTTCTGTCCGGTGGGTCTGGCAATGATCTGATGGATGGTGGTGCCGGCAATGACACCCTGACCGGAACCGATGGTGCCGATACCCTGATTGGCGGCACGGGCAACGATACCCTTGATGGTGGTGCGGGTGATGATACCTACACCGGTGGTTCGGGTGCCGATCAGATCCTTGTCTCAAGCAATTCCGGCGATAAGGTCGTTACCGACTTTGATCCGGACGAAGACCAGATCAATCTGGCATCGCTCGACATTGATGACTGGGATGATCTGCAAGACCAGATGAGCCAGGTCGGCAATGACACCGTGATCAACCTCAATGGTCAGGGCACGCTAACCCTTGTCGGGGTTTCGATGAGCGCGCTGACCGCAGACATGTTTGTTGGTGTTGAGCAGTCCACATCCGGTCCGACGCCATATGACGATCTGCTTTATGGCACCAGCAACAATGACACGATTTCCGCTCTTTCCGGTGATGACACGGTCTTTGGCCTTAATGGTCAGGACACGATCAGCGGCATGGAAGGCAATGACAGCCTGTATGGCGGTGATGGTGACGACACGCTTTCCGGTGATGAAGGTGATGACCTGATCGAAGGCGGCAGCGGTCAGGACAGCATCACGGGTGGTACGGGTAACGATACGCTTGATGGCGGTTCGGGCGATGACCGTGTCTGGGCCGGTGATGGTGCGGATACGCTGCTTGGTGGTCAGGGCCAGGACAAACTGTATGGCGAAGCTGGCAATGACAGCATTGTTGGCGGCACCGGTGATGACAGCATCAGGGGCGGTGCTGGTGATGATGTCATCGAAGGCGGCGAAAATAACGACAAGCTGTATGGTGGCGACGACAATGACACTATTTCCGGCGGAAACGGCGATGACAAACTCTATGGCGATGACGGCAACGACACGCTTGACGGTGGTGCAGGCCATGACAGCCTGTCTGGTGGTTCTGGCCGCGATACCGCAAGCTACGCCTCATCGACCACTGCGGTTGCTGCAAGCCTTGAAAACGGCACAGCAACCAGCAGCAATGGCAATGACAAGCTCAGCTCGATCGAGGATCTGATCGGGTCTGACTTCAACGATTACCTGTTTGGTGATGATGGTGCCAATCTGCTGTCGGGTCTGGACGGTGCGGACATCCTTGGCGGTGACGACGGGGATGACACCATCTGGGGTGGAGATGGCGATGACAGCATCAATGGCGGCAAAGGGTCTGACCTGATTGATGCCGGTGCTGGCGACGATTACATCGAATACCAGAAAGATGCGACCTGGAGCGGAAGCTACGCTGCCAAGAACGTTGGCGATCCGAACATGGACGGCAGCAACGAACAGATAAATCTGTCGGGCTATAACCGTTCTGAAGACATCATTGATGGCGGTGATGGTACCGATACGCTGGCGATGACCAGCGGTAATGATGCCCTGTTCCTTGATGACACCATTACCGATCCGGGCACCAGCCCGCGGATTTCCAATATCGAGGTTATCGATGCCGGGAACGGCGATGACATCATCGATCTGACCAGTGATCGGCTGTCATATGGTGACGTCACGATCCTTGGCGGTACAGGTGATGACATCATCTGGAGCAACGCCGGTGATGACGATATCAGCGGTGGTGCCGGTGACGATACGCTTTGGGGCGGGTCGGGCGCTGATACCCTGTCGGGTGGTGCCGGTGAAGATATCCTGAACGGCGGTGCCGGTGGTGATGTCCTGCAATATAATGCCGATGACACCTGGGGCAGCACCTGGTACGCGCTCAATGACGGTTCACCGAGCGAAGATGGCCATCAGCATGACAATGGTTGGGGGCATGATAACCACAATGGCAATGGCTGGGGTCATCATGACGGTGGTGATGACGGCACTGGCGAATATGTCAATCTGGATGGTTACAATCAGTCCCATGACGTGTTCATCGGTGGCGAGGGTGTTGATACCCTGCAAATGACCAGCGGCAATGATGCCCTGTTCCTTCATGACGATGTCAGTGATGGTGATGACGAAGTACGCATCAACGGTGTCGAAGTGATTGAGGCCGGTGCGGGCGATGATATTGTCGACCTGACCAGCAATGAGTTCAGCTACGGCGATGTCACCATCGATGGCGGCGACGGCGATGACACGCTGTGGGGCAATGCCGGTGATGACATGCTGCTCGGTGGTTCAGGTGACGATAACCTCTATGGCAGTGCCGGGGACGATACCCTGACCGGGGGAACTGGTTGGGATACGTTTGAGATCGGCAAGGCCGATGGCCATGACATCATCACCGACTTCACGCCGGGTGAGGACATCATTGATCTGTCTGAATGGAACTACAACAACTTCAATCAGATCCAGCACGACATGCATGTTGATACCGATGGCAATGTTGTCATCGAACTGGGCAATGATGCATCTGTCACCCTGATGGGTGTCCATGATCCCGACGATCTTGATTCTGATGATTTCGGGTTCGGCAGTTAATTGCCTTGAACCAACTGGTGAAACGAAAAACGGGCGGTCATTACGACCGCCCGTTTCTTTTTGGATTAATGCCAGTGTTTCCGGTTATTCCGCGGCAATCAGATCACTTTGCCGCTGATTTTCCGGCAATGACATGTCGTGGCGCAGTTTGGCACAGAGTTCGTCTATGGCGCGAATGCGTTTGATCTCGTCAAAACATTGCGCGCCTTGAACGTGGCTTTTGCGGATCAGGGCCATCCATTGTTTGATGCGTCCGGCCTGATGGTTTTCTGACGCGCCATCGGCAGCCATCAAGTCGCGATAGGCCAGCAACATCGACAGCACATCCGCCCAGCTTTCCTTGGGCAGGTGCGTGCCATTTTCAAACGCCTTGATACGGTTGGCCAAATCTGGTGCTGCAACGGCACCACGTCCGATCATGAAGCTGTCGCAGCCGGAAATATCGCGGCATTTCTGATAGTCTGCGACATCCCAAATCTCGCCATTGCCGGTCATGCCGATTGAAATGGCCTCGCGGATGCGCGCCAAATATTCCCAATGTGCCGGCGGTTTATAACCTTCGACCTTTGTGCGCGCATGAACTGTCAGATGCTGTGCGCCACCGGCCTCAACCGCGCGTGCGATATCAAGGAACAGTTCCTTATCGGAAAAGCCAAGCCGGACCTTTGCACTGACCGGAATGTCATCGGGCACCGCACGACGCACGGCAGAAACGATTTCATACAGATTGTCCGGGCATTTCAAAAGCGACGCCCCGGCTTCGCGTTTGTTCACGGTCTTGGACGGGCAGCCGAAATTGATATCAATTCCCGGCGCGCCAAGTGTGGTGGCGAAGGCGGCGTTTTCACCCATCAGTTCGGGATCATGGCCCATCAATTGGACAAGAACCGGCACCCCCGACAGGGTCTTGCCGCCATTAAGCAGTTCTGGGCAATAGCGGTGAAACACATGGGCGGGAAACAGGTTCTGCGACACGCGGATAAACTCGGTCACGCACAGGTCGAACCCGCCGGCAGCGCTCAGCAATTGCCGAACGCGCCAGTCAACAAGTCCTTCCATTGGTGCAAGCACCAGATGCGTCATCGTCTGTGTATCCTGTCTTCAGGGAAACCGTGGGCGGCTTTTAACACAAAGTACCAAAACGTGCCGTTGAAAAATCACAGATCAGCATTGCCAGATGCGGGGAAAGGCCGCGCAATTGCGGCGAAAATAGCGCATTGCTGACACGGTTTCAGCGGATTTGGCCGCTAGGTCTTAAGGATCAAAAACAACAATCAAGAGACGAAAATCATGCTGTATATTTTTGAAAGTGCCTTTGATGAAGTCGAAGCCGTTTCACGCGAAACCCGCGAAAAGCTGAGTGGCCTTGAAACCGTTTTGAAATCAACGGCCGAAAGTCTTCAGGTCCTTAAGGAGCGACTTGAACAGACCGCCTCCTGAGTTTTCCAGCCACGCTGGAACATGATGCGCCATTGATACGTTACAGGGGAAATTCCGACAGGGTTTGATCTATGTCTTTGATCGGGCACGCCCGTCTGGTCATGATGGACATAAGGTCAATCCGTTACCCGGCAGTGTCCGTCAGGAGGAAAAGAAATGCTCCATATCGTTGAAAAAGCATTGAACGAACTAGAAGCCGTGCCGCGCGAAAAGCGTGAAAGCCTCGTTCATATGGAAGCCGAGATCAATGACGCGGTTGAGAAGCTGAAAGTACTGAAAGCCAAGCTCAAAGAAGCCGATCAGGGCTGATACACCCGTTTGATGATCGCAGATGAATGGTAAAAGGCCGTCCCTGATTGGTGCGGCCTTTTATGTTTCAGGATTGTTTGATCAGTTCCAGCATTTCCTCGACCGCGGCGGTCGGGTTGGTGGTGCCCGAAAGCACGTCTGCCTCAAGCGTCTGAAGGCGGCTTGCCACGTCATCACGTGCGGTAAAGGTTTCAAGCAACCGGTCGCGCAGCATGGTCCACATCCAGTCGCGTTGCTGGCGCGCACGCTTGGCGGTGAACTCGCCTTCCTTTTCCATCACTGTGCGATGCTGGTTGATCAGGTCCCAGATGTTATCAAGCCCGTCATTGATCAGGGCTGAAACCATCACCGATTGCGGACGCCAATGTTTGCTGCTTGGCTGTAAAATGCGCAAAGCTGAGGAATACTCACGTTTGGCTTCACGCGCCTTTGCCGGATCGGCATCGGCCTTGTTGACCGCGATCAGATCGGCAATTTCAAGAACGCCTTTCTTGATGCCCTGAAGCTCATCGCCCGCACCGGGCAGCATCAGGACCAAGAAGAAATCGGTCATTTGCGCGACCATGGTTTCGCTTTGCCCGGCCCCCACGGTTTCGACCAGAACCACATCAAAACCGGCAGCCTCGCATAGCAATATGGTTTCGCGCGTCATGCGATTGACCCCGCCCAGATAGCCACTGCTGGGCGATGGGCGGATATAGGCATTGGGATCAATCGACAGCTCGTTCATCCGGGTTTTATCGCCAAGGATAGAACCGCCAGACCGCGCACTGGTCGGATCAACCGCCAAAACCGCAACCTTTTTCCCAGCACGGGTCAGGTTCTTGCCAAAGGCCTCGATAAAGGTTGATTTGCCAACACCGGGAACCCCGGTAATGCCGATACGATGTGATCCACCGGTATCGGGCATCAGTTGCGCCAAAACGGCTTGCGCCTGTTCGAAATGTTTGGGATTGCGGCTTTCGACCAGTGTGATCGCACGTGACAGAATGGTGCGGTCGCCTGCCAGAACACCCGCAACGATTTCATCGGTTGAAAGCACACGTCTGCGCACGGCCTTGCGCGGGCTGACCGTGCCGCCCGATCCTGCAGGTATGGTGCGAAGCGTTTCTTTCACCGATGGTCCCTTTGCCGATCCAAATCATCCTGCCAACGACAGGGTGGGAAGCAGCCCGGATCAGGCTGCTTCGTCGCCAGATTGATTTAGCTTTTCTAGCAGGTCGCCCGCAGCTTCGGCAATGACCGTTCCGGGCGGGAAGATCGCCTCGGCTCCGGCTTCGAACAGTTTGTCGAAGTCCTGCGGCGGGATCACGCCACCGGCAACAATCATGATGTCATCACGGCCAAGCTTATCAAGTTCGGCGCGAAGCTGCGGCACAAGGGTCAGGTGACCGGCGGCAAGCGAACTTGCACCGACGATATGAACATCGTTTTCGACCGCCTGCTTGGCGGCTTCTTCCGGGGTCTGGAACAGCGGGCCAATATCAACATCAAAGCCAAGATCGGCAAAGGCAGTTGCGATCACCTTCTGACCACGGTCATGACCATCCTGACCCATCTTTGCGATCAGGATACGCGGACGGCGACCTTCGTTTTCTTCAAACGTCGTGATCAGGCGATCGACCTTGGCCAGCGCCTCGTTATCCGCACCGACTTCGGTTTTATAAACACCCGAGATGGATCGGATCACGGCCTGATGACGGCCATAGACCTTTTCAAGCGCATCGGAAATCTCGCCCACGGTGCATTTGGCCCGTGCGGCCTGCACAGCCAGTTCAAGCAGGTTGCCATCACCGCTGTCTGCCGCATTGGTCAGTGCAGTCAGGGCACTTTCAACAGCAGCGTTGTCGCGCTCGGCCCGCAGACGTTCAAGCTTGGCGATCTGTTGGCGGCGGACTTCGGCATTGTCGACCTGAAGCACATCGACCGGGCGATCATCGGTGACGCGGTATTTGTTGACCCCCACCAGTGTTTGGCGGCCGCTGTCAATTCGGGCTTGGGTTCGGGCGGCGGCCTCTTCGATGCGCATTTTCGGAATGCCAGCCTCAATCGCCCTGGCCATACCGCCCTGTTCTTCGACTTCGGCAATATGCGCCCATGCCTTTTCCGCCAGATCACGTGTCAGGCGTTCGACATAATACGACCCGCCCCACGGATCGATGACATTGGTGGTGCCGCTTTCCTGTTGCAGGAACAGCTGGGTATTGCGGGCAATCCGGGCCGAGAAATCGGTCGGCAGCGCCAATGCTTCATCAAGGGCATTGGTATGCAGCGATTGTGTGTGGCCCTGTGTCGATGCCATCGCCTCAACGCAGGTGCGGATGACGTTGTTATAGACGTCTTGCGCGGTGAGCGACCAACCCGATGTCTGACTGTGTGTGCGCAGCGAAAGCGACTTGGGGTTCTGCGGATCGAACTGTTTGATCAGCTTGGCCCAGATCATGCGGGCCGCACGCATCTTGGCGATTTCCATAAAGAAGTTCATGCCAATCGCCCAGAAGAACGAAAGACGCGGCGCAAATTTATCAATCGGAAGACCTGCTGCCTGACCGGCACGGGCATATTCGATGCCATCCGCCAGCGTATAGGCCAGCTCAAGGTCGGCCGTCGCCCCGGCTTCTTGCATGTGATAGCCGGAAATCGAGATCGAGTTGAATTTCGGCATGTTTTGCGAGGTAAAGGCAAAGATGTCCGAAATGATGCGCATCGATGGTTTCGGCGGATAGATATAGGTGTTGCGCACCATGAATTCTTTGAGAATGTCGTTCTGAATGGTGCCTGAAAGCTGTTCGTGTTTCACACCCTGTTCTTCGGCAGCCGCAATGTAAAGCGCCATTACGGGCAGAACCGCCCCATTCATGGTCATGGAAACCGACATTTCATCAAGCGGGATGCCATCAAAAAGGGTTCGCATGTCATAGATGCTGTCAATCGCCACCCCGGCCATGCCGACATCACCGGCCACACGCGGATGATCGCTGTCATAACCACGGTGGGTGGCAAGGTCGAAGGCAATCGACAGGCCCTTCTGGCCCGCCGCAAGGTTGCGGCGATAGAACGCGTTGGATTCCTCGGCCGTTGAGAACCCGGCATATTGGCGGATCGTCCAGGGACGCTGCACATACATGGTCGGATAGGGGCCGCGTAAAAACGGCGGCATGCCCGGCATGGTACTCAGGTGATCAATGCCATCCAGATCCCTGGGGCCATAGGATGATTTGACATCAATCCCTTCGGGCGTGGTCCATGGCGTGCTTTCAAACGGGTCTTTGGCACCGGCGGATGCGCCGTCAAAAAGTGGCAGGTCGGAGAAATCAGGAATGCGGGTCATGGTTATTTCTCCCCCGGTTTGCCAAGAAGGTGATCAAGTGCGGTTTCGCAAATGCCAAGAACGTCCGATCCGACATGGATAAATTCATCAATGCCAGCGGCCTGATAGGCAGAACGGGCATCACCGGGATGTCCGGCAAGGTAAACAAGGCTGGCACCCGATGATTTCAGGGCCTTGGCAACATCTGCTGCCATGTCGCCGTATTGCGGGTCTGATCCACAGATCACGGCGATTTTTGCCCCGCTGTCGTCAAAGCCCTGTGCAACGGATTTTGCGTCCTCGAAACCATTGTTGGTGATGGCCTCAATCCCGCCTGCTTCAAAGAAGTTGCGTGCAAAACTCGCCCGTGCGGTGTGTTGGGCGACCTTGCCAAGATTGGCAAGGAAGACCTGCGGGAATCTGCCGGTTTTGGATTTATGGGCATCTGCACGTTGGCGCAGGTGCTCGTAGTTTTCCGACAATCGGTGTGCGGGCAATTGCGAAATGCGTGTTTCGGCACTGGCACCATAAAGGTCAGCAAAGATATGGCCGATGGTGGCCCCGGAACGGGCAGCCTCGATCATGGAGGCCAGATCAGAACCCACAGTGCCGGCAAAATCGGTTTGACGTGCTTTGCCCTCTGCCCGAATGGCGTCAAGGTCGGGGGTGTCGCAGGTGACTTTGGCCTCGGTGATATTGGGAAATTCCGACACGCCGGTCAGCGGATCGCGCCGGGTTGCCAGACGTTTTTGACGTGCTTGCCAAATGGCATCGATTTCTGTTTTTAACGTTCCGCTGGCGATGGCGCTCAGGATGCTGCCGGTTGCCTCAAGCGACTGGAATTTTGCCCAGGCGGCAGTGGCAAGTTCCTTGGTCAGGTTTTCAATAAACCACGAACCACCCGCCGGGTCGATGACGCGGTGAACGTTGCTTTCTTCCTGCAAGATCAATTGGGTGTTGCGCGCAATGCGGCGTGCAAAGCCATCGGGCAGGCCGATCAGATGATCATAGGGTAGGCAGGTGACACTGTCCGCTCCGCCAAGACCAGCCGCAAAGCTTGTTACGGTGGTGCGCAGCATGTTGACCCATGGATCAACCTTGGTCAGCGCCATTTCGGCGGAGATTGCATTGATGGTAATCGTTGCATCTTCTGCTCCGGATGCGCAAAGCACGCGGCTCCACATCATGCGAAGTGCACGCAGCTTGGCGATTCCGGCAAAGAAATCAGTGCCAATCGCGACATTAAACACAATTGCGCCTGCGGCCTGATCCACAGCCATTCCGGTCTCGGTCAGGGCGCGCAAATAGGTCACCCCGCTTGCCAGAAGGCAGGCCAGTTCCTGTCCATCGGTTGCACCAGCATTGTAGTAGGGGGTGCCATTGACCGAAATGGCAGTTGCCAGCGGGAACAGATCAATCAGCTCAACGGCAATACTTGCGGCGTGATTAACGGCATCATTGGCCGCACAGGGCAGGGTGCCCGTTGCAGCAAGGGTCCCGATCGGGTCAACATTAAAGGCGGGGGCTGCTTCGTCTGCGCCATCTGAATCGGCAATATGGGCCGCCAGAAGGGCGGCGGCAGGAATAGCAGCCGCACCGGCATCAAGAGCAACCGTTGCAAGGTTGGTATACACATCATCAAGTGCGACTTTGAGGTCAGCCAGACAATGAATGGCAATTCCGTCCACGCCGACGTCGCCGGAGTTGATTTCGCGCCCGTTACGCGCAGCGGCATCAAGTTTGAGCGTGACGGACGTCGCACCATTTTCAAGATCTTCAAGAATGGCCGCGTTGGTTGCCTTGGGATCGGGGTGGGTATGAAGCTGTCGGATATCCCATCCGGTAACCGTTTCGCGCGGCTCGACCGAGGCATTGAGAACTTCGTGAATAAGCCGGGTCGCGTCATCTTCGTCATCGCCGGTATAGATCGGCTGAACGGCAAAGCCATCAAGCATGTTTGTCACAAGCTTCTTGTCGAACGGCGCCCCCTTAAGGGCCTCTTCGGCGAGCTTGCGCCAGCTTGCGTAATCAGCAGATGGAAATTCGGATGCGAGCTTAAGCGGGTCGGACATGGTTTCTCCCGGCTTGGTTTGTTTCGTGCCTTCAAAGCGGATATGGGGTTTGAAGGAGCGGAACGTTCCCAGATTTTATTCTACTACGGATTCCCAGTACCCGGTACACCCCGCCCGGCCCATTTATGCCAAGAAAACATCGTCGGTATCCTGACTCGTGCAAAAGCCTTAAAAAATGGCTTCACACTTACAGTTGCGGGGGCAGTTCCGGGCTTGACCAAAGTACGCTAACGATTGGCCTCACCGGATTCCCGACCATGTTTTCCGGTCACATTCGCGACATGGCGGTTTATAGCACTTGTCCCTAATTCCGTAAATAGGCATGGAAATACCTATTTCGATGAAGGGAGAGATACGTTTATCAGACTTCCGTAGCGTTAAATTGCCGAAAACATTGAGCTTTTCCGGTTTGTGAGAATTGCTCATGTTCTGAAAACGGGTTTTGAGGGACTTATACTTTCGCGGAATATGCTGCAATGCGGAAACGATGATGGCAAAAATCTGACGGGTTTAACCAATTTGACATTTTCGTCTGTCAGATTGGGGCTGTCCCAAATCTCGGAGTATCGCCATCCATGAACGCGCTTAGCGCCATGCCGTCGCAGTTTTGTCCTGACGGACTTGTTGCGTTTGCCGACGACAGTCCCAGTGCCAAGGCTGCCCTTGAAACAGTGTTGCGTCGGGCTGGATATGACGTGGCCGGTTTTGATTGTGCTGATGATCTGATTGATCAGCTTGACGGGCTGTGCCCCAATGCCATCATTCTCGATATTGAAATGCCGGGCATGAGCGGCTTTGAGGCGTTCTGTGAAATTCGCCGTCGTTATCCTTCTGCGGTTAATGTGCCGGTGTTCTTCTTTTCCGCGCATTATGACGCAGATACCCGGGCACAGGCAGATGCGCTTGGCGCTGCAGATTTCATCAGCAAGGATGCCAGCCCGAAGGTCGTGCTTGAACAGCTAAACCGGGTGCTTGGCAAATCGATGCCGGCCTGCTGAACCACGCAATTTACCGATTATGATCTGATCGAACGCCCTGCATTACGCAGGGCGTTGTTGTTTGTGCTGTCTTGGCCCAAGGGAAATGATGCTGTTGGCATCACCATGCAGGTGATAAAGGCGATCGGTTGGCAATGTTGTTTGCGGGTCAATTGCGGTTTTGCCAATCAGCCGGTCATAAATCGGCCCCAGGGGCGTATTCATGGCCGCAAACAGCTGATCGTAGTTTTCCAGAACGAAATAGGTCTTCTGAAAGTCATCAATCGCGTAATCGGTTGCCATGACCCGCTCAAGATCAAAGGCGACCCGGTTCGGGGTGGGATCAGTTACCGAATAGATGGTTTCGCTTTGTGATGACAGCATGCCCGCGCCATACGCACGCAAACCGTGGTCGGTCATGATCAGGCCGAACTCGACCATATACCAATACATGCGCGCCAATTGCTTAAGCCCGCCCATGGCAATGGCCTCGGGGCCCTTTGCGCCATAGGCGGCAAGGTAATCGGCAAAAACCGGATCATAAAGCATCGGTACATGACCAAAGAAATCATGGAAAATGTCCGGTTCGACCAGATAATCCATTTCTTCGGGTTTGCGCAGCCAGACCGTCACCGGGAAGCGGCGATTGGCCAGATGATCAAAAAACACATCGTCAGGCACAAGGCCGGGAACAGCAACCAGATGCCAACCGGTTGCAGCATGAAGCTGTTCGCTGACCCGACCGAAATGCGGGATCTGGTCCTTGGCATCCAGACGGGCAAGATTGGCAATATAATCCTCAGCCGCATAGCCAGGCAGAATGCGTGATTGGCGGGCATAAAGGCGTCGCCACAGGTCATGCTCGGCTTTGCTATAAGATTCCCAGTCCTGATTGATCGTGTAGTCATCATTGATGTGGCTGTAATCGCCACGCAGATTGTTTCCCTGATCCATGGCCGTCCTCGTTCGGGTTCTTAAAGCCGTTTTACAGGGATCATTTTACAGTAAATCAAATGTCATTTTCTGACCGATGACGCCGGGAAATAGGGTATGATGTATATATTATGACCGTCTATGCTTGTAATTGAGGTGATAAATGACCGACATCCCCTTGAGCGTGACCGATATTCGAATTTTGCAGGCTCTGCAAAAGGACGCATCAATCAGCAATGTTCAGTTGGCGGAAAAAGTTGGCATGTCTCCTTCGCCCTGTTTGCGCCGGGTCAAGCAGCTTGAAGCATCCGGTGTGATCAAACGTCAGGTGGCGCTGCTGGATCGCAAGAAACTTGGGTTCGGGGTGTTGGCGACCATTCAGGTTCGCTTGCAACGTCATACCGAAGCCGGGGCAGAGGATTTTGCCCGTGTCATGAATGATTTGCCCGAAATCCTGTCATGCTGGGCGATGACCGGCCGTCAGGATTTTCTGTTGGTCGCGGTGGCCAATGATATCGAAAGCTTTGGTGATTTTGTCACGCATCAGTTGCTTTCAATGGCCAATGTGCGCGATGTGCAATCGAGTCTGGTGTTAAAGGAATACAAAAACCACACCGCGATCCCGATGCCCAAAGCTTAAAGTTCGAAAACCTTTGTATTTTCGCAGGTGCAAGATCAGCTCTGCTTGCTTTTGGGGCCGCATTTCGGGCATAGGATGATCAGTCCCACCATTGCCGGAGCATAACCATGTCCCAATCAATCGCCGCCAATCCGATCCTTGTCGAAGCCACCCGTGGCGACATGGTCGAAAGTTTCCATCGTGGTCGCTATGTGGTGATGAAGGCTGATGGCACTGTCATTGAGCAGGGTGGGGATATTGATGCGCTGATGTATCCGCGTTCGGCGATCAAGCCGCTTTTGGCGATTCCGTTGATTGAAAGTGGTGCGGCTGATGCGTTTGGCCTTGAAGACAAGCACATCGCATTGGCCTGCTCATCGCATAATGGCGAGGAAGAGCATGCACAAACCGTCAAAGCATGGCTTGAGAATATCGGGCTGTCCGTCGACACGTTGGAATGCGCACCGCATTATTCGATTCACCCGCCTGCAGGGATCAAGCAGGCCGGTGATCAGATTACCCTGACCAAGGCGCACAACAACTGTTCGGGCAAACATTCCGGTTTTCTGAGCACCGCCCAGCATCTGGGTGAAGCCCCGGCGGGGTATATCAATGAACCCCATCCGGTGCAGCAGCGCCTGATCAAGGTTCTTGAAGAAATGGGCGATTGCGATTTGTCATCGACCCCGCGCGGCATCGATGGCTGTGGCATCCCGGTAATTGGCATGCGTTTGCGTGATCTTGGTCTTGCGATGGCCCGTATGGCCGATCCGGCCGGGCTTTCTGAAACCCGCATTGATGCGATTAAACGTATCCGCAAGGGCTGTGCGCAAGCCCCGTTCATGGTCGCTGGAACCGGTCGGTTCTGCACCGGGATCATGGAAGAATGCGGCGAGGATGCCCTGGTTAAGGTTGGGGCAGAGGGTGTTTACTGTGCAGCCTTCCCCAAACAGGGGCTTGGTGTTGCGCTGAAGATTGATGATGGCACCCAGCGCGGCGCAGAGGTTGCGATGGGCGCGATCTTGCGTAAACATGGCGTGATTGATGATGCCAAGGCCGAGGTCCTTAAAAAATACCTGACCCCGGTTTTGACCAACTGGGCTGGCAAATATGCCGGGGATATGCGCCCGGCCTTCTGATCAATACAGGAAACAGATGCAAAGCATTGCGGCCTATATCTTTGCGGCCATTGCAGAAATTGCGGGATGTTTTGCCTTCTGGGCTTGGCTTCGGTCCGGGAAATCAGTTCTTTGGATCGTGCCCGGTATTGCATCGCTTATTGTGTTTGCCTGGCTTTTAACGCGCGTTGAGGCAGACTTTGCCGGGCGGGCCTTTGCGGCCTATGGCGGGGTTTACATCTCAGCATCGATTTTCTGGATGTGGGTGGTTGAACGCACCACACCGGATCGTTGGGACATGACCGGGATGCTTGTGTGCCTTTTGGGTGCCGGGATTATCCTGTTTGCGCCGCGCTAGGCCTTTATCGCTGTTCCGGACTGTTGGTGAGTTCCCGGTATTTTTCGCTGACAATGGCGGCAAGGTTGGTCCATTCTTCAAGGCGGTGCTGTTTGCCGATTTGCGCAAGATAGTCCTGATCAATGTTGCTGATGACAGCATTGCCGGCATCGCGGTCGGCAATTTCACGGGTCAGGTTCTGGGCAACATATATCGCGGTCAGCCCGTTCATTTCCTTGTGTGGCAAATCCATTGGCCGATGGTGATAGGCAACCGCCTGAATGACGGGGGCTGGGAACCCCCAAAGTCCGAGCAAATAGGCCCCAATTTCCGCATGTCCGGCACCGAAATGTTCTTGTTCGGCCTGATCAATTGAAATGCCCTCTGCCTCGACCCGGGCAAGAACAGCCTCCATCTCTTCGGGCCGGTTGGTATGAAGGATCAGTGTCCCGATGTGGCTCAGCATGCCGATTGACGGGACCGCATGGCAAATTTCACGTGGAAGGTTTTCATATTCCGCGATCAATGCTGCGGTAACGCCGATTTGCTGGCTACGGTGGCACAGGCGTTTGAGCTTTGCAGCCTGATGGGCAGGGCCTTCAAACCCGCGATAGAGCCCAACAAACAGCGCCAGTGCCTTGAGGGTTTCCGTGCCCAGCATCCGAACCGCATGGGCAACCGATGAAATATTCTGTGTCACGGCGAAATAGGATGAATTGGTCAGTTTCAGGACCTCTGTTGTCAGGGCGATATCGGATTCAACAACATCACTGACATTGCCCAGCGCATAATTCGGATCGGCAAACGCGGTTTCGAGACGCATGTAGGTGTCTGGCGGGGATGCTAGGCTTTTGGAGCTTGCGACAAGTGTTCTGAGTTCCGAGCTTTGCAATAATTGTCGCAGGCCGACGGCATTTTCGATGCTGTCGATCAGGGTTTTGTTATCGCAAGGCTTGCTTATGAACTGATGTGCGGGACCAATTGTTCGCAAATAGGACGCGTTGTCTGTATGCCCTGTCAGAATGATGCGCACAGCATCAGGTTGGGTTTTCTGAAGCTTTTCAAGCAGGGTAATGCCATCCATGCCCGGCATCTGGATGTCGGAAATAATGACATCGAAATCCTGATTTTCAGCCAGCTTAAGGGCCTCAATTCCGCCATTGGCAAAATGAAGGTTCCATTGCGGTCGGGCACTGCGCAAACGCCGGCGCAGACCGCTTAGGATGTTGGCGTCATCATCGACAAATAAAATATGGTGCATCGCCCGTATTTTTCTCAATTACCCGGGACCCGTCGTAGTCCTCCGGGACCCGTCGTAGTCCTATTGCAGGTGGGACCTGACAGCCTTGATCTCAAGGCTGGTCGTGCAAGGTTGGTCGTGTACGAGGCTTCAAAGCGAATCGACCCAAAAAGCTGAGCCCACCATGCCATTTTGGGTCTTGTCGACCAAGGTGTTTGGTCAAGGATGTCAAGCAACATATCAAAAGACATGCGTTGGCATCGTTTCAATCAGCGCCTATATCTAAGTATGCGTTATTTTTGATGTGATTGTCATATTTTGTCAGAATGTATGATGCCAAGCACAGCTACAATATAGGACGCGTTAAAACCAACGAGCATAAAATGCCGTTCCTGATCGACCGGGGGTGCGATCTAATATCATGACATCGCGTGCAGAACTGATTGATGCGATTAAAAAGCATCAGCTCTACGCAACAAAACAACCGGGCGGCAAGCGTTTGCACTTACGCAACGGAAACCTGTCGCGCATCAAAATGAGCAAGATCAGTCTTGAGGATGCGGTGCTTCCTGGTGCCAATTTCATTCAGGCCACTATTCGCGACGTCAAGTTTGATTTCAGTGATCTGTTTGGCACGAACTTTGTTGAAGCCGATCTGGAAGGCTCAAGCTTCATGCGTGCGGACCTGCGCGGGGCAAATATGGCGCGTGCAAAGCTGCGCAATGCCAACTTCAAGGGGGCTGATCTTCGATCCGGTGTGATGGTGATCGTTGATGCCGGACGCGAAAAGAAGGTCAAGCGTGCGACCGACCTTGCCAATGCCGATCTGCAAGGGTCGATGATGTCCGGCGCGAACCTTGCGGAAAGCAACATGTCGGGGGCGCGTCTGGCCGATGCAGACCTTAGTGATGCGAACATGTTTGCCGTCAACCTTGCTGGTGCTGACCTTTCGGGCTGCAATCTTTCGGGGGCGAAGCTTAAAAATGCCAACCTGAAGGGGGCGAAGCTTAAGGACACTCTCCTTATCGGTACGGATTTATCCGGGGCCAATCTGCGCAATGTGGATCTTTCCGATGTTGATCTGTCTCAGGCCAACATATCCAACTCAATCGGCAGCAAGGCGGTTGCACCCCTGCCAGAAGATATCCGTAGCCTGATCAACGCCCATACCGAATGGTTGACCAGCGGTGGTGCATCGGGCGCGCCGCTTGATGTGACCGGACGCGATTTGACGGACCTTGATTTCACAGGGCTTGATTTGTCTGCGGCGTGCTTTGATGACTGTATCCTGCGCGGTGCGGTGCTGGTTGATACCATTATGGTGATGACCTCCATGCGCAATGCCGATCTGAGCCGCGCACGGCTCAGCGGTGCCATCATGAATGGTGTCAGGATGTCCTATGCAAATTGCAGCAAGATAATCTGTCAGGGCGTGAAATTTGGCGGTGTCGAACAGCGTGATGGCAAGGGGCAGAAAACCGGTGAAGTCTGGCGCGCTGATTTGACCTTTGCAGACTTCTCGAACGCCGATCTTCGAAATTCGGTCTTTGACGAACCACGCATGAAGGGCGCCATCCTGAGTAAAGCCAATATTGCCGGTGTTGCCTTTGGCGATACGGACCTTGCCGAGGTTGATCTTGATGGCACCAACACCGGCTCCATCCTGAACGGGACAATTCCGGAAAAAGTATAGGATCCTATACTTCGTGCTCCGCCCTGTTCCTGAACAGTTGGATGTTTCCAGACAGCTAAATCATTGAATTTCCCGTCAACAAAATTGCGCAAACGGTTAAATGTGTTGCGCTGCGACGAGACTCTTGCGATCTATTAGTTCTATAATAAAAGACTGATTTATCGTCGGGGGTCTATCTGCCAAATGGCATCGCGTTCTGATCTGATTGATGCGATTAAAAAGCATCAAATGTATCTCAATCAAAAACCGGGCGGACAGCGCATGCAGTTGCGTAATGGCAATCTGTCGCGCATCAAGATGAACAAGATCAGCTTGAAAGAAGCCGTCCTGCCCGGGGCCAATTTTATTCAGGCTTCGGCCCGCGAGGTTTGTTTTGATTTTTGTGACCTGTTTGGTGCCAATTTCGTTGAGGCCGACCTTGAAGGATCGACTTTTGAACGCGCCGATCTGCGCGGTGCCAATATGGCGCGGACCAACCTGCGCAATGCCAACCTGAGCGGCATTGATTTGCGCGCAGGCATTATGATTGTTGTCGAAGGATCCCAGGAACGCCCCGTCAAGAAAGCTACCGACATGAGCAACGCCGACCTTGAAGGGGCGGTCATGTGGGGGGCGAATATGGCGGGTACGAATATGTCCGGTTCGCGTTTGGCCCATACCGATATGAGCGATGCCAACATGTTTGCGGTCAACCTCGAAGGGGCGGACCTGACAGGATGTAATCTGAATGGGGCGAAGCTGCGCAATGCCAACCTGAAGGGCGCAAAACTTGCCGGTTGTGAGTTGGTCGGCGCTGATTTGAGCGGCGCCAATCTGCGCAATGTCGATATGAAAGATGTGGATCTTACCCAGGCCAATACATCCCATTCGATCGGAGGTGGCGCACCCGCAGAACCGCTTGTCGATGATATACGCGAACTGGTCAACGGACACAGCGAATGGCTTTCAACCGGGGGCAAAAGCGGCATGCCGATGATCGCAGCCGGGCGCGATTTATCAGGGATGGATTTTTCCGGCATGGATTTGTCGGGGGCTGTTTTTGATAAATGCATCCTGCGCGGAACCCTGTTTGTCGATACCATTCTTGCCATGTGTTCCCTGCGTGAAACCGACATGCACAAAATCCGGATGAACGGTGCAGTGATGGATGGTGTTCGCATGACCGGCTCAGATTGCAGCGAAGGCATTTTTCAGGGCGTTCAATTCGGCGGCATTGATCAGCGTGACAAGAAAGGCCAGAAAACCGGAACGGTGTGGCGTGCGGACCTGACGGATGTAAACTTTGAACAGGCTGATCTGCGCAATGCGATTTTCGCTGAGGCGCAGATGAACGGGGCCAATCTGACCAAGGCAAATGTTGCAGGCGTTGCTTTCGGGGCAACCGATTTGAGCAACGCCGAGCTTGAAGGCGCAAACGTCGGCCTGATCCTTAATGGATATATTCCCGGCAAGAAATAGCTGTTTGAGCTGATCACCCCTGAAACGCAAAACGCCGCCCTTTGTAAGGACGGCGTTTTTGTTTGGCGAATATTGTGACGCTGTTCGCAATGACCCTAGCTGCGGTAATCGGCATTGATCGAGATATAGCCATGGGTCAGGTCGCAGGTCCAAACAGTGGCTGCACCCTCACCAAAGCCAAGATCGACATCAATATCGATATATTGGCCCTTGATGTGGGCTTCGACCGGGGCTTCGTCATAATCTGCGACCCGCTCGCCGTTTTTGGCAAGCGCGATGCCACCGATGGAAATGGTCAGCTTGTTCGGATCGGCTGTAACACCGCATTTGCCAACCGCCATGACAATACGGCCCCAGTTGGCGTCTTCACCGGCAATTGCGGTTTTGACCAAGGGCGAGTTGGCAATGGCCTTGGCGGCAATCTTGGCTTCGGTACCGTTAACCGCCCCGGTGACATTGATGGTGATGAACTTGCTGGCGCCTTCACCATCGCGCACGATCTGATGGGAAAGATCACGCAGAACGCCTTCGAGCGCCCCTTTGAATTCGGCAAGGGCCGGATCATTCACATCACTGATGGCCTTATTGCCGGCCTTGCCGGTTGCCGCCAAAAGCACGGTGTCTGAGGTCGAGGTATCGCTATCGACCGTGATCGCATTGAAACTGCGGTCATTGCAATCGGCCAGCAAAGCCTGCAACACGGCATGCGGCAGGGCGGCATCGGTAAAGACAAAGCCCAGCATGGTCGCCATGTTCGGCTCGATCATCCCGGAACCCTTGGCAAATCCTGCAATCTTGACAGTGGTGCCGTTGAGGGTGGCGGTGGCCGCTGCCCCCTTGGGGAAGGTGTCGGTGGTCATGATGGCCTTGGCCGCATCCAGCCAGCTTGCATCATTGGCCAGAATGTCATCCATGGCATCGGTAATGCGGGTGGCGGTGGTTGGTTCGCCAATCACACCGGTGGATGCGGTGAAAATTTCGGTCTTGGCACAACCTAGCGCCTTTGACGCGGTTTCGACTTTATCGGCGACGAATGTCTCACCTGCTTTGCCGGTAAAGGCAACCGAGTTGCCCGCATTAACAAAGAATGCTCGTGCCGTGCCACCTTTAAGTGCTTCGCGGCCCCAGCGTACCGCTGCCGATGCGGTGGTCGATGTCGTAAAGACACCTGCGACCTGTGTGCCCGGCTCAAGTTCAGCCAGCAAAACATCGGGGCGGCCCTTGTAGCGAATGCCAAGGGTTGCGGTATGCAGTTTGACACCGGCAATGGCCGGAAGGTCGGGAAACGCCGCGGGGGCAAGTGGTGAAACGGTGGTCGCAACCATCTGTGCAAATTCCTTCAATGGGTCGTCAGCTCATCCTGCCGCAACGGTGGCGAAAAGCAAGCAGCAGAATGCATGTTCAGGATCGAAAGGTGATCCAAATAAAACGGGGTGAAGCCAGTGGCCGCACCCCGTTTCCAATCCCGGAAATATCAAAGCGCCCAGAGCATGCTGATCGCTTTGTTTCCTGTTTTATTCAGCCGGTGCTTCTTTGGCAGCTTCTTCTGCTGCTTTTTCGGCTTCGATTTCGACATTGTTGACGATCTCGGCATTCTCGCGCAGATCAGCCAGCATTGCTTCGTAGGTTTCGCTCTGAATTTCGGAAACAAGCTGCCCGCGAACTTCTTCAAGGGATGGCTGTACGCCTTCCTTGACTTCCTCGACCATGATCACGTGCCAGCCAAACTGGGTCTGAACCGGCGCTTCGGAATAGCTGCCAGCATCCATGGAAAAGGCAGCTTCGGCAAACGGTGCGACCATTTCGCCACGGCTAAAGAACCCAAGGTCACCACCATTCGGGCCGGACGGACCGGTCGATTTTTCCTTGGCGAGTTCGGCGAAATCCGCGCCATCGTCAAGTTCGGCGATGATGGCGATTGCGTCTTCTTCGTTCTCAAGCAGGATGTGGCGTGCGTGAACCTGGGCTTCTGGCTCGTTGGTTTCCAGGAAGGCGTCATATTTTGCTTTGATGGCGTCTTCGGTGGTTGCTTCGTCAAATGCGCGCTGGCGGTATGTTTCCGCGACAAGGCGATCTTTCAGTTCTTCAAGAATCTGGGTGACTTCTTCGTCATCTTCTAGACCGGCTTCGTTGCCCGCCTTAATCAGCAGGCGCTGATTGATTTCACGGGTTAACAGGTCAGCCTTGAGCATCTCAAACGGAAGCTGGCGATACTGTTGCGGCAGGCCCTGCTGGGTTGCGCGAACTTCAGATTCAAGGATTTCCTCGCCATTGACTGTCGCCAGCACCGGGTCTTCGGCCGGTGTCGCGTCCTGCGCCATGACAGGGGATGCAAAGATGACGGTTGCCAGTGACGCGGCAAGAAGTGTGTTGCGCAGCATAGTTTCTCCAGACTTAAATTTCAGACGGGCTTTTTGCCCTTTGCCTCTGTCCACGGGTAAAACACATAAGTGTTGCCTGCACAAGGCTTCGGCGTGGAAGTCGCACCTTTTGACAAAGCATTCTGTCGAAAATGTGAAGTGTCTAATCATGAAGACAGTCATATGGGCAAGCGCGGCACAGAGTTCAAAGTAACCGGCCATGCGGGAATGCTGATGAAAAGGCTTTCACACTGATCCAGTGGATGTAATGTGCCAATGCGCGGGCGTGACAGTTCGATGAAATATGTCGATGCCCGGTGCAGAAAGGAGGTTGTCACGCCCGAACATCAAAGAAGACTTCGCCAACCTGACCGGTCGTGCCGTCTTCACGTTCGAACTGCGAACCCGCAACCAGATTGCCACCAATCAGACGTTCATCAAGTGGGGTGATCAGCGACAGAGAGATGGACTTGATCCCGCCATCTTCCAGGCTTTGCTGACTGCCATCCGCACGCAGCAAAACAAGCGAGCTGAAAACGCCATCCATTTCGTTGATCAACCCGTCCAGATTGTCATCATATTTCGACAGTTCTGCAAAGCCGTCCTTGGCCCCGTTCTGATCACCAAACAGTTCACGGCCGTTATTGATTTCACCGTCATTGTTGCGATCAAGTGCCAAAAGCGCATCCGCACCTTTTATCCAGGCGGTTTGATCCAGCGTGCCGTCACCGTCAATGTCGAAAGCTTTGCCGTCCTGAAGGCTGGTGATGTCAATGCCGTTGCCATCAAGATCAAGGATCAGCGGGTCTTGCTGAAAGGCTTGGGCGATTTCGATGCGGATCAGTTCGATGTGTGCCCGAAACTCTGAAACCGAAACATCAGCAGCGCCCGAGATGTTGGAAAATCGACTTTCGATCGCCTGAAGATCGATATCAACCGTACGCGATGTTACTGAAACCTGCCCCAGATTGATCTCGACACCACCTTGGGAAATGTTGAGCGACAATTCCTGTGCAGACACGGCACCTTGCCGACCATTGGCCTCAACCGCCTTTAATTCGCCGGGATCACCGCCGGTCATGGCATTGGCCATTGCGCGCGCTTTGGCCGGTGGAATGCCCATCATCGCAAGCACGATAAAGGCTTCGCGGTTCATCCGTGTCTGGGCGTCATCAAGAGCGGGTTTTAGCGTTTCAAACGCTTCAAGCGGGGAGGTGTCGACGGCAAATACCGGACGCTGGAAATCACCAAGCGTGTTTTCAATGCGTTGGCTTGCCTCGATGCTTAAATCAATCTGATCAACAATGGCGCGCTGCTGTGCAAGATCTGCATTGGCATTTGAATTGGATGTGTCATCGCGCGGAGAATTTGCCGCATTGTTGGCTGCTGCGCGCTGTATTGCGGCGCTGGCAGCGTTTTCAGCCGCATTTGGCGTTGGAAACGTATTGTGGTCAAACATCCAGCGCCTCCTTCCTGAAGGGCTGCGGGATGCCAGTCAGGGCATCCCGTTTACGGTTAAATCAGAACATCCTGTTCCTGCGTCGGATCAATCACGGGCACGGTTTCACCATTGGGGAAGGTGAAGGTGGCATTGCCGTCATCCTGCCCAAAGCGGCCCATCGGCATCATCATATCGACGGTAAGCTGAAGCGGACCTGCGCCTTCACCGGCGTCAGGGGCGGGTTGATTGATGCTGCGTACAATCAGGGTCGCCTGTTCCATGAACTGTTCGGTGATCTGGGCATTCAATGCGGCCATACGTTCTGCGGCAATCGCCTGACCATTGGTTGGCGCGGCACCGGCTGTCGCGCCATCTTCAGCCTCGCCCGCGGTATCGTCGGTACCGACAGTTGCATTCATCAGTTCACGGATGAATTCGGCGACTCCGTTGTCATTGATATCAAACAGAAGTCCGCCATCTTCGGCAGAGGCCGGATTGCCAAGCATATTGACCAACGATCCGCCACCCAAGCCATTCATGACGTTGCCAAGTGCACCAAGGGCGGCACCCATGCTGTTGCCAATGGCGATGGCTTCGGTTCGAACAACTTCGACCTTGGCAGCCTCGTAATTAAACGAGAACTCACCGGTTTCGTTGTTGATGCTGATATCAAGCGATTGCACCGCCATCATTGCGGTTTCGGACACACCAACCGCAGCGCCATCAGCACCGGCGTAAGAAATGGCGGTTTTGCTATGGCTGGCGATGGCCTGATCAAAGGAAAATTCGAACTGGTCCTGCCCCTGAGCCGCGTCACGAATGCCATTGAACATGGTGTTGGTCGCGGCAATCGCGTCTTCTTCGGACATGCCAGACAGGGCAAACATTTCTTCAACACTGCCGCGGATCAGCTCAAGCGATGCATCAAGGGCACGCTCAAACAGCTCATCGGTTGTCAGCGGTTCAGATGAAAGGGCCTTGCCCGTCGCAGGGACAAGCTTCTGGCTTTCGTTATGGGCTGCAAGGGCGTCATCAGACAATGCCACCGGGTCGACACGGGTGCGCGCATCAGATCGGGCTTGCGCAGAATTCTGACCGGCATCGGGACTGGTTTTTGCAAGGGGCTGACGCGTATCCTGAAGGCTTGTCTGACCTTGGCGAAACGGATTTAGCGCGGAAAAATCGACCATATCCTCCTCCTGAGGATGTATTTGGCGTCGCTACCGGGACATTCCCGCGCGCCAAAACGAGCTACATGCTCTGTTAGGGTTTGAAACTTTAACGCGCATAATACGATTAAATTTTGCATTTCTCAAGCAGGAAGGTATCCGCATGGCTAGTTGCATCGGGCCGATGGGGCGAATTTGCTCCTGATCAGGTGCGCAGGATTGTAAATTCCGGCCCAACATTAGCGATATTGGTTCGTTCCGTTGACAGATGGCAGACAGGGTTCTATCTGTGATCGGGCTCCGGCTTATATCGGGGCTCATAGTGTCTTATTCATTTGTTCAGGAACGTATTAATGCTCGGCGCCATTGCCCGGAAAATTTTCGGTTCAGCTAACGATCGTGAAGTCAAAGCCCTGCGGGCCACGGTCGAGCAAATCAATGCCCTGGAACCCGAAGTCGAAAAGCTGTCTGATGATGAACTGCGCGCCCGCACCGACTGGCTGCGCGAACGTCTCAAGAATGGCGAAACTCTGACTGATATCCTTCCTGATACCTTTGCCACCATCCGCGAGGCATCCAAGCGTGTGCGCGGCGAGCGTCACTATGACGTACAGCTTCTGGGCGGCATGGTACTGACGTCCGGCAAAATCGCCGAGATGAAAACCGGTGAAGGTAAAACCCTTGTTTCCACCCTGCCGGTGTATCTGAACGCGCTTGAAGGCAAGGGTGTTCACGTGGTCACGGTCAACGACTATCTTGCAAGCCGTGATGCGGAATGGATGGGCGAGGTTTATGGTTTCCTTGGTTTGACTGTCGGTGTGATCATGCATGGCATGACCGATGATCAGCGCCGGGCGGCCTATGCCTGCGACATTACCTATGCGACCAATAACGAGCTGGGCTTTGATTATCTGCGCGATAACATGAAGTTCCGCCTTGAAGACATGGTGCAGCGCCCGTTCAATTTTGCGATCGTCGATGAAGTCGACTCGATCCTGATTGACGAAGCCCGTACCCCGCTGATCATTTCCGGCCCGGCCGAAGACAGCTCAGAGCTGTATCGCGCGATTGACGCGCTGATCCCCAAACTGGTCGAAGAAGACTATGAAAAGGACGAAAAAGCACGTGCCGTTACCCTGACCGAAGAGGGTACCGAACATGCCGAACAGCTTTTGATGGAAATGGAAATCCTGACCGAAGGCACGCTTTATGACGTTGCCAACGTTCACCTTGTCCATCACGTCAATCAGGCGCTGCGTGCGCACAAGCTGTTCCAGAAAGACACCGACTACATCGTCAAGGACGACAAGGTTGTCATCATTGATGAATTTACCGGTCGTATGATGGAAGGCCGTCGTTATTCCGATGGTTTGCATCAGGCGCTGGAAGCCAAGGAAAAGGTCAAGATCCAGAACGAAAACCAGACCCTGGCATCTATCACCTTCCAGAACTATTTCCGTCTCTATCCGACTTTGGCCGGTATGACCGGTACGGCAATGACCGAGGCCGAGGAATTCGAGGAAATCTACAGCCTTCAGGTTGTCGAAATCCCGACCCATCGCCCGATTGCCCGTATCGATGCAGATGACGAGATTTACCGTACGGCCCATGAAAAATGGGTGGCGATTTCCGAACAGCTTGAAGATTGCCACAAGCGCGGCCAACCGGCCCTTGTCGGCACGGTCTCGATTGAAAAATCGGAAATTCTTTCGGACCTTCTGAAAAAGAAGAAAGTCCCGCACGAAGTTCTCAACGCCAAGCAGCATGAACGCGAAGCATTGATCGTGGCCCAGGCCGGTGCGCCGGGCGCGATCACGATTGCCACCAACATGGCCGGTCGTGGTACCGACATTAAACTTGGCGGTAACGTTGAGATGCGCGTCGAACATGAACTGGCTGATGTGACTGACGAAGCTAAACGCGCAGCTGCAATCGAAAAGATCAAAGCCGAAGTCAAAGCCGATCAGGAAAAGGTTCTGGCTGCGGGTGGTCTGTTTGTCATTGGTACGGAACGTCACGAATCACGTCGCGTGGATAACCAGTTGCGTGGTCGATCCGGCCGTCAGGGTGACCCGGGTGGATCAAAGTTCTATCTGTCGCTTGAAGATGACCTGATGCGTATCTTCGGCTCTGAGCGCATGGACAGCATGCTCCAGAAGCTGGGTCTGCAGGAAGGTGAAGCGATTTACCATCCGTGGATCAACAAGGCGCTGGAAAAGGCACAGCAGAAGGTCGAGGCGCGTAACTTCGACATTCGTAAGAACGTGCTTAAGTTTGACGATGTCATGAATGATCAGCGTAAGGTCGTTTATGAGCAACGCCGTGATTTGATGCAGGCAAAACATGTTGCCGAAGACGTCGCCGATATGCGTGCTGAAGTCATCGAAGACATGGTCGAAAAATACTGCCCGGCCAAGGTTTATCCGGAACAGTGGGAAACCGACAGCCTGCACGAGGAAGTCACCCGTCTCCTGGGAATTGACCTGCCGATCAAGGATTGGGTCAAGGAAGAGGGGATTGATCAGGAAGTCATGCGGGAGCGCATTGAAAAGGCCGCTGACGAAAAAATGGCTGCCAAGGTTGCCAATTATGGTGCCGATATCATGCGCCAGGTTGAAAAAAGCCTTGTGCTTCAGCTTCTTGACCAGTCGTGGAAAGAGCACCTTCTGGCACTTGACCATCTGCGTCAGGGGATTGGTCTGCGCGCCTATGGTCAGCGCGACCCGCTGAATGAATTCAAGCGTGAAGCGTTTAACATGTTTGAAGCGATGCTGGTCAGCTTGCGTGAACGTGTGACCCAGATGTTGTCACATGTTGAACTGCAGTCGACCCCGAAGCCCGAAGACCTTGAAGCGCGTCGTCCGCAACAGGAAATGCGCGAAAATCGTGATGAACTTGAAAGTGCCGAACAAGGCGCTGACAGTGCCACGGTTCAGTCGCGTCAGGCATCAAACAATGTCGATGCCAACGATCCATCCACTTGGGGCCGTGTGGCACGCAATCAGGCCTGCCCTTGTGGTTCCGGCAAGAAATACAAACATTGCCACGGTCAGTTGACCTGATCCTGAAGGGCATGGTTGAAATGAAAAACGCGCTTTCATCGGAAAGCGCGTTTTTTGTTGATCATTGCTGCGCGGTTAACCGTGATGTTGGATGCCGGTTTTCAAGAAACTGTTTGACCGGTTCGAGAACCGCTTTGTCCGTCGTTAAATAAAACCCAAGCGCAATCAGCGTTCCGGCGTGCCCGGCTTCGTCAATTTCAATCAGTTGCGCGGTTGGGGCCAGTTCTGCAAGCCTGCGCGAATTGCGCGGGAAAACAGTGTGGTCACGTGTTCCGGTAACAAGCAAAAGCGGCGGCATATGGGCCAGATCCATCTCGACCGGTTGGCTTTGATGGGCAGGTGTTTCGCCAAAGGCGTCTTGGGTTGCGGTCACATCATAGGGATGAAAATCATAAGGCCCCGACAGGCCGATGATCCCGCTGATGTGCGTGGCATCAAGCCCGACATCACGCAAATACCGTTGGTCAGCCACAACCTGCACGGCGTTATAGGCACCCGCTGAATGGCCTGCCAGTATCACTGGTCCGGTTTTGATATGGTCTGGGTTGGTATCTGCATAATCCTTCATGCGGGCGATGGCGGATGCCGTGTCCGTGATGAAAGCCGGGAAATGGATGTCAGGCACCAAACGGTAATCCGGGATGGCAACCGCATAGCCAAGTTCAGTGAACCGTTTGGCGACAAAGGCATATTTGGCCTTGTCCCCCGAATCCCATGATCCGCCATAAATCCAGATCAAAAGCGGGGCCGGTTGCATCGATTTGTCGGGCAGATAAAGATCCAGAACCTGTCGGTCATCCGCACCATAGGAAAGGTCGATCACATCGGGTTTGGTATCGCCCGCCTGCCAATGATTATAGGCCCCAAGCTTGTCACAGCCCGCAAGCATGAAAACAGCGATGAAAGAATTGGCCGTAACGCCCAAAAATCGGTGTGGGAACGCATTTCGGCGGCGACGTGCAGGTTTGACAGGCGGCATTCAGGTGGCCTTTGTTATGGCAGAACTTTTTGATTTCTTCTGTACGTGATCTGTTGGCGGGCAGTTTGATATTTTCTGTGCTTGGCGAAGGTTTGATGGCGCGATAAAACAGTGCCATGACAATACAACAACCAGATAAAGGCTGCATGTCGATTGACCTGCGCCAAGGCAAAACGCCAGATAAAACTGTTTTCGTCAGCGCGGTTGCGCTGGTTGACGTCGATCATCGTGTGCTGATTGCGCAGCGCCCGGAAGGCAAGTCGATGGCAGGCCTTTGGGAGTTCCCCGGCGGCAAGGTCGAAGCCGGTGAAACTCCGGAAATGGCGCTGGTGCGTGAGCTCAAGGAAGAGCTTGGCATCGACATTACCGAAAGCTGTCTGGCACCCTTTACGTTCGCCTCATTTACCTATGATGACTTCCATCTGATGATGCCACTTTATCTGTGCCGCGTCTGGAAAGGGGAAATTACCCCGATGGAAGGCCAAAAGGTCAAATGGGTGCGCCCGGTGCGTTTGGGCGATTATCCGATGCCGCCTGCCGATGTGCCGCTTGTGGCAATGTTGCGCGATTTCCTGTGAGCCATTCCCCATTTGGGGCCGTATGGACGCGGGAAGAAACGTTTGAGTGAAGTTGTGGGGTTATAATGTCTGATCCGGTCCGCGCCTGTCTGATTATCATCGGCAATGAAATCCTGTCTGGCCGTACGCATGACAAGAATCTGCCCTATCTGGCAGAAGAACTGAACAAGCTTGGCGTGCGTCTGGCGGAAACCCGCGTTATTCCCGATATCGAAGACACCATCATTGCCACGCTTAATGAGTGCCGGGCAAAATTCGATTACGTCTTTACCACCGGCGGGATCGGCCCGACCCATGACGACATCACATCTGAATGTGTTGCCAGGGCATTCGGGGTGCCGATCGAACTCAATGCCGATGCGCATGAACTGCTCAAAAGTCATTACGAAAACCCCGAAGACCTGAACGAAGCCCGTTTGCGTATGGCCCATGTCCCGGTCGGGGCGGAATTGATCCAGAACCCGATTTCCAAGGCGCCGGGTTTTCGCATGGAAAATGTCTATGTCATGGCTGGCGTGCCCATGATCATGCAGGCCATGTTCCAGGGCATCAAACATCAACTGATCGGCGGAAAGCCGATGGTATCGCGGTCTGTAGGGGGCTATATCCCCGAAGGAACGATTGCCAGGGTGTTGGCCGAAATTCAGGGGGATTTTCCGGCAACCGATATCGGATCCTACCCGTTCCTGCGCGAAGGCAAGCTGGGCACGACGCTGGTGGTGCGCGGTGAAAACCCCGATGACGTCAATCAGGCCTCAGAACGCATTCGCACCGCCATCACCGATGGTGGTCGTGACGTGATCGAAGATACCGGCGCTGTCTGATCACGGGAACCTTCCGGCCCCGCCATTGCGTTTGATCAAGGAATTTGGTGGCAACGGCGTCTAGAATTGTTCTGACCTTGTGAGGGAAAGAACATGACGAAGCCAGACCGCAAATCCAAAAACGACACATCAGATGAGGTCCGCAACAGTCAGGCTGCGCGTGAGGCGCGTTCGATTGTGCGTTTTATGATTGAACATACCGCCTATGGCGGTGTCGGCGCGCTGGTGTTTGGCGCACTGGTGCTGTTTTTTGATATTGGCGGGATTTACAGCCTTGCCACAGCATCACGCGATGCGCCGATCTTTATCTTTTTGCTGTTTTTTGGCCTGTTTATCACTTTCGGCGGGATCAGCCTTGGCATCGGTATCATGACGTTGGGCGGTTTTTCCGATGATGACCGTTATCGTGATGAACGCACCCGCAACCGCGATTCCGGTGACGATAGATAAATCAAATACCGAACCCGGATGCCTTTTGTGCCCTTTAACCGGGGTTTCAGCTGTGATCTGCGCCAGATTTCTTCGTCATCATGCGCGCAACCAGCATACCGATAATCCAACCGACCAGCGGGACGATAAAGATATAATCAAACAAGGGGTGGTTTGAATCCCCACCCGATGCCGCGAGAATGAAACCCACCCAGCCTGCGGTCAGCAAGTAACCAATGATCTTGAAATAAGCCCTGGTCGACAGCCCTTTCTTTTTGGGCTGTTCGTTGGGAGTGTTTGGTCCGCTTTCTTGGCCAGACATCATGAATTCCTTGCGCTTGAGAACAAATAATTGATGTTGCGAGATCAGCGTTCGAGTGTCAGCGCATCAGGATCAATGCGTTCCTGCCAACCTTCGCGCACCAGTTCGGGGACAACGTGGTCTTCTTCGGGATAGCCGATGCACAGATATGCGATCAAACGCCAGTGTTCGGGCACATCAAGGGTTCTGCCAACCACATCGGGTTCAAGGATCGAAACCCAGCCAACGCCGATGCCTTTGACACGTGCGGCAAGCCACAGCAGCTGCACCGCCGCCACGGCAGAATAATCAAGCATTTCAGGCATGGTTTTGCGCCCAAGACCCATGCCGGCTTCCGTTTCCTCGTCGGCAAATACGGCAAGCTGTATCGGGGCCTGATCCATGCCCTGCAATTTCAGCGATGCATAAAGCTTGGCCCGTTCGCCGTGATAATCATTAAGCGCTTCGGTATTCGCGCGTTCAAAACTGTCGCGGATGGATTTGCGCCGTTTTGGGTCATTGACCTTTACAAAGCGCCATGGCTGACAATTGCCGACAGACGGGGCAAGGCAGGCTTCCTTGATCAAATCATCAATGTCGTCTTGCGGGATCGGGTCGGTCCGAAAGCGCCGCACGTCGCGCCGCCACAGCAGAAGATCAATGAACTGCTTCTGAAAGGTGTGATCAAAGACCGGCGGTGTCGGTTCATCGTTGGATGTGACAGTGCGTGTCTCAAGATCGGGCTTGGTCATGGCGCAAACCTGCTGGAATTTTCGTTATGGTTTAAGCCTACTCGTCACAGACTCCTGCGCCAATAGCAAGATGTAAATGCCGCCCGTTTTAACGCGATGGTCTGGATTTTCTTTGGTTCCTTGGTGTCATTCAATCCGCGTTGCTTTTGATCTGTGCCTCAAAACGGGAAATCGATGGTCACCAGGCTTGAGAATTCCCCTTGCTGGACCTCGTAGCTGAATGTTCGGCGCATTTCCAACCTTAGTTGTCCGGGGATTTGTCCCCAATCGTGGGTGAGCCCACCGCCAAGCTCCAGATACTGGTTGGTGCTTTCGGTCATGACATGCGGATTGACCGTGCCCCAGTTGCCGGGCAGATCACGCGTTACGTTGATTTCCGAACGCACACCTTCGAGTATGGATGTATCGGTTGCCGTTTCGCGAAAGCCACGCATCTCGATGTTGAAACCAAGCGGGGTATAGGCATATTCACTGCCAACAAAATAGCGCGACACCCCACTGCGCCCGAAGTTCTGGTTCATCATCGCGATTGTTTCATCGCGCCCGGAAAAAGGTGTGAACGCATGGGTTTGGTTACCCAAGTGCAATCGCATTTCTGCCGTGCCATCAAAGGTTTGTGTATGGGCGATGCTGTCGGCAATCCGATCGCCATTTACCGCACGGGCAGAGGCGAAATATTCCCGCGCCGTAATCATATCCCCATCAAGCGAAACCGATAGCGGAATGAAACCCAGTTCGTAGTGTGAACCAAAGCCGATGCTGCTTGATACAGTGTGGCTATCACGTGTACGGGCATAGGCCAGATTATCGGGGACTTCGCCGGTCGCGGATTGATGGATGTCGCTTTGACCGAAGCTTAGGCTGCCACGCAGGTTCAGCCAGTCTGTCATGCGCGCCACCAAATAGGGTGTAACAGACAGGCTGGTTTCGCGAAATCGTAACTGATGGGCGCCGATCGTGCCTTCTGTATTGCCCCAGCCAACGCCAAGGCCGACAACCAAACCATCATCAAGCATATAGTCGACCCCGCTATCAATCGATAGCGTGTCACCGCCAAGTTGCGGATCGTATCCGCCCTCCGAGATATGATTGCTTAGCGACGTCTGATTGCCCGAAACCCAGATGCTCAGTGGTGCGTTTGGGCCGCGGGCCTGAAAAGGAAAGGTTCCTGCCGCACTATCAAAATCAATTTGACCAGCTAGCGAGCTAAGCGCTTCGCGGCCGCTGTATGTTCCGGCGGCGCCGCCAAACTGCAATCCATCCGGCGCACTTGGTAGCTGTGCAGTATTGAGGAAAAATGGCGTGATTTTTGTGTCGTAAAGATCATCATCCATTTTGTTATACAGGCGGTTCATATGCCGAAGCCTGTTTTCCGAACGGTTGATGGTTTCGCTACGCAAAACGGGTGCATCCGGACGTACGTGTTGGTCGCGGGCGAATGCCTGCGGGATCACCATGGCCGTATATATCTCGCGGCGATGTGCAATGGCTGTGGCCGCAAGACAAGTCGCGGCAATCAGGACTGTTTGCAAGTGCCGGTGCATGAAACTGCGCGCATGTCGGTTGTGAATTGACGGCCATGTTGCCGCAAAAACATGCAGGCATTGTGGAGAAACACGGGCAATCCTGCCGCAATGTCGGCGCAAACTTCCAGTCAAGCTGATGGTATTGGGGAAAACGACAATAGAATGTTGCGTCGAAAACAAACCCACGCTAGAACCCTTTTTTACCGGTACAAAACCGGTAACGGCACGATCTGCGGGCGTGGCGAAATTGGTAAACGCAGCGGACTTAAAATCCGTCAGCCCTAAGGCTTTGCCGGTTCAAGTCCGGCCGCCCGCACCATTCCACTTTTGCGATCAGCAACCTTGTCGGTGTTGATCGGCACGGAATGGCCTGATTCTGCCATTAAATTACCCGTTTCCCATTTTAAAACTTCATGCATCGTCCTCCTGTTCTGTGTTCAGAACAGATGGGGCATGGTTGTTAACGACCCAAATCAGGAGACTGAGCATGATCCATTTGATCGCCTTTGGCGTGATTGCGGTTGCCGCACTCGCCGTGAGCTAAGCTTTATCGGTTTTAATCAGTAGAAGGCACGATTTGCCATATGATCGGGGTGGGTTTTCATCGATCAATTGGTGATGCAGATAAGGTGCGTCTGGTTCGATCCCGGTATTTTCCAAACACGGTGCCATTGCCATTATCAAGGCCGCATCCGCACCAACCTGATGATGAGATGCGCATCTTGATCTGAATATGTGCGTGTTAATTACCTGCGCTGTGATGAAAAGCACATTGGGATTGGGTTTACCGGATTTAAATCGGTTGCGACTAGAAGCAAGATACGCTGCTATTTGCGTCCGATGATGAAAGAGATCCGGTGAATATGATCGAGAATGAACAGGACGAAGGTCCACGCAAGAAAGAACGGATCGGCAAATACGTCGCCCCCGAAGAGCGTGCCGCCAATATCGTCAAACAACTCGATGATTTTCTGCGTAAAGGTCCACGCAAAGGGTTGAAATATTCCCGTTGGCAGCAATTGGCATGGTATGAAATCGTTGACGAGATCAAACGTGCCGAAACCGCCCAGAAAAATCAGGATACCCTGACCAAATCAGCCTTCCTGAGCCTTGCCATCGGGTTTGGTACTGTTGGCTTCTGGGGGTTGGTTTTGATGGCGGGAAATGGCCTTGGCGGGATCGCTGCCGGGGTGATCGTTGTCGCCGGTCTGGTGATCTGGCGGGCGATGGCCAAAGCCAAGTGGTTTAAATAAGTCTGTCGGGCAAAGAGCGAAATGAACAAGGACGCAGCAGAAACACTGGCCATTCGTGCGATTGCCCATATCGCTGGTGATGATGAGTTGTTGCAAGGATTGGTCGCACAAACCGGCATGGGGCTTGATGATCTCAAGGCCGGGATCGGATCAAACGAAGTGCAGCTTGGTGCCCTTGAATTCCTGCTCTCGCATGAGCCGTTCCTGATGCGGTTTGTCGAAGATTCCGATTACAGCCCCGAAGACCCGGCGCGCGCGCAAATTGTTTTATCCGGCGGTCCTGTCTGGCAGGACTAAACAGCGATCTGAGCCTAGGCTGGGCGCAGTAAGGGTGGTTTGCCCGCAATCTCTGGGCGTGGGTCTGTGCGCAGCAATCCGTAAACCACAGAGTCGCGGATGCCGATATGGGTTTCCCATTCGCCGCGCAAAACCCCTTCGCGTGTGAACCCCAGTTTTTCAAATGTCCTGAGCGACGCATGATTGTCCGGATCAACATCGGCAAAGACCCGGCGTGCTTTTGTGGTGGCAAACAGGTCATCTATGGCGGCGGAAAGTCCGCGCGCGGCATAATTCTGGCCCCGTGCCTTGGGGCTGATCATGCAGGCGGCTTCCCAGATATCCTTGTCGCGTCCGGTGTTATAAAGCGCAATGCGTCCAATCGCCGGGCCCTTGGGCTGTTCACAAACCACCCAGGACGTGTTTTCAAGCCCCTTTGTCCATGATTTCAATATGGCCGTGGTGGTTTCGATGTCGGGGAAAGCCGGATCGGGAAGCCACAGGCAGCAGGTCGGATCGCCAAAAATCACGTGCAGGTCCGGGCCATCAGCCACCGGATCAAGAGGGCGCAGAAACATGGCAGCAGGTTCTTTGTTTTCGTCAGCGTTAATTGAAGAAGGGCAGGGCCGCAGTATCATAGACATAGATCCAGACAAGCAGCGCGCCCCCCAAAAGAATGCGATAAATGGCAAATGGGGTGAAGCTGGATCGTTTCAGCCAACTCATCAGAACCGCGATGGCAATCAGGGCGGTTACAAAGGAAAGGCCCGCCGCCAGAAGAATCTCCTGATTAAGCTGAATATTACCTGCCTGATGCAAGTCGATACCTGCCAACAGGCCAGCCCCAAGAATAACCGGGATAGACATCAGCATGGAAAACTGTGCTGCGTCTGAGCGCTCATATCCCATGAATCGGGCGGCGGTCATGGTAATGCCTGACCGGCTGGTTCCCGGAATAAGGGCAAGGACCTGTGCCAGACCGATAAACAGCGCGCCGCCCCAGCGCATATGTTCAAGGCGGTTGATCGTCATGCCGACCTTGTCAGCAATCCAAAGCAGGATGCCAAAGCCAAGGGTGGCCCATGCGATGATCTCGATTGAGCGCAGCTGTTCCTCGATTCCCGATACCTTCAGGTAGAATCCAACCGCAATAACCGGAATTGTTGCCAGAACAATATGGATTGCCAGTCGGGCACCCGCGTTGATTCGCCCGGTTAACAGCCGAACGAATCCACCAAGCATGGCGAAAACATCACGCCAGAAATAGATCAAAACAGCAGCCAGCGTGCCAACATGCACTGCGACATCTACCAACAAACCCTGATCGGGGCTGCCGGTGATGGCGGGGGCCAGGACCAGATGGCCAGATGAGCTGATCGGAAGAAATTCTGTGATCCCCTGAACGATCGCCAGAAGAATTATGTGCTGTAGAGTCACGCCAGCCTCTGTGCCTGTTCGCTGCAAAAACTCATCGCTTATAGCAGTTTAGCCCATTTTGACGAAACGCATTAATAGTACCATTATGGTACTAATGAAACAATATTACAGAGGGGTGCAACCCGAACCCGGGAAAGACCGGAAAATTTGTCAGGGTATTTAGGTCAGTAATATTGACCTAGCTTGCATTTTCTGCTGGATTCTTGCGTATGTGCCACGTATATAAAGCGAAACCCGCAACATAAAACCCTTCCAGAGGGCCGTCATGACAGAAAAGATGCTGAAGTTTGTTCATCTCGAACAAAAATATCCGCACAAAAGAGAAGCTTCCGAACGCCGTACCGATTTTGATGAAATTTACGAGCCGTTCGAGGACGACAAGGCCGCTGACCAGGCGTCGCGCTGCTCTCAGTGTGGTGTGCCATTCTGCCAGGCACATTGCCCGCTTTATAATAACATCCCCGATTGGCTCAGCTTGACGACCCAGGGTCGTATGGAAGAAGCGTATGCCATTTCGGCGGCGACGAATAACATGCCTGAAGTCACGGGTCGTATTTGCCCGCAGGATCGTCTCTGTGAAGGCAACTGCGTGATCGAGCAGTCGACCCATGGCGCTGTTACCATCGGCTCTGTCGAAAAATACATCACCGATACCGCTTTTGAAAAAGGCTGGGTAAAGCCGCCAAAGCCGACCAAGGAAAACGGCATGTCGGTTGGCATCATCGGCGGTGGTCCCGGTGGCATGGCCGCAGCAGAGCAACTGCGCCTTAAGGGATATGAAGTTCATATCTATGACCGTTATGACCGCATCGGCGGGCTTCTGGTTTATGGTATTCCGGGCTTCAAGCTTGAAAAAGATGTGGTTGAACGCCGCGTGAAGCTTCTCGAAGACGGTGGTGTTATTATGCACACCGAATTTGAAGTTGGCCGCGATGCCACCCTTGAAGAACTCCGTAAAAAACATGACAGCGTTCTGATCGCGACCGGCGTTTACAAGGCCCGCGATCTGAAACTGCCTGGTGCGGGCCTGGAAAATGTCTATCCGGCGCTTGAATATCTGACCACGTCCAACCGTCATGGTCTTGGCGACACTGTTCCGGCTTATGAAGACGGAACGCTCAATGCCAAGGACAAGAATGTCGTGGTTATTGGCGGTGGTGATACCGCCATGGACTGTGTCCGTACCGCGATCCGTCAGGGTGCGAAATCGGTCAAATGTCTTTATCGTCGTGACCGTGCCAACATGCCGGGTTCCCAGCGTGAAGTGGCCAATGCCGAGGAAGAAGGCGTTGAATTCGTCTGGCTGACCAACCCCGAAGCATTCGTGGGTGATGACAAGGTAACCGGTGTACGTGCGGTCAAGATGCGCCTTGGCGCCCCGGATGCCGGTGGCCGTCAGAGCCCGGAAATCATCGAAGGGTCAAGCTACACCATGGATGCCGACATGGTCATTCTGGCGCTTGGTTTTGAACCCGAAGACCTGCCGACCCTGTTTGATGCACCGGAACTGGGCGTGTCGCGTTGGGGCACGGTCAAAATCGACTTCCGCACCATGATGACCAATCTGGATGGCGTGTTTGCTGCGGGTGATATTGCCCGTGGTGCGTCGCTTGTGGTCTGGGCAATTCGCGATGGCCGTGATGCGGCTGACCGGATTGATGAATATTTGCTGGCGCGCAAAGAAGCTGCCGCTTAAGTCCGCTGCCGCATTAGGAGAGAGAGTTATGAACAAGATCGTTCACAGCAAGGGCGCTATGGATATCGCCCGTTTTGAAAAGAACGCGGCTCATCTTGAAGCCAGCGGAATGTATGATCCGGCAGAAGAACACGCCAACTGCGGTGTGGGTTTGGTCGGTGCCATTGATGGCAAGCCGCGTCGCGAAGTGGTCGAAGCCGGTATCGAGGCCCTTAAGGCCATCTGGCACCGTGGTGCTGTGGATGCTGATGGCAAAACCGGCGATGGCGCAGGTATCCACCTGCAGATCCCGCAGGACTTCTTTAAGGCCTACCTTAAGGTCATCAATCAGGAAGCCCCCGATAGCCTGATCGCTGTCGGCCAGGTCTTCCTGCCGCGTATCGATATGGCCGCACAGGAACGTTGCCGTGCGATTGTCGAAACCGAAATCCTTAAACAGGGTTATGGTATTCTCGGCTGGCGTCAGGTGCCGGTTGATGTGTCCGTCATTGGTGAAAAAGCAAACCAGACCCGCCCGGAAATCGAACAGGTCCTGATTGGTGTGCGCGATGACGTGAACGAGGAAAAGTTCGAAGTCGATCTTTACGCCATTCGCCGTCGCATCGAAAAAGCGGTTCTGGCCGAAGCGATCAAGGATTTCTACATCTGTTCGATGTCGTGCCGTTCGGTAATCTACAAGGGCATGTTCCTTGCCGAAGATGTCGATACCTTCTATCCGGATTTGCGCGACGAACGGTTCATTTCGAACTTCTGCGTCTATCATCAGCGTTATTCGACCAACACCTTCCCAAGCTGGCCGTTGGCACAGCCGTTCCGTGTTCTGGCCCACAACGGCGAGATCAACACGCTGCGCGGTAACGTCAACTGGATGAAAAGCCACGAAGCGCGCATGGCGCACGACGCCTATGCTGACAGCATTGATGATCTTAAGCCGGTCATTCAGCCGGGATCGTCTGACTCGGCGGCTTTGGATGCTGTATTCGAATTGATGGTGCGTGCCGGTCGTGACCTGCCGATGGTGAAAACCATGATGGTGCCCGAAGCCTGGTCGAAAAAGGCATCCACGCCAGACAGCTATAAAAACCTTTATGCCTATTGCAATGCGGTGATGGAACCGTGGGATGGCCCGGCAGCCCTTGCGGCCTATGGCGGCGAGTGGCTGATGGGCGGTACGGACCGTAACGGTCTGCGTCCGCTGCGCTATGCGGTGACCGGCAATGGTCTTTTGATTGCCGGTTCCGAAGCAGGCATGGTTCATATCGACGAGGAACGCTGCGTTGAAAAAGGCCGCCTCGGCCCGGGGCAGATGATTGCGGTCAACCTTGCCGAAGGCAAACTGTTCCATGACGGGGAACTGAAAGACAAGCTTGCCAACCGTCGTGACTGGTCGAAATGGGTTGGTCGCACCAAGGTGCTTGATGACCTGATTTCACCGGAACATTCCGAACCGTCGCACATCGAAAAAGAACGTCTGCTGCGGTTGCAGAAATCGATGGGCCTGACCCATGAGGACCTTGAACTGATCCTTCATCCGATGGGCGAAGACGGCAAGGAAGCCATTGGCTCGATGGGCGATGATACCCCGCTTGCGATCTTGTCTGATCGTTATCGTGGTTTGCATCACTTCTTCCGTCAGAACTTCTCGCAGGTGACCAACCCGCCGATCGATTCCCTTCGTGAAGCGCGCGTCATGAGCCTGAAAACCCGTCTGGGCAACCTTGGCAACGTCCTTGATGAAGACGAAAGCCAGTGTGATCTGCTTCAGCTTGAAAGTCCGGTTCTGACCAACGCCGAATATGACGCCATGCGCGGCTATATGGGCGACAGTGCGGTCGAGATCGACACCACATTTGATATCAACGGTGGCAAGCTGGCGTTGCGCGAAGCAATTTCGCGTATCCAGCGCGAAGCCGAAGAAGCTGTACGCGGTGGTGCCCTGCACATTATTCTGACCGACGAGGCAATCAGCGAAGAACGTGCCGCGATCCCTATGATCCTTGCGACCGGTGGTGTTCACAGCCATCTCGTCAAGACGTCACTGCGGACCTATATCTCGCTTAATGTTCGTTCGGCTGAATGCATGGATGTGCATTACTTTGCCGTTCTGATCGGTGTGGGCGCGACCACGGTCAACGCCTATCTCGCACAGGAAGGTCTGCTGGATCGTTATGCGCGTGGCCTGTTCCCGAATGTGAGCAGCACCGCAGAAGTCATGCAGCGCTTCAAGGCTGCTATTGATGCCGGCCTGCTCAAGATCATGTCGAAAATGGGCATCTCGATCATCAGTTCCTATCGTGGTGGCTATAACTTCGAAAGTATCGGCCTGTCGCGGTCCCTGGTGGCGGAATTCTTCCCGGGCATGCCGTCGCGCATTTCGGGGATTGGCCTTCAGGGCATTCAGCGTCGCTGCATCGCCCAGCACAAAGAAGCGTTTAACGGCAATGTCGTGACCCTTCCGGTTGGCGGGCTTTACAAATATCGCCGCAGTGGTGAACGCCATGTCTGGACCGGTCCGCTGATCCATACGCTGCAGTCGTCGGTCACCACCGGCAGCTATAATTCATTCAAGAAATTCTCCGATGGTCTGCGCTCGCGCGAGCCGCTGCATCTGCGTGATCTTCTTGATTTCCGTTCTGACCGTAAAGGTGTTCGTCAGGATCAGGTCGAAAGCATCACCGAAATCCGCAAGCGTTTCGTAACCCCGGGCATGTCGCATGGCGCGCTTTCGACCGAGGCACACGAAGCCTTGGCGATTGCCATGAACCGCATCGGTGCGAAATCGAACTCCGGTGAAGGCGGTGAGTCGCGTGAACGTTTCCGTCCGCGTGCAAACGGTGACAATGCGCGTTCCTCGATCAAGCAGGTCGCATCGGGTCGTTTCGGTGTGACGGCGGAATATCTCAACAACTGTGAAGAAATTCAGATCAAGGTCGCCCAGGGTGCAAAACCGGGTGAAGGTGGTCAGTTGCCGGGCTTTAAAGTCACGGTCGAGATTGCCCAACTGCGTCATGCGACGCCGGGTGTCACCCTGATTTCACCGCCGCCGCACCATGACATCTATTCGATCGAAGATTTGGCCCAGTTGATCTATGACCTCAAACAGATCAACCCGCGTTGCCGCGTCTGCGTCAAGCTGGTGTCACGTTCGGGTGTCGGTACGATTGCGGCCGGTGTTGCCAAGGCAAAAGCCGACGTGATCCTGATTTCCGGGTATGATGGTGGCACGGGTGCAAGCCCGCAGACCTCGATCAAATATGCCGGTGTTCCGTGGGAAATGGGCCTGTCGGAAGTCAATCAGGTGCTCACACTCAACAACCTGCGTGACAAGGTCAAACTGCGTGTTGATGGCGGTTTCAAAACCGGCCGTGACATTGTCATGGGGGCGATGCTTGGTGCCGAGGAATTCGGTATCGGCACGGCATCCCTGATCGCACTTGGCTGCATCATGGTCCGTCAGTGTCACTCCAACACCTGCCCGGTGGGTGTCTGTACCCAGGATCCGGCGCTGCGTGCCAAGTTCGTTGGTACGGCAGACAAACTGGTCAACCTGTTCACCTTCATGGCCGAGGAAGTCAAAGACGTTCTGGCCGAACTTGGTTACACCAAACTTGAAGAGGTCATCGGGCGTTCCGATCTGCTTCAGCAGGTTCACCGTGGCGCCAAGGACCTTGTTGACCTTGATTTGAACCCGCTTCTGGCACAGGCCGATGCCGGTGATCATGCACGCTTCTGCACCATCGAAGGGCGCAACGAAGTGCCCGATACCCTTGATGCCCAGATGATCAAGGATGCCCGTCCGCTTCTTGAAGACGGCGAAAAGATGCAGTTGCAGTACAACATCCAGAACACCCAGCGTGCGATTGGCACCCGGATGTCGTCCCTGATCACGCAGAAATACGGCATGACCGGCCTGAAACCGGGGCATCTGCATGTCCGTTTGCGTGGCTCTGCGGGGCAGTCGCTTGGTGCCTTTGCCGTGCAGGGGCTTAAACTTGAAGTACAGGGCGATGCCAACGACTATGTCGGCAAGGGCCTGTCGGGCGGTACGATTGTTCTGCGTCCGCGGCCTTCAAGCCCGCTTAAGACCAACGAAAACACCATCATCGGCAACACCATTTTGTATGGTGCGACGGCAGGCAAACTGTTTGCCGCAGGTCAGGCCGGTGAACGGTTCTGTGTCCGTAACTCCGGGGCGACCGTTGTTGTCGAAGGCTGTGGCTCAAACGGTTGTGAATATATGACCGGTGGTACGGCCGTTATCCTTGGTTCGGTTGGTGAGAACTTCGGTGCAGGCATGACCGGTGGCATGGCGTTCATCTATGACGTTAATGGCACGTTCGAAAATGTCGTCAATGACGGCTCCATCCTGTACCAGCGCATTGAAACCCAGCATTGGGACGAACATTGCCGCTCCTTGATTGAAGAGCATGTTGCGGAAACCGAAAGTGGTTTTGCACGCACCATCCTTGATAACTGGGATCGTGAACGCGGCAACTTCTGGCAGATCGTGCCGAAGGAAATCGTCGACAAGCTGGAACATCCTATTCGCTCGGTGAGCGAAGACCAGGCAACTGCGTGATCTGATCACGCTTTTGCGCAAGCTCCCTTGTCCAACACACCTGGACAAATTAACTCGCCCCGTACTTCGGTACGGGGCACTTTTCTTTGTCGCAGGTGATGGGATGACAGGGGGCGAAGAAGGCGGGTCGATTCGGCCCGCCTTTTCTTTTGCGATGGGCCGATCTTTTGCGATGCAACCTAATCGGAATAGACTCTAGGTTTTACAAAACGATATTCAGATAGGTGCCACGCCGCGCATTATGGTCGATTTGATCGGTTGCGATCAGATTGCGCAGGCGGGCAAGTTGGGACGCGATGAAACTGTCCGATGACGGCTGATCGGAATTCGCACCAACGCGGCCACGCGACGCTATCCCGCCTTGCGGGCGGTTGCGTGCATCCTGAAGCCCGGTATGGGAGGAGCCTGTGCCAATTCTGTTGGTGGTCATCTTGCCATCCACGTTTTATGCCAATCGGCAGATTATCATGTGAACGATAAATTGTCATGACCGTGCTTGGCCTAAAGGATGAGCGCGCATTTCAGACAGAAAAAAGGGTGGTCACTTGACCACCCCCGGAGGAAGCTAACGAGAGGGAAAATCACGTTAGGATATTAACTTTGGTGCCACGGTTGCCGCTGGTTTCAAGCGGCTGGTGTTCTGTCACGATTGAACCGATGACTTTTGCCAGACCGGTCGCCTTGTTGATCGCGCCTTCTGCGGCTGCGAATGGGAGCGACGGACTTGCACCACCGTTTGGCGTAATCGCCTCATTGACGGCCTGTGCCGCTGAACCAAGTCCTGAACCTTGAACCGAACCGATCATCCTGACCTCATCACATTCCTGATGGAGAACTACCTTTATCCATCACTGGGATCATCAAAACTGCCTGATGATTAAGGTATGGCGTAACGATGCCCGAAAAAGTGACGGTTGTCACACCGGTCCTGTCTGCGGTGCGTACGGGCATTGCAATTACTTGGTTTACAAGCATTTTGAGGAAGGTGGACGGGTAAGATTTTTTTAACCAACTGGCGATGTTGGTGGTCGGCAAGGATTGCTGTGGTTGGGGACTCGGCCGTTTTAACAGTCGTTAGGTCCAGGTCCAGGTCCCGTCCCTGATCCCTGACTCCAGCCCCGGCCCCGGCCCTGTATTGACCCTGCCTCTAAGTCCGGACGCGCTCTTTGGTTGTCGCGATCGCATCATGGACAGCTTTTTGAAGCTGTGCTGGCCTGAACGGCTTTTTGATAAAGACATGGTTGCCCAAAAGGTTTTCAAGTTCCTTGCGCGACCGTGCAGGATAGCCCGACATAAACACCACGCCATAGCGCGGGTTGTGGCGTAGCGCCTCGATAACCAGTTGCGGCCCGGTTCGGCCGGGCAGAACGACGTCAGTCAGAATAACGTCAAATGGATCACTGTCATTTGCCTGTTTGAGCATCGAAAGCGCTTCTTCGGTGCTTTTGGCGGTTTCGGTCTGATAACCGGCATCGCTCAGGATAATTTGCGCTGTTGTACGCAAGGACAGCTCGTCATCAACGACCAGAACGCGTTCGCCATTGCCCGGAAATTCGCCAGGGTCACTAACGGTATCCACCGGGTCGGTGCCCGGTTCAGAGCGCGGAAGATAGACCGAAAATGTCGTGCCTTCACCCTCGATGCTTTCGACATTGATAAAGCCTTTGGACTCTTCAACCCAACTATGGACGATCGATAGGCCAAGGCCCGTGCCCTTGCCCGGCTCCTTGGTCGAAAAGAAGGGTTCGTAAATATTGTTGATGATCTCATCAGGGATGCCGGTTCCGGTATCCTGAACCGTGATGACAACAAACTGTCCCTCGACCTCAAGAGGATAAAAGTCTTCGTCCTCGTCGTCATTGCGTCGGGCTGCGGGGGGGATATCAATGCTGCGACACGAAATTTGCAAAGTTCCGCCATCGGGCATGGCATCACGCGCATTGATGGCAAGGTTCAGGATGCAGGCTGAAAGCTGTGTCGGGTCAACACGGGTATAAAGATCGGGTGCATCTGACCAGATTTGCAGATCAATCCGGTGTTCCAGCAAGGTGACAAGCAACTGTTCCATTTCTGAAAAGATGCTTTCGACCCGCACATTCTTGGGTTGATCGATCCTGCGGCGCGAAAACATTAAAAGCTGGTCGGCAACGCTGGTGGCGCGTTCGCCCAGTGAAATGACGTGCTCAAGATATTCTCTGACCTTTTCAGGGTCATCGATTTTTGCCCGCGCGACTTCGGCGAAGCTCAGAATACCGGCAAGACAGTTATTGAATTCATGGGCAACGCCCCCGGCCATTTGACCAACAGCTTCAAGCTTTTGCGACGTCGCAAGCTGGCGTTGCAGGGCGTGCTGCTCTTCGGCGGCACGGCGTTGATCGGTAATGTTGCTGCCCGTGCCGCGGTAACCATTAAAGCTGCCATCAAGGGCAAAAACCGGTACGCCGTTGATGCGCCCGTAATGTTTTTCGCCGTCGCGGGAGGTCCAGGAAAACTCAATGTTATGGAAGGCCGTATGTTCATCCAGATGGTGTTTAAGGTCGCGCCAGCCATCAGGACTTTCCGGTTGCAGGCCAAGTTGATCAAATGACTGCCCCTGGGGGGAGCCGTTAATTTCTTCGATCAGCTGATAGAACTTGTAGGAGGCAAAGGCGATCTTGAGATCACTGCCCATCTCCCAATACCAGTCAGCAGACGACAGCGTAAAGTCGCGGAAGCGTTCTTCGCTGTCGCGCAATGCTTCTTGTGCGACCTGATGTTGCTTGGTGCGCCGTTCAAGGCTTTCGGCCATGGCGTTCAGGCCGCGCTCAAGTGTGCCGATTTCATCACGCCCCATTGGTGTCAGCCGTGAACTGAGCTTGCCGATCTGGATTTTGTTGACGAACTGGGCTGCGGTGATCAGGCGATTGAGGACGGTCTGCTGGGTAAACAGAAAGATCAGCGCCGAGGTCATGAAAATGCACATCGCTGACCCGACGACCAGCACCGTTTGCATCTGACGTTGGCTTTCCTCAAGCCCAAGCGTGGACACCTTGAGGAAGACATACATGAAGGGCTGGTTGGCATTCAGGTTGAAGATGGGGGTGATGCTGACCATGCTGTGTCCGCTTGCATCATCCACGGTCATCAGCACCTGTTCGGTCAGGTCAGGTCTAAGTTGGTCAGACGGGAAGTTTCGCAAATCATTGACCGACCGGCCGATCATCATCGGGTCCGTCGAATGATAGATCGTCCCGTCAAAACCAATCGCCAGCGCTTGCCTGAAATGCTTTCCGAGCAGCAGTTCCATCTGCTCGGGGTCACTCAAGATAGAGATTTTAAGTTGTTCTTGCTGGATGAGGCGGCCGGGGCTGCTGATTTGCTCGGCAATTCGGCGGTCGATTTCCGCACCGAAGTATTGAACATAATAGCCACCAAACAGGCTAAGAAGAATGGTTTCCACAATGATAATCGCAAGCGCGATTTTGAAAACCAAACTGCCGATCATCCTGTCAAACAGCTTCTTCAAGTGACCTCGTCCCCCCCGATTAACACCTTGTTTTACTGAGTATTGTTACTTTGGCTCAATAAAATACTGACTTGGGTTTGTTGGTGCAGGTGTCGCATAACTCCAGGCAGCAGGCATCACTTTCGGGACATTATGGAAGTTGCGCGCAACAACGCCTCTGCGGTTTGGCGGCAATGCAATGCCCATAACGTAAAACTGATTTGCACTGATGTCGAGGATATCACGCATCAGTTGATTTTGTTTTTCTGTGCTCGCCGTCGCCTTGAGTTCTTCATAAAGAGAGAACTGCTTTTGCACGATGTCGGGTGGTGTGACAGCATCGATGCTTTCGGAGTTAAGGTACCAGTGCGCCCAGCCGGTCGCATACCAGGATGATTCTGACGACATCGGCAGGTAATTGATCGGAATAACCATCGCATCAAGACCGCCATCACCGCCCCAGGCGCTGGCTTGGTGATCATTGGCTTCACGCAAGGCAACGAATTCATCCCGGGGAAGGTGGCGGGCTTTTGCATCGATTCCCAAGGCGCGCCAGTATTGGACGATGGCATCAACCATTGCAAATCGACCAGCCCCCTCGGTATCAATCGTAAACGACAGGGGCTTGCCATCCGGTCGCAAGATGATGCCATTTTCGTTTTTTCGGGTAAGCCCGATTTTGTTCAGCAGGTTCTCGGCCAATTCGACATCATGGTTAATGAACTGCCGGGCAAGAACCGTGTGATAAAGCGGACTTTCCGGACGCGGGGCCGCTTGATGGGGTCTGGCACCGGGCACAAAACGGTCAATGATGCGGTCCCGGTCTATCGCGTGGGATAATGCAACGCGGAAATCCTTTGTTTGGAAAATCTTACGCAGGACCGGGTCCTTGTCATTAAGGTTAAGCGACAGCGTCAGGATATTCATGTCGCTTTCGATCAGCGTAAATGGCTGCAGATCAGGATTCTGGGCAAGAATTTCTGGGGCATAATTGCTGACGTGGCGTTCTTGCATGTTGACCAAACCCGCGATTGCGGCATCCCCGGCTGCTTTTTTGGACGGGACAAGGGTCATCGAGACAGAATCGATATAGGGCAGTTGTCGCCCGGTCGGGTCAATTTTCCAGTAATAGGGATTGCGGGTGGCGATCAACGGATCGTCTTGGCCATAAACACCGGTAAGGATCCAGGCATTCAGTGTCGGGACATCCGGGTTGTTCCAGCGTGTCGGATCGTCAATGGTGCCAGGCTGGCCAAACACATGAATGAACCGTTCTTTCCAGCCATCAAAGCCCAGTTCGCGGGCCTCGGCATCAGCATTGGCATTATACTTGGGCAAAAGCGGTTTCAAAAAATGTGCCGGATAGCTTACCGGCTCGACACCTTCTGGCCGGGCCAGTGCGGTGGGGAAAAGACCGTATGGTTTATCAAACCGGAAGGCGACAGTGTATGTGTCAATCGCTTCAATCTGGACTGTTTCACCACCAGAGCTAAGCCATTCCGGAATGGCTTCGGCAAAGGCCGGATTGATCAGAATATCTTCGTACCAGAAAACAATGTCAGCGGCTGTAAAGGGCGCGCCATCAGACCAGCGCATGCCAGGGCGTAAGCGAAACAAGAATTCTGTCGCGTCACTGCTGGGTTGGAAGGACAGGGCGACATTGGGAATCGTTGATGACCATTGCGGCGTCCAGCGCAGAAGTGGTTCATAGCCGATGTTACGGATCAAAAGCGCATGGTCGCGCTTATTGCGCTGCGCCATTTTCCAGGTGCCACCATAGGTGCCGATCCGGTCGTTGGGGCTTACGATCATTGGCGTCGTCGGCAAACGGTCCTTGACCGGCGGCAATATGCCGTTCTTTACCTTCTGGCTAAGTACAGGGGCTTCACCGAATTCAACAGCACCTGCCGTGTCCGTCCTAACCAAAAGTATGGCCATTGCGACGGCTATGACAAAAGTAAAGTGCTTCAAAAAGAACCGCGTCCCCATGGTTTCCATGCCTATAGTCAAAGGTATCGAGAGTGCTACTCAAAAGTGGTAGCCCATTAAACCATCAACCTAAATACATATGCGTAGTTGTTAAAGTACAAAATGTGTAATTGACTGTATTTTTAAGCCATTAGCATGCGCCAAACGGTCAAATATCAGGTGTTTGGCGAGATTTTGAGGCATTGGTCGGAATATTTGCGCCGACAGTAACCTGAATTCTCACACCCATAATCTCATCCGACACGACCGCATATCAAAGTTTGAGTCTATATAATAGGCCATAACAATAGAAATATCCGATAGTGTTCTGTGACATGATGTTATTTTGTGTTTGAAGTTTGCTCATTCCGCCCGATGTATAAAACTGCCCCAAAAACACGACGAAGGTTCTGTGATGACGCGATCTGACGACCCGGACCAACCGAATGGTGCGCCGTCTTTCTTGCCCGGTCCCAAACCAATGGCACCGATACCGCGCTACGAGCCGGGGTCGGATACACGGTTGCGTGACCAATTACGCGGGTCAACGACAACTGGTTCAATGATCCCTGTCAATGACGATCCGGATAATTTCAGTGTTGCAGGCGTTGAAGGCATGATTGATCGCAAAAAGGCCAATATCGCCGCCAAACTGGTCGATACAGATCCTGATCAGGCATTGCGGGTAATCCGCAACTGGCTATTGGAGGACTAGAGTCAGGCGATAGGCCACACGCCATTTTCCCCGGATATTCGCATCGCGACATCCCTTGCCTGAATGAGGTAAGCGGATAATGCTTTGGCAATGCTGTGATTTTTGTCATTCTCGGATTGGTATGAGGTGGTCCGCATTCACGCGGTGATTGGGGCCGACTATATGTTGCGGGATAAACATGGGGTAGTCCGCCAAGGATTGGCGGCATCAAGGGGGCGTATTAATGACTGATTTCAGCACGCTGATCACCGAACAGTTCTGCGTATTTGATCCCGATTATGTTGCACAGAAAGCCAGTTTCACAGCCAAACTGGCCCCGTTGCAGGATCGACTGATTGCCGCCCAGAAAACAGGCAACAGCATGGCGGCATCTGATCAGAAGATGATCGAATGCAAGTGGTTGTTGCTTTACACCGCAGACTGGAAAGCGCTTGAGACAAAGCTGGATGCATTTGCCAGGTCATTGGACAATCCCGATCAGGCATGGGCCGAAAAGCAAGTGGCAAGCGACGGGTCGTGGGGGCCTTGTTATGATCAGTGGTTCCTGAAGGTCGACGCGATGATCGATGCGGTCAACACGCTGGCGGATGCCGGGCAGCCACCGGAATATCCGTTTGCGTTTCTGGCGCCGATTGCAACGCCGGAAAAAATGATTTCCTGGCTTGAAGGTCAGAAAACCTCAAGAATTTTTGACGATGGGATCGATCGCCGTGATGCGCTGGGTGCGGTGACGGCCAGCCTGTCCCAAATGTGCTTTAAAAGTGAGATCCGCGATTATTTCCGAAACAACGTAAAAGGCTTTGACCTGACCGATGCCTATATCAATGCCTACAAGTCCTGGCTTGATGAATGGCAGGATGGCGAAAGTGGATATTGGGGCGGCTGGTTTGATACGCGCGACCAGGGTGTGTTGAAAAGCAGTGATCTGAGCCTGACTTTCCACAATATTTCCTACCAGCATGGCAAGGTTGATTTATGGCCCGAGATTTTCCAGACCACCCTTGCCATACGTGACGGGGCATACCCGTTTGGCTGGAAGCACAACGGTGATTTCAACAATCACAACAATTACGATGTGACCAAGATTTTTGATCTTGGTTGGGATCAGGTCGATAGCGCCACCCAAAAAGCGGCTTCCAAAGATATCGCACTGGTGCTGCACTGGTGTTTGACCAAATCCATGACCCCGGATGGCGGCTTCATTGATGATCCGACATTCTATAACTCGGTCGGGGCCGCCTATTATTACGGGGTCTCTTTCCTTGATCAGGCGGGATATTTCGGCACCACTGCGCCGTTCTGGACGGATAAACCATTCCCGGATGGCCCGGCGCTTTGCTGTAAAATCCAAAAGAACATCAAATCCGAAGGCCTGGATGATGACGAGGCCAAGGCAGCGCTTGAGAAACTGGTAGATGCTTGCGGAAACTGCACCTGATTGTGGTGATTTCCGCATTGGGGTTGGCGAAACCGGTCGGGAAGTTCCCATATGTAAAAGGAACAAGAACAACAACCCACGAGGTTTCGCATGACGGACCGAACAGATATTGATCTCGCAAAGTTACGCGCACGTCTGCAAAAGCGGCGAGCTGACATTCTGGCGCATTCCAATCACTCAGAGGACTACCGCAAGCCGGTTGAGCTTGATCAACAGGCCGTCGGGCGTTTGTCACGAATGGATGCATTGCAAAATCAGGAAATGCATCTTGAACAGGAACGCCGCCGAACCGCTGAACTTGCCCGGATCGAGAAGACCCTGTCGCGGATGGATGATGACGCGTATGGGCATTGCCACAACTGCGGTGAGCCTATTCAGGCGAAACGTCTGGAATTTGATCCGACCACGCCCCTGTGTGTTGAATGTGCCGATCGGGTGCGCCATACCTGACACCGGGGCGTAAACAGGATGTCCATGAATACTGCGTTCGGCCAATCTGTTGCGCAGGATCTGCATGAAAACGGGAGAAGCTGTTTGCCAGTCTTGGGGCATCTCAACCATCTGAACGCGCAGCGTGCCATAAAGATGGTGTTCGCGGCTTTGGGGCTTCTTGTCGTGGCAGGCATGAGTAATCCCGCAAACGCCCAAGGAACCTGTGGGCCTGTTCGGTCACCGCAGGCTTTTCTTGAATTTAATCATATGGACCCGATGCTTGATCGCCATCGATCTGTCAGATGGCTTAACAGTCGTGCGGGCGGGAATGCCCGTTACCTTGTCACCGGCCTGACAGAATATGAGGTCCAGGCGAGTTTCGACATGCGCTTTGAACCCCGCGACGTTGGTGGCAGGCGCTATTGTCTGGACCCTGTGCGGGTGACCCCGAAGGTCGATGTGGTCAAACATCTTGTCTATATCGCATCTGAACTTGACCGCGGCACATGCGAATATGATGTGGTCTATGCCCACGAAGGCGAACATGTGAAGATCAATCAGGGCATGGAAGCCGATATTCGGGCCGCCCTTGATGATCTGGTTGCCGACATTGTCGGCAAGGTCGGCGCGATGTATCCACTGTCAGCCGATAATGTGCCCGGTGCGATCCGGCGGCTGCTTTCCGAATATAGCCGTGATTTCAAACGCCGTCTTAATGATATCCGCCGACGCAGCCGGGAAAAACACCGGCAAATTGATACCCCGCGCGAATATGAAAAACTCTCGCTGGCATGCGGGCCAAAATCGGCGTTTCAGACCACGTTGCAGGATGCCGTCAGGTAATATGAGATCGGGACGATGATTTGAATGAGTTTTGATTCTGGACCGGATCGCGGACAGTCGCTTCGGGCAAAACCGAGGTCGCTTGATGATACAGCTGTATCTAGCCGTTCGCATCAAGGGTCACCAGACCCTTTTCAATCGCATAGCGCACAAGGCCCGCCGAACTATCAATATCAAGCTTGCGTTTGATGTTGCGGCGATGGGTTTCAACAGTTCGCACACTGATGTCCAGTTCGCGTGCGACATGTTTGTTGCTTGCCCCTTTGGCCAGCAATCGCAAGACGGTCCGCTCGCGCGATGTCAGTGGTACGCCATCTTCGCTGCTGTTATTGCGCTCGCTGATACGATCAAATGTCGAGCTATAAGCCTCGCCGCCATTGGCGATGGTCTCAATCGCGCGGACCATGTCATTGGATGACACGTCTTTTAGGATAAAGCCCTTTGCGCCCGCCTGTTGTGCCGTGCGCAGATATTCCGGGTTTTCATGCATCGACAGGATCACGACCTTGGTGTCGGGCAGGGTTTCGCGGAATTTTTCTGCTGCTTCAAGCCCGTTCATCACCGGCATGGAGATATCCATCAGGACGATGTCCGGATGCAATTCACCCGCAAGTACAAGCGCTTCGGCCCCATTTCCGGCTTCGCCAATGATGTTAATATGTTCAAAACATTCCAGTCGCGACCGGATGCCATCCATTACAAGGGCGTGGTCATCACAAAGCAAAATCCGCAAAGGCCGGTCGGTGGAATAGGCTTGATTGGCATTGGTCATGGATCGAACGCGTTCCTGTCACGTGGCTGTCGGGTTTTAGGAGCAGGACCAGATTACCCGCTGATAGGGCCTGCCGATAGGGCAATTTGGCCTGATGCGGGAATAAATGCAGTGATCTTTGTCCCGTCATCGGGTTCGGAGCGCACAGAAAGCCCGCCGCCATGGAATTCCATGCGTTCACGCATGTTGCGAAGCCCGATGCCTGCACGCGGATCACGGTTTCGGATATATCGATTGGTTTCAAAGCCAACCCCGTTATCGACGATCCGCATGACAATGCTTTTGCCTTCGTGCTTGATGGTGATCTTCACGACCGTTGCGTCGGCATGGCGTTCAATATTGGTCAGCGTTTCCTGCAGGACGCGATACAGCGTGGTCTTTTTGCTGATATCAAGCTGGGCGTCGATGTTGTCACATTTGACCTCAAACAGGATGCCCGATCGGTCCTGCAGTTCGGCGCACATGCTTTCAATCGCGGGTTTCAGGCCAAGATCATCAAGAACGGCCGGCCGCAGGTCGCGTGAAATTCGGCGCACTTCATGGATGGCATCCTGCAGGCGTTTGGCCGCCTTTTCCATGGGTTCCATCGCATTGTCGTGTTTTTGCGTGATACGCGCGATGGCCGTTTCAACGGAATATTTCACCGACACCAGTATCTGGCTGATCCCGTCATGCAATTCACGCGATACCCGAAGGCGTTCCTGTTCCTGAACATCGACAACGCGGTGGGTCAATTCCTTGAGCTTGGCATCGGCCAGTTTGCGTTCCGAAAGGGTCACAACCGTGCCCGATATGCCGACCAGAAGCACGGCAAGGATGGTCACTCCGATGATGGAAATCGTGGTTTCGCGAATGTGGGTTGAAACTTCGGCCTCGATTTCGGCAACCTGTTCTGAAATATCGTCGATGTATATTCCGGTGCCGATCATCCAGTCCCATTTTTCAAGCATCAGGGAATAGGTGATCTTTTCGGTGGGTTCCCCCGTCGATGGTCTTTCCCAGACATGTTGCAGGAAATCGCCGCCCTTTTCGGCATTAAAGATCAGGGCCTGAATAACGGTGTTGCCGTTAATATCGCGCAGGTTCCAATATGTGCGCCCCTGACGCCAGGGCTGCGGCGGATCAACCAGTGCCGTGCCATCGCGATCATAAATAAAGAAATAGCCATCTTCACCGTAAGACAAATCCTCGATGATCGCCTTGACCCGTTCCTTGGACACCGCATCAAGCGGGCTTGCCACCGAATAGATGTGGTCGATCGAGGCCATCGCCAGTTCGAGGTAGCTTTTGAGCTCTTCCTTGCGCGCTTGCAGGATGTTGCGTTCAAAGGTTCTGATCTCGGCTTCGGCCAATCTTTCTGCCTGGGCAAAGACCAGCCAGGAGATCGCAGAGGCCGCCAGAACCAGCGGCAGGATGGAAAGCAGCAAAAACTTTAGTCGAAGATTCAGCTTCGGCATGGGCGCAACCGTTTCGGGATTTCGGGTTTTCCTTTGGGCGGACAATAGCATATTCGCACCAAAAGTCGCCGAAAGATCGCGGCTTGGCAGACTGTCGGCCTCGTCTGTTAAGGCGATTTGTTCCGCATGGTGAAAAGAAACTGGTCGGGTTTTTCTGGAATTGGTATTACCAATTAACGAGATCATGCTTTGACAGGGAGAGGGCAATGCGCATATACCAGAATTGTCGCCTGCCCACCGGGCGCCAAAAGCTCTGGATGCATTGCACAAGAACTCAGCGTGCAGGCATCCCGTATCGCCACATTAGGTATGGCGTTGCAGGCATCCCGCACCGCAACGCATTCCGGGACCATATCGTGGCGTTTCACTTGGTTTTGGCAGGCGCGCACAGGCACGTTCCTGCCAGGAAAATGTGGTAGGAGCCCGGTGTCCATGACGCGTTCAGCACCAAAGCGTATCCGTAAACTTCTGGTCGCCAACCGTGGCGAGATTGCGATTCGTGTTTTGCGAGCCGCCAACGAACTTGGCATTCGCACTGTTGCGATCTTCTCTGACGAGGACCGTTTCGCCCTTCACCGTTTCAAGGCTGATGAAAGCTATACGGTGGGCAAGGGTAATAAACCCATTCGCGCCTATCTTGATATCGAAGACATCCTGCGTGTTGCACGCGATGCCGGTGTCGATGCAATTCATCCCGGCTATGGCTTTTTGTCAGAAAACCCGGAATTTGCCGATGCCTGTGCCGAGGCCGGCATTCAGTTCATCGGCCCGGATTCAGACGTCATGCGCACCCTTGGCAACAAGGTATCTGCGCGTAATCTGGCCGAAAGTGCCGGTGTTCCGGTCATGCCGGCATCCAGTGCATTGCCAGAAGACATGGCAGAAGTCACCCGCATTGCCGAGGAAATCGGCTATCCGCTGATGCTCAAAGCCAGCTGGGGGGGTGGTGGCCGCGGCATGCGCGTTATTGAGAATGGCAAGGATCTGGCAGGGCAGGTTTTGGCCGCACGCCGCGAAGCCGAAGCCGCCTTTGGCAATGGCGAGGTCTATTTTGAAAAGCTGATCCGCCGCGCCCGCCATGTCGAGGTGCAGCTTCTGGGCGACACCCATGGCACCCTTGTCCATCTTTATGAACGTGACTGTTCCGTTCAGCGCCGCAACCAGAAAGTGGTCGAGCGCGCACCAGCCCCCTATCTTGATGACGAACAGCGTGCTGAGATTTGTGACGCGGCCATTCGTCTGGGCAAGGCGGCTGATTATGTGAACGCCGGAACGGTCGAATTCCTGATGGATGTTGATACATCCAAATTCTATTTCATCGAGGTCAACCCGCGTATTCAGGTCGAACACACCGTGACCGAATGTGTCACCGGCTTTGATCTGGTCAAGGCGCAAATCCTGATCGCCCAGGGTGGACGCATCGGTTTCCCGTCCGAAACCGGCATCCCCTGGCAGGAAAAGATCAAGCTGCGCGATCACGCGCTTCAGTGCCGTATCACCACCGAAAACCCGGAAAATAACTTTGTCCCCGATTACGGGATCATCAAGGTCTATCGCGGGGCCAATGGTTTTGGCATTCGTCTTGATGGCGGCACGGCCTATTCCGGGGCGGTGATCACGCCGTTCTATGACAGTATGCTCGAAAAGGTCACCGCATGGGGCAGTAGCCCGCGCGAAGCGGTCGACCGGATGGACCGTGCGCTGCGCGAATTTCGTATTCGTGGTGTTGCCACCAACCTGGCCTTCCTTGAAAACCTGATCAACCACCCGAAATTCCGGGCCGGTGAATATACCACGCGCTTCATTGACGAAACGCCTGATCTGTTCAAGTTCGTCCGCCGCCGGGACCGTGCCACCCGTTTGCTGCGCTTCATCGGTGAAGTCGCGGTCAATGGCAACCCGGAAGTCGAAGGCCGCGTGGTGCCGACCAATCTGCATGATCCGGTGATGCCAAAGTCGATTGACCTTGGCGAAATCCGTCCGGGCACCAAGCAAAAGCTGGATCAGTTGGGACCAGAAGGTTTCTCGCGCTGGATGAAGGATCAGGAACGCGTCCTGATGACCGACACCACCATGCGTGACGCCCACCAGTCACTTTTGGCAACGCGCATGCGCACCTATGACATGCTCGAAATTGCGCCTTATTACGCGCACGGTCTGCCGGAACTGTTTTCAATCGAATGCTGGGGCGGGGCGACCTTTGATGTTGCCATGCGCTTCCTGAAAGAAGATCCGTGGGATCGTCTGGTCAAGCTGCGCGAACGGGTGCCCAATATCCTGACACAGATGTTGCTGCGCGCCTCGAACGCGGTGGGCTATACCAACTATCCCGATAATGCGGTGGATTACTTCGTCAAGCAGGCGGCCGAACACGGCATGGATGTGTTCCGCGTGTTCGATAGCCTCAACTGGGTTGAAAACATGAAGGTCGCGATGGAATCGGTTTTGAAAACCGACAAACTCTGCGAAGCGACCATCTGTTATACCGGCGATATCTATGACAAGGACCGTCCGAAATATAACCTTGATTACTATGTGAATATGGCCCGCGAACTTGAAGCATCCGGTGCGCATATTCTTGGGCTCAAGGATATGGCGGGTGTCTTGCGTCCGGCGGCTGCGACCGAATTGGTCACAGCACTTAAGGACACGGTCAATATCCCGATCCACTTCCATACCCACGACACCAGCGGCATTTCGGCCGCCACCGTGATTGCCGCCATTGATGCCGGTGTGGATGCGGTCGATGCGGCGATGGATTCCATGTCGGGTCTGACATCCCAGCCTAATCTGGGATCAATCGCCAATAACTATATCGGTCAGCCGCGCGATCCGGGGCTTAAGACCGAGGCGCTCAAGGAAGTCTCGACCTATTGGGAACAAGTCCGGCGTTACTACGCCGGGTTCGAAAGCGACATTCGCAGTGGCACGTCGGACGTTTATGTCCATGAAATGCCGGGCGGCCAATACACCAACCTGCGCCAACAGGCCCGTGCATTGGGGATCGAGGATCGCTGGCCCGAAGTGTCCAAGGCCTATGCTGCGGTCAACAAAATGTTTGGTGACGTTGTCAAGGTAACGCCAAGCTCCAAGGTTGTTGGCGACATGGCGCTTATGATGGTGACCTCTGGCTTGTCCGAGGAAGATGTTCTTGATCCGAAAAAGGATATCACCTTCCCCGATAGCGTCATTTCCTTCTTCCGGGGCGAAATCGGTCAGCCGGTTGGCGGCTTCCCGCCGGCCCTGCAGCGCAAGGTGCTCAAAGGTGCCGAGGCCCTGACAGACCGTCCGGGCAAATCCCTGCCGCCGATTGACTTTGAGGTGACCCGCAAGGAAATCGAGAAGAAAACCCATCGCAATATCAGCGATGCCGAGGTTGCATCCTATGTGATGTATCCCAAGGTGTTCCTTGATTACGCAGAACACCGCAGTCACAACGCCGATGTTTCGGTGCTGCCGACCCCGGTCTTCTTCTATGGGATGAACCAGAATCAGGAAATCTCGGTTGATCTTGAAAAGGGCAAAACCCTTGTCATTCGCTATCTGACAACATCAGAAGCCGGGGACGAAGAAGGCAACCGCACCGTGTTCTTTGAACTGAACGGTCAGCCCCGTACGGTCAAGGTCGCCGATAAAACACTGGCCGGTTCGGGCAAGGCAAAGCCAAAGGCCGAAGACGGTAATGCGCTGCATGTCGCAGCCCCGATGCCCGGTCTTGTGGTCGAGGTGCATGTCGCCGAAGGCCAGAAGATCAAGGCGGGTGACGTGATGTGTTCGCTTGAAGCCATGAAAATGGAAACCGCAGTTCACGCGGAAAAGGACGGCACCGTGGCCAAAATCCATGCCCCTGCCGGTACACAGGTCGACAGCAAGGATTTGCTGGTCGAATTGACGGAGTAAAAAACCGATGCTTAGGATGCCTGAGCCTGATCAAAACACGCTTGCACGTCGCAAGGATATCATCACGGCCATGCGGGACATTATCCCGTCACCGGGTGGGGTGATTGTCGATGATGATCAGCTCAGGCCCTATGAATGCGATGGGCTGATGGCCTATCGGCAACTGCCGATGATTGTTGTGCTGCCTGAAAACACACAACAGGTCGCAGACATCCTGAAATATTGTCATACGAATAAAATCCGTGTCGTTCCGCGCGGTGCAGGCACCGGCTTGTCCGGTGGTGCATTGCCAATGGCCGATGCGATCACGATTAGTATGATGAAATTCAATCGCGTGCTCGACATTGATTGGGACAACCGGGCAGCCGTCGTGCAGCCCGGTGTCACCAACCTTGGCATCACGCGCGCGGTCGAACACGAAGGTTTCTATTACGCACCTGACCCGTCCAGTCAGATCGCCTGTTCGATTGGCGGCAACATCGCCGAAAATTCCGGCGGGGTGCATTGCCTGAAATACGGGCTTACCACCAACAATGTGCTGGGCGTTGAAATGGTCACCATCGAAGGTGAAATCCTGCGCATCGGCGGCAAGGGGCTTGATCAGGCGGGCTATGACCTGCTTGGCATTATTACAGGCTCCGAAGGGCTGCTTGGCATTGTGACCGAGGTGACGGTACGCATTCTGCGCAAACCTGAAACCGCGCGCGCATTGTTGCTGGGCTTTAATTCATCCGAAGAAGGCGGCAATTGCGTTGCCGCCATCATTGCGGCCGGGATCATTCCGGGCGGTCTTGAAATGATGGATGCCCCGGCGATCAAGGCGACCGAAGAATTCGTTCAGGCAGGTTACCCGCTTGATGTCGAAGCATTGCTGCTTGTCGAACTTGATGGCCCGTTGGTCGAGGTCGACTACCTGATCGAACGGGTCGGCAAGATCGCCAAGGATTGTGGTGCGGTCTATTCGCGCATTTCCGAAAGCGAAGAAGAACGTTTGCTGTTCTGGTCGGGGCGGAAAAACGCCTTTCCCGCCATCGGCCGAATTTCACCCGACTATATGTGCATGGATGGCACCATCCCGCGTGGACGCCTGTCCGAAGTCCTGACCGGCATGCAGAACCTGTCAAAACAACACGGTCTTGGCGTTGCCAATGTCTTCCATGCTGGTGACGGCAATTTGCATCCGCTGATCATGTTTGATGCCAACAAACCCGGCGACCTTGAAAAGGCCGAGGCCTTTGGTGCCGATATCCTCAAGCTTTGTGTCGGGGTCGGCGGGGTTCTGTCGGGCGAACATGGCATCGGGGTCGAAAAGCGCGATCTGATGGGCGAAATGTTCACAACTGATGACATGAAACATCAGGAACGCATCAAGATGGCCTTTGACGAGGGCCAGTTGCTCAATCCCGGCAAGGTTTTCCCGACCTTGCACGGCTGTGGGGAGCTTAAAACCCTGCATGCCAAGGCCGTGGCCGACAAGTTTCCGGATATCCCGCGCTTTTAGATGCGCCAATAAACAAGACAAAAGTAACAAAAACAAAAGCCATCCGATCAGTTCCCGCAAATCTGATCAGACCGGCTCAGGAGAGGAAAAGAGAGACAATGGTGGATGTGCTTTCCCCCACCACGCCGGAACAACTGCGTGACGCGGTTGGTTGGGCGCTTGGATCAGAGACCCCGCTTGAAATCATCGGATCAGGCAGCAAACGCGCATTTGGCCATGCTGTTAAAACCAATGCCGTGCTTGATTGCTCCAAACTGTCCGGCATTCTGTTTTATGAACCGGAAGAATTGGTGATTTCCGCCCATGCGGGAACCCCGCTGGCGGATATAAAGACCACCTTGGCGGAAAAGAACCAGCAATTTCATTTTGAACCCGGAAACCTCCCGGCGTTGTTAAACGGCGCTACAGGGGCTGATTTGGGAACCATCGGTGGTCTTGTGGCCTGTAATGTTGCCGGGCCACGGCGGATCAAGGTCGGTTCGGCGCGCGATCATGTTTTGGGGTTTGAAGCCGTTTCCGGTCGCGGAGAGGATTTCAAATCCGGCGGCCGGGTGATGAAAAACGTCACCGGTTTTGATCTGTCCAAACTGATGTCCGGGTCGTTTGGGACGCTTGGGGTGATGCATACGGTCACACTTAAGGTCATGCCATGTGATGAAACCTCTGCGACCGTCATCGTAACCTGCAGTGATCCGCGCGCCGCCGGAAAGGCGATGACATTGGCAATGCGCAGCGAGAACGAAGTTTCCGCCGCCGCCTGGATTGCGCCCGAAGATGCCAGCCACCTTGATGTGCCACTGACCGGCGAATATGGCAGCGGGTTGGTTGTCCTGCGCCTGGAAGGGCCAAAGCCATCTGTTGCCTGGCGGGCAGAGGCCTTGTGCCGTGCGCTTGACGGTTTCGGGGAATGTCACGAAGTGCCCGAAGCCCACAGTCAGCGTATCTGGCATGTTGTTGCTGACGTTGCACCGTTCAAGGCATCCGCAAACAAGAACAGCCTGTTGTGGCGCGTGTCCGTCCCGCCCGCCAGCGGCGGCGAGGTCTGCGCGCGTCTGATGGCACAAACCGGGGGGCGTGCGATGATGGATTGGGCCGGTGGTCTGATCTGGTTGCAGGTATCCGCAACAGATGCACCCGATGCAATGGCCGGTTCCATCCGTGACATCGCGGCGGATGCAGGCGGGCAGGCCGATCTGGTGCGGGCCTCCGACGAAATCCGGGAAACGGTTCCGGTCTTCCATGCAGAGAACGCAGCACTGGCGCAGATCAATGCCCGGATCAAGGAGAACTTTGATCCAAAGGGTATTCTTAATCCCGGGCGGCTTATGCCCGGTCATCAAAGCGGGGAGGGCGCATAATGCAAACCAACTTCACCCCGGCCCAGCTTGAAAATCCGGTCATCGCCGAAAGCGAACAGATCCTGCGCAAATGCGTACATTGCGGTTTTTGTACTGCGACCTGCCCGACATTTGTGACACTGGGCGACGAACTTGATAGCCCGCGTGGGCGGATTTATCTGATCAAGGACATGCTGGAAAACGACAAACCGGCAACCGAAAAGGTGGTCAAACATCTTGATCGTTGCCTGTCCTGTTTGTCCTGTACCACCACCTGTCCATCTGGTGTGGATTATATGCACCTGATTGATAACGCGCGCGCCCACATCGAGGAAAACTATGAACGCCCCTTGGGGGACCGTTTGCTGCGTAAGTTGCTGTCGATTGTCGTGCCAAACCCGACCCTGTTCCGGTTGTCGCTGATCGGGGCCAGGTTTGCTGCCCCCTTTGCACGGCTGATGCCCGGTCGGCTTAAGGGCATGGTCAAGATGGGCGCACGTCCCATGCCGCCATCCAGTTGGGTCGATAAACCGCAGGTCATTCCGGCAGTCGGGGAACGCAAGGGCCGTGTCGCCATCCTAACCGGTTGTGCTCAGCAGGTGCTTGAAACCGAAATCAACGAATCGACGGTTCGTCTACTCACCCGCCTAGGCATCGAGGTGGTTGTTGCCAAGGGGGCAGGATGTTGTGGCTCGCTTGTCCATCATATGGGCAAGGAAGAACAATCCCATCATCAGGCCAAGGGCAATATCGACGCATGGTCGGCTGAACTTGCTGGCGAGGGCCTTGATGCCATCGTAATCACCGCATCGGGGTGTGGCACCACGGTCAAGGATTACGGGCATATGCTGCGTCATGATCCGGCCTATGCCGACAAGGCCGCCACCGTATCGAGTCTTGCCAAGGATATTACCGAATATCTGGCGGGGCTGGATATTGATGCCGCCGTCTTTGCCGGGGCCACCCATGGGAGCCCGCGTGTGGCCTATCATTCGGCGTGCTCGATGCAGCATGGTCAAAAGATCACCCGTCCGCCACGCGATCTGTTGAAAAAGGCCGGGTTCGATGTGGTGGAGATCGCCGAAGGGCATCTGTGCTGCGGGTCTGCCGGGGTTTACAACCTGCTGCAGCCCGAAATCGCGAGCCAGCTTCAGGAACGCAAGCGCGGCAATATCCGTGCAACCCAACCTGATCTGGTTGCGACCGGCAACATCGGCTGCATGGTGCAAATCGAAACGGATGACTTAAAGGTGCTGCATACCGTTCAGCTGCTTGACTGGGCCGCAGGTGGGCCGGTGCCCGAAAAGCTCAGCCCCCCGATGGATGCCAATTTCGCCGGGCAGGCAGGGTAAAGCAACAAGGTATCAAGCATGAAAAGGACGGCAGGAATGACCATCTGCCGTCCTTTTGTATTTTACAAGATGCGCGGTTGCCGCAGTCAGGCGGAGGCAGCGGTAGCGGTTATTGCCCTTCTTTGCCCAGCAGACTTTGGGCAATGCCCTCGGCAGCGGATCCTTCGCTGCTGTCTTCGGCATAGGCTGCCGTCTTGTCGCGGATCCATTTGATCGCGTCGGCTTCGTCGATATCGACCTTTTGTGCCACCAGCGACAGAACAGCTTCGATCGCCAGAACATGAGACGCGACATTATTCACGGCGATATGCAGGTCATCGATATGACGTGATGCCGCCTCGGACATTTCCCCAAGTTCGCCAGACAGCTTCTGGATCAGTTCCTGAATCTCGTCGATCGAGGCGTTGCTCATGTCTTTCTCCTGTTATGGCGGTGCGCAGACAGACGCACTGCATGTTTGACCCGTGCCTGAACAACAGTTGCGTGGAACGCGGGCCGTGTAAAGAGCTTGCTGGAATTAATCATCGGTCCCGGCGGTTGGCGCGGCGTTATCGCTTCTTGGCGGCAATTGTTACAGTGATTGTTACAATGATCGCGCAAGCCCATCGCACATCAACGCTTATGGGCCATGTTGATGTGAAAATATTCATTTTCAGGTGAACGCAAAACTAAACTAAGTATTTGTTTTTAAATGAAATACACGAGTGTTTTTACCGCTCTGATACGTTGTCACATAACGTTAACAAAAGCGACACAATACCGTAAGCACCCAGCGTTAGAGTCCGCCTCGCAGATCGTTGCACCGTTCCGAAGTGGAACTACCATTGGGGAATTTATGATGAAGAAGACTCTTGCTGTTGCGGCGCTTATGAGCGTTGCCTTTGCTGGCGCTGCCGAAGCACGCGACCAGATTCGTATCGTTGGTTCGTCCACCGTCTTCCCGTTTGCAACCGCAGTTGCAGAAGAATTCGGTAAAACCACCTCCTTCAAAACGCCGGTTATTGAATCGACCGGTTCTGGCGGTGGTCTGAAGCTGTTCTGCGCCGGTGTTGGCGAACAGCACCCGGACATCACCAATGCTTCGCGTCGCATCAAGAAGTCCGAAGTTGAGAAATGTGCTGAAAACGGCATTTCGGAAGTTACCGAAGTTAAAGTTGGTTACGACGGTATCGTCCTGTCGAACTCCAACGCTTCTGAGCAGATCGACCTGACCAAAGAACAGATTTTCCTCGCTCTTGCGAAAACTGTTCCGTCAAAAGACGGCCAGTCGCTGATCGACAACCCGTACACCACCTGGTCAGAAATTGATCCGAGCCTTCCGGACGCGAAAATCGAAGTTCTTGGCCCGCCGCCGACCTCGGGTACCCGTGATGCTTTCACCGAGCTGGTACTTGAAGAAGCTTGCGAAAGCTTCCCGGTTATTGCTGCTCTTGAAGAAACCAACGAAGACCAGTTCGAAGCAGTTTGCGCTGGCGTTCGTGAAGACGGCGGCTACGTTGAAGCTGGCGAGAACGACAACCTGATCGTTCAGAAACTTGAAGCCAACAAAGATGCATTTGGCATCTTCGGTTTCTCCTTCCTTGATCAGAACGGCGACAAACTTCAGGGTTCGATGATCTCTGGTGTTGCTCCGACCTTCGAAGCAATTTCTGACGGTTCTTACCCGGTTTCCCGCTCGCTGTTCTTCTACGTCAAGAACGCACACGTTGGTACCATTCCGGGTATCAAGGAATATCTTGCTGAGTTCACCGCAGACAAAGCTTGGGGTGACGAAGGCTATCTTGCTGACCGTGGCCTCATCCCGATGGATGCAGCTGAGCGTGAAGCAGTACGCAATGCAGCGATGAACCTTTCGCCGCTGAGCATGTAACGCGATCTTTCAACCGGTGGCAGCATTCGCTGCCATCGGTTTCTTTGTTTTCTGCCTTGATTTGTTTATTCTTTCTGTCCTATTGGCCTTTCGAACTGACTTCTGCAGGCTCACCTGGCGAACGGATTAAAAATAATGTCCCTGTCTTTCCTGTTGCTCGCGGTTGCCGCGCTTTGTGCTTTGTCCTTTTATTTTGGACGCCAGCGGGCTGTGGCTCTTTCGGGCGGCCGACATAGCAATCTTCACTCGTTGCCAGCTCATTACGGAGCTTACACAGCGGCATGGTGCGGTATCCCCGCACTGTTTTTGATTTTGATCTGGTACATGTTTCAGGGGACAGTGATCGAAACCCTGATCATTTCTGACCTGCCGGCTGAAATTGTCAACGACTCGGGTCAACTGTCACTTGCGCTCAACAGTATTTCGCTGATTGCTGCAGGTAACGGTGAACACCTGTCGGTTTCACCGGAAATTATTGATGCCGGCCGCAGACTTGGCAACTTGCAGACGGTCGCAAATGTCGCCCTGGTTGTCGTGATCCTGAGTGCAGCAGTTCTTGGCCTTGCCGTTTCCTATCGCAAAATCGAAGCCGAGATGCGCGCGCGCAATAATATCGAGCGCATTGCACGTTACGTGATGATTGGCTGTTCGGCGATTGCGATCCTTTCGACTGTCGGGATTGTTTTTTCGCTTTTGTTCGAAGCGATGCACTTCTTTACCAAGGTCAGCCCGCTTGAGTTCCTCTTTGGGCTGGAATGGAGCCCCCAGACGGCGATCCGTGACGATCAGGTGGCCTCCGAAGGCGCATTTGGCGCGATCCCGCTGTTTGCCGGTACGCTGCTGATCACCCTGATTGCCATGTGTGTTGCGGTTCCGATCGGTTTGTTCTCGGCCATTTACATGGGCGAATATGCCTCGCCGAAATTCCGCGCGGTTGCCAAACCGGCGCTTGAAATTCTCGCAGGCGTACCGACCGTTGTGTATGGCTTCTTTGCCGCACTCACCGTGGCGCCTTTCCTGCGTGACAATGGTGCCGTGCTTGGCCTTGACGTCAGTTCGGAAAGTGCCCTTGCAGCGGGTCTTGTGATGGGCGTGATGATTATCCCGTTCGTATCATCCCTGTCAGATGACGTGATGTCGCAGGTGCCCAAATCGTTGCGGGATGGCTCCTATGGTTTGGGGGCGACAAAATCCGAAACCATTCGCAACGTGATTTTCCCGGCGGCTTTGCCGGGGATCGTTGGTGCCGTTCTTTTGGCGGTGTCGCGTGCGATTGGTGAAACGATGATTGTTGTGATGGCAGCCGGTTTGGCTGCAAATATGACAGCCAACCCGCTTCAGGCTGTAACAACCGTAACCGTGCAGATTGTGACCCTTCTGGTCGGTGACCAGGAGTTTGACAGTGCCAAAACCCTCTCGGCCTTTGCGTTGGGGCTGGTTCTTTTCCTTGTCACCTTGGGTTTGAATGTATTTGCCCTTAAGGTTGTTCAGAAGTATCGCGAGAAATATGACTGATATGGCATCTCTTATGGAAGACAGAGCTGCGGCCAAGGTGATCTCTGACAATCTGCGCAAGCCGGTTGACTGGGATAGCCCCAAGATCGCCCGCAACATTAAAAAACGTTACGCTGCTGAGCGCCGGTTCAAAATTTATGGTCTTGCTGCGATTTTTCTCGCACTTACAGCCCTCTTTGTTCTGGCAGGTTCAATCGGTTCCAAAGGCTACAGTGCCTTTTACCAAACCTATGTTCAGCTTGAGGTGACCTTCGACAAATCGGTGATCGACCCCGATGGTACGGGCGATCCCGAAGTGATCGGACGTGCGAATTATGATGGTTTGATCAAGTCGGCCCTGCGGGAACGGTTCCCCGATGTTACGGCACGGCGCGACAAGCGAAACCTTTATGGCATTGTGTCTGGCGGCGCGTCCTATGACCTGCGCGAGCGGGTTCTTGAAAACCCGAGCTTGATTGGTCAGACACGGTCCGTCTGGCTTATTTCGGGCGATGACTTCGATATGCTCAACAAAGGCTATATCGATCCGGCAGTGCCCGAGGGCGACCGTCGCCTGAACGATCAGGAAGTGGGCTGGTATAACGAATTGGTCGCAGACGGTGCTGTTGACAAGCAGTTCCATGCGCGCTTCTTCACCAATGGTGACTCCCGCGAGCCGGAGCTTGCCGGTATTTGGGGGGCTGCTGTCGGGTCATTCTATACCCTGATTGTCACCTTGGCGCTTTCCTTCCCGATCGGGGTTCTGGCTGCGATCTATCTTGAGGAATTTGCCCCCAAGAACCGCTTCACCCAGATCGTTGAGGTCAATATCAACAACCTTGCTGCCGTGCCGTCGATTGTGTTCGGTCTGCTCGGTCTTGAAGTTTACCTCAATGTCATGCATTTGCCGCGCTCGGCCCCGGTTGTCGGTGGTTTGACGCTGGCGCTGATGACGCTGCCGACCATCATTATTGCATCGCGTGCCGCGATCAAGGCGGTGCCGCCGTCGATCCGTCAGGCCGCCCTTGGCCTTGGGGCATCCCCGGTTCAGACCGTGACCCATCACGTGTTGCCGCTGGCAATGCCGGGCATTCTGACGGGCACGATCATTGGCATGGCTCAGGCATTGGGGGAAACCGCCCCGCTTTTGATGATTGGCATGGTGGCCTTCATTGTTGATGTGCCAGGCAGTGCCTTGGACCCGGCAACGGTTCTGCCGGTGCAGATTTATCTTTGGGCGGATAGCCCGGAACGTGCCTTTGTCGAGAAAACCTCGGCAGCGATTATGGTGTTGCTGGCCTTCCTTGTCCTGATGAATGGACTGGCCGTGTATCTGCGCAAAAAATTTGAACGGAAGTGGTAAAATGGCTGCTGTATCCCAGAGCGCAATGACGGCGGAGCCGTCGGTCGAAAAACCGAAAATGACCGCGCGTAACCTTGATCTTTTCTATAGCGATAATCAGGCCCTTTTCGAGGTGAACCTTGATATTGCCGAAAAGCAGGTTACCGCGCTGATTGGCCCGTCGGGTTGCGGTAAATCGACCTTCTTGCGGTGCATGAACCGCATGAACGACACGATTGACGGTGTCACCATCAAGGGCGACGTCACCCTTGACGGTCGTGACATCTATGACAAACGCATCGACGTGGTTCAGTTGCGTGCGCGTATCGGCATGGTGTTCCAGAAGCCGAACCCGTTCCCGAAAACGATCTATGACAACGTGGCCTATGGCCCGCGTATCCATGGTCTGGTGAACTCGCGTGACGAACTTGACGAGATCGTCATGACCTCGCTTGAACGTGCCGGGCTTCTCAAGGAAGTCAAGGATCGCCTGCAGTCACCGGCAACCGGTCTTTCCGGTGGTCAGCAGCAGCGTCTTTGCATTGCACGTGCGGTGGCGGTCAGCCCGGAAGTCATTCTGATGGATGAACCATGCTCGGCCCTTGATCCGATCGCGACTGCCAAGGTCGAAGAACTGATCGACGAGCTGCGTTCGAACTACACCATCGTGATTGTTACGCACTCCATGCAGCAGGCTGCACGTGTGTCGCAGCGCACTGCGTTCTTCCACCTTGGCAAGCTGGTTGAAGTCGGTGAAACCGATCAGATCTTCACCAACCCGAAGGACGAACGTACCAAGGGTTACATTACCGGTCGCTTCGGTTAAGCGCTGTCAGGAGAACGATGAGATGTCTGAAGACAAAACACATATTGTAAGTTCGTTCGACGAAGAGCTGACGCGCCTCAATAACATCATTTCGCAGATGGGCGGGCTTGCGGAAAGTCAGCTTATTTCGGCCATCCGTTCCATCGTTAAACGCGATTCCGAACTGGCTGAAAAAGTCATTCTGTCTGATCAGCGCATCGATGTGCTGGAACAGGAAGTACAGGACTTTGTCGTGCGCTTCCTTGCCCTGCGTCAGCCGATGGCAGATGACCTGCGCCATGTTGTGACCGCGCTTAAGCTGTCCAACGATCTGGAACGTATTGGTGATCTTGCCAAAAACATCGCCAAACGCGCACAGGTTCTAAACCAGATCCCGCCGATCCGCCCGGTTCAGGCGATCCCGAATATGGCCAAGCTGGCCCAGGAAATCATCAAGGATGTCCTGGACGCCTATATCGAAGGCGATGCCGAAAAGGCCCATCGTGTTTGGGAACGCGATCAGGAAGTTGATGACATGTACAATTCGCTGTTCCGCGAATTGCTGACCTACATGATGGAAGATCCGCGCAACATTACCGCGTCGACCCATTTGCTGTTCATCGCCAAGAACATCGAACGTATCGGGGATCACGCCACCAACATCGCCGAAACGATCTACTATCGTATCAAGGGCGAAGACCTGCCGGGTACGGACCGGCCAAAAAACGACGCAGCGAACTTCGCTGTCGTCGAACCGAATGAGTGACACTGGAGCATAGGAAGATGGACCCAACGGTTCTTATCGTCGAGGACGAAGCTGCAATCGTAACCATGTTGCGCTACAACCTCGAACGCGAGGGGATGCAGGTCGTCGAAGCCGGGGACGGTGACGAAGCGTTGAAAATCATGGCCGAGACCCACGTCGATCTGGTCTTGCTCGATTGGATGCTGCCCGTCATGTCGGGCATCGAGGTCTGCCGCCAGATCCGCCGCAAACCCGAAAGCCGCGATTTGCCGGTGATTATGGTGACTGCACGCGGCGAAGAGGGCGACCGTATCCGCGGTCTTGATACCGGTGCTGATGACTATGTTACCAAGCCATTTGCCATTGGCGAGTTGCTGGCCCGTATCCGCGCATTGTTGCGTCGATCCGGACCGGCGCAACCACAGGGGCAGTTGATCTATTCCGATATCGAAATGGATCTGGCGGCTCACCGTGTCAGCCGCAATGGCAAGGCGATCCATCTTGGCCCGACCGAATTCCGTTTGCTGCGCTATTTCCTTGAGCATCCGGGTCGCGTTTTCTCGCGCGAACAGCTGCTGAATGCGGTCTGGGGTCCGAATATTTATGTCGAAACCCGTACCGTTGACGTCCATATCCGGCGTTTGCGCAAGGCGCTGAATGACGTAAAGGGCACCCGCGATATCATCCGCACCGTCCGTGCAGCAGGCTACGCGCTGGATTCCGAAACAGCGGCCTGATTTCATCGCGAAACGCTTCTGATAAAAAACCTCCGTTGCCGGCCGCAGCGGAGGTTTTTCAATGTTACAGGCTTAGGCTTAGGCTTAGGCCTTGTCTTCTTTGGCTTTGCCGGATGTTTCGTTGCCGCCTGGTTTGCGCTGGGCGCGTGGGGCCAGTTCGTTCATCAGCAGCATATCAGCCCGCCGAAACTTGGCGATTTCGGCATCAATGTCTTCCTGGGGCACATCACAAGCTGCCAGAACATGATCCGAAAGGCGCAAGCCGGTTTCCAGAACTTCGGGGATGGCCGCATCCGCACCATGACGCGACAGGGGGCCGATATGGGTGATGTCCTGCGCACGGGCAAAAATCTTCAAATGCGGATAATGTTGGCGCAAAAGGGCGACGGTTTTTTCGGTCGCATGCGGGTTCCCCATGGCAACAACCGCAATTTTTGCTTCGTCGGTGTGTGCTGCCCGGAATGTTTCCGGTCTTGATCCGTCTGCGAAATAAACCGGCAGGCCTTCTGCCCGACCGCGTGATACCTGTTGCGCATCACTATCAAGGACCAGAAATGGTATTTCCTGCGTTTTTAGCATTCGGGCAAGAACGCGGCCCACACGCCCACTGCCAATCACCAGAACATGCTGTTGAATGCCCTCGGACTCTTCGGCGATTTTGCCAAGCTGGTCTTCTTCCTTGGGATGGAGTTTGTCCTCGATCCGGTGGCCCAGATTGATCAGTGTCGGGGTGAGCGCCATGGAAATCGCCACAACCGGGATCAGCATTGCTGCGATATCAATGGGCACGGCACCATTTTGGGCCGCAAGGGCAAGCATCACAAAGGCAAATTCACCCCCGGCCGCAAGGCTCAGCGCAACCCGGATTGCAGAGCCGGTTTCAAAACGCATCACGCGTGCCAGAACAAAAAGCACAGCCGTTTTGATTGTCAGCAGCAATGCAAGCCACATCACAATGCTGCCGAACTGGTTGTAAACCACATCGCTGTTTACCGACATGCCGACCGACATAAAGAACAGCGACAGGAACACCCCGCGGAAGGGCGCAATATCGGCTTCGATCTGATGGCGAAATTCGGTTTCGGCCAACATGACCCCGGCAATGAATGCGCCAAGCGCCATGGACAGTCCGGAAACCTCGGTGAGCGTACTGGCGGCAAGCACCACAAAAAGCGTGCCGATGGCAAACAGTTCCGGGTTTTTAAGCGACGCGATATAGCGAAACAGGCGGGGCAACAAATACCGCCCCACCAGCAACAGCAAAGCGACCGAACCAAACCCAAGCAGAATGCTGATCCACGGGCTGGTTTCCGTACCGGCATTGCCCGCAGCCTGCACCATGATCAGGAACGGACCAACCGCCACGTCCTGCATCAACAGGATCGCAAGGGCCGCGCGACCGAAACGGGTGTTAAGCTGCCGGTCATCAGAAAGCTGTTTGAGGATGATCGCCGTTGAGGACAATGCCAGCGCACCGGCAATGACCAGTGCGGTCGGCAGGGCAAGCTTCATGACAATCAACACCCCAAGCAGGGCGGCCATGGATACAAGAATTTGCAACAGCCCGAGTGCGGCAAAACGCCCGCCAATGACGCGCAAACGTTCACGCGAAAGCTCCAGCCCGATCATGAACAGCAGGAAAACAACGCCAAGTTCGGCAACCGTGGAAATATCTTCGCGTTCCGTAATCAGGCCAAAGCCGAACGGCCCGATGCAAAAACCACCGATCAGAAAACCGATAATCGAATTGGCGCGCAATTTGTGCGCAATCGGTACGGCGATGATTGCCGCAGCAAGAATCAGGAACAGCTCGAACAGGACGCTGTGATGCATGGCAAACCATCCGGCAGGCAGCGGGGACATGGCCCCTAAATATTTGAAAACAACAGGATTAGAGCCTCATCTAAGACAATAACGAAAATAACCCTTATCGTCCTGTGGAAATTTGCGTCATTTGCGAATTCGACCCTGACCCTGCCACCAATCCGTCGATGCGCGGGCCATGGTGATTTGATCTTTCGACATCTCGCTGGCATCGGCATATGTGTCTTGATTGTCATCGCCTGATGGCTTGCCATTCGGCCTGTCAAATGCCATGTTCCGCAGGCCGAAAGAGGCACATCAAAACGCTTTCAACACGAGCACACATCTTGGAACAGCTTATCCCCTATCTTCAGATTATTGCCGGCCTTGTCCTTCTGACCGCAGGCGGCGAATTTATTGTGCGCGGGGCCGTTGGCCTTGCCCTGTTGCTTGGGGTGTCCAAGGTGATCGTCGGTTTGACGATTGTGGCGGCGGGAACATCCGCACCGGAATTTGTCGTCTCCCTGAACGCAACGCTCAAAGACACAGCAGACCTTGCGATGGGCAATGTCGTTGGGTCCAATATTGCCAATATCCTGCTGATTTTGGGGGCGGTCGCGCTTTTGAAGCCGGTCGCGGCAAGCCGGGTGACAGTGGTGCGCGACGGCGGGGCAATGCTGCTGGGAACCGTGTTGTTCATCGCATTTTGCATGTTTGGCGTGATTGAACGCTGGGCCGGGGCGGTCATGCTATGTGTGTTGGCAGCGATCTGGTATTTCACCTATCAGCATGACAAAAAATCACCAAGTGAGGCCAGCAACCTGCACGAAAATGAAGTCGATGAAGTCGGCGAAAAGCCGTCGGGTTGGGCCAAGCCGGTTATCGCAACCCTGATCGGGATTGTCGGTTTGATGGTGGGCGCGGAATGGCTGGTGGATGGCGGGGTTTCGGTGGCACGCCAGTTCGGCGTTTCAGAAGCGGTCATTGGCTTGACCCTTGTGGCCTTCGGAACGTCGCTTCCGGAACTGGCCGCATCGATTGTCGCGGCTTTTCGCGGGCATTCCGATGTTGCACTTGGCAATGTGTTTGGCTCAAACCTTTTGAACCTGTTGGTGATCATTGGCGGGGTGTCGCTGATTGCGCCTATTCCGGTACCTGATCAGATCATGAATTCCGATATCTGGATCATGCTTGCGGTAACCGTGGGCTTGCTCGGTGTTGCCTATGCCATGCGCAAAATTTCGCGCATCACCGGCATTGCATTCGTGATTGCCTATCTGGTCTATGTCTTCCAACTTGTCGTAGCATAGATGTTCGGTGCTGTTTTTCGCGGCAGCACCTCGGGAACCTCTGGATGTTTTGAAAAGGATCGTGGCAGCAATGACAGGTCAATTACCAAAGGCGGCTTTGATTACCGGTGCGGCCAAACGGATTGGCCGGGCTGTTACGATGGATCTTGCGCGCAATGGATACGACATCGCCCTGCATTGTCATACATCGCGTGAAGCCGCAGAAACCCTGGCCGAGGACGTCCGGGCTCTTGGACAGAAAGCCTGTGTGATTTCAGCCGATCTTTCGCAGGAAGACGCCACACACAGCTTGGTTGCCAAGGCCCATGACGCGCTTGGACCGATTGGCGTTCTGGTCAATAACGCGTCGACCTTTGAATATGATGATGTGAACAGTACGACCCGCGAAAGTTGGGACCTGCATATGGAAGCCAATTTGCGCGCGCCTTTTGTGCTGTCCCAACAGTTCGCACAACATCTGCCCGACGACTGTCAGGGGGTGATCATTAACCTGATTGATCAACGGGTTTGGAATCTGACGCCGCATTTCATGTCCTATACCCTGTCCAAAGTCGGGCTTTGGACCCTGACCCAGACGCTGGCACTGGCCTTGGCACCAAGAATTCGTGTGAATGGGATCGGACCGGGGCCGGCACTGCCTAGTACCCGACAAACACAGGAAGTTTTTGATCAGCAATGTGCAAAAACGCCTCTGAAAATCGGGACAAACCCGCAAGAGATTTGCGACGCGGTTCGGTTTTTCCTTGCCGCACCGGCCATCACCGGGCAAATGTTAGCCCTTGATGGCGGGCAGCACCTTGATTGGGCGCCCAGTGGCGCGGCCGACACGCCAACCGAATGATGCCCGGCAACCGTGTTTATGGTTATTGCCAGTTAATGGGCCGGACACGCATGGTAATGGTGCATTGGGCCATGCCAGAAAGCAGCACAAGGAATACCGGAATATGACCGCAGGCCTAAAACAGGATGCCAAAATTACGACATTGCCCTTTGCCGATCTGCCCCATGCAGAAAGGGCAGGCAACCTGCGCCGTGTCTTTGTGCGTGACATGATCATTCACACCTCTATCGGGGTGTATGATCACGAAAAGGAAGCCCCGCAACGCGTGCGGATCAATCTTGATCTGGCGGTGCTTGAGGGCGACGGTGTTCAAAACGACGACATCACCACAGTGCTGAGTTACGAAGATCTTGTGGTTGGCACCCGACGTATTTGCCAGGATGGTCACACAAACCTTGTGGAAACCCTTGGGGAAAAACTTGCTGATATGTGTCTTGCCGACACACGGGTGCGCAAGGTAATCGTCAGGGTTGAAAAGCTTGACGTGTTTGAAGACGTAGCAGCCGTCGGTGTGGAAATAGAACGCCACAATATCACCCGCTAATTTACGTCGCATTTCGGTAAAAAATTTACTTTTTCAGATGGGCAACCCAAGGGACTCTGTGATTCCTCTAGGGCGAATCGTGATTCCCGTTATGCACATGCATTTGGCGAGTTGGAATCAAAGGAAAATATTCGATTTTTACGACTGTATTACCGAATGATTTCAGGTTGACAGTATTTTTATTTATATAAAACAATGACTTAGTTGTTTTGCTCAATATTTGGGCACTTCACAGAACGTTAAGACTCTCAAGGGGTGTAGGAACTCACCCCCCTATTACCCACATAGTTATCCACAGTCTTGGTGGACATCTTTTTTTGGCAGGCGATTCCCTGTGATGCTGTTGTGATGTTAATCTTTTAGACTATGTTCCAAAGCGCCTTTGCCTGTGACAGCCGTCACAACTTTGAATGTATTTTATTGTCTGTTGCAGCGTACCCGAACGATAACAGACTTTGGTGATGACGGAGTGCCTTTATGAAGCCACCAGTTTCCCCCGAAAGCCCTGTCGGGGAAGAAGCCCCGAAACGGGAAATCGGTCTGTCACTTGAGGGGGACACTGTCGAAGGTGGCGCTGCGCGAGGTGTCGATGCCATCAAGCATGCCTTGAAAACCATGCCCGGATCCCCGGGCGTCTATCGCATGATCGATGACAAGGACCGGGTTCTGTATGTCGGCAAGGCCAAGAACCTTAAAAAACGCGTGGTCTCCTATACTCGGATCATGCAGTTGCCTATCCGCATTGCCCGGATGGTGGCCCAGACGGTGAAGATGGAAATCATCACCACCCATACCGAGGCCGAGGCACTCCTTCTTGAATCCAACCTGATCAAGAAACTCAAACCGCGCTACAATATCCTGCTGCGCGATGACAAAAGCTTTCCCTATATCCTGATCACCGAGGATCACGATTATCCGCGCATCGTCAAACATCGCGGTGCGCGCGCCAAGGATGGCAGTTGCTTTGGCCCGTTTGCCTCGGCCTGGGCGGTCAATAACACCATCAACCATTTGCAACGCGCCTTTTTGTTGCGCTCTTGCACCGATGGGGTGTTTTCCAACCGGTCGCGCCCGTGCTTGCTTTATCAAATCAAACGTTGTGCCGCCCCGTGTGTCGATCGCATCTCAAAACCGGAATATGACGAACTTGTTGATATCTGCCGCGATTTCCTGACCGGGCGCAGCCAGAAAATCCTAAAGCAGCTCGAAGCTGACATGATGGATGCGTCTGAAAAGATGGAATTCGAGCAGGCCGCGATGTATCGCGACCGCATTCGTGCGCTCAGCCAGATCCGGTCCCATCAGGACATCAACCTCGAAGGTGTCGAAGAGGCCGATGTCATTGCCCTGCATCAGGAAGGCGGGCAAAGCTGCGTGCAGGTGTTCTTTTTCCGCTCCGGCTCGAACTATGGCAACCGGTCCTATTTCCCGCGCCATGAACAGTCGGCCGAAATTCCGGAAATCCTGTCGGCCTTCGTCGGGCAGTTCTATGCCGACAAACCCGCCCCCAAACAAATTTTCCTGTCCCATGAAATCGAAGGCCAGGAACTGGTTCAAACCGCCCTTGGCGTCAATAACGATCGCAAGGTCGAATTGCTTGTGCCCAAGCGTGGCGGCAAACGCAAACTGGTCGAACATGCCCTGACCAATGCCAAGGATGCGCTGGGGCGGCGCATGGCCGAAAGTGCGACCCAGCGCAAATTGCTTGAAGACCTGGCAGACAAGCTTGATCTTGAAAGCACGCCCGAACGGATCGAGGTTTACGATAACTCCCACACGCAGGGCACCAATATGGTGGGCGGCATGATTGTCGCCGGTCCCGAAGGCTTTGTTAAAAGCGCCTATCGCAAATTCAACATCAAGGGCGATATCGCACCCGGCGATGACTTTGCTATGATGCGCGAAGTCTTAACGCGCCGTTTTGCCCGCGCACAAAAAGAAGACCCGGACCGCGAAAACGGCACATGGCCGGACCTTTGCCTGATTGACGGGGGCTTGGGGCAGCTTGGCGTGGCACGCGAAGTTCTCGAAGACCTCGGGATCGAGGACGTCATGCTGGTCGGTGTCGCCAAGGGGGTGGATCGCAACGCCGGCAAGGAAGTCCTGCACATCCCCGGCAAGGCCCCGGTGCGGCTTGATATGAAAGACCCGGTGCTTTATTTTATCCAGCGCCTGCGCGACGAAGCCCACCGTTGGGCGATTGGCACCCATCGTGCCAAACGCGGCAAACAGATCGGCAAAAGTGTTCTGGATTCGGTGCCCGGCGTGGGTGGGGCCCGCAAAAAGGCACTGCTGCACCATTTCGGTTCGGCCCGCGGGGTTGCAGATGCCGGTTTGTCAGACTTGGAGGCCGTCGATGGCATCAGTGCCGCACTCGCTCGAAAGATTTATGATCATTTCCATGATGAAAAGTGATCACTTTCGCGCCTGAATGTTGCGATTGCGAACAATGGCAAAGCAGCCCTTGTGGTATGTGCTTGAAGCCATTAATAATTGCGCGGCTTTGGGCGGTGATGTGGCCCATGCCATAACCATGACCATAACGTCGTCGCCGTAAAATCCGTCAAACAGGCCCGTTTATGAAAAACCAGATTCCCAATCTGCTGACCATGTCGCGTATTTTCGTGATCCCGGCACTGGTCGCATCGTTTTACATTGATGGCCCTGTCGGGAACTGGATTGGCTTTGCCCTGTTTGCCTTTGCCGGTGTGACCGATTTCTTTGACGGCTATCTCGCGCGCAGTATGAATGTGGTTTCCCCGCTTGGCCGGTTCCTTGATCCGATTGCCGACAAACTGTTGGTTGCAGCCGCCCTGATGATGATGGTGTCCTTTGATCGAATTTCCGGGTTGGCGGTTTTGCCTGCTGTTGTGATCATGTGCAGGGAAATCATGGTTTCAGGCCTGCGTGAACATCTGGCCGAACTCAAGGTGCCCTTGCCGGTCACGGTCCTTGCCAAATGGAAAACCACAGCCCAGATTTTGGCGATTGGTTTCCTTCTGGTTGGCGATGCGTCACCTGAAATGATCCCATCGATCCTGATCGGCGATATCCTGCTTTGGATTGCCGGAATTGTGACGGTGCAGACGGGCTATATCTATCTGCGGACCGGCCTGAAACATCTCGACTAATTTTCGCAACCCGGGGCAGCATTGATGTCACGCGTTTCTGTTCAACAACATGATTTTGATCCCGGGGCAGAGCTATCGGCCCTGACGAGTGGGCGCACCGATATTGGTGCTGCTGTCAGTTTTGTCGGGCTGGTGCGCGATATTCATGGTGGGGAAGATGTGTCTGCCCTGACGCTGGATCATTATCCGGGCATGACCGAACGCGAACTTGAAAAGATCGCCGATGAGGCCGCAAACCGTTGGCCGCTGGATGATGTGCGCATTGTCCATCGGTTTGGCAGGATGCTGCCCGGTGAACGCATTGTTCTGGTGATCACCTTGTCCGCCCATCGCCGTGCGGCCTTTGAGGCCTGCGACTTCATCATGGATTTCCTGAAAACCCGCGCGCCGTTCTGGAAACGCGAAGAAACCCCGGATGGCGGCGATAAGTGGGTCACGGCAAAGGCATCTGATGATGCCGATGCCGACCGTTGGAAATGAAATCAGGGTCTGTCAGATAAACTTCGACAGGATCGAAACCAGTTTCAATAGGCCGCTTTGCAGGGTGGCGGCATCATTGACCTGCTGGCGCAGTGTGGCCATTTCCGCCTCGTCCGCCGCATCGACCTCGGTTGCGCTATCAAGCTGCTTGGCCTGAAGTGCTGCAAGGTGACTGGCGGCTTTATCAAGGTCGGGCTTTGATTGCACCTTCTGATCAATGCTGGCCCCTTGATAGGTCACCGCCGCCGTGACATAGGCCTCCTGCGCATCGGCAATCAAGGCACCGAGTGTCTGGCTCATGGCAATATTCCCTTTCTTGTCTAGTTGGTGGCCGTTTCAAGCAGGCCGGTGGTCTGTGTGATGAGGTCCGCCGGGCTAAGCTTGCCGATCTGATCAGAAAGCTTGATGCCGTCTTCGACTGCGGTGATCAGCGATGCCATATCAAGCTTGGCATAATTATCGATCTGGCCTTGCAGCTTATCGCCCAATGCCGATGCCGTGACAAAGGCGCGCAGGGTTTCGGCCTGCATGGCACTTTCCGCCGCAATCAGGCTGTTCCATTGCTGCCACCAGGCCTCGACCTGCAGACGCTCCGCTTCGGGGGTGTTGCTGTCCTGGCTGCGGATCTTGTTCAGCTCGGCAATCAGGGTGCTGCGCCGGGTCAGGAATTGTGGCGGGGTGCGGGCGAAATCATTGCTGATGGTCGCAAGCTGTTTGCGCAGTTTTTCCAATATTGGCCCGGATCTGGTCACCGCCGATGCGCCAAGCGCCGATCCCGCTTCGATATTGTCAAAGATTGCGACAAACTGCCGATACTGGCTGCGCAGCCCCTTCAGGGTGTCTTGCCATTGGCGTGCGACATCGGGATCGACCTTTACCGCATCGGGGTCAAGCAGGATGTCGATATTGGCTGGTGTGACCTGACCGGTGAAGTCCTTGATATTGGTAACAAACGTGTTGCGCTGTGCGATATCGGATTTCGGGAAGGGGGCGAACTGGGTGCGATAGGCATCGCCATATTTATCAAATGCCTGCTCGGTCGCGCTGCCGAACTGTGTCACCGAAAGTTTAAGCGTCTCGGCCTTCTGGCTGCACGCTGCAAGCAGGGTGATCGTGCCGATCAAAAGGCTGCGGCGGATAAATTGTATGAGGATTGAAAAGGTCATTTCGGCCCCGTCTGATGATTTTGCCCGATCGGGCATCAGATTTCAGACGGGGACGGGATCGGTTTGTGATTTGGCAGGCGGGATTGTTTAATGAAAATGAATAATCGATCTGATTATTTGCTCAGCATGAATAGTGCCTGATTGCCCAAAAAGTTGGAAAATCGGGTCTGGCTGCCCAGACTGAGTTTTGAGCCACTTTCATTCAGAACCATGCTTCGTTCAATGGTCAGCCCCATCTCTTCACACATGGCGACAAAATCAAGCACCGTGCAAAAGTGGATGTTCGGGGTTTCGTACCACATGATCGGCAGATTGGGGTTTTGTGGCATGCGCCCGCGAAACATCAAATCAAACCGTGCGCGCCAATGCCCGAAATTCGGAAAGGACACAATCGCCTTTTTGCCAATGCGCAACAGTTCGGAAAGAACCTCTTTCGGGCGATGTGTCGCCTGAAGCGTCTGGCTTAGGATCGCGTAGTCAAACGCCCCATCGGGGTAATCGCCAAGGTCGCGGTCCGCATCGCCCTGCATCACCGGCAGTCCCTTTGCAACGCAATTGCGCACCCCTTCGTTGGACAGTTCAAGTCCGCGGCCATCAACATTCTTGGTGCGGGTCAGATAGCCCAGAAGTTCCCCGTCGCTGCAGCCGATATCAAGAACACGCGTGCCCGGTTCGACCATATCGGCAATCAGCTGCAGATCGACACGGATGCGGTCACTATGGGCGGGCAAGGCCGCGCCGTTTGAGATGGTATCGTTCATGATTATTTCAGTCCCCGACCTTCGGCAGCACCCTGGATAAAGCCGCTTAGAACCATATGGAAGTCCGGCTCATCAAGCAGGAAGGCATCATGGCCCTTGTCGCTTTCGATCTCAACACAGCTGACATTGCAGGATGCCGCGTTCAATGCATGGGCAAGGATGCGGCTTTCACCGGTGGTAAAGCACCAGTCGCTTGAAAACGACACCACACAGAACCGGGTCTTGCAGCCGGTAAAGGCATCGGCAAGCCGCCCGTCATGTTCAAGCGACAGGTCGAAATAATCCATCGCACGTGTGATATAAAGATAGCTGTTGGCATCGAACCGGTCGACGAAGCTTTTGCCCTGATGGCGCAGATAACTTTCGACCTGAAAGTCCTGATCGAAGCTATAGGTGATTGCCCCACGATTCTGAAGCTTGCGCCCGAATTTGCGATGGAGTGCGGGTTGCGACAGATAGGTGATGTGCGCAGTCATCCGTGCAACCGCCAACCCGCGCGACGGTTTCTTGCCTTCAAGCAGGTAGTTGCCCCCGCACCAGTCCGGATCGGCCATGACGGCCTGACGCCCGACTTCGTGGAAGGCGATATTTTGCGCCGAATGGCGGAAGGATGTTGCAATCGGGGCGGCGGCATAAACGCGCTCGGGATAGCTTTTGCACCATTCGAGAACCTGCATGCCGCCCATCGACCCGCCAATGACGGCAAACAGCATATCAATGCCAAGCGCATCAATCAGCATGGTTTGGGCGCGCACCATATCGGCAATGGTGACCACCGGGAAATCAAGCCCCCAGGGTTTGCCGGTTTCGGGATTGATGTCCTTGGGGCCGGTACTGCCAAGACAGCCGCCAATGACGTTACTGCAGATCACGAAATACTTGTTGGTATCAATAATTTTGCCGGGGCCGACAATTTCCGACCACCAGCCTTCCTTGCCGGTGATCGGATGGACATCATCGGCAACATATTGATCACCCGTCAGGGCATGACACACCAGAATCGCGTTTGATTTGTCGGCGTTGAGTTCACCATAGGTCTGATAGGCCAGCGTAAAGGGCCCGAATTCGACACCGCTATCAAGGCGCAGCTTGTCCGTTTCCCCCAGAACCATATGATGGCCGGGAAGCGGCGGGCGCTTTTCTGTGTTGGCAGCGGTGGACATATAAGTCGGTATCCCTGTGGTTTCTTGATTTCTTGTCTAAACCGGGCGTGAATTTTCCCCTCACGACCCGATTTGTTGAAAATTCGCTTGCTCTAGCTATGAAGCAGAGCCGGGTTTAGTCAATCTTTTCTTTGCATTTCTGCGGCCCTGTCCTAATACTGTGCGCCGTTTTATAAAAGAGTGAATCATGGCGTGCGAAGACGAAAATTTGGCAAATCTTGACCTTGATGGCCTGCGCGGGGAGATTGATGAAATCGATCAGGCGCTGCAGTCGCTGATCATCCGCCGGACCAAGGTTGTACAGGCTGTCGGGGCCTATAAGGACCGTGTGATCGCAGCAGGTGGCAAGGTCAAGGTGCCTTATCGGCCGGCACGTGAAGCACGTATCATGCGCACATTGGTCGACCGGCACGAAGGGGCGTTTCCCAAAACCGCATTGATCCAGATCTGGCGCGAAATGATCGCTGCCGGTACGCGTCTTGAAGCCCCTTATACCGTCGCCCTGTGCCGCAATGCCGAAGGACTGGATTGTTGGGAACTTGCACGGTTGAACTTCGGGTGCCTAAACGAGATCATCGAATTTGAAACGCCCGGCGAAGCATTTGGCGCGCTTGAAGAAGGCCGCGCTGCCGTTGGTGTGTTCCCCAAGCCGCAACTTGGCGAACCGCTGCCGTGGTGGGTGCATCTGACGGAACAAAGTGCTGTTCGGGTTGTCTCCAAGCTGCCATTTGGTGGCCGCCCTGTCGGGCGCGGGGAAACGACCGAAGGATTTGTTCTGGCAGCCATCGACCTTGAAGACAGCGGTGATGACCGGACTCTGTTTGTTGTCAGCCTGTCAAAAGAGATTTCGATGGATACGGCACGCAAAAAAATTGCGGATGCCTTTGATGGTTCGGCAATCCTTGGCTTTTCTGACGATACAGCGGCGGATCGGCGTTTTGTGCTTGTTGATGTGCCGGGATTCTTTTGTAATCGCGCCAATGCGTTTCAGGCGACACTTGATGCGCAGGGCCTGCGCCCCGAAAGTTTGCGGGTTGTTGGTGCCTATGCCGTGCCGATTGCCGAAGACGCACTGAGTTAAATATGCTTGGCAGACCGTGATCGGCTGCTGTTTCCCTTGGGAGAATATACCTGATGTCTGCGCCCACCCCACGCCCCGGAATTCTTGATATTGCGCCCTATAAAGGCGGAAAATCCAGTGCTGACAGCGCTCAGCGCGTGATCAAGCTGTCGTCAAACGAAGGCGCACTTGGCCCAAGCCCCAAGGCCATGGAAGCGCTTCGTACGTCTGCTGATCGTCTGCATCGTTACCCGGATGGTGGCTGTGACGTTTTGCGCAACAAACTGGCCGAGAAATACGGTCTTGAGTTTGACCAGCTGATCTGTGGCAACGGATCGGATGAAATTCTGACCTTGTTGATCCGTGCTTATGCCGGTCCGGGGGATGAAGTGCTGTATTCCGAGCACGGCTTTTTGATGTATCAGATTGGCGCGATGGGTGTTGGCGCAACGCCGGTCACGGCCAAAGAAACCAACATGACAACCGATGTTGATGCGTTGTTGGCGGCGGTGACCGACAAAACAAAGATCGTTTTCGTTGCCAATCCGAACAACCCGACGGGCAGCTATATTTCGGATGCGGAAATGAAGCGCCTGCGCGATGGTCTGCGTGATGACATTGTTCTGGTGGTTGATGCGGCCTATGCCGAATTCATGACCGGTCAGGAAGATTATTCTGCTGGTGAAGAGCTTGTGAAAGCAGGCAACAACACGGTGATGACCCGCACATTTTCCAAGATCTATGGTCTTGGCGGTATTCGTCTTGGCTGGTGCTATGCCCCTGCTGAAATTGCCGATGTCTTGAACCGTATTCGTAACCCGTTCAACGTTCCGCTGCCGACGCAGGAAGCCGGTGCTGCGGCCCTTGATGACGACGATTTCATTAATGAGTGCGTGCGCCACAATGCCGAAACGCTTTCGTGGTTCCGCGATGAGGTTAATGCCATTGCGGGGCTTACGGCACATCCGAGCTATGGCAACTTCGTTATGGTCGAATTTCCGGACGAAGATGGCAAAAATGCCGATGCCGCCAATGATTTCATGATGGCGCGAGGCGTAATCCCGCGCAAAATTGGTGCCTATGGCCTGCCGCAGATGCTTCGTATCTCTATCGGTACGAAGGAAGAAATGGAAATCTGCCTTCAGACCATCAAGGACTTTGTGAACCCGTAAAATGACCAAAACTGTATCCCAACCGCTGTTTGAAACTGTCGCCTTTATCGGCATGGGCCTGATTGGTTCGTCCATGGCACGTCGCATCAAGCGTGACGGCCTTGCCAACAAGATTACCTGTGCGGTGCGTTCTGACGCGACCCGTGACCGGGTGCTTGAACTTGGTCTTGCCGATGAGGCCTATTGCGACATCAAGGATGCGGTTGGTGATGCAGATCTTGTCATGGTGTGTGCCCCGGTTGGTGCCAACCAAACCATTGGCGCGCAGCTTGGCGGTGCGCTTAAAAAGGGGGCGATTGTTTCTGATGTCGGTTCGGTCAAGCAATCGGTGATCCGCGATATCGCCCCGCATCTTGACGAAGGCGTGCATTTTGTTCCCGGTCACCCGTTGGCCGGGACGGAACATTCCGGGCCGGATTCCGGTTTCCCGGAATTGTTTGAGGAACGCTGGTGCATTCTGACCCCCGTGCCGGGCGAAAGCGAAGAAGCCACGGCCAAGGTGCGCGCCCTTTGGGAAGCCTGCGGGATGTATGTTGAATGTATGGATGCGGACCATCATGACCGCATTCTGGGCATCACATCGCATCTGCCGCACCTGATTGCCTATACGATTGTTGGCACAGCAACCGATCTGGAAGATGCGCTGCGTCAGGAAGTGATCAAGTTTTCTGCATCGGGTTTCCGTGACTTTACCCGTATTGCCGCATCGGATCCGACCATGTGGCGGGATGTGTTCCTGAACAACCGCGAAGCTGTTCTTGATGTGCTTGGACGTTTTCAGGAAGACCTGATGGCCCTGCAACGCGCTATTCGCTGGGGCGAAGGCGACAAGCTGTTTGAACTGTTTTCGCGCACCCGTGAAATCCGGCGTGGCATTGTTGATGCCGGTCAGTATTTCGCCAACTTCTCGGCTGAGGGTGAAGATCGTCAAAGCGACGAAAAGAGCAAGAAGAAGCCGATAGAATAAAGCGTTTTAACCCGGCCCGCCGGGACAAACCGACGGCTGCATCGCCCCAACTGGTGCACTGTCCGGTCCAAGGGGAATGAAATGTCTGCCGCCCATGACCTGCCAGAGCATCCGTGATGGAAAGTGCTCTTTTCGCCCGTATCATGCCATTTGTGTTTGTGTTCCTCTGGAGCACCGGCTTTGTCGGCGCCAAATTCGGTCTGCCCTATGCGGACCCGTTTGTTTTTCTGTTCGTTCGATTTGTCATCGTCCTGATCCTGATGATTCCGGTCCTTTTCCTGATGGGGGCAAAGTGGCCGAAAACCTGGCGCGAGGCCGCCCATATCGGCACCACCGGCGTGCTGGTGCATGGGGTTTATCTGGGCGGGGTGTTCTGGGCGATTGATACCGGATTGCCTGCCGGGCTTGCGGCCCTGATTGTTGGCCTGCAACCGGTTGTGACGGCATCGGTTGTTGGGTCGTTGCTTGGCGAACGGGTATCGATGCGTCAGTGGGGCGGGTTGATCCTTGGTCTGATCGGTGTGGCGCTGGTTTTGTTGCCCAAGATCGGTGACGGTGTTGGCATTACCGCATTTGGCATCGGCTTGGCGGTTGCCGCCCTGTTTGGGATGACCGCCGGGACACTTTACCAAAAGCGATTCTGCACGGGTATGGACCTGATGAGCGGGACGGTTGTGCAATATATTGCCGCAGGCGCCTTTGTCGGTGTTATCGCCCTGTTCAAGGAACCGCTGACGGTTGAATGGAGCATGGATTTCATTCTGGCGATGGCGTGGCTGGTGCTGGTTCTGTCAATCGGGGCAATCATGCTGTTGATGGTTCTGATCAAGCAGGGTGAAGCGACCCGGGTTGCCAGCATGTTTTATCTTGTGCCGCCCACGGCTGCTTTCTTTGCGTGGGTGCTGTTTGACGAGCAACTCGGCCTCCTTGGTTTTGCCGGGTTTGCAATTGCCGCCCTTGGGGTGGCATTGGTCATCATGAAGCGCTAGGGTCCTGATTCTGGTTTCGCCTGAAGCTGAAATTGTTGCAAGTGTCTGCCGGAGGTTGGTTTGACGGATGCCCGGGATAAGTGGGTTTTTGGATATGGTTCGCTGTTGTGGCGGCCGGGGTTTGAGTTCGTGGAATGTTCGCGTGCGCTTTTGCCTGGCTACCATCGGTCGTTTTGTATCTATTCCCATCATTATCGCGGAACGCCGGAAAATCCCGGCCTGGTTCTTGGCCTGAACAAGGGCGGGGAATGTGTTGGTAACGCGTTTCGGATCGCCCACGAAAACTGGTCAAAGGTGAAAGCCTATCTTGATGAGCGCGAATTGGTGACCAACACCTATATCCCGGCCGATGTCGAGGTCGAACTTCACGACGGTCGCAAGGTGATCGCGCACACCTATGTTGCCGATCCGACCCACGAACAATATGCCGGGAATTTGCCGGTCCGCACCGCTGTCGAGATCATTGTCGCAGCGCATGGCAATATTGGCCCCAACCTTGAATATCTGGAAAATACAGTGCTGCATTTGGATGAAATGGGGATCGTTGATCCGCCCCTGCACGATTTGATGGATTTGGTCCGCCGAGAATATGGCGAGATCAATATGGGGGCGGGGATCTGATGAGCCAGTCAACCGGATCAAACGCTGCGACCGCAGACAGCGGGGCGCAAACGCCGATGACAGTCGCCTATATGATGCTGGTGGCCTGCACCTTGATGTGGGGGTCAAATCACGTTGTTGCGCGCGGCATCAATGAAACCGTACCGTTTGAAGCACTGTCGTTCTGGCGCTGGATCGTTGCGATTTGTTTGCTGCTGCCATTTTGCTTTAAATACCTGAAGCGCGACCTTGCGATTATGGCACAACACAAATTGTCGATGTTCCTGATCGGCTTTACCGGTGTGTTTCTGTTTTCCGTGGTCATCTATCTGGCGGCCTATAATACCACGGCGGTCAATACCGGGCTTTTGAACGCGACGACGCCAATCTGGGTGTTGCTGTTTGCCGCAGCACTCACCGCAGACAAGCCAAAGCTTGGTCAATGGTGTGGCGTTCTGATCGCAGGGGCCGGGACCGCGACAATCATTGCCAAGGGGGATGCATCGGTTTTTGCCAGAATGGATTTCGTTCTGGGTGATGTGCTGGCGATGATGTCGGCCATGGTCTGGGCGGCCTATTCGATGTTTCTGAAACGCGCACCAAGGGGTGTTCACCCGCTTAGTCTGGTTTTTGTATCAGCACTGATTGGTTTGTGTTTCCTGACCCCGCTTTATGTCTGGGCACTGGTGGTGGATGGCAAACCGTTCTTTACCAGTCTGGACCCGGTTTGGCCGGATATGATCAAGATATTCTATATCGGCGCCGGACCCGCGTTCCTGGGGTATATGTTCTGGAACAAGGGCGTCTCAATGGTTGGGCCTGCCAAGGCCGGGGTGTTCATGTATCTGATTCCGGTGTGTTCAAGCGGGCTTGCCATCGTCTTTCTGGGCGAAGCGCTGCATCTTTATCATCTGGCCGGGATCACGTTGATCGTATCGGGGATCTGGCTTGTCACGCGTAAGAAAACCTGACGCTGACGCGACCGATACAAATGAAAAAGGCCCGGATACCAGGCGGTATCACGGGCCTTTTGTTTTGTCGGTACAGGCGCAGTCAGCCGAGCACTTATTTTGCTGAGTCGGTCTTGGCGTCTTCGATGGCCTTTTCGGCATCAATATCGTCAGAGGTCAGCATGGGCAGTTGGAATTCAGACTGCGCTTCGGCTTCGAGTTCGCGGGTGCGCTGATCGATGCGGGTTTTGATTTCCGTCATGAAGGTCTTGCGATCAAGACCCTTTTCCATCGGCGGCAGGAATTCCATCGTCACCCGTCCACCGTATTTCATAAAGCTGTCGCGGCCCCAGAACATGCCGGAATTAAGTGCAACCGGGATGACATCGGTTTCCGGGAAGGCCTTGTAAAGCGCATAGATACCGGGATGGTACGGGCGGTTGGACCCCGGTGGTGTGCGTGTGCCTTCGGGGAAAATAATCACCTGACGGCTTTCCTCAAGTGCCTTGGACGCACCCTTGATCATGTCCTTGAGTGCGGAACCACCCGCCGAGCGATCCACCGCGATCTGCCCGGAAAGTACCAGAAACTGCCCGACCAGCGGAATGCGGGTCAGTTCCTTTTTCAGGATATAGGCCGGGTCATTGACCACCGTGTGGAATGTCAGGGTTTCCCATGCAGACTGATGTTTGGCAACAAGGATACACGGTCCGTCCGGCAGGTTTTCCAAGCCGACGAAGCGTTTACGCATGTTAACCGAATAGCGCAGCATAAACTGGATCAGTCGACACCAGGCATGGCCGACAAACTGGTTGGCCTTGCGCCCACACACCATCAGTGGCGTCAACACAATGCAAAGCGCCGCCGTACCGCCAAAAAACAACACGTTAAACAACAACGCGCGGAGGGTTCTCATTCAGATAAAATCCTTCATACGCCCAAGTATTCGCTGTTTTGTAACAGCAATATTGCAATCAGAAAATGCCGATTGTTCAGCCATCCTTGTTCGTCGTGTTGGATGCGGAGTATTCATCGCGCTCCGGCGCGTTGCCGGGGCTGCGCAATGCCTTGCGATCGCCATTTGGCAACCAGTTCAGCAGCGTGTTGCGCATGCTGGCAAAAACATACTTGTTGTACTCGCTGGCGATCAGGGCTGTGCTGCCCGGGAAACGCCACCAGTTTTCGATTTTTACGGTATCGGGAAAGACCGGATGGGCGATGATATTGACATCGGGCATCAGGCTTTTGAATTCCAGAAGCGATCTTGGCATGTGATAGTTTGCCGTCACAATGCGCAGGCTTTTATAGCCTTCCTCATACATCCAGACAGCCGTTTCAATCGCATTGCCACGGGTGTTTTCCGCAACGTGCCCCAGAACCACACAGCAGGCGATCAGACGCGGGTCTGATTTTCCCACGGACAGAAGTTCGTCGACCTCAACCCCGCGATAGACACCCGATATGAAAAGTTTATCGGCCAACCCGCGCGCAAGAAGACGCCGCCCTTCTGACAGGCGTTCACTGCCGCCGGTCAGAACAACGATTGCATCGGTATGCTGGGTGGGGTTCTTAACCGTTTTGGGGATGTAATCGACATACCAGACAAAACCCGCCGCCCAAATCAGCCCGCAAATGATCAGGCTGGAAAGCAGAAAGCGAAACCGCCGGAAGCGGCGGCGATGCTGCACACTCAATGGGGGCTTGTTCATGAATGCGTGCCTAAATGGGGGCGATCTGGCATAAATCCGGAACTCCTGAGAGGGCCAAGGCCATGATCCCTAAAGGGAAGTAATGACACCCGACTATACGAAGACCTTCAACGGGTTACAACATCCGGTGTAGGACACGTAGGACAGTTCGGGTTGCTGTGATACCTGCAACCATCGCAACAACAAAGGGAATGGCAACAATCAGCGCGATGAAAGAGGGGCTTAGAACCAGTGACGGAATTGGCCATCCCGCCCGCATGCCAAGCCAGCCGATCAGCGCAGAGACAGGCAGCGCAATCAGCAGGCCAATTAGTGCGCCAAAGAAGGCAAGCCGCTGGTTGTGACGCCCGAACTGACGGGCGATATAGCCATCCTGCGCACCGATCAGATGCAGCAATTCAATGATGCGATGATGGATCGAAAGGCCCGAACGCGTGGCAAATACGACCGAAAGCATGGTTGCACCAAACAGAACGATGATCAAAAGCGCCAAAGCAAGTTCGACCGAAAAGGCGACATCGGCGATGCGTTCGATCCAGATGCGATGGTCATCCAGCACGGCTTCGGGGGCAATGACCCCCAAGCGGGTTTCAAGGGCGTCATAACTGAACCCGGTTTCCGGTGTGATTTCGATGATGCGCGGAATGGGAAGTTCGCTGATGACTTCATCAGGGCCAAGCCACGGTTCAAGCAGGGCAGCCATGGTATCGGGGCTGAGTTCCTCTATCCGGGCGATGCCGGGCAGGGTGGAAACTTCATCAATGATTGCATCAACCGTTTTCTGAAGGGCTTCTTCGCGTTCGATGGGGGAACGATTGGCAAGTTCGGTCGGGGGCACCTGAATGGACAGGCTTCCTTCGATTTGTCCCGACCATTGACCGACACTGTCATGCAGGGCTGCAAGCCCGACGATTGAAAAAGTCAGCAGGGCAACCATCAGGGCAACGATGCTTGGCAAGAAACGTGCGGAAGAATCGCTTTCCAGAGGTAAGTGCGATGGAGGTGCGCGGAATGCCATGATCGTTTGCTGGTCCTGTTGATCCTGTAACGACTAACCTTGAACGGTTAAGGGGGTGATATCAGCCAGTGTTGGTCGTATCGTGCAAGGTACCACCTTCAAGCAGCCATTGGGTATGGCCGAACCGTTTGACCAACTGGCGATTATGGGTCGCAATCAGGACGGTTGTGCCAAGTTTGTTGAGTTCTTCAAAAAGATACAGCAAGCGCATGGCGATTCGGTCATCGACGTTACCGGTCGGCTCATCTGCCAGCAGAAGGGCAGGGCGACCAATTACGGCGCGCGCAATGGCAACACGTTGTTGCTGACCACCCGAAAGCCGGGATGGCTGGGCGTTGATATGATCGCCAAGTCCGACCCATTCGAGAAGTTCGGTGACGTTTTTGCGAATCTGCAGGTCTTCCACCCCGGCAACCCGAAGCGGCAAGGCGACGTTTTCAAAGGTGGTCAGGTGATTGATCAGACGGAAGTCCTGAAACACGACGCCGATTTTGCGGCGAATCGCCGGAAGTTCTTCGCGCGGGATACGGATGTTATCGCGCCCGAAAATCGATATTTCCCCGCGCGTCTGGCGCAACGCCAAATATAAAAGCCGCATCAGAGTCGATTTACCAGCCCCCGAAGCACCTGTCAGGAAATGAAAGCTGCCGCGGCCCAATGAAAAATTGAGATCGCGCAGAATTTCCGGTCCGGACTCATAGCGGACTCCGACATTCCTGAAACTGACGACATCGGTCAAAATTCGTGCTCCATCTGGCAGAATGACGGTCTGCGTTGGCGACTGCTTTCGCAGCTTATAGCGGCTTTCTCTATTGCCTTACAGGGTTGGAATGTGTCGCTGTCGTGACAATATCGAAAATGAATTAACCGGATACAGCGGTTTTTATTTTTGTTTTCGGATGCCACGATCTGCGCGGATATGCAATGATTTGACACCCAAATCCGGGCAGCTTCTGTTATCTGTACTTAACAGTCTGTTAAATCGGCGCTATTTACATATAGTGTACGTCTTGGCTGACGGGATAGGGGGCCGTCAGTTGTGAACAATTTCATGCCTCCCCCATGTTTGATGCTGCCGTCATCGAAATGCCAGGTTTGCAATGATCATTACTTGCCCAGAGTGTTCGAAGAAATACTCAGTTAAGACCGAAGCAATCGGCCCGAAGGGCCGAACCGTGCGCTGTAAAAGCTGCGGCAATAGCTGGCATCAGGACCCGCCCGGCGCAAAGAAGGCCGAACCGGCCCCTGCGCCCGCACCCGAAAACGATCTTCCGCCACCCTTTAACGAGGAAGGCTCGCTTGGTGCTGACTTCAATGCAGATCAAATGGGCGGTGGCGCGGTTGACCCGGGCTTTGAAGATGCCGACAAGATCCCTGATCCGCCCCCGATCCCGCAGCAGCTCATTCGCAACAACCCCAAGCCGGAACCCAAAAAGAAAAAGGGTATCGTTGGCTGGATCATCTTCCTGTTGTTGCTTGGTGGTATCGGTGCGGGCGGTTATTTCGCCAAGGATCAGATCATCGAGTTGTGGCCGCCGATTGCCAAGGTCTATGACATGGTCGGACTGGATGTTCCCCATGTTGGTGAAGGCCTTGATATTCGCGAATTGCCACCGACCCGCGAAGAAGAGGACGGCGTTGACGTTCTTGTCGTGCGCGCAGAGATCGTCAATATCGTAGAAGAGCCGCGTCCGCTGCCCTATCTGCTGATCGAGCTTCTTGACCCGCTTGATCGGGTGGTTCAGCGCAAGAAGGTTCCGTTGATCTATGATGAATCGCTAGTCTCCACCGGGGCTGAAATGCCCATGCAGCAACAGATGTTGCCTGTTGGCGAAAGCCTGACGGTTGAAACCAGAATTCGTCGTCCGAACCCGACGGCAACCCGTTTGCAAGTGACCTTCCTTGATCCGCGTGAAGCGGTCGAGCCTTAAGCGAGCTGATACGACCTGACATGATTAAAAAAGGCAGCGCTGATGTGGCGCTGCCTTTTTGCTTGATTGGGTGTCTGACCGGAGGGTGTTAATGCGATCGTTGATCGGTGATCAGAAGCGTTTGAGCAATCGGTCGATATAGTCCTGTTCGATCTGGGGACGGTCCGGGTCGCCAGACCGACGGCGCAGTTCCTGCAGGATGCGCCAGGCCCGCTCAAGGGTGTTTACATCGGGAATAATGGTGGTGCCATTGCCCCCGACCGGGCGGCCCAGCGGGTCACGGCGACCTGATCCGTCAAGATCTTCAAGCATCGGTGCCATCTGACTTAGGCCTTCAAGGGCGCGGTTGATCTCGCCTATGCCGCGTTGCAGGGCCTCCATGGCCTGGTGTTGATATTGCAGGGCCTCGTGGGAGCGATTGTTGCCAAGGGCCTCTGCGGCACCTCGCATGGCGTTTATGACTGCGTTCATACCGCTGACATCGCCAAACTGCCCAAGGCCGGGATTTTCCAGGATGTTGCCTGCGTCATCGGCAAGGCCCTGTTGCTCGTTGGCGCGTTGACCGTTGCCGTTTTGCGCCGATGCATTGTCGCCCTCGTTCATCAGATCCTGTTGACGGCGCGACAGGTCGCGCATGCCATCAAGCATGTCGCGTAAGCTGGAGGTAATGTCCATTCCGCCCTGTCCGGTGGTGACCTGCATGTTTTCGACCAGTTCGCGCAGCCGGTCGATCAATTGGCGGGCCTGATCACGTGCGCCTGCACGCATGAGTGAATCAATCTGGTCGATGATGCGCGACAGGTCCTGTTGTTCCAGTGTTGCGCTTGCGGTGGGCTGTTCGTCGTCGGTTTGCGGGCTTTCGCGCATCAGTGCTGCCAGATATTCATTTAATGCCTGGCGGTACTCATCAATCAGGCGGGCAATCTCGCTTTCGGTGACGTCAGGGTTGGCAAGTGCTTCAAGCAGGCGTTCTTCGGCTTCCATCAGGTTGCGTTCGGCAATGCCGTAGCTGCCGCGTTCGATCTCTTCGGCGATATGCCACAACAGGCCGGCGACGTCCTGATGAACATCCGTATTACTCAGATTTGCCGCAAGTCGGGTTTCGGCAACCGACAAGGTCAGGAAAACGCCAATATGACCATTAAAGGCCTGCGGGGCGTAAAGAACCGGCAGGATGGCCTGATGCATTTCCTGAGCGCGGTCGGGAAAGCGCAGCAACCCGCGGCGAATGGCAATCAGTTTTTGCGCCACAGGATGGGTGAATTCCCGTTCGGGCAGGATCAGGGACCGTATGTCACTTTCACCACGCTGATCGGCATTGTCGTTTGATACCATCTGAATGTTGACCGGCAGCCCGGCCCAGGGATGGGCAACCAGATCAACAAAGCGCGGCCCTTCCACACGGGTCGGCATCGCGTTGGCAGCGACACCTTCGCCTTTCAGATCAATGACAATCTGATCTATCGGACCATATTGCCTGCGCGCTTCTGGTTCTGCTGCCGGTGTAATGACCAGATCAAGGCTGGCCAATCCGTAATCATCACTGGCGACATAGTCGAGGCGCATGTGATCGCGTCTGGTAATGGTGGGCGGGCTGACAAAGGACAGGCTTGGAATCGTATCGGCCAGCACTTTGATATCAAGTGTCAGGCGATCATTGCCCCAAACCGAAACACGCCACTGACCCGACTGGTCAATGGTGCTTGACAGGACATAGCTGTTTTCGCCGCTTTCGCTAAAGGCATAATCCCCGTTGGGGGTGGTCAGGCTGGGTTTCCAGATGCTTGATATGCTGCCATCAAGGGTCGATCCCGCCGGGACCTGCACCGACATGACATCATTGGGCCTGTTTTGGTCCGTGGCGCTGTTGTTACGAACGACTTCAGGGATGCTGTCATTTTCGAGGGAACTGAATTGCAGAATTCGGGGAATCTGCCCGGTGTATGCCGGCGGTGTGACCCACAATGTGGCACTGAAATCTGCGGCCCCAAGACGTTGCAGCGGGCTGAAGGCTTTTGAAAACCGTTCAGAAACATGGTCGCTGCCCGTCATCAGGCCGACAAAAAGCAGCAATACCGGGATGGCCGTCAGCCCAAACCGGTCAATGCGGGTAATCGCAGGGATCGGGCGGGGCAAACGCAGATTGGCAAGGGCGGTTTCATGCAGACCCAATTGCCGTTGCCACAGCAAGCTCGTCAGCGGATCGTCTGTGTCGGCGATATGGTCTTCAAGGCTTTGTAGCGGATTGTTCCTGAGCCGGTTTTCGATTTCGATCCGGTGCAATATCTCGCGCCGCGTCGGGGTGCGAAAATTGCGCCATGGTGCGACAACAGCAACCATGGCCGCGACCGACAGGATCGATAGCAGGATGATATGCCCGGTTGCGGGCAGTAATTCGAATGTCCCGGTCAGGGTCAGCCCGACAACCAGCATCCCAATCGACAGCGACGGGATCAAGCACGGCCAGACCGTTTCCCACAGCATGACCATGCGCGTCTTGCGCACATGGTGTTCCATTTCGGGATACGGTGGTATCAACGACATAGGTCTGGTGATCCCTGCTTGTCGATATGGTGCAACATTGATTGCACCTGCCATCCCTTACAGCTTGGGGTTTTAAGGGGGGCGGTCAAGCAGTTCGACCGTTTTTGCGCAAAATAAAAGGGCGGCAGGCACATCGCCAACCGCCCCAAAAGCAAGTTCAGATCAGAAAGTATCCGCCCTTAGGCGTTGCTGAGCCAGGACGGCACCTGATCCATGTTGATCAGGTCATCGATTTCCTGACGCGGGCGGACGATGGCAAAGTTGTTGCCCTTGACCAGAACTTCCGGCGTGAGTGCGCGGGTGTTATAGGTCGACGACATCACCGCACCATAGGCACCGGCTGACATCACGGCAACCAGATCACCTGGCTTGAGGTCGTCGGGCAATTTGCGGTCCTTGCCAAAGGTGTCGCCGGTTTCACAAACCGGACCAACCACATCGACAGTTGCCTGTTGATCGTCTTCACGCTGTTCATTGACCGGAACGATTTCGTGGTAGGCGCTGTAAAGTGTCGGGCGGATCAGGTCATTCATGGCGGCATCAAGAATGACAAAGCGTTTCGCTTCGCCGTCTTTGATGTACATGACACGTGACACCATGATCCCGGCATTCCCGGCAATCAGGCGACCCGGTTCCAGCGTAATGTGGCAACCAAGGTGGCCAACAGTTTCGCGCACCATCTGGCCATAGGCATCAGGAAGCGGCGGTGTTTCACCCTGATAGGCAATGCCAAGCCCGCCCCCAAGGTCAAGGTTGCGGATATCAATACCTTCGGCGCGCAATTGTTCGACCAGACCGGAAAGACGGGTAAAGGCCTCGCGGAACGGGGTCAGGTCGGTCAACTGGGAACCGATGTGCATGGCAATGCCGGTGATTTCGATGCCGTCCATTGTTGCCGCATCACGATAGACCTCAATCGCACGGGGCCAGTCGATGCCAAATTTGTTCTCGGCTTTGCCGGTTGCGATCTTTTCATGGGTTTTGGCGTCAACATGCGGGTTGATGCGAAGCGCAATGCGCGCCTTTTTGCCCATGTCGATGGCAACACGGTTCAGTTCGATCAGCTCGGGAATGCTTTCGACATTGATCTGCGCGATGTCGGCGTCAAGTGCCTCGCGCATTTCGGCGTCGGCCTTGCCAACCCCTGAAAAGATGATCTTGGATGGTGAAATACCGGCGCGCAGGGCACGGCGCATTTCACCAACCGAAACAACATCGGCACCCGCCCCAAGATTGCCAAGCGTTTTCAGAACTGCCTGATTTGAGTTGGCCTTGACCGCAAAGCAGACAGTGGCATCAAGCCCGTCAAACGCGTCAGCATAGACCTTGTAATGGCGCTCAAGCGTTGCCGTCGAATAGCAAAAGAACGGAGTGCCGACTTTATCAGCCATTTCCGGCAGCGAAACGCCTTCTGCGTGAAGGACGCCATCAATATATTCAAAATGGTTCATTGGGTGGGGTAATCCCTTGGATATTCATGACCTGCATCGGTTGGCGGTTCGAGCGGCCCTTTTTTGCCACATGCCGCCACCGAAAGTCCCAAGACAATGGCCAATGCGACCATGGCGCTGCGTTTTAGCAAGGTGTTGTTCATTTCAGAAACCTTTCCTTTGCGCTCGCGACCGATTCCTTGACGCGAACCGGCGCGGTACCGCCAAAGCTTTGGCGGGCGGCAACCGATGCCTCGACCGTGAGCACATCATAAACCGCATTGGTGATCTTGGGTTCGATCCCCTGCAGGTCTTCAAGGGACAGCTGATCAAGATCACACCCCTTGGTTTCGGCAAGCTTGACGGTCGCACCAACAACGTGATGGGCATCGCGGAACGGCATGCCAAGTTCGGCCACCAGCCAATCGGCAAGATCGGTTGCGGTGGTGTAGCCCGCACCGGCAGCAGCACGCATGTTATCAGCAAAGACCTTCATATCGGCGATCATGCCGGTCATGGCAGCAACACACAGGCCAAGATGGTCGTGGGCCTCGAATACCGGTTCCTTGTCTTCCTGCATGTCTTTGGAATAGGCCAGTGGCAGGCCCTTCATCGACAGCATCAAGCCGTTATAGCAGCCAACAATACGCCCGATCTTGGAGCGGATCAGTTCAGCCGCATCCGGGTTGCGTTTCTGCGGCATGATCGACGAGCCGGTCGAGAATTTGTCGGACATGCCGATAAAGCGGAACTGGGCCGAGCACCAGATGACCATTTCTTCGGCCAGACGTGACAGATGCATGGCGGTAATCGATGCGGCGTTGAGGTATTCAAGCGCAAAGTCACGATCCGATACCGCATCAAGTGAGTTTGCCGTCGGGCGATCAAAGCCCAGTGCGCTTGCCGTCATGTGGCGGTCAATCGGATAGGGCGTTCCAGCCAGGGCAGCAGAACCCAGCGGATTTTCGTTGATACGGGTGCGGCAATCGGCCACACGTCCGCGATCACGGCCAAACATTTCGACATAGGCCAAAAGATGATGACCAAATGTGACCGGCTGGGCTGCCTGCAAATGCGTAAAGCCCGGCATGATGGTTTCAGCGTGGGTTTCGGCCTGTGCGATCAGGGCATCCTGCAGGCCCTTGAGGCCAACTTCAAGATCGCCAAGGGCAACATCACGGACCCACAGTTTGAAATCGGTGGCAACCTGATCATTTCGCGAGCGCGCAGTATGCAGGCGACCCGCCGCCGGACCGATCAATTCGCGCAGGCGGCTTTCGACATTCATATGGATGTCTTCAAGGGCAGCCGAGAATTTGAAGTCGCCGCTCTCGATTTCTTGAAGAATCTGGTCTAGACCGTTGGTGATCTTTTCGCCATCTTCAGCAGGAATGATGTTCTGCTTGACCAGCATGGCGCAATGGGCTTTGGAGCCCTGAATATCCTGGGCGTAAAGGCGCTTGTCAAAACCGATGGAGGCATTGATTTCTTCCATGATGGCTGACGGGCCTGCTTCAAAGCGGCCGCCCCAAAGGGAGTTTGCGTTTTTCTGGTCAGTGGCGTTTTGGTCGGTCATTTTGATCCGCAGTCTTGGAAAGGTGGGTGTCGTGAAGGCATTGCTTCGTTACGTAAAACTTGGCGTGATTGTCGCCATCTCGGGCATTTATGCAACCCCTGCCTTTGCTGATACGCAATTCCCGCAAGAACTTTCAAAAATGGTTGTGCCATCAGAAGGCGGTTCTTTGCCCGAAGATCTGGCATTTGTCGATGAAAATGGCAATGAGGTCACCTTTAACAGCCTGAAAGGACAGGTTGTTTTGGTCAATCTGTGGGCGACATGGTGCGTGCCCTGTGTCAAGGAAATGCCTGATCTGGATCGTTTGTCGGTGGAAATGGCAGATAAGCCGTTCCGGGTTTTGGCGCTCAGTCAGGACCGTGGCGGCGCAGAGGCGGTTTCAGAATTCTTTGCCACCAATGGAATCGAACACCTTGACGTCGTCCTTGATCCACGCGGGGCAATTGCGCGCAGCATGGGGGCACGAGGCCTGCCGACCAGTTTTGTTTATGACGCCAAGGGTACTTTGCGCGGCAAGCTTGAGGGCATCGCCCAATGGGACGCACCAGCGGTTATTGCATACTTTGAACATCTGATTGATCAGACGTCCTGAACAACAAACCCACCCAAACGCGACGACCAACGACGCACGCCTAAAATGCACCGATCCGGGGGGAAAACGTCCTAGACCTCGCCGTCTTTCAGCAGGGCAAGAACGTCTGCCAATGCCGGGGCGGATTGTGCGGCCCCATTGTTGGTGGTCGACAAAGCGCCGGTGGCACAGCCAAACCGAACAGCATCGCCAAGCGATTGACCGCCATTCAGCGCAACAGCCAGCCCGGCATTAAAGCAATCGCCCGCAGCGACAGTATTGATTGCACTGACGTCAAAGCCCGGCACCATGCCGGTTTGTCCGTTTGAGGAATAAAACGCGCCCGCACTGCCCATTTTGATAACCACGGTTTCCGGACCCATTTCATGCAACTTTTCGGCTGCAACTTTGGCCGAGATTGCGTCCGTTGGTTCAATACCGGTCAGGGCAAGGCATTCACTTTGATTGGGGGTGACAATATGTGTCAGGGCAAGCAAATCGCGCATCACCACCAGATCAGCAACCGGGGCCGGATCAAGGATGACCTTTGCCTTGCCTTCGCGGGCAAGTTTGATCGCACAATCAACGGCGACGGCCGGACATTCAAGCTGTAACAACAGATAGTCGCAGTCACGCAGGTGTTCTTGCTTGTCACGCAGGTCGTTGCGGCTCAGGGTCATGTTCGCACCGCCAACCACCGTGATCATGTTTTCGCCTGCTTCATCAATTGAGATCAGCGCAGTACCGGTTTGTGCTTCGTCGGTGATGATCAGTTGACTGGTGCCAAGCCCCTCAGAGGCAAGCGTTTCCAAAAACTGCCGTCCAAGCATGTCATCACCGATTTTCGAGATGAACACAGGTTCGACACCAAGTCTGGAAACCGCCAGGGCCTGATTGCAGCCCTTGCCGCCCGGGCCTGTTTTGTAATCCTTTGCACTGACAGTTTGTCCCTGACGCGGGAGCTTTGCCACCTGCGCGGCAAAATCAAAATTCGAACTTCCAACAACTGTGATGCTCATGATTATCCGGATGTATAAATTAAATAGGTCCTGATCCTAATGTTGGTACTAGATCAGGGGTTTAAAGTCTGTGGAATAAGAATTTTGGATGTCAGAGGAAAGAAACCGGCGACCTGCGATGACCGGCAAAAATTCCCTGTCGTTAAAAGAGGGGGCTTCTTGGGTTTTGATCCTCGTTTGGCGTGAATTCATCTGACAGTGCGCTATAAATATGCTGAAAATTTGTCAAACACGGTTGATAAGGTCGCCTGACCGACAGGGCTGGGCTGGGTCATCGCGTTGTCAATGGGGGGGCAGATTACAACAAAAAAGCCGCTGCGAATGCAACGGCTTTGATGCGAATATTTCGATGCCAAATGCACGGCAATTAGCGGGTCGGGACCGGTTCGTCGCCGCTGTAGTCGTAAAAGCCACGGCCAGCCTTGCGGCCAAGCCATCCGGCTTCGACATATTTGACCAGAAGCGGGCAGGGGCGATACTTGGTATCGGCCAAGCCATCGTGCAGGACATGCATGATCGACAGGCAGGTATCAAGCCCGATAAAGTCTGCAAGTTGCAGCGGGCCCATCGGATGGTTCGCACCCAGGCGCATTGCCGCATCAATGGATTTGACGTTCCCCACACCTTCATAAAGGGTGTAGATCGCCTCGTTGATCATCGGCAGCAGGATACGGTTGACGATAAAGGCCGGGAAGTCTTCGGCACTTGCCGTGTCCTTACCAAGCTTTTTGGTCAGCTCGTGGATGGTGCGATAGGTGGTTTCATCCGTTGCGATACCCCGGATCAGTTCCACCAGTTTCATCAGCGGGACCGGGTTCATGAAGTGCATGCCCATGAACTTCGCCGGACGGTCCGTGTAGGACGCCAGACGGGTCACTGAAATGGATGATGTGTTGGTGGCAATGATGGCTTCCGGGCCAAGAACCGGGCACAGCGCCTTGAAGATCTGTTTCTTGATCTCTTCGTTCTCGGTGGCCGCTTCGATCACCAGATCACAATCAGACAGGAAGGAATATTCCGTTCCGGTTGAGATCAGCGCAAGTGCAGCATCTTTTTGCGCTGCAGTAATCAGCTCTTTCTTGACCTGACGCTCCATGTTCTTGTCCATCACGCCGATGGCCTTATCAAGGGCATCTTGCGAAATGTCGAGAATTCGGACGTCGTAACCGGCAAGGGCGATCACATGCGCAATACCATTGCCCATTTGACCGGCGCCGATTACGCCAATGGTTTTAATATCTTCCAACGAAGCCATTTGTTCCCCACTCGTCCCTTAGGGTCAAAACAACAGAATGCAGTGTTTTGACCCTAAATGGGATCAGATTATTTGTCGAGTTCACTCGCCAGAGCGGGAAGGGCCTCAAACAGGTCACCGACAAGTCCGTAATCCGCTACCGAGAAGATCGGTGCTTCTTCGTCCTTGTTGATTGCGACAATGACCTTACTGTCCTTCATGCCGGCAAGGTGCTGAATAGCACCCGAAATGCCTACAGCAATGTATAGCTGCGGTGCAACAACTTTGCCGGTCTGACCGACCTGCCAGTCGTTCGGGGCGTAACCGGCATCAACTGCAGCGCGTGATGCGCCAATTGCGGCCCCCAGTTTATCGGCAATCGGTTCGATCAGGTGGAAGTTTTCACCCGACCCCATGCCGCGACCACCAGAGATGACAATGCTTGCAGCGCTGAGTTCCGGACGTTCCGACTCGGTCAGTTCCTGACCAACGAAGCTGGATTTGCCAGCATCTGCTACAGTGGCAACATCTTCGATGGCAGCAGAGCCGCCTTCGCCAGCAACCGGATCAAAGCCCGTGGTCCGAACCGTGATCAGTTTCAGTGCGTCAGACGATTGAACGGTCGCCATGGCGTTACCGGCATAGATCGGACGGACAAAGGTATCGGCACTGACGACATCGGTGATGTCGGAGATCTGTGCGACGTCTTTCATTGCCGCAACGCGCGGCATGAAGTTTTTGCCCGAGGTCGAAGCCGGAACCAGAACGTGGCTGTAGTCATTGGCAAGTTCGGAAACCAGACCGGCCATGTTTTCAGCCAGGAAGTGGCCGTAGGCTGCGTTGTCGGCAACCAGAACCTTGGAAACGCCATCGACTTTTGCTGCGGCGTCGGCAACGCCACGGCAGTTTTCACCGGCGACAAGAACGGTGATGTCGCCACCGATCTTCTGTGCAGCTGCAACGGTGTTAAGCGTGCCGCCCTTCAGTTCGGTATTGTCGTGTTCGGCAATAACAAGAATGCTCATTTGATTGATCCCCGCTTAGATTACTTTTGCTTCGTTGCGGAGCTTGTCGACAAGCTCTGCGACATCGGCAACCTTGACACCTGCCTGACGTGCCTCCGGTTCGGTGACTTTCAGGGTTTTCAGGCGCGGCGCGGTATCAACGCCAAGGTCGGCCGGGCTCAGGGTGTCGAGCGGCTTTTTCTTGGCTTTCATGATGTTCGGCAGTGACGCGTAACGCGGCTCGTTGAGACGCAAGTCAGTGGTCACGATGGCCGGAAGATCAATCTTGATGGTTTCGAGACCACCGTCGATTTCACGGGTGACATCCAGTTTGCCGTCAGAAGCGGTAACTTTGGATGCAAAGGTGCCCTGCGGCCAATCCAGAAGTGCAGCCAGCATCTGACCGGTCTGGTTGGCGTCATCATCAATTGCCTGTTTGCCAAGGATCACAAGATCCGGGCTTTCTTTGGCAACGACTTCTTTCAGGAGTTTTGCAACAGCAAGCGGCTGCAGCTCGTCCTCGGTTTCGACCAGAATGCCGCGATCGGCACCCATGGCAAGGGCGGTGCGCAGGGTTTCCTGGCACTGTTTAACGCCGAGCGACACAGCAACCACTTCGGTGGCGGTGCCTGCTTCCTTGAGGCGGATGGCCTCTTCAACGGCGATTTCGTCAAACGGGTTCATGGACATCTTAACGTTGTTCAACTCAACGCCAGACTGGTCCTGTTTGACACGGATCTTGACGTTGTAATCCACAACGCGCTTAACGGCGACAAGAACCTTCATGACAGACCTGTTCGTTTTTGTTGTCGAAACTGCGGGCTTTTTGCTTCCTGCCGGGGCAGGAGGCCAGCGGGCCCGCATGGTAATGTTTTCCCCGCGATGCACAATAGGTAGTGATGCGCAGGATGTCAATTTACGTAAAGGTGTTGACGTTAACGACAACTTCTTCACGAAAATCTTGATGCCCTTCGCGGTCTTGATACGGCAAAAATCCGCATGGGAACAAGGATTTTGTCCGGCAATCTTCTGATCGGGTCAGATTATCGGGTTAGTCCGGGCTGCCAGAGAACATCATCCTTGCCGCCATTATTGGCATGGCGGGCCAGAACAAACATGTGGTCTGACAGGCGATTGATATAGCGAACGGCTTCCGGGTTGATGGTCTCGATCCCGGCCAGTTCGACAATCAGCCGTTCAGCCCGGCGCGAAACAGTACGGACAACATGAAGCTGTGCCGAAAGCGCACTGCCGCCGGGTAAAACAAATGATTTCAGCGGATTGAGCGCTGCGTTGATTTCATCGATCTCTTGTTCAAGGCGTTCGGTCTGCTTGGCGGTGATGCGCAAGGCGGGCTGTTCAGGGTTATCGTCGCTGCCATCGCCGGGCGTGCAGAGGTCTGCGCCAAGGTCAAAAAGGTCGTTCTGGATTCGCGCCAGCATGGCGTCGATGTCGCCATCGGCATGAAGGCGGGCGACACCCAATACGGCATTGGTCTCATCAACGGTGCCATAGGCCTCGACGCGAACATCGTTTTTGGCAACGCGCGAGCCATTGCCAAGGGCGGTTTTCCCCTTGTCACCGGATTTTGTATAGATACGTGTCAGTTGAACCATGTGCCGTCCGTAATCTGCGTATGGGGGATCTGATCGGTGTGTGGCGGGCGACTTAAGAGCCGACAGCTATCAGCGACAGGATAAAAAGCAACAACAGGGCAACGGCCTGAAGCAGGACGCGCAATTGCATTAACTTGTTTTGTTTGCGGGCATCCTTGCCCCGCGCCATGGACACAATGCCCATCACCAAAACCCCGGCAACGGCAGCCATCGCCAGCAGTACGCCAATCTGTAAAAAGCCAGTCATTCCTGTTCTTTCCTGTTTCTGCCTGCAGATTTATTCCGAAGGGAGGTTTTTGCAATCCTGTGCTGCTTACGTACAGCGATTACCATCCGATTTATTTCAGGCAGGGCCATGCTGCGCCAAACTGTGATCACAGGCAACCAGACGATGGATAATTTCGCAATTAGTCGATGGTTTGGGCGCCGGTGAAACGGTGCAGACCAATTTTGACCTTCCTTGGTACGCGACGCAAGCATGGTTGGTTTATCGTCGTGCTGTGCGTGCATGGAAACAATAAGTTGCCAGATTGCCGGTGGCGCAATAGCCATGATGGTCTAAATCTTGTGGTCAACGACACATTGACTTGGAAAGGGCTTTATCATGGCTGATCTGTCGAGTTTCGAGATTACCAAACGCTGGCCGGCGCAAAATTCGAATGTTATCCAGCTTTATTCCCTGCCGACCCCGAACGGGGTCAAGGTTTCCATCATGCTTGAAGAAACCGGTTTGGAATATGAACCGCATCTGATCAATATCGGCGAAGATGAAACCTGGACGCCGGAGTTCCTTTCGCTGAACCCCAACGGTAAAATTCCGGCGATCATTGATCCGAACGGACCAAATGGCGAGCCGCTTGGCCTGTTTGAATCGGGTGCGATCATTCAGTACCTGGCGGAAAAGACCGGCAAGTTCCTGCCTTCTGATCCAGCAAAGCGTATCGAGGCGATCCAGTGGGTTTACTTCCAGATGGGGGGGATCGGTCCGATCTTTGGCCAGCTTGGATTCTTCCACAAATTTGCTGGTAAGGAGATCGAGGACACGCGTCCGCTTGACCGGTATCGCAACGAAAGCAAACGTCTTTTGGGTGTGCTTGAAACCCGCCTTGACGGGCGTGACTGGATCATGGGCGATGAATATACCATTGCCGATATTGCCTCGCTTGGTTGGGTGCGCAACCTGATCGGCTTTTATGACGCAGGTGATCTTGTTGACTATCACGAATTTAAAAACGTTCCGGCCTGGCTTGAGCGTGCGCTGGAACGTCCGGCCGTTCAGCGTGGCTTGAACAGTCCCGCGCGTGATTGATCGGGTCAGTTGGTCTGAACGGCCAGGGCGGTAAAACCGAAACCTGATCCTGACCGGATGATCAGAAAGTCTTTTCATCCGGTCAGGCTGGCATTAACTAGTGGGGTAATCATTCGCCCACGAAGTTAAGAGACCAATTCCATGACCAGCCGTATCAAGGACGCCGCCCTTGCCCAACAGATCACTGAGGAGACCCTTGCCTGGCGCGAGGTGATCTGCCCGGTGACGGCCAAATACGGCAACTATGTTGCCAAGCGCGACCTGCGCGACAAAACCATCGTCAGTTTCCAGCACGTTCTTGAAGACACTATTCCCACCCTGCTGCCGTTCGTGAAGGCGGGGGCAAAGGTCAAGGTTGGGGCGTGTAACCCAGATAGCACCGATGATGTTGCCGCAGCTTATCTGGCGGCCAATGGTGTTGAGGTTCATGCGTTTTCGGGGATGACACCCGAAGAATATGCCAAAAGCATCGACATCCTGTCGTCCGAACCGGCTGATATCGTGGCTGACATGGGGGGTGAGTTGATCGAGGCCTTTGTTAACAAGGGCCATAAGGTCGAAGGGGCGCTTGAAGCGACCACGACCGGTGTTCACCGGGTTGAAAAACTTGCGTATTCCTTCCCGGTCTTTAACTGGAACGATATTGCCATCAAGGACCGCCTGCATAACCGTCATCACGTTGCGCAGGAAATGTGGCCGGTCTTTTCCAATGTGACGGGACTTGCGCTTTATGGGCGTTCGGTTCTGGTAATCGGGTTTGGTCCGGTTGGTCGCGGGGTTGCCGAACGTGCACGTAATCTTGGCGCGGTGGTATCGGTTGCCGAACGTGACCCTGTGCGCGCACTTGAAGCCCAGCATCACGGATGCCGGGTTGTTTCGCTTGAAGATGGTCTTCGTGAATGTGCGATCATTGTTACGGCAACGGGCCTGTCAGGCATTCTGGGTGAAAAGCAAATCAAGCAATGCCGTCGCGGGGCGGTTCTGGTCAATGTCGGGCATTCCAATACAGAGATTGATGTTAAATGGCTTGATAGCCAAACGCGGACAAAGATGCGCCGCTATATTGAACGGTTTGAGCTTGATAACAGTCGTGAAGTTTACCTTCTGAACCGCGGAAGCCTGCTTAACCTGGCGCCGGGGATGGGGGGATCTGGCAAGGATTTGTTTGATCCGTTCTCGGCCATTTTGATCCGCGGCATCGACTGGCTGGCATCTGGGGGTGCGGCGTCCTTCAAACCGGGTTTCTATGAATATCCGGCAGAGATCGAACGCGAAATCGCCGAGGCAATCCTGCGGTCGCACACTTGATCCAAATGTCGATATGGACTGAACGTTGGTGAATATTAAAACACCCCGGCACAATGTCCGGGGTGTTTTGTTTTTATCGTTTGCTCGGGCCGGTCATGTGAATGAGTTTTGACGTTAAGCGCGGTAACCGATGCGCAGGTTACCCCACTGTTGTCCATCGACCATGATCGGGACGTCGCATTCCTTCATGAAGACAACGCTGTCGCCCATGTCGCGGAAATAGGTTTGCAGCAAATGCGGCTTGGTGTTGCGTGCCGCCATCAGACCAGCACGGTCATCAAAGATGCGCCGGTTGCGACAGTTGCCCATGTTCCATGCCGGTTCACCGGGCTTTTGCGGTTGGCTGTATATCTTGTTGTGGGTCGGCAGGTAGCCGTTTGAATCCACCCCGGCGGCAAAGACAATGTGTTTGTCCTTTTCAAGGATGGCTTCCTGAAGCGGGGTGAAGTTGCGATCCGTGAAGGGGATATAGGGCGTCATGAATTGCTTTGGATCGGTATCGGGGATTGCTTCATAGCGTGGTTGGAACAGGTCTTCGCTGGTGATTTCATTATTGCGCAGACCATTTTCCAGAACCTTGCCCAGATCAGCGGCCAATTCGATCCCCAGATCAGCAATCTTGTTGTCGTGATCGCGTGTTTTTTTCAGGTGGTTCAAGATCACCTGATTGGCATTTTCGTCCAGTTCGGTGAATTGCACATGGGTGCCAAGCCCCGATGTTGCCTTGACGATGCCGTTCAGGATTGTGCCATCGGCCATTGTGATTTTGATCGGTTTGTTGCGATCTTTTTCTGTGGCTTCAATCCGGGCAAGTAACCCGGCCAGTGACATATCCGCGGTCACGCCGCTTCTGACGTCGTTCCCGCCAAAATCAACGTCGATGTCAACGGCAATCGGAACCCGATCTTCGTTGCGGCGGTTGGCATTTTCTGTGCTGCGCAGAACCATGCGGAAACGGCTTTCCATTTCCGATATGTCGTTGCGGATATTCGATGACAGAATGCGCAGGTTTTCTGCAGTTTCACTGGCATTTAGCGATTTCTGGCTGGCCAGCTCAATATCGGATGAAATGCCGCGCATGTGGGTCGAGACTTCCTGTGCGCTTGATGAAATTTCACCAATGGCCGCTGTTTGCTGTTCGACAGATGCCGAAATGTCAGTTGAAAGCTGGCTGACCTCGTCAATTGCACCGCCGATGCCTTCGATTGCGGTGACGGCCTCCGATGTGGCGCCCTGAATGGCGGTAATCTGTGAATTAATGTCCGAGATCGCCTTTTCGGTCTGGGTTGCAAGGTTCTTGACCTCGTTGGCAACCACGGCAAACCCTTTGCCGGCATCTCCGGCGCGGGCGGCCTCGATCGTCGCATTCAGTGCCAGCATCTTGGTCTGATCGGAAATGCGTTTGACGATATCGACGACCTTGCCGATCTCGCTTGCGGTTTCCGACAGGCTGTTCATCGTGTGCGAGGTTTCCTGCGCCCGGGTCACGGCCTGACCGGCAATGTCGTTGGTTTTGTGGATGCGTTCTGCAATTTCGTGGCTGGATGCCTGCAGCTCCTCGGTCGCAGAGGCAACGGTCGAGACATTGTTGCTGGCGATATCGGTTGTCGCTGTAATGCGTTCCACCAGTTGGGAAAGTTCGCTGGCATCACTTTCCATGGCCTGAGCCACGTCGTTGGTGCGACCGGCCTGAAAGCCGACTTCTGAAATGATGTTATCGGTTTCACGTTCGATGATTTCTGACATCGACTGAATTTCAGAGGCGGACCGCTGATCGGCGACGACCTTTTGCTGGGCGGCCATCAGGCTGGCCATATCTGCCATCAATACACAGCGTGCCGCATCGAGAAGCGATGGGGTGGCTTTGACCGACTTTGTTCGCGACGCCAGAGTCGCGCAATGAGATGCCGCCTTGTGATAGGCAAGAACAAGCTGATCGGGGGTTAATCCTGCGGTTGCCTGTGCCAATTCATGACTGCCAAAGCACTGGTTGAACTCACGTGCTGAGGTTGAATTGGCCATCGTGCGAAAACGCTCTGCAAGGGCAGTGATGTGCTGCTGCGGATTGCTTGATTCCGCGCTGCTTTGCCCTGTGCCAAGCAAATCCCCAATCAGGCTTTCGGCAAGCTGGGTGGCGTTTTCATCAAAGAGTGTCTTGGCTTCGCTAATGCGCGCAAAAATAGAATTTTCTGACATGTTCAGGGCGTGATTCATTTGAATGTTTCTCCCTTTTCCCCACAGGGCTTTAGCCTGTTTTTTACAGATTCTAAGGGTTCTGCTTATCAGTTTGGTTTTATTTAGCACTAGAGGGTTAGGCGAAAGATATCATACTTTAGGTTGATATAGAAAAGTGGCCCGCCAAGCATGACGGGCCAAGTTTGCCCTTGTTGTTCACAGGGGCCACGGTTCAAATCAGAAATTAATCTGTATTTCAGAATGTTATCGGCTTAGCGCCCGAGAATTCCCCGGGTGACGACCTGTGCCTGGATCTCGGCGGCACCTTCAAAAATGTTCAGAATGCGCGCATCACACAGCACCCGGCTGATCTGATATTCAAGCGCATATCCGTTCCCGCCGTGGATCTGAAGTGCGTTATCGGCATTCGACCATGCCACACGCGCCCCCAAAAGCTTGGCCATGCCCGCCTCGATATCGCACCGGATATCCTGATCCTTTTCAAAGGCCGAAAAATAGGTCAGCTGGCGCGCAATCATGGTCTCGACAACCATCCATGCGACTTTTCCATAGACCCTTGGGAATTCATAAAGCGGTTTGGAAAACTGGACGCGGTCCTTGGCATAGCGCATGCCGATTTCAAGCGCGTTCTGGGCAACACCAACTGCACGTGCCGCAGTTTGAATACGTGCGGATTCAAAGGTTGCCATCAATTGTTTGAAGCCCTGACCTTCTTCGCCGCCCAGAAGGTTTTCAGTCGGGACGTCAAAGCCATCAAAGGAGAGTTCGTATTCCTTCATGCCGCGATAGCCAAGCACCTCGATCTCGCCGCCCGACATGCCATCGGCGGGGAACGGATTGTCATCTGTGCCGCGGGGTTTTTCAGCCAAAAGCATGGAAAGACCACGGTAGCCTGCCTCATCCGGGTTGGTGCGGGTCAGAAGGGTCATCAGATCAGATCGTGCGGCATGGGTGATCCATGTCTTGTTGCCGGTCACCTTATAGATGTCACCATTCTTGACCGCACGGGTGCGCAAATGCGCCAGATCCGATCCATTGTTGGGTTCGGTAAAAACGGCTGTCGGCAGGATTTCACCAGATGCCAGTTTCGGCAGGTAGTGTTCCTTTTGCGCATCGGTTCCGCCCAGGCGGATCAGTTCGGCGGCAATTTCCGATCGGGTGCCAAGCGACCCAACGCCGATATAACCGCGTGATAGTTCTTCGGTCACAACGCACATGGCGGTCTTGCCCATGCCAAGACCACCGAACTCTTCGGGGATGGTCAGGCCAAATACGCCAAGTTCGGACATCTCGGTGATGACTTCAATCGGGATCAATTCGTCACGTTCATGCCATCCGTGGGCGTATGGCGTGACTTTTTCGTCGACAAAACGACGGAACTGATCGCGCACCATATCAAGGGTTTCGTCCTCAAGCCCGGTGTCGCCGAATTGCCCGGTATCAAGGCTGTCCTCGATCTCCTTGGCAATGGCGCGCCGGGTTGCGTCCGAATTGCCCTGATTGGCAAGGATGGTGACCGATGGGCTTGCGCCAAGGGATGCGATAATATCGTCGCTGATGCCAAGGTTGGAAAGACGAATGATTTCGCCTTGTGACATCGGGATGCCACCCTTGATCTGGGCAAGATATTCGCCAAAGGCCGATTGCAAGATCAGTTGTTCGAGATTGCCGAACTTGCCCTGATCCTTAAGCCGGTTTGCCCATGCCTTCATTTGCCCCAAGGCCGTGACATAGGTGGTGAACCAGGCAAAACCGTGTGCCGCGAACTGATTGTCATCAAACGCGCCCGCGTTGATCTTGCCATCTATGGTGACGGCCGTGCGCAGGGCATGTTCGGCCGCGTCATATACCGGGGCAAGGGCGGCAAGCGCATCGTCGCACAGCCGTTCAAGGTCAGGCAAAAGGGCGGTATCAGTCATTCATCGGTCCTCGTGTCGGCATGGCGCAATCAGTGGGGCATGATGTGCCGCCAGTCATGCATGTGTCTGGTTTGAAAGGGTGGTGGCACCCCGTACGCCGATCGGGCGAGAACGCGCGCGGGGTGCCAGCAATCAGTAAAGGCTTTATGTGGGATTAGGCCTCTACTGCTTCTTCGAGTGTGCGCATGCCCGGACGTTTTGCCTGAACCAGAACGGCCATGTTGCCCGGCTTGTGTTCGTTGCGCATCATCTTCATGTGGGCACGCGGAATATCGTCCCAGCTAAAGACTTCGGACATGCTGGGATCAATCCGGCGTTCGACCATCAGGGTGTTGGCCTGTGCGGCCTGTTTGAGGTTGGCAAAGTGGCTGCCCTGAATACGTTTCTGACGCATCCAGACAAACCGGGCATCAAAGGTCAGGTTAAAGCCGGTGGTGCCGGCACAGAAAACAACCATGCCGCCGCGTTTGACCACGTTACACGATACCGGGAAAGTCTGTTCGCCGGGATGTTCAAAGACAATATCGACATCATTTCCCTTGCCGGTGATGTCCCAGATCGCCTTGCCGAATTTGCGGACTTCTTTCATATAATCGCCAAATTCCGGACCGTTGACGGTGGGAAGCTGACCCCAACAATTGAAGTCCTTGCGGTTGATGACGGCCTTGGCCCCAAGTCCGAGAACAAAGTCGCGCTTTGATTCATCGGAAATAACGCCAATCGCATTGGCCCCGGCTGTGGTGATCAACTGGATTGCCATCGATCCAAGGCCCCCTGATGCGCCCCAGACCAGAACATTATGCCCCGGTCGAAGGATGTGCGGACGATGGCCAAACAGCATGCGATAGGCGGTGGCAAGGGTCAGCGTATAGCACGCACTTTCTTCCCAGGTCAGATGTTTGGGGCGCGGCATTAATTGCTGTGCCTGCACGCAGGTGAACTGGGCAAAGGAGCCGTCAGGGGTTTCATATCCCCAGATGCGCTGGGTTGGGGACAGCATCGGATCGCCGCCGTTGCATTCCTCGTCATCGCCATCATCCTGATTGCAGTGAATGACGACTTCATCGCCGACTTTCCAGCGGGTGACTTTTGATCCGACCGCCCAGACGATGCCTGATGCATCCGATCCGGCGATATGGAACGGGCAATCATGGGAATTAAACACCGAAATCGGTTTGCCAAGCGAAGCCCAGATGCCGTTGTAGTTCACGCCTGCCGCCATCACCAGGACAAGCACCTCGTGGCTGTCAGGCTGGGTGACGGGCAGAACTTCGCACTGCATGGCGGTATCGGGTTCGCCGTGGCGTTCTTCGCGAATCGCCCATGCGTACATGTTCTTTGGAACATGGCCCAACGGCGGGATTTCACCGATTTCATACAGATCTTTTTCTTCCTGACCGCCACGGAAAGGCAGCACTTCAGCAGTGGTATTCATGGCCTTCACTCCTTGTTCGGGGTCGATCCGTTTTGCAGGGTAATTAAATTACCAATGCTGCGTTGCGGTCGACGTATCCTCCAAGCCACGGAATTTGTTTTATTTTACCCGGGCATTTCCCGGTTTTCTGCAGGTTTCGTGCAGAATTAACCGGGGCGCTATTTGTTTTCGCTTTTATCGCGTTGCACAAATTGTTATATAATTACCAAAGTGATGTCTAGCAGATAATTTAATAACGTTCAGGCGTAATTATCGAAAAGATATAAGGTAATAAAAATACAAGAGGTCGCGATGTCGATGGAAAACAAGCGCAGCGCAGCAAAACCGGAACGCGATCGCCCGTGGCTGATCCGGACCTATGCCGGGCATAGTTCGGCACAGGCGTCAAACGCGCTGTATCGTCAGAACCTTGCAAAAGGTCAGACCGGACTTTCTGTGGCCTTCGATTTGCCAACCCAGACCGGGTACGATTCGGACCATGTTCTTGCGCGCGGCGAGGTCGGCAAGGTTGGTGTGCCGGTATCGCATCTTGGTGACATGATGACGTTGTTTGATGGCATTCCGCTTGATCAGATGAACACATCAATGACGATCAATGCGCCGGCGGCGTGGCTTCTTTCGCTTTATATCGCGGTGGCGGAAAAACAGGGTACCGCACGCGCAAGCTTGCAGGGCACGACCCAGAACGACATCATCAAGGAATATCTGTCGCGCGGGACCTATATCTTCCCGCCTGCGCCCAGCCTGAAGCTGATCACGGATGTTGCGGCCTTTACCTATCGCGAGGTTCCCAAGTGGAACCCGATGAATGTGTGTTCGTACCATCTGCAAGAAGCCGGGGCGACGGCCGAACAGGAACTGGCCTATGCCTTGGCAACCGCGATTGCCGTTCTGGATGCGGTGCGCGATTCGGGGCAGGTGCCCGAAGAGGATTTTGCCAAGGTGGTCGGGCGCATTTCATTTTTTGTGAATGCCGGGATTCGCTTTGTCACGGAGATCTGCAAGATGCGCGCATTTTGCGAGCTGTGGGATGAAATCACCCGTGATCGTTATGGCATCGAAGACGCCAAATACCGCCGGTTCCGCTATGGGGTTCAGGTCAATTCATTGGGGCTGACCGAACAGCAGCCCGAAAACAACGTCTATCGCATTCTGATCGAAATGCTGTCGGTGGTGCTGTCAAAGAATGCGCGTGCCCGCGCCGTACAGTTGCCTGCGTGGAACGAGGCCCTTGGTCTGCCGCGCCCGTGGGATCAGCAATGGTCGCTGCGCCTGCAGCAGATCATGGCCTTTGAAACCGATCTTCTGGAATATGAGGACCTGTTTGACGGGAATCCGGCGATTGAACGCAAAGTTGGCGCGCTGAAGGAAGGAGCACGTGCAGAACTGGCCAACATCGATGCCATGGGCGGGGCGATTGCTGCGGTGGACCGGGGCTATATGAAACAGGAACTGGTGCTATCAAATGCCCGGCGTCTGGCCGATATCGAAAGTGGCCAGACCAAGGTGATTGGCGTGAATGCCTTTATGGAAACCGAACCATCCCCGCTGACATCGGGTGAAAAATCAATCCTGACAGTTGATGACATGGCCGAACAGGAACAGATCGAAAAGCTGAAAGCCTGGCGGTCTGATCGTGATCAGGCGGAAGTCACCACGTCGCTGGAGGCCTTGAAATCAGCCGCCACTGAGGGACGCAATGTGATGGAAAGCTCGATTGCGTGTGCCCATGCGGGGGTGACGACCGGTGAATGGTCGGCGACCTTGCGCGATGTGTTTGGCGAATATCGTGCGCCAACCGGGATTACATCGATGATTGTCACCGGTGATGCAGAAAACATGGTCAACCTGCGCCAGCGTGTTGACGACGTTTCGGACAAGCTTGGCGAACGCATGAAGATGCTGGTGGGCAAGCCGGGGCTGGATGGTCATTCAAATGGCGCGGAACAGATCGCGGTGAAAGCCGGTGATGCCGGGATTGAAGTGCTTTACGAAGGCATTCGCTGGACGCCGGATGAACTGGTGCGTAACGCCCTTGATGAAGGGGCGCATGTCATCGGGCTGTCGATCCTGTCAGGGTCGCATGTGCCGCTGGTGCGTGACGTGGTCAATGGTCTGCGTGCGAAAGGGGCCGGGCATATCCCGGTTGTCGTTGGCGGAATTATCCCAGAGGCCGACATGCTGGTGTTACGCCAGATGGGGGTTTCGGCGGTTTACACGCCCAAGGATTACCAACTGGTCAAAGTGATTTCCGAGATCGTCGATCTGGTTGATCGCACGTCATCGGCGCGCCCGGTTGGAGGCCGTGTCGTTTTGAATGGCGCAGGGGATGAAACATCCATCTATTAGGGTCAGGCCCTAAACAATCCGCGGACTGCTGAGCTTAGGTCGAGGTCAATGGCGTTCTGATCAGGGCTGGCCAAGTTGCCATGGCGGCCTCGGCCACAGCGATCAGGGCAGGTCGATCCATGCCGTCCCGGGCCTGAATCGACATCCCGTGCTGAACGGTCGCATAATAGTTGGCCATGGCGGTGATGTTGGCGCCACGCGGGATGTGTCCGCGCCGCAGGCCTTCTTCATACAGGCGTTTCAGGGTCTGGGCATTTTTCTGGCGGTGTGTGCACAATGTTTGTGTAACGCTTGACTGGGTGGTGTCTGCCTGGGGTGCCGCCAGAACAATCAGGCACCCTTTTGGTGTGGCGTCATCGCAAAAGGCATTCACCGTTGCAATCAGCACATGGCGCGTTGCGTCGCGGGGATGTTTGAAACGCTCAAGGTCCCCCCAAATCGCGCCGCCATAGACGTCACCATAGCGTTCCACCACTTCTTCAAACAGCGTTTCCTTGCTGCCAAAGGCGGCATAGATGCTGGGCGGGCGCAGGCCCATCGCGCTGCTCAGATCAGCCATGGAAGTATTTTCATATCCCCGATCCCAAAACAGGGCCAATGCCTTGTCCAGTGCGTCGTTGCGGTCAAAATTTCTGGGTCTGCCACGCGGTGCCATGATGTGCCTGTTTATTTATGTAGTGACCATTAAATAAATTAGTTGACGAAAAAATTCAAGCCTGTCACGAATTATGTAGTGTTCATTACATAAATGGAGTTTCCAATGCAGAACCTTTCAGGAAAAGTGGTTTTTGTGACAGGCGGGAGCCGTGGCATCGGTGCGGCAATCGCCAAGCGCCTGGCGGCAGAAGGCGCACAGGTCGCCATCACCTATGTCAATGCGGTGCAAAAAGCCGATGAAGTCGTGAGCGCGATTGAGGCAAATGGGGGACGGGCGATTGCCCTTCAGGCCGATAATCAGGATGAAGCTGCGATTTCTGCTGCTGTTGACGAAGCCGCACGTGTTTTGGGTAAGATTGATATTCTTGTTAATAATGCCGGGGTGTTTGACGTTGCCCCGATCAATGACCTGACGATTGATAAATTTGATCGCACGATGGATATCAATGTGCGCGCGGTGTTTGTGGCGGTTAAGTCCGCGCTTTTGCATATGCCTGAGGGCGGCCGCATTATCACGATCGGCAGCAACCTTGCCAAACATGTGCCTTGGCCGGGGTTCAGCCTGTATTCGATGTCAAAATCAGCCTTGATCGGGATGACCCTTGGCCTGGCGCGGGATTTGGGGGATCGTTCGATTACCGCCAATATCATCCACCCGGGGCCAACCAATACGGACATGAACCCGGCGGATGGCCAGATGTCAGATGCGCAGCGCGGGTTGATGGCAATACCGCACTATAGCCAACCCGAAGATACCGCCGGTCTTATTGCGTGGCTTGCAGGTCCGGAGGCCCGTGTGGTGACCGGTGCGGAGTTTACGGTTGATAGCGGTGTGAACGCCTGATCTGGCGGCGGTTATAAGGTAAAAAAACAAAACGCCACGGGCTTTAACCTGTGGCGTTTTGGCGTTTCAGGAGACAGGTGCGGCTTGGTTATGACTTTGCAGCAACCGGTTCGATTTCAATGCCATGTCGTTCACAGACCCAGCTTTCGAACGTGTCGGCCGGAAGCGGCTTGGCAAACAGGAAGCCCTGAATGAAGTCGCAGCCTTTTTCCTGCAGATACACAAGCTGTTCGACTTCTTCCACGCCTTCGGCAACCACTTCAAGGTTCAGGCTGTGGCCAAGGCCGATAACGGCATCGACAATCGCCTTGTCATCCATATCAACATGAATGTCGTTCACAAACGACCGGTCGATCTTGATCGACCCCACCGGGAACCGTTTCAGATAGTTCAGTGATGAATAGCCCGTACCAAAGTCATCAATGGCAATCGTTACGCCAAGTTCCTTGAGCTCCTTGAGCGTGGAAACGGCTTTTTCCGGATTGTTCATCAAAATGGATTCGGTGATCTCAAGTTCCAGCGTGCCATGCGGAAGGGCGGTTTCCTTGACGATTTCGGTCACGCTATCAACCAGTTCAGCATCCTGGAACTGTGCCGGGGACAGGTTGACCGCAATGCGCAGGCCCGGAAGCGAAGAATCACGCCACTTGCGGGTCTGGCGGCAGGCCTTGTTGAGAACCCATGCGCCCAGTCGGTTGATCAAGCCACATTCCTCAGCCACGGAAATGAATTCACCCGGAAGGATCAGGCCGCGTTCCGGATGGTGCCAGCGGACAAGGGCCTCGGCACCAACAACCCGCTCGGTGCGGCAGTCGATTTTCGGCTGATAGTAAAGTTCAAGCTGATCATGTTCGAGGGCGTTGCGCAGATCTTCCTCGATGGTTTTGCGTTCCTTGACCCGTTCATGCATCGACGGCAGGAAGAAGCGGTAATTATTGCGGCCTTCAGCCTTGGCGGCATACATTGCCATATCGGCATTCTTGACCAGCTGTTCCGGGTTCTCGCCATCTTCCGGGAACAGGGTGATGCCGACACTGGCTGTTGAGTGCAGTCGAATGCCGCGGCAATCAAACGGCTGACACAGTTCATCAATGATGCGCTGTGCAAGGACAATGGTGTCTTCGATGTTTTGAACATCGGTTTGAATGATTGCGAATTCATCACCACCAAGGCGGGCCGCCGTATCGGAATCCCGGATAATGCGCGACAGGCGCTGACCCATTTCCTGAATCATCAGATCGCCAACATCATGGCCGAAGTGATCGTTGATGTCCTTGAACCGGTCAAGATCAACAAACAGCACCGTCACACCGCGCTGGAAGCGGCGCGCTGAGAGCAATGCCTGACGCAGACGATCAAGGAACAGCGTGCGATTCGGCAGGCTGGTCAGGACGTCATGGACAGCCAGGTGGCGCATGCGGGCTTCGGTCTGTTTACGTTCGGTAATGTCGGTATAGGTTGCAACATAACCGCCACCGGGCATCGGGTTGTGATCCACCTGAATAACGCGGCCATTCGGGCGGGTGCGTTCCATGCGATAGGGTTCACGACGGCGCGCAATCGCCACACGGTCGGAAATCAGGGCCTGAATACTGACATCGCCATATTCACCGCGCTCGCCGTTATAGCGTAGGATATCGGAAAGCGGGGTGCCTTCCTTGACCAGATCGCGGGGCAGGTTGAGAAGCTCGATATAGCGTTCGTTCCAGACCATAAGGTTCAGGTCCTGATCGAACAGGCAAATACCCTGACCGATATTGTGCAGGGTGGCTTCAAGCAGGGCCTGTTTGCGCTGGGCTTCTTCCTGTGCCTGCCCCTGGAGGGCGACCATTTCATTATATTCGCGGATCAAAAGACCCAGTTCGTCCGAACTGTTCCATTCCACCGGACGGCGCAGGCGGCCGTGCTTGGTCATGCGGATGGAATGCAACAGACGGTTAAGCGGTTCCTTGATCGAACGTTTGTTGGCAATCAACAGGCTGGCGGCCACGACCGAAATCAGCAGGCCAAACAGGATCATGTCGATCGCGATACGCCGGAACAGCAAATCCTGAACCCGGTCGTCGGTAAAATAGATGACCAGTTCGCCAACGTCATGGCGGACGTTGTTGCGTTCGAAATAGACACGGCGCGACAAGCGCAATGTATCTGACAGTTCGGATTGCGAAAGCCCGGTATGGGCAAATTCGGTGCCGTCTGCACCCAGTGCCTGCACGGCCACGATGTCGCGATCACGCGACATGGCGTTCAAGGCGGATTCGATATTATCGACGTCAAGATACCAGAATGGGGTGGCAAGAACGCGCGCGTTGATGTCGGCAGTTTGTTCAACCTTGCCGTTCAAGTCGTCGCGCAAGACCTTGTAGCTGACATAGCCAAAGACCAGAAACAGCGCGAGCGAGAACAGCGAAACCAGCGGCAATGCAATAAATAGCAGCCGGCTGCTCAAGGACTTCCGTTGTAAAAAGCCGTACGATCCGCGCGACAAACGTTTTCTCCCTGACACCTGAAATGGTCTTGCACGATATACTGTACTCGACCTTCGTATGAGTGCCAACATCCTCTCAGTTAATCACAAGTCAAACCGCTACGGGCTTAAAACGCAAGTTCGATTTCGCTAATCAATCAAATAAGCGATTGATCTTAGTGTCAAAACGCATTCACCTCATAATCCCTGCATCCCCGGTTTATGAGAATATACGAAGCTAAAACGCAGGAAGATCTATATCTTTTGCGATTTTGCGACAAATTGGCCTGCGCCTATCAGTTGAAAAGGAGGCTTGAGATGAATGCGTTTTGACCTTTGCAACTCTATCTATCTTGTAACGCAGGTCTATCGCTTCAAGCTAATATCACCAGAAGGTTGTAATTTATGTGTTATTTCGGAACAGCTTCGCGGGCGAGTTCGTCGCAGCGTTCGTTTTCCGGATGTCCGGCGTGGCCTTTAACCCAGTGCCATTCGACCTGATGGGGTTCAAGGGCTTTCAGCAGCCGTTGCCAGAGTTCCACGTTCTTGACGGGCTTTTTGTCGGCTGTTTTCCAGCCGCGTTTCTGCCAGCCAAATATCCATTTGGTAATACCGTCGCGGACATAGCTGCTGTCGGTATAGACATCGATAACGCACGGGCGTTTAAGGGCTTCAAGCGCACTGATGGCGGCCATCATTTCCATGCGGTTATTGGTGGTTTCCGGATCCCCGCCCGACATTTCCTTTTCGACGCCCTTAAAGCGCAGAATAGCACCCCATCCACCGGGGCCGGGGTTTCCGCTGCAAGCGCCATCTGTATAGATCTCGACGCGGTTGTCATCATCGGTATTGGAAGTCATTTCGGGGTATCCTTGGGCTTAAGCCCGATCAAGGCCGTAGGCCGATGCATTATCCACACGTTGATGGAACCGCAGTTTGTTGATGTACTCGCGCGGGTTTTTCGGAGTGACCAGCGCGTCTTTGGGGGTGTTGACCCAATCATACAGACGGGTCAGCAAAAAGCGCAGGCTGGCGCCACGTGCAAGAATGGGAAGGGCTGCCTTTTCGGCATCCGAGATCGGGCGCACCTTGCTATAGTGTGACAGCATGTTCTTGGCCTTGGTGACATTGAAGCTGTTGTCAGGTTCAAAGCACCAGGCATTCATGCAAATGGCCACGTCGTAGCAAAGCAGATCATTGCACGCGAAATAGAAATCAATCAGGCCCGATACCTCTTCCTTGCCGGGGAAGAAAAAGACGTTGTCGGGAAACAGGTCGGCATGAATGACCCCTTTGGGCAATTCATGCGGCCAGTTGGCGTCAAGAAAATCAAGCTCGTCACGGATCATATCGCCCAGTCCGGGGACTTCGTCATCGGCGTGATCCTGACAGCTTTCAAACAGGGATCGCCAGCCCGCGACGCTCAGCGCGTTGGGCAGGTGCATGTCAAACTCAAGACCGGCATTGTGAAGTTCTGCCAACGCGGCGCCAAGTCCGGCACAATGATGGGGCTGTATCCGACGTGGCGACATGCCCTGCAGGAACGACGTGATCGCAGCCGGGCGGCCACATAATTCACGCAGCGCAATGCCATCCTTGCCATGGATCGGGGTCGGGCAATTCAGGCCCTTGGCCGACAGATGATCCATCAGGCCCAGATAAAACGGCAGGTCATCAGGGTTTACGCGCTTTTCATACAGTGTGAGGATGAAGGGTGCCGTTGTGGTCTGAAGCAGGAAATTGGTGTTTTCCACACCCTCTGCGATGCCCTTGAATGACACGACTTCACCGATATCGTATTCGGCAAGAAAACGGGCGATATCCTCGTCTGAAACATCGGTGTAGACGGCCATAAGCGTTATCGTGGTCCTGATCTTGAGAAAGGCGATTACAAAGGATTAGCTGGCAAGCTGCTTGGGCAGTTTGAAGGTCACGTTTTCATCGGTAAGCGTGATGGTTTCAACACTTACGTCAAAGCGTTGACGGCATGCTTCAATCACTTCCTCGACCAGAATTTCAGGGGCAGATGCCCCGGCCGTAATGCCAAGGTTCGAAACCCCTTCAAGCTGCGACCAGTCGATATCCTTTGCCCGTTCAACCAGAACCGATCGTGTGCAGCCTTCGCGTTTGGCGACTTCGACCAGGCGGTTGGAGTTCGACGAGTTCGGCGCACCCAATACCAGAATGGCTTCTGCTTTTTTGGCAATCAGCTTGACCGCATGCTGACGATTGGTCGTCGCGTAGCAGATGTCTTCTTTTTTGGGGACAGAGATCGACGGAAAACGCCGCTGCAGGATTTCAATCATCTTTGCAGTGTCATCAAGCGACAGCGTCGTCTGGGTGACAAAGGCCAGATTTTCAGGTTCGGCGATCTCGATTGTTTCGGCGTCTTCTTCTGTTTCGATCAGGGTCATGCTGCCGGGGGGCAACTGGCCCATCGTGCCGACGACCTCAGGGTGGCCTGCGTGACCGATCAGAAGGATGTGTTTGCCGTCTGCATGATGACGTTCGGCACCCCGGTGCACTTTGGACACCAGCGGGCAGGTCGCATCAAGATATTCAAGTTTGCGGGTTTCAGCCGCCTCGGGCACGGATTTGGGGACGCCATGGGCCGAAAAGATGACAGGTACGCCATCAGGCACGGCATCAAGTTCATCAACAAAAACAGCACCCATATCGCGCAGGCGATTGACGACGAATTTGTTGTGGACGATTTCGTGGCGGACATAAACCGGGGCCCCGTATTTTTCGAGGGCCTTTTCCACGATCTCAATCGCGCGATCAACCCCGGCACAAAAACCACGGGGATTGGCAAGAATGATCTGCAGGCTGGCTTTGTCAGACATGATACCGGTCCGGCTTTCCCAAACGTGCGCGGGGCTGTGCCCGGCGCTTTATTCACACATTGTCGTTACATAACCTGCCTGAACATGTGGTGCAATGACTCTGCGTGGATTGTCTGCTGTACGAGGCATGCAAATTTGGCATTTTCAATCTTGGATATCCCTTCAAGCGGGTTGTGCAGGCCCCCATGAGCGCATAGACTGCGCCCGGGCTGTGCATATCTGGCATTGGCCGCAAAACACATGGTTTGATAGAGGCTTGGATGACGATCGGTAACGGACTTCGGCGCGTATGTGCATTGGGTGTTGTCTCGCTTGGCGGGTTGCTTGCCGCGTGCGGTGGGGGAAACCCGTTCGAAGAACGGCCCGTTCCGGCCTGCCCTGCGGCCTATTTGCCAAAAGATACGGCCAGGATGGTCCAGTTCAACGGTGCTGGACGCGATCTGACCGACGTGATCGTCGAGGCCGAATTTACCGGATATCTTGGTGATTGCGGGTATGACCTTGATGACAAGGAACTTGACGTCATCATCAGCCCGATCATCACAGCCGAACTTGGTCCGGCAGCCCAGAACCGGGCCGTTGCGCTCAAATATTTCGTTGTTTTGCGTGATCCGGACGGGAACCTTGTCGAGAAATCCGTCTTCGACATTAATATGGCATTTTCCGAAAACCTGAACATGGCGCGCATCCGCGATGAGCAGGTTACGCTTTCGGTTCCGCTTGATGATGTCTGGGCCGGACCTGATTATGAAATCTATCTTGGCTTCCAGCTTAGTGCCGATCAGCTTGAATATAATCGCCGTTTCGGAACCGACTGATACCACGCGGTTGAACGACCTTCCGGTTTGTTGCCCGAAATTTAGGGGTGGTCGGTTGGTAAGGAACCTCGTATAAAGAGAAATACCCAAATGATCCCCGTGGGAGAGGCCGCAGTCTGATTTTGACCAGCGGACGCCGAAGGAGCAACCACCCCGGAAACTCTCAGGCAACAGGACCGCGCGGAGATGGGACTCTGGAAAGTAGATGCTGTGATCTATTGATCAACAGCACCTCGCCGAAGATGTAAGCAGACCGATCAGGCACGTTAAATGTGACCTTGCGGATGTGATTCTTTCAGGCTCCGAGACAGAGGGGGAATGTGGTTGGCCATTGGTCGGCTATGTTTCGCAACGATTGTCTCGGAGACCGGATTAGTGGATCAACAGACCGAACTGCTTCAAACAGCCCTTTATGACCTTCATGTGGAACTTGGTGCCAAAATGGTGCCGTTTGCGGGTTATGCCATGCCTGTACAATACCCGCTGGGCGTTAAGGGCGAACATCTTCATACCCGTGCCAAAGCCGGCCTGTTTGATGTCTCGCACATGGGGCAGGTGCGCCTGACCGGTGAAAACCGCGTGGCCGAGCTTGAAAAGCTTGTGCCCGGAGACATCGCAATCCTTAAACCGGGCCGGACTCGGTATTCTGCCTTTACCAACGATGATGGTACCATCCTTGACGATCTGATGATTACCAATGCCGGTGACAGTCTGTTTCTGGTGATCAACGCCGCCTGCAAGGATGACGATATCGTGCATATGCGCGCAAATCTTGGCGATGGCGTATCCCTTGAAGAAATCGATGATCGTGCGCTTATGGCCCTTCAGGGTCCCGAAGCGGCAGAGGTTCTGGCGCGTTTTGCGCCGGCCGTTGCTGATCTGAAATTCATGAGTTTTGCCGAAATCGAGATCGCAGGCATTGCGTGCTTTGTCACCCGTTCGGGTTATACCGGTGAAGACGGCTATGAAATTTCGGTGCCCAACGCGCAGGCCGACGCACTTGCCCGCAAGCTGCTTGCCGAAGAGGAAGTCGAGGCCATCGGTCTTGGTGCGCGCGATTCGCTGCGCCTTGAAGCCGGATTGTGCCTTTATGGCAATGACATCGACACCACCACGACCCCGGTTGAAGGTGATCTGAACTGGATCATCAACAAGCGCCGTCGTGCCGAGGGTGGCTTTAAGGGCGCAGACATCATTCTCGATCAGCTTGCCAATGGTGCTGATCGCAAACGTGTCGGCATCAAGCCGGAAGGCAAGGCACCTGCACGTGAACATACCCCGATTTTAAATGCTGATGGCGAAGAGATCGGCGAGATCACCAGCGGCGGATTTGGCCCGACAGTCGATGGGCCGATCGCAATGGGGTATGTTGCAATAGAGTTTTCCAAACCGGGGACCAAAATTGATCTTATGGTCCGTGGCAAGGCACGTCCGGCAGAAGTGGTCGAACTTCCGTTCGCACCGCACCGCTACTTCCGCGGCTGACGACCGCAATTATCGGCAATTAACCGTGATTATCAGCAAGTTGCGGTTTCGTGTTGCTTACAGCAGACAGACGATCAACAGGGACAAATCAAGATGGCTAAGAAATTCTCGCAGGAACATGAATGGATTGAGTTTGAAGGTGGCGTTGCTACGGTTGGTATCACCGATTACGCACAGCAATCTCTTGGCGACATTGTGTATGTGGAATTGCCCGACGTCGGCAAGAAACTGACCAAAGACGGCGATGCCGCCGTTGTTGAATCGGTGAAAGCCGCAAGCGACGTCTATGCGCCGCTTGATGGTGAAATTGTCGAAATCAACGAAGAACTTGATGCCAACCCGGCATTGGTCAACGAAGCACCGGAGACCGAAGGCTGGTTCTTCAAGATGTCGCTGTCTGACGAATCCCAGCTTGATGAGCTGATGGACGAAGCAGCCTACAAAGAATTTGTCGAAGGCCTTTAAGCATGCGTTATCTTCCACTGACACGTGCTGATCGTGCCGCGATGCTTGAAACCATCGGGGCATCATCAGTCGATGAACTTTATCATGACGTGCCTGACGGTGCGTTGCTTGATGCGCCTGTTGATCTGCCAGCCCACCTTGGCGAAATGCAGGTCGAACGCGACATGGCCGCCCTTGCGGGTGAAAACATGGGCGCGTCAAGTGTGCCAAGTTTCCTTGGTGCGGGGGCCTATCGCCATCATGTTCCGGCCACGGTTGATTACGTTATTCAGCGTGGTGAATTTCTGACCGCCTATACGCCATACCAGCCGGAAATCGCCCAAGGGACCTTGCAGTACCTGTTTGAATTCCAGACGCAGGTTGCCTCGATCACCGGTATGGATGTGGCGAACGCCTCCATGTGGGATGGTGCGACGTCCTGTGCGGAAGCCGTTTTGATGGCATGCCGTGCAACACGGCGTAAAAAGGCCGTCTTGTCGGGTGGTCTGCACCCGCATTACCGTGAAGTGACGGAAACCTATTGCCAGTACAGCGACACCGAAGTCGCCGGACGCGATGGTCATCCTGAACATCAGGCAACTGCCGAAGAACTTAACGATCTGATTGATGATCAGACGGCATGTGTCGTTGTGCAGTATCCGGACGTATTTGGCCGCATTCAGGATCACACCCAGTTGGCCGAACTTTGCCATGCCAAGGGTGCGCTTCTTGTTGTTGTCTTTACCGAGGCGGTTGCCTTTGGCGCGATCAAGTCACCGGGAAGCTTCGGTGCGGATATCGTGTGCGGCGAAGGTCAGTCGATTGGCAATGCGCTGAATTATGGCGGGCCATATGTCGGCCTGTTTGCCACGACCCAGAAGCTGGTGCGTCAGATGCCCGGTCGCCTGTGTGGCGAAACGGTCGATCAGGATGGCAAGCGCGGCTTTGTGCTGACCCTTTCGACCCGCGAACAGCATATTCGTCGTGAAAAGGCGACCTCGAACATCTGTACCAACTCTGGTCTGTGTTCGCTGGCCTTTACGGTGCATATGAGTTTGCTTGGCGAAGACGGGTATCGTCGCCTGGCGACGTTGAACCACGAAAACGCCTGCAAGGCTGCCGATGCAATTGACGCTGTCGATGGTGTATCGGTTCTTAATGACAGCTTCTTTAACGAATTTACCGTGAAGCTGTCCAAGCCCGCTGCAGAAGTCGTTGAGACACTGGTGGCCAAAGGGGTTCTTGGCGGCGTTCCATTGTCGCGTCTGTATCCGAACCGTTCGGATCTGGATAACTATCTGCTGGTGGCGGTGACAGAAACCAATACCGACGAAGACATCGCGGCCCTTGCGTCCGCATTGAAGGAGGCGCTGGCATGACGTTTACAACCCATACCGGCAACCGTGGACTTGTCATCGAAGAACAACTGATTTTCGAGCAGGGTCAAGCTGGTCGAACCGGTGTTGATTTGCCCGAGCCACAGGGGACGAAATCCCGTCTGGGCGGTCTTGACCGTGATAGCAACGTTGGGCTGCCTGGCCTGTCAGAGCCACAAGTCGTGCGCCACTTCACCCGCCTGTCGCAGAAGAACTATGGCATTGATGCCGGTTTCTTCCCGTTGGGGTCCTGCACCATGAAGCATAACCCGCGCCTGAATGAAAAGGTTGCGCGTTTGCCCGGTCTTTCCGATCTGCATCCGATGCAGCCCGAAAGCACGGTTCAGGGTGCCTTGAAGCTGATTGATGAATGTGCGCACTGGTTGCTTGTCTTAACCGGTATGCCCGCTGTTTCCATGTCGCCTGCGGCAGGTGCACAGGGGGAATTGTGTGGGATGATGGCCATTCGCGCGGCCCTGGATGCACGTGGTGAAAACCGCCGTCGCGTTCTTGTGCCGGAATCTGCCCACGGGACAAACCCGGCGACGGCGGCGGCCTGCGGTTTTAGCGTTGATTCGATTCCGGCAACGGAAGATGGCCGTGTTGATCTGGCGGCATTCGAAGCCAAACTTGGCGATGATGTGGCCGGTATCATGCTGACCAACCCGAATACCTGCGGTCTGTTTGAGCGCGATGTGCGCAAGATCGCCGATCTTGTGCATGAAGCGGGCGGTTATTTCTATTGCGACGGGGCGAACTTCAACGCCATCGTCGGGCGGGTGCGCCCAGCCGATCTTGGCATTGATGCCATGCATATCAACCTGCACAAGACCTTTTCAACCCCGCATGGCGGCGGTGGACCGGGTTCCGGGCCGGTTGTGTTCTCTGATGCATTGGCGCCGTTTGCGCCGATCCCTTATGTCGTCAAAAAAGGCGACGGATTCCATCTGGTTGAAACCGCGGATGAAGACGATGGCATGCAGCCGTTCGGTCGTCTGAAGGGGTTCCATGGTCAGATGGGCATGTTCATTCGTGCGCTGACCTATATGAAAAGCCACGGTGCGGATGGTCTGCGGCAGGCATCCGGGGATGCGGTACTTAATGCCAACTATCTGCTGGCACGTCTTAAGGACAAGCTCAGCGTGGCCTTCCCGGGCTATTGCATGCATGAAGCCCTGTTTGATGACAGCTTCCTCAAAGATACCGGTGTTTCGACCCTTGATCTGGCCAAGGCAATCATCGACGAAGGGTTCCACCCGATGACGATGTATTTCCCGCTGGTGGTTCATGGGGCTCTTTTGATCGAACCGACAGAGACCGAAACCAAAGAATCGATTGATCAATTCTGTGATGCGATTCTGTCTCTTGTCGCCAAAGCAGAGTCCGGTGATGCCGAATTCTTCAAGAATGCACCCTATCTAACGCCGCGTCGGCGTCTTGACGAAACCGCTGCTGCACGCAAGCCGGTTTTGCGCTGGAAGCCTGAAACAGCTTGATAAGCCAAGCTGCATGACGTTTCAAAACACCCCGGTCTTGTGGCCGGGGTGTTCTTTTTCAAGGACTTGTACTTGAAACCCATTGGACTTGTTGCAATCTCCACACTTATACTTGTCATAAGTTTAATGAACGGCGTCAGCAAAGACGCGTTTGGGGATTTTGTGATCGGGCGTATGTCCGTTCCGGAGGTTTGAAATCAGTCATGTCACGTCGTGTGCAAAAAGTATTCACTGCCGAGCGTCGTCTTAAAGAACGGACAGGTGGGGTGGTTGAAGATTGGTCTGACTCCTTCTTTGATCCGACGCTTGAAAGCGGAATGGGCGCGGGGGAGCCGGCACCGGCATCGCTGCCAGTGGCAGACAGTGCAGGCGAAGCATCAGGACTAACGCAGGCTGTTCTTGATGAAATCCGTGCCCTGCGCGGGGAGGTTTCCCAACTGCGTCAGGCCATGGCATCGGGCACCTTACCGGCAGGAGATGCGTCGATCGCGGCACCTGTTGCCTCCAATGATGTGCCAGGCGATGAGTTGCCGGAACCGGTTTCAAGCAATTTCACCCATGCCAACCGTCCCGGGGCTGCCGAGCCGGACCAGGACGATCTGGAACTGATCCGTACCCAGATCGAAGAAATGAACGAACACATCCACAAGGCAAAGGTACAGATCGCATCCCTGCGCCATCCCAAGGCACAGGATGACCGTCTGGTAAGTGCGACGTCCGAACTTGATGCCATCGTCAAGGATACCGAAATGGCAACGCACACCATTTTGGAATCTGCCGAGCAGATTGACGATCTTGCCATGACCCTGAAAAATTCGGCCCCCAGTGAATTTGTTGCCGATCATGTCGAACAGATCGCCTTTATCGTGACCAAGGTGTTTGAGGCCTGCAACTTCCAGGACATCACCGGACAGCGCATCAACAAGGTTGTCAGCACGCTTGAGTTCGTTGAAGAGCGTGTTCACAACATGATTCTGATCTGGGGCGAAGAAGCATTTTCCGAACTTCCGGTCCCGGAAGTTGAGGCAGAAGCCGTTCCTGATGATTCTGATTTGCTAAATGGTCCGCAGCTTGACGGCGAAGGCATCAGTCAGGACGATATCGATAAGTTGTTCGAATAACTTAAGAAATACGTGGTTTTTGCCCTGTATATAAGTTAGTAGCGATGCTTATTCTTCGACAGAAGGTCGACAAAAGGCGGAAGATCAATGTCTTTTGTCAACCAAACGTTTACATATGTTAAGATAGGTTCTTACCTATAAGAACAAGAAGCTATGTTGGGATGCGTGTGATATTCGGTCGCACGTGTTTTGGCGTGCTTGGAGGTTGCTATGGGATTTTGGTCACTCGGTGGTATTCGCCAGCCAAAGGCGCAAGATATCAAATGGCGTAAGAGCCCGCGTGGTGATTACTACCGCATGTTCATGATTGATGACATTGCGGAGCTCGGACTGAACGGTGTGGGCGGTGTTTACCTGCTGTGGCACGGCGGTTTGAAACCGTCCTGGCTGGTTGCCGGTGCAACAGAGGATCTTGGACATAGTTTCGCAGAACTGATGCGTGATCCTGATATTCGCGAATACGATACCCGTGGCGGTGTCTATATGAGCTGGTCACCGATCAAGGGAAGCTTCCGGGAAGGGGTTGTGCATTTCATTTCCAAGCACACCAATCCGACCTTTGAATGCGACTACGACTCAAGCGAAGATCCGATTCCGGTCCTGCTGCCGCGCTAGTTGCGCGCCTTGCCCCGAGAAAACAGAAAGCTCCGCAGGTGCCTGCGGAGCTTTAACTGTCTGTAGCTGGCGTTTATGGCCTAAAGCTTGGCAAGAACGGCTTCAGCACTGGAGACTTCAAAGGCGCCAGGTTCTTCGACAGCAAGATCGGTGACCTTGCCGTCTTCGACGATCATGGCAAACCGGTTTGCCCGTTTGCCAAGACCACGCCCCGTCAGGTCAAGTTCCAGACCCGTCGCATCGACAAATGCCAGGTCGCCATCAGAAAGCATGGTGATTTCTTCGGCCTTTTCAGACGTCGCCCAAGCCTGAAGCACAAAGGCATCATTGGATGCCAGGCAAACAATTTCATCTACGCCCTTGGCCTTGATGTCACCGGCCTTGGCGACAAAACCCGGAAGGTGTTTTGCCGAGCAGGTCGGGGTGTATGCACCCGGTACGGCGAACAGAACGACTTTGCGGCCCGCGAAGAATTCCTTGGAATTCACGGCTTCCGGGCCGTCGCTGGTCGCGCGGAAAAGGGTAACGTCCGGGAGTTCAGCGCCGACTGAAATGGTCATGTGTATCTCCGTTGTTTGGCGCAATCCCATTGATTGCGCTGGATCGTATGGGGGAATCAAACACCAAAACCGCTTGCGGTTCAATGCTTCCAGTCAGAGTTTTCAACAAGTTTCATGTGTGTGCCTTGTTACGGCGCAACGCCGGGGCATTTGATGCGACCTTTTGGCATGAAAATCAGGTCCTGAGCCTAGATGTGATCATTCAGATGTCTGGGCGAGATTGGATGCGCCTTTTGCATCGTGCAGGGCCTTGAGCACGGCCTCAACACCCAGCAGCTCTGACAGCAAGATACCGTCTGGTTCTGCAGGCCCGAATACCGCATTGAACGGAATGCCAAACCGCCCGTAAGACGCCAGATAATCTGCAATCTTCTGATCGGGGCGGGTCCAGTCGGCCTGCATCAGAACAATGTTGTCATTGCTCAGCGCATCCGCAACAGCCGGGGTTTCCAGAACCAGCCGTTTGTTGACCTGACAGGTGACACACCATTCGGCGGTCACATCAACGACCACTGTTTTGCCATCGGACACCAGCGCATCAATGGTTTCCGGGGCAAAGGCCTGCCAGTCAAGATTTCCGCTGCTGGTTGATGCCATGGTCGAAGAGGGGGGGCGCGAGAAGCCCGGTGCAAACAGCGACACAAGGAAACCCGCCACGGCAAGTGCGGTAAAGATAAACCGTGGGCGCAAGTTTGAAGCGCGCTTGCGGGCCCAAATGAACAGGCCACCCGTAATCAGGCCCATGCCAACTGCAACAGCCCCGACCATCCCGATTTGTACCGAAAGAATACTCAGAAGCCAAACCGCAGTTCCGACCAGCGCCAGCCCAAGCACAAATTTGACAGCATTCATCCAGCGGCCAGGTTTGGGCAGGATATGGGCAACACGCGGCTGAATGGCGATTGCAAGATATGGCAGGGCTAGGCCAATCCCCAGCAATGTGAATATCCAGAAGATATCAAACACACTGCCCGCCAAGGCAAAGCCGACGGCAGTCCCAAGAAATGGCGCAGAGCATGGGGTCGCGAGCAAGGTAGCAAACATGCCGGTCAGGAAATTACTGCTGATGTGTCGGCCACGGCTTTCGCGGCGCGTTATGGCGTCATTGGCGGCATTGCCAAGCTGGTCAGGCCCGGAAATTTCAAACAGCCCCCACATGTTCAAGGCAAACAGCGCGAGGATGATTGTCATAACTGTCAGGAACAGCGGTTGCTGAAACTGAATACCCCAGCCGATTGACCCACCGGCCAGTTTGATGCCCACCAGAACGGCGGCAATAATCCAGAACGATGTGACGATCCCGGCCGCACTTGCCAGAAACCCGACGCGCACCCGGCCAATATCCTGTTCACGCGCCTGAAGGGCCGACATGACCTTGATCGAAAGCACCGGCAACACGCAGGGCATCACATTCAGGATCAAGCCACCAAGCAAGGCAAAAAGCCCGATCAGCCACTGGCTTGTCCCGGCCAAGGGGGATGCAGCCGCCGCGGTAATTGATGAGGCGGCGCTTGATTGACCAACAACAAGGTTTTGTTCAACAGCAAGCGGTCCTGCGATGACCGTTACAGTCAACGGTTCGTCAATCAGGTTCTGCCCGTCTTCAAGGCCCTGAACGGCAAGATTGAAGTATTGGACGTCATCTGACGCAGGGCCTTGGGGCTCTTGCGTCTTTGGCAAGCCAAACCCGACCCGAAGGTCGCTTTCGATCAGGATGTCATCCACACTGACGTCTGCGGCGTCAAGGCCCGCGATGCCAAGACGCAGGATGTTTTGGTCATCTGTTTTTTGACTGTCGATGCTGATGACTTTAATCGGCAGGCCGGTCCCGGTAAGTGGAACCCGGGAGACGAACTTTTCGATTTGATGGGCATGGTTGCTGATGTTGGTGCCGCCATTGCCATCAGCAGCACCGGCTGGAATGTCGAGATTGAAAGTGGCTGTCGCCGGGATGCAGATATCGCTGCAGACCAGATAGTCGACATTCAGGCGCACTGATACCGGTTGTGACGGGTCGGGAATCGCGACATCAATTGGAAGGATGATCTGATTCTTGTAGCCGAATGTCTCAAGGCCAAAGATTGAAAAACGATGCGGGGCAGGCCACAGAATTTCGGCGTTACCAACATTCTCGGACCCGGTCCAGTCAAGTTGCGGCGGAAAGCCCGCATCCCCCGCACTGCGCCAGTATATCTTCCAGTCCGGTTGCAGTTCGTATTCAAGGCCAAGTCGAATGGTATCTGATTGGGACAAATTGGTTTTGGCGCTGATCAAGCGTACCGATGCAAAGTCCTCGTCCACCCAGTCGGTCGCCATATCGGTCGCGGCCACGGCACTGGAAACACCAGCGGCAAGCGAAATGGCAAGAGCAAATATAATTGTCAGGCGGGCGATCAGGTGGTGGAGCACGTGTTGTTCCTTGGCACGAAAGTCGGTAAAGCGCAGATTGGCCCAGATATGTGGCACAAAACAGGCAGGCTGGGGTCAAAGCAGGCGTAATCCCAAGACCAGATCAAATCAAGCCACGACTGTGTGAACGACCTATCAGCGCGCTTGATTGGGCATATGGCATGACTTGACGTTCAGGATCGTTGGATGGTGGCACCGGTTTGCTGCAATGCCTACATAAAAGGGACAGAGTGCAGGCTGATCAAGGGATAAAATGTCGTGCTTTTTGGGTTCTTGATGGAAATGAACGGGTAATCGCGCTAGGGTCAGAGTTACCAATCCGGTTGACCGTCCCAAACAAATCAATGCGTCCTGGCCCTGGGCTTGATGAAACAGGATAAAGAGAGTTCCGATATGGCTGAAGCTTTAGACACAGGCGACTATCTTGGCGGTAAGCTGCTTGTGGCGATGCCGGGAATGCGCGATCCGCGTTTCTCGCAAAGCGTGGTCTATATCTGCGCGCACAACAAGGATGGTGCGATGGGGCTGGTGATCAACCGGCTGATCGACAGCATTACGTTTCCGGAACTGCTCGAACAGCTTGGTATTGCGCGGCCTGCGCCGACCATCGAAGATATTCAGGTGCATTTTGGTGGCCCGGTCGAAAGCAGCCGTGGCTTTGTTTTGCATTCAACCGACTTTTCCAACGAAGCAACATTGCATGTCGATCATGGTGTTTCGGTCACGGCCACGGTTGATATTCTCGAACAGATTGCCCTTGGCGAAGGTCCGGAAAGCCGCATTCTGGCATTGGGATATGCCGGGTGGCGCAGTGGGCAGCTGGAAAGCGAAATTCTTGCCAATGGCTGGCTGCATCTCGATGCCGATGCCGATCTTCTGTTTGATATCGATTGCGAAGACAAATGGGAACAGGCGTTCTCCAAACTTGGCTTTGCGCCGGAGTTGCTGTCTGGCGAAGCCGGTCACGCTTAAGAACAATCGACACGGTTGACCAAATCAAAAAGCCTGCCGATGTGGCAGGCTTTTGTCGTTTCGGATGGAGCGAAAATCAATCGAACAGGGCGTCGATTTCTTCCTGCGAGAAGATCTGGTCAACTTCATCCTGCGACACGCGATTGGCATTCTCCGGCGCCTTGGTGACAGTTTTGTCCAGATTGTCGAGGCCCTTGGGATCTGGCGGCAGGTCGAAATCGCCAAAGTCATCTTCGCCCCAGATTTCGATCACGCGGTTCACGCGTTCCTCGATATATTTCATGGTGTTGACGACTTTGGTGATCCGCTGGCCGGTCAAATCCTGGAAGTTACAGGATTCAAATACTTTCACGACCAGTTCGACAATGTCATCGGCCAGCCCTTGTGTGTAATCATCAGGGGCGGCGGATCGGATGTTGTGGGCAACAGCGTCGATCTTCTCGACGGTTTCAAGGATGTTTGCTGTTGCATCCTCTGTCGCGGCAACAACAGAATCAAGCTCGCCCTTCACGATGTTAAGACGCGTCCCGCTGTCATCTTCGGGCGCGGTATAAAGGGCGGCGATTTCCTTTTTGGTTTCCTGAATGGAATTGGCCAGTGCCCTGACTTCGTTTTTGACCAGGCGTAGTTCATTGCGCGCATCGGCCTGTTCGTCATCATCGGGGACGGCGTTTGCTTTTTTTTGCTCTTCGATCATCACGCGGATGTCAGACAGCAATTCAAGTTTGAGGTCCTCAATCGCGGTGTGAAGGCTGGAAATATCCGGGCCGCCCGCAGACGCACTTGGCTCTGTCGGCATTTCGGTCGGCAATGCGACCATGTCACTCATGGTTTCAAGTTTATTGAGTAACCGCATCTCTGCGGTGAAAAGTCTTTTACTTCCTGAGCGAGCCATAGGCGAACCTCTGTCTTTTAACCGTTAGTATCGGACACCTACCTGTTCGGGCAAGTTGTATCCAACGTCCGGTATTCATACGTGAGAATAGAATAATCGGCAAAGCTGATATTTCCAAACCCAATATCTATCGGTGATATTGGTGAAAAGTCCGCATGATTAAAGGGTTCGGGTGCCGTTTTTTGGGTTTGTGCGCAGACAATCACCCCAAATCACCCCGGCGAATCGCCCCACGGTTACCTGTGTGCGGCAGTCTGCGAAAAATTGATGATGTTTTGCAATGTTCTGCGGTTCCTGCCCGCGGGTTGATCTGAAGATCACCGGAAACCGTAGGATTTACCAGAGAATGCCTTTATCCATTGGTTGAAGTGATAAAAAGGCCTGTTGCGCATATGTTGCAAAGCAGCAATTGTGGGCGCGATGAAATCCTGTGAAGGGGAATGGCGGTTTTTCTATCCAAGGGTGGGTATTTAGAACGGTTTCATTCAAAACTACAGCGATAATTCAAGCGGCGATCAAATACATTTTTTGTGCAACGCAGCGAGGTTTTTGCTGGAACAGGTGTCGAAGATACGCTATTTGCCTGCGATACAAATGTACTTTCGAGTGCAGGCTTATTAAGAATAAGATATGTCAGAGGAAATGCTCCGGCCTGGTTTGTCAGGGTAATCTTTGGTTGAGACATGATAAGGTCCTTGAGAGTGGACCGTATTTTCAGCTCGATCACTGTCAGTCAGGGGTGGAGACGATTGAGGCATATCGCCTTGAGATGTAATGCGAGGGGGCAGATTCGCATGTCGATCAAGAAGCTATTTCCCATCCTTCTGTTGGGATTGGCGGTTATTACCGGGTTTGATGGCGCAGCACTTGCGGCTGTTGGTCAACCTGAACCCTGGCAGCTTGGGCTGCAGGATCCGGTTTCGCCTGTGGCTGTTGAAGGCCAGAAGTTCTTTAATCTTGTTACGTGGTTGATGGTGATCATTACGGTGATCGTCTTGGCTTTGCTGCTGTTTGTGCTTTATCGCTTCAGCGCGAAACGCAACCCGGTACCGTCGAAAACAACGCACCATACCCTTCTTGAAGTGGTTTGGACGGTTGTTCCGGTGCTGATCCTTCTTGTTATCGCGATCCCCTCTTTCCGCCTGCTGTATTTTGCAGACCGTGTCGAGGATGCCGATCTTACGCTTAAGATCATCGGCAAACAGTGGTACTGGACCTATGAGTATCCTGATAACGGTAACTTCACGTTTGATTCGCTGATGATTGATCAGGAAACCGCCATCGCGGAAGGCAAGAACCGTCTTCTGGATGTGGACAATCCCGTTGTCCTGCCGGTTGATCAGAACATCCGTCTGATCATGACTTCGGATGACGTGATCCACAACTGGGCGATGCCGTCGCTGTTCATCAAACTTGACGCCGTTCCGGGCCGACTGAACGAAACCTGGACCCGCATTCCAGGCGAGTATGCCGGTACGACGTTCTATGGTCAGTGTTCGGAACTGTGTGGTGTGAACCACGCTTACATGCCGATCGCGGTCAAGGCCGTTACCATGGAAGAATACGAAGCCTGGGTCGCCGAGGCTCAAGAACAGTTCGCATCTGCTGATTTGCCGTCTGCGGTATCAGTGGCATCGGCAGAGTGAGGGAGAGATTGATGGCTCACGCTGAAACACATGATCACGATCATACCCCCGGCTTCTTTACCCGTTGGTTCCTGTCGACCAACCACAAGGATATCGGGACTCTTTATCTAATTTTCTCAGTGATCGCCGGTTTGATCGGTGGTGCGTTCTCGGTCTGGTTCCGTATGGAACTGGCTCAGCCGGGAACCCAGGTCATTGATGACCCGCACTTCTTTAACGTGCTCGTGACCGCACACGGCATGATTATGGTGTTCTTTGTTGTTATGCCGGCCATGATTGGCGGGTTTGGCAACTGGTTCGTTCCGATCATGATTGGCGCGCCTGATATGGCGTTCCCGCGTTTGAACAACATTTCGTTCTGGCTGATCGTTCCGGCCTTCATCCTGCTGATGCTGTCTGCTGTTGTGGGGAGTGGTGCTGGGACTGGCTGGACGGTGTATCCGCCGCTTTCAGGGGTTCTTGGACATCCTGATGCGTCCGTTGACCTTGCGATCTTTGCGCTTCACCTTGCCGGTGCAAGTTCGATCCTTGGTGCGGTGAACTTCATTACGACCATCTTTAACATGCGCACGCCGGGCATGACCCTGCACAAGATGCCGCTGTTTGCATGGGCAATGCTGGTAACGGCATTCCTGCTTTTGCTTGCTGTGCCGGTTCTTGGTGGTGCGATTACCATGCTTCTGACCGACCGTAACTTTGGCACGGATTTCTTCAATCCGGCCGGTGGCGGTGACCCGATCCTGTACCAGCATCTGTTCTGGTTCTTCGGTCATCCGGAAGTTTACATCATGATCCTGCCGGGCTTTGGCATCATCAGTCACATCATTTCGACCTTCTCGCGCAAGCCGGTCTTCGGTTACCTCGGGATGGCCTATGCGATGGTTGCAATTGGTGTTGTCGGCTTCATCGTTTGGGCGCACCACATGTACACGGTGGGCATGGACGTTGATACCCGTGCATACTTTACCGCAGCAACGATGGTGATCGCGGTGCCAACCGGGGTCAAAATCTTCTCGTGGATTGCGACCATGTGGGGTGGTTCCATCACCTTGCGCGCACCGATGCTTTGGGCGATTGGCTTTATCTTCCTGTTCACTGTGGGCGGTGTGACAGGTGTGATGCTGGCCAACTCCGGCCTCGATCTGCCGTTGCATGACACCTACTTCGTTGTGGCACACTTCCACTATGTTCTATCACTTGGCGCTGTCTTCTCGATCTTTGCTGGCTTCTATTACTGGTTCAGCAAAATGTCGGGTTACGAGATTTCCGATCTCGGTGCGAAGATCCACTTCTGGCTCTTCTTCATTGGCGTCAACCTGACCTTCTTCCCGCAGCACTTCCTTGGGCTTGCCGGCATGCCGCGTCGTTATGCCGATTATCCGGATGCGTTTGCCGGGTGGAACATGGTTTCGTCTTATGGTGCCTACATCTCGTTTGCGGCGACCATCTTCTTCCTTGGTGTGGTGGCGCATGCCTTCATCCGTGGCAAGAAGGCCGAAGCAAACCCGTATGGCGAAGGTGCAGATACACTGGAATGGACCGTCAGCTCACCGCCGCCGTTCCATACCTTTGACGAACTGCCACGCGTCAAGTAAGTGATCCTGGTTTATGCCCCTCGCAAGGTTGCCTTGCGAGGGGCGCCTTGCCGCCCCAAAAAGAGAAGACCAGAGTTCAATGACCAAGCAGGTTGCCAACCAGACCCTAGCGCTTGAAAACGCAGCGACGCTGCCGGTTTCAGAGGTGCGCGATTATATCGCGTTGCTCAAGCCGGGGGTGATGACCCTTGTGGTTTTCACCGGTGCTGTGGGTCTGCTGATTGCCCCGGGTTCCATTCACCCGTTTTTGGGACTCGTCGCAATCGCCTGTATCGCCGTTGCCAGTGGTGCCGCGGCATCAATTAACATGTGGTATGATCGGGATATCGATATCCACATGAAACGCACCCAGAACCGACCGATTCCGGCCGGGCGCGTTCCTGCAGACGAGGCCTTGTCGCTTGGCATAGCGCTCTCGATTGTTTCGGTAACCGTCATGGCGGTTGCCATCAATATTGCTGCTGCTGTTTTGCTGGCGGTGTCGATCGCATTCTATGTGTTCGTCTACACCATGTGGCTGAAACGCAGCACACCGCAGAATATCGTCATTGGCGGTGCCGCCGGGGCCTTTCCCCCGATGATCGGCTGGGCGTCGGTGACGGGCGGGATTGATATCAATTCAATCGCGCTGTTCATGATTATTTTCATGTGGACGCCGCCGCATTTTTGGGCGCTGGCACTGTTTCGGTGTGGCGACTATGCCAAGGTTGGCGTGCCGATGATGCCGGTGGTTGCCGGTGACGTCGCAACCAAAAAGCAGATGCTGGTTTATACCATCCTGCTTTTGCCGGTGACCTTCGTTCCGGTTGTGACCGGATTGCTGGGAACGCTTTATGCCGTGACAGCAGCCCTGACCGGGCTTTGGTTCCTGCGCCATGCGGTACGTGTGCTGCGCAATGTCGAAGAACGCGCGCCGCACAAGATGTTTGGATATTCCATTCTGTATCTGTTTGTCCTGTTCGGGGCGATGGTTGCAGATGTCTGGCTTGGCGGGTTCATCGTATGACAGAGCACTCCAAAATGAGCAAAGCAGAACTCGAAGCCTTTTACGCCAAGCGTAAAAAGAAAAATTGGGCGTTTCTGGTGATTTTAACCAGCCTGATTGTGCTGTTCTTTGCCATAACCATTTTGAAGATGAGCTAGGAAACCATGGCTGATCAACAACACACAGATACAGTAAAGAAGCGCAATAAACGCGTGATGCTGAGTTGTGTTGCTGTCGTTGGCGGCATGATCGGCCTGTCCTATGCGTCTGTACCGCTTTATGAACTGTTTTGTCAGGTAACCGGGTTTGGCGGCACGCCACAGGTTGGCAAGGATACCGGGGTCGAGGTTTCGGAAAAAACCATCAAGGTCCGTTTCAATGCGGATATCAATTCCGGTCTGCCTTGGCAGTTCAAACCCGAACAACGTGAAATCACAGTGCGTCTTGGCGAAGACAATCTGGCCTATTACATGGCTGAAAACATGTCTGTGAAACCGATTACCGGACAGGCTGTTTACAATGTGACACCACTTAAAGCTGGACAGTATTTCAGCAAGATCGCGTGCTTCTGTTTTGATGAGCAAACCCTTGAACCAGGGCAGCGCGTTGACATGCCGGTCAGTTTCTATGTTGATCCTGCGATTGCCGAAGACATCAATACGCAGGACGTGAAGACCATTACCCTGTCTTATACCTTCTTCAAATCCGAGGCATCGGTAGAAGCAGCAGGCAGGAACGAAGATCAAGGAGGCTGACAGGCCGCAGTTTTGCGGTCTGGTGTCTCTGTTTAACAAAGCGAACTTGAGTTTCTTTTGTAAGGATTGAGGGGGACAAGGAATGAGTGATCATGCTCAGAAACATCCGTTCCACCTGGTGGACCCGAGCCCGTGGCCGCTGGTAGCAGCCACAGCAGCAGGTCTGTTTACCGGTGGCATGGTCATGTTCATGCATTCGGATCGTGCACCGACGGATTTCTGGTTGGCGGCGATCGGGCTTGCAGGCATCCTGTTTGTGATGTTCCGTTGGTGGAGCAACGTGATCAGCGAATCACGCATCTATCATAACAAGGTCGTTCAGATCGGCCTGCGTTATGGCATGTCGCTGTTCATCGCATCCGAGGTGATGTTCTTTGTCGCCTTCTTCTGGGCGTTCTTCCACAATGCGTTTGTGATCTTTAGCCCGGGCGTGACCGAATGGCCGCCAGCAGGTGTCGAAGTTCTTGATCCGTGGGATTTGCCGTTCCTCAATACCCTGATCCTGCTGCTGTCGGGCTGTACCCTTACCTGGGCGCACCATGGCATCCTTGAAGGCAAGAAAAAGGATCTGGTACAGGGGCTGGCGCTGACCGTTGGTCTTGGCATCATCTTCTTGTTCCTGCAGGCATATGAATACAGCCACGCCGCATTCGGCTTTGCAGATAACATCTATTCCTCGACCTTCTACATGGCGACCGGTTTCCACGGTTTCCACGTGTTTGTCGGAACGGTGTTCCTGGCAGTTTGCCTTGTGCGCGCAATGAAGGATGGCTTTAAACAGGATCACCATTTCGGTCTTGAAGCTGCGGCCTGGTATTGGCACTTCGTTGACGTTGTCTGGCTGTTCCTGTTCTTTGCCGTTTACATCTGGGGCGGCGAATAAGCCGCTCCGACCCGTTTTGTCGGGTCAAACGTCATGGATGATTATTATCCAAACATTTCCCCCATACGCACCGGGCTGGCATGCAAATGCCCCCGCTGCGGTGGGGGAAAGTTGTTTTCAGGCTATTTGACGGTTCGCGAAACCTGTGATGTGTGCGGGTTGGATTTGCGCGGTCACGATGCCGGCGATGGCCCGGCTGTTTTCATTATCTTTATTCTCGGCTTTTTGGTGGTTCCTATGGCACTCTGGGTCGAGATGACCTATATGCCGCCATTATGGGTGCATGCGGTGGTGTGGGCGCCGGTGATCATTGGCGTGACACTGATCTTGCTCAGGCCGCTAAAAGGTCTCATGGTGGCTTTGCAATATCGCCATCGATCGACTTCCGAACAGGACTGATTTCAATTTATGACTCTTCTTACAACGCGTCCCAGCACGGCGATGAAAATCAGCGTCGGCTTGTCCCTGATTATCCTTCTGGGGCTTGGTTCCTGGCAGGTGGACCGGCTGCTTTGGAAACAGGACCTGATTGAAAGCCGTCAGGCGCAAGCAGAAATGGCGCCGATTGCTGTGCCAACCGATACGGTCCTTGATCCGGACATGGCGTTTCGTTCGGCCTATGCCGAAGGGCATTACCTGAACGATCAGGAAAAATACCTGATGGCGCGGACGCGCCGCGGCAATGTCGGGTTCCAGTTGATCACGCCGCTTGAACAGGAAGACGGGCGGATCATTCTGGTCAATCGGGGTTGGGTGCCCAAAGATTACCGTGATCCGGCAACGCGACCGGAAAGCCTGATTGAGGGGTCGGTACGTGTCACGGGCGTGTTGCGCTTGCCCAAGGAAAAACATTGGGCACAGCCCGATAATGATGCGCTCAGGAATCAGTGGTTTTATGTCGATGTTGATCATATGGCAGAAGACACAGGTGCCGAGCTTGCCAGCCGTTATTATCTTGAGCTTGATGACACGCCGGTTCCGGGCGGGATGCCGATTGGCGGTCAGGCGAAGGTTGAACTGCCCAACAGCCACCTTGAATATGCCATCACCTGGTACAGCCTTGCGCTTACGCTGATTGTGATTTTTGTCTTGTATCACCGTCGCCCGACTGGTGATAAATCAGATCGCACAGACAGCTGAACACGGCTTCACCAGACCTTTCCAATACCATTTGAACGACGCAATGCGGGTGGCAACCAGCCCACCCGCGCAGGAGCCCCGATGACGAAAGCCTATAAAACGCTCGAAGCCCGTTTCCATCGCATGAATGTTTTGTCAGGCATTGGTGGGATGTTGCATTGGGACATGGCCGCCATCATGCCAGACGGCGGTGCCAATGCGCGGTCTGAACAGTTGGCGACACTTAGCGTTTTGGGCAACGAGTTAATCAATGCGCCCGACATGGGTGATTTGCTTGCCTCCGCCGAAGGGGAAAGCCTTGATCCCTGGCAAAAAGCCAATCTGGGCGAGATGAAGCGCGAATGGGTTCACGGTACGGCCGTCCCGGCTGATCTGGTTGAGAAAATGTCACGTGCAGAAACAAGCTGCGAAGTGGCATGGCGTTCTGCGCGTGCGGACAATGACTTCAAGGGGTTCTTGCCGAAATTGCAGGAAGTTCTTGATCTGTCGATAGAGGCAGGCAAAGCCAAGGCCGAGGCACTTGGCACATCGGTCTATGATGCGCTTCTTGATCAATATGATCCGATGATGCGGTCTGATCGCATTGATACCCTGTTTGCCGAACTTGAGAATTTCTTGCCTGATTTCACGGCGGACGTCATCGAACGTCAAAAGGCCGAGGTCACGCCGGTCAAGCCGGTTGGACCTTTCCCGATTGATGTTCAGAACAAGGTTGGTCTGGACCTTATGAAGGCGGTCGGGTTTGATTTCAACCACGGACGTCTGGACATTTCCCATCATCCGTTCTGCGGTGGCATTCCCGAAGACGTACGCCTGACGACCCGATATGACGAGGATGATTTTACCTCGGCGATCATGGGGGTTCTCCATGAGACGGGCCATGCCATGTATGAACGCGGCTTGCCGCAGGATTGGCGCAATCAGCCAGTCGGAACGGCACGTGGCATGACCATGCATGAAAGCCAGTCGTTGTTGGTGGAAATGCAGGCCTGCCGGTCGGAAGATTTTCTGACCTATGTGGGCCCGGTGTTTGAAAAGGCCTTTGGCGGCGACAGTGCGGCGTGGGATGCGAAAAACCTGCACCGGCTTTACACCCGCGTTGAGCCGGGGTTGATCCGTGTTGACGCCGACGAGGTGACCTATCCGGCGCATGTAATTTTACGCTACCGGCTGGAGCGTGCCCTGATTGAAGGCGACATGAAGCTTTCCGATCTTCCGGCGGCCTGGAATGAACTGATGCAAAAGCTTTTGGGGATTGTGCCCGAAGATGACCGCAATGGGTGCCTGCAGGACATTCATTGGCCGTCAGGGGCGTGGGGATACTTCCCGACCTATACATTGGGGGCGATGGCTGCTGCACAGATTTTCGCCGCTGCCAAAGATGCCAACCCGGATATTCCACATGCATTGTCGCGGGGTGATTTTGCCCCTTTAATGAGCTGGCTTGGCACTAATATACATAGTCAGGCTTCCAGCCGTTCGACCGATGAAATACTTGAGCAGGCGACAGGAAATGCCCTTGGCGTTGACGCCTTCAAGACCCATCTTATGAACAGATACGGGCTGTGAAACCAATTGATTGCGATCGGTAATCTGTTAGGCTCAGACCAAATTAATAGGTCCTGAGCCTAGCATTGTTTGCGAGGTTTATCTTGCCTGACAGCTACTTGGCTTTGATGCGATCCGTTCTAATGTTTATGGGCGCTATACTCATATGGGCATAACTAACGGCAACAAGAAGGTGATGGACCGTCAGGTCTTTGCCACCGATCAGATCATTTTCCGGGAAGGAAAACCGGGGAACTCTGCCTATGTTGTGCAGGAAGGCAAGGTCGAAATCTATAAGACCCTGAATGACGAAAAGGAAGTTGTTCTGGGCACGGTTGATGCCGGTGGCCTGTTTGGTGAACTTGCCCTTGTGGATAATCAGCCGCGCATGGCATCGGCACGAGCGACAGAACGTACGGTTCTGATCGCGATCAGTCGGCAGACCTTTGAAAAGAAAATGGCAGCGTCGGACCGGTTCATTCGCGCGATCCTGCGAATCCTTTTGGGGAACTATCGATCCGTCGTGCGTCGTGCGGCAATTGCCGAGGCGAAGCTCAAGGAACATGACATTCCGCTTGATGACTGATCGGGATGTTTCACGCCTGTTGCGTCCAGCGCATGTGGCAAATTCATGGTTTGTGTCTGATGCACGGTTGCCCTGTTTGATTGGCCCTTGACTATATGCCCCTGAACCCTCACTAAATCAGGCGTTGGCGTGTCTTTTGGTGGTGTTGGCATCAAGGCACGTTATTGGTATTCGCCATATGCAGGAGCAGGTCTAGTGCGCTATGTCAGCACGCGGGGAAGCGCCCCCGTTTTGCAGTTCGATGAAGTTCTTCTTGCCGGTTTGGCCCGTGACGGGGGGCTTTATGTCCCTGAAACGTGGCCGACCTTTTCCAAGGACGACATTCGTGCGCTGCGAACTCTGACATACGCCGAAGTTGCCTTTAAGGTCATCCAGCCGTTCGTTGCCGGAACGGTCGATGATGATGCCCTGAAAGCCATTCTTGAAGATACCTACAACGGGTTTGATCACAAAGCCGTCGCACCGCTTAAACAGCTTGGTGCGAATGACTGGGTGATGGAACTGTTCCACGGCCCGACGCTTGCGTTCAAGGATTACGCGCTGCAGGTGGTAGGGCGTTTGTTTGACCATGTTCTGGCCAAACGCGGCGAACGCATTACCATCGTTGGTGCGACGTCGGGTGATACCGGATCGGCTGCGATCGAGGCCTGCCGGGATCGCGAGAATATTGATATTTTCATCCTGCATCCCAAAGGCCGCGTGTCCGAAGTCCAGCGCCGCCAGATGACGACCATTCTGTCTGACAACGTGCATAATGTTGCCGTCGAAGGATCGTTTGATGATTGCCAGGATCTGGTCAAGGCACTGTTTAACGATCACGGCTTCCGCGATGAAGTCGGATTGTCGGCGGTGAATTCGATCAACTGGGCGCGCATCATGTGCCAGATTGCCTACTATTTCTGGGCAGGGGCGCAGCTTGGGTCGCCGGAACGCGAGATTTCCTTTTCGGTGCCGTCGGGCAACTTTGGCAATGTTTATGCCGGTTATGCCGCGATGCAGATGGGCCTTCCGATCAAGCAATTCGTGGTTGGTGCCAACCGCAATGATATTCTTGCCCGCTTCTTTGAAAGTGGCGTGATGAAAATGGAAGGCGTTGAACCGTCGCTTAGCCCGTCGATGGATATTCAGGTCAGCTCGAACTTTGAACGTTTGATGTTTGATCTTTATGACCGTGATGGTCTGGCGATTGCTGAAATGCTGACCAAGTTCCGTGAAACCGGGGTGATGGAAATGTCGCAGGGCCAGTTTGCCCGTGCACGCGAACATTTCGATGGGTATCGTCTTGATGATGACGCGACCAAGGCCGCGATCAAGGATATCCTTGAAACCAGTGGCGAACTGGTCGATCCGCATTCCGTGATCGGCATCGTGTCAGGCCGGGAATGCAATCGTGATACATCGGTGCCGATGGTGGCACTGGCAACTGCACATCCGGCGAAGTTCCCCGATGCGGTCAAGCAGGCTTCGGGCATCTATCCCGACTTGCCGCCGCGTCTTTCTGATCTATATGACCGACCTGAAAAGGTTGAACCCATGTCCAACGATGTGGCCGCATTGATGGCGCATGTCCGTAAGAATCGGCGTGCGGCCTGATGGCAGCCCCAAGGACTGACGTGATAAACAGGAGTAATGCTATATGACAGTCGAGCTTACCCGGCTTGACAATGGAATGATTGTCGCAACCGACCGCCTTGATCATGTGCAGTCGGTGGCCTTGGGAACATGGGTTGATGTTGGTGCCCGTAACGAAACACCCGACATCAATGGCATATCCCACATGCTTGAACACATGGCGTTCAAGGGCACGCGACGTCGTTCCGCGTTGCAGATTTCCGAGGAAATCGAAGCTGTCGGCGGACAGATGAATGCCTATACGTCGCGTGAAAACACGGCCTATTATTGCAAAGTTCTGCATGAAGATCAGGAACTTGCCATCGATGTGATTGCCGACATCCTGCAGCATTCGACGCTGGATGCCAAAGAACTTGAACGCGAACGTCAGGTGATTTTGCAGGAAATCGGTCAAGCCAACGATACGCCAGACGACATCATTTTCGATTACTTTCAGGAAACCGCCCTGCCAGATCAGGCATTGGGGCGTTCGATTCTTGGAAGTCCGGAAAATGTATCGTCGCTGAGCCGCGATGACCTGTTTGATTTCATGTCGCGGCGTTACAGCCCGAAAAACATGGTGTTTTCCGCATCGGGCAAGGTCGAACATAATCGCGTCGTCGATATGGTGGCCGAAAAGTTCGACAGCCTGCCAGCCCATGAAGAACATCCGATTGAGCCGCTGAAATACCAGGGCGGCAGCCGGATCGAGAACCGCAAACTTGAACAGGTCCATGTCATCTTCGGTCTTCCGACCGTTTCTTACACCGATGACAGTTTTTATGACCTGCAGGTGTTTAACACACTTCTTGGGGGCGGGATGTCATCGCGCCTGTTCCAGGAAATTCGTGAAAAACGCGGCTTGGTGTATTCGGTCTATAGTTTCTCGTCGCATTTCGTTGATGGCGGCCTGTTTTCGATCTATGCCGGAACCGGGGCCAATGACATTGGCGAATTGATGCCGGTGATGTGTGATGAACTGGTGCGTGCAACCGAGGATGTGACAGAAGAAGAAGTTACGCGTGCGCGGGCTCAGCTTAAGGCATCTGTTGTAATGGCGATGGAAAGCAATTCCGGTCGCTGTGAAACCCTTGCCCGCCAAATCCAGATTTTTGGCAAGCCACAAACCATGGAAGAAATCGTCGCCAAGATCGATGCGGTTGACCTTGAAAGCGTGCGCCGTTCCGGCAAGGCCTTGCTGGATGGTAAGCCGACGATCACTGCACTTGGTCCGGTTGACCAAATGCCCACATATGATGAACTGACAATGCGTCTGCGTGGTTGACCGATTAAAGGCAACATGCTTTAGGCCCACGGCGATTTTGAAGGTTTGAAAAACGGCGCTTGTTTACGGGACAGGCGCCGTTTCTTTTTGCTGGGGCATGCTTCCTGTTGTATCCCCATATCAATCTGGATGATGGGGGAAGCATGCAATATGCATTTGATATAGGTGGCTCGAAGATCGAATTCGGGGTGTTTAGTGATGCGGGGGATATCCTGCTTCATAGCAAGTCACCGACGCCACGTGACAACCGCGATGCATTTATTGCGGCTCTTTCCGATGCTGTTTCTGATGCCGACAGCGAATTTGGTGAACGTCCTGATATCGGGATCAGTTTTGCCGGTGGGCTTGATCCGCAAACCGGTGCGATCATCACCGCCAATGTTCCGGCCATCAAGGGATGGAAATTAGGTGCTGAACTTTCAGCCATTCTGGGACGCAGGGTTCTGGTTGAAAATGATGCCGATTGCTTTGCTTTGGCCGAAGCAATAAGCGGCGCGGCCAAGGGGGTGCGAACCGTTTTTGCCATTATTCTGGGCACCGGTGTTGGTGGCGGGATTGTTTATGATGGCCAGTTCCCGGGCGGGTGCAGCGGTATTCGTGGTGAGTGGGGACATGGCAACGATGTCACCGGCACCCTGATCCGAAACGGATTGGCACCGGTGCCCTGTGGCTGCGGATTGACCGGTTGTCTTGATGCCTGGGGCGGGGCACGCGGGCTTGAGCATATCCATGCACAGATCAGCGGCAATCGCGTCACAAGCTTTGATGTCACCGATGCCTGGCGGGCAGGTGATGCATTGGCAAAACGGTCGATTGATATTTACAGCGAACTGGTCGCCCGTGAGCTTGCCCTGATGGTCAATGTGCTTGATCCCGATTGTATCCCTGTCGGGGGTGGAATCGCATCCGAAGGTTTGCTGATTGCCCAAATTGATGCGTTGGTGCGTGACCGTGCCCTGGGGCGGTATGATGCGCCGCTTGTGATTCCCGGGGCGCATGCCCGGGATGGCGGGTTGCGCGGCGCGGCGATGTTGCATCAGATGGCATCGCAAAAGTTGCTTGGGCGGATGCATTAATATGGCGGGACCTTTGCTTGAAGTCTGTGTCGAAAGTTTTGACGATGCGGTTCGTGCGGTTGCGGCAGGGGCCGGGCGGATTGAATATTGTTCGGCGCTGGCACTTGGCGGATTGACCCCCAGTCCGGGGGCGCTGGCGCGCATGCGTGATATCAATGCCCCCTGCATGGTGATGGTCCGCCCACGACCCGGGGATTTCCAGTATAGTCAAAGTGAACTTGAAATCATGAAGCGCGAGATCGCAATTGCACGTGATCATGGTGCCGCAGGCGTGGTTTTTGGCGTTGCTGACAAGGCCGGGGGACTGGATGTCAACGCAATGCGGGGGCTCCTTGCCGCAAGTTGCGGGTTGCAGACAACCTTGCACCGGGTGTTTGATGCGGTGCCCGATCAGTTCATTGCACTTGAGCAGGCTATTGATCTTGGGTTTGACCGTATCCTGACCAGTGGCGGTGCGCAAAATGCGCTGTGCGGTGCCCGGAAAACTGCCGACCTGATTGCCCGTGCAAAACAGCGCATCGGAATATTGCCGGGTGCCGGTGTGACCTCTGAAAACGCTGGAAAGATTCTTGAGGTCACAGGTGCGGCGGAATTGCATGCATCGTGCAAGATGGCCAATCATGGGGTATCTGACGATCCTGACCGTGTTGCTGTCGATGCGGATCAGGTCCGTGCCTTGTGCCGGGCGATGCAAGGCGGCAGATGCCGGTGATGTGTGATGAGCTGGTGCGTGCAACCGATGATGTCACAGAAGAAGAAGTCACGCGCGCGGGCTCAGCTTAAGGCATCTGTCTGATCAGAGGCCGGTGCCGTTTCTTTTTGTCCATGTTGCAGCGTGGTCGTGGAGTGGGTTAAAGGGGGCTGAACAGGTGGTGCAAAATTCGGCTTCTTCTTGATATTATTGCACTATGCCTTTGTATGTGATGCGTTTAATATTCACGTATTGCACTTCTGGAATATTGTTTTGCACCACCATAAATTTGTGTGACCGTCCCAAGCTGCCCAATGGTGGAAAGGGGATGAGTGTTCCACATATCGGGAAACGAGAAACATTATGACGATCGCGTTTGAGACTGCCCTCCAGCTTGATCTTTTAAAAAGCTTCGAGCTTCGTGTTGAAGCGATTTTAAAGCTGGGGATCGAGCAGTTTGGACTGCCGGTCGGGATTTTCAGTGCGATCAGTGCCGAGAATTATGAAATTCGTCAGGTGTTTCATCCCGAAAACGTGCTTACAGCGGGAATGAACTTTTCCCTTGAGGAAACCTTTTGCCGTCACGTGATCTCGGCAAACGACGTTATTGGCATCCATGATATTGATGACAGCGACCTTGGGCCGGATGGCGCAGCCGAGAAACTGGGTTTTGCTGCCTATCTTGGCGCGCCGGTTCAGGTAGATGGAGAATGTGTGGGAACCTTGGCATTTGCAAGCCCGGCACCCGTGGCAGCGTTTAGCACGCATAACAAGGAACTGCTGCGGCTTTTTGCTGATTCGCTTGGTCAGGCGCTTGCACATATTCGTGATCACCGCGAACTTCTGCGCCTGGCGACGACCGATCCCGTGACCGGCCTTTACAATCGCGGTTACATGGAGCAACTGCTGCGCCGCGAGTTGGAGCGATCCAATCGTTACGATGGTCCGGTTGTTATCGGTCTGGTGGATTTTGACAATCTCAAGATGCTCAATGACAACTTTGGTTATGACGCGGGTGATGCTGCATTGAAACTGTTTGCCAAGGTGGCATCGGAAATCATGCGTGAAACCGATGTTATCGCCCGTTGGGGGGATAAGGAATTTCTAGTCCTGATGCCCGAAACCGGTGCCGCTGGTGCATTGAATTATCTGCAGCGATTGACCGACCGTGTGCGCGGAGCCGATTTCCATGCGGGCGATAGTGATCTGCGTCTGGCACTAAGTGTCGGGCTTGGCATTGCCGAGCAGGGCGATAAACTTCCCGATCTGATCGGGCGGGCAAATGTCGCAATGCACGAGTCAAAGCAAGCAGGACAAGATACCATTCGCATGAGCAATCAGGATAATTTCTGACCTTTAATTTCCGGATTTTAAATTCTGGGTGTTTTGGATCGATTTTGTATCGGGCCGAAATGCTCGGTCGTTTGTCGTTCTGATCGCGCTTCAAACTAAACAGAACAGGCTCGGAGGTGAGGGCTGCGAAACGTGTTGGGGCGCTTGTTTGACGAACAGGTGACCTGACGGCGGTGCTAAAAAACCGATGCTGCCAGTCGCAATGTTTTGCCTGTTTACCTGCTGATATTTCGCACGGAAAACCGGGCCAAAAAGAAAACCGCTTTGAGGAAAACCTCAAAGCGGTTTGTCTTGGCTGGGGCGGTAGGATTCGAACCTACGATACACGATACCAAAAACCGATGCCTTACCACTTGGCCACGCCCCATCAGCGTGCGTGGCGCGGAAAATAGCGCCCCCGTGACAAGAGTGCAACCCTCTATTTGAAGGTTTTTTATTCAATTCACAGGTCGGGGAAAGATGCGCCGATATTAGCTTGTTCGCGGGCCCGCTGACTTTGGATTTTTGTTGCGGTGACCCACCAGTCAGTACTGTGTTCGGCAATGGCGTTTGCCGCGCGCTCAGCCTGCTCTGTGGTGTCGTAAATGCCAAAACAGGTTGCCCCGCTGCCCGACATTCTGGCAAGCAAGCACCCCTCTTCGCGGGCAAGGGCGTTGAGCACATCGCAAATTTCCGGAAGAATGCCGCTGGCAGGCAATGTCAGGTCGTTCCCGCAATCGGAAAGGGCATCGGCAAGGGACGCACCACTTTCAAACACACGATCGGTTTGCCACTGGCCAGATGCGCTGAAGCCTTCTGTGTCACGGGCTTTGAAAATCTCGGGCGTTGAAACCGCCTTGCCGGGATTGATCAGCACCATGGGAATAGGGGGAAGATCAGGCAGTTCTGTGATTTCTTCGCCAATCCCTGACATCAGGCAAGTCTTGCCATGCAGACACACCGGCACATCAGCGCCAAGCGATAGCGCGATGCGCAAAACTGTCTTGTCATCAAGCTCAAGTTGCCACATCTCGCAGAGCAACCGGATCGCAGCGGCCGCATCCGCAGACCCGCCACCAATGCCCGAAGCAATCGGCAGCCGTTTGTCCAAAATCAGATCCGCGCCGAGATTTGTGGTGCTTTCGTTCTGTAAAAGGCGGGCGGCGCGCATGACAAGGTTGTTGTCCGTATCATCAAGCGCAAGCCCTGCGGCCATCGGCCCGGTGATCGCAAGCGTGATTTTGCCATCATCGCGGATTTCGCCGCTCAGCACGTCGCCAACGCCTGCAAAGCAGACAAGGCTTTCAAGTTCGTGATAACCGTCATCGCGTTTGCCGGTGACATGCAAGAACAGGTTGATCTTGGCCGGGGCCTGCTGGCGATAGATCGCAGACATGGTGTTTCTTCCCAAGGGTGTCAGTTCACGACAATCGGGGCTGTGCTTGGTACCTGACCATTGATTTTGGCCTCTACGGTCGTGCGCAGTTCTTCGGTTGGATTAAACGACAGGGCGCGATGCCACTGGAAACGGGCTTCGTGATAGCGCCCGATCTGCCAATAGGCATCACCAAGGTGGTCGTTGATTGTCGGGTCATCAGGTTTCAGTTCGACCGCTTTTTCAAGCTGCTCAACCGCATCATCGAACCGGCCAAGTTTATAGTAAACCCAACCAAGACTATCGACGATATAGCCGTCATCCGGCTGCAATTCGACGGCGCGTTTGAGCATGTCTTCGGCCTGATCGAAATTCATGCCCATATCCACCCAGCTATAGCCAAGGTAATTGAGGACATAGGGCTGTTCCGGTTCGATTTCGAGCGCCTGAAGAAAATCAGCTTCGGCCTTGTTCCACTCGCCGGCACGTTCGTGTGCGATGCCACGACGATAGAGCAGCCGCCACCCGACCTGTGTTTTGCCGCCAAGGCGTTCAATCGCCTTGTCATAGGCATCGGCCGCAGGGGTATAATCCTGCTGAATGCGCAGAACATCACCAAGCTGGATCAGGGCATCCGGGCGGTCTGTGCGCTCATTCACCATGCCTTTGAGGATATCAATCGCATCGTCTGCACGGCCAATCTGTTCAAGGCTTGTGGCACTGCGCAGACGCGCATTCCAACTGTGAGGTGAGGACGCCGGGATCGAACCATAAACCTCGATCGCAGTTTCAAAGCGATTCTGGATTTCCATGACTTCACCGACCAGAAGGCGGGTAATGTCATCTTCCGGGCGCAGAGACATGGAATAACGCGCCATCAACAAGGCCGGATCAACTGCATTTTCCTGACTAAGCAGGGTGGCGATATCCAGATACGCTTCTGCCAGCCCCTCTGCCGGGGTCAACATGGTTGCCAATGGCGGTTCACCGCGTTCCAGTCGATCAAGATGGAAGGGCATGGCAAGCGACTGTGGATGCCGGTCCATATAGCTTGCATAAAGAAGGGCTGCTTTTTGAACCTGCCCTTTGCGTTCATAGACGGCGCCAAGTGCCTCTGCTGCGCGCAAGGGGGCATCGGCCGGGTCGCCATAGGCGCTGGCCAAGGCACGTTCCGCACCTTCGAAGTCTTCAAAATAGGCCAGGATCAAGCCACGGTGATATTCCGAAAGCGGGTTAAGCGCCCCATTTCCCTGCATACCATCAAGGGCGGTCATGGCCTGTGAACGCAAATCCAGACCGGCATAAAGCCAGGCCTTTGCCAGCGGCGAAATCAGGGCGTTAATACCCCGTTCGGGCAGTTTTGCGACGACATCAAGTGCATCCTGATAGCGGCCGTGGCGAATGGCATCATCCATGACCGTCAGGGCAGCAAACAGGTCTTCTTCATTTTCGGATTGAAGTTCCTTGGCGATATCGACGGCATCACTGATGCGTCCGGCACTGATCAGCGCAAGAAACGCGCGCCGTCGCAATTCGGCATTGTCGGGATCAAGCTGATGGGCGCGCAAAAGATACTGTGCGGCATAGTCCGACTGGCTTTCGAGCTGTGCTGCCTTGCCTGCAAGGAAATTACCGGAAAACCCGTTGGATTGCGGATATTCGAAGACTGCATCCTTTGTGCCTTGCGGCATCGTGCCACAGGCGGAAAGTGCAATGGCCGTCATCGGGATGAGGAGTTGTAACAGTTTACGTTTCAAAGGCTTGTCCTACGTCCGCAATTCGGGTTCGGTGGTGCCAACGACCCGGCAACACCATAGTGAATTTCGGCTTTAGCCTACTCAGTCGGCAATTATAAGGCAAAGCATTTGCAACACTGTGTCGCGCAGAGGGGCGGTTGATCGTCATGTATGTCCCGCAAAGTGCGGAAACCCGCGGAAAGCGGGTGTTGGCGCTAGCAATAAAGTGGGCGTTTGGCCGGAACATCAAGCTGTTTACCAATGATCTCGCGCGCTTGCCGGCCAAATTGTGATCGTTGACCGACCGGCGCAACCGTTTCAAGAACGGCCATTGCCTTTTCCATCCCGACGGTTTTGGCAAGGAACCAGCCCGCCAAATAGCTAGATGACAGGCAGCCACCACTGGTGACGATATTGCCCTGGGCAACCAATGGCCGGTCTTCAATGACGGTGTTGGTACGTGCCAGCATGGGCCGTGTTTTGCTATCCGTCGTGATTGTTGCAGGCAGAAGCCCCAGACGATACAGGAACAAAACGCCCGAGCATTGCGCACCGATTAGTTGGCGGGATGGATCAAGCGACAAGTTCTGCATGATATCGCCATTGTCGATATGATCCCGGGTATAAATACCACTTCCAAGCAGAACCGCATCGGCATCCTGGGCAAAGGACAGTGGTTTTTGCGCTGAAACGCAAACGCCATTCATCGATGTGACGGTTTCACCCGGTGCCGTGATTTCAGCACGAATACCGTCTGCCTTCGCACGATTGAGGATGGACAGGGCGACGAAACTGTCAATTTCGTTAAAGCCATCAAGTGTCACGATTGCAATTTTCATTTCAACCCGGCCAGCGCTTGAAAAAGGGCAGGTATTGAACGCGCAGACTGAGATTTAAACAAGAGAAATCTTGCATAGATCGTTGGGCTTTGCCAATCATCAGACCAAAAGAAAAAGGCCCGAAAACTGCGGACCTTTTGTCTGAGGAAAGCTGAAAATCTTACATGTTCGGGTAGTTTGGCCCACCGCCGCCTTCGGGCACGACCCAGACGATGTTTTGTGTCGGGTCCTTGATGTCGCAGGTTTTGCAATGCACGCAGTTCTGGGCATTGATCTGCAGTCGGCTGTTGCCGGTTTCCTCGTCCTCAACAAATTCATATACCCCGGCCGGGCAGAACCGTGCTTCGGGTCCGTCATAGACCGCAAGGTTTGTGTTAACCGGGACACTGTCATCCTTGAGCGTCAGGTGGATCGGCTGATCCTCGCCATGGTTGGTGTTTGACAGGAAGACCGAAGACAATTTGTCGAAGCTGATCACGCCATCCGGTTTCGGATAGTCGATCTTGGGCATTTCGGACGCCGGTTTAAGGCAGGAATGGTCTTCGTGGTTTTTAAATGTCCACGGTGCCTTGCCACCAAACAGATATGTATCAACCGCACTATAGGCCATGCCACCCCAGAAGCCCCATTTGGCAAAGCTTGGGCGGATGTTGCGCACCTTGTGCAGTTCCGGATAGACCCAACTGTCTTTCAGGCGCTGCGGATAGCTGTCCATCTGTGCCGGGACTTCATCCTTGGTCAGGGCTTCGAATGCTGCCTCAGCTGCCAGCATGCCGGTCTTCATCGCGGTGTGCGATCCCTTGATCTTGGGCACGTTCATAAAGCCGGCCGAACATCCGATCAGGCAGCCGCCCGGGAACACAAGGTCGGGGATCGACTGAAAACCACCTTCGTTCAGCGCACGTGCACCATAGGAAATACGACGACCGTTTTCGAAAATCTTGCGGACTTTCGGATGGGTTTTGAAGCGCTGGAATTCATCAAACGGGCTAAGGTGCGGGTTTTCGTAATCAAGCCCGATGACAAAACCGACAACCACCTGATTGTTATCAAGATGATACAGGAACGACCCGCCATAGGTGTCCTTGGTCAGCGGCCAGCCAATGGTGTGCTGGATTAGGCCTTCTTTATGGACTTCGGGATCGACTTCCCAAAGTTCCTTGATGCCGATGCCATAGGTCTGCGGATCGGAATTCTTGCGCAGATCAAATTTCTTGATGAGCTGTTCGGACAGCGAGCCACGGCACCCTTCGGCAAAGAAGGTGTATTTGGCATGCAGTTCCATGCCCGGTTCGTGGTTCGGGCCCGGCGTGCCATCACGGGTCAAGCCCATGTCACCGGTGGCAATGCCCTTGACCGATCCGTCGTCGTTAAACAGGACCTCGGCGGCGGCAAAGCCGGGATATACCTCAACCCCTAGCGCCTCGGCCTGCTCACCAAGCCAGCGGCAGACATTGCCAAGACTGACAATATAGTTGCCCTTGTTGTGCATCTGCGGCGGGGTCGGGAGCTTTTTCGCACCGGTTTCGCTTAGCATCATGAACTGGTCTTCGCCTGCGGGCACGTTCAAGGGGGCGCCGCGTTCTTTCCAGTCCGGGAAAAGCTCGTTCATGGAGCGTGGCTCCATCACCGCACCCGACAGGGTATGTGCGCCGACTTCAGAGCCTTTTTCGACCACACAGACGGTGATCTCTTTTTCCTGTTCCTGGGCGAGTTGCATCAGCTTGATGGCCGCGGACAATCCGGATACACCGGCGCCAACAACGACCACGTCAAATTCCATGGATTCCCGTTCCATTTGGCCTCTCTCCTTGGGCCGATCACCGTGCCGAACTGTTTCCGTTCGTTGGTCAAAGGCCTTTTATTCACCGATCAGAGTCTCGCCCAAGCCCTGATTTCTCAAATTTGTCTCAATGGATAAAGCTATACCGGTCATGAGATCGATTGACAATCCATTGTCATAACCAGCGTCGCGTTTGTACTCTGGCACAAAGGACCCATAATCGTATAAGTTCTTCCAACGCAGTGTCCGCGACCCTGATTGCGGTGCAACATACATCGTCTTTGTCGAGATGAGCAAACCAATTACAGATTTTGACGCACATACGCTTGACCCGTTCGAGGCCCTTGTCTGGCAATATGAAATGGGTGTGGACGAGGCCATTGCCGACGAGCCGCTTGACCGTTTCAAGGCCTCGGAAAGCCTGAGTCGGAACGCGGCAAGCCGTCCGGGATTTGCGCCGTCGCCGCGCCCGAATGCAGCGCAAGCACGGCCATCTGTTGCCGGTGGCGCGCTACCGGCAGCGGCACCGGGCAGGGACGGCGGGTTTCTGCTTTCCGATACACCACATGAAGCACGGCAATCCGCACGCGATGCGGCGGCAGCGGCAAGCAGTCTTGATGAGCTGAAAGCAGCAATCGAAAAGTTTGATGGTTGTGCGCTTAAAAAATCAGCCAGCAATACGGTTTTTGGTGCGGGCAATGTTGAGGCGAATCTGGTTCTGGTCGGGGAAGCACCCGGCGCGGAAGAGGACCGGCAGGGCGCCCCTTTCGTCGGGCCAAGTGGCAAGCTGCTTGATGCGATGCTGCGCTCTATCGGATTGGCGCGTGAAGAAGTCTATATCACCAATATTCTGCCCTGGCGTCCGCCGGGGAACCGTCAACCGACAACCGCCGAAGTTGCGGTGTGTGAGCCGTTCATTCGACGTCATCTTGAATTGATCGGACCAAAGGTTGTTGTGTGTCTTGGCGGCAGTTCAGCCAAAACACTGATGGAAGAGGACCGGGGGGTGACGCGCCTGCGTGGCACGTGGAAGGAACTTGCGTTCGCAGACGGTTCGAAAGCGGATATTACGGCAATGTTCCACCCGGCCTATCTTCTCAGAACGCCGGAACAAAAACGCCTTGCCTGGCGTGATCTTCGGGCAATCTCCGCAAAGCTTTAAGGAATTGGCGATAAACGGGCTGTATGCATGGGTGATATGCATGCGCCCGGAGTAGGTGCATGCCTTCGCGCCAAGTGATTGATTCCAGATAAATGATTTCGCGGTTTGGGTGTTTTCTGCTATATAAAAGCCCGTTGCACCGGGGGGAACACCGCAGGCAACGGGTTGCGAGACCAAACTGCTTCGGGATAGATACGCGGCTTACACAAAAAGCCTCGTTGGGGATATTGATTTTGATCGAAGCAATAAGAACACGCCTGCCGGGTGTGAAAAGCACCATAAGGCAGGGACTCTTTTTCGCGTTAATTGGCACCATGGCACTCGTGGGAGCTGTTGTACCTGCTGCCGCTGGCACGCAGGAACAGGCCGCGCTGAGCAATCCTGTGCTGGACGATGCGCTTTCGACCTTGATCCCCAAGCCCCTTTCAGATCGTGATGCCGAACTTTACGAACAAATTTTTGCCGTTCAGGAACAAGGTCGCTGGAAAGATGCCGATCGGCTGATTTCGCGTCTGTCCGACGAGGTGCTGATGGGCCATGTCATGGCGCAGCGTTATCTGCACCCGACGGCCTATCGGTCACGTTACAAGGAACTGAAAGCCTGGCTGGCAAGCTATGCCGATCATCCGCAGGCGCCGCGCATATACAAACTTGCGCTGAAACGTCGCGGTTCTGCCAGTTATCCAAAGAAACCGGTTGGAAGTTATGTTTCCGGGGCCGGGTACGACTATGAAGATATCAGGCCCTATTATCACAAGTCTTCCAAGAAGCTTTCTGCCAGCCAGCGGTCGCGTGTATCGATCTTAAAGCGCCGTATCCGTCACCGGATCGGCAGTGGTTGGCCGACCGGTGCGCTGGAGGTCCTTAACAGTGATGAAGCACAGCGCCTGTTTGACGCCTATGAACAGGACCACGCCAAGGCCGCGATTGCATCGGGGTATTATTTCTTTGGCAAACCGGATCTTGCATTGAAACATGCGGCGAGCGCAGCAAAGCGTTCGGGAAAATATTTGCCGCAGGCACATTGGACTGCGGGCCTGACCGCGTGGCGTCTGGACAAAATGGATGAGTCACACGCCCATTTCGCAGCACTAAGCATCAATGAGTACGCATCAAGCTGGACTCGTACTGCCGGGGCGTTTTGGGCCGCACGTATTGATCTTGCCGCCGGGCGTTTTGACGATGCTGATAAAATGCTCAACCGGGCGGCGGAATATCCGCGCTCGTTCTATGGGCAGTTGGCAATGCGTGCTCTTGGGCGCGACGATGTGTTTGACTGGGACAGTCTTGAGCTTGATGAAAATCGGGCCAATAAATTGAAGCTTGATCCGCATGGTCGCCGGTCCCTTGCGTTGTTGCAGGTCGGTCAGCGTGATGAAGCCGAACGTGAATTGCGCAAAGCTGCGGCAAAGGATGACGATTCGCTTCGTCGTGCCATTCTTGCACTGACCGATACGGCGAATTTTGCGTCCTTGACCATGCGGCTGGGCAGCTATATCGCGCAAAAGACCGGCGATGTATTTGTTAATGCGCTCTACCCGGTGCCGCCTTGGGCCCCGGAAGGTGGTTATGAAGTTGACCGGGCTTTGATTTATGCGTTCATGCGTCAGGAATCCGGGTTTAATACCGATGCGCGCAGTCATGCCGGTGCCCGTGGTCTGATGCAATTGATGCCCGCAACCGCAAGCTATATGGGCAATACGCGCTATCGCGGTGCCAAGCGCGCAGAGCTTTATCAGCCGGAAATCAACCTGTCGCTTGGGCAGAAATATGTTGATCATCTTTTGGCGCAGAACGGGGTTGATAATGGCTTCCTGCAGTTGATGGCGGCCTACAACGGCGGGATTGGTAACCTTGGGCGTTGGCAGAAGGCGCTGAAGGATAATGTCGATCCGCTGTATTTCATTGAAAGCATACCGTCGCGCGAAACCCGTTTGTTCATTGAACGCGTAATGGCCAATCTGTGGATGTATCGTTCGCGGTTTGGGCAGGAAACACCGTCGCTTGATTTGTTGGCGGCAGGTGAATGGCCAACCTATCAGCCACAGGATCAGGATACTGATCGTGCCCTGACCGTTCAGCGTTAGAACTGCTGAGCATGACGGGCAAAAACGCCGACAGTGCGTATAGCACTCCCGAAACCGGGCCTCAAAGCCATAAGGACCGCAACCCTGATCAGGGAACGGTCCTTGATCGCATCAAGATGCCGCCGATGAGCGGTGAGGAAGCCCTGCGCCGGTTTGACGAAGACAGGGTATCGGCCACGGGGACGGACCGCGCAGAAAGGCAAAGTGATCTGGCCGGGCTGCATCCGGTTATGAAGCTGGTTGCGCTGGGGGGCACATTGTTGCTGATTGTCACGGTGTTGCTGGGAACGCTTTATTTGTTTGCAGGTTAATCGTTAGGCCAGTCACGCAGCAGGTTTTATCCTGCGGTGTCATCATCCTGCATTGTGGATTGTAGATCTTTGATTTCGCCTGCGGTGGCATTGCCAAGCGGATCGTCACTTGGAAGGTCGCCATAAAGGTCACGCAACACCCGAAGCGCCTGATCCGTATTCCCGGTTTGTTTAAGCATCATGCCATAATAGTAGCGGGCCAACAGGTGATTGGGCATTTGTCCCAAGGCATGCAAAACGAGATCGCGTGACGTGCTGTCGATCTGGCCGTCCTGGGCTGTGATCCGGGTGTCGGCATATTCAATTGCCAAAAGCGGGTTTTGCCCCGACAGGGCATAGGCCTGGGCAAAGGCAGCAACCGCACGTTCAATATTGCCCAGTCGAAGTGATCCACGTGCCAGTGCCACCCACCCCTGCAGGTTGCGTGGATTAACCTCCAGTGACAGGACAATCTGGTTCAATAGGCGTTTGATTTGACGGTCAGACTTGAAGTCCGGGTCTGTGACATTGCCGGCAACGGCTGCTGCTGCGGCCAGATTGCGTTCCCCCGCACGATCCGCATATGGTCTGGACGGCAACATCGGATTGCCAAGGACCGCATAAAGACCCAATGCCGAGATCACCGGCAGGGCGGCAAACGTCACGCGCCGCGCCCGTGATCCTTTGCCGTTACCCAGAGTTTTGGGTAGGCTGGCATAGATCGCCGCGCCAACCAATACAGCCAGAACAGACAAACCAACCCAGATCATGCGAAACCTCCGCCAGGTTGAAGATATGTCAGGCGGTTACATGGCATCAGTTTTTGCCATCATTTTCTGACGTGCCAAGAAGCTCATCAAGGCGGGCCTGCTCATCGGCCGAAAGGGATTCGGATGCGGGCGACCCGTCGCGGCTTTTGCGGCGGTAAAAGGCAAAAACAGCAAGCAGGGCCAGAACGACAAGAACGACCGGGCTTGCCCACAGAATATAGGTTTCAGGTTTGAGCGGCGGGTTTAACAATACATAGTCGCCATAGCGCGCAACGATGTAGTCGATGACCTCTTCATTGTCATCCCCGGCGACAAGACGTTCACGCACCAATACCCGCAGGTCACGGGCCAGTTCGGCATCGGAATCATCAATCGACTGGTTCTGGCACACCAGACAGCGCAGTTCCTTGCTGATCTCACGTGCGCGTTCTTCGAGAACCGGGTTGGACAGCATTTCATCAGGGTTCACTGCCAATGCCGGATTGGAAACCAGAACCGGGATCAAAATGGCAAGGGTACTGAAAAGAACCGTAAAGCGTCTTGTCATCCCTTTAACTCCGCAATTTTCGGCAGTAATATCTGTTCAAGGACTTCGACTGTGACCGGGCCGACATGCTTGTATTTTATTTGTCCGGTGCCATCGATGATGAAGGTTTCCGGGACACCATAGACACCAAAATCAATACCTGTACGGCCAGATAAATCCATACCGACCGCCTTATAGGGGTCCCCAAGTTCGGCAAGCCATTTTACACCATCTTCCGGGTTCTTTTCCTTGTAGTTCAGGCCAAAGACCGGAACTCCGCCTTCGCGCGAGAGACGTTTGATCAGGGGGTGTTCAGCACGGCACGGGATGCACCAGCTTGCAAACACATTGAGAACCGATACGTTGCCCGTGGTAAGATCCGCGCGTGAAAGTCCGGCATCACGACCGGGCAGCGGCGGCAGCGAGAATTCCGGGGCCGGTTTGTCGATCAGGACAGACGGGACGACAGAGGAATCCTTGTCGATGTTCAACAAGAAAACCCCGGCCAAAGCCACGAACAAGATCAAGGGGATGACAGCAAGCGAAAATCTCATGAAGTTGAAACTCCATTCTTCTTAAGGCGCAGGATTATGCGCGTGAGGATGCTGAAACATCCGCCGATCAACATCAATATCATGCCGGCCCAAACCCAGGGCATCATCGGCAAGTAATGTGCGGTTACCACGCGACCACCATCGTCATCGCGGTCGCCTATGGAAACATGCAAATCCCCGTCGCGGCCATGCCAGATGTCGGCTTCGCGGGTTTCGACACCGCGGATCGGGTAATAACGAATTTCGGGAAACAGTTCGGTTACAGGCAGTGAATGACGATACAGGATAAAGGTCGCCTGACGGGTTGCATAGTTCTCACCAGCCAAAAGTGAGACACCCTCATATTGCAGATTATAGGGGCCGACCTGAATGCTTTGCCCCGCACGCGCAGAGACAACAACCTGTTCTTCCCAGATGCTGCTGGCCGATCCACCGGCAATCAAGACTGCAAGGCCAATATGGGCCAGTGTCATGCTGATATAGCGCGGACCAAGCAATTGCAGATTACGGTATTTGCTTTCGCCATGTTCCGGATGACGCCACAGGCGCGCCCACAAATCACTTATTGAGGCGGTCAATACCCATCCGGCAAGACCAATGCCGATCAGAGGCGCTGGTGACAAATCAATGAACCGGATCGACACAAACAGAACCGTTATCAGTGACAGGATCGCGGCAAGTTTCATGCGCCGTCCGACCATCCAGGCTTCATCCTGTCGCCATCGCAATGCCGGGGCAAAGGCCATCAAAAACAGCAACGGCAGAACAATGGGAACCAGCACCTCGACGTAAAAGGGGGCGCCGACCGTGATCGGGTCACCGGTCATCCATTGCAGGACCAGCGGATAGATCGTGCCAATCAGGACAACGGCAGCGATCAGCGACAGCATCACGCTGTTCAGGAACATCGCACTTTCGCGCGAAACCAGATCAAAGGTCCGCCGGTCGCGCATTTCATCGCCAGCGCGCCAGAAAAGGTAATAGGCACAGCCAAAAACCAGACAGAACGCGACCAGAAGCCCGACACTGTCACTGGGGATAAGTTGGGTTTCCGGTAGCGGGGCAAACAGATCAGACCGGGTCAGATATGCCCCGAACCACCCAGCGGCAAGGGCGGTAATCCCCAAAAACGCTGTCCAGCTTTTAAGAGTTTCGGTCTTTTCCAGAACGGCCCGACAGTGCATTAGCGCGGTTGCCAGAAGCCAGGGCAGAAGCAGGCTGTTTTCAGCCGTATCCCAATACCACCAGCCGCCCCATGCCTGTTCGCTATAGGATCGATAGGCATTAAGCGCAATTGCGGCACTCAGGCAGACCCAGGATGCCATTGTCCAGAAGCGCAAGGTTTCCCCAAGGCGGCGGTCAATCGCGCGATCAAGCAGTCCAGAAAGGGTCAGGGCAAAAATGCCCCCAAGCCCGGCCAGCCCGAGATAAAGGAAAGGTTCGCGCAAAACTTTCAGGATGTCCTGACTTTGCGGGTTCATGCCCCGGCCATCAAGCGGGGCGACAGTTGTGCGCAGGAACGGATCGGCGTCAATCAGTGTGACAACACCAAGGATGGCAATCAGGAAACCGACAATGGAAAGAGTGTTTTGGCAAAATCGATTGTCATTGGCATCTGTCGGACCAGATGAGGCCAAGTAGCGCAATTGAACGGCAAGCAGAACATTCACCAGCGAAAGGGCCACAAGCCACAGCAGCATCGCGCCGCCATCTGGCGTAAAGGCCGCCCCGATCCGATAAAGCAACGGTGTGGAAGAATGGCTGACGCCTGAAACGATCGGCAGGGTGAAGTCGCTTACGATAAATGCGTTTAGCAGTGCGGCTTCAACAAACAACGCCAACAGCATAATGACAGCGGGCAGCAAAAACAGATTGGCCGGTTGTGGGACAGAGGGAAAACCGCTGTCCTCAACACTGTCTGAAAGGGCGGGGCCGGTTGCCGAGGCGGTTGCGTGTTTGGGGGCGATCATGCGCATGGACGACCGCAGCCAAAGCGGGCTGAACAAGACAGCCTGTCCAATCCCTGTGACTACCATCAGAAGCAGGGCAAAATGTCCTAACTCTGCAAGCATATGCGTCTAAGGCTTCCCCGATAAGTTTACCTGCAACCTATTGCCTGATCTGAGGGGGACAGATCAAGGGACAATGGTCGAAGTTAAGTTCTTCTTGTGCGTATGGTTGGGCTTTATGGCGGCAGAATGTGGCTTAATTACGCATTTGTTCTGCGTTTTTGGCTTCGATTTCTTCCCAATAACCACTTGCCTTAAGGGATGCTGCAACTTCGGGGGGCATGTAGTTCTCGTCATGTTTGGCAAGAACTTCGGATGCGATGAATGTGCCCTCGCTGCTCATATGGCCTTCGGCGACAACGCCCTGACCTTCGCGAAACAGATCGGGCAAAATGCCGCGATAGGACACCGGAACCGATTGCGCCATATCGGTCACAACAAAGGCGACTGTCTGACCGTCTTCAAGTTTGGCAACCGATCCTTCGACGACAAGTCCGCCTACGCGCAAACGCTGATCGGGGTCGATGGGGGATTTTTCGGCGATTTCGGTTGGGCTGAAGAAGAAGACCACTGAATCTTCAAAGGCCGTCAGCATCAGTGCCGCCGCACCACCAACCGCCAGTAAAATGGCACCAATGGCATACATGCGTTGACGTTTGCGGATTTTTGCGCGGGAAAGGGACACTGCAGTTCTCCGGTCAGGATGCCTTGTGGGTCTTTTGGCTGCGGCGTGGGCGACGTGATTGCAACACTGCTTCAAGCTGATCACGTTCAATACGGCTGCTGTGCAAGCCGCGCAAAGTGGCGATCAGCAAAACAATCATCGCAAGTGCAGTAATACCGTAGCTTGCCCAGATATAGCTGCCATACCCCCCCATTGAGAAGAATTCACTCATTCCTTGGCCTCCGCATTGTGACCCGCATCATAGCTTTGCTTGCCGGTGTTGGTTTGCGGGCTTCGGTCATCAAACATGCCTGACAGATGCAGGGCACGAATGCGCCGTTCATTCAGCTCAAGGCGAACGCGCAGGATCAAAACCACAAAGTAATAGGCGGTGAAACCAAGGATCATCAGGGCAAGTGGCAATTGCATGCTTGGATCAACGGCCGGACCGTCCATGCGCATGATGGAAGCTGGTTGATGGAGCGTATTCCACCAATCGACAGAGAATTTCACGATCGGCACATTGACCGCACCAACTAATGCCAATGCTGATCCGGCTTTTGATCCGCGTTCGGGATCGTCGAACGCATTCACAAGCGCAATATAGCCAAGATAAAGGAACAACAGGATCAACATGGATGTCAGGCGTGCATCCCACACCCACCATGTGCCCCACATCGGTTCACCCCAAAGCGATCCGGTAATCAGGCAAAGGGCGGTAAAAGTTGCGCCAATCGGGGCCGTTGCGCGTGCACAGATATCCGCCAGCGGATGTTTCCAGATCAGGCTCATCGCACCGCAAACCGCCATTCCGACATAACAGAACAACCCCATCCATGCGGCGGGCACGTGGATATACATGATCCGCACGGTATCGCCCTGTTGATAGTCAACCGGTGATCCGATCAGGGCAAAGTAAAGTCCCGCGGCAATAAGAATTGCGGTCAGAACCGACAGCCACGGCAGGATCGGGGCAGTCAGGTTCAGGAACACGCTTGGTTTGGCGAAACGATGCATCTTTTCTTATCCTCGGTGCGGGAACCCGCACTAGTTCATTCCATATTGTCGTTGCGTTGTCTTATTCCATGGCCTGTCTGACGGCATGGGCGGTGGCAAACGGTGTGGCCGTCAGGGCCAACAGCAATATCGCAGCCATGATTTGCAGTTGCGCGGTTGCCGATATGCCCAAAAGTGCTGCCTCAACCGCACCGGCACCAAAGATCAGAACCGGAATATAAAGCGGCAAGACCAGAAGCGATACCAGAACACCTCCGCGCCGCGCACCCAGAATAAGGGCCGCGCCAATTGCCCCGATCAGGCTAAGGGCCGGGGTGCCCAACAACATGGCAGTGATCAGGGTTATGAAACCATCCTGATCCATATTGAGCATGACGGCCATCAGCGGTGCGGCAATAATCAGGGGCAGGCCGGTTGTCAGCCAATGGGCAAGAACCTTGCCCAGGACAAGAAGTTCAAGCGATACCGGCGAGAGTGTTAAAAGTTCCAGCGTTCCGTCTTCGTAGTCGGTTTGAAACACCCGTTCGAGAGACAGCATTGCTGCCAGCAATGCCGACACCCAGATGACACCGGATGCAATGCGCGCCAGAATATTGGCTTCTGGCCCGACCCCGAAGGGAAACAGGGTTGTGGTGACGATAAAGAAGGCAACCACCATGACCGAATCAGCGCCCTGACGCAGGGCCAGACGCAAATCCCGTTGCAAAATGGCAAGGAAACCATTCATTGCGCGGCCTCCTTTGACGTCAAGCTGGCTTGTGTGTCGGCTTGTTCGTCTTCGAGTTCGGAATGTTCGGCCAACCATTCGATCATCGGAATGGCAAATTCATCAAGATCAAGAATGCTTGGGCTTTCGATATCAAGATCAGTATGGGTCGAATAGATCACGATGCCGCCGCGCGCCCGGAACGCAGCAATCAATTGGGTCAATTCAGCGCAGCTTTCGCGGTCCAGACCGACGGTTGGTTCATCAAGCAACCATAGATCGCTTGGCCCGATCAGGACACGGGCAAGGGCGGTGCGCCGTTTCTGTCCGCTTGAAAGATATCGTCCGTTCACGCGCGAAAGATGATGGATATCAAGGGCATCAAGGGCGTGATCAATTGCCGCGTCAAGATCGCGCACACCGCGCAGTTGCCCCCAAAGACGTAAATTGTCGCGTACCGAAAGAACCGGCTTGATGGCATCCTGATGTCCCAGATATTGGGTGCGTGTCTGATGGGCGTTGCGGTCATCAGCGATGTTTTCGCCGTTCCAGCAAAGGTTACCTGAACGCGGGCTTAACAGTCCGGCCATAAGCCGCAAGAGGCTGGATTTCCCGGCACCGTTGCGACCACGCAGCATAACGGCGTCACCGGATTTGGCCGTAAAGGACAGACCACCAAATACCAGTCTTTCGCCGCGCAGGCAGGTCAGATCAGAACCGCTAAAATCAGCCATGTAACCCGTTAGATTGTCTGAAATCCATTCCGTAACACGCCAACATATAACGCGTCACAACGCATTATCCACGCAATAACCGACATTTGCGCAGATGGCATTGTTTCAAATCAATCCAAATAACGTTTCCTGTGGTGTCGAAGGCGCGCATCGACCATCAGATATTTGGCGTTATTGAATGCGGTTTTGGCAGAATGGATGGGGGGGGGCCGCCTAAGCGACCTTAAAACCGGATCAAGGATGCAGCAACGATCGGGCCACCGCGCCCGTCCTGAACCAGAACGGCAATGCCGCCATCGGTGGGCGTCGTCATGGCAAAGGGAATTTCGCGGCGGGCCCCATCCCAATGACCAAGACCAATCATTTCGCGCACAACATTGGCATGCACCAGACGTTTTCCGGCATTTTCACCGGATAAAACATCGCGTTGGTGTTCGTTGTCAAAGCCAACCATCCAGACAAGAGATGTGCTGGCAGCTGATGATTTTTCCGACCGCACAAGTGTGACGGTTCCTTGCGCAGGTTTGGTGGTGTCGCTGTTGGACAGGTCTATGTCCACGACATCAGGCAGGGGCGCAAGCGACCTGCTGGTGGCCTCGATTCTTTGTTTTGCGGTTGCGCGTACGACGTGATCACCATTGATGATGACTTGTGGCGTATAGACATATCTTTCGCGCATATGGTTGGCATATTCGCGCTGCCGTGCGCTGTAAAAGGCATCAGAAAACGGGTCTGTCCAGCCAAGATAATTCCAGTAATCGACATGGTAGGATAGCAGCAACAGATCGTTATGTTCCTGATTTAACTCATGAAGAACACGATCGGCAGGCGGGCAGGAGTTGCAGCCCTGTGACGTATAAAGTTCGACCACTGCGTGCGGGACGATGCTTTGGCCCGCATTGAGGGGGCCTGAAACTGCGATTGTTGCAAGGGCAATGACGCCAAAAAGGGAAGCCGTGGTTTTCATGCTTCCATGATGCCTTATCGGTGTCATCAACCCCTAATCACAAGGCCTTGAAACCGTCGGGAGGCGCAAAAGGGTGGATTTTTGCGTTTAAGGCGGAATCTTCGATATGAGATTGCCAAAAATTGATGCTATTAGCAGCGCACCAATCGGAACCTATCTGAGGGAACGGTCCAGGGGCAAAGGTCTAGGGTCAGGCCCCATTAATTTGGTTTGAATGGCAGACGTTATATTTGTGAAGTCCAAGGAAAAGCCCGCCGGTCGGGCTGATATCCCCGGCCAAGGGGTTTGACGCGGGAGTTTGCAAATATAACGTCTGTCCTTCGGATTCACCGGATTTGCACGGGCTACTTTGTCGCAAATCCTTGAAAGATGTATATCTTCCTGCGGTTTTGCTTCGTGTATCCGCACAAATCCGGTGAACCATTCGAACTAAATTAATGGGTCCTGACCCTAATTCACCTTTGCGTTTAATGAAAAAACAGGAGCTGGCCTGTCGGCGGGAGCATTTTCCGGCAAGGTCGGTCCGAAATGAGGTTTACAGGTTAATGATAAAACGTGAACACTGGGGCTCACGCCTTGGCTTTATTCTGGCGGCTGCGGGGTCGGCTGTCGGTCTTGGGAACATTTGGAAGTTCCCATATATGGCAGGTGACAATGGCGGTGGTGCCTTCCTGGTCATCTATCTTGCGTTGGTCTTTACCATCGGTCTTTCAGTCATGCTGGCGGAATTCGTGATCGGGCGCATGTCCGAAAAAAATGCGATTGGCGCTTTTGTCAAACTCAAGGGTGGTCTTTGGCCTGTCGTTGGTATGTTTGGTGTGGCGGCTGCCTTCATCATTCTGTCGTTTTACAGTGTTGTTGCCGGTTGGACCTTGTCCTACATGATCAAGGCGATTACCGGTGCGCTGGCGATTGAGGACCCGGCCGCACTAGGCGACATTTTTGGCGGGTTCATTTCCGATACGACAACACCGCTGATCTTCCATGCCGTCTTTATGGCAATAACCGTCTTTGTGGTTCTTTCCGGTGTTGGTGCGGGCATTGAACGGGCTTCCAAAATCCTGATGCCTGCGTTGTTTGCGCTTCTGATCATTCTGATCGTGCGTTCGGTAACGCTTCCGGGCGGTATGGAAGGTGTTAACTTCCTGCTGTCGCCGGACTTCTCGAAAGTTACCTGGACGACGGTTTCCGATGCGTTGTCACAGGCGTTCTTCTCGCTCTCGCTTGGTATGGGGGCGATGATTACCTATGGTTCCTATCTGTCGAAGAAGGAAAATCTTCCGGGGTCGGCTGGCTGGGTGACCCTGCTTGATTCGTCCGTTGCCGTGATGGCAGGTCTTTTGATTTTGCCCGCTGTGTTTGCCTTCGGTTTTGATCCGAGTGCCGGTCCCGGCCTGACCTTTATCACGCTTCCGGCCGTATTCGCGCAGATGCCGCTTGGCTCGTTCTTTGGGTTCCTGTTCTTCCTGTTGCTGGCAATTGCGGCCCTGACGTCGGCGGTTTCCATTCTTGAAGTTGTGGTGGCCTACTTCGTTGATGATCGTGGGCTCAGCCGTAAAACGGCGGCCATGATTATCGGTTTTGTGATCTTCGTTCTTGGCATTCCCTCGTCACTTTCGATGGGTGTGATGGCCGATGTTGAGATCCTGTGGGGCAAGAACTTCTTCGACCTGATGGACTTTATCAGCTCAAGCCTGCTTTTGCCGATTGGCGGTCTTTTCATCTCGCTGTTTGTTGGCTGGGTTGTCTGGGGCCAGGCCAAAGAAGAAATCGCAGCTCACAACGGTGTTGCACCGGTGTGGCTTGGTGTCTGGGGATTGATCGTCAAGTTCATCGCGCCGCTTGCGATCGCCTTTATCCTGCTTAAAGGTCTTGGCGTTTTCTAAGCCAAATCCAAACAGACAGATCAAACACGAAGGGCGGGGATTTTCCCCGCCCTTTTTGCTTTAGACCAAAGCCGATTTTGCGATTTTGCTGATGTCTTCTGGTGCCATTGGGCGTCCCAGGAGATAGCCCTGTATCAACTCACAGCCCGCATCGCGCAGAACATCAAACTGATGGTTGGTTTCGACCCCTTCGGCAATACAGGTCTTGCCAAGGTTGTGCGCCATATTGAGGATGGTGATCGCAAGTGTTTTGCCCTCGGCGCCATCTTCAATGTCGGATACGAAACTGCGATCAAGTTTGATGACATCAAATGGCAATGTACGCAGATAGCTCAGACTCGAAAAACCGGTTCCAAAGTCATCAAGGGCGATCCGCACACCAAGATTACGCAAACGCTGCAACTTGGCCCGCATATCGTCAATGTTGCGCATGAACAGGCTTTCGGTGATTTCGATTTCCAGCCGGTCGGCGGCAACGCCCTTGTCGACGATGATGGTGCGCAGCTGTTCGGCAAAATCCATGGAGCCATAGAACTGCTGGACGGACACATTCACCGCCAGGCGCAGATTGTGCAAACCTTCCTGACGCCATGCGACCAACTGCTTGCAAGCCGTACGGATCACCCAGCGGCCAAGCTCGCCAATCACACCCATTTCCTCGGCAATCGGGATGAAGGTTGAAGGTGGGATCGTTTTTCCCTCGGCTGTGGTCCAGCGCAGCAATGCTTCAACACCGGCAATCTCACCTGTTTTGGCATCAAATTGCGGCTGATAGACCAGATGCAGATCTTCATTGTCAATTGCGCGGCGCAGAGCCGTTTCAAGTGCAAGGTCGGCACCCTTCTGGCTGTGCAGATTGACACTATAGAGCCCGACCCGGTTGCGTCCCTGTTCCTTGGCCTGGATCATCGCAAGTTCTGCACAACGCATGATGTTGCTGGTGTCGTTGGCATCCTCGGGGAAGGATGCAATGCCGATGCTGGCCGAAAGATAGACATCCTCGCTCCTGCGGGTCAGATGTGCTTCGCCCAGTCGGGTCAGCAATTTTTCGGCGATATCGAAGGCTTCCTGCTCGGTATTCACATGCGGCAGGATCGCGGCAAATTCATCGGCACCAACACGCGCAACAACGGCGTCCTGACCAAGTTCGCGACTGATCCTGCGGGCGACTTCAACAAGAACATCATCGCCCGTGTTATGCCCAAGAGCATTGTTCACGCGCTGGAAGTTATCGATATCAAGCATGGCAATGGTCAAAGGGCGTCCGACCCTGCGCGCGCGCCCGATATGAAGGGACAATAGTTCCGAGAACCGACGGCGGTTGGGCATGCCGGTCAGTTCGTCGGTAAAGGCAATCCGCAGGACATCCTCGCGGTTCTTTTCACGGCCGCTGATGTCGGTGAAAATTGATGCGTAGTGTGTGACGGCACCTTCTCCGTCACGCACGGCCATGATCGACAGCCATTCGGCATAAATCTCGCCCGACTTGCGGCGGTTCCAGATTTCACCTTCCCATTTTCCGGTACGGCTCAGATCCGTCCAGAGCTTGTCATAGAATGCCTTGTTCTGGCGCCCCGATTTCAGGATGGATGGCGTTTTGCCAATGACTTCCTCGGCCTGGTAGCCGGTCACACGCGTAAAGGCGGGGTTGACGGCCTCGATCTCGCCGGTGGCGTTGCAGATCATCACGCAATCTGGTGAATTTTCGATCAGCTTGTTGGCAAGAGCAAGCGATTGGAGCGCTTTGGTCAGTTCGTTGCTGCTGTCATTGGCCAGATTGCTGAGATGAACCAGATAGTCCTGTTCGATGAATTCCAGAAGGTCGGCAAATGACAAAACCCCAATGGTTTCGCCATGATGGTTATGCACAACGAGGTGACGGAAATTGTCACGCATCATCAGGTTGCGCGCATCATCAAGGTTCATGTCCTGCTGGATGAAAGTGACAGGGCGCGTGGCAATATCGCCCGCCGTCAGGTTTTCATGCTCATCTGCCAAATGACGCAGGATATCGCGTTCGGTAATGATGCCGGTTTGCAGCTCTGCCGGTAGATCTTCGGGGAAACCGGAAATGATCGCACTGTCACATTTTTCAGAATGCATGCGCTGGCGCAGTTCCCAGACGCGAATGTCCTTATGTGCAAATACCGTCGATTGGCGCACAGCATCGGCAACATCATTGGCGATGAACGGCTTTTTATCACCAACGTGCCGGATCAGGTCAGTCTGGCTGACGATCCCGACAAGGCAACCTTCGGCGTCAATGGTCACAAGGTGGCGCACGCCGCGATCACGCATACGCACGATCGCAGATTGCGGGGTAGCGTGGACTGAAATGGTGTGAACCGGTTCGGACATACGTGTCGAAACCGGTTCGGAAAGTGCTGCGGCAGTCGTGGCAGGCAAAGAGAGCAAATCATGTTCGGTAACAATACCCACAGGCTTGTTGGCGACCACAACGATGATGGAACTGCTGTTGGCGCGACGCATCTTGGTGATGGCTTCGCCAAGGGACGCCTGTGGGGAGCAGTTCAAAACTGTTCCGGGTGAGAGTGTACCGACCGTCAGACCAGACGGGCGTCCGTCCGTGGATGTGGGGCGCATCATAAGGGTTTGCTCTGCTGGATTGTTCTTGTTCGCGTCTATTCTTAAGGGCTGACTCGTGGGAGCACTCCTAACAGATTACGCGCTCTTAAGAATTGTTCTGGATCAAGTGTGCACGCGGTGATTGAACATCTCCGAGAGATGCAAATTGAAAGAAAATAACATCTCAACGGAACGCGGTGGGATGTCGAAATGTTAACCTGAAATTTCAGGAAGAAATCAGGCAGCTTTCATCAAAATGTCGTGCTTAACACGACGTGCGCCTTACGGGTTGAAGTCACGAACCGCAACGCCACTCGCCTTGAGGTATTTACATGCGGGACTTTGCTGTAATTGGGCAACGTGCTTAAAGTGCACCATGACTCAGCACACGATAAACACCGAGCGACTATTGCTACGAGGCTGGAAGCCTAGTGATCACGCACCATTTGCGGCAATGTGCGGTGATCCCGACGTCATGCGCTACATTGGTAATGGCAAGACGCGAACTGCGGACGACGCGGCACGATACATCGCATCATTTGAGAAAGAGTGGCGCGAACGGGGCTTCGGATTGTTCGCTGTCGAATCCAGAAAAACCGGTGAGCTCATTGGCTTTACAGGATTGTCTTGGCCGGACTTCTTGCCCGAAGTGTTTCCATCCGTCGAAATCGGTTGGAGATTTTCGAAGCTCAGCTGGGGGAAAGGTTACGCAAGCGAAGCAGCGGTCGCCGCTCTTTCATTCGGCGTCAATGAGCTTGGCATCACCGATATTGTGAGCATATACCAAATCGAGAACAGTCCATCGGCGCGCATCATGCGAAAGCTCGGCATGATCTTTGATCGAAGAACGATTGACCCAACCTGTGAACGCGAGGTCGAGGTTTATCGTCTACCTCGGCAATAAGTTTAGGTGTGGGCATTTCACCACATTGATAGGCAATGCTCTACATTTCCGACATTTCTGGTCGAGCTTGACAGTTTTCTCAAAACAGTTGTCCACATAAGAAACACCCCGCCAGAAATCCGGCGGGGTGTCAGCATTTAGCCAGTGAATTCAGATCGAAATCAGGCAGCTTTCATCATGTTACGCAGAACGAACTGCAGGATGCCGCCGTTCTGGTAGTAGAGAACTTCGTTCTCGGTATCGATACGGCAGGTGGCGGTGCACACTTCGGTGCTGCCATCTTTGCGCGTGATGCGAACCGTAACGTCCTGCTGCGGAGTGATGCCATCACCGATGCCCAGAACGTCAAAGGTCTCCGAACCATCCAGCTTATAGGTCTCGCGACCTTCGCCGTTTTTGAACTGCAGCGGCAGAACGCCCATGCAGACCAGGTTGGTACGGTGGATACGCTCGAAGCTTTCCGCGATCACAGCTTTGACGCCAAGAAGGTTGGTGCCTTTTGCTGCCCAGTCACGCGAAGAACCGGTGCCGTATTCCTTGCCGGCAATAACCACAAGCGGAGTGCCTTCGGCCTGATAACGCATTGCAACGTCATAGACCCAGCCCTGTTCGCCCGACGGATAATGGACCGAAATACCGCCTTCGGTGCCCGGTGCCATCTGGTTGCGGATACGAATGTTGGCAAAGGTACCGCGCATCATGATTTCGTGGTTACCACGACGTGCGCCATAGGAGTTGAAGTCACGAACAGCAACGCCGTTTGCCTTGAGGTATTCACCTGCCGGGCTTTCTTCCTTAATCGCGCCGGCCGGAGAAATGTGGTCGGTGGTGACAGAGTCACCCAGGATCAGGAGCGGACGTGCGCCATGAACTTCAGAGAAGTCACCCGGTTCTTTCGCCATGTTGACGAAGTACGGCGGGTTCTGAACGTAGGTGGACTTGCCATCCCACGCGAAGGTTTCGCCTTCGGTGACTTCAATTGCCTGCCAGGGCTTCGGACCTGCAAAGATGTTGTCATAACGATCTTTGTACATCGCAGCCGAGATTGAAGACGCAATGGTGTCTGCGATCTCTTTGTTGGTCGGCCAGATGTCTTTCATATAGACATCGTTGCCGTCTTTGTCGGTACCAAGCGGATCCTTGTCCAGATCGACCTTGAGGTTACCGGCAAGGGCATAGGCAACAACCAGCGGCGGGGAAGCAAGATAGTTTGCCTTCACGTGCGGGCTGATACGACCTTCGAAGTTACGGTTACCAGACAGAACAGCCGTTACCAGCATGTCCTTGTCTTCAATGGCACCGGCAATCGGGGCTGCAAGCGGACCGGAGTTGCCAATACACGTGGTGCAACCGAAACCAGCGATGTTAAAGCCAAGCTGATCCAGATAATCCTGAAGGCCTGCTTTTTCGAGATAGTCGGCAACAACCAGCGAACCCGGTGCGAGCGAGGTTTTCACCCACGGCTTGCTGGTCAGGCCAAGTTCGACAGCTTTTTTCGCCAGAAGACCTGCTGCGATCAGCACGCTCGGGTTCGAGGTGTTGGTGCATGAGGTGATCGCCGCGATAACGACGTTACCGTCTTTCATTTCGAAGTTTTCATTCGAAACCGGAACAGAACGATCGGCATCAACACCCGGAGCCATTTCAGCAAAGGTGTTGTTGAAGCTTGATACGGCATCTTTCAGCAGAACGCGGTCCTGCGGACGCTTCGGACCCGAAAGGGCCGGCTCGACGGTCGAGATGTCCAGCTCAAGCGTTGCGGTGTATTCGGCTTCGTGTGCCGGATCACCCCACATGCCCTGTTCTTTGGCATATGCCTCGACAAGGGCGATCTGTTCTTCGTCACGACCGGTCGAACGCATGTAGTTGAGCGTTTCGTCATCAATCGGGAAGAAACCACAGGTCGCGCCATATTCCGGGGCCATGTTACCGATGGTCGCACGGTCCGGCAGGCTCATGTGTGCCAGCGCATCGCCATAGAATTCGACGAATTTGCCAACAACGCCTTTTTCACGCAGCATCTGAACGACACGCAGAACAAGGTCAGTTGCGGTGATGCCTTCTTTCATGGAGCCGGTCAGCTTGAAGCCAACGACTTCCGGGATCAGCATCGAGATCGGCTGACCGAGCATTGCTGCTTCGGCTTCGAGACCGCCAACACCCCAACCAAGAACGGCAAGGCCGTTGACCATGGTGGTGTGAGAGTCGGTACCAACCAGCGTATCCGGATAGGCAACGGTTTTGCCGTCTTCGTCTTCGCCGGTCCAAACGACCTTTGCAAGATGCTCGACGTTCACCTGGTGGCAGATACCTGCCCCTGGCGGAACGATGCGGAAGTTGTTGAACGCATTCTGGCCCCAACGCAGGAAGCCATAACGTTCGCCGTTACGTTCGAACTCGACTTCCATGTTTTTGTCGAGTGCGTCGTCGGTACCAAAGAAGTCAATCATGACCGAGTGGTCAATGACCAGATCAACCGGTGAAAGCGGGTTCACCTTCTGGGCGTCGCCACCCATGTTGACGACGGCATCGCGCATGGCTGCAAGGTCAACGACGGCGGGAACGCCGGTGAAGTCCTGCATCAGAACGCGGGCCGGACGATAGTTGATCTCGTGGCTGCTCTTGCGCTCTTTGAGCCAATCAACAACAGCTTTGACATCGTCGGTTTTTACGGTGAAATCGTCTTCGTAACGCAGAAGGTTCTCAAGAACGACTTTCAGCGTGAAGGGAAGTTTAGAAACGTCGCCGAATTTCTCGGAAGCAACTTTGAGGCTGTAATAGTCGACGGACTTGTCCCCGACTTTCAGCGTGCGGCGCGTTTTCAGGTTGTCTTTGCCACAAATGGACATCAGACCCTCCTCAAGGTGGTTAAAGGGCTTGTCGTGACAAGACACCCCGACCGTCGGAGCGCCGAGCGGTGGGCTATCTGTGTTGCGTGACGCGGGTCACGGCTCATATCTATGTGCAACGGGGTTACACCACAAATCCCTTGGAAAGTCCAGACCCGGAAAAGGGGTATTCCCGAAAATCCGCTGATCACAGCATATTGCCAGCCCGAACAAATTTATGCGCCCTGACCCTAATCGATATGTGGGGGCACTTTTGACCTTTCAATGGGGGGCGGCGGATCCGAGTCTGTTTTTCCCGCAACATACGTGGCTGAGATCTTTCAGCACTTAGGTTGCCTGTCTTGCGGCGTCGTTCTTGCGATGTCGTTTGTTGATAGACGAACCCGACTCCAAGGCGGATTCGAGTGCCCGGATCGTTTGTTCAGGTTTCAGACCCCGGTGTAGAGCCAGAAATATTGTGCAGTGCGTAATTGCATGAATTTTTTGCGATGCGGTGATGTTCGGGCCGTGGAAACAGCCGCGCTGCCAGATAACGCTACGTAATCAAGGGTAGAAAGACAGGTGCTGTTTGCCGGGTATTAATTGTGCAGTGCGAATTTGTATAAAACAGCCAATCCCTTGTGGATCATTGCATTGACGGGATATGCTGAAATTGGTACTTAAATGCCTATTAAATGTACCAAGCCCGGTTTCCGTAAGGTCAGGGTGCGATAAAAATCAGGTACATCATCAGGGAAACTGAACAGCGGCTTGCAAAAATATTGCTCGATGAACCGAAAATGCGGTTCTGCGGCATTTGCGGTCCAAGTCAGGGAGGAATGCGACGCATGTCGTCACAGAGTCCTATTCTACAGATTAACGACGTGTCGCTTGTTTTTGGCGGTGTGCGGGCGCTGAGTGATGTCAGTTTTTCCGTTCAGCCCGGCGAGCTTTTTTCGATCATCGGTCCGAACGGTGCCGGTAAGACATCCATGCTGAACTGTGTGTCGGGGCGTTATACGCCGACAACGGGGTCGGTATCCTTCAACGGGCAGGATGTTACCGGGCTTAAACCCAATGACCGTGCGGAACTTGGTATTGGTCGCACGTTCCAGAACCTTGCGTTGTTCGGGCATATGACGGTGCTTGATAACATCATGGTTGGTCGTCACCACTTGCTTAAGAACAACTTCCTGAACGGACCGCTTTATTGGTTGGGCGGGGCGCAGAAGGAAGAGCTGGAGCATCGTCGCTTCTGCGAAGACGTCATCGATTTTCTTGAAATTTCCCATATCCGCAAGGCCACCGCCGGTACGCTTTCCTATGGCCTGCGTAAGCGGGTCGAGCTTGCCCGTGCCGTGGCACTGCGTCCGGATCTTATTCTGCTGGATGAGCCGATGGCGGGCATGAACCTTGAAGAAAAAGAGGACATGGCACGCTTCATCATCGATCTGAACGAGGAATGGGGCATGACCGTTGTCATGATCGAACATGACATGGGCGTGGTCATGGATATTTCCAACCGGGTGATGGTTCTGGATTTCGGTCGCAAGATTGCCGAAGGCTTGCCCGACGAGGTGATGGCCAACAAGCATGTGAAGAAAGCCTATCTCGGCGAAGAAGATGACGACAACGATGATGACGAGCAGGTAGCCTGAGCATGAGTAGCAATATCCCGGAATATGCCGACATCAAGTCGCTTGATAGCTTCCCGAAAGTGCTGGCCTACAATGCGCGCAACTGGCCCAAAGAAGTTGCCATGCGCGAAAAGGAATTCGGCATCTGGCAGGAATTTACCTGGCAGGACTATAACGACCGCGTCAAATGGATGACGCTTGGCATGCGCTCGCTTGGCCTTGGCGCGGGTGACGTTGTCGGCATCATCGGCGAAAACCGCCCGGAATGGGTCTGGGCCGAAATTGCGGCACATGCCCTTCGTGGGATGTCGGTTGGTCTGTATCAGGACAGCCTGCATGAAGAAGTCGCCTATCTGATCACCTATTCAGGTGCGCGCATTCTGATCGCCGAGGATGAAGAACAGTGCGACAAGCTGATCGAACTTGGCGATGACATTCCGACGGTTGAACACATTGTCTTTTGTGACCCGCGCGGCATGCGCAAATATGACGATCCGCGTTTGCTGGATGTCGAAAAGCTTTATGAGTTGGGGCGCGAGCTCGAAGAAAAGAATCCGGGCACCTACGATCAGATGGTTGCCGATACCCGTGGCGATGAATGCGCGATCCTGTGCACAACGTCGGGTACAACATCCAAGCCGAAAATGGCGATGCTTAATTCCGGTGATTTTCTGGATCACTGTGCAGCGTACCTTCGTGCCGATCCGAAATATCCCGGTGATAACTATGTCTCGGTCCTGCCTCTGCCCTGGATTATGGAGCAGGTCTATGTGGTCGGGCAGTCGCTGATCAGCCGCCAGATCGTCAATTTCGTCGAAGAGCAGGAAACCATGATGGCCGACCTGCGCGAAATTGGTCCGAACTTTGTACTGTTGGCACCGCGTGTTTGGGAAACCATCGCGGCCGATGTCCGCGCACGGATGATGGATTCAACACCATTCAAACAGAAGATGTTTGATTTCGGCATGGCATTGGCGCGCACCGCACTTGATAACGGTGGTCATTCAAAGATGGCGGATGTCATTTTGATGAATGCGCTTAAAGACCGGCTTGGTTTTTCCAATCTGCGCTCTGCGGCAACCGGTGGGGCGGCTATTGGCCCAGAAACCTTCAAGTTCTTCCATGCCATGGGCGTGCCGTTGCGTCAGCTTTATGGTCAGACTGAGCTTTGCGGGGCCTATACCATTCATCAGCCAGACGACATTGATTTTGATACCGTGGGCGTTGCCTTTGATAATTCCGAAATCAAGGTGATCAACACCGATGAAAATGGTGTGGGCGAAATTGTTGCCCGGACATCGGGCATGTTCACCAGTTACTTCAAAAATCAGGCGGCCTATGACGAGGACGTCCGCGATGGCTGGATGCATACCGGGGATGCCGGGTATTTCAAGGATGAAAACAAACATCTTGTCGTGATCGACCGCATGAAGGATCTGGCGGAAACCTCGACCGGGGTGCGTTATTCGCCGCAGTTCATCGAAAACAAGCTGAAATTCTCGCCGTTTATTGCCGAGGCAGTGATTTTGGGCAAGGACCTGCCGTTCCTGTCGACCATGATCTGTATTCGCTATTCGATCATGGCCAAATGGGCCGAACAGCGCGGGATTGCCTTTACCAACTATACCAACCTTTCTGCCCAGCCGCAGGTCTACGACATGATCACCGAGGAAATCCGTGAAGTGAACAAAACACTTCCGGAAGCCCAGCGCATCAAGCGGTTCTTGCTGCTCTATAAGGAACTTGATGCCGATGACGGTGAACTGACCCGCACGCGCAAAGTGCGCCGCGGTGTGGTTGCCGAAAAGTATGGTGACATCATTGAGGCGGTTTATGCCGGCAATGAGAAGGTTGATATCGATACCATGATCACTTTCCAGGACGGGTCAAAAACCCGCATCCAGACGAGTGTGAAGGTCGTCGATCTTGACGATGACAAGGCCGCACAGACGGCCCCGAAAGCCGCCGAATAAGGCAGCAGCAAAACTGTGGCCCCGATCAGGAGTGATCCGGATTGCGGGCCGCCATTACAGGGATGGCAACATGAATTTCGAACTTCTGTTCCAGCTTCTGCTGAACGGTTTGATTGTCGGGACACTTTATGGCGTTGTCGCCATGTGTTTTGTCCTGATCTACAAATCGACCCAGATTGTTAACTTTGCCCAGGGTGAGTTTCTGCTGATTGGCGCATGGGTTTGCTATGCGTTTCTGGTCGAAATGAGTATGCCATTCTGGCTGGGCTTCCTGTTTACGCTATTGTTCATGATGGCGTTTGGCATTGTCCTGCAGATGGTGGTTTTGCGCCCGATGATTGGCGAACCGATCATTTCCGTGATCATGGTGACCATCGGGCTTTCGATTTTCTTCCAGGCCGCAACCAAGTGGATTTTCGGGGCGACAACCGCGACCTATCCGCAGGTGTTTGAAACCCGATCTTTGAACGTGTTGGGGATGCAGATCGAGACGGCCTATATCATGAGCTTCGTGATTTCGCTGTTCATCATGGCCGGGTTCTACTGGTTCTTTAAATACTCCAAACTTGGCCTTGCCATGCGCGCCACCGCCTTTGATCAACAGGTTGCGCAAAGTCTTGGTATTTCCGTCAAAACCGTATTTGCCATGTCCTGGGCGATCTCGGCACTGGTGTCGGGGGTTGCTGGCATCGTGATCGGCATGGTCAACGGTGTGTCCTCGGCACTTTCCGTCATCGGGATCAAGGTGTTCCCGGCGGTCATTCTGGGTGGGCTTGATTCGATTGTCGGCGCCATCGTTGGCGGGGTGATCATCGGGCTTTTGGAAAACACTGCCGAGTTTGTCGATGGTCAGTATCTGCACTGGGGCAATCTGTTTTCGATAGCACCCTTCTATGTGCTGATCATCATCCTGTGCATCAAGCCTTATGGCCTGTTTGGCACCAAAGACATTGAACGTATTTAGGGCCTGTTGATGATCAGGATATCGCCGTGGTTGCCGCCTAAGGGCGCGAAATTAGGAGTGAGGACGCAGGACATGCTTGGCATATTCAAGGACGAGGGACGCGGGTTCGCGCCCTTAGGCAGCAATCCCTCTGGGACGGGGCGTGTTTTCCCATCTGCGGCGTCGCGGCTGGCTTTCGTGGGACCCGCCAGGTTGCGCCATCCACTTCTTGCTGGCGGAAAAATACGATCCCGCCACGACGGCATTCTGATTGTCAACAGGCCCTAAGGGACGAGGAAAAGAACTATGGCTGGATTTTCGCTACGTCCTTGCGGTGATTTCCGAACGACCTATCGGCAGGATACCCGCATTTTTGATACGACCTATATCCGCAATGCTGCGATGCTTGGCATCTTTGCGGTGGCTATGATCCCGTTTGTCCTTGATGGTTATTACGTCAATCTGTTCATTCAGATTTCGTACTTTGCCATCGCGGCACTTGGCCTGAACATACTTGTTGGCTTTACCGGGCAGATTTCGCTGGGTCATGCGGCGTTCTTTGGTTTTGGGGCCTTTGCATCAGCCTGGATCAACAATACCACCGGCATTCCGGTATTGCTGTCGATCCCGCTGGCCGGACTTATGACAGCTGCTGTTGGCATGCTGTTTGGATTGCCTGCCGCACGCATCAAGGGATTGTATCTTGCGATTGCCACGTTGGCGGCCCAGTTCATCCTTGAAGATTTCTTTGCCCGTGCAAACTGGTTTACGGGCGGGTCAAACGGTGCTGCAGCCAATCCGGTCAATGTGTTTGGCTATGAAGTCTATGATGATTTCAGCTTCTTTTATGTCTGCCTGTTCTTCTTGGTGGTGATGTATTTGCTGGGCACCAACCTGATGCGGACCCGTGACGGGCGCGCGTTCGTTGCTGTGCGTGACCATTATCTGTCCGCAGAAATCATGGGCATCAACCTGACAAAATATCGTCTGATGAGCTTTGCGATTTCATCGTTCTATGCGGGTATCGGCGGGGCACTTTATGGTCATTATCTTGGCTTCGTCTCGGCAGAAGGTTTCACCATTCTTCTGTCCATCCAGTTCCTTGGCATGATCATTATCGGGGGGCTTGGTTCGGTTAAAGGCACCCTGATGGGTACGGTCTTTATGGTGCTTTTGCCGGAAGTCATGGAAAGCGGTGTCAGCGCACTGAGCATTTTTGAATGGGCCAATTCGACGGCTGTGACCGACGGGCTGGCTTATATCAAGGAGATGGCAATTGGTCTGGCCATCATCCTGTTCCTGATCTTTGAACCGGATGGGCTTGCCCATCGCTGGCAACAGATCAGGGCGTACTGGAAGCTTTATCCCTTCTCGTACTGATAAATACCCCCGAACCCGGCCCGCTTATAAAAACAAAAGGGCCGGGATCAAAAACGGGGCGACCGGGAGGCTATCTTTGATGAAAACGTCCAAGGGAGACGTCGTTATGAAGAAATTGATTGCAGCAACCGCGATGGTTGCGACGGGGCTGTCGTTCTCGGCAGCGCAGGCAGATGACGATATGGTCTTTGTCGGCCATCTGATGGATATCACCGGCCCGACGGGCTTTATCGGGAAGTTCTATGCCGATGGTGTGCGTGACGCGCTGTCGTATATCAACATCAATGGCGGGATCGACGGCACAGTGATGGATTCAGAATCCGTCGATTATGCCTATAAAGTTCCCCAAGCGATTGCGAACTACAAGAAATGGCGTTCGCGCAATGAAATGGTCGCGATGCAGGGCTGGGGAACAGGTGATACCGAAGCCCTGATCAGCTTCGTTGCCCGTGACAAGGTTCCGGTCTATTCCGCATCCTATTCCGGTCACCTGACCGACCCGACGGCGAAGAACCCGAAAACGGCAAAGCCGGCACCCTATAACTTCTTCTATGGCGCATCCTATTCCGATGCCTGCCGGGCAATGGTTCAATGGGCCGCAGAAGACTGGAAACAGTCCGGTGGTTCTGGCAAGCCGATCTTCTCGCATATCGGGGATAACCACCCGTATCCGAATGCCCCGAAAGAGGCTTGCGCGGAATACGCAACAGAGCTTGGCTTTGAAGTAACCGCACCGGTTGTTGTTTCGATGAAGCCGGGTGACTTCAAGGCACAGTGCCTGACGATGAAAGAAGCCGGTACCAACTATGGTTACCTTGGCAATCTGGGCCCGTCGGTTGTGTCGTTGGTGAAATCCTGTGACACGGTTGGCGCAACCCCGAAATGGCTCGCCAATATCTGGGCGGGTGATTACGAAACGCTGAAAACCATTGGCGATGTGGAAAACTACATCTTCCCGGCCATGACCAGCTTCTGGTCGGACGAAGGCGTTCCGGGCATGGATTTGGTGCGCGAAATTTCCAAAGTGTCTGACAGCTCGGGTGAAGCGTTCCGTACGCATCACTACATCCGTGGCATTTGCTCGGCCTATTACATGAAAGAAGCCATGGAATGGGCAAAGGCAAATGGCGGGATCACTGGTGAAAACATCAAGGCTGGCATGTATGCCCGTCAGGATTGGGTGCCAGAAGGTCTGGACGGGGTGTGCATGGAAGCAACCTGGACGGCTGAAGACCATCGCGGCATCAACACCGTCAATATCTACAAAGGCAGTGCCAAAGGTGGCGAGGCAATGGTTGAAAAAGTAACAACCGTTACCCTGCCGCGCCGTGACGACTGGCTCGGCTACTAAGTCGGTCTGGTAAGACGAATGTCTCCCTGACTGTTCGGAGACAGGACATGAAACGCAAGATGCCCTGTCTTCGACAGCGGGAGATCAAAAAGAACTAATTCGAAAGGGACACCATGGCAGAGCCCGCCCGCAAAACTGATACTGCTGAACCGATGCTGTCGGTTAATAATATTGAAGTTGTTTACGACGAGGTGATCCTTGTTCTGCGCGGTGTATCGCTTGAGGTCCCGCAAGGCAAAATCGTCACCCTTCTGGGTCCGAACGGGGCCGGAAAGTCGACAACGCTTAAGGCAATTTCGGGACTGTTGAAGACCGAAGATGGCGAAGTGACCCGGGGCGACATCAATTTCATGGGCAACCAGATTGCCAATGGAAATCCCGAAGATATCGTGCGGTCCGGCCTGTTCCAGGTGATGGAAGGCCGTCGTATTATCGAAGACATGACCTGCATCGAAAATCTGCGCCTTGGTGCCTATACCCGCAAGGACAACAAGGTCAAAGAAGATATCGATATGGTCTTTGACTATTTCCCGCGCCTGAGAGAACGTACCGGTCTTGCCGGGTATCTTTCGGGTGGCGAGCAGCAAATGCTGGCGATTGGGCGTTCGCTGATGGCGCGTCCGAAAATGATCCTGCTGGATGAGCCGTCCATGGGGCTGTCGCCGCTTTTGGTCAAGGAAGTGTTCGGGATCATTGAAAAGATCAACCGCGAACAGGGCATCACCATGCTCATCGTCGAGCAGAACGCAAACTTTGCGCTTAAGGTTGCCGATTATGGTTACATCATGGAAAGCGGCAAGGTTGTGCTGGATGGTACGGCTGACGAGCTTTTGAATAACGAGGACGTCAAGGAATTCTATCTTGGCGGTGGATCGGAAGAACGCAAAAGCTTTAAGAACATTAAATCTTACAAACGGCGTAAACGCTGGTTGTAATACCGAGTGCCGATTTTGAATGAAGGGCGGGTAGGATGCTCACGACTTATTACGACGAACGCGAAACGCGCAAACCCGCAGACCGCGCAGCAGGCCTGATGGCGGCCTTGCCGCGCATTATCCATCATGCGAAATCCAGATCTCCGGCTTATGGCCGTTTGCTTGCCGATGTTGACCCGCAAATGGTCACGAGCCTTGATGACTTGGCCAAACTGCCGGTCACGCGCAAATCCGACCTGATTGACGCGCAAGCCAAAGAACCGCCGCTTGCGGGGCTGAATGCGACACCGGTTCCCGCAATGGCGCGCCTGTTCCAAAGCCCCGGCCCGATCTATGATCCGCAGGGCAAGGGCGATGACTGGTGGCGGATGGGGCGCGCATTTTTTGCCGCCGGGTTCCGTCCGGGCGATATCGTTCACAATTGCCTGTCCTATCACCTGACGCCGGGTGGCTTTATCTTTGACAGTGGGGCGCGTGCGTGTGGCTGTGTTGTTGTTCCGGCCGGTGTCGGCCAGAGCGAAGCGCAGGTTAAGGCAATCAGCGACCTGAAGCCGTCAGGCTACAGTGGTACGCCGTCGTTCCTGAAGATCCTTGTCGAAAAAGCCGATGAGCTGGGCGCGGATATTTCATCGATCAAACGCGCATTGGTGTCGGGCGAGCCGTTACCGGAAACCCTGCGCAGTTGGTTTGCTGAGCGCGGTATCGCCATGCTGCAATGCTATGCCAGTGCGGACCTTGGCCTGATTGCCTATGAAAGCGATGCCAAGGACGGCATGATCGTTGCCGAGGATATTATCCTTGAAATCGTCCGTTCGGGTACGGGGGAACCTGTTGAGGCCGGTGAAGTCGGCGAAGTGGTGGTCACCACGCTCAATATGGATTATCCGCTGATCCGATTTGCCACCGGTGACATGTCAGCAGTGGCGGTCGGGCAAAGCCCGTGCGGGCGCACCAACGACCGGATCAAGGGATGGATGGGGCGCGCCGATCAGACCACCAAAGTCAAAGGCATGTTTGTTCATCCCCGACAGGTTGCCGAAATCGTCAAACGCCATGACGAAATTACCAAGGCGCGTCTGGTTGTGACCCGTGAAAATGACAATGATGTCATGACGTTGTTATGCGAAGGCAATCGGGATGCAGCTGATAACGATGCGATTGTGGACTCCCTGAAAAGCGTCTGCAAGCTTAGTGGTGCCGTGTCATGGGACACGAATGGCGGATTGCCAAATGATGGCAAGGTTATCGATGATCAACGTGACCATGGGTAATTGAGTTAGCTTACTTAAGTTTCATTCCCGCTCGGGAAACTTGTGCCGCCTGGTTTTAACCGGCGGCACTTTTTTTACATCAAGCTTGCGATCTGAAGGGCAAGTCCACCAGCCAGCAGCATTAGGGCAGTAGCAACAATGATGTTTTTGGCTGATAGAAAAGACCCGCCGTCCTGATGATGGTGATGGCCATGATCATGGTTGCCGTGGGTATCATTGCTGTTGCCATTGTGGTCATGGTGCGTGGATTTTTGGCCTTCACGGCGCAGCCAAAGCAACCCGCCCGTCATTACAAAGGCAGCGATATTGAGAAACAGTGTGTAGTTGACGGCAAATGCACTGACCTCGGCAATGTCACGGCTGCTTTCGGGGATCGCGCCGAACGCGACAAAGACGTAGTGCAGGATCAGGGCTGTTGCCACGATGCTGGCATACATTATTCCTGCGATATAAAGCGCAGTTTTCCAGCCATAATAACGCGCATTCACTTTCACCAGTGGCGGGACCATCAAGTCGGAATAGATAAAGCCCATAATCCCGGCAAAACTAACACCCCCGGCACTTAGAACTGTTGCTAGCGGGATGTTGCCCATCGACCCGATAAAGGTCGCAGCAGCGACAAATGGCGCAATAAGAGCGTTTTCCAGAACGGTCAGGAATGGCAGATCAGATGCGCTGCCTGTGCCGTCCCCGGCAAGGAACAGGGTCTGCCAGAATTCTGCAGGTACAAAGACTGCAATAAACCCGGCAATCGTGAAACCGATAAGGATCTCGCGCCAGACCATTTGCCATTCCATGACAAAGCGGTTCCCGACCTGTTGCCAGCCTGATTTGGATTGAATGCGCCGCTTCCAGTCAAAATCGTCCTCTTCGCTGCCGGTTTCATCATCGGCGTGCTGTTTGGCCGCCTTGATCATGTCTTTGGGATAGGTCAGTCGGATCAGGAAAGCGGATATGGCAATCATCAGGATGCCACCGATGATTTCAGCGACGAGAAACTGCCAGCCAAGAAACAGGAAAATCAAAACACCCAGTTCAATGACCAGGTTGGTTGAGGCAAACATGAACGCAACGGTGGCAATGAAGTGTGCCCCTTTTTGAAACAGGGACCTTGCCGCAGACAGGGCCGCAAAGGAGCATGAGCTTGATATTGCGCCAAACAGCCCGGCAAGAGAAATACTGCCAACATCCCCATGCCCCATATGTGCTGTCAGGCGGGTTTTGGGCACGAACACCTGAATGGCTGCACTGATCGCGTAACCAAGTACAAATGCCCACAGTGCGTTCCAGAAGAACCCGAGCGCTGTGATGACGCCGTTCGAATATTGTTCAAGAAATTCCATTCTGTGCCCTCCTGCAAACTCAGATGCCGGGTAATCCCTAAACGACTGAAAGGGCAAAGAGTTCCAAGATAGGCTTTCGTCAGCATCTGTGTATGATGGGCCAAACTTTAGAAAACGCTGTGGGGAAAAATGGCACCTACCGGTAAAATATTTGCCGTTTCCATGATCACGATTTGCCAATTGATGGCGCTAGCCTTGTGGTTTTCCGCAACGGCCGTGCTGCCGCAATTGCGCAGCGAGTTCGGTATTGATGCGCTTCAATCATCGCTTTTTACCAGTGCCGTTTTGCTGGGATTTGTTTTGGGTACGGTTGCCAGTGCCATTCTTGGTTTGGCGGACCGGATTGAACCCCGGCGGTTCTGGGCGGCATCGGCGATCATTGCCGCAACCGCCAATATCCTGATCCTTGTTGTGCCGGTCGATGGTGTTGTCGTGATCTTGCTGCGCCTGATTACGGGTGTCTGCATGGCGGGCATTTACCCGATTGGCATGAAGATGGTCGCGACTTGGTCGCGCGGTGATACGGGATTTCTTGTCGGGTTGCTGGTCGGTGCGTTGACCATGGGGTCAGCGATGCCGCACCTGTTTTCAGTCGCAGTTCCCCTTGATTGGCGTTACGTCATCGTCACGGCGAGCATATGTGCCTATGTCGCGGCCTTTGCGGTACTGTTTGTGCATCTTGGCGGAACGCCGGGAAAATCACCGCGCTTTGATCCAAAAATGGTTGGCAGGATTTGGGCAAACAAACCTTTGCGCCATGCCTGCTATGGCTATTTCGGGCATATGTGGGAACTGTATGCCATGTGGGGGTGGATTGGTCTGTTCCTGTATGGCGCGTATTCCGGTCGGTTGGTGGATAATCCCGGTGTCTGGTCGGCATTGTCTACCTTTGCGATTGTCGGTATCGGCGCGTTTGGATCGTTGGCGGGGGGGTATTATGCTGACCGGATCGGGCGCACGACTGTTACCATCGCGGCCATGGTGGTCAGCGGTGCCTGTGCCATGATTGCCGGTGCACTTGGCGATGCGCCCTTCGCAGTTCTTTTGATCGTTTGCATTGTCTGGGGCATTTCGGTGGTTGCGGACTCAGCACAATTTTCATCCTGCGTTATTGAGCTTGCCGATCCGCATCAGGTCGGCACAGCCCTGACATTGCAAAATGCCATTGGCTTTCTGATCGCACTGATATCGATCCATCTTGTGCCGGTGATTGCAGATCATGCGGGCTGGTGGGGGGCTTTTGCGATGCTTGCTGCCGGGCCGGTTGCCGGGACGATTGCCATGGCAAGATTGCGCATGATGCCTGAAGCCAAGCAACTTGCAGGTGGGCGAAAATGAGTTTTTGCAGGCCAACGGTTGTAACCGGGGGTGATCGTCTTCACTTGACAGCGGTGTGGTAAAAAGCTGCGCTGTTTGGGTTTTCTTGACCATTCCTGGGTCAGGACCTATTAATTTGATTGGAGTGGCAGTGTTTGTATTGGCAAAATACAAGGAAAATCCCGTTAGGCGGGTTGGTGTCCCGGCAAAGAGCTTTGACGCCGGAGTTTTCCAATACAAACACTGTCTTTCGGATCGATCAGATTTGCACGGGCAACTTTGTCGCAAAGACTTGAAAGATACATATCTTCCTGTGTCTTTGCTTCGCGTATCCGCACAAATCGGATCGACCAGTCGAACCAAATTAGTAGGTTCTGACCCTAGGTACTAATATTAACTTCTGGCGGAATTTTCTTGCTGTCTCGCGTTGGGGGCGATGCGGCGAATATCCAAAAATAAGGGTCCTTCATGAGTCTCACCCTCATTGTTTTGCTTCCCTTCATTGGGGCGGTGTTACCCGCCATAATGATCCGGGCCGGGCGCAATGCATGTGCCACTGCTACCGGTTCTGTCACGCTGCTTGCCTTGATCCTTTTGATGGCAAAGGCCCCTGCGGTCATTGCTGGCGAGGTCTTTCAGGTCAGTTATAGTTGGTTGCCGGAACTCGGTCTGAATGTGACCTTTTTCCTAGATGGGCTGGGCTTGTTGTTCGCAACGCTCATTCTTGGCATAGGCCTTCTGATCATCATTTATGCGCGGTTCTATCTTTCAAAGAACGATCCCATGGGCAGGTTTTATGTGTTCCTGCTGTTGTTCCAGGGCGCCATGGTCGGCATCGTTCTTTCAGATAACATTCTGCTGCTGTTGATTTTCTGGGAGCTGACGTCGCTGTCATCGTTCCTGCTAATCGGGTATTGGAAGCATCTGCCCGAAGGCCGTCAGGGCGCGCGTATGGCGCTTGCCGTGACCGGGGCCGGTGGATTGGCGATGATTGCCGGGATGCTGATCCTTGGCGATATTGTCGGGTCCTATGATCTGAGCGTCATCCTGCAAAACGCCGATCTGATCCAGGCATCGCCGATGTATCTGCCGGCACTGATCCTGATTCTGTTAGGCTGCTTTACCAAATCGGCACAGTTCCCGTTCCATTTCTGGCTGCCGCACGCGATGGCGGCACCAACGCCGGTTTCGGCTTATCTGCACTCGGCCACAATGGTGAAGGCGGGCATCTTTTTGATGGCCCGCATGTGGCCGGTGCTGTCAGGTACGCCGGAGTGGTTCTATATCGTGGCAACAGCGGGTCTTGTGACCATGGTGGTTGGCGCGTGGATCGCGATCTTCAAGCACGACCTTAAAGGGTTGCTGGCCTATTCAACGGTCAGTCACCTTGGTCTGGTGACCATGTTGCTTGGGTTTGGCACACCGATGGCCGCTGTGGCCGGGGTTTTCCACATCATCAACCATGCAACCTTCAAGGCGGCGCTGTTTATGACAGCCGGTATCATTGATCATGAAACCGGCACCCGTGATATTCGACGTTTTGGTGGTTTGCTGAACCTGATGCCGATCGCCGGAACCATCGGGATTATTTCGGCGGCGTCAATGGCCGGGGTCATCCCGTTCAACGGTTTCATTTCCAAGGAAATGATGCTCGAAGAAGCATGGCACACCATGTGGCTGGATCAGAACTGGATCGTTCCGCTTCTGGCAACGGTTGGTGCGCTGTTCTCGGTGGCGTATTCGTTCCGCTTTATCTTCCATGTCTGGTTGGGCAAGCCACGCGATGAAAACCTGCCACATCATCCGCATGACCCGCCGTTTGGCATGTGGGCACCGCCCGCGTTTCTGACGGTTCTGGTGGTTCTGATCGGCCTGTTCCCGGCCACTATTGCCGGGCCGCTTGTAGCGGCAACATCGGGGGCTGTGATTGGGGGCGAGTTACCCGATTATTATCTGTCCCTTTGGCATGGTCTGACACCGGCGCTGGGCATGAGCGTGATTGCATTGATCGGTGGCGCGCTGTTGCTGATGCGCCATGGTGGATTGATGTCGGCAACCGCGAACCTGTCGCGTCCGGATGCCAAGTCGATGTTTGACTGCGCGATTGCCAAGTCTGTCGCCCTGAGCCGACTGGTTTCGGACAATCTGCATAACGGATCTTTGCAGCGCTATCTTGCGATCATGGTAATCGGTGCGATTGGCATCGGCCTTTCTGGCTTTTATGCGCAGCCGGACTTCCAGTCGGGATCGCGGGAACTTCTTGAAGTTTCGCCACCTGCGGCGATTGGCTGGTTGTTGCTGGTCGTGACTTCTGTGGCTGCGGTCTTTATGCATCACAACCGTTTGCTGACCTTGCTTCTGCTTGGTGTGGTGGGCCTGATTGTATCGCTTGGCTTTATCTATCTGTCGGCACCCGACCTTGCGTTGACGCAAATCTCGGTCGAGGTGGTAACCGTCATTCTGATGTTGCTGGCGCTTAATATCCTGCCAAAGGAAACGCCAAAGGAAAGCATGCCCGGACGCAAAATGCGTGATGGCATTGTTTCCATCGCAGCGGGCCTTGGCGTTGGCGGGGCGATCTGGGCGATCATGACACGCGATCTGCCAAATTCGATTTCGTCCTATCATCTGGCGAACTCCAAGATCGAAGGCGGCGGCACCAATGTTGTCAACGTCATCCTCGTTGACTTCCGTGGCTTTGATACCTTTGGCGAGATCATTGTCCTTGGTATTGCTGCGCTTTCGATCTTTGCGCTGATTGAAACCGTGACCCAGGGTGAGGCGGCAAAACGTCTGGCCAACTGGGTGGTGGATCGTCGCCGGTCGCCAAACCGTCACCCGATGATGATGGTTGTTGCCACGCGTGTGATGCTGCCGCTGTCCTTGATGGTGGGTGTTTACATCTTCCTGCGCGGTCATAACGAGCCGGGCGGTGGCTTTATTGCCGGTCTGGTCGTTTCGGTTGCGCTGGTTATGCAGTATATGGCGTCTGGCTTTGGCTGGACCCAGAACCGCATGAAGGTCAACTATCATGGCATGATTGGCCTTGGTGTGATTGCCGCGGCAATTACCGGGGTATCGGCCTGGGTTGCAGGCCTGCCGTTCCTGAGCAGCGGTTTCGTTCATGTTCATCTGCCGATTGTTGGCGAGTTCGAACTGGCATCTGCCATGGGCTTTGACCTTGGCGTGTTCCTGACGGTCGTCGGGGCGGTGATGCTGGCCCTTGCCAAGCTGTCACAGGTCGAACGTATGGCCGAACATGTCGACATTAATGCCGAACCGATGGATCACGACCCATCGGCACCGGTGGCAACGCCGGAAAAGGAGGCCTGATATGGAATTTCTGGTAGCAAGCAGTATTGGGCTTCTGACGACCTGCGGGACATATTTGTTGCTGCGCGGGCGCACCTTTCCGGTGGTTGTCGGCTTGGCGATGTTGTCCTATGCGGTGAATGTCTTTCTGTTCGCCATGGGGCGCCTGACCATCAATATGCCGCCGATCCTGCGTGAGGGCGTCACCGAATATACCGATCCTTTGCCACAGGCACTTGTTCTGACGGCAATTGTGATTTCGTTCGGTATGACGGCACTTATCGTTGTTTTGTCGATCCGGGCTTATCTTGAGATTGGCAATGATCATGTTGACGGTCGCCCGGTTGGCGCGCCATCCGAAGCAGGAGATAAAAACTGATGGGTGACTGGATTGTTGTTCCCATACTGCTGCCTGCGGTGATGGCAGCGCTGATCGTATTGGCCGTTCGTCACGACATTATCTTGCAGCGGGTTTTCTCAATTACGGCAACTGTTGCACTTGTCGCCGTTTCGCTGTGGCTGGTGATTTTTGCCAACGGTCATGCACCGGAAATGTATGCCTTGGGCGATTGGCCTGCACCGTTTGGTATTGTGCTGGTGCTGGACCGTTTGTCAGCGATGATGGTGTTGCTCACATCGCTTCTGGGACTTGGTGTTGTCTTGTTTGCTTCAAGCGAATGGGATCAGCGCGGCAAGCATTTCCATGCCCTGTTGCAGTTCCAGCTGATGGGGGTCAACGGTGCCTTCCTGACCGGCGACGTCTTTAACCTGTTTGTGTTCTTTGAAGTTTTGCTGATCGCGTCATATGGTTTGATGCTGCATGGTGCGGGCGCAGATCGTTTGAAAGCCGGCATGCAATATGTCGTCATCAATCTGACCGGTTCAACTTTGTTCCTGATTGGTGTCGGCATGATCTATTCCGTGACCGGCACATTGAACATGGCCGATCTTGCCATTCAGGTGCCCAATGTGGCGTCTGGTGATGCTGCCCTGTTGCGTGCAGGGGCGTTGATCCTGCTTCTGGTGTTCTGTGTTAAGGCTGCGTTGGTTCCGGTTCATTTCTGGTTGCCGGGCACCTATGCCAACGCACCGGCGCCGGTGGCGGCCCTGTTTGCCATCATGACCAAGGTCGGGGCCTATTCGGTTCTGCGTGTCTATTCGCTGGCCTTTGGTGATCTGGCCGGTGATATGGCGTGGCTGGCTGAACCTTATATCCTGCCGGCAGCACTGATTACGCTGGTGCTGGGCATGACCGGGGTTCTGGCGGCAAAACGCCTTAACAGTCTGATTGCCTTTTCGGTGATCGGGTCGATGGGGACCTTGTTGATTGCCATCGGATTGTTCACGCCAGAAGCCATTTCAGCAGGGCTTTATTATCTGTTGCATTCGACCTTCTCGGCAGCGGCCCTGTTTTTGATTGCCGATCTTGTGGTGTCACGCCGGGGCGAGTTTGGCGACAGCCTGCATACCGCACCGCGTTTCCATCAGTCGGGCTTCCTTGCCGTCCTGTTCTTTGTCGGGGCAATCGGCATGGCCGGGATGCCGCCACTTAGTGGCTTTGTCGGTAAGTTGCAAATCATGGATGCGGCACGTGACAGCGATGCCATGGTCTGGATCTGGTCGATCATTCTGGTAACGTCGCTGATGTGCATCATCGGTTTTGGCCGGGCAGGCAGTGTGCTTTTCTGGAAGAGTTCCTCTGTCGATGGCGAAATCACCGTCCAGGGTGCGAAATGGCCGGTTTTGCCGATCATTGCAAGTTGCGGCATGGTGGGCGCCCTGGTTGCGCTGACCGTCTTTGCCGGACCGATTTCCGAGTATCTGCAAGGTGCCGCCATGCAGTTGTTTGAACCGTCGCAATACATCGAAGCGGTGCTGGGTGAAAACGCCCTGTCACTGGTCGGTCAATAAGGGGAAAGGATAAAAAAGATGATGAAACGTTATCTGCCTCATCCGCTTTTGACCCTGGCACTGCTGATCGTATGGGTCTTTCTGGTCAATGAAATCTCGGCCGGTGTCGTGATCTTCGGTCTTGTACTGGCGATCATTATTCCATTGATCACGGCCAATTTCTGGCCCGCGCGCCCCAAAGTCCGCAATGCCTATGCGATTTGTGAATACGGGTTGATTGTGCTGTGGGATATTCTGGTTGCAAACGTGATTGTGGCCGGTTTGATCCTGTTTCGCAAAACCGAAAGTCTGGAATCAAAGTCGGTTGTTGTGCCGCTTGACCTGACCTCGCCCGAGGCAATCACGACCCTTGCGGGAACGATTACCATGACGCCCGGTACGGTGACGATTGATCTTAGTGCGGATGCCAAAAGCTTGCTGGTGCATTGCCTGCATGCGCCAGACCCGCAAGAAGTGGTCGATGATATCAAGCATCGCTACGAACGCCGTCTGAAGGAGATTTTCGAATGATCGAATATGCACTGAATTTCGGCTTTGTTTGTGTGGCGCTGGCACTTTTGATGAACCTGTACCGTTTGACCATGGGCCCGTCGACTGCGGATCGTGTTTTGGCGGTTGATACCATGGCGATCAATGCCATCGCGCTTTTGGTTCTGTATGGCATTGGACAGGCAACCGCGATGTATTTCGAAGGCGCGCTTTTGTTTGCCATGTTCGGCTTTGTTTCCACTGTGGCCTATTGCAAGTTCGTCTTGCGTGGCGACATCATTGAATAGGGGAGCGGACTGATGCCGTTTATTGTCGAACTCATCATTTCGCTTCTGATCGTGATTGGCGGGCTGTTCCTGCTGGTCGGATCATTCGGGATGATCAAGTTGCGTGATCTTCTGCCGCGCCTGCATGCGCCGACCAAGGCCAGTACCGTTGGTCTTGGAGGCATTCTGATCGCATCGATGCTGTTCTTCTGGATCGAACGAGGGCACTTTACGATCCATGAATTGCTGATCACGCTGTTCATCTTCCTGACCGCACCGATCACGGCCAACCTGATTGCCAAGGCCTATATGTTGCTGAACGTCGATCCGAATACGGAACTGCCACCCAGCAAGCAGAATGAGGGTTGGGCAACTTTCGATCCGGTTGGCCCCGAAGGGTACGACCCCAGCGAGGAATATCAGGATAAGGAAACCTGATTTCGCAGGCATTCCAGAGTAAAAACAAAAAACGGCACCGTGAAATCGGTGCCGTTTTTTTTGATGGGGAATGGTTCGCCCAGTCTGGTTAATCTGCTGTGTCAGACCGCAAGATCACGCATGACCGATATCAGATCGGATTTGCCTTCAAAACCAATTCCGGGCAGTTCTGGCATGGTGATATGACCGTCTTCGACTTTCACGCTGTCGGGGAACCCGCCATAGGGTTGAAACAGGTCGGGATAGCTTTCATTGCCACCAAGTCCGAGGCCAGCGGCAATATTCAATGACATCTGATGTCCGCCATGGGGAATACACCGTTTGGGGGACCATCCATGTGTTTTGAGCACCTCAAGCGTACGAAGATATTCGACAAGCCCATAGGACAGGGCACAGTCAAACTGCAACCAGTCCCGATCCGGGCGCATACCGCCGTGGCGTAAAAGGTTTCTGGCATCCTGATGGGAAAACAGATTCTCGCCCGTTGCCATGGCACCGGGATAAAGTTCCGCCAGTGCGGCCTGAAGCTGATAATCAAGTGGGTCACCGGCCTCTTCATACCAGAACAGCGGATAGTCACGCAGCATCTTGGCATAGGCGATCGCGGTTTCCAGATCAAATCGCCCATTGGCGTCGACAGCAAGCTGTGCCTGATCACCGATTTCATCGAGAACCGCGTCAATGCGGCGTTTGTCGTCTTCAATCGACGCACCGCCGATTTTCATTTTCACAACGTTATAGCCACGATCAAGATAACCGCGCATTTCATTGCGCAATGCGGTCAAATCCTTGCCGGGATAGTAATAGCCGCCTGCAGCATAGACAAATACCCGTGGGTCGGCGGTGCTGCCATATTGTTCGGCCAACAGACGGAATAACGGCTTCTCGGCAATTTTTGCGACAGCATCCCAGATGGCCATATCCAATGTTCCCACTGCGACGGAACGTTCGCCATGACCACCGGGTTTTTCATTTTGCATCATGCCCGCCCAGATGCGATGGGGGTCAAGGTTATCTCCTGCGTCATTCATCAGGCTATCTGGCTTGGCGGTCAGCACACGGTCGCGGAACCGTTCGCGAATGAGGCCCCCCTGACCGTAACGGCCATTGGAATTGAACCCATATCCCACCACCCGGCGGCCGTCGCGGACCACATCAGTCACAACCGCCACCAGACTTGCCGTCATTTTTGAAAAGTCGATATAGGCATTTCGGATCGGCGATGAGATGGGTTTGGTAACTTCGACAATATCAAGAATTTGCATATGTGATCGCCTTTCGCGATGGTCGTTATGGATCTCCTTATGCAAAATACTGCTTGCAAGCAGCCATTAACCAATGTGAATTGGCAATATGTTTATACGGATATGGCATAACCAATATGGAACTTCGCTGGCTTGAAGATTTTATCGCGCTAAGCGAAACGCTTAATTTTTCGCGTGCATCGGAAATGCGCAATATTACCCAACCGGCCTTCAGCCGCAGGATTCGTGCGCTTGAAAACTGGGTCGGGGTATCTTTGGTTGCGCGTACGACCCATTCGGTGCAACTCACGCCGTCCGGACAGCAGTTCTTGTCGCATGCGCGTGCAGTGTGTTTTTCGCTGACACAGGCCCGGCGCGAGGCCATGGAACTGGCGCGACTTTCCAACGGAACGCTCAATATTGCCGCCACCCATGCGCTGTCATTTACCTTTATGCCGGAATGGCTGAGATCGCGAAATGAACAGGTGTCGCTGGGACCATTGAACCTGATTTCTGACAGCATGCAGGCGTGTGAAAGCCTGATGCAGCGTGGGGAAATTGATTTTCTGATTGCTCATGCACATCCTGATGCGCCTGCAGATTTGCAACATCCCCTTTTCATGCGTCATATCATTGGATCAGATCGCCTGATTCCGGTAATCAGCCCGTCTCTTGCACGCAATCTGGTCAAAACGGGAAGCCCGGCACCCTATCTTGCCTATAGTGTGGAGTCCGGCCTAGGGCGGATTATTGCTGCCGCCAACGTAACATTGTCTGGACTGGACCCTTCAAATCCCGGGTTTACATCGCATCTCGCGGCAACCCTTCATTCAATGGCAAAGGGCGGTGCAGGTGTTGCTTGGTTACCCGAAAGTCTGGCACAGCGTGACATTGCCAATGGGCAACTTGAAGTGTTGGGCATGCAGGACAGAGCCATTCCCGTCGATATTGAAATCCTTCGTCCCCGTCGTCGGCTTAGCCCCCTTGCTGAAAAGCTCTGGGCTTCTTTGGAAAACGCATAGGGTCAAAAACACCTTATGACGGTGCCGGTGCTGTCGGAAAGATGGGACGGGAAAACGGGTCGATTGTTGTCCGGTGCAGTCTGGATTGCTATGACATCGGGCAGAGAGGGATCAGATAAACATGCCGGATTTCGCCATAGAAGATCAGTACCGCGGGCGCATTGCCGGGATTGATGAAGTTGGTCGCGGGCCGTTGGCAGGGCCTGTGGTGGCTGCTGCCGTCATCCTGCCGCGCAATGACCGTTTGCCCGTAACGTTGGTAGCCGAACTCAATGATTCCAAAAAGCTTTCGGCGAAAAAACGTGATCGGCTTTATGAAATCATCATGAGCTGCGCCGAAGTTGGCATTGGGGCGGCATCTGTCCGCGAAATTGATCAGATCAATATTCTGCAGGCGACATATGTTGCCATGCGTCGGGCGGTGGACCGTCTTGATGCTGTCCCCGATCAGGCATTGGTCGATGGCAATCGCGATCCCGGCTTGCCGTGCGCGGTGGAAACAGTCGTTAAGGGTGACAGCAAGTCGCTTTCGATTGCTGCGGCATCCATCGTTGCCAAGGTCGTTCGTGATCGCGCCATGGCGCGTTTGGCCGTGCGTTATCCCTTCTTTGGCTGGGAAGGTAATGCGGGATACGGCGTAAAAAAGCACATGGCTGGTCTGGCCGAGGTTGGCCCAACCGCGCATCATCGCAAAAGCTTCAAGCCGATTGCTGACTTGTTTGACGCCATGATAGACGGGCAATGAGACCGTGCCTTAGTACCTGTGCGGTTTAGATAAAACCGTTTTTGGGCGGGATATGGGCGCGTACAAGATCTGTCCCGTCCTCTTCACGTGTTACAGTGGCAAAGCCATCGGCATGCCGAATTTCCACGCGTTCGTGGACACGGCATTCTGTCCGGAACTGGATATCGAGACTTTCGGGGTGAAAGTCCGGGCAATTGTCGGGGCCTGACACGCCCAGAACCCAATGCATCAGACGTACATTGTTGACATGCCCGTAAAGATCGACGTCTGACGGGCGGGCCTTGATGTTGTCACAGGTGGGTAAAGCCTTCTTGGTGAAGGCCGGTCTCAGGGGGGCTTCTATTAGCTTGGGACCGGGCGGATTTGGCAGGCGTTCTTCAATCCAGTCCGGCCATTGCGCAGCACGCCGGGTGTTCAAATCAAACATCAACCAAAAGCTTTGTGCGACACCAAATACCTCGCCCTTGTTGTTGCTGAGGCGGAAGTCACGGGTCGCCACCCGGCGTGACACCCCCGACGGCCAGGTTTCGACCAGAATGTCTTCGCCGTTGCCGGGATAGTCACGGATGTGAATGACCATGCGGGCAAGAACCCAGGCGATCCCGTGATCAACAGTATCGTCATAGGCTAGTTTCAAGATGCGTGCGCCCCAACCGGCGGCATCCTGCATATAATCGGTCAGCGCGGGCATCATTACCTTGCCGTTGTCACCGATCTCGGAATAGCGCACGCGATAAGTTCCCTTCCAGCCGCAATTGTCCGGGCGAGGTGCGTTGGCAATTGAATTCCAGTCGATGGTCATATGGCAGTCATCTTACAACACGTGGTGGAGGATGCTTGAGTGGGAGTGGAAGTTAAGTGATCATTTATGTTCACTTAAAATCGAGGTTGTGTTACGGTTGATAAGGTGGCGTTCGATTGCCGGCACGGTTGGTGAATGCAAAAGGTAGCATGAACATGACAAGAGCGTATAACAAGACCAGACGCGCACGCAAGGAACAGGAAACCCATCAAAGAATCCTTGATGCCGCGATCTCGCTCTCTTGTTCGGTTGGTCCTGCAGCAACCACTATCAGTGCTGTCGCAACTAAGGCGTCGGTTCAACGGTTGACGGTTTATCGGCATTTCCCCGGGGAAACGGATATTCCAGTCCAGGCCGTGACGCACTGGTTTGATCACAATCCGCTTCCACACCGAAATGATTGGCGCAAGGACGTTGCGGCGGAAAACTGGCCGATTGCGATCCTGAGTATGCTTTACAGTTACTACGGCGACACACGGATGTTTTGGCCAGCCGTGCTTGCAGATCGTGATAAGCTGCCCGAGCTGAACGCAACCCTTGAGGTATATGACAGACAGTTACGCGACATGCAGGAAGACATCCTGCGGCACTTGCCTCATGACCGTCGAACCAGTTCACTTTGTCAATCAGTCACGCATCACGCTGTTCAGTTTTCGACTTGGCGGACACTGTCAGACAAAGGGCTTGATACGGTTGAGATCGCCGCATTGATGGAAGAGTGGATACAAAAGTGTCCGCTTGGGTGAAGTTTGCTGTTAAATTAAATGAACAGAAATGTTTGTTAATATGAAGGTTTCTGGCGCATCTTTTTGGTGTCGCCGCGCTTCTTTTTCGAGTCAATCCGTTTGCGTTTCGCCGACAGGCTTGGGCGGGTTTTAACCCGGTATTTTTTGCGCTCCGCAGCTTTGCGCAGCAAAGCCAGAAGTCGTTCAACTGCGTCCTGCTTGTTCCGTTCCTGCGTGCGGTGGCGCTGCGCATCAAAGATAATTTCACCATCATTGGTCAGCTTGCTGCCTGCCAGTTCACGCAGCCGGTTTCGCACGCGCAAGGGAAGCTCTGTCAGGTCATCAATACGCACACGCATCTGAACGGCACTTGATACCTTGTTGACGTTCTGCCCGCCCGGCCCAGAGGCACGGACAAACTGAAAATTCAGATGGCGTTCATCCAGATAGAGGCCATTTTCAATTTCAAGCATTGGAAACCGTGCAGATTAGCGTGGTGTTTCAAGGTGATAACTTAACTGAGTAAAATAGTCGGCTATTGATTGAATTTGCAAATTTTTATGCCTACATTACACGCGTCTAACCTGTCAGGGGTGTGGCTGACTGTAAACAGGAAATCAATGCTGCGTCTTTCGCATATTTATCTGGCCTTGGGATGGCTCTCTGTTGGGCTTGGTGTGATCGGCATTTTCTTGCCACTTCTGCCAACCACCCCGTTCATGTTGTTGGCCGCCTGGCTGTTTGCCAAAGGATCGCCAAGGTTGCATGACTGGATTTGTAATCATCCGCGCTTTGGCCTGTCGATCCGCCAATGGAACGACCATGGTGTGATCAACCGCCGGGCAAAGACGCTGGCGATGGTGGCATTTCTTGTTGTGATAACCGCATCGTTGGTTCTGATCGAAAATCGCTGGATTGTGCTGGTTCAGCTTCTTGTCGCAATACCGGTCAGCTGTTTCATTCTGTCACGTCCATCCGAGACCAGCTTGGCCAAGGTGGAAAATTCCGGCGGTTCTACGCAATAGAGGCCTTTGAGGTCGGCGAAGGCATTTAAACCGCATCACCCTGCTTTCTTGCGCGATAGTTCTTCCTGACAAGTCTCTTCGAGCTTGTCGAGCTCGTCGAGTGTTGCATCAATGTCTTCTCGCTGTTTGCGCAGCGTTTCACGTCTTTCATTGACCTTGTCGACCAGTGTTCTGAGCTGGGTGATCTCGCTGCGATCCCCGTCATACAGGTTAAGAAGGTCGCGAATTTCCTTAAGCGAAAAGCCAAGCCGTTTACCGCGCATAATCAGCCGCAGGCGGACACGATCCCGTTGACTGTAGATGCGTGTCTGACCTTGGCGGTCCGGAGAAATCAGTCCTTGATCCTCGTAAAACCGGATTGTTCGGGTGGTAACTTCGAACTCGCGGGCAAGGTCGGTAATGGTGTAGCTGTCGTTCATGCTGGCTCAATCATCTTTACGCTTACGTAAACTGAAAGCTACATGCTTTGCGAGGCGGCGACAATCGACAATTCTTTTGGAAGTTCGACGCTAAAGGTGCTGCCTTCGCCGGGGACACTGGTGACTTCGATGCTGCCACCGTGGCGTTCAACGATCTTTTTGCAGATCGCAAGGCCAATGCCCGTACCGGCATATTCCCCATAGCCATGCAGGCGTTTGAAAACTTCAAAGATCGTATCATGATATTGCGGATCGATGCCGATGCCGTTGTCGACAACACTAATTTGATAGCTGCCTGGTGTTTCGGATGCAAAAACCTTTACCAGACCGGATTGGGGGTCACTGTATTTCAAACCGTTCGAGATCAGATTTTGAAACAGCAAAAGCAATTGGCTGGCATCGCCGACCACCATGGGAAGTTTACCTTCGCGGATGATGTTGTCTTTGGGGGCAGACCCGGCGCGTTTGAAGTTGGTTACGATGGCGTCAAATAAGCTATCGAGCGGCACCGGACTGAACGGTTTGCCATGTCGCCCGACCCGTGACAGCGTCAGAAGATCGTCGATCATCCGTTGCATGCGTTGCGTTCCATCCACAGCATAATGGATGAACTCGTCGGCAGCCTCATCCAACTGACCTTGATAGCGCCGGGCAAGCAACTGGGTATAGCTTGATACCATACGCAAAGGTTCCTGCAGGTCATGCGAAGCGGCATAGGCGAATTGCTCAAGCTCTGCATTGGACCGTTCAAGTTCCTGCATCGTACGCTGGATTTCTTTTTCGTGGCGTTTGCGTTGGGAAATATCACGTAGCGTGATGATGTAGTGATAGCGCTCGTCGGCTGAAAAATGACTGATGGCAACTTCAAGCGGCACATTGCGGCCATTTAGTGTGGATGCCTGAACTTCGATAACCCCTGTTCCCAGATCGGTGATGATCTTGCTGGGGGATGGTGTGATGATCTCGGTGTGTTCGTTATCTGGAAGCAGAAAACGAATAAGGTCACGTAGTTCCGGATCGCCTGTTGGGCCGCAAAGTTCCTGGGCCCGGGCATTCAGGGGTTCGATATTGCCATCGTCCGATGCCACAAGAATAGCATCAACCGTATTTTGCAAGATGGCGCGTGTTCGGTCTTCACTGCGTTTTGTCTGTGTTACCAGATCGGCCAGTTCGGAGGCCTGCTGGCGCAGTAATCGGTCACGCTGCACGGCAAGCGTGACATCGCGAATAATCAGCGAACACAAAATGCCATTGCGCTTGGTCTTGATCGGATGAATGCGAATGGATTGTTCCATTCGGTCAAAACTGGCGGAAAATTGTGGCAGGGGCCGCAGTGGAAGCGCCCCCTGATTAAGTGAAGGTGATATAACCGCAGGCATGCCAAACTTCAGGCAGTCGTTAATCGCAAGTGCGACACGGCCAAGCTTTGTATCGGGGAAAACTTCATGTAATGCCTTGCCCAGCACATCGTTGGCTTCTTTGCCCGACCGGCTTTGTATCCACTGGTTCCAATGGCAAATCGTTCCATCAGGTGCAAGCGCAATCAAACCGGTATCCGCCGTATCAAGCAATGCGGCAAACAGGTCTGCGGCATCGCTTTCACGACTGAGATCAATGGCCGAAGCCTGTTCCTTTTCAGGTTTTGATCGCGACTGTGTCATTCACCTCACCGGTTACCCTAGGGAATTGTCCAGAAAACGGCGCACCAAATCGCGCAACATCTGGATGGATTCAAGATCCATGACAAACAGGACATATCCATCAATGTCATTCTGACGCAGCATGAACTGAACATGCAAAATCATTAAAACAGGATGGGATCCTGATGATGCCACTGATGTGTCATCGTCGAGCAATGCCTGCGTTTCACGTTTTCGAAATGTTGGCATCGCGCAATCGATCGGTTCACCCAAAACATTTGAAATGCTGCCAAGGCAGGCATTCAGAATGATATTGCCAACCTCCATCAACGCTTCTTGTTCCAGATCGGTCAGCGTATCGAGTGGCACGTCAACTTTCAGCAGGCTACGCACCAGTTCCAGGCTGCGCACTTCGGGGAAAACCAGCATGGCCTCGCCGGTAAATGGCCCCTCAAAGCGCTGACTGACAGCAGAAACAACTTCTGTTGGTGCTTTGGCAAGCTCGCTGTCTGAGAACCGCTCAACAAATGAGATCGTCGGCACGGTCAATTCAACAGGCTGACCAACCATTTCGGAAAGCGACGAGGCAGCACGGCCTACGCCAATGTTGATCAACTCGCTGATGGTATCATGTTCAAGTTCGCTCAGGTCAATCATCTGTCCGCTTCCCGTGACGCGAAATAGTCGCGAATTTTTTCTTCAGTCGGGGGCTTCGGAATGAAATCAAGACCAAGGCCTTCGGCTTTTTGCTGGATTTCCTGTTGGATATTGGCCGTCAAAAGGGCAATTACGGTCTGAGGGAAGCGCGCGCGGAGTTCCCTGCCAAGTTCAAGCCCGTTCATGCCTGGCATGTTGAAATCAATGATCATGTAGTCATAGCTTTTGTCTTCGACCATCGTAAGCGCCTTGTCGGCGTCTTCTGCCTCGTCGATTTTCCAATCCGTAAAGTTACTGGAAATAAAAGCCTTTACCAAAAGGCGGGCAAATTTGCTGTCATCAACAAGCAGGACGGATGTGGTCTGTGACATTTTCTTCTCGATCAATCGGGCCAAATTTAAAAAGATTGCGCAATGCGCGTTGTGCTGGCCTGGCGTTAGTTTTGGACTTCGGCAGATGGGCGCATAATATGGTCAACAATTTCGTCGGGTGGCAATGGGGTTGAGATCAGGAAGCCCTGAACTTCGTCGCAATCGCAATTTCGCAAGAAGTCCATCTGCTCATTGGTTTCGACCCCTTCGGCGACCACTTTAAGGCCAAGGTTGTGCCCCATCGCGATGATGGTTCGTGTGATGGCAGCGTCGTCGGCATCAATGGTGACATCGCGCACAAACGATCTATCAATCTTGATGGTATTGATGGGCAACCGTTTAAGATACGCCAGTGATGAATAGCCAGTGCCAAAATCATCAACAGCAATCTGCAAGCCAAGATGGCGCAGTTCTTCAAGTATCACAGCGGACTTCTTGATTTCCTGCATCATTGCCGTTTCGGTGACTTCAAGAACAATTCTTGCCGCTGACGTTTCTGTTTCGCTCAGGATGCGTGAAACAGTTTCGGTGATATGGCCTTCGATCAATTGCCGTGGAGACAGATTGATCGCAATGGCAAGTGGGGGGACTGATTGGGCGTCCCATTCTGAAATTTGCCGACAAACTTCTTTGAAGACCCATTCACCAATTTTACCGATAAGGCCGGTTTCTTCGGCAACCGGGATGAATTGCATTGGCGAGATATAACCACGACCGGGTTGCTTCCAGCGAATAAGGGCCTCAAGACCACAAACCCGATTGGTGCGCAGATCGACCTTGGGCTGGTAATGCAGTTCGAACTCATCCTTCACCAGCGCTTCGCGCAGATCATTTTCGATCACCAAACGTGCGACGGCACTTTCATTCATGGTCTTGGTGAAGAAATGATATGTGCCACCGCCGCTGGCCTTGGCACTGTACATTGCCGTATCGGCATTGCGCATCAGTGCCGGGAAATCTTCACCGTCTGATGGATACAGTGCAATTCCAATCGACGGCGTGACAAACAGGACCCGCCCCTTGATGTCAAAGGCGGGGGCAAGCACATCAAGCACAGCTTGCGACAGCTTTGCTGCGTCCTGCGTTTCCTTGAGGTTGGGAATAATGATCAGGAATTCATCCCCGCCCAGACGCCCCACAATTTCCTGACGGCCGATGACGCGTTGCAATCGCAGTCCAACCGCCTTGAGCAGCATATCTCCGACGTTATGACCAAGGCTGTCATTGATGAGCTTGAAACGGTCAAGGTCAATGAACAGGACTGCTGTTGCCCCCACCTGTTTACCGGAGTTTTCCTTATGGCTCTGCAAGGCTTCGGTCAGGCTGCGTTCCAGCATGCTGCGGTTGGGCAGGTTGGTCAACGTGTCATGATTGGCCATATAGAGCAGTTGCTCTTCATAGCGTTTGCGCACTGTGATGTCGGTTAGCACGGCCGTCATCAGTGGTGTACTGGCATCAGGTATCAGGCGCAGCGCAATCGATACATCGATCTCTTTTTGGTCAGCTCGCACGACGGGTATTGTCAGGCGCTTTTCGACCACATCGCCGTGCGGGGCATGATCTGCGAGTTCTTCAAGGCTGTGTTCAAGAACTGGTATCGCGCGCGGCATCAGGAATTCTTGAAGTGTTCGTCCCTTTGGCGTTTCATCGCGCAGCAGCCCCAGAAGCTGTTTGGTTGCCGCGTTGTATTCAACGATGCGGCCAGTCGGGGTAATGGTCAGGATCCCGTCGGCGACATTCTGGACAATGGCATTTAACTGGCTTTCACGGTCCCGCACCTGTTTTTCGGTTTCACGCAGTTTGTTCAGGGTGGAAGAAACGCGTCCGATCAGGGTGCGTGTGGTTTGCAGGATCATGCCCAGTTCGTTGTGCGTATGCTGTGGTGGGACGATGATTTCCGCACTGTCTGGTTTTGCCGGATCTATTTTACCGAGCTGCGCGGCGATGTTTAACAGCGGTTTGGTGAGCGTCGCATAGAAAAAAGTCACCAGAACCAGACCAAGCAGCAGGTTCCGTAAAATGCCCGACATCAGAATTCGGGTTGCACGGTTCAGGAAACCGTCTGCGATAAGGTCTGTATCGATCTTGACGCTCAGATGTCCAACCAGGCCGTTCGAGCCACCCGTATCAAGTTTGATTTCATATTCCTGATTCTCGCCAAACATCAACGTGGTCAGGAAGGTGCTGTTGGAACTGACCGGCGGCTCGGTTTTCTGGGCAAGGATATTATTGAAGTTATCGCGCAGAACGGCCTCATAGACCGGTTTATATTCGAAGACCCCTGAAACAACGCGTGATGCCAGTGTTTCGTCGAGTCCATAGGCCGCTTGTGTTGCAGAGTCGCGTAGTGTTGCCAAAACCTGATTGACGGTTCGGTCGATCAGGCTTTGTTCTTCGCGCAGGTCCCACAGAATTTGTATGCCACTGAACAGCAAGCCGATCAGCAACGTCAGGCCAACGGCAATCCGTGCTTGTCTGAAAGACAAACGATTTCGCCATCTAAGCCTTTGTTTATCAGGGCTTTCTTGTGGCACCCCGAACCCCGCAGTTTCTTATGTTGAATCCCCGATTGAGCAGACTATGGCTTTGCGGAGCCAAAAGCAATTATCTCAAGGATATAGAAACTGGATTAGCGGCAGGAAATATGTATGGTGTGCGCGGCTATGCAGGGCATTTGTAAAGCCCGTATCGGGCACGGTGACGCTGCAACGCACCAAAAATGCTATACTACGTAAAAAAATGGGATTTTATTGGAGTTGCACACAACGGTCGTGCGTGATAACCCAATCCCCCGAGAGAGAACAAGGCCGAACGCGGGTGCAGCCGCAATCTGGCCCCGCAACCTGTACGGAGTTACACCATGACCTATGTGGTGACGGAAAACTGCATCAAGTGTAAGTATCAGGACTGCGTCGAGGTTTGCCCCGTCGATTGCTTCTATGAAGGTGAGAACTTTCTTGTGATTCACCCTGATGAATGCATCGATTGCGGTGTCTGCGAACCGGAATGCCCCGCTGAGGCGATTATTCCCGATACCGAGCCGAATCTGGATAACTGGTTGGAAATCAACCGTAAATTTGCTGAAGTATGGCCGAATATTACCCGGAAGGGTGATGCGCCAGCGGATGCAGACGAATGGAACGGTAAAACGGGCAAGACCGAAATGCTGTCCGAAGCGCCAGGTGAAGGCGACTGATTTCTGGGTTAACTCCCGATATTTTATGCGTTTTTTGACCCACTGGCTCGTGCCAGTGGGTTTGACGCATGGCTGCATTGAACAGCATGTCGGGAAAATTTCTGTAAACTGGTGGCGTGTTGTGTTATTGTTCACAATTCGCGTTAAGGGCTCGGCAGGCTCATTCCGAAGTGTCGGATTTCCATTTTTGAAATTCCTGTCTGAACCGCGACTTTGCCAAAAAAGCTTGGTCGTGTGCAGCTCTTTGCGTCACTGGTTCTGAAGTGTTGCAGTTGAATGACCAGGCCTGATATGGCCGGAAGGATGCTTGATGTCGGATAAGTTGCCCTTTGCTGTTGGCGATTACGTTGTTTACCCCGCGCACGGCGTTGGCTGTGTTGATGGACTGGAAACCCAGGAAATCGCGGGACAGGAATTACGCCTTTATGTGATTACCTTTGAATCCAGCCGCATGACTTTGCGTGTGCCGGTGAACAAGGTTGGCAACTCTGGTCTGCGCAAGCTGTCTTCGAAAAAGCAGATGGACTCTGCACTTATTACCCTTAAGGGCCGTGCACGTGTCAAACGCACCATGTGGTCGCGTCGTGCGCAGGAATATGAAGCGAAAATCAATTCTGGCGACCCTGTTTCGATTGCCGAAGTTGTGCGCGATCTGCATCGCAGCGCAACCCAGCCCGAGCAATCCTTCTCGGAACGTCAGATTTACGAAGCTGCCTTTGAGCGCCTGGTAGATGAACTTGCCGCGATCGAGAAAATCGACAAGGACAAGGCATCAGGCAAGCTTGAGAAGCTTTTGTATAAAGCAGCCTGATTGCACAGGCACCACCATACAACTATTTATAAAAACCGGCCCGCAAGTTACTCTTGGGCCGGTTTTATTTTTGTTTTGGGCAGGTTACAGCGATGAGTACAGTTCTGGCACCGATCAAGCCGGCTAAGAAGATCTGGGTCGTCGGCGCGATCAATGGTGATTATGGCGCACTCCGCAGTGTTCATCAGAAGCTTGCGCAGCGTTTGATGCCTGGTGACCGGCTTGTCTATCTCGGTAATTACTGGGGTGACGGTGCCGCAGAGAATGTCATTGCGACAATCAACGAGCTGTTGATGTTTCGTCGCTATTTCCTTGCCAAGGATGGAGTGGATATCAGCGATATCGCTTTCCTGCGTGGTGCAGCCGAAGAAATGCTGTCGAAGTTGCAGCAGATCCAGTTCGCGCCAAATCCGGTCGAGGTCTTTGACTGGATGTTGACGCGCGGCATCGCCGGAACGGCCCGTGCGTACGGGTTTGATCCGGCAAATGTTCAAAGAACGATGCATCAGGGCGCACACGCAATTTCGCAATGGACCTCATTGTTTGCCGATGCTTTGCGTCGCCATGCAGGCCACAATGCGTTGTTGTCGGATCTCAAGCACGCGGCCTATTCAACAGACGGGCGTTTGATCTTTGTTCATGCCGGTCTTGACGGTTCGCGCCCCCTAACCGGGCAGACCGACACGTTTTGGTGGGGCGGGTCCATGTTCGAGGCGATTACCGAACGATACTATGACTGCGCACGGATTGTACGCGGTGCGTCCCAAGGGCAGGTTGGCCTGCAGGAGCGTGAATTTACCCTGTCATTGGACGGTGGTGCGGGACGTGGAGGTCAACTGATTGCAGTTGCCCTTGATGGTCAAGGCGCAATTACCGATCAGCTTACAAGCAGCTAATTGCTGCCAGAACGCCGGGCTCTATGATGAAAGGCAGCATGAAAATGCTGCCTTTCTGTGGTTACGGTTGGGATATCGGGCGTTTGCCTAACCTAATGGCGGATGACTTTCACCAGGGATCCGGCCGGGGGCAATTGCCCGTCGCGCAGGCCGTTGATTGTTGCAAAGACATCGGCAGGTGCTTTGTCGACATCCATGTCCTCGATAAAGGTTTCAAGCGTGTATTCCGGATTGACCGCCCGAACCTTTATGCGCAGAGGGGTATAGATTTTCTTTTCCTGCGCGCTTAGGGGTCGGAAGCTATAGGTCGTGCGTCGCAGCGGCAGGTTATAGCTATCCGCCATATCAAGGGGCACAACAAACAGGAATTGATAGGCAGAACTGCCATGGCGAATAACGACAATGCGCAACCGAGCAGGCCCGGAGCGCAATGAGATGTCCGCACTTCCTGTTGCGGCTTCCTGGCCTTCGATCTCAATCATTTCAATGTTGCGAATGGCAATTTCACGCGAAAAGCCGTTCTGCAAATATTGGTCGAGCCTGACGTCTTTTGCCCCGGGTGCCCCTTCGAAAATGATCTGAGCCCCTTTGTCGTCTTTGGCAACGACGGCGGTGGGTTGATTGATCATGCTAAAGCCATCAGGAACTTCGAACCGGAAATCCAGCGGGACATGAACGAACTCCTGCCCCCGGATATAACCCTGATCCGGGCCATCTCCGTACAAGATGCCGTCGATGGCAGTCATGTAGCGCACCGTCCCGCGTTCCGGGTTGGCGACTGCTGTGACATTGGCGCTTTGATGAGCCTGTTCGATACGATCAAGTGTTCGCGGATGGGTCGCCATAAAATCATATTGATCGACATCCTCTGGCGAACGGCCGGCAAGTTTCGCTTGCAGACGTGCGTGCGCGCGCAACTTTTCAAGGAATGTTGCCATTGCCTCGGGGTCGTATCCGGCCCGGGTAATGTAACGAATGCCAAGCATGTCTGCTTCAAACTCATGCTCGCGCGAGAAGGACTTCAAATAAGCACTGGCACCAGCACCAATCAGATCGCCTGCGCCATTTCCAATTGCAACCGAAAGACCACCGGCCAGAATTTGGGTCAGAACACCACGGCTGTAGCGTTGGGCGGAATGTCGGGCGACCACATGACCGATTTCATGTGCGACCACACCGGCCAATTCGGCTTCGTTGGTGGCCAGGGCCGCAAGGCCGCGTGTGATGTAAACATAGCCACCTGGCAGGGCAAAGGCATTGACGACCGGTGAATCAAGGACCGTAAAGGTGAATTTTTCATTGGGTGTTTCCGATACCGCCACCAGCTTTTCACCAATTTCGGTGACATAGGCCTGAAGGTCCTTTTCGGTGTATTCCCCGCCGAATTCCTTGACCATCTTCGGGTGTTCCTGAGACCCGATCTGTCTTTCTTCTTCAGGCGACATAAACGCCGTGAAGCTATCTTCGCCTGTGGCACGATTGGTCGAACACCCGGCAACAAGCATGCTCAGTGCAATTGCGGCAAGGACACCAGCAAAGGATTTTTGCGACCCGATCTTCAGCCAGCCCATTGATTTCTTTCCTCGTCTCGTTCTGCGGCGTAAGCTGCTAGGGTCATGGCCCTAGCCATCATTTTGCGAAACCAACCGGGAATTGGTCGCGCGTGTGTTGTGATTACTTAACATATTTGCATCCCCCATCAGGCAATCGAAATGGGGAGATTTTTTGACCAGCTTTACGCGGTATAAACGCGAACTTCTCGTCGTGGGAACCTTTGTTGCAACTTGTATGGCAAGTGCGCCTGTCATGGCAACGGCTTGGCATTGTGGGCAGGACATAAATCAGGCGACGGCAGGTTCATATGACAACCCACGCCATCATCAGGTTGATGTGGTACTTGAAGTCACGGCTGTCGATGCATTTGTTTCAGATGGTCTGCCGGGCAAAACTCTTCGACTGTCAGATGTTGCATTTGTTCCCGAATATGAACAAGCCGCAGTCTTATGGCTGCGACAAGCCAGCCAGGAAAAAATTCATGTGCAACTCCTGTCTGATCAACCCGATTACCTTGATCGAACGCCAGCGTTGATTGGCGCGACGGATCAGGGAAGCGCGTTTGGGCTTCCAGACGAAGACTGGCGTTATGGGCTTCTGTCCAAGGGGCTCGCATTGCTGTTACCCGAGACCGAACAGGGTTTGATGCCTTTGGTGCGTGCGGAGGATCAGGCAATTACCAACAGGCTCGGCATGTGGGCAGATCGGGACGGGCGAACCGCTTATTATACGATCGCAAACGGTGATGCGGGGGGAGCGGACCTGCCAACGGTGCAGGATGCTGTCGGCAGATTTGTGGTTGTCGATGGCACTGTAATGGCGATCGAACATCAAGAGTGGCGCAGTTATCTGAATTTCGGGACAAATTGGCGTGAAGACTTCACCGTTGCACTGGATGCCAAAACCAGAGACGCAATGGCGGAAAACGGCGACTATGAGCACAGCATGAAAAGCTGGATCGGCAGGAAAGTTCGGGTGCGCGGTGTGGTCGAATATCGTGGCGGGCCTTACATCGCGTTGCAAGATCCTGCCTGGTTATGTGTCGAACGCGAATAGGGGTTGTTCTTTGGTTCCCGTTCTGAGATTTCTTGGGATGCATCACCATTGGCGATCAGCAGGTTATTGCCTCCAAACCAAAAGGATATCCCCGTGTTGTATCCCGAAATTTTGCCCCGTCAGTCGGGTTGGCTATCTCGCGAAGATGGTCACGAAATCTACTGGGAGGAGGTCGGCAATCCGCAAGGTATCCCGGTGATCTTCCTGCATGGTGGTCCCGGGGCCGGTATTTCACCAAACAGCCGCAGATTTTTTGATCCGGACAAATATCGTGTTGTCCTGTTCGACCAGCGAGGTGCTGGCAGATCGCGCCCGTTTGGCAGTCTTGAAGACAACACAACAGATCATTTGATCAGTGATATTGAGGCCCTTCGCGAAGCTTGTGGCATTGAGCAATGGCTGGTGTTTGGTGGGTCATGGGGCTCGACATTGGCATTGGCCTATGGGCAGGCGCATCCGGATCGGGTTACTGGATTTGTTCTGCGTGGCATTTTCCTAGGCAGTACATCTGAAATTGCTTGGTTCATGGACGGGATGGGGCGCTTCTTTCCCGAAGCAGAACGTCGTTTCCTTGATGCAGCCGGGTTTGGGGAGCACCCCGGTTGGCAGGCGTTGTTGAAACGCTACGCCGAAATTTTTGCAGGAAACGACGGTGAACAGGCCGCGATAGACGCCGCACGTGTGTGGTCAGCCTATGAGGCGACCTGTTGCACGCTATTGCCAGATGATGGTTTTGTCGAAGATTTCGAAAGCGACCAGATCGCGCTGGCCTTGGCGAAACTTGAACATCATTACTTCGTGCACCGCTGCTTTTTTGAAGACGGTCAGTTGCTAAATAATATTGACCGCGTTGCTCACTTGCCGCTTGTGATCGTGCAGGGGCGATATGATGTCGTATGCCCGCCGGTTTCAGCGATGACGTTACATAATGCATGGGCGGGGTCGGAGCTTCTGATTGTTGACGACGCCGGACATGCCGCCAGCGAGCCGGGCATTATTCGCGAATTGGTTCGGGCCACAGAGCGATTTGACGGTGCTGGCTTTGTGCAAAAATGATTAGTACAGGAAATACACTGTTGAGTTTGAAGTGCGGGTGGGTAGTATAGCCCTTCAATTGATCTAGTGGGGACTTGATTAATGAAATTGGCTTTGGGGAAACTGCTTGCAGTTTGTGTCTTTTTCGGACTTTTAAATACGGCCTCTGCGCAGGAAATTCTTGGTAATAATAGCGATTCTGGATTGCTTGAATTCTCAACCGGTATGGTTGATATCACGCAGGATGAAGAAGCCGCTGAATTTCGTGTAAATTACCGTGCCCAGCACGCAATGTTTGATGTTGCCCGCCCGATTGGGGGTGTGATGGTAACGTCCGAAGGTGCGGCGCACGGTTATGGTGGCCTTGCGGTTGATGTGTTGTGGGGCGATCATTTTGTCTCAAGCGTCTATACCTCTGTCGGGGCATACCATCAGGGAAATGGCGAAGATCTTGGTCACTGGATCGAATTCCGTTCCGGCCTTGAGCTTGGTTTTCGCTTTGACAGTCACGAACGCCTGAGCCTTGGGATTGCACATATTTCCAATGCCAGCATCGGGGACGAAAACCCGGGTACGGAAATCCTGTCTCTGACCTATTCTTTCCCGATTGATCGAATTTTCGAATAATCTGATCGCAAGAACGCTTTATCATCGGCCACCTGTTTGCATGGGCATCATTGTGCAGTGGAAACAGGTGGCCGATGTGCGTTTGGGGAAAGGGCCGATCAGCCATTAAGGGCAATATCGGTGTGCTCGCGGATTGATCACACTTCGATTAGCTGCTAATGGAATGCTGCTTTCAAAGCAGTGCGCCCGTAGCTCAGCAGGATAGAGCACCAGATTCCTAATCTGGGGGCCACAGGTTCGAATCCTGTCGGGCGCACCATTCCTCCGTCTCTCATCGACTTCGCATATCTTCCCACCCAATTACCGGGCAGGATATTAGTTGAACTGTCAAAAGCGCAATCAGTCCTGTGGTTTCCACTGGATGCGGTATTGGCGTAATTGTTCCGTTTCGCTTGAAAGCCAAGGTCTTTCTTCTCATATCCATAAAAGGTGCATCTGGCGCAGATGCGGCACCAGCACGCGCCAAAAGAACCAATATGGGAGGCGGAAATGACAAACTGGATCAGACTTCCGAACAGCGAAGGCCAATGCGTTGCATCCCCCGACAAGCAAGGCGGCGTAAAAACCCATCAGCGTGAGGTGGGACGTGCAGGATTTCAGGGGCCGGCGGCGCAGATTTACCACCGTCATCCGCCCGCCAATTGGGCAACTTTCGAGGGGCCGTTGCGCCCGCGTGCCTTTTCATTGGAAAAACTATCGCCAGGGCCAGCATGCCCGCTTCAGGCGCGCCGGGTTCTGTACAACAACAATATGGAAATCCGGTACTGGAAAACCAAAGACAAGATGCATGCCCTTTCACGCAATGCCGATGGTGATACGCTATTGTTTGTCCATGCCGGCGCAGGGGCATTGTTCTGCGATTATGGGCATCTTCCCTATTGCGATGGCGATTATATCCTGTTGCCGCGCGGTACGGCTTGGCGGGTTGAGCCATCCGAAGACTGCGAGTTTCTGATGATAGAGGCAACTGCCGATGCCTTTGGTCTTCCGGACCCTGCATCGGTCGGCGCGGATGCCGCAATTGATCCGATGCTTTTTACCTTGCCGCAAATTGACGAGGTTTTTGTCGCGCAACAGGATGATGCATTTTGGGAAATTCATATCAAACGTGACGGGAAAGTCTCGACCCTGACCTATCCGTTTAATCCGCTTGATGCGCTTGGGTGGGAAGGCGATCTATGTGTCGTCAAACTCAATTGGCGTGATCTGGCCAGGGCGCGTTCGCAAGGTGCAAAAGTACCGCCAGCGGCTCACGGCACTTTCGTTGCCAGCACGTTTTCGATCAGTACCTTTATCCCCAAGATCGGGGAAGGCTCTTCCGGCGTCATGCGTGTGCCGTTCTATCATTCGAACGAAGATGCTGATGAGTTCATCTTCTATCACCGTGGAGAGTTCTTCAGCCGAGGCGAAATCAAGGCAGGAATGGCAACATTCCACCCAAGTGGCTTCCCGCACGGTCCACATCCAAGCTCCTATCAGAAGAAAATGGTCAAAGCCCCCGTCGAGACCGAAGAGGTCGCCGTAATGATCGACAGTCGGGTGTTTCTGAGAGTTGATGACTCCATTCCCGATGGTGCGGAATGGAAGGCCTATATCAAAACCTGGGAGACAGCCAAGGAGACGCTTTAAGCTTTAAAGGCAGCATGCATCAGGTGCATTTTTGTCAGAAAAGGTCATTCGGCGCGGCGAGTTGACTGTGGTAATTTCAAAGAAGCTTGTTAATGTTATCGTCAACATGTCGGAGTAGTTTATAAGGTTCCGGCCAACTAAGGCCGCAGAGATGCCCATCGATTCGCGCCGTTTGCCAAAGCATGCCATTTTGCAGTGCGTTGGCAGTCAAGGCGGCGTGCCAAACATTAGCGCCGGTACAGGTTGACCAAAGCCGAGAATGACCAAACAGAAGATTGTAAAGTCCGTAAGTCATAAGACCCCTGATCCGCAAAAGGCGCCAGAAGATCCTTTGGCATGTTTGCCTGCGACATTTTTTTCGCGCGGTGCCCGGGCGCCCTTTACGACCAAGTCCCTGCGTTACGCCCGGGTTTCTGCCGGGAAAAGCGGACGTTCAATGATCGTATTGCCCGGCCTTTCCGGTGGGTTGGGAACTTATGAGCTGCCGCTTGATACCCTGCGCGATGTGTTCGATCTGTCTGTGCACGACCGCATGTTGTATGACCGTTTGCTCGAACTTGAAGATATCCGTCCGCAAACTGTGCTTGAACATAGCCGTGCCGTCGGAAGTACCGGTGTTGGTGGTGTTGAACTGGCCCGGACCTGCTCAAAACGCAGCTGGAGCGAAAAAGCTTCGCGCGAACTTGGTCAGATGGCCGTTCTCCATCAGGCATTGCGCCAGCTTGGCGGTGCTGCGGTCAAGGACATGGAACGCAAAGAACTCTTGACGACCGAGGGCCAGATTCGCGCACGAAAGGCGTTGAACAGGTTTGCCTCCGAGCACAAGGTTGCCAACGACACCATCATTGATAACCTTGGTGAATGGAGCAAAATGATTGCCCCGGTCGGCCTTGACCTTGACGGATGTCAGGGGCAATTGCGTGTGCTGACCAACGGGCTGACCAAATTCGCCAGTGATATCGAAGAATGGGCAAATTCCGAGCAATCAGACTTCCGCTTTATGGCTGGCCGTGTGGCCAGTGCAACGCGTGAGACCTGCAAACATGCGCAAAAACGCGTTGCAGAAGTCGATAGCTGGAACGAAGAGCTTGGCAAGGTTCTGACAGACTGGGAACGCGCCAAAAAAGATATCGGTAAAACGATCGATTACATGTGGTGGCTGCTTGATGGCTGGCAGGAATTGATTGATGTCTGGGAAAAGCGGTCGCCATCGGATCGGGCCAAACAGCGCGAAACCATTGAAGAAATTGCAAGCTTTTCGCCAGTTCTTCCGGTATCAGAGATCGCAGTGACAGATCAGCAGTTCTGGGTGGATGTGCGCGTGAACCAGATGCTTTGGGCTGGTGAATTGCGTAAACTTGGCAGTGGGGAAATTGACGCCGATATGATGGATCGTCTCGAACGCTTCAGGAGACAGTCTGCATGAAGATTGAAGACGCCGGAAATCTTGGCGCCTCACAACTTGGTCAGCTGTTTGAGTCGCTCAGCGGAAGCGAAATTGCCCGTTTCACGCGCGCGATCGAAAGTGATCGTGCCGATCCCAAATTGCCATTACCACATGAAGCTATCCTGCAAATTTTGCGGCCCCGTCTTGCATCGCTAAAGCCGGAACGCTACCCGACCCCGATGCGCCAGTTTTGCGACCCGTTCGAAGACCTGTTGATGTCGGGTGAACCCAGCGAGAAAAGTATCCGCATCAGCCGTACGTCATTAATACCTATCTGGCGCGTGGTGACAGAATCCGGTGGACCCGAATTCCAAGCGGCGATGAAGGATATCGAAAAGGCAGCGGCGGCACGTAACAGCGAAAAGCTTGCTTTGGCTGAACGCAAGCTCTGGAAACTTGGTGCGCAGGTCATCGAAGAACAGATTGAAAATTCCGTCAATGGCGTAAAGCAGGAGCGTGCATTGGCGACCCGTCTGGGGTCGCGCGTGCATATGAAGGCCTTTGCCCAGGTCGGCAAAATTCTTACGGTGGGGGAAGAAATTGCACAAGTGCGTGATCGTTTCCCGTCTGCACCAATCAGGGCTCTTGATGCCAATGATGTAACCTGGTTGCGTGACCGGGTTATGTCGATCTCAGAAGAAAAACCGGGGTTCGAGCCAAACTTTCTGATGGCTGTTCTGGCGCGTCTGCTGCGCCCAAGTGAGCTGTTCAAACTGATCCGTGTCCTGTCAAACAAGGCGGATGACAGAACGATTGAAAAAACCAACCTTGCAGAAACGGGCGACCTGATTATCGATTTGCTGGCCGAAACCGTGACCGAGATCGAACAGGGTGTCGGGACCGGCAAGGATGAAGCGCATATTCTGTCACTTGCGCGTTGGTATGCATCCGAATTCACCCGGATTACCCGGGAATTCAAAATCCGCAAGGATGGCCGGTGGGGTGAGAAGCTTCTTGAAACCCGCCGTCGGGTATCGCGTGCCCTTGCTGATACGATGTTTGGTGCGACACCTGAACGCGTGATTGATGCGCTTCCGAAACTTGAAGTGACCCAAGGCCCCGGGTCGGGCCGTGGGCTTGCGCGTCCGGTTTTCGCTCAGGACTTTGATGAAGAAAAAGTCCTGGCTGCCGAGAAATCAGCAGAGGCCATCGCCGAAACAGCGCGAATTTCCGATGTTCTTGCTGCACAAAGTTCTGCTGCAAAAGCGGTGGTCGAGCTCAAGAAAAAGCTTAATCAGATCGGGCGCGCCGGTGTTGACGGCATGCGCAGGTTGACGCCGGAAGAAGCGCCAAATGCACAACGTAATCTGATGGCAACGGTACGCTTGCTTGAAATTGTTGATGGCCCGGAAGATGCGGATGTCTTGCGTCGGCGTGGCATGTCGGCGTTGCGTGCCTTAAGCGAACAAAGGGCAAGCTGATCTGATTAGTCTGTCTGCGTGCCTGATGGCATCGACAGATGCGCAACCGTATCGAGTTGATCCAGCCAACTCATGAATGCCCTGATTTTGGGAAGCCGTGCGCGGTTTCGTGGTGCGCAGGCATAATAATGAAACGGGCTTGCCTTTGGTTGGCCAAAGGGGGCGATGATCCGCCCGGTTTCCAGTTCGTCCTCAATCGCAAATGTTGGTAGCAGAGCGACGCCAAGTCCGGCGGCGGCCGCCTGCATGGCCATGGTGAAATGCTCAAATTTCGGGCCGTTTTCGCCATCAATATCACGCAGGCCGCTTGCGGATAGCCAGTCGGCCCAGCCGCGCGGGCGCGTTGCAATGTGAAGCAGCGGAAAGTTTCGTAAATCCTTTGCACGTGGGGTGCGTCCCAGATTTGCAATCAGTTGCGGACTGCAGATCGGGACCATTTCTTCGCCATGCAGAATATGGGCATCAAGTTCCGACCACTGTCCTTCGCCAAACAGAACGGCAATATCAATCTGTTCGCGATCGAAATCGGGGATGCCAATTCGGGAAATGAAGTTGATGGCAATTTCGGGATGCTTGCTGCGAAATTCAGGTAATAACGGAATAAGACAGCGGGACCCGAAAGTCGGCGGTGCTGCAAGTGTTAACACACCGCTTTCCGACCCGCCCGAAAGCAGTGTCAGTGTCGCACTTTCAAGCTGATCAAGGGCCGGGCGGATAGATTGCAGATAGCTTTCGCCTTCTGGGGTTAACACCAAACGTTGTTTCTCACGGGCAAAAAGCTTGCAATCAAGCCACGTCTCAAGCCCCTGGATTTGTCGGCTCACGGCACTTTGCGTCAGGTATAATTCCTCGGCCGCACGCGATGCATTGCCAAACCGGGCGGTCTGTTCGAAGCAACTAAGGGCTTTCAAGCTTGGAATTCGACGGGCCAAGGGTTGAGTCCTGTTGTGGTGATACAATGAAAGTTTATGAGTTTTTCGCATAAACTATGTCGCTTTTATCATTTGCAACTTGGTCTGCCAATTCCTAGCTTAAGAGCATAAGCAACTAAGCTTTTCAGGGGTGGCATCATCTCGCCCTTCTATGGTGCTACCCCTGCTTTCTGTACAAAAATTCATAAAAGGACCAGGCGAATGGCAAGCCGCGCACCGTTTCATTGGGAAGATCCGCTCCTGCTTGAAGAGCTGTTGAGCGAAGACGAACGCATGATCCGCGATGCGGCGCGTGCATACTGTCAGGAAAACCTGCAGACCCGTGTTCTTGAAGCCAACCGTCATGAGGTGTTCCACCGTGAAATCATGACCGAGATGGGTGAACTTGGTTTGCTTGGCCCGACCATCCCCGAAGAATACGGCGGACCGGGTGTGAACCACGTGGCCTATGGCCTGGTGGCCCGCGAAGTTGAACGCGTTGATTCCGGTTATCGTTCGGCGATGTCGGTGCAAAGCTCGCTTGTGATGCATCCGATCTTTGCCTATGGCAGCGAAGAACAGCGCAAAAAATATCTGCCGAAACTGGCAACTGGTGAATGGGTCGGTTGCTTTGGCCTGACCGAACCGGACCATGGTTCTGATCCGGGGGGCATGAAAACCCGCGCACGTAAAACCGATGGGGGCTTTAACCTTTCGGGTGCGAAAATGTGGATCACCAACAGCCCGATCGCCGACGTTTTTGTCGTCTGGGCCAAGGATGATGATGGTGTTATCCGTGGTTTCATCCTTGAAAAGGATATGAAGGGTCTGTCGGCACCGAAAATCGAAGGCAAGTTTTCCCTGCGTGCGTCGATCACCGGCGAAATCGTCATGGACAACGTCTTTGTGCCTGAAGAAAACATGCTGCCGAATGCCAAGGGTCTTGGCGGCCCGTTCGGGTGCCTGAACAAGGCACGCTACGGCATTGCCTGGGGTGCGATGGGGGCTGCTGAATTCTGCTGGCACGCTGCACGTCAGTATACGCTTGATCGCAAACAGTTCGGTCGCCCGCTTGCGGCCAATCAGTTGATCCAGCTTAAGCTGGCCAACATGCAGACCGAGATTGCCCTTGGCCTGCAGGGCGCGCTTCAGCTTGGCCGTCTGCTTGACGAAGGCAAAGGCGCACCTGAGGCGATTTCGCTGATGAAGCGGAACAACTGTGGTAAGGCGCTTGAGATTGCCCGTGTTGCCCGTGACATGCACGGCGGGAATGGTATTTCGGATGAATTCCACGTTATCCGTCATTCGATGAACCTTGAAGCGGTCAATACCTACGAAGGTACCCACGATGTTCATGCCCTGATCCTGGGCCGTGCACAGACGGGTCTTCAGGCCTTCTCAGCTGAGGGCTAATTACGTTTTCAGCGGGCGGCAGCAGAAATGCTGCCGCCCGAATTGATTCAGCAAGCTTTTTCCAATCGACTAAACCGGGGTAATTTGATGACTGGCGCGCTATCGGGACTTCGTGTGCTTGACCTTTCGCGTGTTCTGGCCGGGCCATGGGCCAGTCAGACGCTTGCCGATATGGGTGCGGAAGTCATCAAAATCGAACGTCCCGGTGCTGGCGATGATACCCGTGGCTGGGGCCCACCTTTTGCCAAGGATGCCAATGGGGATGACACGACCGAGGCGGCTTATTACCTGACAGCCAACCGGGGAAAGAAATCCCTGACGATTGATATCACCAAGCCCGAAGGCCAGGAGATTGTCCGCAATCTGGCAGCCGAAAGCGATGTGGTACTTGAAAACTTCAAGGTTGGCGGTCTTGCCAAATATGGTCTGGATTATGCAACCCTTTCAAAGCTGAATCCGAAGCTTGTCTATTGCTCGATCACCGGGTTCGGGCAGGATGGCCCGTATAAGGACCGTCCGGGGTATGATTTTATGATTCAGGGCATGGGTGGCTTGATGAGCATTACCGGTGCACCTGATAGTTTGCCCGGTGGTCAGCCGATGAAGGTTGGGGTGGCCGTTGCCGATATCTTTACCGGGCTTTATGCCACAATCGGTATTCTTGCTGCCCTGCGTCACCGCGATGCAACCGGCGAGGGCCAGCATATTGATCTTGCCTTGCTTGATGTGCAAACGGCTGTTCTTGCCAATCAGGCGATGAATTATCTTGCCACCGGAAACGCACCGGGTCGGCTTGGCAATGCGCATCCCAACATTGTGCCTTATGAAGCGTTCCCGACATCGGACGGCTATCTTATTCTGGCAGTTGGCAATGACAGCCAGTTCAAAAGCTTTTGTCACGTTGCGGGGCTGGAAAGCTTGCCGCTTGATGAACGTTATGCCACCAACCGCAAACGTGTCGCCAATCGCGATGATCTGGTGCCGCTGATCCGTCAGGCGATGGTCGCCCGGACAACCGATGAATGGATTGACGCGCTTGAAAAGGCCAACGTGCCTTGCGGTCCGATCAACACCATTGATCGTGTTTTTGATAATCCGCAAGTCAAACATCGCGGCATGGTCAAAAACCTTGATCATCCAACCGCCGGCACGGTTCCCACGGTTGCCAATCCGATCAAGTTTTCCAAAACGCCGATCAGTGATGAAAAGGCCCCGCCAATGTTGGGCCAGCACAGCGATGAAATCCTGCGTAAGGTTGCCAACCTCAGTGACGCGCAGATCGCGCAACTACGCAAAGCCGGGATCGTTTAACGATAACAATCCCTTGTCTGTCTGGGGGCTGTTATGGAAAAACTAAATCTGGTTTCCGAACAGCAACAGGGTTGTCATCATGAAAATCGCGGTAATGGGTGCAGGTGCGGTTGGGTGTTATTACGGGGCGATGCTGGCACGTGCCGGTCATGATGTCACTCTGATCGGGCGTGAAACCCATGTTGCGGCGATGAATCGTGATGGGTTGCTGCTTGATTTCGGCTCGTCGCAGGAATTTGTCCGGGTCACGGGCGATACGGATGCTGCCGGTGTGGCAGGTTCGGACATGGTTCTGTTTTGCGTTAAGTCGACAGACACGGTTGACGCTGGTGAACAGATAAAACCGTTCATTTCACCCGATACCATTGTGCTTAGTCTGCAAAACGGCGTGGACAATGCCGAACGCCTGGGCGCGGTTTTGGGGCAACCGGTGATCCCCGTGGTGGTCTATGTTGCCACCAGCATGGGCGGGGCAGGCCATGTCAAACATCATGGTCGCGGTGAACTTGTCATCGGTCCGTCTGCGCAAAGTCAAATGGTGGTCGATACGCTTGTGCCCGCCAAAATTCCGGTTGAGATTTCCGAGAACGCCAATGGTGCACTTTGGGCCAAGATGATCCTGAACTGTGCCTATAATGCGCTGTCTGCCATCACCCAACGACCGTATGGCGAATTGGTGCAAGGCGTTGGCGTTTGGGATGTAATGCGCAGTGCCGTTGATGAATGTCTTGCGGTTGCCAAGGCGGACGGTGTGACCGTTTCAGGCGATGTATGGGGGGCGGTTGAGAAAATTGCGGAAACCATGCCCGGTCAGTATTCCTCGACCGCACAGGATCTGGCGCGCGGGAAACCAAGCGAAATTGATTATCTGAATGGTTACATCGTGCGCAAAGGCAAAGAATTGGGCATTGCCACCCCAACCAATCTGACACTGCATGCTTTGACCAAATTGCAGGAAAGCAAGGCACCTTGATCCGGTTCTTGACCAATTAAGTGAGGGGAATATCCCAAACGGCGTGTGACAAAAGGTTATTCTGCGGCGGACTTTTCGCTTTGCGGTGTTTGTCGAAACTTGCGTGCCACAACGGCCATGATCTGATCGTTAAACATGACCAGTGCTGCGGCCAGAACGATCAAAATGCCCCCCACCAGGCTGATCGGGGCAGGCAGCAGGCCAAACACCACAAGATCAAGAATGATTGCCCAGATCATGGCGGTATATTCAAAGGTCGACAGTGTCGATGCCGGGGCACGGGCCAGTGCTTCGGTCATGGCGATATGCGCAAGCCCGCCTGTCAGACCAGCGCTAATTAGATAAACAATATTGTCAGATGAAATGGGTACCCACCCCAGCGGGATGGTCAGAAGCCCGCCAATTGAACAAATAATGGCAAAATAGAATGCAATCGTGCCAGATGGCTCGGTGGTGGTCAGTGCCTTGACTTGTACCTTGGCAAAGGCGGTGGTAACGGCAAAGGCAACACCGGCACCAATGCCAATCAAGGTGCCGTGATCAAGCCCGGGTGTTGATAGCATTGGCCACAGCATCAGAAATACACCGGCAAACCCGCCAAGTGTCGCACCAGTTACAAGCCCCCCGGGATGTTCGCGAAGCGTGATCATTGCGATCGGTATCAGAACAAGCGGGGCCAAGAAGCCAAGGGCAGTTGCAAGGGCAAGTGGCAGGTAGGCCAGTGAGATGAATGCCAGAAACATTGAAATGCAGCCATATGTGCTGCGTTTCAAATGCCCAAGCGGGCGCTTGGTGCGCAAGGCGCGGGGAAACTCGCCGCGCCACATCAGATACAAAATAATCGGAATCAGCGCGACGGAGCTACGCCAGAAAACAATTTGACCGGTTGGCGCGTCAGACGATGCCAGACGCACAAACAGGTTCATCACCCCGAACAGTGCGGTCGAGGCAAGGCGTAACCCAATTCCAGACCAAACTGCCGTCATCTGTGCCAACTCCTGATCATCGTATCTGCAATAGATAACCGATGTTCAGTTGGTTGGATGAATGACAAATTCTCATGTCTGGACTGATGAATGTCTGAGTTCGAAGACAAACACCTGATGCGGGTCAGCCAAACGAAGCAGATATTAACCCCGGGCCGTCAATCCGCTCTGCTTGTTTACAACGTATGCAGCCACTTCTCATATCGGGTGTCGATGTGATCTGCGATTGGTGCGCCATCTTCGCGTTTGGGGCTGTGGCCGCGGCGAATGTCGCCTGGGGTGATGTCAAACTTTCCACGAAAGGCCCGGATAAAGCTGGCGTCGCTGGAAAAACCACATTCCAGTGCAATGTCATAAAGCGGTCTGTCGCGGTTTTGCTGATCGCACAGGATAGACATGGCGTGGCGCAGGCGCAGGTCGCGAATATATTGATAAACTCCGCCCTGATCTTCGCACAGTTGATACAGCTTGGAGCGTGATAACCCCAGGTCTCTGGCGGCGATGTCAGGTGTCAGATCGGGTGAGGCGAAGTTCTGTCGAAAATAGCGCCGGATCGAGATCATCGTTTCAAGGTTTTGTCTGCGGTGGGATGAACTTGATGTTTGCCCATGTGCGGAATTCAGGCAGGAGGCCAGCGTTTCGGCAAATGTGTGCTCAAGGGTGCTGGCATGTTCGGGCAAAAGGTATGGGGCGTTTTTCTTAAGTGAAACAATCTGATCGGCCAGAATGCGCACCATCGGGTCACTGTTTCCAAGAAAACGCATGTTATGATCTTCGGGAAGGACCAATCTGCCTTCGAGCAAATCCCGTGGCACAATGATGACAAGGTTATCAAAATCACTTGTCGTCGCTCTTGCCGTCTGCGAAAGGTCCTGAAACATCAGGCCGCCGGGTGCGATTTCACTTCCGTCCTTACCCTGATCAGAGCTGGCCCCACCGCTGTAGTAGAATTGCAGCATGTAGTGGTCCATCCCGTCTGCTGCAATGGCAGATGGCGTGCGCGACCAGAATTGATGCGTGCTTTTCGTCCGCGCTAGCATCATTGATCCGACCAGGTCAGCTTCCAGTGTTGCAAAAAATTTGTTCTTGCGGATTTCGGGTGTTGTTTCGACGTCGAAGATACAATCGATGCTGTTTTGCCAAACGTCATAGCGTTGTGACATGGGCAAGTCATTTACAGTAAAGAATGTGCGCTTGCTCGGATCAGACACATCAGTCGCCCCCAATTTTCCCTGCTTATAACGGCAATAACTGATTGAGCTATGCTGCAATTCACAGTCTGCCGATGGCAGACGCATTATTTTAGTAAAATTTCATGTTCTGCGAAAGCATTGTTTCTTCTTGAAATATTGTCGCGAACCTCGCAAAGGCCGTTGCTTATGGTTGATTTGGATTGATTGCACATTCTTCTGGACGTTCTGCATATTGGCCTCGAACCGGGCGTGATAAACAGGGTTGATAGAATTGTGACAGCCCGCCCAACAAAACAAAAACAAGGGGGGTGATTTTATCAGTGTTAGGCGATATTTTCTTTGGGGGAGAATATGGATTTTATCGACACGCCACCATTGCGTCGTGGAGGTGAGAAGAACTGCACGGGGCATGGTCGTGATTGGGGTGAAAACAGTCACATCTTGCCAGGAAGACGGGTCGGGGAACCCAATCATCGGGCTTTGGACAACCGTCTTTTATTGCCATTGGATCTTTCATCCGAGCATGAAAAACCCGACACCCGGACTGATCGCATTACATTTGAGCGATTGGAACGTCCACCGGGCAAAGTTTCTGTGGGCTGCAGGGATACCCTGCGTTCACTTGCGCGGGTGATTCAGGTGCTGGAATGGATGCGGTCAAAACGCAACGATAATGGCGATCACGTGCCGCAGTCGGCAAGCTGGTCGGCTGAGGTCATCGAGCAAATACAAACCATGTGGGGCTATGATTGGGTGCCGATGCTTGATCATGGAAACGTCCCGAAAACATATGGTCGGTGCATTCGACCGCAGAACGAAAATGTTCGGCAAGTGCATCACTTCAATAAAACGTAGCGGCGTATATGTCGGGGTCTGCGGAATGGGTGGCGCAGTGGCCTTGTTTGGGCTCCTCTTTGGCGAGGCAAATACTCGACATGTCCGCTTTTTAGACCATCAGGTTTTGCAGCCAGTCTTCATAACGCGTGTCTATCTGGTAGGGATCACCAAGTGATGCATGTTCCTGTTTTGACAGGCCATTTCTGACATCCCCCGGTGTGAGTTCGTATCTTTCCTTAAAGGCCCGAATAAAGCTGGCGTCACTGGAAAATCCACATTCCAGCGAAATGTCATAGATCGAAGAATGTTTGTGCATGGGATCTGTCAGCAAAGAGACAGCACGCCGTAGGCGCATGTTGCGGATATATTGATAAACACCGCCATAGCTTGCGAAATAGTCATACAATTTGGAACGCGATACGCCGAGGTCCCGTGCGACCTTTCGCGGGGTCAAATCTGGTGATGCCAGTTGCTCGCGGATATAGCGACGCATCTTGACCATATTCATCACGTTCTGACGTTGGTGAATGGTTGTGCTTGTCTCGCCCTTTGCCGTGTTCAGGCAGTTCGCAACCAGCATTGCCAATGTTTTCTCTATCGTGGCAGCCTGACCTAAATACAGGTTTGGCATATTGCGCTGAAGAGATAGCAGGTTGTCATGGACAATCCGCGTCATCGGATACTTGGGGTCGAGGAAGCGCATGTTGTGATCGTCGGGATGATTTACCAGATCTTCGATCAGCGGACGGGGAATGATCAGGGTGGTCACCTTGAGATCGCTGGTCTTGGTCGCAAATTCCTGAGTCAGGTCAAAGACAACCACGCCGCCCTTTTTAAGTTGATTGCCGCCTTTGCTGTGTTCGCAAATAAGGTCACCTTCCTTGAAAATGCTGACGCAATAATGGTCCATGTCATTGCGCGCAATCTGTTGCGGTGTTCGTCGCCACTGCTGTGCAAGAGAGGTAACCTCCATCAGCATCAATGACCCCAGAAGATGGGATTCAATTTCGGCTTTGAAGTTGTTGTCGCGAATTGTTTTCTCGGCTTCAACCCCACACAGGACATCAATAGAGCCCCGCCAAATATCATAGCGCTCGTGGTGTGGAAGGTTATTTACTGTAAAAAACGAACTACTTGTTCGCTCGGAGCTTAATTCCGATGCCATTTCTGGTCCCCCAGTTCGGCAGCCGGGTACCTCATGGTTATTCTTTTTGGAAATCTTTTTCCGAAATAACCTGGCCGCATTGACTACATGTCGTGCACGTATTTGATAGCGCTAATTAAGAAAATTATCAATTTCCCTTTGGTATAGGCCCACCACAAGGCAAGCCCTTCGCAGCATTTCTGGACGGATTGCAAAGTATTGTGGATGCAGGGTGCATCGTATATGCGTAATTTGTGCTATACGGCCGGTGCATAATGACAATCATTGTCTGAACGCGATGCGGTTTAACAGACAGGATGTTTACGGAGTGCGAAATTTTCTCAGGGAGAGAAAAAATGCATGTATTCGAAATTAATCCGGCACGGCGAAAGGGTGAGGTTAACTTCGCTGATATCGGATACGATTGGGGTGAATTCAGCCATATCCTGCCAGGACGCCGAACGGGGGAGCCGAATCATCATGCGTGGAAAAATCGTTTGTCCGGGCATGACAAATCACCTGTGCGGGGAAATACCCCGGATCACGCAAGTGATTGGGCAATGATTGAGCAGTATGAACAAGCCACGCAAGCGGTGAGCAAAACCATCGACAGCAGTGTGGATGTTTTGAAATCAGTTGTTGAAATGATGACCGTCCTCGAAGGGATACGCTCAGTACGCAATGAAAATATGCGTGCGGCCAGTTTCCGGAAAGAAGCGGTCGGGACAGAAATCAAAACTGATGAACAGAAAAGGGCCTGGTCACTGGATTTAACGGTACAGGTTCATAACATGTGTGTGCGCCAACAAATGCCAAAACCCACGCATGATGCAGTGACACGTCGTTATGATGTCAATACAGAGCCGGAACACGATATCTTGCCGCCTTTGAAGACACATAAAGAGACCGATCACTAATCCGAAACGGCTCTGGGGTTATAGCTCATTCATATTAGTTGTCCTTCGGACCCCCCGGATTTGCACGGGCTATTTTGTCGCAAAATCTGTGAGACCGGGTTGATGATTTGAATGAGTTTTGGCCCTAGCGGAAATATCCGCCCGGTGTGCGGCCGGTTGCCTTGCGGAACATCGCGATAAAGGCCGAAGGATTTTCGTAACCAAGGTCAAGGGCGATTTCCGTAACCGGGCGGTCATGTGCCAGTTTTTCAAGTGCATACAGCAGACGAAGTTTCTGCCGCCATTCGCGAAAAGGCATGCCGGTTTCGCGTTGGAAAAGCCGTGCAAGTGTTCGGCTGGATGCCCCGCAAATCGTTGCCCAGTCGTCAAGGGTTCGGTTGTCTGCCGGGTCGCCTTGTAAATGATCGCAGATCCGCGAAAGCCTTGCGTCCTTGGGTGCAGGAAGATGAAGCTTGTCCTGATCCGGTGCCTTGATTTGATCAAGCAGGACACGGATCAGGCGGCCTTCTTCGCCGTCTTCATCATAATCAATCGGAATCTCCGTTGCGGCCCGGATCAGTTCGCGCAAAAGAGGACTGACTTCAAGCACCATGCATTGGTCTGGCAGGTTGGTCGCCACGTCGCGACCAATGTAAAGATGGCGTGCCCGGGTAAAACCGGTGCAACCGACAGCATGCTGGGTATGCGGTGGCACCCAGACGGCACGTTGTGGCGGAACGATCCACATGCCTGCTTCGGTGACAACGGTCATGGTGCCTTCAATGGCATATAACAGTTGGTTCCAGTCATGGCTGTGGGTTGCCACGTGATGGCCAGCGGGCATATCGCTAACCCGGACATAAACAGCCCGGGGCAGTTCCTTGGGGCGGGAGATCGGATTGTGATGTTCTGGTCGATCTTCGAACGTGTTCAGGATATGGGGCATGGTGCAATGGGCCAAAACTGTCCTGTTTGCGATATATATTGGCAGATTACCGCAAGACAGACGGCATCGACAGGGGTAACTTGGTCACATTCCAAAAAACAAAATGCATGTGGCATGGCGTGCGTCACCCAAGTCGCCATGTACCGGGAGAAAACATGTCCAAGGAAATCATACCCGAAGCCAGTAATCATGCTGCCCCACTTGGTGATGTGACTGGCGAGAAGGTGGGAGACAGTGGCCCTGTTTACAAGGGCTGGCGAAACCCTGAAGTGCTTTTGATCGTGATGGCAGCGGCAATGCCTTTGTCCTTCTCGACCTGGATGGCGCTGTTAAATAACTTCTCGGTCGAAATGGCCGATTTCACCGGGCGCGAAATTGGCATTTTGCAGTCCTTACGCGAAATTCCGGGGTTTCTGGCCTTCACCGCAATTTTCGTGCTTCTGGTTTTGCGCGAACAGACATTTGCCCTGCTGTCGCTGCTTGTGCTTGGTATTGGTGTTGCCATATCGGGGTATTTCCCAACCGTGATCGGGCTTTATTGCACCACGGTTCTGATGTCGATCGGGTTCCATTACTTTGAAACCATGCAGCAGGCGCTTTCGCTGCAATGGGTGCGCAAGGATCGCACCGCCATGGTGATGGGCAGGCAACTTTCAGCCAAGTCGATGGCGTCACTGATCATGTTTGGCATGGTCTGGGTGATGCTTGAAATCTTTGCTGTCGATTATCGCTATGTCTATCTGTTTGGCGGGTCGCTTACCATTGCGGCGGCTTTGTTCGTCTGGGGAGCATTCCCGAAATTTTCCGATGCGCATCCGCAAACCAAAAAGCTGATCCTGCGCAAACGTTATTGGCTTTATTATGCGCTTACCTTCATGAGTGGCGCGCGCCGCCAAATTTTCACCGTCTTTGCCGGGTTCCTGATGGTGGAAAAGTTCGGTTATGACGCAGCAACCATCACGTTGTTGTATCTGCTCAACCACGTGATCAACATGTTTCTGGCACCCAAGATCGGTAAACTGATCGGCAAGTGGGGGGAGCGCCGCGCACTGGTATTTGAATACACTGGGCTGTTCATTGTATTTGTGTCCTATGCCTTCGTGGAAAATCATATCCTGGCAGGCGGACTGTATGTGATTGATCACATGTTCTTTGCTTTGGCGATCGCGATCAAAACCTACTTCCAGAAGATCGCCAATCCGGCTGATATTTCCTCGACCGCTGGCGTCAGCTTTACCATCAACCACATTGCTGCTGTTTTCATTCCCGCAGCCTTCGGGCTGCTGTGGTTGGTGTCGCCCAGTGCGGTGTTCCTGGCCGGTGGGGCGATGGCGTTTGTATCGCTGGTCCTGGCGCTTAATGTTCCCAATGACCCTGAACCGGGAAATGAAGTTGTGCGTGGCTATAAGGGACCGGAAGCTGTTCCGGCCTGAGGACGAAAAGCAAAAGGCACAATGGTTCAAATTCGGAAACGCCCGTGCAGTGTCGCGGGCGTTTCTGTTTGTGTTTGCCACATCTTTTTCGCAAAATCTTCAAATCCTAACCAACTGAACAAGAATAAAGTCATACGAACGAGCACACGAACAGGAAGACAGATATGAAAACCATGCAAAAAGCCGGTGTTGCAGCAATGGGGCTTACGCTAGCACTGGTCAGCGGAACAGCACTTGCCGACAGCACGGTATCGCTGCGTATCCTCGAGACCACCGACATCCACACCCATCTGGTCAATTATGATTATTATCGCGATGGGGAGTCTGACACGGTTGGGCTGGCAAAGGTTGCGACCTTGTTGAAAACAGCACGCGGTGAAGCAGAAAATGTTGTCTTCATTGATAATGGTGACCTTATTCAGGGAAACCCCCTTGGCGATTACATGGCCAAGGAACGTGGCCTAAAGAAGGGGGAAACGCACCCTGTCTTCAAGGCGATGAACCTTCTGGGGTATGATGCGGCCAATATTGGCAATCATGAATTCAACTATGGGCTTGAGTTCCTGGATAACTCGATTGCCGGTGCGAATTTCCCCTATGTCAGTGCCAATGTCTTTGTTGATGACGGGGATGGCAACGCTGAAAACGACACGCCGTATTTTGACCCCTACGTCATTCTGGATCGTGAGTTCACCGACGCGGACGGCAAGGTACACAAGGCCAAGGTTGGTGTGATCGGTTTTGTGCCGCCACAAATCATGCAATGGGACAAGGCAAACCTTGAAGGCAAGGTGATTTCCAAGGATATCGTCGAGATGGCCAGGAAATACGTTCCGGAAATGCGTGAAAAGGGTGCCGATGTTGTCATTGCTGTTCCGCATTCCGGTCTGTCGACCATGGATCGCAATGGCATGGAAGAAAACGCCACTTATTACCTTTCAGAGGTCGATGGTATTGACGCCATCCTGTTTGGCCATGCGCATACTGTCTTCCCCTCAGATGCGTTTTCTGATCTTGAGGGTGTCGACATTGCCAAGGGCACGATTAATGGTGTTGCTGCTGTCATGCCGGGCTTCTGGGGCAGTCATCTTGGCGTGATTGATCTGACCATGAACGTTTCCGACGATGGCGAATGGTCAGTTGTCGACAGTCTGTCAGAAGCGCGCGCGATCTATCAGCGTGAAGGCCGTACAGTAACGCCGCTGGTTGACGCCGATCCGGATGTCATCGCAGCAGTTCAAGAAGAGCACGAAGCAACCATCGCGTATATGCGTGAAGGCGTGGGCACAACATCGGCCCCGATCAACAGCTTCTTTGCTTTGGTTGCCGATGATCCTTCGATCCAGATCGTCACCAATGCGCAGAAATGGTATCTGGAAAAAATCCTGAACGGGTCTGAATATGACGGCATTCCGATCCTGTCTGCCGGGGCGCCGTTCAAGGCTGGTGGACGTGGTGGCCCGGATTATTTCACCGATATCCCTGAAGGCAAGATCGCCCTTAAAAACGTTGCCGACCTTTATATCTATCCCAATACGGTTCGTGCGGTTTTGCTTGATGGGGATCAGGTTCGTGAATGGCTGGAAATGTCGGCAGGCCAGTTTAACCAGATCGACCCGGAAAGCAGCGACGAACAGATGCTGATCAACCCGGACTTCCCGACTTATAACTATGACGTGATTGATGGTGTGACGTATCAAATCGATGTCACCAAACCAGCGCGCTATAACAAGGCAGGTGAAGTGGTAAATGCCGATAGTCACCGGATCGTCAATCTGGAATTTGATGGCAAACCGGTCACGGCTGATCAGCAGTTCATTGTTGCGACCAACAACTACCGTGCCGGCGGTGGCGGCAATTTCCCGGCACTGGACGGATCGACCGTTATTGTCGAAGCCCCCGATGAAAACCGTACGGTCTTGGCAAACTACATTCTCACGGAAAAGGCGATTGATCCCCAAGCCGATGGCAATTGGAGCTTCGCCCCGATTGGTGAAGCATCAAAGGTGACGTTTGTGACCAGCCCCAAGGCATCGGGTGCCGCCAACGCACCCGATAACATCAGCTTTGTCGGTGAGGATGCAGAAGGCTTTGCGCAATACGTTTTGCAAAGCAAGTAAGTCTCGACAAGACATCTTCTCAAGAAAAAAAAACCGCCCTTTTAAAGGGGCGGTTTTTTGATTTCTGGCCTGTGGCGGAAACAACCGAAACAGGAAATTATTTCTTTGCAGCACCCTGCGGGGCACCCTTTTGATTGGGGCCACCTTGCTGTGCGGGGGGATTATCTTCGCGGGGATTCTTACCGTTCAGATAAGCCTGTGCGCAATGCTCGTCGCAATAGGGTTTGCTGGGCACGATCTTTTTGCCACAGAAGTGGAAGTCATCATCGCCCGGATCGCCAAACGGCCAACGGCACATGCCCGCACCAAGATCAAAGATCGAGATGCCTTTGGTCTGCTGTTTGGGGGCCGGTGCCTTTTTCTGTTCCGCTTCCTCAGCGCGACGCTGGATCGGGGAAGGACGCTTGGGCAGGCCGAGGCGGTGTGCCTTGCCAACAACGGCATTTTTGCCAACACCCAGTTCTTCACCGATGCGTGCCGTGGTCCAGCCCTGATTCCAGAGCGAGGTCAGCAATTCAATCTTTTCCGGCGTCCAGCTCATTTCGAGTATATTCCGTATTCCGTTTTCTGCCCGTCAGAGTATCCGACAGCAGGTGCTTATTGTTCGATGTCAAACAGGGATACAGAGGTATCCGCTAATATCGTGTAACGCAAGGGGCTAGGAGATTCGCGTCCCCATCCATGTGCGCGAACAGGGCAATTTGCATGTTGAAGCCATAAAGTAAAGAGGGGATCGTGTTTTGAGCGGGTTTTTCATCGCGGTGGCAGTTTTTCTGATGGGGCATATTGTACCGGGCCTTCTGCGGGACAGACTTGTCAAATGGGTCGGTTACAGGTCCTATGTGGTTGCATTCTCGGTTCTGTCAATTGTGCTGTTTGGCTGGGTGATTCATGAAGTCCAGCACGCGGAGTCGTTTTTGCTGTGGGATCATCAGCCATGGCAGCCACGGCTTCTTGTTGTTGTGATGTTGCCAGTCTGTATTTTGTGGGCCAGCGCCATTCTTCAACCCTGTCCGTTATCAATTGGCAGGCGATCCGGTTTTGATCCCGCACGTCCGGGGATCAACCAATTTTGTCGCCATCCGCTTTTGTTGGGCATGGCAGTCTGGGGTTTCGGGCACATGATTGCCAACGGCGATCTTGTGGCGATCCTGTTCTTTGGCGGCAGTGGCGTGTTTGCAGTGATCGGGTTTTGGCGAATGGAAAAAATCCGTTTGCGTGAACTTGATCCCGACCAGCGACAGGCGATTTTGAACGGGACTCGACGTTTCGCTCCAGCCGGATTGCTGCGCGGGGCTTTGGGGGGACGCGATATTCTTGTCGGTCTTGTGATCTATGTCGTGATCCTCGCCGGACATGCCCATATTATTGGTGTTGATCCCCTTGCGATGGCAGGCTGGTGAGCTGCAATTGATTGCAGGGCTTGTCAGCCGGGGTCTTGAAAGAGATACTGTGAAAATACGCGTAACGCACAGATACGCCAGCCCGGTTGGCCGTGTTGGACGGGCATGGGCAATTTCAAGCGAGGTAACATGACGTCTCCTCAACTTGCCAGCAACCTTGCCAAATTCGCAGAAATGGAAGGACGCCACCCGCGTCTTCTGTTGGCAACCGCATCATCAGAAGAAGAAACCCATCACAAGCATGTCGCAACCCTGTTTGCCGATGGCGGGTTTGATGTCGATGTCGCACCACGTCAGTCAGATGCACAATCCATCGCACTACAGGCGATTGACTGTGATGCAGACATGCTTGTTCTGATCCGGACTTCGCTAAGCGCAAGCGACCGGATCAGTGTTGCTGATCTGATTTCCGCCCTTGATGCGCTGGACGCGGAATATATCAAACTTGGCATTGTCGGCCATGCCGATGACCCGGCTGCGGGGAATGTCGATTTTGTCTGTGACCTTGATCATCTAAAGACAACCGATTGCGAAGCCCTGATTGATTATATTCTGGCAGTTGAAGAAGGCCGTGTGGCGCAACATATTTAGATCACTGCGTAAATTGGTTCTGAAACGGGGCAATGATTTCGAAACCCTTTTGGCGCATACTGGTTGCACCCCAAGGCGGGCTATTTAATCAAGGGATGAGTCGATGGGATTGCTCAAGGAAACGCTAATGCGCGTCTTTGTCGGTAAAAAGGGCCGGGATGCGATTCAGGCCTATAGTGATGCGCAATCCCTGCATGTGCGCGATAGCGCGACGGCTGAGCAAACCGCAGCCCAGGCGCGTCAAACGCGCCGGATCGAAGACCGTGCCCTTGCCCATCAGGATGACGGCATGTCACTCGAAGAAGCCCGTGCATTGGCACTGGCGGAAACCCTGACAGAACAGTCAGAAGCCCCGCATACCGAAATCATGAGGGCGTTAAATGCCGCTGATGCCAAGCTTGGCCAAAAGAAAAGCAAGGTCGCAACGCCAGAAGACGAACGGCGTCAGGAATTAATCGCCGAGGCGGTCAAGGCACTGCGCAGCAAGCAAACGGACCTCGACAAGCTTGATCCTGATTTGCGGGCCAAGCTGACAGTGATGGCTGTTGGCGCCTTGATGGGCGGGCCCGATACCCCGCGTCAGTAACCAGCCCCACGTTTGAACAAGACATGCACCGATCACACAGCGCCTTGTTGCAGGGCGCTGTTTTCGTTCAGGTCCTGCCTATCAGCAAACCTTGTGATCAGGGATTAAGGTCGCGGTGCAGTCCGCTTACCAGTTCACAATAGGTTGGTTCGTTATCTGCTGTCAGATGACCGTGGCGAATAAGAAAATCGATTACGACCAGCGCACAATTGAACTTGAAGTCAAAGCCGGTTCTGACGATCTCGGCAACGTCTTTAAGCGGCAGCAATTCAAACCGTTCAACTTCGCCATCAGCACATTGCGGCACGAAACTTTCAGGCAATTCCAGGTCAAAATTCACCATCACATCAGGCTTAAGGCCCTCATCGGTTTCATACAGATATGAAACAGTTCCGATAGGGATAACCTTTTGGGAAAGTTCTTGTGGAATGCCGGCTTCTTCGGCGCATTCCTTGATCATGTTTTCGCTAAAGCCAAGTCCGGTCGGCTGGCCCCCGGCGACCATGTTGTCAAGCATTCCGGGGTAGGTCGGCTTGTCTTGGGCGCGATGGGCAATCCACATATGAAGGCCATCGGCCTTGCGCACGAACCCGTTCATGTGCACGCCCCAGGACCGGCAACCGAAATGAGGCATGGCAAAACGATCAAGCTGACACAGCGGGGCGTCAGACAGGCAGTTGCGGATATCGAACTTTTCCCCGTGCAGACGCTTTATTGTGCCCTGATCGCGCAGGGCTTCCGTCGCGTTGGTCAAGGCGGCATTACGTTCAGCAAGGGTTTGGATATGTGAAGCAAAACCGTATTCGCCATTTTCATCGCGGATGAAATCATCACCAAGAGCGGTCAGGGCAGTGGCGAATTCTGATCGGAGGGCACCCACCGGGCGCGTGCCAATCCGAAAGCGTGCATACCGCGAAAGGTTGGCGTTGTTGCAGGCATGGATGTGGTCAAGGTAACTCAAGTCTGAACTCCTGAAAGGCAGGCGGCACTGCGGGAAACCCGTCAGCGCCACACCACGATCAGCCTACGCGCTAAGTGCAGAGTTTGAATAGCCTTTTTCTGATGTCAGTACCGTATTCACATGGATGATCTGACGCAGACAGCGCGCGATATGCTCAGCGACTTTGGTTTCAAGCTGTTGGACCTGAATATCGATTTGCAGTTCTTCGAAACCACGATGGCCATCCGCAACAGTGGCATGCCAGCTTGCCGGGACAAGATTGCGTTTGGCAAAAAGTTCCAGCACACGGGGCATTACGTCCGGCTCTGCGGCGGCGTGAACGGAAAAGCAATAAACGGATTTGGTCGGTTGCGCGCCCAACTGGGACGCTGCAAATGCATGATTGGTCATGACAATGCTCACAGATATTCAGTGCATCAAAAAGGCGAACAGATACGTCCCGGTGTCCTTAGACAACCGGGCTGATAATTCGCGTAATGATGATCGAATAAATGTTGTGATGTGTCATGAAGGTCTATTGAGACTCTGACTTTTCAAAACCGTCTGGTTTGAAACAATGCAAAAAAACAGATGAAAGCGAGAACCGGTTAGAGAACCAGTAGCGATGCAATAACGGCCAAAATGGTACCAGCGAACAGGATTTCCATTGAACGGGCGATTTGCTGTTCACGAGCAACGGCGATAGCAACGGCTTTGCGCTTATTCATCTTGTATGCTCCGTCTTCTGACAGGTAGTGGTTGTGTGCCCGACAAGGCACGCATCAAATATAGGCAGGCAAATGGCCGGGTTACAAGGGCTCAGAATCAAAAAACGTCAAAAAACTTTCAACTGCATGGAAAAGATCGCTTTTTTAGTGCCTGTTTTGTCACAAATCCGCGATGGCCAACCGGGGGATGGATCAAACGGGGCAACACCGACCAAAAGTGTCTTAAACCGTTTCGATTCCACTATCCCGATTCGCAGGTTTCCCGTCCGTCTCGCCGGGCTGTAATGTGGCCTCTGTCGGATTGACGATATGCGCGTAATCGCTGATCGGTTTCGGATGGCCGTATTTATACCCCTGAACGGACTGGCAATTGTGATCGGTGAGGAACGATGCCTGTTCGTCGGTTTCAACGCCCTCGGCAATGACTTCCATTGCCAGATCGCGGCTCAGGTTGATCACGGCGCGCACAATCGCGACGGCCTGGTCACTGCTGACCAGTTTTCGGATGAAGGATTGATCAATTTTAATCCGGTCGACCGGGAAGTTCTGCAAAGTTGCCAATGATGAATAGCCGGTGCCAAAATCGTCCATGGCAATGCGGACACCCAGCTTCTTGATATCTGACAATATCTTTAACGAGCGGGCCGGATTATGAATAAGTGCTGTTTCCGTAACTTCAAGCTCAAGGCGTTTTGGATCAAGGCCGGTTTCATCAAGGATGTTGGCGACGACTTCCGGAAGATCAAGTTTCTGAAGCTGAACTGCCGAAAGGTTGACCCCGATCCCAAGCGGGTTCTTCCAGCGCGCAGCTTCCTGGCAGGCCGTGCGCAGCACCCATTCGCCCAACGGAATGATCAGGCCGGTTTCCTCAGCAATCGGAATGAAACGTCCCGGTGGAATGGAACCGAGTTCAGGGTCGGTCCAGCGTAACAATGCTTCAAATGAATGCGTACTTTGATCGCCTGCTTCACATTGCGGCTGGTAGTGAAGCGCCAGTTGCCCATTTTCCATTGCAATGCGCAGATTTGAAGAAATCTGGCGCTTGAAACGATATTCCTCGTCCATCTCCGATGAATAATAAACCAGATCATTGCCGCCGGATTGCTTGACACGATACATCGCCAAATCCGCATGGAACAGAATGCTTTCGGCGTCATTGCCATCGTTGGGATAATGCGCGATGCCGATGCTTGCAGCCAGTTTTGCACGATGTTCAGTATTGATGAAAATCGGGATGGCCACGCTGTCGAGGATCTGTTGGGCGACGTCACGGGATCGTGCCGCGATCTCTTCTTCGGTTGAGCGTTTCTGATGATGGAGCAAGGCAACAAATTCATCACCGCCCACACGTGCAATCGTCACTTCATCGCTAAATAGTTTCGACAACCGTTCACCCAGTTCGCGCAGGGCATGGTCGCCCGCGATATGGCCATAGCTGTCGTTCAATTCCTTGAAGTGGTCGAAATCAATGCACATAACCGTCACCGGCGTTCCGGTTTCGTCGGATTCTTCTAGTGCTTCGGCAAGGCGGTCGTTGAAGGTCGTACGGTTAAGCAGCTTGGTAAGCGAGTCATGTTCTGCAAGAAAGCGGATATGATGTTCCGCCGCATACCGTTCGCGCAGATCACGCAGGCCAAAGATTACCGTGGCGTCAGAGATGTCATCGGCTGGAATTTCGCGTCGAATGACTTCGACCGGAAGCTCCCCGATCCCTCTGAGCGAAAGTGTCGTTTCCACATAAGCGATTTCACCGGACTGAAAAGCAGGCGGCGTATCTGACAGCCACTCGCTCAAGAAATCCTGATTTTCGATGTCTTCGCGTCGAATATTGGCCAGCTTCAAAAAGCTTTCATTGGTATCAATCACGCGCCCGTTTTGTGTCAGAACCAATGCTTCGATTGCGGAATCACCAAGAATCCGCATGCGGTCACTGACGTGATCACGAAGTTGGCGATCAAGAAGGGCCGTGACAAAACCGATCGCGATCAGCAATGTGGCAACAACCGCCACACCAATCGCGAGATATTCCTGAGAAATAAGTTGGGCAGGGACGGGCACTGACGGGTCAGGTGTAACAATAAGCGCGCCCATCGCACTGAAATGCATCGTTGCGACCGCGATCGTCAGGTTGACTTTACCCAGAAGTTTTTCACGAGGCGTTTGCGCGGTTCCCGCCAGCCAAAGCGAGATCATCCCAAAAACTGCACCAAGCAATATCGCTGGAATGACGATATCCATATGCCAGGTGACAACAGCCGGAACTTGCATTGCCGACATGCCGGTAAAATGCATTACCGAAATGCCAAGACCAACGACAAGTCCGCCGACGATGCGCGACAGAAGAATATGTGGGCCTGCTATCGAGGCAACGGCAAATCCGGCTGTGGTCGCAGCGATTGCCAATACCAGTGAAAAGGCTGTCCATGTCGGCTCATACCCAACAGGCACGATCGGATCATAAGACAACATTGCAATGAAATGGGTGGCCCAGATGCCGCCACCCGTGACTACCCCGGTTAAAAACAGCCAGGCAATTCTTTGACGTAGTCGGCCAATACAGGCGCGGGCGTAAAGATTGAACGCAGTATGAATACCGCCCAGCCCAATCAGTAGGGCAACAATCACCAGAACGAGGTCGTGCTGGTGGGCGAGGCAATCATAGATTCTGTACATTTAAGGGCCGATTTCTTGGGGCTTTGCTCAATAGTTCCAACAACTATTGCAGGTTTCTGTCTCAATTCTAATTCCCGGCATACAAGCAAGGCAACTTAAATTGAAAGCAGGACCATTAACCCGGGCTTCCGGACGGAGATATCACATCCCCGTCTTGCAAACGGATATCAAAACGTCAGAGGCTGCCAATGCGGCCTCCAGCTTATGTCTGATGTGGGAAATTTCATTCGAAAAACAACAGCGGCTTTCTGCAGCTGTGTAAATGAAAAACGCCGTCGGATCAAAACGCATTCACATCACTGGCTTGGTCATATGAATACGTTTTTGGCCTAACGGATGGTCAGATCGCTTTGCCCGATCAGACGCGGTGCGCTGCCTGCACGGGTAAAGGTGATTTCACCATTATAGGTTCCTGCAGGCCAGATTTTTCCGGGACGGTCCATATTGATAAAGAACCACTTGGCCCTTGGCCCGGCGTCATTGGGCAGATCGATGGTGAAGTCGCGGTGTCCGCCTTTCCCTTCGGGGGTTTGCAGGCTCATGCGGATCACATCACCATCATTCGCACCAATCAGATAGGCCCAGAAATAAAGCCCCGGACTGGTGTTTGGCAGTTCCTGGTCCTTGCCATAGCCGCGCTTGAGGTCCGAGGCATTTGGCCGCGCCATCGAGAACCCATGCCCATAAAGCGTGATTTCATTATAGCTGAGCTGGGCGCGGGCACCGGAACTCCATAATGCTGCATTCTCGACATTGCAGTCATTCTGGTTGCTTGCCCCCATGGCCGTGCCACTGAACGGATCAATCAGTTGTCCGTCCTTGCGCAGGTTGAAGTGAAGATGCGGGAACGTGGCCTGTCCGGAAATGCCGATACGGGCAATGATCTGCCCCCGGCTGACCCGGTCGCCCTTTTTAACCGCAACCCATCCCCGGCGGAGGTGACAATACTGGCTTTGCCAGCCATCATCATGGTCGATCAGAATGCCGTTACCGCATTCAACGCCTTCAAGGCCGCTTTGGGCGATACGGCCGGAATCAATATCCTCGACCCCTTCGCGCAGGGCAACGACCGTGCCGTCGGCGATGGAGCGCACGGATACCCCGTCAATCATGGTTGCTTCGTCCGGGATGGCAAAGTCGGTTCCGCGATGGCCGTCATATGTCGTGGTGCCACAGGCATAATCGCGAATGTTGGGGCCCGCATCATGATCGACATAGTGGACGATGTCGCAGGTATTGTCCGGGCAATCAACCGGCAGATCAAAGGGCGGACCATCCGCATGGGCCAGACCGGAAAACGACAGGGTTGCAAACAGGCCAAGCATAAGTGTCCGATAATGTCCCGAGCGTTCTGGCATAGGCCCCCCTGATCTGAATTTTAACTGGCCAAGATACGTGCTTTGGCGACAACAACTCCCTACTTAACATAAAGGTGATGAAGCTGCGACGCGCAAGATGTTGTTTGTATGTAGTGTTATCCGCTATCACTTCAGAGCGGCATGAATGCTGTTAATCACATCGTTCAAGGCAGGGCTGATATGGATCAGAACGGATTACTGCGACTGGGAATCTTTGCCGCCATTTTGGCGGTGATGGCCCTGTGGGAGGCGGTTTCCCCCTATCGGCCAAAGGAAGTCGTGCGTCGCCCGATGCGCTGGTTGACCAATTTTGGTTTGCTGCTGGTAAGTGCGGGACTTGCGCGTTTCACTGTCGGCGCTGCCATGATTGCAACGGCGATCTGGGCGCAGGAAAACAGTGCGGGGATAAATAACCTGATCGGAATGCCTGCTGTTTTGGGCGGGCTGGTCACGATTGTCGTTCTTGATTGTGCGGTCTATTGGCAGCATCGGTTGACCCATATCGTCCCGCTGTTCTGGCGGTTTCATCGCGTGCATCATTGTGATGTTGAATTTGATGTCTCGACTGCTGTGCGCTTTCACCCGTTCGAAATCGTGGCGTCTGCGCTTTATAAATCATTCTTTGTTCTGCTGATCGGGGCGGATCCCTGGGCGGTGGTGATTTATGAAAGCATGCTGAGCGGCTTTGCCCTGTTTAACCACGGCAATGTGCATTTACCCAAAAGCCTTGATCGTAGTTTACGTTTTCTGATCGTGACGCCCGATATGCACCGTGTGCATCATTCAAGCGACATGACCGAAACCAACAGCAACTATGGCAACATCCTGTCCATCTGGGATCGCCTGTTTGTCAGTTATATTGATCATACCAAGACCAATGATCACGACATGCAAATCGGGTTGGAAGAGTTCCGCGACAAAAACAGCCAAAGCCTGCTTGGCGTATTATGGCTGCCGTTCCGCCAACCCTGAATGGCTGCCGATCTTACGTCGGAACCACACCGCGCACGGCCATGGCTGATGCGACAAATGATCGCCGTCCGTCGGTCTTCCCGCCAAGATACGCCAGGCGGGTTGCCTGCTGAATGTCGTAGGCCATTTCGGCATACTGCCGGTTAAAAAAGCTGCGGATCAGGCTGTGAGAACCCATCAGGGACTGCCAGTAGTCATCGAAGTCAATGAAATCCATGCGTACTGCGATGGTTGTCGTATCTATTTCCTGCAATCCGGTATCGGACCATAAATCATAAAGACCATCTTCATCCTTAAAGGGAACGTCGAAAATCTCGCTGCGCAGTTTCTCGCCTTCGATGCCCGCCAGAACCGCGGCCGCATCAAGGAACAGGCGTATAAAGGTTAGCCCGCCAGAACGATCCCAAACAGACCCTGCGATCTGTCCGTTGGGCTTTGTAACGCGCATCATTTCACCTGTGACCTTCGCCGGGTTCTCAACATCATTAAGCAGGAGCTGCGAGAAGGCACTGTCAAAACTGTTCGCCTCAAACGGCAGGTTTTCCGCATCACCGGCTTTAAGTTCGATATTTGGCGCTTCGTCGCGAAGCGTATCGGTCAGGTAATCGGGGATCAGGTCGATGCCGACAATGCGGGCATCTGGATACCGGTTGGCGGCTGCAAGTGTCAGGCTGCCGGTTCCGCAGCCCACATCGACGAACGCCCCGCAGGATGGGGCTGCGGCAAAATCAAGAAAACTGCGTGACAGGCGGCGGCTCCAACGACCCATGGCAATCTCATAGGTGTCGGCAATGGTATTGTTCATGGGGCGTTTCCTACTGCATTCGTCTTTTGGTTTTTGTGCTCTCTTAAGGGGCAAGTCCCTGATATGTCCTTGTTTCCAAGAATTTCAACCGGCTGACAATTGGCCATTCGACGAAATATGCATTGCCCATTTCCAAAATTGCGCAACAATATTACAAATATTGCATTGCAAAATAATCATAAGCGCGAACAGTGCGATGCAAATCGCAGCGCAACAGGATAAGGGGTCGAAGGAAATGAACGAACGTGATGGGCTTCAGGGGCTTTTTCTTGAAGATCTGGAAATTGGTCTGACGGCAAGCTATGGCAAGACCGTGACCGAAACCGACATCGTGATGTTTGCCGGAATTACGGGTGACAACAACCCGGTGCACCTCAATGAGGAATTTGCCAAAACCACCATGTTCGCCGGGCGCATCGCCCATGGCATGCTTTCTGCCGGTTTTATTTCCACCGTGCTGGGGACCCGACTGCCGGGGCCGGGGACGATTTATCTGTCCCAGAACCTGCAATTCAAGGCCCCGGTTCGCATTGGCGATACCGTGACAGCAAGGGTCGTCGTGCGTGAAATCATGCCGGCGAAAAAACGCGCCATTCTGGAAACCAACTGCTATGTCGGGGACCTGTGCGTAATCGCTGGCGAGTCGACAGTCATGGTGCCAAGTCGCGCCTGATTAGGCCAGCAGTGCTTTTTTGACGGAAAAGTCTTTACGCTTTGGGTTCGCGCCCTATATAGCTGCCTGCTGGATTTGCCGATATGGGGTCGGCCAACACGGATGAGTTAAGCAGCAAAGAGAGACCGGCGCGAATGCGCGTTTTTCGATCTTTTGAGAACCTGACCGATGATGCGCGCGGTGCCGTTGTGGCGATCGGCAATTTTGATGGACTGCATCTGGGGCATCAGACGCTTCTCGATCAGGCGCGCGCGATTGCCCGTGATCTTGGTGTTCCGCTTGCGATCCTGACCTTTGAACCCCATCCGCGCATGCTGTTTCGTGCCGATGATCCGCCATTTCGTCTGACTTCGGCCGAGGACCGCCAAACCGCTGCGGGCAGTATCGATATCGATCTGTTCTATGAAGTCGAATTCAATCGCGATTTCGCCGCCATGACTGCCGAAGAATTCATTGAGCGGGTTCTGGTCACGGGCCTTGGGGCCCGGCATGTCGTGGTTGGCTGGGATTTCTGTTTTGGCAAGGGGCGGGCAGGTAATGTTGATTTGCTGCGCGCGATTGGTGAAAAATCCGGTTTTGGTGTCACGGCGGTGCGTGCTGTGACCCACGACAACGGTGTTATCTATTCCTCAACCGCGATCCGCCAAGCCCTGCGTGAGGGCCGACCAGAAGATGCCTGCCATCTTTTGGGGCGCCCTTGGGAAATTGCCGGGACAGTCGCCCATGGTGATGCCCGTGGGCGGACGATTGGCTTCCCGACGGCCAATGTTGCCCTGGGCAACCATTTGCGTCCGAAATTTGGCGTGTATGCCATCGAGCTTGGCCTGATTTCGAAAGAAGATGACCATACCGTCGAATGTTGGGTGCCCGGAGTCGCCAACATTGGTGTCCGGCCAAGCTTTGGCGGCGATGATGAAGCCGGCCTTGAAGCGCACCTGTTTGACTTCGATCAGGACATCTATGACCGCCGTGTTCGTGTGCGCCTGCACGGCTTTATCCGCGGGGAACAGAAGTTCGACGGGCTTGATGCCTTAAAAGCCCAGATCGCTGCGGATGTGATCGCTGCCAAGGATATTCTCGGCAAGATTTGAATTTGTTGACGAACCCGCTATGATCCGCGCGCTTTTCGCAAGATCAGCTCACAAGATCACTGGGGGTTCGCCCTTTTATATTTGTTCAAGACGACAGGACCGTCACGATGAGTGTCGAATACAAGAAGACCGTTATCCTGCCCAAGACCGATTTCCCGATGCGGGCGGGTTTGCCAAAGATGGAGCCCAAGCTGCTTGAGCAGTGGAAAGACGAGGACCTCTACGGCAAAATTCGCGGTATTTCGGCAGATCGTGAAATGTTTGTCCTGCATGATGGCCCGCCCTATGCGAACGGTCATCTGCATATCGGTCACGCACTGAACAAAATCCTGAAAGACGTCATCACCCGTTCACAGCAGATGCTGGGCAAGAACGCTGTTTACGTTCCGGGTTGGGATTGCCACGGCCTTCCGATTGAATGGAAGATCGAAGAACAATACCGCGCAAAAGGCAAAAACAAGGACGATGTTCCGATTGCCGAATTCCGCAAGGAGTGCCGCGAGTTTGCCCAGAAATGGCTTGATATCCAGCGCGAGGAATTCAAACGTCTTGGCGTGATGGGCGACTGGGACAATCCCTATGTCACCATGGATTTCAAGGCAGAAGCTTCGATCGCGCGTGAACTTGGCAAGTTCCTGATGAACGGTTCGCTCTATATGGGCTCCAAACCGGTCATGTGGTCGGTGGTGGAAAAAACCGCCTTGGCTGAGGCCGAAGTCGAATATCACGACCATACGTCCAAAACGATCTATGTCCGTTTCCCGGTTACCGACACCAAGGTTGATCTGCTCAAAGATGCGACCATCGTCATCTGGACCACGACCCCTTGGACCATTCCGGGCAACCGTGCGATTTCGTATGGCGAAGAGATTGAATATTCTGTCATCGAAGTCACTGAAACCGCCGAGGAAGCCTGGTCGAAGGTCGGCGAGAAAATGGCTGTTTGTACCGATCTTCTTGAAGACCTGTGCAAAAACGGTCGCGTGACCGGCCACAAGGTTCTTGGAACCTTCACGGGGGCCGAGCTTGAAGGCACGCTTGCTGCCCATCCGTTCCGCGGTCAGGGCTATGACTTTGACGTGCCGCTTTTGGCGGCTGACTATGTCACGACCGATACCGGTACCGGCTTTGTCCATACCGCACCGACCCACGGCCCGGACGATTACCAGACCGGTCTGAAATATGGTCTGGAAGTTCCGGAAATGGTTGATGGCGACGGTGCCTATTATCAGACCGTACCGCTGTTTGCCGGTGAACGCATCTATGATGAAAACGGCAAGGAAGCCGGGGCCAACGAAGCGGTCATTGCCAAACTGATCGAAGTTGGCGCGCTACTGTCGCGTGGGCGTCTCAAGCACTCCTATCCGTGTTCCTGGCGTTCCAAGGCACCGGTGATCTATCGCACCACGCCGCAGTGGTTCATCTCCATGCAGGACAATGACCTGCGTGAAAAGGCGCTTAAGGCGATTGATGAAACCCGCTTTGTCCCGGATGCCGGTCGTAACCGCCTGCATTCCATGATCGCCAACCGTCCGGACTGGTGCGTATCGCGCCAGCGTGCATGGGGTGTACCGATCACGGTATTCATCGAAAAAAGCACCCGTCAGCCGCTGCGTGATCAGGAAGTCCTTGATCGTGTTTACGAAGCCTTCTGCGAAGAAGGGGCCGATGCATGGTTCACCCGCGATGTGCAGTATTTCCTTGGCGACAAATACAACGCCGATGATTTCGAACAGGTCACCGACGTTCTGGACGTCTGGTTTGATTCCGGTTCGACCCACGCCTTCGTGCTTGAAGAACGTCAGGACCTGAAATGGCCGGCCGATCTTTATCTTGAAGGATCAGACCAGCATCGTGGCTGGTTCCACAGCTCGCTTCTGGAATCCTGTGGTACCCGTGGACGCGCACCTTATGAAGCGGTTCTGACCCATGGCTTTGTGCTTGATGGCGATGGTCGCAAGATGTCCAAATCCTTGGGCAACGTGATTGCGCCAAACGATGTCATCAACAAGCTGGGTGCTGACATTCTGCGTCTTTGGGTGGTGAGTTCGGATTATCATGATGATCTGCGCATCAGCCATGAAATCATTCAGCGCCATTCCGACATCTATCGTCGTCTGCGCAATACCCTGCGTTTCCTGCTTGGCAATCTTGCCGATTTCAGCGATGCCGAAAAAGTTGCTGATAATGAACTGCCGGAACTTGAACGCTGGGTTCTGCATCGTCTGAGCCATCTTGACGATATGGTGCGTAAAACGACCGCAGATTACGACTTCCACAGCATGTTCATCGAACTGCATAACTTCTGTGCACTCGACATGTCGGCCTTCTATCTCGATATCCGCAAGGACGCGCTGTATTGCGACGCACCAAGCAGCCTGCGTCGCAGGGCAGCACGCACTGTGATGGATCGCGTGTTTGATTGCCTTGTGCGCTGGTTGGCACCTGTTCTGTGCTTTACCGCTGATGAAGCATGGCGTGCGCGTTATGGTGCGGAAAGCTCGGTCCATTCTGAAACCTTCAACACGGTTTCGGATGGCTGGAAAGACGAAGCACTGGCAACCAAGTGGGCCAAGATCCGCAAGCTGCGTCGCGTTGTGACCGGTGCGCTGGAACTTGAACGTGCGGAAAAACGCATTGGCGCAAGCCTTGATGCCGCGCCAAAGGTTTATGCTGATGCCGAGTATGTTCAGGCGCTTGAGGGCCTTAATCTTGCCGAAATCGCCATTACATCTGACATCGAACTGATCACGGGTGACGCGCCAGCTGGTGCCTATACCCTTGATGATGTTGCAGGTGTCGGTGTTGTGCCGGGATTGGCAGAGGGTGCCAAATGTGAACGTTGCTGGCAGACCTTGCCAGAAGTCGGCGATCACGCGGAACACAAAACCGTTTGTAACCGCTGTGCTGATGCTGTCGATGAAATGGGAATTGCCGCCGAATAAAGGTGGCACATGGGAACGCCCTGCCAGATGGCGGGGCGCATCCCGGCAAGTCGGAAAGAGTGTTGATGAAAAATCGTGCCTTTGTGTTTGGTCTGATCGTCATTGCCGTTATCTTTGGTGTCGACCAATGGACCAAGGCGCTTGCCATTGATGGTCTGTCCAACCCGTTTCGCGTGATTGAAGTCACGCCATTCCTGAATTTTGTGCTGGCTTGGAATCCGGGCGTGTCGTTTGGCCTGTTTCAGGGGCAAGCACCCTGGGTCATGATCGCCGTGACAGCCGCCATTACCATCGGGTTTGGTGTCTGGATGTGGCGAACACGTGATTCCATGCTGCGTTTTGCCCTGGCAATGATCATTGGCGGGGCGATTGGCAATCTGGTGGATCGACTTCGCCATGGCGCTGTTACTGACTTTATTGATCTTCATGTTGCCGGGTATCACTGGCCGGTATTCAACATTGCCGATAGTGCAATCACGGTTGGTGCTGCGCTACTGTTGATCGATTCTCTTTTTGGCGGTAAAAAATCTACCTGATGAATTTTCTCCGGGTCGAAACACCCGGTGGCAGAGTGGTAATGAGGCACGAAATGGCCCGGAAACTGACGACCAATATTTTCAGAATTGCATTGCTGGGCGGACTTGCGCTTGGTGTTTCCGGTTGTGAATCAACGCGTGAAACCTTTGGCCTGAACAAACAGGCTCCCGATGAGTTCGCGGTTGTCTCGCGTGCACCGCTAAGCCTGCCGCCTGATTTTACGCTGCGTGTTCCCGAACCGGGGGCCGCGCGCCCGCAGACCGGGTCAACGACGGATCAGGCACGCCGTATTCTGGTGGGTGAAGACCCCAATGGCGTCAAACGCGACATTACCGAAGGTCAGCGCAGCAAGGGACAAGTGGCCCTTTTGTCGGCATCCGGTGCGCAATATGCCGATCCGAAAATTCGCAACACGGTGGATCGTGAAACCTCGATCTTTATTTCCGAAAGCGAAAGCTTCGTCGATGATCTGTTGTTCTGGCAGCAAAACCCGGACTTCGGGTCGGTGGTTAATCCATCTGCCGAAGCCAAACGCATCCGCGACCAGCAGGCATTGGGCGACAGCGTTTCCGGTGGTGAAAACACCCCTGTGATCGAACGGAAGCAAAAAGGCTGGCTGGAAGATATTTTCTAAGCCAACCCCGTCACGACGATTATGTGAATGAATTTGGACCTTGAGGCAAGGGCGCGATGGTTTCGCGCCCTTGTTCTGTCATATTCGGTTCTTAAGAAATTCCAACCGATGCTGATGCACTGTTGCTGTGCGCATCGATGCAATCTGTTTGCACCACCATGCCTGAATTGGAATGGGACGCCATAATGAGAATTCCTGAAAATTTCCGATCAAAAATTCGCAGCCGGTTGGCTGTGACCCTGCTGGCAGCAATGACCATCGCGCTTGCCCCCGGTGTTTTGAACGCAGCTGTTTTCAATCCGCAAACAGCAACGCTTGAAAACGGCATGCAGGTCGTGCTGGTGGAAAATCACCGTGCACCGGTCGTCACCCATATGGTCTGGTACAAGGTCGGCTCTGCTGATGAACCCGAAGGCGTTTCGGGCATCGCCCATTTTCTTGAACATTTGATGTTCAAAGGCACTGACAAAATTGCGCCGGGTGATTTTTCAAAAATCGTTGCGCGCAACGGCGGAAATGACAACGCTTTTACCAGTTGGGATTATACCGGATACTTCCAGAACATCGCACGCGATCGGCTTGATCTTGTGATGGAAATGGAAGCGGATCGGATGACCAACCTTCAGCTTTCAGATGATGTCGTTCTGCCCGAACGTGATGTGATCATCGAAGAACGCCGGTCGCGCCTTGATAACAGCCCGGGCGCGCTTCTGGGCGAACAGATGCGCGCATCGCTTTTCATGGCCCATCCGTATGGTCGTTCGATCATCGGCTGGCTTAATGAGATGGAACAACTTTCAACCGAAGACGCGCTTGAATTCTATCGCGATTGGTATGCGCCCAATAACGCCATTCTGGTGGTCGCAGGCGACATCACGATGGATGAACTGTTGCCGATGGCGGAAAAATACTATGGCGTCATTCCGCGCGGCAAGGACATGACCCGCAAGCGGGTCAAAGAGCCGGTTCAGCACGCCCCGCGCAAGGTCACCATGCATGATCCCCGCGTTGGGCAGGCATCCTGGTCGCGCTATTATCTGGCACCATCCTATAATACCGAGCGCGCCGCTGATGCCGTAGCACTTGATGTGCTAAGTGAAATCATCGGATCTGGCACCACCAGCCGCTTCTTCAAGTCGCTTGTGGTTGATCAGGAAATCGCATCAAGTGTTGGCACGTTCTATAACCCGGTTGCGGTCGATTTGGCCAATTTCGGGGTCTATGCCGTGCCGCGTGGTGATGTCGATCTGGCCGATCTTGAACAGGCTGTTGATGGCGAAATTGCCAAGGTCATTAACGATGGCGTGACGCAAGATGAACTGGATCGGGCCAAACAAAAGCTTCTTGATAGTGCGGTCTTTGCCCGGGATTCTCTTTCTGCCGGGGCGCGTGTGCTCGGCCAGTCACTTGCGGTCGGGCTTAGCGTCGATCAGGTCGAAAGCTGGCCGGAGCGGGTCGAAGCGGTCACGATTGATCAGGTCAATGAAGCCGCCAAACGCGTGTTCGATGATAAAAAATCGGTCACCGGATGGTTGATGCCGTCCAAGGACGGGCCGATAACGGGCGGTGGTGCGGCCTTGCCGATCACCTCTGGCGAAGGAGTGCATTGATATGAACAAACTCATCAAACAGATCACCGCATGTGCCTTTGCCTCAGTCCTGAGCTTTGGTCTGACGGCCAGGGCCCAGGCGGTCGAAGTTCAGGAGGTTGTCTCTGACGGGGGCATTCGTGCCTGGTTGATTGAAGATCACATGAACCCGCTGATGACGATGGATATCGCCTTTACCGGTGCCGGGGCTGCGACCGATCCTGAAGGCAAGCTTGGTCTTGCCAATATGGTATCCGGTCTGATTGACGAGGGCGCTGGCGAAATGGACAGCCAGACCTTCCGCGGCGAGATGGAAAACCGGTCGATCAGCTTGTCCTTTGATGCCGGTCGCGATGACTTTTCGGGCTCGCTGACCACGCTTACCCGTGAACGTGAAACTGCAATTGATTTGTTGCGTCTGGCCCTATCCGAACCGCGCTTTGATGCGGAGGCGGTCGAGCGCATCCGTGCACAGATCGTATCGGGGCTTAAACATGCTGAAAATGACCCGCGTGATATCGCCAGCCGGACCTTCTTTAAATCAATCTTTGGCGACCATCCCTATGCCCGACCGGTATCAGGTAACTTTGAAACCGTGGCAAATCTGAACGCCAACGATTTTCGCGATTTTGTTCGTCGTGCCTTTGCCAAGGACAATCTGATTGTCGGCGTGGCAGGGGACATCACCGCCGAAGAACTTGGCCCTCTGCTTGATGAGGCCTTTGGCAGTCTGCCCGATAACAGCGACCTGCCAGAAGTCTCTGACGTGACCCCGCAGTTCGGCGCCATTGATGTGGTGCAGCAGGATATCCCGCAAAGTCAGGCGATCTGGGGCCAGAAAGGCATCAAACGCAAGGACCCGGATTTCTATGCCGCCTATGTGATGAACTACATCCTTGGCGGCGGCGGGTTCTCGTCGCGCCTGACCGAGGAAGTCCGTGAAAAGCGTGGGCTTGCCTATGGTGTCTACAGCTACCTTGCCGATCTTGATCACGCCGAAATGATGATGGGCGGGGTAGCCACGCGTAATGACGCGATTGGCCAAAGCCTGTCTTTGATCAGCACGGAATGGAGCAAGATGAAAGAAAATGGCGTTTCTCAGGAAGAACTTGATAACGCCAAATCCTACCTGACCGGGGCCTTCCCGCTGCGCTTCACCAGCCTTGGCAATCTGTCGGGCATGCTGGTCGGCATGCAGAAAGAAGATCTTGGCATGGACTTCCTTGATCGTCGCAACGCCATGGTCGATGCGGTCAGCCTTGATGACGTCAACAGGGTGGCCGCAAGTCTGATGGACCCGGAAAATGTTACCGTCACGGTGGTGGGCAAACCAGAAGGTGATCTTGCTTTCTAGGGGCGGTTTCAAACCAATTTGATCAAAGCGCGGTGAAAGAGATTTCGCCGCGCTTTGTGCTTTGGTAGGTTCATCTCAACCAAAATAACCATCACGAGCATCGCCTTCATGACTTTACGCGTCCTGCCACAGAACCTGATCAACCAGATTGCCGCCGGTGAGGTGGTCGAACGCCCTGCGGCTGCGCTGAAGGAACTGGTGGAAAATGCGCTTGATGCCGGGGCGACGCGCGTTGATGTCAATTTGCGTGATGGTGGGCGGACGTTGCTGTCGATCACCGATGATGGCCGGGGCATGACGCCCGAGGAGCTTTCGCTTGCGGTTGAACGCCACGCAACGTCAAAGCTGCCTGATGATGATCTGTTTAACATCGGTTTTATGGGCTTTCGCGGTGAAGCCTTGCCCTCCATCGGCTCGGTGTCGCGCATGCGATTGACCAGCCGGGTGCGGGGCTCTGAAAATGCCTGGATGTTGGCGATTGAAGGCGGGGCCAAGGGCGAACCGGAACCGGCCGCCCATCCCTATGGCACGCGGGTTGAGGTGCGCGATCTTTTCTATGCCACCCCGGCGCGTTTGAAGTTCCTGAAAACCGCGCGGACCGAACAGATGTATGCGCGCGAAATCATGGACCGTCTGGCGATGGCGAGACCGGATGTCGGCTTTACCCTGACCGGGGATAACAACAAGTCGATTTTGAATTACCCGGCCTGCGAAGGTGATTTGTTTGATGCGCGCCTTAAACGCCTTGGTGCTGTGATGGGCCGGGAGTTTCAGGAAAATGCCCTTCAGATCGAAGCCGAGCGCGAAGGCATCAAGCTGACCGGTTATGCCGGGGTGCCGACATTGAACCGTGGCAATGCCCAGATGCAATTCATGTTTGTCAATGGCCGCCCGGTCAAGGATCGCCTGTTGCAGGGTGCGGTGCGGGGCGCCTATCAGGATTTTCTCGCACGCGATCGCCATCCGTTACTGGCACTGTTTTTTGAACTCACACCGCGCGATGTTGATGTCAACGTCCATCCGGGCAAGACCGAAGTCCGGTTCCGTGATCCGGGGCTGGTAAGGGGCCTGATTGTCGGGGCGCTGAAACATGCGCTGGCCGGTGCCGGGCACCGCGCCTCGACCACCGTGGCTGACATGGCATTGGGGGCGGTTCGCCGCGAAGGTGAGGGATCCTCACTTCCTTATGGTGGCGGAAACCGCACCGGGACCGGCAGCGGCTTTAACATCGGCCAGTATCAGCCAAATATTCCAAGCCACGCCGCTGTTGAACGCAATTATGCCGCCCAGGCGCCGGGCGATCCGCAGGCAGGCTATGGCGGTCTGTTTGATCGCGGGCGCGAGTTCGGCGGGACGGATGGTAGCGCTAATATCGCTGATGATGGCTTTGCCGGGGCTGCCGCAGCTGCCCTTTCGGGGGGCTATGACGCCGCCGCACCATCAGCACGCATTGATAATATCGCCGATGACGGCAAGTTCGTCGATCACCCGCTGGGTGCTGCACGTGGGCAGGTCCATGCCAATTACATCATCGCGCAAACCCGCGATGGTCTTGTGATTGTTGATCAGCACGCAGCCCACGAACGCATTGTCTATGAACGGATGAAAGCCGATCTCGCTGAAAGCGGGGTCAAGCGACAGGGATTGTTGCTGCCTGAAGTTGTCGAACTGGATGAGGCTTCCGCTGATCGCATCGGTGAACGGGCCGAGGAATTTGCCGAGCTTGGCCTTGTGATAGAGCCGTTTGGCCCCGGTGCTATCGTAGTCCGCGAAGTACCCGCCATGCTGGGGAAGGTCGATGTTGGTGCGCTTGTGCGCGACATGGCTGATGAGATCGCCGAACTGGGTCAGGGCATGGCGCTTAAGGATCGGCTGATGTATGTCTGTGCCACCATGGCGTGTCATGGATCGGTGCGATCCGGGCGCAAGTTGAATGCCGATGAAATGAATGCGCTCTTGCGCCAGATGGAAGCCACCCCGCATTCCGGGCAGTGCAACCATGGCCGCCCGACCTATGTTGAGCTGAAGCTTCACGACATCGAAAAGATGTTTGGCCGACGTTAGGGGCACAAGTTTAGATGGCCGACATCACACTGAATATCGCCAGGCCTTCTGATACAGACGCTATCAGTGCGTTGTTTGAACGCTCCTACGCCAAACTTCTGGTCAATGACTATGATCCTGAAACCCTGCGCCGGGGGATGGCATTTCTAACGAAGGCCAATCTTGACCTTCTGGCATCGGGAACCTATTATCTGGCAAAGACAGATCGTGGCGATGTTATCGGGGCGGGCGGTTGGACGGCAGCACGCCCCGGAAGCAACAAGGGCGATGTTCAAGATGGTCTTGCCCATGTGCGCCATTTTGCCGTCGACCCGGACCATGCCCGCAAAGGGGTTGCCAGCATGCTGTTTGATCGCTGTGTTACGGATGCACAACAGGCTAACGGCGTAACACGGTTTGAATGCTATTCAACCTTGTCGGCCAGGCGGTTTTACGAATCACTCGGGTTTCGTGTCATTGGTGATTTTGCCGCCCCGTTTGCCCCTGATTTCAAATTTCCAAGTCTACATATGGTCTGTGACCTTAGTACACTTTCTTCGGCACCTAATCGCGAAGCTTGATGTTGCGGGGCAGGCGCGTGTTGGCATTGACGCGGGCGCGCTGGATTTGCTCGGCAAAAAGGCCACGGGTGCCGCTCAGGTCTGTATCGCGAAAGTCCGTTCCTGCAAGGTTGGTGCCGCTCAGGTCGCAATTCACCATCCGCAATCCACTGAAGTTGGCGTTTGACAGGTCAGACCCCAAGAATACTGTATTGCGGATCACCGCCTTGTTAAAACGCGCCCCCGAAAGGCGGCTTGCCGCCAGATTGGCGTTATCAAGATTGCTTTCAACAAAGTCCGCCGCGACCAGGTTGCAACGACGCAAAACCGCATTCTTGCAATTCGCACGTTGGAAACTGGCAAAGGGCAGGCCACAGCGGCTAAGATCAATGCCCTCGAGTTCGGCGTCGCGCAGATCGGCATGTTCGATCGACATTACCGCGCCTTCCTTACCACCGGTATCAACCCAAAGCTTGTGCCCGACCAAGGCTTCCTGAAGATCAATCTCGACGAGTTCTTCCTCATCGACGGTAACGTCCTCTTGCGGTTCGGTTTCTGCTGTCGCGGTTTCATCATTCTCGGTTGCCTGCACAGCAGATGATGGGCCAAGGACCTCACGTGCGGACTGGACCGCTGCGATATTTTGCGCGCCGGTGCGTTTGTCCTTTGTGCTTGGCGCTCCGACCAGTTCGTTGTCATCAAACGTTTGTCCCGCGCCGTTCAGGCGGGGCCTGGTATCGGCAAGGTCAAGATTGGCAGTCGGCTTGCGCGATGCGACCGACTTTGTCTTGGTGGCGGCCGGTTGTTTGACTGTTTCGAACGTTGTGGCAGCGGGCACAACTGTGGACGGATCGGAAAGCGTTACTGACGCATTGGCTTCGGTTTTCTCTGGTTCAATTTTCTCTGGCGTAGGTGTGGCGTCTTGCGCGCCCCCGGCAATTCGGGCTTCTTGCGGGGTCATTTTGGCAAGGTCTTGTGGGCGGGCAGGGCCAAAGTAATTTTCTTCAAGTACAAAACGGCGCGGCTTTTTAAGGACCATCTCGATGATTTTGGTCAGGCGCTTGGGATCAACAGGTTGGCGAAAAACACCTTCGATCCCGGCATTGACGGCATCGCGCATGCCGCGGCGATCAAGTTTCGGGGCCCCCAGCAGGATCGGGACGTTGCGCCCGAAGGGATTGGCGTCTGTGGCACTTTCGCGGATTCCCTTAATGGTGGAAATACCGCGCATGCCGTCAAGATAAAGGCCAATCAAAACGATGTCGGGTTTAAGGTCGGCGATCATTGCAATGGTGCGTTCACGATCATCGCAATGAACAAAACTGCCAAAGCCAAGCGGCTTTACAGCTTCGCGGGCCGCATTGGTATTCCGTTCGCTGTAATCGGCATACAGGATCGTCTTTTTCTTGTTGTCATGGCTTGCCATGATCGGCGATGTCCCCTTTGCTCAGCTTACCGTTCCGGACTGCTGCGCTGTGCCAAGCTGTAAATCAAGGCGTCGATGGAATGCTAAATGTGCGGCGCCTTTGCGATGCCTCATCTTCATTATCAGTATTTATATCGGCCTCGTCAGCAGTGTTTGCACCCTCTGCGCCATCAATATCGTCTGATTCTTCTTCCGACGGCGCGCTAATGCCACCGGGATTGTTGGTTTCGACCATCTCAATGGTGATTTCGACCCGCCGGTTGGTAGACCGTCCTTCTGGTGTGTCGTTGGGGGCAATCGGCCTGCTGTCGCCGTAACCCTGAATAACCATGCGCCCCGGATCAGTCCCGTTTTGATTGATCATGAAATGCAGGACCGACGTCGCGCGTGCCGCGGACAAATCCCAGTTCGAGATATAAGGCGAAGACGCAGAAACCGGAACGTTATCGGTGTGACCGGCAACCAGAACTTCACCCTCGGTCTGATTGATGACCGGGGCGACACGGTTCAAAATGGCCGCAAATTCTTCGGTCATGCCCGATGAGCCGGAAGGAAAGGCAAGTTCGTTGGGGAACCGCATGACGACTTCGCCGTCAATCCGTTCCAGGCCAACCTGATCCTGCAGGCCCATGTTTTCCAGAACGGTGCTCAGCGTTTCTTCTAGTGCCTCGGCTTTTTCGGCCTTGCTATCGCTTTCTTCGCTTTCGACCTTGGGTGTTTCCACAGGCGGGATTTCCGATACCACGCGCGGGGTGTCGGGTGTCGGGGCCTTAAGCGATTTACCTACGATGGAACCATCGAGTTCAATAACACCGGCAAGCTGATCCTGTTGGGAAAAACCAAATGCGGCCTTAACAGACCCGGCAATCTGTTTGTAGCGGATGACATCCATCTCGGCGAAGGTCAGCAACAGAACAAACAGCACAAGCAGCAATGACATCAGATCGGCGAATGTCGCCATCCAAGCCGGTGCGCCTGCTGCGGGTTTCTTTGCCATGGATCTAGTCCGTTACCTGAAAGACCGGTGCTGTCATGTTTACTCTCCGCCGCCTTCTTCGTCTGCGGGAATGCCACCCGGAAGATACGGACCAAGGATTTCCTTCATGACCATCGGGCTTTGGCTGCCCTGAATCTGAACCACGGATTCAATGATCAGTTGCTTGGTGTTTTTAAGCCGATCAACCTTAAGGGCCAGCTTGTCGGCAATTGGCAGCGCGATCAGGTTGGCCAGAACAGCACCATAGAATGTCGTCAGCATGGCAATCGCCATGGCCGGGCCAATTGCATCCGGGTCCGAAAGATTGGCCAGCATCTGCACCAGACCAACCAGGGTTCCGATCATCCCGAATGCGGGGGCAGTGTCGCCAATGCCGCGGAACATCAGCTCGCCAAGTTCGTCATTCTGGATGGATTTCTCCACCTCGCTGGAAATCGAACTGCGGATAACCTCGCCGCTATGGCCGTCAACGCACATGCGAATGCCACGGGCCATGATTTCATTTTCGACTTCGACGCTTTCCAGACCAAGAAGACCGTTTTTGCGGACGAGACCTGCAAGTTCGATGGCTTTCTCATAAATGGAAAGCGGATCTTCCTTGGGGTTCTTGAAAGCAATGCCCACCCCGATCTTCAGCGATTTGATGACGTCGCGCATCGGGAATTTGATAAGCGTCGCAGCCGCGGTGCCGCCAAAAACCACCATAAGGGAGGGAACATCAACAAAGGAATCAAGGCTGCCGCCTATCAGAATGGCGCCAACAATAACGCCCATCCCGGCGACAATTCCAATTAGTGTTGCTATATCCATGTCGGTCTTTGGTATCCGGCTTTAAATAAATTTTTGCTACGTGTCGGTCTTGTCGGTCAGATGGTGGCAGTCCACATGTTACGGGCTACAAATCATTGATTATTTGCCGGTCCTTCCGGCATAGAGCGCATTGGTATTTTGTACCAGCCAGACCGGAACGCACCGTGCTTTCCTGAAGGTTGGGGTTGCAGCAACGATTTTCCATACGCCTGTGACAACTTCCTGCCTTTACACACCAAAAGTATATTAGATGCAGTACCCCCGGTTTGTAAAATAGGGCGTCTGTCGATGTGATACTATCCTTTTGGAATTAAATGTTTGTTGCCAGACTTTCCGGTGGTGCTCAACCCCATCGTAAGATTAGTGCATTGATTAATCGAACACAGTTCCCTTCATTCTACACCGGACCCATAGGCCATAACAGGTCCGAAATACTGACAGATTCTGATCATCATGGCATTCGCCAATCGTGCCAGACCGGGTCTACCCCAGTTCAAAGGATGAAATGCCAAAGGTCATTTCAAGGTCAAGCTCGGGGGCTTGGCCCTTATACATGCGTGCGGTCTCGAATTCCGGTTGCATATTGTGCGATTGGGCCAGTTCGACGGCGCTTTGATTGGGTTCGGGCACATCCAGAAATACCTTGCCGCCTTGGGTGTCACGGCTTTGCAAAAGGGCGTTAAACAACGTCTGGGCATCTTTGGTGTTCTTGGCAAACAGCGGTCCTATTTTGTGACCCTCCTTGCATGGGCGGATCACGCCATAGCCGCGAATGCCCATCGGACCTTTGAGCGCAAGGGCGGTGTGTCGTTGATTGCCAATCCATCCGCGCAGGAAATTAATCCGGCTTTCGGCAAACAAGCGGCACGTCTGTTCAAAGGCATCGACAATTGCGATGTCATGGGTCTCAAGGGTAATCAGATCATCTGGCGTTGGGCTGTGGGCTTCGACCACACCGCCATAACGCACATTGCGATGGGCAAACTCAAAGCCGGATTTGCGATAGTTGTCCTGCTGATCGACGACACCATCCAGTCCGATGGTTTTTAAAACACTGTCTTCAAGCACGGTTTGCCACAATTTGTAGCCAAGACCCGTTCCACGGCGATCCGGACGGCAGATGTAAAATCCGACAAATCCAAAATCGGAACTGTATTGAACCGCTGAAATCACCGCAGCCAAACCCTGCTTGTCAAAGGCACCCCAGAAGCCTTCTGCATCTGTGTTGAAAAACACTTCGGCGTCGGCAACACCGGGGTTCCAGCCTTCATTGGCGGCCCATTCAACCGCATTGGCAAATTCATGGGATTTAAGGCGGCGGATTTTATCAGGCATGTTGATCTTCAAACTTGTGGTGACTGGATATGTCGTCCCATCTGCGCCGATGTCAGCATCAGAGACACGCAATGTCCAAGCATCTAACACGTATGGGCAAAATCAATCATAAAATTTGTTGAGAATGCCTATCAGTTTTATTATCAATGGGCGTCTGTCTCTTGTTCCTTCCTGCAGCATCCTGTCGAGGGCTTCATGCCAACCACCATCCTGACGGCCAAGACCCATATCGCACTTCCGCAAAGCGGGGCATTGATCAAACAGGCTGCGGATTATTATCGCAGTCATGATTGTGATGTGCAGGCTGACGGGGCGCATACACGCATTGCTGTATCAATCGGCCATATCCATCTGGTCAACCACAGCAATGGGTTGGATGTTGAAGTCGGGGCGACGACCGAAGTCGGTGTCGTACAGATGAAAGCTGCAATTATTTCGTTGCTTCAGGGGGCTGTACCGGACGCAAATCTTGATTGTCGCTGGAAGGGGGCGGGCAAAAGCACAGGCAAATTGCCAAATTTCCGCGAGCTTCGCGTTGGCCAGATAACCGATCTGTCGCCGTACATGCGCAGGTTGCGTCTGCATGGTGATAACCTTGATGCCTATGATGTGGAGGGCATCCACATCCGTCTTCTGATTCCACCGCGCGGGCAGGCCAACCCGAAATGGCCAACATTGGCCGAAAATGGCATGCCGGTTTGGCCCGGTGGTGAGGACACCATTGAACAGCGCGTCTATACCATCCGTGCCATGGATGCCAAGGCAGGCTGGATCGACATTGATTTTGTCATGCATGGTGACAATGGTCCGGGCTCGGCCTTTGCTGTTCATGCAAAATCTGGTGATCTGGTTGCCATGACCGGGCCGCTTGGCGATGCGTTGCCTGATGCTGATTGGATGCTTTTTGCGGGTGATGAAACCGCTTTGCCTGCGATCGGGCGGTATTTGGCAGAAATGCCGAAACATGTTGCCGGTCATGCTTTCATTGAAGTCGGCTGTGCCGATGATGTGATTGCCGTTCCGACCCAAAGCCAGATCAAGGTGACCTGGCTGTTTCGCGATGATGCGCGCAAGCTAGAACGCAGTTTGCTTCAGGATGTGATTCGAACGGTTGATGTGCCACACAAAACCCAAAAGGTCTATTGCTGGGCCGGGGTGGAGCAGAAAGATTACAAGCCCATCCATGCCTATTGGCGTAAGGATATTGGCCTGGATCGCGATCATTGCAGGGCCATGACGTTTTGGCGCAAGACCAATCCGGCCTAGAGCGTTTCACGCCTACACGGAATCGATATGGGATTCCCAAAGTAACTGATTTGTGATTCAAGATGGATGCTGGATAAGGAGGCCAGCATCCATGACCCGACCTTATTCGAATGACCTTCGCGGCCGTGTTGTCGCGGCAGTTCAGGCAGGAGAAAGCTGCCGGGCGGTCGCCGCTCGTTTTGAAATCGCAGTTTCATCTGTGGTCAAATGGCATCAACGTTACCGCTCTACAGGGAGTGTTGCGCCGGGGAAAATGGGCGGTCATCGCAAACGTGTGCTGGTTGAACATCGAGATTTCATCCATGAGCAGATCAAGCAAACACCTCATCTGACACTCCATGGCATGAAAGATCTTCTTGCTGACCGCGGGGTGATTGTCTCGCATCAGGCGGTATGGCGCTTTCTCAGGGATGAGGGGCTACGCTTCAAAAAAAACTCTGTTCGCTCTTGAGCAGGCTCGAGCTGGCGTTGCCCGCCAGCGCCGACGCTGGAAGTCCTGGCAAGGCAGGATTGACCCTGAGCGACTGGTGTTCATTGATGAAACCTGGATCAAAACCAACATGGCTCCGATCCGGGGCTGGGGCATGAAAGGGCGGCGACTTGTTGGCTATGCACCTCATGGGCATTGGCGCACGATGACTTTCATTGCTGCCTTGCGCCATGACCAACTGACAGCCCCCTGCGTCTTTGACGGTCCGATCAATGGGAACAGCTTCCTTGCTTACGTAAAACAGCAACTGGTTCGGGTTCTGAGTTCTGGTGATATCGTTATCATGGACAATCTCGGGAGCCATAAATCCCGGGCCGTGCGCGACGCCATAAAGTCAGTCGGTGCCCGTGCATGGTTCCTTCCGCCCTATAGTCCAGACCTCAACCCGATTGAACAGGCGTTCTCCAAGGTCAAGCACTGGATGCGAACCGCTCAAAAACGAAACTTTGAAGAAACATGGCGTCACGTTGGCCACATTGCCGGTACTTTCTCGCCAGACGAATGTGCACGTTACTTCACAAATGCCGGATACGCTTCCGTTAAAACGTGAAGCAGTCTAGGGTGACCCGTTTGATTGAAGTGTCGCAACAGATTGATGCAGGGCAGGGGCGAAATGTGCAATTGCATCATCAAGGGCTGTGATCACCATTCTAACGAGCACTGCTTGTGGATCAGTCGTTGCCGGGTCGACCTCGCTGTTTAATTCAATGATGGCGCGCACCAGTTCGCGGTTGGTCGGGTTAACCGCTGTGGCAATTGTTTTCGCCCGTCCGATTACCAATTTGCGTGCCGCCAAAAAGGCATTGATTTCTTGTTGGGCGGTAAATGTCGGTGGGGTGCCGGGTGTTTGAAGTTTTTGTTGTACCGAAAGCCCGATCATATGGCTTCGTCCGGCAATCAATGCGCTGGTAATGATCCGAAATGCGATAATGTCCCGGGCGAGCGCATTCTGATCTGTAGCAGAAGCCGAGGCCGAGGTCGAAGCCAACTGCTCATGTGCAAACAGGTCCGCTTCAACTTCATCGCGATGGTCTTTGAGCACATCACCGCCAAAATGGTCGGGCTGGCAATGGCGGGCTTCGTGGAAAATCAGCCAGCGATATGTCAATGCAGCACTGGTGGCGTAAGAAAGCCGTGTCCCAAACCAGTTGTGCATTAAACGGGCAAAAACCTCGTCACCAGTATCTGGCGTAATATTGGACGGGACAAAAACCCTGCAGGTGCCAAGATGTGCATCCCCATCCCGGCCAGTCACGGTAAAAGGTGATCGCGGTAGCTTGTCCGGAATGCCGGTGTGTTTTGAGCCAAAGCGCTGCTCAACGAGATCCAGAAACTCAGCCCGGTTTTTGAAGACGATCAGCTCAATATCGCCAAACTGGCGAAGCTCTTCGGCAAGTTTGGTTGTGCTTGCAGGGGCATCAGCAGATGTATGGACAGATTGCGCGCGACCATCCCCGACACCTGCAAAAGCAAGCATCGTGACCAGAAACATCCATGTGATCGTCGCTCGGTACAAAGCAATCATCCCCGTACTATGCCTGTGCGCGGGGCGGTGCGCGACCTAATTCACGTCTCGGCCTGTTGTCCGATGCGTTTGCGTTGCGGACCAAACAGGCAGGTCAACATCAGGATGAGGCCCGAAATGGTCGCTATCATGCCCGCCGCACTCACGGCATAGGGTGATCCAAACCATCCCGGGCCGTATCCGGCAAACACATATCCCAGGATGGCCGAAATGGTGGCAAAGATCACAGACCAGCCAACCTGTCGGCCAAGTTGATTGGTCATAAGGCGCGCACTGGCCGGTGGGCAGACAAACATGGCAATCACAATGATCGATCCGACTGCGTCAAAGGCGGCAACCGCTGCAATCGCGGTTGCGACAACCAACGCAAAGCCAAGCGTACGCGTGCGAATGCCGACCGCTTCTGCAAAGGCCGCATCAAAGGTCGAGATTTTAAGTTCTTTCCAGAACAGGAAGATAAAAAGGGCAATCACAACCAGGACAATCGCCAGACGGGGCAATTGCGGGGGCAGGGTTGCGAGTGCTTTGGGATCAATAAGCGATCCCCAACCTTCGGCGTCAAACCAGATCAGGCTTTCAAGATTACCCAAAAGCGCATGCTGCACATCAATATGCACAGAGCTGGTATCGGTGATCTCAAGGAACAGGACGCCTGCGGCAAACAGGGTTGTGAAAACAAGCCCCATGGCGGCCCCCGGTTCGACCCGGCCAAGACGTTTTACGATTTCAATCATCACAACGGCCACAATGGCAGCTCCTCCGGCGCCAAGCATCATTGGCACTGCGGTAATGGTACCAGTCACCAGAAAGGCCGCAACAATGCCGGGCAGAACCACATGGCTGATGGCATCGCCAATAAGCGCTTGGCGCCGCAGCAACAGGAAATTTCCCGGAAGCGCACAGGCAATGGCGGCCAGTATGCCAATCACAATCGGGGTCAGGCTCAGTTGAACAAACTCCGCCCCAAGGGCCGTGATCAGGTCATTGATCATGCCTTGGCTCCTTGTGCGGTTTGGATCATATGGTCAATTTCGGCAATCTGATCGGGTGTCATCATCCGTTCAATCGGGGTCAGCCCGTCGTAGCGTTCAATGGCGGAATCATCGGGCAATATCCGGCGCGCCATGGCCCAACGGGCTTCGTCGCGGGCTGCTTTTTCGGCGGCAATGCGTCCTCGGGCGGTGGCAACCCCATCGGCACGGATCATGCCCGCACGGCGCAAGATGCGAATGGTCAGCCCATCATAAATCGGTTCGCGGCGCGCAAGCGACAGTAACCCTTGGCGGCGATGCACACGCCGTTGAAAACGCTGATGGCGCAACCAGGATGCAAGCCCGCCGCGTAGCGGTGAAAACAGGGCGGAAATCAAAAAGAACCCGAAGGCCACCAGCACAATGATCGGTCCGGTCGGAAGCGATGCCTCGGCGGCGGACAGAACCGCACCGATATATCCCGAAAGCCCGCCAACACCCGCAGCAATGCCAATCATCGGACCGACCTGATTGGTCCAGAACCGTGCCGCCACGGGCGGAATAATCAGCAAGGCAACAATCAGAATAAGCCCGACGATCTTAAGGCCGATTACCGTAACAATAAGGGCAAGCCCCATCATCGCCAGATCGATATTGCGCACATTGACGCCCGTGGTCGCGGCATAGTCCGGGTCAAAGGCAACAAGCGTCATTGGACGGCGCAGAAGGAAGACGAAGCCCGCTGCCAATGCACCGGCAATCGCAATCGTCATGGCTTCGGAAATCAGCATGCCGGCTGTTGATCCCAGCAGAAAATTCTCAAGCCCGGCCTGACGCCCCGATGACATGGTCTGGATGATGGTTAAAAGAACAATTCCAAAGCCAAAGAATACCGACAGGACTGCACCAATCGCGGCATCTTCGGTCAGGCGGGTTTTGCGCGTGATCCATTCCACCATCACAAGGCCGATGGCCGATGAAACGGCGGACCCAATGATCAGTCCCGGCAGCCAGCGACCATCGCTGCCAAAGGCAACCATGATCATGAAGGCAAGGCCAACACCGGGCAGGGTGGCGTGACTGATGGCATCTGATACAAGGGCGCGCTTGCGCAGGAAAATAAAGGCACCGGCACTGCCCGCAGACAGGCCAAGCAACCCAGCGCCGACTGCAACAAGGGCGCTGTTATATCCGGCCTGCAGAAAAAGCGCGCTTATGAAATAATCCAGAAAACTCATGATTTGGGTCTCTGCTGTGCCGGGCGATCAGGCAAGATGCAATTCATCGATATGGGTCGCAGCAAGGCGCCCGCCATAGGTTTCCTGAAGGTTCTCGGCGGTAAAGGTCGTTTCAACCGGCCCTTCGGCAATGCGCCGGACATTGATCAGAAGGACGCGATCAAAATATTCCGCAACTGTGGACAGATCATGATGGACGCAGACAACCGTCCGGCCTTCGGATTTGAGTTCCTTAAGCACGGACACAATCGCGCGTTCTGTCGCGGCATCAACGCCGGCAAATGGTTCATCCAGCAAATAGAACTCGGCATTTTGCGCAAGGGCGCGGGCCAAAAAGACACGTTGTTGCTGACCACCGGAAAGCTGGCCGACCTGCCGGTCGGCAAAGTCGGACATACCGACCCGTTTCAGGCATTCCATTGCCTGTTGCTTGTGGCGTGCCCGCCACAGCCGAAACAGCCCGACCGATCCATAAAGCCCCATCAGGACCACATCAATCACCCGTGCCGGGAAGTCCCAATCAACACTGGCGCGTTGCGGCACATAGGCTACCCGGTCGCGGGCTTCGTCAAACAGCTTGCCAAAAATTCTTATTTCACCGGAAAGGCGGGGCACAACACCAAGTGCGCCTTTCAGAAAAGTCGATTTTCCTGCGCCATTCGGGCCAATGATCGCGGTCATGGACCCGGCAGGAATGGACGCATCGACGGAAAACACCGCAGGCTTATTACCATAAGATACCGTCAGGCCGCGCACGGTCAGGGGGGCGTCCTTTGCCGCGACATCAAGTATTTTGCCTGATTCTGCCACCAGTTTGGCGCTGCTCATGGTGTTCATCCTGTTTGGTTACGTCGCGAAGTCCGGGTTTTGATCAGGAACCAGCCGCAAGCTTGCCCTGAAAGCCCCCCTCGGGTGCCTCGCCGCCCAATGCGCGGGTAATCAGCGTGACGTTATGGTCGATCATACCGATATAGGTTCCTTCGTAAGTTCCTGGCTCGCCCATCGCATCGGAGTACAGCGTACCACCAATCACCACGTTCTGACCACGGGCCTCGGCCCCTTCGATCAGGGCGCGGACATTACGTTCCGGCACGGAGCTTTCCACAAACACGGCCGAAATCTTGCGGTCGACGATGGTGCTGACCAATTCCTCTACACGGCGCAGCCCGGCCTCGGATTCGGTTGAGATACCCTGAATGCCAAGCACGTCGAAATCATATCCGCGTCCGAAATAGCTAAAGGCATCATGCGCCGTCAACAGTACACGGCTTTTTTCCGGGACGGTTGCCGATACGCTGTTCATATAGCTGACCAGTTTTTCGATCTCGGCAATATGTTTATCGGTATTGGCGCGATAGGTGGCTTCGCCTTCCGGGTCGGTTTTAATCAGGGCGTCGCGCACCGCATGAACAACCGTTTCCCACAATTGCGGATCCATCCAGACATGGGGATCAAACCGGCCGTCATAATCGGCATGGCTCAGAAGCTTGTCTCGGGCGACAGCCTCGCCGACGGCAACGACATTGCGGCGCTTTCCAAGATCAAGGAAAAACTCTTCAAGCTGTGCCTCCAGATACAATCCATGCCACAGAACAAGATCGGCACGCGCCATCGCGGCGATATCGCTGCGTGTCTGGCGGTAGGAGTGGGGATCAACACCGGGGCCCATCAACGCCTTGACCTCTGCGCGGTCGCCTGCGATCTGGCGCGCGGCATCGGCAATCATTGATGTTGTTGCAACCACATTCAACGGCTTTGCCACAGCTGTGCCGGTACTGGCGCCGAAAACCATCGCGATGGCAAGCAGGCTGCAAGTCAGGGCGGCTTTGTGCAGAGTCTCCAAAAGGCGCATGGATACGTCCCGGATGAAAATTGAAATCACTCTATCGAATGTCCACTATTTATGTGCGGACTTTTAAAGTTAGTCAAGGCTAAATTGCTATTTCCAAGCTTAGTTGTTATGAAGGTTTCAGGTATCCGGATTGGAGAGATTAATGGGTGAGGATAGCGCGCTTAACCCGCGTCATAACAAGGCAGAAGTTTTCGCACGCCTGCGCGATGCACATGCCCGCGAAGTGACCGAAGACTACGTGGAAATGATTGGTGATTTAATCGCCGAAGAAGGCGAAGCGCGCTCGGTCGCCCTGGCCGAACGTTTCGGCGTGACCGCAGCCACAGTCAATAACACCATCAAGCGCCTGGAACGCGACGGCTTCGTCACATCCCGCCCCTACCGCGCCATCTTCCTGACCGAAAAAGGCGAAGCACTCGCCAAAAAATGTCGCGAACGTCATCAGATCGTTTATAACTTCCTCGTCTCCATCGGGGTCGATCCCGAAGTTGCAGAATTTGATGCCGAGGGGATTGAGCATCATGTGAGTGAGGAGACGTTGAGGGTGTTTGCGCGAAGCGTAAGTGGGCTTTAGTCAATATCAAAAGGCCTATTGCTCAAACATCGACAGATTTTCTTGCCCCCAAGCCGATAGCATTAGAATAGGCCAGAGGTCGCCTTCAAGATTGGCTCCGCGTTGATGGTCTTCAAAGCACTGGCCGATTTCGGTCATATCTAGCCGATCTTTCAAAGCTGTTGGCATCTCTTCGACTTGTTCATTGGCCCACTGACGCAAATCACACCGTAGCCATTCGCGGATCGGCGGGTCGAAGCCTTGCTTGGGGCGGTCAACAAGTTCTGCGGGAACATGATCGTAAAGGATATCGCGCAGCAGTGTTTTAAGGCGACCATCTTCCCCTTCGTTCCATGATTGCGGCATCGACCAGCAAAGTTTTGCAAGTTCCCTGTTTAAGAAGGGGGTCCGCGTTTCAAGCGAAGTGCTCATTGATGCCCGGTCGACTTTAACCATCAGGTCTTCTGGTAAATAACAAAGGCTATCTGCAACCATCAGGCTGTTAGCAGTTGGTAAAATGCCAACTGTCTCTGGCGAGAGAGGCCATATGTCATCAATTTCCATCCCGTCCTGCAGATATTCGCGATTAAGCGGCAGGCCGTGACGCCAAAAACTGTTATGGTGATGGTTAAAGGCAGGCAGTTTGTTGGTGGCGTCGCGAAGCATCTTCGTATAGCTGCGTCTTGCCTTCACGCTTGGTTTGTTGCGCAACAAACCAGCGAGTTTGTCCAGCTTCTTCCACGGAAAAAATCTGCTCGGTAATCTCTTCGGGTTTCGGCTGTGCCAGCCTGCTTTTACTGCGGCGTATCGGCTGTAACCGAGAAAGAATTCATCACCGCCATCCCCGGAAAGTGCGACGGTGACATGCTGACGGGTCTTGCGGCAAAGAAGCAGTGTGGGGACTTGCGACGGATCGGCAAAGGGTTCGTCCCAAATTTTTGCGAGTTCGGGAACCAGTTTGGCCGCTTCTTGTGCCGAGCCATGCACCTCGTGATGGTTCGTGCCAAGATGTGCCGCAACTTTTTGCGCGTGATCTGCTTCATTATAGCGTGGGTTGTCAAAGCGTATCGTGTAACTGCCAACCGGTTGTTCGGATGCTTTCGCGGCCAGTGCTGTTACCAGTGACGAATCAATTCCGCCTGACAAGAAGCACCCAAGTGGCGTGTCAGCAATCAAGCGCCTTGCTGCGAGGTTTTCAAGCTTTTCACCAAGTAAAACTTTGGCATCTTCGCGTGTTCCCTCAAATGGTGCGGAATACGCCGAAACGGCTTCTTTTTCGCCGTTCCAGTATTGATGGTGGCGAGGATTGGAGCCGGTTTCGGCAGACCATTGGATGTACTCACCAGCACGTAGTTTCCGGATATGCTGCCAGATCGTTTTTGGGGCCGGGATATATCGGTGACGCAGGTAAGAGGCAAGAGCACGGTCGTCTATGTTGTCATTGGGAACCCCCAATGGTGGTAAGGCTTTGATTTCAGAAGAAAATGCAACCGAGTTGCCAAAGGTGGCGTAATATAATGGCTTCTCGCCAAAGGGGTCGCGCGCAAGTGTAAGTTTTTGCGTTTTGTTGTCCCACAGCGCAAACGAATACATTCCGTCCAGTTGCGCAAGGGTTTCGTCCAAGCCCCATTGGTGAATGGCCATGATCAGGGTTTCGGTGTCTGAATGTCCTCGCCAAGCCTTGCAATCCGGGTTCTCTATTTCCAAACTGCGGCGCAATTCCAAGTGATTGTAGATTTCGCCGTTAAAAGCGATCACAAACCGCCCACAGTATGACTCCATGGGCTGATGGCCGGCATTGCTCAGATCCTGGATGGCAAGTCTGCGGAACGCGAGGCCGATGTGTCCGTGCGCGTCGATCCAGAAACCCTCATCATCGGGGCCGCGATGTAAAATCGCGTTTCCCGCAGCCTGCAATTGGCCGGCAAGTTGATTTCGGTCCATTGATTTGTGGGCCTGATACAGGCCAGCAAAACCACACATCTTTCCCTGCTATAATCTGGGCAAACATCAGATATCTAAACGGATGGCGCTTCTTGTATCCGAGTTATTCGGGGGCTATAACTTTCAGCCTTCAGGGCTTGATTGTTAACATGGCCCATTCATGGCGAATAGTCAGAAAGGCACATATGCGCAAGGTAATTTATACCGTGATTGTCGGCGGTTATGACGAAGTCAGACCCTTGCCATCCTTCCCTGGCTGGGACTTTGTTCTGCTGACAGACCGAAAACCATCCTTCTGGAAGAGACTTTCTGGACGCTCTCGATGGCAGGTTCGCCTGTTTGATAATCCGGGGCTTGATCCCACGCGTTATTCCCGCCTGCCCAAACTGAAACCGCATCTGTTTTTTCCCGATCACGACTATTCCGTCTATGTCGATGGCAACGCGCATCTTCAACAAGATCCGTCGAGCCTTCTGGACAAACTCGATTGGCCCGATTTCGCAGTATCCGAACATCCGTTTCGGGATAATCTTTATGACGAGTTCCAGGAATGCCGACGCATGGGGTATGACGACGACATGGTTTTCGTGCGTCAGGAAGAAAAGTATCGCCTTGCAGGGCTCGCAGATCCTGCACCGCTCTTTGAGAACAACATGATATTGCGCCGTCATAACAAAGACGCTGTTAAGGCATTGGACGAGGCATGGTTCACCGAGCTTTGCGCAGAGAGCAAACGTGATCAGCTCTCCTTGCCCTTTATTTGCTGGCGTGATGGTTTCTCGCCAGTCACTTTTCCGCAGAGCTTGAAGAAACAGTACTTCCGGACGCGGTCTCATCACCGGAGTTTATGGGCTCGTTTTGGTAGGTCGATCCGAAAGAGATTGGGCAGGGTCCAAGATATTTGCCTTGCCTTAATCGGGCAGTCCATAGGGTAGAGCCTTAACAATTGTGCAATTAACCGCTTTGTATAAATAACAACAATATGAAAGCAGTGCTCAGGGGTTTCGTCTAGCCCGTTGGGTGCTTGGATGAGGCAGGATAGCGCGATGCGTTTTATAGATTTACATACCCAACGTGACCGGATCAGGAGCCAAGTCGACCGAAAAATGACAGAGGTTCTGGATAGAGCTGATTTCATCAACGGGTCTCTAATCCCAGAATTTGAAGAGACACTTTCTAACTTTAACGGCGGTGGACAAGTTGTTGCCTGTGCGAATGGTACAGATGCCCTCACTATTGTAGGCCAAGCTGAGGGAATCGGGCCAGGAAAAGCCGTTTTTGTGCCAGCTTTTACTTTTGTCGCATCGGCTGGGGCTTTCGCAATTCTTGGGGTGACGCCGTTCTTTGTCGACATCGACCCTCTAGATTTCAATATATGTCCGGAGAGTCTTGAGGTGGCGATCTCAGAGGCAAAAGGTCAGGGCCTCGACCCTGCGATGATTGTTGCGGTCGATATGTTTGGCCAACCTGCTCGCTACAAAGAACTACGTGCTTTGGCGGACAAATACGACCTTGTTCTGGTATCTGATGCTGCTCAGGCCTTTGGTGCCCTTCAAGAGGGAAAGCGATCACGCTTGGAATATGCCGATTGGGTGACTACCAGCTTCTTTCCGGCTAAGCCGCTCGGTTGTTACGGTGATGGTGGCGCTGTCCTGTGTCGAAGCAAAGAGCGGGCGGAGCTCGCAAAATCTATCGCCCAGCATGGGAAGGGAACAGAGAAGTACGACAATGTACGTATTGGCATGAATAGTCGTCTCGACACTTTACAGGCAGCTGTTCTTCTCTGTAAGCTTGATGTATTTGCTGAAGAGCTTGAAGCCCGTCAAGGGGTGGCTGATTATTACGGGGAGGGGCTATCTGAAACGGTGGTGACGCCAACCATTAATGAAGGAAACCAGTCTAGCTGGGCGCAATACACTATTCGTGTCGAAAGCTCGGAGCGAAGGCCCTCTTTGCAACAACATATGAAAGATGCTGGTATTCCGACGGTTGTTTACTACCCCAAGCCTCTTAACGAACAGGCGGGTTTTCGCCGGTACCCTGTTGTCTCGAAAGGCTTAAAGAATTCAATGGATGCGAGCCAAAAGGTCTTGAGCTTGCCTATGCATCCGTATTTGAAGAAAGAAGAGATAGACCGTGTAATTAAGGAAGTCGTTTGTTGGCGGCGTTCAGTAGGCTGATTTCTAGAGTTACCAATAGATCCTATAGCGACGACAATCGACTCTCTGGTTCGAGGATCTCTTGTGTGAGTATCTTCAATTATAAACGCTAATGTTCCGAAAATGGCGGAGAGGGTGGGATTCGAACCCACGGTACTATTGCTAGTACAACGGTTTTCGAGACCGCCCCGTTCGACCACTCCGGCACCTCTCCGCATGTGTGGTCTTGGCGTTCGACGCGGTGTTTAACGGTCCCGGCGCAAGATTGCAAGAGGGAAATCGTAATTCCGTGCGGGTTCTTTTGTCTGGCGGTTTGCCTGGCGCTTTTCCTTATGGTTCGAGCCATGCATCTGCCACATGTCACAGGTTGGCGTGGTGTGGGGCAAATCTGCGGGGTTGAGGCGCTTGATCGGTGACTTCGCAGTTGACTCTCGGGGTCAAAAGCGGTAATTCACCCGTTCTTCGCAGCGGTTCGGTATCTGTTAGCAGCGGCACCGAGCTGCGCGTTTGTGTTTCCAGAATATTTTTCAGGAACTTTTAGATGTACGCAATCATCAAAACTGGTGGCAAACAGTATAAAGTTGCCGCCGACGACGTTATCAAAGTCGAAAAGATCGCTGCCCAGACCGGTGAAACCGTGAAACTTGAAGAAGTTCTCATGGTTGCTGGTGACGGTGCGCCGAAGGTTGGTGCTCCGTTGGTCAAAGGTGCTTCTGTCACGGCAGAAGTTCTCGAGCAGGCCAAGGGCGACAAGGTGATCGTTTTCAAGAAAAAGCGTCGGCATAACTACCGTCGTAAAAATGGTCATCGCCAGAACCTGACTGTTCTGCGCATCAAGGACATCAAAGCCTGATTTATCAGGTAGAGATGCAGTTTTAGGAGAGTTTCATGGCTCATAAGAAAGCTGGTGGTAGTTCGCGCAACGGTCGTGACTCCGAAGGTCGCCGTCTCGGCGTTAAAAAATTCGGTGGTCAGGCAGTTGTTGCAGGCAACATTCTCGTTCGTCAGCGTGGCACCAAGTTCCATGCCGGTGACAATGTTGGCCTTGCCAAAGACCACACCCTGTTTGCGACTGTGAACGGTTCTGTCCAGTTCAAGTCGGGCTTCAAGGGTCGTACTTACGTAACCGTCGTTCCGGCAGAGGCGTAAGCCTCCCGTCGGGTGCGGTCTTCGTACCGAATTTTGCAAGGGAGGAATGAGCAATCATTCCTCCCTTGTTTTATACCAACAGCTTTAATTATTGAGCGGTTTGATGGCGCCAAATTCGTTCATTCGGCAAGGCGCGTCGCGCCGGTCATATCGGGGATATGGGCAAGCGACGGAACACAGCCGATGGGCGAATTTGACCCACCCGAAGGGCCGTTTTGTCGCGCCCGCCGGGCATCGTTATGTATCGCTTGTGGTCAGAAGGACCAAGGCGCGAAACATGCCTTGCCAGCAGACGCGACAAGCCGGTCAAACCGGTCAATAATTAAAGCTGTTGGTATTATATGATATAGAATTTCAAATCCCGTCGAAGCGCAGGGCTGTTGCGCGCCGGGATCGACATTATAAATAAGGGCACCGCCCAAAGGACCGGTTATGAAGTTTCTCGATGAAGCCAAGATTTATGTGCGCAGTGGCCGCGGCGGTGCCGGTTCGGTCAGCTTCCGCCGTGAAAAATACATCGAGTACGGCGGCCCGGACGGCGGCGATGGCGGGCGCGGTGGTGACGTCATCCTTGAGGCGGTCGAAAACCTCAACACCCTGATTGATTTCCGCTATCAGCAGCATTTCAAGGCCGAAATCGGCATGCATGGCATGGGCCGTAACCGCACCGGGCGTGGTGGTAAATCCATCACCATCAAGGTCCCGGTCGGAACCCAGGTGATGGCCGAAGACCGCGAAACCCTGATTGTCGATATGGTCGAAGATGGCCAGACCTATTTGCTGTGCCGCGGCGGCGATGGCGGGCGTGGCAACACGCACTTCAAATCATCGACCAATCAGGCACCGCGCCGTGCCGAAGAAGGCTGGCCGGCAGAGGAAATGTGGGTATGGCTGCGCCTGAAGCTGATCGCCGATGCCGGTCTGGTCGGTTTGCCAAATGCCGGCAAGTCGACCTTCCTGGCGGCATCGTCGCATGCGCGCCCGAAAATTGCCGATTATCCCTTTACCACCCTGCATCCGCAGCTTGGCGTGGTGCATGTCGATGACAAGGAATTCGTTCTGGCCGATATTCCCGGCCTGATCGAAGGTGCCTCCGAAGGCAAGGGCATCGGCACCCGTTTCCTTGGCCATATCGAGCGCTGTGAAGTGCTTGTCCATATGATCGACTGTGCCGAGGAAGATCCGGTCGCGACCTATAGGACGGTCCGTGAAGAGCTTGAAGGCTATGCCGGGGTGCTGGTCGACAAGCCGGAAATCGTCATCCTGTCCAAATCCGATCAGCTCCTGCCCGAAATGGTCGAAGAACAACGCGAGATCCTTGAAAAGGGCATCGGCAAGAAAGTTCATATCGTCTCGGGTGTGACCCAGCAGGGGATCAAGGATATCCACCGCGAAATACGTGCCCATATCGATGGCGAGCGGGAACGCCGGGCCATGGAGGGTCGCGAAGAAGAGGGCTTCCAGCCGTGACCAACCACGCCCTGGCGGATGCAAAACGCCTGATCATCAAGGTGGGCTCTGCCCTGCTGGTCGATGAAAACACCGGCAAGCTGCGCCGGGCCTGGCTTGAGGCGCTGGCCGATGACATCGCCCTTCTGCGTGAACGCGGTGTCGAGGTCATCATCGTGTCAAGTGGCGCCATTGCCATGGGGCGGCGTTTGCTGGGGCTGGATCACCGCACCATTAGCCTGGCCGACAAACAGGCCGCTGCCGCCACCGGTCAGATCAGCCTGTCACAGGTCTGGCAAGAGGCCCTTGGGCGCAATGGCCTGACCATGGCGCAGGTTCTGGTAACGCTTGAAGACATGGAAGGCCGTCGCCGTTATCTCAACGCACGCGGGACGCTCAATGCCCTTTTGGCCCGGGGCGCCATTCCGCTGATCAATGAAAACGACACGGTCGCGACCGAGGAAATCCGCTTTGGCGATAATGACCGTCTCGGGGCCAAGGTCGCCCATATGATTTCGGCCGATACCCTGGTGCTGCTTTCGGATATTGATGGGCTTTATACTGCCGATCCGCGCAAGAACCCGGATGCCGAACTCGTGCCCGAAGTGCGCGAACTGACCCCGGAAATCTTCGATATGGCCGGTGTCGCCCCGACAATGTACAGCTCCGGCGGTATGGTCACCAAGCTACAGGCCGCCGAAATCGCCATGAAGGCCGGCTGCCGCATGATCATTGCACGCGGCACCATCTATCATCCGCTCAAAGCCCAGCTGGAAGGCGCGCCCAATACCGTCTTCCTGCCAAGCGAAAGCCCGATGGCCGCGCGCCGTCACTGGATCGCCACGTCTCTTAAGGCATCTGGTGCGATCATTGTCGATGCCGGGGCGGCAAAGGCCATGCGGGCGGGCAAGAACCTGCTGGCGGCCGGGATCACCGGCGTTGAGGGGCGTTTCAAGCATGGGGATGCTGTGCGGGTGCTGGATGCCGATGGTCTTGAGATTGGCCGCGGTATTACGTCCTATGGCACCGAAGAAACCCGTCTTTTGATCGGTCATGCCTCAGCCGACATCGAGGCGACCCTTGGTTTTACCCGGGGCAATGCCATCATTCACTCAGATGATCTGGTGATGGTCGAAGTTTAAGGGCATTTGGGTGCACCTTTGACAAGGGACGTTCGCGTCCCCTTTTTTTGTCCGTTTGCAGATACAAAAAAAGGCTGTCCTCCAAAAACGGAGAACAACCTTTTCATAAGCTGATGCTTGAGCCCGTAAAGTCGGACTTAGGCAGCCTGGTCTGCAAGCGCACGTGCCATCTGGCTCAGCGCTTCCTGATGTTTTTCGTGCTTGATGCTTGCGAAGTTACGCGCAAGTTCAAGGCACATACGCTGACGCGTATTAAGTTCGGTTTCCTGGCTGCCTTCAAGACCTTCGTAGAAGTAGCTCACCGGAACACCCAGAACCTGGGAGATCTCAAACAGACGACCAGCAGAGATGCGGTTAATGCCGCGCTCATACTTGTGGGCCTGCTGATAGGTAACACCGATCAGGTCCGCCATCTGCTGCTGGGAAAGGCCCAGCATAATGCGACGTTCGCGAATACGCTGACCAACATAACGGTCAGTGTCAGTGGCGCGGTTTGCGCGCTTCGGTTCTTCGTTTTGAGCAATCTCAGTCATTTTATAATCCGTTATCAACCGCCAGTTATTAATCCCCACTTAGGATGCTGTCGGGCTTCTTTTGAATCGCCCAAATTACAACGCATCGCAGCGCCATTTTCAGGCTGCGATTGGCTGTATTGTACCTGAACTTGGGTCAGATAATCATTGCAGCATTCCGCCAGAAGCTAGCTATATAGGTCAATTGAGCTGTCTTTGTCTAGTGCAGAAGGCGAAAAAAAGACGTTGGTTTCTACGCTGTAAGGTTCGAAATGCCGTGCATAGCTGGCATGCGCATCTTGAATGACCGGCGGTTGCAAAAGGTTTTCCTGAGGCAAGACCTGCCCCAAAAGTTGGGTCCAGAATGCTGCACTGCCCACAAGATCATGGGGTTGCAGCCACGCGCCACCACTTTGCGCAATTTTCTCCACAGGTGAAATCTGCGCAAGTTTGGCAATCCCGATCCCGGCAGGACCATCGGTTCCAGTGCTCGTGGCATCGGTCCTGCGGGCCGGGAGCATGGGAATCGGTGTGATCGCGGTCATGTTTTTTTCGGTCTTTAGGGACGATATTACCTGTCGGGTTCAAGACTCCATGTTGTTGCACTGTAATTGCGATGTTTACCCGGCAAAAATTGCCGCCTTGCGGCGCTGCCGGGCGGGTGAAAACAGTTAACAAAAAGTTTATGCAGGATTGGTGCCGCCCCGGTGGGCATCATCTGCCCTGCCAATCGACGGGCGATGGAAACCGGAACGAAAAAAGGGCGGAGCATCAGAAATGCTTCGCCCTTTGCAAATTCATCCCCCGTTGCCGGGGATCAGTCGTTACTTATCGGATTTATTGCCGCCAGCCAGGTTGTTAAGCTGCGCCTGCATGGCTTCAAGCTGGCTTTTAAGCTCATTGAGCGACGCATCGGTTTGCGCAGCCCCGGGCGCGGTCGGGCGCTTGGGAGCGTCACCGGTCGGCTGGCCATTTTCATCAAGGGCGAAAGGCGAGAACATCTTCATCGTCTGCTCGAACAGCGCGATGTTCTGTTTGTTCATTTCTTCGAACTGGCCGAACGGGAACATGCCCTGCATGGTGCCCTGCATATATTCGCGCATCTGATCCTGATTGTGGCCAAATGCCTGCATCGCCTGTTCAAGATAGCTTGGAATAAGCCCCTGAAGGCTGTCACCATAAAAGCCGATCAATTGACGCAGGAAACTGATCGGCAGAAGGTTCTGCCCCTTGTTTTCTTCCTCGACAATGATCTGGGTCAGGACCGGACGTGTGATGTCTTCGCCCGATTTGGCGTCATAAACAACAAAGTCGGTATTGTCTTTGACCATCTGCGAAAGGTGATCAAGCGTTACATAGGAACTGGTCGCCGTATTATAGAGACGGCGGTTCGCATACTTCTTGATAATGATGCGGTCCTGATCATCTGATTTCTTGGAGGTCATGGCGTCTTTCCTGCTTCCCTGTTTCCCGGACGTTTATCTGGCGAACATTTCCGGTGGTATCGATCCACCCGCTTTGCGCATGCACAAATTACGGATTTGAATTTTATGTTGCGCAGCATTTTCGATTTTGCATTCGCTCAGAAGTAAAGAGAGTGCCGCGATTTTTCCAATGTGTCCAGTATTCAACGTGAAGTGCGGTGCGAAAAACAACTTTGGATACCGTTTGTTGTGGCGCAGCATGGGAATTCGTTTTCCCGAGATCGACATCAATCTATAGTAATGCACCAAACATGCTTCGCATCAGGGAATGATAAAGGCGCCCATATGGCCAAGGACCCCGACACGACGAACGATATCACCGACGGCACAGCCAATCCCGGTGCCGCCAGCCCATCGGATGATCAATCTGATCACAGGGGCGATGGCGAAACCGCGATGGATGATGACGAACGTCTTGAACAGCTCGCCGCACAGTTCCTTGCCCTGTGGCGCGAACAGGTTTCCGCAACGGCAGACGGATCACAGGCCGCAAGTGCCATTGGCCGACTTTACGCATCCCTTGGTGCGGATACCACGCGCATGGGCGAAGGGTTCGAAGCCTGGGGCAATTTGATCGGGCAAATGGCAATGGGGCAGCATCCGGTGACGGGGGCGGCCAATCCATTGGGGGCGGTGTCGGGCACGGCCAACCCGTTGCAGGCAATGATGGATCAGATGACCAAGGCCGCACGCGATCTGCCAACCCGGCCGTTCCCGGGCGGGATGCCATTTCCCCCCAATATGGCGGCAATGGCCAACATGACAGGCACGCCACAAAGTGGCCAAACCAACCCGGGAAAATCCGCGCCAACGGCTGATGGGGATACGAATGCAGATGCAGATGCAGATGCAGATGCAGATGCAGATGCAGATGTAAAGTCTGCTGCCAAGGATGCGAAAAAGACTTCGAAAAATACATGTGCCGCAAAAGATGCTGCAAAGGGGCAGGGGAACAATGATCAGTCCGCCAAAACAAAAGCCGCGTCCGCCAAAAAGGGAAAGCCAAAAGCGGGCGGGGCCAAGACCGCTTCCGATGCACATGGCAGTCGAGATGACGAGCTGGCTCAGCTCGCGCGCCGCATTGCCGATCTTTCTGAAACAATTGCTGCCCTGGAAGCCGGAACTGAAGGATCAGGCGGAGAAACTTCTGACTGAGATGGAAGCCTTCCATCCCGATGATGTTGCCCAGGCGCTTGATCGTGTCGCCTTTGATCGCCACGCCGGGTTCCATGACGGTGTGCGCGCCTATCAAAAACATCCCTATCGCCGCCCGCGCGACGATGCGCGCACAGACACCCCCGTGATCTGGGAAGACGGCTCAACCAGGGTCTATGATTTTGGCCCGACCGCTCCGCAAAAGGGCAAGGGCACGGGGGAAATCGTGCTGCTGGTGCCCTCGCTGGTGAACCGTGGCTACATTCTTGATCTGAACGAAAAACGAAGCTTTGCGCGCTATTTGGCCAGATGCGGCTATCGTCCGCTTCTGGTCGAATGGGGCTATCCGGGCATGGATGAAGCCAATTTCGGGCTTGATGATTATATTGCCGGGCGTTTGGTGACAATCCTTCAGGACGTGGCCGATATGAACGGCGGACCAGTGCCGGTTGTGGGCTATTGCATGGGCGGGGTTCTCGCCCTTGCGGCAACGCTTGTTGATCCCGCACAGGTCTCCAGGCTGATATTGCTGGCAACTCCTTGGGATTTCATGGCGGCTGGTCCGACCCAGTCACGCATTGCAGCCGCCTTTGCACCATCCCTGCCTCAAATGCTTGCCATCCATGACACACTGCCTGTTGATGTGCTGCAAAGCCTGTTTGCCAGCCTCGATCCCTTTATGATCGGTGAAAAGTTCCGCCGTTTTCACGCCATGGCAACAGATTCCGGCAAGGCACGCGATTTTGTCGGACTGGAAGACTGGCTAAATGACGGGGTGCCATTGCCGCGGCGTGTTGCGGTCGATTGTTTGATTGGCTGGTATGTTGAAAACAAACCGGCAAAGGGGCAATGGCAGATTGATGGTATTGATATCAATCCGGGCGACCTTTCATGCCCGGTGCTTACCGTCATTCCGGAAAATGACCGTATCGTCCCGCCCGAAAGCGCGCAGGCCTTGTTTGATGCCTGCCCTGAAGATGTCCGTTCTGAATTGCATCCCTCAAGCGGGCATATCGGCATGATGGTCGGCTCGCGTGCCGAAAAATCCACATGGAAGCCGCTTGTTGACTGGCTGGCATCCTAAGAGTCAGGTAGCACTATCTGTTGCCAACGCTGTTTGTGGCTTGTCCCAGCGCAGGGTCAGGCGCGCCAGAAGGGCGATGATGATCAGCGTCAGGATCACGCGCCCGACAAGCACCACCCAGATGTCCGCACCAAGGGCCAGCATGATGGCAGTATCCTCAATCAGGGAATGCGACAGTGATAACCAGCTGAGCGACAGGAACAGGGTGCGCTTGGGGTAATTGTTTTTGCGCGCTTCTTCGATAATCAGCGCGCCGCCAAATGTCAGGCCAAGCAGGACGCCAATGGTGGTCACAGGCGCCACATCGCGCGACAGGCCGGAAATCCGCAAGATCGGCGACAGGGCCAGTGTGAATTTGTCGGTCAGGCCGCTAACCTTCATCACATCAAGAATGATCAAAAGGCTGGTGATAACGGCAAAGCTGACGACAAGCGATTTGATGGTCTGAACGGTCCAGTCACCCCAACCGGCAACGCCGGTTGCTGCCATCTCCATATCGCCGCCGATCATCCAGGTAAAATCAACCGGTTCGGACAGCCACCCGGTCATGTTGCTTATCCATGTCACCAGCGCCCCGTATCCCACGGCCGCAGCGATCCGAAGGGCGGTGGTGGCAAAAAAGCTGGCACCGGCGCGTTTGACAATTGCCTGTTCGACCGGAAGTCCATGGGCAAAAAGCATCATCGCGCACAGCGCGCTCAGTTGGGCCGCTGTCATATCAAGATGGCCTGCCAGCCCGATAAAGGCACCAACCGCGCCATACATGCTCACAAGCGCACAAGTCGCCCAGATCAGCCCCGCTTCCGGTGGCAACCCGATCAGGGCCATCACCGGGGTCAGCCACTCGGAAACAACCTCAATCGCCCCGAACTCCTCGCCAATCCGCACAATGATCATGACGGGCAACATCACCTTCATCAAGGTAACGAACAGCTTCTGACTGCGGTTGATCAGGTCAAAAAGGTAACGTTGCATGGCGCGGGTCATGGGGCGTCTTATCCATCAGGTATCTGGTGCCGGGCACCGGTGGGGCTTTTGCGGCAAACGACCGCACTTTTGGAATTATCGAAATTTGCCAGCTCGCTGTTTTGGCGTGTGTTGGCAATGTTTGATGCGGCACATGATGCCATGCCATCTGATGCAACGGGCAGCGTATTTGCGCAAAGCGGCGCAATATGGCAGCGTTGTTTGATAAATTGGCGCTTTGGAGTTGCGTGAAGATGATGAACCTGGATCAAATCGATACCAAAATACTGCGCCAACTGCAGTAAAACGCTGATATCGCCAATGCCGATCTTGCAGAAAAGGTCGGGCTTTCGCCATCGGCCTGTCTGCGGCGTGTCGCCAAGCTGCGCGACAATGGGGTGA
>NZ_JRJE01000004.1 GCF_000763295.1 Thalassospira australica | reverse complement strand
ATAGACAGTGGCAAAAGCTTCGATGCGGATAACTGGATGATAGGCGGGATCGTAAATTTTGACCAAGGCACCGGAAAAGAAGCTTCCGGCCAGTTCCATGTCCGTATCGCGCAAGGGAGAAACTTCAATACAAAAGGGGGCGTCGCGTGTCAGGCGCGGGGCATTGAAAATGCTTTCGGGCTGATCGCTGCCGCCAATTGCCGATGCACAGGCACCGCGGATGGCGTCAAGCAGTTGGAATTGGGCATCGCTATCGGAAAGGCGGATGCGCCCCTGTTGATCACGGCCAACACCATTTTCCTGAGAAATGATGACTTCAGCAGACTCATTGGCGACCACAATATGTCCCTGTTGATTGACGACGAAAACGGGCACGGCATAGCGGTCAAGCACGGTTAACACGGCCCGGAAGCGTGCCTTTAATTGTGTAAAAATATTGGCAAGTTTTACCGCCTGCCCCATGAAGGGCAGATAGGCTGCAAAGCTCTGCTTTTCAGCAAGGCTGGCCTGAGGTCGACCGACGGCAAACTGCAGGGCGAATGTGTTGAACCAGCTTCGGTCCTCGTTGATGCGCGCTACTATCCGATGGTCAATACCCATCATTTCACGCAGACCGATAAAATCCGGCCGATTGCGCAGGTTCGGTTCATTGGGCCACAGGTCATTTTCTGTCAGGATGGAAAAGCGTTCGCTGTCGCGGATGACGGGAATGCCGTCTGCTTCATATTGGGCAAACTTGGTGTTGTAGGCGTGCTGAACTTCCGCCGTCATCACGCTACTGGACCAAACAGCCTGAAAATTACTGTCTCCGGCCATATTCACGCTAATGACGGCACCGGAACGCGCCCCGCAGTTCACGGCAACCTTTTCAAGTAAAGGCGTCCAGCGGTGTTCGTCGATTGCCGCATCAAACAGTTCAGACGCCAATTGACAGTCAAACGTCATCCTTCTTTCCCTATTTCTGGGTAGATCATGATTGTATCATATATGTACCGAAGGGTGGTTTTTCGATGAAGTTTGACTTGTTCGTGTTTTTGACAAGGCGCTTGGGAAAACTAGAAGTATCACCGATCGTCAGGTAATTTTCTAATTTCCTAAAACAAAAGCCCCGATCAGTAGACCGGGGCTTTTGCAGTAATGTGTTGCGATGTATCGAAGCAGCGCAAAAAAGGTAGATCAGATTTCCGGGAACCAGGCCCCCAGAACGCCGAACTCTTCGAGTTTGGCGACAATGATTTCGGCGGCTTGTTCTGCACTCTGATCGGCGGTGCTGACCACGATCTCGGCATTTTCGGGCCGTTCATAGGGACTGTCGATCCCGGTGAAGTTGGCGATTTCACCCGCACGGGCCTTTTTATAAAGGCCCTTTACATCGCGCTGTTCGCAAACTTCAAGCGGGGTGTCGATAAACACCTCGATAAACTCGCCTTCCTCGACAAGGCTGCGTGCGAGTTGGCGTTCGCTTTTAAACGGCGAGATGAAGGACACCAGCGTGATCACGCCTGCATCGACAAACAGCTTGGCGGTTTCCCCAACGCGGCGAATGTTTTCCACCCGGTCCGCATCGGTAAAGCCAAGATCCTTGTTAAGCCCATGACGCACATTATCACCATCCAAGGTGTAGGTGTGCTTGCCCATGGCATGGAGTTTTTTCTCAACCAGGTTGGCGACGGTCGATTTACCCGCCCCGGACAGGCCGGTGAACCATAGAATGGCCGATTTCTGGCCCTTCTGATAGGCGCGCGCACCCTTGTTGATGTCCATTTCCTGCCATTTGATGTTGGTCGCACGGCGCAGGGAATGGTTGACCATGCCCGCTCCAACAGTGGCGTTGGTATAGCGGTCAATGATGATAAAGCGGCCCGAATGACGGTTTTCGTCATAGGGATCAAAGGCCAAAGCCTTGTCGGCGGAAATATTGGCAATGCCGACTTCGTTGAGCTCAAGCGTCTTGCCCGCCACATGTTCAAGCGTATTCACATTGACCTTGTATTTAAGGTCGCTGATCTGCGCGTTGGCAACCTGTGTGCCCATCTTGATCAGATAGGGGCGACCGGGCAGAAGATGATCTTCATGCATCCAGATGATGCGGGCTTCGAACTGATCGGCGAAATCCGGTTTGGCTTTTGCCTCTGCCAGAACGTCCCCCCGTGAAATGTCGATTTCATCTTCAAGGGTGAGCGTGATCGCCTGGCCCGCAATGGCTTCTTCAAGGTTGCCGTCAAAGGTGACGATGTCCTTGACCTTGCTGGTCTGGCCTGATGCGGTAACGACGATTTCGTCACCCGGTTTGACGCGGCCCGACGAAATGGTGCCGGAAAAGCCCCGGAAATCAAGGTTGGGGCGGTTGACCCACTGCACCGGAAGGCGGAACGGCTTTTCAATCGCGTCCTGTTCGACCTGCACATCTTCAAGATGGGCGAGAAGTGTTGGGCCGGAATACCAGGGCGTATTCGCACTGGGCGCGATCATGTTATCGCCACGAAGCGCTGAAAGCGGGATCGCGGTGATCGAGCTGTAATTCAGTTGGGATGCGAATTCGTGATATTCGGCAACGATCTGATCGAATTTCGACTGGTCATAGTCGATCAGATCCATCTTGTTGACCGCCAGCACCACATGCTTGATGCCGAGCAACGAGGTAATAAAGCTATGACGGCGGGTCTGGGTCAGGATGCCTTTACGCGCGTCAATCAGGATTACGGCAACATCGGCGGTCGAGGCGCCGGTGGCCATGTTGCGCGTATATTGTTCGTGGCCAGGCGTATCGGCGACGATGAATTTGCGCTTGTCGGTCGAGAAGAAGCGATAGGCAACATCAATGGTGATGCCTTGTTCGCGTTCGGCCTGCAGACCATCCAGCAGCAGGGCAAAATCAATCTCCCCGCCTTGCGTGCCGACCTTGCGGCTGTCTGATTCAAGGGCGGCCAGCTGATCTTCGAAAATCAGTTTGGAATCCCAAAGCAGACGGCCAATCAGGGTCGATTTGCCATCATCGACACTGCCGCAGGTGATGAAGCGCAGAAGGCTTTTTTCTTCCTGAGCCTTGAGGTAACCAAGAATGTCTTCAGCAATCAGGTCAGATTTATGGGACATCAGAAATAGCCTTCCTGCTTCTTCTTCTCCATCGACCCGGCCTGGTCGTGGTCAATCATGCGGCCCTGACGTTCGCTTGAGCGGGTCAGAAGCATTTCCTGAATGATCTCGGGCAAGGTGGCGGCTTCAGACTCAACGGCCCCCGTAAGCGGATAGCAACCAAGAGTCCTGAAGCGGACCGATTTCATTTCCGGTGTTTCGCCGGGATTAAGCGGCATACGGTCGTCATCGACCATGATCAGCATACCGTCACGCTCAACCACTGGACGTTTGGCGGAATAATACAGCGGTACAATCGGGATCTGCTCAAGGTAGATATATTGCCAGATATCAAGCTCGGTCCAGTTGGAGATCGGGAAAGCACGGATGCTTTCACCCTTGTTGATCCGGGCGTTGTAGATATCCCACAATTCCGGGCGCTGGTTTTTCGGGTCCCAGCGGTGGGTTTCGGTGCGGAAGGAAAAGACGCGTTCCTTGGCGCGTGCCTTTTCTTCATCCCGACGTGCACCGCCAAAGGCTGCATCGAACTTGTATTTGTTCAGCGCCTGTTTAAGCGATTCCGTTTTCATCACATCGGTATGCAGGCTTGACCCATGGGTAAACGGGCCGATGCCCTGTTTTACGCCTTCTTCGTTGATGTGAACAATCAGATCAAAGCCGTACTCAGCCGCAACCCGGTCGCGAAATTCGATCATTTCGCGGAATTTCCAGGTGGTATCGACATGCATGAGCGGAAAGGGCGGCGGGGCAGGGTAAAACGCCTTGCGCGCCAGATGCAGCAAAACTGATGAATCCTTGCCGATGGAATAAAGCATCACCGGCCGTTCAAACGCTGCCGCCACCTCGCGGATGATGTGGATACTCTCTGCCTCAAGCTGGCGGAGATGGGTCAGATTGGGCTGCATTCTCTTTCCTGACGATCAATCAAACTGTGGCAATCAACACAAAAAAATGTGTTTATAATTGTATTTCACTTGTGTTTGATGGGTAATATGGATGGCCCCACAAAGCAAGTGTGATTTCTATTTTTACACAAAAAATTGCAGTCGAATTTATTTCCACATTTTTTATATGTTTAATTGGTTTGATCACAACGGGCAAGTCAAAGCGCCAAGGCATATGACTTGGTCGTCAAAGGGGCCGGTCATCTTGCGAACGCATGTCTGAGTTCGCCTGACTGCCATGCAGAATTGCTGCTTTTGTAAAATTTGTAACCGGGCCAAGCTGTCTGCGAACTCTTTTGCATGCCAGGTCAACAAGATAGGCAAAACAATGTTGCGGTTGCGTCAGGCCTCCAGCCTGTTTTTCTCCTCCATGTTTGCCGCAAGGCTCGCCGATCAGTTTCTTTTATTTGTTGTACCCCTTGTGGTGTATCAGACCACACAAAGTGTCTCGCTTTCGGGCATGGCTTATGCCGCTGAAACTTTGCCGCGTGTGTTGTTTTATCCGGTGTGCGGGGTTTTGGCGGATCGTTATTCCCCTTTGCGTCTGATGCAAATCAGCCAGATCGGCCGGGCGGTGGTGTGCGTGCTGGGATTGATCGGGTTCGCGCTGTTTGGCGGGCTTGGCTGGGTGGTTGGCATATCCGCACTTTGCGGGCTTTTGACCACACAGGGCTTCATGGCGCGCGAAGTGATGCTGCCGCAGATATTTGCAGAAGCGCGGTTTGAGAAAATCCAGTCGATCTCACAAAGTGTCAATCAAACCAGCATCGTTACGGGGCCGCTTCTGGCGGCGAGCCTCTTTGCCATAACTGATTGGCAGACCGTTGTTGTCGTGGCGGCGATCCTGTTTGTTCTCGCAGAGGTTGCCATGTTGATCTGGCGGCGGGGCAACAGGATTTCGATTGTGCCAAGCGATGACAATCCATCCTGGATCGTACCGGTAAAAACGGCGCTTTCCCATGTGGTGCATCTTCCGGGCTTGAAGCGCGTGATTGCCCTGACAGCAAGTGTAAACCTGATCTTTGGCGTCACACTTGCGACATCAGCCGCGATGGTGACGGGGCTTTATGCCCAAAGTGAAGAGCATTACGCACTGCTGCAAACCGTGGGTGCGGCTTTTACGATTGTCGTTCTGATGCTGGTTGGGGCAAGTCGCCTTTCGGTTGGCCGGATCGGGGTGATATCGTTTTTCGGTGTATTTGCGGGTGGGGTGGTGACCGCCATCAGTCCGGATTTCTGGCTCTATATGGTCGGCTTTTCTGTAGTTCTCGCGTTTGACGGGATGTTCAATATCTATATCCGCACCGTCCGGCAAAGAATCATACCGGCCAAGGATTACGGCAAAACAACTGGTGTGATCATATTGTTTAATAATATGACACAGCCCCTGTCGGGGCTTCTTGTCGGGCTAAGCAGTAGTCTGGCGCAGACCAGTTGGTTGACCCTCGTGCTCTGCTTCGTGATGGCGGCGGCGGGGATTTTGCTTTCCCTGCCACGTTTTCGGGTGCGGACCAGCTGATCGATCCCCGTCAGCATGAATTTCGCGATCGTGTGATTTAATGGGGCTGGCGTCTTTTGCGTAATTTTATTTCAAAATGACACATCAATAAAAAATAAACTTGATTTAGGTCAGTAATGCTTGCCAAATAACGGCAACAAAGCTGACCTAAAGAGAGTTGTCATGTCTGTTCAATGGAATGAATTGATCGCGCGGGATGCGTCTGCCTTGCGGGCTTCGGAAATTCGCGATTTGCTGAAGGTGGCGGAGCGCCCGGACGTCATATCCTTTGCCGGTGGGGTGCCCGATCCTGATCTGTTTCCGGTTGATGCCTTTCGCGATATCTATGGCGGGATGATGGCGTGCGACGCACAGGCGCGCCGCAGTCTGCAATACTCGGTCAGCGAAGGCCTGCCGGCCTTACGTCAGTGGATTGTTGATGATTTGGCCGATCAGGGCGCGATGCGCGATATCGACAACATCCTGATCACCAATGGCGCGCAGCAGGGGCTTGATATCCTTGCCCGCCTGTTGCTGGAAGAAGGGCGCAATCTGATCGTTGAAAAGCCAAGCTATCTTGGTGCGATGCAGGCCTTCTCGACCCGCTTGCCAAACTATGTCGGTGTTGATGCCGAGGACGAAGGCCCGGTCTTAAGCCAGCTTGAGGACGCGTTTGCCAAGGGTGCGCGTGTGGCGTATGTCGCCCCTGATTTTCAGAACCCCACCGGTCGATCCTGGTCGATTGCGCGGCGCAAGGCCGTGCTGGAGCTGGCGCGCCGTTATGGTGCGGTGCTGCTTGAGGACGCGGCATACAGCAAGCTTTCCTATAACGGGGCTGAAAGCCTGCCATCGCTGCTGAGCCTTGATGCAGAAGGTGCCGATCCGGCAATGGGCAATGTTATTCAGTTGGGCACATTTTCCAAAACACTCGCCCCGGCCCTGCGTATCGGTTGGGTTTGTGCACCACGGCCTGTGATCGACAAGCTGGTTCTGATGATGCAGGCCGGTAACCTGCATGTTTCGACAGTCAATCAGGAAGCCGCCCTGCACGCCGCCCGAAAACTGTTTCCGGGGCATTTGGAAAAGCTGCGTGTATCCTATCGCGCCAAACGTGATGTGATGTTGCAAACCCTGACCGATATGATGCCAGACGGCGTGTCATGGACACGGCCCGAAGGCGGCATGTTTGTCTGGTTGACCCTGCCTGCCCATATTGATGCCCGCCAATTACTGGAAGAGGCGCTTGAAGACGTTAAGGTTGCCTTTGTGCCCGGTCAGGCCTTCTTTACCGATGGCAGTGGTGCGAATACCGCACGACTGAGCTTCTCAACCGAGAAAGTCGACCGGATCAAAGACGGTATTACCCGTCTGGCCGATCTGATACGGCGCAAGGACAATCAGTAAATCGGTCCTGATATCCGAATGTGTTTAATTTCAGGGGTTTTGCGGCAGACATAACTTTTCCAACGCCAGCGAACTTTGGGTTTGCTGGCGCTCCTTATGGCGCAGGACAACAAACTTGCGCGGGGGAATGGCGAAGTTTGCGCGTGCCAAGCGGCCCTCGGCGATCAGCGAGCTTACCGCGAACTGTGAGACGGCGGTGGCGGCGGTGCCGCTTTCAACTGCGGTAATTACGGCTTCATTGCTTGGCAGGACAAGGGCGGTTCGAAGCCGTGCGGGATCAACGCCCTGATCGCGCAGGGCGCTTTCAAATTCGGACCGCGTGCCCGAACCGGCTTCGCGCAGGATCCAGGTGGTTTGTGTGATCAGGGCGTTGGGCTTGATCGGTTTGCCATCAGCCCACGGGTGTTTGGGGCCGACCACAATCACCAATGCGTCTTCGGCGACCTCGCGCTTGGCAAGTGTTGGTTCATCAATATCGCCTTCAATAAAGCCGATGTCCGCAGCCCCGCCGCGCACTGCGTCCGAGACGGTTTTGGTGTTGCCAATCGATAGATGAATTTCAACCCCGGGATACTGGTCGTGGAATTTCATTAAAAACGGCGGCAGCCAATAGCTGGCAATCGTCTGGCTGGCATAAACGTTCAAATCGCCGCGCTGCATACCGCCGAGTTCGGCCAAGGTTAATTCAGCCGCCCGTGCGCGTGACAAGGTGGCTTTGGCTTCATCGAGAAACAGCCGCCCGGTCTGGGTCAGCTCAATCCGCCGACCCACCCGGTTAAACAGGGCCACGCCATAAAAACCTTCGAGATTCTTGATTGCCGAGCTGACCGCAGACGGGGTCAGGCCAATGGCCTCGGCTGCGCGGGTCAGATGTTCGCGTTCGGCAACCGCGACAAATATCTGAAGCTGTTCGAGTGTCATCATGGCGTTGGTATCTTCCGCTCTGTCTCGGCGTCTTTCCCGCGCAGGCGGCAAACTTTTAAACTTGGGGCTCCAGGTTCCGGCTCGTCACGCATCAAGCTTTAATCATTCGATTTGATCGAATGAAATATGAGTTTTTATTCGATGGAAGTAAATGGTTGGGTGTGAGATTTTCCGGTCGTGATCAAAACACAGGAAAATCATGTTTTTTAACGCCCGCCTCAAACCAATCCTGCCCGGGCTTGCCGTGACCCTTTTGGTCGCCCTTGCTGCCAAGCTGGCCGAGCATGCCGAACGCGTGTTCTTCGGGCGTGGCTGGGTGGAAAGTCTGGTTTTTGCCATTTTGATCGGGGTGGTGGTGCGGTCCGTGTTTGGTTTGGCCCCACGTTATGTTGCCGGGGTGCGGTTCTGTGCCAAAACCGTGCTTGAGATCGCCATTGTATTGCTTGGGGCGTCAATCAGTGTGCAGGCGCTTGGCAGTGCGGGCGGTGGTTTGATTGCAGCCATTATTACCGTGGTCAGCATCAGCCTGTTTGTCAGCTATCACATCGGCCGTGCGTTGGGATTGTCAAATCATCTGTCGATGTTGGTGGCATGCGGCAATTCGATCTGTGGCAATTCGGCGATTGCGGCGACCGCTCCGGTGATTGAAGCCAAATCTGATGATGTGGCGGCCTCGATCTCCTTTACCGCGGTTTTGGGCGTGTTGTTTGTCTTTGTCCTGCCGATGCTCCATGCCGGATTGGGATTATCGGCAACCCAATATGGCATTTTTTCCGGTCTTACCGTCTATGCCGTGCCGCAGGTCTTGGCGGCAACCGCACCGGCCGGCACCCTTGCGGTTCAGGTCGGAACGCTGGTCAAGCTGATCCGGGTTTTGATGTTGGGGCCGGTGATATTTACCCTTGCCCTGATCGGTGGGCGTGCACGTGAAACCAAGCTTCCCATCGCGCAGGTCGTGCCGTGGTTCATCATTGGTTTTATTGTGATGATGGTCGCCTGCTCGTTTGAACTGGTCCCCGATATGGCCCGCGCGCCGATGAAAACCACGGCGTCGTTCTTAACCATCCTTGCCATGGCGGCCTTGGGGCTGAGCGTTGATATTCGCAAAATCCTGCATGTTGGCGGGCGGGTTGTGATCGCGGCACTTTTGTCGTTGATATTCTTATGTGCTGCAAGCGGCGCGGTTCTGGTTGTTCTGGGATCCTGACGCAGGAGCCTGTGACGATTTAAGTTTGCAGGAACTAGAGACTCGATCTAATCGCCCGGTTGATTGTTTTTCCTGTATTCACCGCCTGATAGGTTGGAAACGGCGTGCGCTGTGACACATCAATTTCACGCCGAAGCCACTCGCGTTCTTCGAGCATCCCCAGTGACTTTGAAAGTGCACGATCGGTAATCGCACCCAGACCGGACCTGATGGCGGAAAATCGGCAGGGGGCCTCCGTCAATGCCAGGATCGGCACAGGCCAGCTTCGCTTCAAAATATCAAACTCGTCTTCGTCCGGTGCCGCTTCCAGGATGCGGTAGGCCATGGCGGCAATCACCTTGCCTTGCACTGTTAGGCGGAATTCCGGCCGGAGTGGGTGGCCGTGGCCCGGGTTTCTCTCAAGCAATCCCAGTTGGATCAGGTGCGCGAGACTTGCGGCAAAGGCACTGCGCGACGCCGTGGTTGCTGCGACCAACGGCGCCTGCCGTCCCGGAACGCCGGAATGCATCAGCGCCAGAATTTTCAAGGACCAAGCTTTCGATGTGAGCTTGACAAGCAACGGGATATCCATAAATTATATTTACTATATTTTTAATACAAAGGGAAGTGTCATGTCTGTCGTTTCTTTGGAGAACACCATCACTCTCGCCCTGTCTGTGCGGGACCGCCATGCCAGTGCGGATTGGTATGAAAAGAACCTTGGCTTTCAGCTGCTAATGCATATTGACGAAGCCGGTTGGAGTGAAATGCAGACGAAAACGGAAGGTGTCACCCTTGGGCTGGGAGAGCAGATGGAACCGTCTCCGGGCAACTTGGTGCCGGTGTTTGGCGTTGCGGATATTGCGTCGGCCCGGGCAGCCCTTGAAAAGGAAAACGTGAAATTTGATGGCGAGACCGAAACCATCGAAGGCATGGTCAGTACCGCTACATTCTATGACCCGGATGGCAATGCGCTCATGCTCGCACAGGATCTGACAAAACAATAATTTTGGCCCGGACTGAAGGCGTTGGAAGAACCCACCTGTTTTCCCGATAATCCGCAAGGATTTGTCGTTCTGATAGACGCAAAAAAGCCCGCCGCCAGACTAAATGTGGCAGCGGGCAGGGAGGAAAGAAGCGCCGCGTCGTTTGGTGCGACAGCCTCTTTGGCAGTTCAGGCGTGTTTCGACACCCTGGGGGAGAATGTCAAAGCCGAAACGCCGGGGTGGATTCAGTTCATGCGGATCAGTCGGCTATGGGGGCCTTTTCCTCATATTCCTTCAGCGCGTTCCATTCATCGTCGCTAAAGATGCGTGATCGGGTGAGGAAGCGTTTGCCTTCCGGGCCTTCAAGCGAAAACATACCCCCACGCCCATCGACCACATCAATGATCAATTGCGTGTGGCGCCAATATTCGAACTGCGCGCGCCCGATATAAAACGGGCTGCCTTCGATATGGCCGAGTAACACATCCTGATCGCCGGTTTTGAATTCCCCTTCGGGAAAGCACATCGGCGCGCTGCCATCACAGCAGCCGCCAGATTGATGAAACATCACCGGGCCGTGGATATTTTTAAGCTTTCCGATCAGGGCAATGGCATTATCGGTTGCCGTGACCCGGTTGGGAATGCCGTCGGTTTCATCTGAGCCGGTCATTGTCACCTCCGTCTTCGGGAAGGATGGCCGGGCAGGCCGTTATGAAGCCCGCCCGGTTCGGTGATGTCACGATCAGAAGAAGCCCATCGGTTTCGGGTCATAGGAAACCAGAAGGTTCTTGGTCTGCTGATAATGGTTCAGCATCATCTTGTGGTTTTCACGCCCGATGCCTGACTGCTTGTACCCGCCAAAGGCCGCATGGGCCGGATAGAGGTGATAGCAGTTGGTCCAGACACGACCGGCCTTGATTTCCCGGCCAAAGCGATAGGCGCGGTTGCCATTACGCGTCCACACGCCGGCGCCAAGGCCATAAAGCGTGTCATTGGCAAGGCTGAGTGCCTCGGCATCATCCTTGAACGTGGTGGCGGAAACCACCGGGCCAAAGATTTCCTCCTGGAAAATCCGCATGCGGTTATGGCCCTTGAAGATGGTCGGCTGGATATAGAAACCATCCGACAGGTCTTCGCCCAGATCGGCCTTGTCGCCGCCACACAGAACTTCGGCACCTTCCTGTTTGCCGATATCCAGATAGGACATGATTTTTTCCATCTGCTCGTTTGATGCCTGCGCACCCATCATGGTGTCGGTATCAAGCGGGTTGCCCAGTTTGATGTTGGCAACACGCGACAGGACGTTATCCATGAACTTGTCATAGATGTTTTCCTGAATAAGCGCGCGCGACGGGCAGGTGCAGACTTCGCCCTGATTAAGGGCAAACATGGCCAGGCCTTCGGCTGCTTTTTGGCGGAAATCATCATCGGCTGCCATCACATCGTCAAAGAAGATGTTTGGCGATTTGCCGCCCAGCTCAAGGGTGACGGGAATGATGTTTTCCGAAGCATATTGCATGATCAGGCGGCCGGTGGTGGTTTCGCCGGTAAAGGCGACCTTGGCCACACGGTTGCTTTGCGCCAGCGGCTTGCCTGCTTCAACGCCAAAGCCCTGCACAACGTTCAAGACGCCTGCCGGGATCAGATCAGAAATCAGTTCCAGCAAGACACAGATCGATGCCGGAGTCTGTTCTGCCGGTTTCAGGACGACGCAATTGCCTGTTGCCAGTGCCGGGGCCAGTTTCCAGACCGCCATCAGGATCGGGAAGTTCCACGGAATGATCTGCCCGACGACGCCAAGCGGTTCGTGGAAATGATAGGCAACCGTATTGTCATCAAGTTCGCCAAGGGATCCTTCCTGTGCGCGGATGGCACCGGCGAAATAGCGGAAATGGTCAATGGCGAGCGGAATGTCGGCCGCAAGGGTTTCACGCACCGCCTTGCCATTGTCCCAGGTTTCGGCAACGGCCAGCATTTCAAGATTGGCTTCCATGCGATCGGCAATCTTGTTGAGCATGTTGGCGCGTTCTGTCGGCGATGTTTTGCCCCAGGCCGGGAAGGCGGCATGGGCGGCATCCAGTGCCTTTTCGATGTCTTCGCTGGTGGAGCGCGGCATTTCACAGAATGGTTTGCCATTCACCGGCGAGACATTCTCAAAATACTGTCCCTTGGTCGGGGCGACCCATTCGCCGCCAATGAAGTTCTCATAGCGGCCCTTAAAGCTTGCCGGGCTGCCAGCGTCATTTGGATTCTTGTAGATCATATTCGTTCCTCCGAGATCCACAGGCGATTTGTTCGCCCGTTTATTGATTGTGACGCCGTACTACCCGCAAAGCGCATGCCACTCTGTGCCCGGCGTGCCAGTTCGGTCTGAAGGTGTTGTTTTACAGGTGGTTGGGGTGTTTTGGGTGCTGCATGTTGTTGTGTCACTGTCCTGTCGAATGTGGTGCGGTTGGCGCAATTTGTTCCAAAAATGGAACACTGGCGATTGTGCTGTGAATTTGCCGTGAAACTGTTTGGTGTGGCAGGGGGCTGATGTGTTAGGATTTCGGCCGTGATCGGATGTGGCAAAAGCCACGCGCTGGAATTTTCCGGATCAAAACGCCGACACAAGGGAGATAACGTCTATGTCAGGAAACCTTCCCGGCGGACGGATAGAGGCCGCCCTGCAGCTAAGCGGCGGGGCGCAAAATCGTGCGGTGCTTGAAAGCTGGCAACGGTGTGAAGAACGCTTTGGTCTGGCACATGATACCTTGCGCCGCCCCGAAGTGATGCCCGAAAGCCAGACCCGTCAGCTGCGCGACCGTAACGGGCGGCTTTATCATCATGCCCATGATCTGGTGCGCACCCTTTATCGCAAGATTGATGCTTCGGGCTATGCGGTGTTTTTGACCGATAATAGCGGTGTGATTCTTGACAGTGTCGCGGCCCAGTCGCTTTTGCCGTCGTTTCGCACCAACGGCCTTTTGCCCGGTGCGGTCTGGAGCGAGGAGCGCGAAGGCACCAATGGTATCGGCACCTGTATTGTCGAAGGGCGCGCAATTACCATCCACAAGGACGAACATTTTCTGGCCCAGCATTCGGTTCTGACCTGCACGGCCGCCCCGGTGTTTGATCCGGACGGCAAGGTGTGTTCGGTGCTGGATGTATCGGCGGTGCGTGATGACATCAAACGTACCGATTGCCTGCGTGTGCGCGGCATGGTGGCCGATTATGCCGATGCGCTTGAACGTATTTTGTTTTTTGACGAACGGGCAGGCGATGTGATCTTGCATCTGCATCCCGAAGCCGCCCATGTCGGCACCATCCGCGATGCCATGATTTCGATTGCGCCCGATGGCACGATCAGCGGGGCGACCTCGACAGCACGGCGCATTCTTGCCGCAGCAAACAATTCCACCGACATCGGCGAGATGTTCGAGATGGATATTGAACAGCTGCTCGCAAGATTTGCAAACGCCGAGGGGGCTGCTAAAGGTGCAGGGGCAGGCCCATCAGCCACGGCGCTGAATATTGCCGGCGGCGGGGTCTTGTTTGGCAGTCTTACGGTGCCCGAACGGATGCGCCGTCGCTATGTCGGGCGATCGACACCGGTCACGACAAGGGCAAGGATGCCAGCCAGGCCGGTTGCCAGTATCCCGGATCGGGACGCGGCCGTGCGTCGGATTTTTGACATCGGCACCCGCCTTCATGATCGCGACATCAATGTTCTGATGTCGGGGGAAACCGGCAGCGGCAAGGAATATCTTGCACGTCATATCCATGAAGCAACACTTGGCAAATCCAAGACATTTGTTGCGATCAATTGTGCAGCCCTGCCCGAAGGGTTGATTGAAAACGAGCTGTTTGGTCATGCTGGCGGTGCCTTTACCGGGGCGGCGCGTGACGGGTTTGGCGGACGCATTCGCGAGGCCAATGGCGGGACGCTGTTTTTGGACGAAATTGGCGATATGCCCCTTGCCGCCCAAGGACGCCTGTTGCGGGTTCTTGAAAGCCGCACGGTGGAGCCGCTTGGCAGTACAAAGTCAGTCCCGGTTGATTTCCGTCTGATCTGTGCCAGCAATGTTGATCTGAATGCGGCGGTGGCCGAGGGCAAATTCCGGGAAGATTTGCTTTATCGGATCAAGGGGGCGCGTCTTGCCGTGCCGCCCTTGCGCGAACGCAGTGATCTTGTGGATTTGATCGGGCGGCTTCTTGCGGTGCTGTCTGATGACTATGTCGAATGTCAGGATGATGTATTGGCACTGCTGACCCGTCACAATTGGCCGGGCAATGTGCGCGAACTGATCAATGTTTTGCAATACGCCTGCGTCTTTGCCGAAGATGGTGTGATAAAGCGCGATCATTTGCCCGATGATTTCCATGTGATGACCAATGATAATGCGTCATCACCGCGTCAGGTGGTTGCACATGCAGAAGGGGCAGCCTTGCGCCAGGTTCTTGACGACCATCACTGGCACATCAGCAATACGGCCAAGGCCCTTGGTATCGGGCGCAATACGCTGTATCGCCGAATGGCGCGTCTGGGGATCGAAAGACGCTGATTTTTGCTGTTTTGACGTCTTTGATCCTTTCCATCCTCCGTTTCACAGATTTGCACTGTTAGCCCGGATTTTTGTGGCGCAGATTTTCGAATGTTTTCATTGTCGCGCGCACCGTTATTGTTTTAAGTAACGGCAGGGCTTTACAGGATATTTTTATGTGTGGAATTGCCGGTTTATGGCTTTCGGGGCAGGGTGACGCAACGGGATTGGGCGATCGTGTATCGCGCATGAACAATGCGCTGCATCACCGTGGTCCGGATGGCGGTGATGTTTGGGTCGATACGCAAAGCGGATTGGCCCTTGGTCAACGCCGACTGGCGATCATTGATCTGTCTGATGCGGGCAAGCAGCCCATGCATTCGGCCAATGGTCGTTATGTCATGGTCTATAACGGCGAGATTTATAACGCGCCGGAACTGCGTGAAAAGCTTGCCCCGGCCAACATCACCTGGCGCGGCCATTCCGACACAGAAGTCATTCTTGAATGCATTGCCCATTGGGGGTTGCGCGATACGCTCAAACGCCTGATTGGCATGTTTGCCATTGCCCTTTGGGATCGAAAGAAGCAAACGCTTGTCCTTGTGCGCGACCGGTTGGGGATCAAGCCGCTGTATTGGTCACGCTATGACGGCAACATCGGTTTCGCGTCCGAGGTAAAGGGCCTTTTGGCCGGCGATGCGATTTCACGTGAAGTCAATCAAAGCGGACTTGATGCCTATTTGCGGTTTGGCTATGTGCCGTCGGGGCTTTCGATTTATGCCCATGCCAAAATGCTCAAGCCCGGTCATATTCTTGAAATTTCGTCGCATGATCAGGCCACCGAAACCGCCTATTGGTCGGTCGAAGATGCGGTGGTGAATGGTCAGACACACGCCTGGAGCGGGGATGACCAAAGTGCGATTGATGCACTTGAAGACCTGCTGCGCGATTCCGTCAAACGCCGCATGGTGGCCGATGTGCCACTGGGCGCGTTTCTGTCGGGCGGGATTGACTCATCAACCATCGTGGCCCTGATGCAATCGGTATCAGACCGGCCGGTGAAAACATTTTCGGTTGGGTTCGAGGACGAAGCCTTTAACGAGGCGGCCTTTGCCGGGGAAGTCGCCAAGCACCTCAAGACCGACCATACCGAACTTTATGTCACGCCCAAGGATGCGCTTGATCTGGTGCCCAAGCTTTCGGAAACCTATGACGAACCGTTTTTTGACAGCTCCGCCATTCCGACCTACCTGATTTCGGCCCTGACGCGCAAACATGTCACCGTGGCACTTTCGGGCGATGGCGGGGATGAAACGTTTGGGGGCTATACGCGGTATCTGTGGGCCAAAAACCTTAGCCGTGCGGCGGGGGGTATCCCGTTTGGCGCGTCGCTGGTGTCGCGTGGTTTGACCATGCTCTCCCCCGAACAGTGGGACTGGCTGGTTGGCCTGATACCGGGTAAAAATGCCACCAGCGCAATTGGTGATAAAATCCACAAGGCCGCACCGCTGATTGCGATCAAGGATGATATTGACCGGTATCATGCGTTGCTGTCGCTGTTTGATCCCGACAAGCTGCGCGGGGGGCATGCCGGCGATAAAAAGTTCCGCGTGCCGGGGGAAAAATTCTGTCGGAACCGTCACCTTGATTATGTGTCATCCATGCAGGCCATGGATACGATGATGTATATGGTTGATGATGTCCTGACCAAGGTCGATCGGGCGTCAATGGCCAATTCGCTTGAGGTGCGCGTCCCGTTTATTGACCATCGCGTGATCGAGTTTGGCTGGCGGATGCCCGCCCGGCTTAAAATGAACGGATCGGTGGGCAAATATGCGCTGCGTCAGATTTTGTATAAATATGTGCCGCGTGAACTGATTGACCGTCCGAAAACCGGATTTGGCGTGCCACTCGCACAATGGCTGCGTGGGCCGCTCAATGAATGGATGGGCGACCATCTGGCCAATGATGCGCTTTACATGGACTTTGGCCTGGACCGTGCCCAGATCGACAAGCTTCGTCGCGAACATATGTCGGGCAAGCGCAATTGGGGGCATCAGCTGTGGACGATTGCCATGCTGTCTGACTGGCAGAAGCGCTGGCTGGGCTGAAACAACGCCGCAGGCCGAACCGAACCCGCTTATAACCCGATCTTTCAACGCCCCGGCTGTTTATCAGCCGGGGTTTTTCAATTTATTTCACGAATGAACGTTTTTCGACGCAGCCGTTTCACGATCTGATTTATGCATATCAAGGATTGTAACTGCGTTAACTGCATATCTGTGTCGAATAAATGTCACAATTCGAAACTTGAAAATTTTCGAAAATGAACTATTTATCATCGCAAAGAGTTTCCCTTCTGCGATGAGAGGCCCCCATGGCTTGTACTTCACCCTACGATCTGATCATTATTGGCGGCGGCATTAACGGTGCCGGGATTGCGCGGGATGCGGCGGGCCGGGGCCTGAAAGTCCTGCTATGTGAAAAGGATGATCTGGCCAGTGCAACCTCATCGGCCAGTACCAAGCTGATCCACGGGGGTTTGCGCTATCTTGAACACTACGAATTCCGTCTGGTGCGCGAAGCCCTGACGGAACGTGAAGTGTTGCTCGGTAACGCGCCGCATATCATCTGGCCGCTGCGGTTTGTTCTGCCGCACCGCCGCGACCTGCGTCCGGCCTGGATGATCCGGTTGGGATTGTTCCTGTATGACCATCTTGGCGGGCGCAAAAAGCTTCCGGCGTCCGAAGGCATTTCATTTGCCAAGCATGTCGCGGGCGAACCGCTGCGCGATGATATGACCAAGGGGTTTGTGTATTCCGATTGCTGGGTCGATGATGCGCGCCTTGTAGTGCTGAACGCGATGGATGCCAAGGACAAAGGGGCGGAAATCCTGACCCGGACCGAATGCGTTGGTGCAAACCGTTCCGGCGATATCTGGAACGTCACCCTGCGCGATCAGGAAAGTGGTGAAAACCGTATGGTTTCCGGCCGCATGCTGATCAATGCGGCCGGGCCGTGGTGTGCTGATCTGATCAATCCGGAAAAGGGTGTGGTCAAATCCGATACCAAGGCCAACATCCGTCTGGTCAAGGGCAGCCACATCGTTGTGCCCAAGATGTTTGATCATGATTTCTGCTATATCTTCCAGAACGGTGATGGCCGCATCGTTTTTGCCATCCCCTATGAGGGTGACTTTACCCTGATCGGGACCACGGATATTGATTTCAAGGGTGATCCGGCCAAGGTCAAAATTGATCAGGATGAAATCGATTACCTGTGCAAACTGGCCAGTGGCTATTTCAAAAAGCCCGTTGCATCCGATGATGTCGTCTGGACCTATTCCGGCGTGCGTCCGCTTTATGCTGGCGACGGCGAAGCTGGCGAAGGCGAGAGTGCATCAAAGGTTTCGCGTGATTACACCCTGAAGCTTGAAGCAAACGCGCACAAGGCTCCGGCACTGCATGTGTTTGGCGGCAAGATCACCACCTATCGCAAGCTTGCCGAACATGCCCTTCAGATCATTTCCAAGGAACTGGACACCAAGGATACGCCGTGGACGGCAAATGCCGTGCTTCCGGGCGGCGATTTCCCTCATGCGTCCTATGAGGCGGCCTTTGCCGACTATGCCGCACGCTATGACTGGATGGATGCCGTGATGCTCAAGCGCCTGCTGCGCGCCTATGGCACACGGATCGAACAGATCGTTGGTGACGCCAAGGCGATGGGCGATCTTGGCAAATGCTATGGCCATGATCTTTATGAGGCAGAGGTTGGCTATTTGATGGATCAGGAATGGGTGCGCGACATCGATGACCTGATCTGGCGGCGGTCCAAGCTTGGCTTGCGGTTGTCTGCCGATCAGATTTCTGCCCTGCGTAACCGACTGGCGCCGGAAAAACCCGGTCAAACATCGGTCGCGGCAGAATAGACTCTAGGACCGGTTAACGGTCAGCTCACTGCGCAGGGGTTCAAGCATCCTGCGCAGTTCTTCCTTGCGGGGCGGCGTAATATCGCGCCAATCATGATCGTGGATGGCACCTTCAAGCGCATAAAGGTAATTCACGCTGATCTTCTTTTCGCTGCCAAAGCGAAACAGCAACCGGCGTGTTGTTTCCTCAATCCCTGTGGTGACAAGCTGGTCACGGGTTTTAATCCCGATTTCGCGCAACTCACGCGATGATGTCGGGCCGATATTGCGCAGCTTTTCAGGTTTCATGATCGGCTTATTCCCGTGATCAGCGATCGGCAGGCGGTGTGTCGATATCCTTTTGCATGACGGTCACGTCAAGCGCGCGATAGCCAAGATGGCGATAGAAGTCCTGCGTTGCACGGTTTTCCGAGCGGACCATCAACTGCATGCGCCAGACACCCTGGTCACGCAACCAGTTCTCGCCGATTTCCATCAGGGTGCGACCCAGTCCCGATTTCTGGTGGCTGGGCATAACGGCAAGGTAATAGATCCAGCCGCGATGACCATCGTGGCCGACCATCACCGAACCCATAATGTTATCACTGTTATCTTCCCAGACCAGAAGTGTTGCCTCTGCCGCGTTCAGGGCAAATTTTACATCCCATTCCGGCGGGTTGTAGGGGCGATAAAGCCCGGTTTCCTGCCAAAGTTTCGTCAGGGCCGGAATGTCATCAAGGGTGGCGGTGCGCGGCGTTGGTTTAAGGGCGATGGTTGTCATCAATGGTTCTTTCGTGGGGATATCAAATGCGAAGAATGATCGGTGCTAGCAGGGTGGTCAAACCCAAATCTGTTATATGCCCATGATATTGAACAAAAAACGCCCTCAAGGAAAACCTTGAGGGCGCAGGGAGTGGTCCGGGCTATCGGTTGGGGGGAAGTGCCCGGACCGGGGTGGGGACGGTTTCAGGTGTGTTTGGCCGTTGGATTAGCTGATCGGACGGCCAGTCACACGGCTGAGTTCCATTTCGCGAACAATGTCACCGGCCTGATTGGTGACGGTCGCGTTATACGTTCCACGCGGGGTTTCGGTGATATCCCCAATTTTCAGATCCCCGTTGCCAAACCGGATGACCATGGCATTGGCCAGAAGGGTGATCTGATCGGTGTTGTAACTGCGGTTGTAGCGGTCCGACGGATCGGGGCGCGCCATCAGCTTGCGCAACTCGCGGCGTTGACTGCGTTCCATATGGCCGCTTTTGGCATCAAACTTGACGACTTTAACGACATTGCCTTCGGCATTGACCAGCAAAACATCAATCTTGCCCGGTTCTTCGGCCATAAGGGCGTCGCCGGTTGTCAGGTTGACCGTACCGGTTTTCAGCAGCATCGCGTCCATCAGGATGCGGGCCTCGCCCGGGGTCAGTGGCACGGCACGTTCACGGTTTTCACGATGCGATTTTTCGCCTTTGTGATGTTCGCTGTGTTTCCCTTCAAATTTTCCTTTTGGGGAACCGCCGTCAAACATCGCCCATTCACTTTGTGCGCCATGTCCGCCCGGGGCGGCATATGCTGTTGCAATCGGTGTTGCGAGAATGCTTGTGGCAATCAGGGCAGCGGCAAGTTTCAAAGCATTTTTGTGTTTCATGATAAAACCTCTTTTGGGTGGGGGATCGTTCGTTGAGGCCTGTTATCGCTGATGATTGTCGCGAAATGATCCCGGAAAACCGGCAAATTGGTCGCAAGGTTTGTCAAAATGACGAAATGCGACAATCTGATACAAATTGCTGTTTCTGGGATGGACATCGACGCGTTAGGTTAGGATCAAGAAGCGACGTAATCTGATTTCAGGACCCCTTATGAGCGACCAGCCCCATATTCTTGTTGTTGATGACCATCGCGATATTCGTGACCTTCTTGGGCGATATTTGCGCCAGCACGAATACCGTGTGTCTCTGGCATCCGATGGTCGTGAGTTGCGGAAGTTGATGGCTGATGACATCGCCCCGGATCTGATTGTCCTTGATTTGATGATGCCGGGCGAAGATGGGCTCAGCCTGTGTCGCTGGCTGCGGGAAAATCATGATGTGCCAGTGGTCATGCTGACCGCCCTTGGCGAGGAAACCGACCGCATCATCGGGCTTGAAATGGGGGCGGATGATTATCTGGCAAAGCCGTTTAATCCGCGCGAATTGCTTGCGCGCGTAAAAGCCGTGATGCGACGTGCCCAAAGTCTTCCGGTCGGGCGCAAGGGACCTCTGCCCGGTGGGCAGGTTCATTTTGATCGCTGGATACTTGATCGCACGCGCCATGAACTGCGCGATGCCAATGATGTGATGGTCCCGCTTAGTGCCGGTGAATACGGCTTGCTTTGCGCCTTTGTCGAACATCCCAACATGGTGCTTAACCGCGACCAGTTGCTTGATCTGACACGCGGGCGTGAAGCCATTCCGTTTGATCGCAGCATTGATAATCAGGTCAGCCGTCTGCGCAAAAAGATCGAACATGATGCGAAAAACCCGACCCTGATCAAAACCGTCTGGGGCGGGGGATACATGTTTACCTGCGAGGTGGCGGAGAAATGAACAGACGCCGCCTGATAAAACGTCTGTGGCCGCAAAGCCTGACCGCGCAGCTTGTGTGTCTGTTGCTGGGGGCGATTATACTTACCCATATCGTGCTTGGGGTCATGCTGGCAGACGAGCGCCGCGATGCCGTGGCATCTGAACGTCGTGGCAATGCATTGTCCCGTGTGGCGGCGATTTCACGGATACTGACCACCACGCCACAGGAAAACTGGCGCGATGTTTTGCGTGTTGCGCAATCGGCGCAAACCCGGTTGCGTGTCCTTGATCCGGCCGAACTGCCCGACAGCACCGGCAAAGGCCGTGGGGGCAGCCATGATGAAGGTGGGTTAAGTGACCGGCTAAACGCATTTCTTGGTACCACGCCCGATAATCCTGCACAGGTTTTTGTTCTGTCCGAGGATGCCTGTTGGAAGCACAAAAAATCGCTGCTTCAAGCCAAAAATGTGTTTATGAACGGCCATGCATCATCTTCGGGAAATGCGGATTACAAGGATGCAGAAGACGCAGAAGACGTTCTTGAAGATGCGAAGGAAGCCCGCGGTGAAAGGTTCGAACATCCGGAAAACGCACATGACCGGCCTTATGGTGGCATAAAAGCCCCTTGGGCTTTGCGCTATATGGAACGTTTTGACTGTCACGCGTCTCCGGTCATGCAGCTTGTCGTGCCGATCACATCGACTGTCACCCATGCAGACGGCACGGTCGCGTCGTCAACCGTCTGGCTGGAAGCCATGATCGGCGGCATGATGCCCCCGCCAAGGTTTGTGGTCGATAATCTGTTGCGCGTTTTGCTTTCTGCCGTGGTGATTGCGGTGATCGCATTTGTGCTGGCCCGGCGCATATCAAGGTCCTGGGGATTGTTGACCCAGGCGGCGGACCGGGTCGGGCGCGGTGATTATCCCGAACCGGTTCCTGAAACCGGTCCGATTGAAATCCGCCGTGCGGCCAAGGCGTTTAACCGCATGACCGCACGCCTTAAACGGTTTGTCGAAGATCGTACACGGATGCTGGCTGCGATTTCGCACGATTTGCGTACGCCGATTACGTCTTTGCGTTTGCGCGCAGAATTTGTCGATGATCCTGAAAACCGGGCACGGATCATTGAAACACTGGACGAGATGGAACAAATGGTCGAAGCGGCCATGACCTTTGCCCGCGAAGAAACTGCCAATGAGGAAACCCGCAAGATTGATTTGACTGCCCTTGTTGAATCTGCGGTCGAGGATTTGGCTGAAACCGGACGACCAATCCATTTTGCCGGTTCCGTCGAAGCGCGGGTCTATCCGTGTCGGCCTTTGTCGATTAAACGGGCGTTTGGCAATCTGGTATCCAATGCGCTGAAGTTTGCGACCACGGTCGAGGTGACTGTACGCGATGCCGACGACGGCGGATTGTGGATCGAAATTGCCGATGACGGCCCGGGCATCGCCATTGATCAGCGCGAACAGGTGTTTGAGCCTTTCTTCCGGGTTGAGGAATCACGCAATCGTGACACCGGTGGCATTGGCCTGGGGATGGCGATTGCACGAACCGCCGTTCGGGCACATGGCGGGGAAATTTATCTTGAAGATGCCCCGCAGGGCGGACTTCTGGCACGTATTTACCTGCCGCCCGCACGCCCCTAAAACACTGATATTGCACCTCTTTGGTCGCCGGATGTTTCCGGTGGAGCAAGGGGCTGCCGGTTTTTGTCGAATTGCCCTTGCAATACTAATGACCAATAGTCATTTATGTGGCGAGAAAATCAATGTTTCCAAATCAACAATTGCGAATTTGCATTGCTGTTCTATCTAGGCGATGCAACAATTAAGAATACGGATGGACGGAGCGGACGATGGGCAATGATCAGAACTCGACAGGTGTGGTAACCGCGCTACCTGGTACCAACAACGCGCAAGCTGCGCGCGGTTTCGTGCGATCTGTCAATGACTGGCTGATGGAATGTGCACTTGATGATACCGACATCAAGGACCTTCTTTCAGGCATGGCAAGCCGCCTTGTCGCGTCGGGCATCCCCGTTGACCGGGTGATGGTTTCATTTAAAACCCTGCATCCGCTTTACGAAGGTGTTTCCTATATCTGGACCAAGGAAAATGGCCAGATCGAACGCACCAACCACATGGGCGACGATGAAAAAGACAATGGCTGGACCGAAAGCCCGATGAAGTGGATGCTTGAAAATGACGTCAGCTTTATGCGCCGTCATCTCATTGGTCCAAGTGCTGTTGTTGATTTCCCGGTCCTTGAAAGTTTCCGTAAAAGACGCGGCACCGATTACTATGCCCTGATGACACCGTTTGTCACCGACCGTGACAGCACGCTTAACAGCAACCGCATTTTCATGACCTATCTGACCCGTCGACCCAGCGGTTTCTCGGACGAGGACCTTGCAATCCTGTCAGGGATTCAGCGTCGTTTTGCCGTGTCGTGCAAGATGCGCATCAACCATGAAGAAACCAGCACCATCCTTGAGACTTATCTTGGCTCGGACGCGGGTGGGCGTGTGCGCAATGGTCAGATCAAACTGGGCGATAGCACCAAAACCCGCGCCGTGATCTGGTTTTCCGATATGCGCAATTCAACATCGGTTGCGACCCATGTGGGTGACGATGCCTTTCTTGGCGAAATGAACGATTTCTTTGCCGCGACCGCCGGGGCAGTGCTCAAACACGGTGGGCAGGTTCTGCGTTATATCGGGGATGCGACATTGGCGATTTTCCCGATTGATGAGGATGACAACAATCTTGAAAATGCCTGTGTGTCTGCACTCTATGCCGCGGCCGAAGCACAATTGAACATCGATGAGCTTAATGCCAAACGTGAAGCCGAAGGCAAATTGCCGTTTGATTACGGGCTGGGCATGCATGTCGGGGATGTGATTTACGGCAATGTCGGTGTGTCTGAGCGTGTGGACTTTACCGTGGTTGGTCAGGCGGCCAATGAGGCAGCCCGTATCGAGCAGCTTACCAAACAGCTTGGCAAACGGGTTCTGGTCAGCCAGACCGTCGCAAGCTTCATTTCCTGCCCGACAGCAGAGATGGGGGCTTATGAACTTCAGGGAACCGGGGTCAGCGTCAAGCTGTTTGCCCCGGACTTCTCGGAAGCCTGCCACCGGATTGAACTGATGCGCGCGGGCTAGTTCTTTCAGGCCAGATTATCAAAGTCCTTCACCACTGAACTGGCAGACGTGCCGACCTTTGAAAAGGTGGTTTGGGCGTCACCGACTGCCTTGGTTGCGGCTTCGATGATTTTGGAATAGGGATCAACTTCCTTTGTCGCGAGCATCTGTTGCATGGCGACACCGGTGGTGGCGGATGCCATTGACATGATGTTGCGCAGATAATCGGTTGAATCCTGAACCGCATAGGCCGCCGCCTGGGAGACTTTTTGATAGGCAACCCCGTTTGCACCGGGGATGGCCCCGTTCAAAACAGCGTGGTTGGTGGTGCCGACGGCCTGAACAATTTGCGGATTAAGCGCGGTGCTAAGCGGCGGGGTGCCAGATGCGCTGCCTGCATCAGATCCATCCGAACCACTTTCTGACCCACTGTCTGACCCGCTTTCCGAGCTGCTGCTATCATCGCCGGAGCCGCTGGCTGAACCGCTGTCATCGGATTTGCCGCCAGCCTCGGCTTTGCTGCTGTCCGTACTTGAGGCTGCATTTGACGTGCTATCATCACCGTTGGTTTTGCTTGCATCGTCGCTTTCGGTTTTCGAGCTGTCGTTTGCGGTGTTGTCATCGTCTGCCATCGTAAACCTCGTGCGGGGCTGGTGGGTAGACTTGCACATGTGACGCAAAATGCGCGCCCGTGCGGTGGTTGTGCGTGATCAGGGGGCTTGTCAGTCAGATCCGGTCAGCCGCCTTCGCCGCCTTTGCCGCCCATGCCGCCCCCGGAACTGTCCAAGATCATCTTGCAGGCGCTGGACGTTACGGCGTTGCCAATCTGTTGCAGCCCGCCTTGGGTTTGCATGGCGTTTTGCATCGACAGACTGATGGAATGGGCCATCGTCTGATACACAAGGCCCATGGCCTGTGCCGGCGCTTCACCCAGAACCTTGACGTTGTTCTGTGTCACCGCGTCGGTGATTTGTGAATTTACAGGGGTGTTGTCTGCCATTTCACGCCCTCATGTTTGTGACCATTGCCGGTTCGCAGATGCGCCGGCGGGTCAGGTGCCTAGCGGCGGGTTGCTGCCAAAATTACGAGAAGTGTCAAAAGCGTATCGCTGTTGTCAGACCGTCCGAGTTTTGCGGTGGCCTGTGCGCCAGCCATCGTGTTGACAGAGTAAAGCTGCATCACGCCCTGGTTGGTTGCCGCCTGCGAACACATTGATGCCTGTTGCTGTGCCTGCACGGCATTTTGAAACAGGATGGATGTTGAATGTGCCGCACTTTGATAGATCGAGCCCATCGCATTGGCGGGTGCGGATCCAAGAACACTGACTGAACTTTGGGTGACTGCGTCGGTAATCTGACCGTTCACCGGTGTTGGAATAGCCATGTTATCCTCCGAAAAAGCGGTCCGGATGACCGCACATCTTTAGACGGGCAACGCGAAGGTTTGTGATCAAATTCATCGGATTACCCGCCTGCCTGGGCTGTGATCATCGCTACGAGCTTTGATGTCGCCGTATTGACGACCTGCTGCATGTTGCCCTGGGTCAGCGTTGCGTTTTCCATCGCCAGTCCCGTGGCATGTGAATGCGACTGCATGGCAATGGAAACCGCCTGTGCGGGGCTTTCACCCAGAACCTTGACGTTGGTCTGGGTGACAGCATCGGTGACTTGTGGGTTGACGATATCATTCATGCTTCGTCCTCTGTCTCTTCACCGTCATCGTCGTCGTTCGGACCGTCCTGCCCGGAATGGCCAGTTCCATCTCCGAGGAACCGTTCGTCCAGATCGCCCCAGATGTCGCGATGCCAGGGGGCCGCTGTTTGCGCATCGTCGTCTTCATCTTCATCGTCCGGATCGTCAAGGTTCATGCCGTCCGGGCGGGGTTTCATTTTCAGGTGGGATTGTTGTTCGAATCCGAATGCGGGCGACGGCGCGCCGGTTGGGGCTGCGTAAAAAAATTTGGTTTGCTGTCCTGAACCGACAGGGTGGCCTTGGCGCACTCCATCGTGGTGGCAAGGCTGGCAACCGACTGTTGCTGTTGTTCATTGACCATATTGGCAAACAGGATGCCCTGCGCCTGGGCCTGCGACAGATAGGACTGCATTGCTCCCATGGCCGGGCCATTGGCAATGACGGATGTGTTGGTTTGGGTCACGCTATCGGTGATCTGTTCGTCGACTTCGCTTTGGCTGCTCATCGGAATGATCCTTATTTGTTGCCGCGGTTCATCATTTGCAGAACGCTTTGGGTCATGGTCGTCATGCCGATCATGGCGTTTTGCTTTTGGGCGGACACCATGTTCGCCATCAGAATGTTTTGGGATTGGGTCTGGCCAAGCATGGATTGCAGGGCGGCATACCCCGGCCCCGAACCCAGTGTCGCGACATTGGTCAGGGCAACACAGTCCGTGATCTGATCTGAGACCTCACACTTGTGGGGCTCTTCAGTCGAATCGAACCGGGGGTGTGCGGATTTCTTGCCGTTTTGCTCAGGGGGTGCCGCTGGCATGTCCTTCTCCTTGACTGGCGAAACAAGTACCTACCGTGATGACGCCGCATCGAACCATTTGTGATGGAAAAAGCCCGGCAAGCGATTGCATGCCGGGCCGGTTCGGCGGCGAAACCAATAGGGATGTTACGACACGGACGTTCCGGTCGTTGCCTTGAGTGCCGACAAAAGCGAAAGCATATTGTCGGGAACGTCGCTTGCGGCGAGCTTTGACGTCGCAACTGCACCCGCCATGGTGTCGACAGAATAAACCTGAATGACGCCCTGATTGGTGGCTGCTTGCGAAGAAATGCCAACCTGCTGCTGGGTACTGACAGCGTTCTCGTAGAGAATGCCATGAGAATGCGCCAGCGACTGGTAGAGCGAGCCCATGGCCATTGCCGGCGCGTCGCCCATCACCTTTACATTGGCCTGGGTGACGGCGTCGGTAATCATGCCATTGACCGGAGTGTTATCAGCCATTGTGTATCTCCTGGTTGCCTAAAGAAGTGCCGGATGGAAGTTATCCCTCGCAACCGGCCCTTTCCGCATGTCTTGCGGTCAATCAGTTGACGCAGGGCAAAGGGTGTTGTGACGTTAGGCCCTTAAAAAGCTGCGCTGTTTTGCCGTGGTGATGCGGATAAAAATCGGGCGGCCGCAAGGTGAATGCGACCGCCCGGTTTGTTGGGCCTGTTTGGGGGAATAAGGGGGAATCAGCTCTTGGTGGCCTGAAGAGCGGTCAGAAGCGAAAGCATGTTGTCGGGAACATCGCTTTTGGCAATCTTCGAGGTCGCAACCGAGTCTGCCATCGTATCGACCGAATAGATCTGGATGACGCCCTGGTTGGTTGCCGCCTGAGAGGTGATGCCGATCTGCTGCTGTGCGCTGACCGCGTTTTCATAAAGAATGCCGGTGGAATGTGCGAGGGACTGGAAAATAGAGCCCATTGCCATTGCCGGGGCATCGCCCAGAACTTTCACGTTAGCCTGGGTGACTGCATCAGTGATCTGACCATTTACCGGGGTCGGAATCGCCATTGTAAAGTCTCCTTCGTAAAGCTTTGCTGTGTGCTGCTTGCTGTTGTGATCCTGACGGGGTTTCGCCGTCCCGTTTTCAGTCTAAAGACGCTGGTGGTTTCGGGTTGTGACGCGTCTTTTCAATTTAGTTTTTGTTTTTTTCGTCAACGGCAGGCCGATATCAAAATGTCCGGCCTGCCGTTTCATTTTGGCGCGATTGATGGTTCCTGCCTATTGAATGCCTGCCGTTCTAAGATGTTCACGGGCAAGCTGAACGCGTTTGCGCACGGCACAGTTCGAAAGGCCCAATGCCTGTGCAATCTCGTCATAGGTTCGATCCTGCACGCAGCGCATCAAAAGCGGTTTGCGCAGTTTTTCCTGCATGGCAAGAAGGGCTGTTTCAAGCTGATCAAGTTTCTCGCCCGCCAAATAGGACTCTTCCGGGCTTGGCGTGATCGGCGCTGTCATCGGAGAAGGGGGCATGTCTGCTGCCCCATGGGTTTCTTCGCGATATTCCGCCTTGCGCCGGTTCTGTCGATGCAGATCAATGCAGGCGTTATGAACAATGCGCGATAGCCAGGCGCGGTGGTTGCGAATTTCATCCATGGAATCTTCGAACTTGGTTGATGCCTTGACCATGGCCTCGGACAACGCATCCTGCGCATCATCCATATTGCCTGACATCAGCTTCAGACATTGTTTTAACAGGCTGTCTTGCTGATCAATCCAAAGCGGCCAGAAATTCGGTGCAGCCGGCCCCGTGTGGGCGGCATCCTGGGGGCTGGTTGCAGCTTGGTGGTTGTAATCGACCTGCGGATTGTCATCAGGTGCCGGTTGTTCAAGCGGGGGTGCAACAGGTGGATGGGGAACCGGTTGACGCATGTTCGGGGCATGTTCGCCCGGTACCGCGCCGCGCAAGACATCAAGCGGTGTTGCATGGGGGGCTAAACCACCCAGTGCACCGGCAATAACATCTTCGGGGCTTGGCCCGCTGCGTGATGGTTCCAGCCCGGGAAAGCCTGCCAGTGGATTGAAATCTGCCGGATAACCGCGGGGTGGGCTGTATTGATTGGAGGGGGGCGTGGTGGTGGGGGGGTGCTGCGGGGATGGGGTTTCTGATCCGCTTGGCGTCGGTGCCTGCTGGGCGCTTGAGGCGGGCGACTGCGTGATGAAGTCGGCATCAAGTTCCTTGGCATTGCGATCACCCAAATCACCCAAACCACCCAAATCAAGTGGATCGTCTTTGGGTCGATCAGAAGTGGTTTGGCAATCATCATGTCCCTGATCAAAACAGGGATCTGATCCCGCGAGCTTCGCAAGATAGTCTTCTGCGATGCGCGCACGTTGTTCTGGTTTCAACCGTGACCAGATCGAGGTCACCTTGTCACCATCCCCCAAAGCCTGATTAAGGGTCTGCTCCAGGCTTTGGGCAAAGCTGAGCTCTGCTTGTGTCAGGGTTGTCTCATCCTGCCGACTGTTCTTTTCATTCTGCACTATGGGCCCCTCCGGTTGATGGAATACAACCATAGGATGATAAACTTTTCAGGTATCCATTATGACGTAGCTTTAACTCGATTGTGAATAAAAAGTTTTGTGCATCTTTTGGTTGTGCTTCGGTGCGCGGCAAGATTGCCATCGCATTCGGGCTTTGGAGCTTTGGGACGCTCTGGTCGCGCATTGGTGCGCTTGTTATCGTGTTTATGGACGGTTGGTTTCGCGAAGTGGTCCTGACCTGATCAGTCAGGTTTTCTTGCTGCTTCCAGAACGGCGGTTGCCGGATCTGGTTTTGGGGTGTTGTGTGTCACTTTCCTGATCCTGGGGCGGGAAGGCATTGGCAAGTGCCGTTTCCACTTTTGCCGACAGAGCCTGCATCCGAAGATCAATTTCACGGGTAATGATATTGCGGATTTCATTGGCGATATCGAACATGATCTGTTGATCGCTGTACTGATTTGGGTCGGATGCCATGTGGGGTGCCCCCTGTGGCGGGTGACCGGTTGCGGCTTGTGGCTGCGCATGTGCCTGCCCGGTATTCTGGGCGCCGATCGGCGGTTGAGGGGCCTGGGCGCCGGCTTTTACATCCGTGGCATGATTGGCAATGGTATTTTTTTGATCAAGAACCTGCGCACGGGCGCGCTCGGCGGCCTGTGACATGGCCTGCTGCGTTGCCATGTATTCCTGATTGAACGCCTTTCTGACGGCGTCCTTTCGCCCGCTTGCCGTGGCGATATCATTTTGCGCCTGACCAGACATCAGGTGCCTCCCTTGGTGTTGCGATTTGAACTGCTGCTGTTTGTGGGTTTGGTCGCGTTATCTGTGCCGCCCGTCTTGCCTTTTGCCGGGCGACTGGCTGGTTTGCTGCCCGATGATTTCGATGCGGGCGCGGATGGGGGGCTTTCTACTGTATCCGTTTTGCCAACTGATGAACCGCTTTTGGTGCCAGTTGGACTGGATGTGTCAGAGTTGCTAACCACTGCGGGCAGCATGAAGCCGTATTTTTCCAGATCGTTTTCGTCGGGAATATCAGAAAGCCCGGTCAGGCTTGTTTCCAGACGGCCACTGCTGTTGGCAATCATGCTTGCCGCCCGGCAGGCGGAATTATCGCTTTGCGCACTGCAGGTCAGGATGGCCGTTGGGGTGCTGGCCTTGGCATCGGTTACAAGCTGGGCCGTGACGTCAAACCCGGTTTCCCGATCATAACGCACCAGAACAACCAGCCCGGCGCCATTGTCACCCTCTGCCGGTGGGGTGATCTGCACCCAGAAAGGAATGGTGTGGTTCGGGCCAATCAGAATGGTGCCGGCAACAACCGGGCTGGGCAGGGCACCAACATATTCCAGCTCGACCGGGATTGGTGCGCGATCTGCAAAGACCAGCCGGATCAAAGCGCGGTTCGGGGTGGTCTCGCTTGATGTGGCTCCAACCGTTTGTTCCAGATGAATGGCATAGGGACCGCCACTGAATGTTGGAACTTCCGACAGATGCGTGCCGCTGGTGTCTTCGAGCGTCGTATCGAACACAACCGCACGCAAATGCGATGGCTGACTTGAAGGCAGTGAAACAGAAAGCTCCGACAGCGCATCAGATGAAGGTCCGACATGCAGGCACCATTTGCGCAGCGATTGGGGAACATCGGTTGCGCACAGTCTGGCGGCAACGGCGATTTGTGCCGGGGTGTGCATCGGTGAAAGCGCGGCATTTTGTGTCATGCTGATCAACCAGTCCGGATCACTTGCACCAGCTGTGGTTTTACCCTGCAGGGACGGCATGGCGGTCCGAAACATGTCATCCTTGATGACCGGGCCGCTCAGGTCTGTTGTACTGCCGTCGCTGTGTGTGGTGGTGACGCCCCATTGCGGATCAGTGCCCTGCGTGGTTGGGGTGGCATCACTATGGCCGGTTTGCCGGCTGCCGGGATCACCATATGCTTCATGTATCTCGGCGTTCAGATTGGCAGTTGGCGTTGGCGTGCTGGCGTTCCCATCAAGCAGGAAACGTTGAATGATCTGAAACGCGGTTTCGGTTGGCTGCTGTTGCGCATCTTCCGTGGCGGATTGGTTCGCGGTCACTTCCGGCAAACCAAAATCCCGGCAAAGAGCGGCCATCATATCCATGGCGGCTTGTTCCGGGCTTGCGGCTGCAAGCGGTTCTGTTGGTTCCTGAAGGTTGTTTTCGGCATCCGCCGCACTGGCTTCCGGTGCGTTCTGCGTGGCATCGGATTTGGCGTTGGCCTTACCCTGTTTGGGTGCGTCACTGTCAGTCATGCATGCAATCCCCAGTGGTGCCTCACAGCGTCGGTCAGACCGTGTCAAAAAGCCGCCGATCTGCTGAAAGGAGTTTAACGGTTCCTTGCAAACAGACGGGTTTGTACTGGAAATGTGAAAAGATTTGCATGGTCCGGGCATCCCGAAAGGGATCATTCCCGGTTGTGTTTTGGGTCAAAAAACACAAAACCCCGCTCGGGTATACCCGGCGGGGTTTTGTAAATCAAAATGGTGCTGGCGATAGGATTTGAACCTACGACCTACGCATTACGAATGCGTTGCTCTACCAGCTGAGCTACGCCAGCACGATTCATTTTGTGGCGCGGAAAATACGGACAATAACCCGCCTTGGCAAGAGGTTTGTTGTTCTTTTTGCCAACAAATGCATGACGTCCCCCCAGGCCGGAAAATCATGGCAGACAACGGGAATATCACATTGACCACACTGTAGATATCAGGCTTAGATGTGCGCCGTTAAAATTCAAGTGCGGGAACAGATCATGTGTCGTTGGCTAAGTTATATCGGTGATCCGGTTTATCTGGAAAAATTGGTGTTTGAGCCGCGTCATTCGCTGGTCGAGCAAAGCCTGCATGCCGAACAGGCCAAGACGCCAACCAATGGCGACGGGTTTGGCATCGGCTGGTATGACGAACGCACCACACCGGGGCTGTATCGCGAAATCCTGCCGGCCTGGAATGACCCCAATCTGCGATCCCTTGCCCATCACATCAAATCGGGGCTGTTCTTTGCCCATGTGCGCGCGTCCACGGGGACACACACCACGCGCACCAATTGCCACCCGTTTGCCCATGACCAATATCTGTTCATGCATAACGGCCAGATTGGCGATTATCCGCTGGTGCGTCGTGCCCTTGAAATGATGATCGACGATGAATTTTACGAAGGCCGACAGGGATCAACCGATAGCGAACTGATCTTTTGCCTGATGCTGACTCTTGGCTTGCGCGATGACCCACACCGCGCCATTCGCCGCACGATCGAGGTCGTGGAAAATGAAATGAAGCTGCGCGGCGCAAAGGCTCCGTTCCGTTTCACCGCCTGCCTGTCAAACGGCAACAGCATCTGCGCCATCCGCCATGCCAGCGACGACAAGCCGCCATCGCTGTATTGGCGCAAACGCGATGATCACGTGATTGTCGTCTCTGAACCGCTCGATACCGAAAGCGACAGCTGGAAGGCCGTTGCCCCCAACCATACCTTGCATGTTGAAGGTGATCTGACCATCAGCGAAGAGGCAACGCTTGCCTGCTGATTACGACACAACAACAATCTGACAACGTGACTTGACCAAGGCGCGTTGCAGGGCATCTCCGGGCGGGGTGTTGAGCAATACGGTTTGATAATCGCTCGCGTGGCCGTCACGGCAAAGCGCTTTGCGCCCGACTTTTTTCTCGTCGATCATCAGAATTGCGTGATCGCAACATGATACCAGCGCGCGACGCGCACGGACTTCATCCATGTTGAAGTCCAATAGGTCGCCTTCGTCACTCATCCCGCCGACGCTGACGATGCCGAAATCCGCACGCATGCTGCCAAAGAAATCTGCACTATCAGCCCCGATGATATCAAGGTCACGGGTGCGGACTGTTCCGCCCGCAAGCCTAAGGGTGACATTCGGTGCGTTCTGCAGGGTCATCACCACATGCAGGTTGTTTGTGAGAACCGTTAAATTGCGATGGGATGCCAGATGCTGGGCGGCGAGTTCGGCGGTGGTGCCGGTGCCAATCGCAATTGTGCAGCCCTCCGGGATCAGGTCCGCTACCTTGGCGGCAATTGCCATTTTCCCCGTCCGGTTCCAGACTTCGCGTTTTTCATAGGCCGAGTTATCCGGATCCGGGGCCGGACCGGCAAGGCCATGGCGGCGAAACACGCGCCCCTGTTCATGCAGATCACGCAGATCGGTGCGAATGGTCTGGACCGAGACGTTAAATCGGCGTGCCAGTTCCTCGACCGCCATGAAGCCGGTCGATTTGACAAGGGCGACGATACGGTCGCGTCGGCGGTCAAGAGGCACTGGATCGGGAGTCTTGGACACTTTTGGTCTTTCGTTCGAAAGTTATGATTTCGCTTGTGATCGGAGTATAGACAGGCGGCAGTGCAACTGCATAGCCCGGTTTCCCTGTTGAAACATTTAATTCTTGGTGTTGTCACACAATTGAAATCGAAATCCATATAGCGTCCGGATCGAAACGTTTTCGAACGAAACCTTCTTTTCGATATGGGATGCCGATCATGCGTAACGTTCTTCTTGCTGCCGTGGCCTCTGCCGCGATGATGTTGCCGGTTGTGGGTCAAGCTGCCGAAAAACTGGTTCTTTACACCAGCCAGCCAAACAAGGATGCCCAGACCACTGTGGATGCCTTTATGGCAGCCAACCCCGATGTTGAAGTTGAGTGGGTCCGTGATGGCACCACCAAACTGATGGCAAAACTCCGTGCGGAAATCGCAGCAGGCGATCCGCGCCCGGATGTGCTTTTGATTGCTGATATGGTCACGCTTGAAGGCCTGAAACAGGATGGGCAGCTTCAGGCTTACAAATCTTCCGAAGCCAGTGCCTATGAAGACGGGCTGTATGATCCGGAAGGTTATTATTATTCCACCAAGCTGATCACCAGCGGCATTGTTTACAACACCGCGGTCAAGGCACCGACATCCTGGAAAGACCTTGCTGATCCGGCGGTCAAAAACCAGATCGCAATGCCAAGCCCGCTTTATTCCGGTGCGGCCCTTATTCACCTGTCCACCCTGACCGAGAACAAAGACCTTGGCTGGGATTACTATCAGGCGCTGGCTGCCAACGATGCACGTGCCAAAGGGGGCAATGGCGGTACTTTCAAGGCGGTTGCATCGGGTGAAAAACCCTATGGCGTGGTTGTTGATTTCCTTGCCATTCGCGGTAAGGCCAAAGGATCGCCGGTTGATTTCGTCTTCCCGGAAGAAGGTGTGACCTATGTGACCGAGCCGGTCGCAATCATGAAAAACGCCAAGAACGTCGATGCGGCACATAAGTTCGTTGATTTCGTGCTCTCGGGTGCCGGTCAGGAACTTGTTCTTGATATGGGCTATATCCCGGCCCGCAATGACATGGCGCTTCCGGAAGGTTTCCCGGCGCGCAGCAACATCAAGCTGATGGACTTCAATCCGGCCATCGCGCTGGAACAGGCCGAAGCAAACAAAGAAAAATTCGCAGACATGTTCGGGGCTGAGTAATGCAGGCGACAGGTCGCCTTCGCGGCGTTCTGCCTGGCATGATCGCCAAACCACAAGGCAACCGGTCTTCGGACCGGTTGCTTTACTGGTTGGTGGTGCCGGTATTTATTATTTCAATTTTGCCGATCCTGCGCCTTGGCTTTGAAGGTGTGATGGTCGGTGGTGTGCCTTCGTTTGATTATTTTCGCGACGTGCTGGGCAGTTCATCGACCTGGCGCGCCACGGGCAACAGTCTTTATACCGCAGGCCTTGGGACAATCATTTCCATTTTGATCGGCGGGTCTTTTGCCTTTTTGGTCGCACTGACCGATATCCGGGCCAAGGCGGCATTGGTGTTCTGTTTCATGATCCCGATGATGATCCCGCCACAGATCACAGCCCTTAGCTGGGTGCAATTGACCGGACCCAGCAGTGCGCTTTTAAACGCCATTGGCATGGCCCCACCAATGGGATCGCCCCAGCCGCTTTATTCCGCAGAAGGCATTGCCATGCTGCTGGGTATTCAGCATGCGTCCATCGTGTTTCTGACCTTGCGGGCAAACTTGCGCATGTTGCCGCGCGAACAGATCGAAGCCGCCCGTCTGGCCGGTGCGCGTGGTGGGCGGTTGTGGTGGCAAATTATCTTGCCGCTGACCAGCCCCGGTTTGATTGCCGGGACCGCCATGGCGTTTGTCACCGCCCTTGGCAATTTTGGGATCCCGGCGATGCTGGGCATACCGGCCGGTTATCAGACCCTGCCGACGCTTATTTATCAGAAGCTTGCCGGGTTTGGTCCATCGGTTTTGGGTGAAGTATCGGTTCTGGCGATGCTGATCGGGGCGATTGCGATTTGCGGCGTGGCGCTGCATCACCGTTTGCTGTCCAAGCGTGACTATCGCCTGATGGGGATGGTTGGGCGACCGCTGGATGTAAAGCTTGGTGCGCGCCGGACGTTGGTTGAAACCACCCTTTGGGCGGTGTTGGTCGGCATTCTTGTTATTCCGCTTCTGGCGCTGTTTACGACCGCGCTGGTTCCGGCCTTTGGCGTCAAGCTGACATTTGCCAATGCGACGTTTGAAGCGTTCCGCGAAGTCATGTTCGTACAGCCATCAACCATCCGCGCTTTTCAGAACAGTTTTGTTCTGTCGGTCGGGGCGGCGATCGTTTTGGTACTGCTGTGCCTGCCGCTGGCCTATGTGATGGTGCGCCGACCATCAGGCGTGACCAAGCTGATCAATCTTCTGGTCGAGGTGCCCTATGCATTGCCCGGCGTGGTTCTGGCGATTGCCTGCATTTTGCTGTTCATCCGCATTCCGCTGTTGGATGTCAGCCTGTATGGCACGCTGGGGATTATCTTCATTGCATATTTGGCGCGGTTCCTTGTGATTGCGCTGCGTCCGGTAATGAACAGCTTTACCCAGCTTGACCCCGCCCTTGAAGAGGCCGCCCAGGCCTGTGGTGCCGGATTGTCACGGCGTCTTCGTGACATTTTATTGCCGCTTGCAGCCCCGTCGGCTGCGGCCGGTGCGCTTCTGGTGTTTCTGACCGCCTTTAACGAACTGACTGTTTCCGCCCTTCTGTGGTCGGCGGGGAACGAGACGTTGGGTGTTCTTATTTTCAATTTGGATGACAGTGGCGACACCGTTCTGGCCTCGGCCGTGGCGGTTCTGGTCGTGCTGGTGGTGATCGCGCTGATGAGCTGTTTTCAGCTTGCTGCGCGTCGTTTGCCCAAAGGAGTTGTACCGTGGCAGACATAAATCTTTCGCGCATTACGAAATGCTTTGGCGATTATCGGGCGGTCAATCAGGTCTCGCTTGATATTGCCGATGGGGAATTTGTTGCCCTTTTGGGCCCGTCAGGCTGTGGCAAGACGACCCTTTTAAGGTTGCTGGCCGGGTTCGAGGAACCTGATCACGGGCAGATTTCACTGGGTGGGCAGATCATGGCAAGCCCGGAAAACGGCATCATGGTCAGTCCCGAAGACCGCAACCTTGGCATCGTGTTTCAGTCCTATGCGCTTTGGCCGCATATGACGGTTGCCCGCAATGTTGGCTATCCGCTGGAAGTGCGTGGTCTCAATCGGGCCGAGCAGGATCGCAAGATCGCCGAGGCACTCGATATCGTTGCCCTTGGCCCCTATGCCGATCGCAGTCCATCCGAACTTTCAGGTGGGCAGCGTCAGCGTGTTGCGCTCGCAAGGTGCCTTGTCATGGAACCGCGTGCGGTGCTGCTTGATGAACCGCTGGCGAACCTTGATGTGCATTTGCGTGAAACCATGCAGCAGGCCTTTCTCGATTTCCATCGCCGCACCGGGGCGACAATGATTTACGTCACCCATGATCAGTCCGAGGCCATGGCGATGGCCGACCGGATTGCCGTGATGGACAAAGGCCATATTCGCCAAATGGCAGCCCCCGAAACGCTATACCGCGAACCGGCCGATCTGATGGTGGCGGGCTTTGTCGGGGCAGGCGCGGTTTTGCCGGTACAAGACGTTTCGGTTGGATCGAACGGGGCCTGTTCGGTGCAATTGGGGGACGCACGTATTGCGGCACGCATCTGCCCGAAGCTTAACGAAAGCCAGACCAATGTGAATGTAGGCCTGTGTTTGCGGCCCGAAGACGTTTGGGTCACGGACGATGCGCCGCTACGCGGTCAGGTCGAAGATTGCGTTTATCTTGGTGGGCGGTTCCGGCTTTCGGTTCGGATTGGCGAAGGGCACAGCCTGCCGGTTTATGCCAACCGCCGGGCGCGCATCGGCGAGCAGGTCGGGCTTAAGGTATCTGATGGCTGGGTGTTTGATCGCATGGCAGGTGAGGCCGCCTGATGTCAGCCCGCATGCGTGTTCTTTCCGGGCTTGGGGAAAAAGGCCCGGCGTGTCTTCGACTTGAATTCTTTAACCGGCGCTGGCTGCTTGATTGCGGGGTGGGGCCGGAAAGCGATCAGGGATTTGATCCGGCGTGGCTGACCAAAGTTAACGCTGTTTTCATCACCCACGACCATATCGATCATATCGGGGCGGCGGATGAAATTATCGCCGCCGGTCTTCCGATTTACTGCACAGAGGTCACCGCACGGTCCCTGCCCAAGGGGGCCAATGTCATTCCCTTGCCACCTTGCGGGGAAATTCAGGTTGATGGGGTAACGGTGACCACCGGGCGCACCGGCCATTCATTTGGCGGGGTGTGGCTGCATTTCGAGCTGGGCGGCGGGGTTTTGTATTCCGGCGATTTTTGTCAGGAATCTGATTATTTTCTCTATGACGCGCCGCCTGATGCCGCGACCGTGTTGCTTGATGCGTCTTACGGTATGGAACAGCTTACCCAGCAGGTCCGCATCGACAGTCTGTTGACCACCATGACCAAGCTTGATGGGCAAATCCTGTTTCCGGTGCCGCCCAGTGGTAGGGCCGCAGAAATGGCATTGCTGTTCGAACGTCATGGGCTGACCGACTGGTCGATGGATGATCGGTGTTACGGGCAGGTCAAGCAGGTGCTTGATGACCGGGGCGCGGATTATGTTGATGGCGGTGCCATCCGGCGTTTGCGCACACTTAAAGACAAGGCAAAGCATTTTAATCCGGATGCCCGGTTGCTTTTGTGTCATGCGCCCTGTGCGACCTTTGGCAAGGCGCGTGAACTGATTGATACATGGAAGGCCGCTGGTCGGATGGGATCAAGTGCGCATGTGATCTTTACCGGTTTCATGCCGATTGAGGCGCGTAAAATGGTGGAAAAGGGCCATGCGCATTTTCGGCGCTGGAATGTGCATCCCTTGGCAAACCATGTGATCGAGCTTGCCAACCAATGCCATGCGATGCAGGTCGTGCCGCTTTTCACCAGCCGGCCAGAGGATTTTGGACTTGTCGACGGGTTTGACGGGCGGCTACAGCTTGCGGATCGGTTCTATTTATAATGCTTTTGGTTTTTCAAAACGGTGATGCCTGATCATGATCTATGCCGCTGAAAAGTTCGACTTCCCCGAAGTGCCGTTTGTTTTCATTCGACACGGGGAAACCGATGCCAACCGGGCCGGGATCATTGCCGGGTCAAACGAACCGCCGCTCAATGATACCGGGCGCGAACAGGCCGTTGCAATCGCCCCCCTGTTGGCGATCACAAAGTGGCATACCGTTTATGTCAGCCCGCAGGATCGCGCCCGCACGACAGCACAATTGGCCTTGCCCGACTATGAGGCCAAGGTTCTTGATGGCCTGCGCGAACGGCACTGGGGGGATCTTGAAGGCCGCCCGATATCCGAACTTTGCCCGCGTTTTGACACCCCGCCAAACGGCGAAGGGTTCGATGCCATGTGTCAGCGGGTGTCCTTTGCCATGCAGCAGGCCCTGGCCGAGGTCAGCGACGATTTGACTGTGATTGTTGCCCATTCGGGCGTGGCGCGCTGCATTCTTTACATGACCGGCTTTGACGCCGACGGGCCGCGTGTGCCCAACGCCACCCCGATCCTGTTTCGCCCAAGTGCTGATGGTTGGACCTATGAAAATCTGACCGAAGAATTGATCAAGGAGATTTCCGCGTGAGTGAACCCAAAACCCGTGATGCGCGTGATGCCAGAGACGCTGTGGTGTTTGATATGGATGGCACACTGGCGCATTTTGATGCCGATGAGTTGGGGCATCTGGTTCATGGCGTGGAGAAGCAATGGGATGCATTCTTTGATGCGATGGATCAGGCCAGGCCGATTGAAAACATCGAACGCCTGTTGCGCATCCTGCATGCATCGGGCCATGCGATCCTGATCTGTTCAGGCCGCCCCGCCGGATGGCAGCATCGATCAGAAGCCTGGCTGCGCGCCCATGACATTCCCTTTGATGGCATGTATTTGCGCCCCGAAGACGCTGATCACCGTAGTGATGAAGAGGTCAAGGAAGACCTGCTGGCCAAAATCATCGACGATGGCTTCAACCCGTGGCTGGTGGTGGATGATCGCAGACGGGTGGTCGATAAATGGCGCGATATGGGGTTGACCTGTTTGCAATGTGCGCCCGGTGAATTCTAGGTCTGACTTTTAATCCTCATACAAATAAAGGCACACAAAAAAGACCGGCCATGATCTCTCATGCGCTGGTCTTTTTATTCTTCACTTTTTTTGAATAATCGAGACTATTATTCAAAAAGTTTTATATATTCCCCATACCCTTCGGCCTCAAGATCCTCTATCGCGATGAAGCGAAGGGATGCCGAATTGATGCAATAGCGCAATCCGCCGCGATCCTGCGGTCCATCGGGAAAGACGTGGCCCAGATGGCTGTCGCCGTGTTTGGATCGGACCTCGATCCGGCGCATGCCATGTGTGGTGTCTTCCTTGGCGACCACATGGTCGGTTTCGACGGGCTTTACAAAGCTTGGCCAGCCACAGCCGCTGTCGAACTTGTCGCGCGATGTAAACAGCGGCTCGCCCGAGACGATATCGACATAAAGCCCGTCTTCCTTGTGATCCCAGAAATCATTGCGAAACGGCGGTTCCGTGCCGTTTTCCTGCGTCACATGATATTGTTCTGGCGAAAGGTCGCGGAGGGCATCCGGGTCTTTTTGGTATTTGCTCATGTCGGTCACTTCACATCATTGGGGATCGTTAATCGTAAAATTCCTGTTTCCAAAGATGGGCGGAATATCGAACTTGTCCAGTAACTTCACAGCGAAGTGAGGTTTGGTGCAGGGCGCATTACCCCTGACACCACGGCTGCCGTTTTGTTTTGCCGTCATAGGGGCGGGCAAGACCATTGTAAATCAGCTCAAGATCAAGCGGGCTGCCATCAACGCGCACAGAGGCGACAACCCGCCCGCCATAGCGGCCCCATTCCGGTTCACAGAATGTAACAGACCGGGCGGATTTAAGGCGTTCACGGGCAAAATCACGTGCCTTTTGCGCCAGTTGTTTTTCATCTTCGCATTTACCCCGGATTTCCGGCGTATCGACGCCGCGCACGCGCACCGACATATTGGCTATTTCGCGGGGCAGGCCGGGAACGGCGACATAGATTGTATCGCCATCATAGGCATATGCACCGCGATATTCGCGCAGGGGCCAGTCATAGCAGGCTGCCTGGGCGGTCTGTGTGATGGTGGTTGCACCGGTGGCAATCAGGGTGGCGGTTGCAACTGTCTGAAAAAAGGTATGGGGCAATTTGAGGGGCATATGTGCATCTTTGGTGGTTGGGGGCAAAACGCCTTTAAATTCGTATGGCGGCGCCGGTGATTTGAATGGGTTTTGACCCTAAAGTTTCAGGCGTGACAGGATTTGGGCGGCGCGTTGTTCGACCGAGCCTTTACGGACTTCGATCAGGTCATAGCCGCATTGGGCATAAACCCGGCAGAGCACGACATATGTTCTGACGGCGTCAGAGAAACTTTGTGTGCGCGCGTCATCGGGTTTGTAGATGTCGGACCAGGGCGGCAAGACAAACGCCATCTTGTGATAGCGATAGGTGTTGATCGCACGGTGTAATCCCGGGTCATCGTCAAGGCCGGAAATTTGACGGTGTGCCAGGGTGTCGGGCAATCCGCGATCGCAGAAAACCGTGCGTGGATGGGCTTGTATGGCATCTTGCCAAGCCCGGATGGAGCGACGGTACATCAAACCGGCATAGGCGTCGTTATCGGCCCATGGCAAGGCATTGCCGCCACGTTCCTGCTGTTCTTCGATGATGGCACGTGCCACTTCGGGGCTGGTGTCAAAGCCCCGTTCATGAAGATGATTGATCAAGGTGGTTTTGCCTGCACCGGGACCACCGGTGATGACGACAAGGTTGGATGTGATGGGCGTTTGCATTCGTGTTGATCTCCGCACGCCGGGGTTCTGACCGGGTATTGCGGCAAGGAGATGGCAATTTTGTTGTTGGTTTTGGGCTTGCGCCGGGATGGCGCAAGGTCGTGTTTAAGGATGCGCCTTTTAGCGCGTTGACCGGGCGTGTCAACGCCAAAGGAAACTGGCCCAAAGCACGTATGTATCAGGCGTTGCGTTCGCCAAGCGGCTTTTCAATCCGGGCCAGAATATGATCCGACACCAATTGGGCAGAGGGCGAAAGCCGATGGCCGCGCGCGGTAATCAGGCTATAGGGTTTGATTTCAATCGCCCCGTCAAAGGGAAGTTCGGTAATCAGCCCGCCACTGGTCAGCAGAGTTGTGACTTCCTCGGCCATCGGGGCGATTGAATCTGTGTCTGAAAGGGTCGCCAGAGTCACCAGAAGGGACGCCGAGTTCAGGCTGGAATGGGGCAGGGGCAGATGACGGGAAATAAACACATCCTCGATGGTGCGGCGCATGAGGTTGCCGGGCGGTGGTAAAATCCATTCAAACTGGGCAAGCCGTTCCAGGGTGATGGGTTTGTTGTTTGCCAGAAGGGGATGGCCGGTTCGCACCATCAGGCGGATTTTCTCGCTTCTGATTTCGCGAATGTTAAACAGGCGCGGGTCCATGTCCTCAGGCACGCGGCCAATGACAAAGTCATGATCACCCGCCAGCAAATCCTTGATCAAAAGATGCGACGGGCCAACCCCGACATGGGCTTCAAGCAGCGAGTTTACCGACTGAACGCTTCGGATGGCGGGCACAACAAGGTCAACGGCCGCTGCTGTTACCGCCCCGACAAAAACCGTGCCGCCGCCATGTTTGATGTCTTCGATTTCGCGTTCGGCTTCGCGGATTTCTATCAACATGCTGCGCGCACGCCGTGCCAAGGCCCGCCCGGCATTGGTCATTTCAATGCCACGTGCGCTGCGCACGCAAAGTCTGGCCTCCAAAATGCCTTCCATCTCAGACAATAGTCTAGAGGCCGCCGGTTGAGATGTTTTGAGCATCTCGGCGGCAAGACTGATCTGACCTGTTTCCTCCATGGCGACGATCATGCGCAGGTGACTGAGCTTCAAGCCGCGCTGAAACAGGTTTCCCGACCTGAACAGCAGCGATTTCGCCGAGCTTAGCGGTTGATTGATCGACGTTTTTGCCACGGTGTTTTCTCCCTTCGTGGTGATTTTAGTATATCATTTTTGATATGCAAGTTTCGAAATTGTTTATTTGATTGTTATGTGTCGCGTCTGAATAATGGCGCCGTGTCCTTTGGGAAATGGGATGCAATATCAATGGAAAACAAAGACACGACATATGCGGGCCCAAAAGCCTGACAAAGTCGGGCACAGAAAAATGGCTGGTATGCCGTGTCTTGTAGGGAGGATAGCTATGAAACGTCTCAGTGCCGTAATGGCAGGGGTCGCATTTGGTGCGGCTGCAATGATGAGCCCGATGATTGCCGGTGGGTACGCCCATGCCGATGAAAAAGGTTATGTCGGGATCGCAATGCCGACCAAATCTTCGGCACGCTGGATTTCTGACGGCAACTCGATGGTCGAGCAGTTCGAAGCTGCTGGTTATAAAACCGACCTTCAATACGCAGAAGACGACATTCCGAACCAGCTTTCCCAGATCGAAAACATGATCGTCAAGGGCGTTGATGTTTTGGTGATTGCTGCAATTGACGGTACGACGCTTTCGAATGCGCTGGAAAATGCCAAGGCTTCGGGCATCAAGGTTTTTGCCTATGACCGCCTGATCGTTGAAAGCCCGAATGTCGATTATTATTCCACGTTTGATAATTTCCAGGTCGGCGTTCAGCAGGCGACCTCGCTGGTGAACGGTTTGGCTGATGCCGGTGACCCGCCTTATAACGTCGAACTGTTTGGCGGGTCGCCTGACGATAACAACGCATATTTCTTCTATAATGGTGCAATGTCGATCCTGCAGCCGCTGATCGATAGCGGCGACATCGTGATCAAGTCCGGCCAGATGGGCATGGACACCGTCGGTACCCTGCGCTGGGATGGTGCTGTTGCACAGGCGCGTATGGATAACCTTCTTTCGGCGCATTACACCGACGAAGAAGTCGATGGTGTTCTGTCACCGTATGACGGTTTGTCGATTGGTATCCTGTCTTCGCTCAAGGGCGTTGGTTATGGTTCCGGCGACATGAAAATGCCGATCGTAACCGGTCAGGATGCGGAACTGCCGTCGATCAAATCGATCCTTGCGGGGGAACAGTATTCCACGATCTTCAAGGATACCCGTGAACTGGCGCGTGTTACCGTTTCCATGGTCGATAGTGTCCTTGCTGGCGAAAAACCGACCGTCAATGACACGGAAACCTATGACAATGGTGTTAAGGTTGTTCCTTCCTACCTGCTTGAGCCGATCATGGTTGATAAGTCCAACTGGGAAGAAATCATCCTTGGTAGCGGTTACTACACTGAAGACGAAGTGAAGTAAGTCGCGACGATCATTGGAACCCGGCGCGCTGTTTTTTGACAGATTGCCGGGTTCCTGTTTCTTTTCGGTACTGTAAGGGCAGGCGCGCCCGACTGGTTTTCCAGAACAACAAAGACCAAGCAGATCAAGGCGCCGTTGGGAAACCAACGGCAGTGGGAGGACCGGATGGATACCATCCTGGAAATGAAGAACATCACCAAGACCTTTCCCGGTGTGAAGGCGTTGGATGATGTCAGCCTGAAAGTCGAACGTGGAGAAATCCACGCGCTTTGCGGCGAGAATGGCGCAGGCAAGTCCACCCTGATGAAGGTGTTGAGCGGGGTTTATCCGCACGGAACCTATGACGGTGACATCCTTTATGACGGTGGCGTACAGGAATTCAAGGATATCCGCGACAGTGAAGATCGCGGGATCATCATTATTCACCAGGAACTGGCACTGGTGCCGCTTCTGTCGATTGCCGAGAATATCTTTCTTGGCAACGAAATGAGCGAAAACGGCATTGTGAACTGGCCTGCGACCTTTGCGCGCACCGGTGAACTGCTCAAAAAGGTCGGGCTCAAGGAAAATCCAGCAACGCTTGTGACCAACATCGGTGTTGGTAAACAGCAGCTGGTTGAAATTGCCAAGGCGCTGTCGAAAAAGGTGAAGCTCCTTATTCTTGACGAGCCGACCGCAAGCTTGCAGGAAAATGACAGCCAAAAGCTGCTCGACCTGTTGCTGGAATTCAAGGCACAGGGCATTACCTCGATCCTGATTTCGCACAAGCTTAATGAAATCAACCGGGTTGCCGACCGCATCACCATCATTCGCGATGGCAAGGCGATTTCGACCCTTGATGCGCGTGGCGGTAAAATCACCGAAGACGATATCGTCAAGGACATGGTCGGGCGCGATATGGCGCATCGTTACCCGGAACGCACACCCAACATCGGCACCGACAAACTGATGGAAGTCCGCAACTGGTCGGCAACCCATCCGTTGCATCCCGAACGCAAGGTCGTTGATAACGTCAATATTGATGTTGCCGCCGGCGAGGTTGTCGGGATTGCCGGTCTGATGGGGGCCGGGCGCACAGAGCTTGCCATGAGCATCTTTGGTCAGTCCTATGGCACCGAGATTTCCGGCGAAGTTCTGATCAATGGCAAACCAGTCGATGTGTCGACGGTTGAAAAGGCGATTGAATCGGGTCTTGCCTATGTCACTGAAGACCGCAAGGAAATGGGTCTGATCCTTGAAGAAAGCATCACGACCAATATCACACTGGCCAATCTGGATGGTGTGGCGGAAAACGGTGTCCTCAATGATGGGGCAGAACGTTCAGTTGCCGAGGAATACCGCGAAAAAATCAACATTCGTACGCCCAATGTTGCGCAGAAGGTCATGAACCTTTCAGGCGGTAACCAGCAGAAAGTCGTTTTGTCGAAATGGCTGTTTGCGGCACCGGAGGTTCTGATCCTGGATGAGCCAACACGCGGCATTGATGTTGGTGCGAAATACGAAATTTACACGATTATCAACCAGCTGGCAGCCGACGGTAAGGGGGTCATAATGATCTCGTCGGAAATGCCGGAGCTTCTGGGCATGTGTGATCGCATCTATGTGATGAACGAAGGTGAGATCAAAGGGCAGCTTGCGGCGAAAGACGCAAGTCAGGAAGCAATCATGCGCATGATCCTGAAGGCGTGAGGGACGAACAATGACGGATACTGAAACCAAATCAATCGGCTACTACTTGCGCACCCATATTCGCGAATACGGTATGGTTGTTGCGCTTGTTGCCATTCTTGCATTTTTCCAGGTTCTGACCGATGGCATCATGCTCAAACCGGTCAATCTGACCAATCTGTTCCTGCAAAACAGCTACATCATCATCATGGCTGTTGGCATGTTGCTGGTGATCGTCGGGGGGAATATTGACCTGTCGGTTGGCTCGGTCGTTGGCTTTATCGGTGCGCTTGCCGCGGTGATGATTGTTAATTGGGACCTGCCGACGGTGTTTGTTGTACCGGCATGTCTGGTGGTTGGTGCCATCATTGGTGCGGCCCAAGGGTATTGGGTGGCCTATTGGCGCATTCCGTCCTTTATTGTGACACTGGCGGGGATGCTGGTTTTCAAGGGGCTTACACTTGCGCTTCTGGGTGGGGCATCGGTCGGGCCGTTCCCGGATGTGTTTCAGGGCATGTCATCGGGCTTTATTCCCGACTTCTTTGGTGGCTTGATCGAAGGCCGGTTTAACCTCTTCTCGATGACGCTGGGTGTGGCACTGGCCGCGATCCTGCCGATCATCGGCCTGCGTTCGCGGGCCAAGCAGGCGAAGTTTGCCGCTGTCGAGGAACCGATGGTGGTCTTTGTCACCAAACATGCGGTTGCCGGTATCGCGATCCTGTTTGTGACCTATTTGCTGTCAACCTATCGCGGTTTGCCAAATATTCTGGTGATCATGGCGGTTCTGATTGCGATCTTTACCTTCCTTACCAACAGCACGACCCTTGGTCGTCGCATCTATGCGCTGGGTGGTAACGAGAAGGCGGCCAAGCTTTCGGGCATCAATACCAAGCGCCTGACTTTCTTTACCTTTGCCAATATGGGCATGCTGGCAGCCCTTGCCGGCTTGGTCTTTGCTGCGCGTTTGAATACGGCAACGCCGAAAGCGGGTCTTGCGTTCGAGCTTGACGTGATTGCGGCCGTCTTCATTGGCGGTGCATCAATGTCTGGCGGTGTTGGCAAGGTGATTGGTGCGGTTGTGGGCGCACTGATCATGGGGGTCATGAATAACGGGATGTCGATCATTGGTGTCGGTATTGACTGGCAGCAGGTGATTAAGGGGCTCGTGCTTTTGGCTGCTGTGATCTTTGACGTCTATAACAAGAATAAGGCCTAACAATACGATGACGGGGAACGGTGCAGATATGGGACCCACCAGCCAGAGACGCCAACTGGTTGCCACACTGTACTGTTCCCTGTCTTTGACGCAGTCGCGCCACCTGCTGTTTGCGGGTCCGTCACGACAATAACGAAAAAAGGAAAACGGGCATGACAAAGTTCAAACCGGCACCTTGGCCGCGTACCTTGCGGTCACAAGAAGGCTGGTTCGGCGGAACCAGCAAGGACAACATCTATCACCGCAGCTGGATGAAGAATCAGGGGCTGCCGTCCGATCTGTTTGATGGGCGACCGGTGATCGGCATTTGCAACACCTGGTCGGAACTGACCCCGTGTAATGCCCATCTGCGTGATCTTGCCGAACGCGTCAAACACGGCATTTACGAAGCCGGTGGCCTGCCGCTTGAATTTCCGGTTTTCTCGACCGGGGAGAGCACCCTTCGTCCAACCGCGATGATGTTCCGTAATCTGGCGTCAATGGATGTCGAGGAAATGCTGCGCGGAACACCGCTTGACGGCGTCGTGCTTATGGTCGGCTGCGATAAAACAACTCCGTCGCTTTTGATGGGGGCGGCCAGTGTTGACATCCCGGCAATCGTTGTGACCGGCGGGCCGATGCTTAATGGTAAATGGCGCGGCGAAGATATCGGGTCGGGGACCTCGCTTTGGCAACTTGCCGAGGACCGCAAGGCGGGCAACATCAGCACCGAAGATTTCCTTGAAGCGGAAATTGCCATGTCGCGTTCGCCCGGATCCTGCAACACCATGGGCACGGCATCAACCATGGCCAGCATGGCAGAAGCCCTTGGCATGGCGCTTTCGGGCAATGCGGCAATCCCGGCGGTTGACAGTCGCCGTCGCGTGATGGCGCATATCACCGGGCGCCGGATTGTTGATATGGTCAAGGATGACCTGAAGCCATCCGATATCATGACCAAGGAAGCGTTCGAAAACGCCATCCGCGTCAATGGTGCAATTGGCGGCTCGACCAATGCGGTGATCCATCTTTTGGCGATTGCCGGACGTCTGGGCATTGATCTGTCGCTTGACGATTGGGATCGTCTGGGCCGTGATATCCCGACGATTGTGAACCTGCAGCCATCTGGCAAATACCTGATGGAGGAGTTTTTCTATTCCGGTGGTTTGCCTGTGGTGATCAAGGCGCTGGCTGAGGCCGGAAAGCTTCACAATGATGCGCTGACGGTTTCGGGTGACACCATGTGGGATCAGGTCAAGGATGTGCGCAACTGGAACGAGGACGTTATTCGCCCGTTCGAGAAGGCCCTGACCGAAAGCGGCGGTATTGCCGTTGTCAAAGGCAACCTTGCGCCAAACGGGGCTGTGCTTAAACCATCGGCAGCCACCCCGGAGCTTCTGACTCATCGCGGTCGTGCCGTGGTGTTTGAAGACATCGATGACTATAAGGCCAAGATCTATGACGAGGATCTTGATATCGATGAAACCTGCATCATGGTTTTGAAAAACTGCGGTCCGAAAGGCTATCCGGGCATGGCAGAGGTCGGCAATATGGGCCTGCCGCCCAAGGTGCTTCGCAAGGGCATCACCGATATGGTGCGTATTTCCGATGCGCGTATGAGCGGCACGGCCTATGGCACCGTGGTGCTGCATACCTCGCCCGAAGCTGCGGCAGGTGGGCCGTTGGCCGTGGTTCAGAATGGCGACATGATCGAACTTGATGTGCCCAACCGCCGCCTGCACCTTGATATCAGCGATGAAGAACTGGCCCAACGCCTGAAAGACTGGAAAAGCACCGTTCCGGTTCCGGCAAGTGGCTATGCATCGCTGTATTACAAATCAGTGATCGGTGCAGACAAGGGGGCCGATTTCGACTTCCTTGTTGGTCATCGCGGCAAGGCCATTCCGAAAGACAGTCACTGATCCTGTTTTCTGGGGGGGGCTAAGACGCCTTTGCCCCAAAGATATAGAACCGGCCCGTAATAAATTGCGGACCGGTTTTTTGTTAGTGCCCTAACCAATAAGCGGAGGATTCGGTTTCAGTGGGGAGATTGTTGAGTTTAAAAATCAATTAGAGGTTGATATTGGGGCGTTAATGACCTTACTCTTTTTGTGGCTTTCGTGCGAGCGGGACAACCGCACATGGGGAGGGGTCATGATGATCAAACGTGTTCGCCGCCAATTTCGCAGGTTGATGCTTGTTGGTGTTGCCTGCTGTATCTCAGGCACTGCTTGGGCGGAGGCGTGTTTGGCCTTTCGTGACAAGCCCATGGTGCCAACCGACCAGAAACTGTGCCAGTCCCTAAGCGCGACGGTATCTGATCCATCTGCCTTACCCCTTGATGAATACGAAAAGGCACTTTCGATGTTCTTTGATAACTGGTGCCATCGAAACACTGAGGCCGGCTGGGTTCGTGACAAATACGTTCGCGATACAGGTCCGTTTACGGCAAGCCGCGATACAACAGCGATTAACGGAAATTGGAGTGGGGCGTATCACGGAACGCATTCGCCCGTGGTCATCTGGTATTCGCCCGATATGGTCCAATGGATCGCTGAAAATCGAGGGCCAGATGGGACACGGTCTGGAACACAGACCCCCATTCCCGCAGGCGCGATCATGGTCAAGGAAATGTATCCGGCCCCTGCATCGGTTTGCGCCAAAAAAGACCCGCTGCATTTATGGCCGACAAGCGGTGCGGCGATCATGGTGCGTGACCCGGATGCATCTTTTGATGGATGGTTCTGGGGATGGTATGGCTGGCCCGGGTCTGGCTGGAAAGTGGATTGGCCTGCTGGTGAAAGTAATGCACCGCCCGGTATGGGGTTCGGTCAGTATTGTGTGAACTGCCATGGTTCTGCGCGTGACATGACCTTTGCCGAGTTGCGCAACATTGAAGGACACCCCGGGCAGCCCGAAGTTTTCCTGTCACAGGATTTCTTTAACAACCAGTTTCTTGGGACAACGGGGGGCGTTGCGCCCGCTGATTTGAAATCAGCAGATGGCAAAACCCCGGCCGGGGATATCCATAGTCTGCGCGCCAATGCCGAACCTGTTCCAGCCCCCTTGGGCAAGGCGCGTTCGGATGGTCATGAAGATATGACGGCAATCCTGACGGCATTTGCGAAGAACGGAAGTCCGTTTGACTACAACTTTACCCCGGTTCGTCAAATGCCGTCACAAACATATGATAATGTCTGGATGCCTTCGTCGGGGCCGTCACCTCACAGTCAGTTCATGACCAGCGATCAATGCGCAGGATGCCATGATGCGGGTAGCACGGGCCTGCAATTTGACATGACGATGCCCGACCCGCTTGGTAAGGAGCTGTTGAATTTGTCACCATATGCAACCTGGCGGTCTTCACCGATGGGGCTTGCTGGTCGTGACCCGATCTTCTTTGCCCAGCTTGCCAGCGAACTTCAAACCTTCCACAGCGAGAAACCCGACCTGGTTCAGAATACCTGTCTTGGCTGTCATGGCATCATGGGACAACGCCAGTTCCAGATTGATCAAAGCCTTGAACATGCAGGTGATACAGGTAGTGCGGTAGTTTGTGGTGACTTCCAGCGGTCCATGGTGGATGCCATTCCTTATGGGAATGGTCATGACGGCGGGCCACATGCTTCCTATGGGGCGCTGGCGCGTGATGGGATTTCCTGCATGGCGTGTCATCAGATGGTCTTGGGCGAGGAAGGGACCGCCAAGTACAAGGATGCGCCGCAAAATGCCTGCGTTCTTGAGCGTCAGGCCCAGCTAAACCCCAATGAGACGGGTTTTGCGAAGACATTCACCGGGAGCTTCCTGGTTGGGGATGCCGATACCCTTTACGGTCCGTTTGAGACGCCGAAAAAACACCCGATGGAATATACTTTGGGCATTACCCCGGCCAAGGGTAAAGCCATCAAGACATCGGAAATGTGTGGGACCTGTCATACGGTCCATCTGCCCGTTCTCAAGGACGGAAAGCAGGTCGGAACTGTGTATGAGCAGACAACATATGCGGAATGGGCGTTCAGTGACTTCAGGACGGGCTATACCGTTGATGGTGATTTGCCGCTTGGGCCCGGAAAGATGGCGCTGAGTTGTCAGGAATGCCATATGCCCAGCAGTGAAGATGGTGAAAAGTTCCGCAGCAAGATCGCCAGCATTCAGGAATATTCCACCTTCCCGGCCGCAGCCAACACGTTTGGTCCCGATCTTATTGATCTTCAACCACGTAAGGGTTTTGCGCGCCATACGCTGGTTGGGCTGAACCTGTTCCTTGTTGAAATGTTCCAGCAGTTCCCAGACATCATGGGCGTCCCGACGGCCGACCCGATGCTTGGTGCAAAAGGCGTTGATCCGCTCGCGTATACCGAACGTGCGATGATTGAACAGGCCCGGTCTGACACGGCAAGTATCAAGGTCGAAAACGTTTCAATGACGGATGAAAACCTGACTGCAGACGTGGCGATTGCCAGCCTGACCGGGCACAAATTCCCGTCCGGTGTTGGTTTCAGGCGTGCGTTTGTTACCTTTGAGGTTCTTGACGCCGGTAACGAGGTGATTTGGGCATCAGGTCGGGTCAATGGTGCGGGGGTTATTGTCGATGAGACCGATAATCCGGTGGATGGCGAACTTTGGTGGGATGCGCAATGCAAGGCGCGCACTGCACCGGAAGAACGACGCCATCAACCGCACTATCAGACTGTCGTCGCGCAAAATCAGGTCCAGATCTATCAGGAGCTGGTCAGCACACCGCCCCTTGATGACGGTGTTCCCTTTAGTTGCGGTCACAATGTCGCACCAAAGGGACAGTTAACAACGAGCTTCCTGTCGATTTGTGCAGAGGTCAAAGACAACCGCCTGCCGCCGGCCGGGTATCTTGGGCTTGATGACCGTATCGAGATTGCTGCGGCGATTGGCGCAGGCGAAGATCTGGCCGAGGATGCCGGTTTTACAGCCATTGGCGATGATCCGGATTATCAAAAGCCGACACCGACTGGTGGGGATAAGCTGACCTATGCGATTGATCGCAGCAAGATCAAGGGCACCCCGGCCTCTGTGAGGGCAAAGCTGTCCTATCAGGCGACCCCGCCATTCTACTTGCAGGACCGGTTCTGTACAGCCGAGGGGGACGATACAGAACGCCTTGCCTATCTGGTGGAGCACCTTAACCTTGATGACACTGCGGCCGAGAATTGGGCGTTCGAGGTGGTGAACACCGGCATCGTCGCGATCAAATAGGCGGGGGGCTCTGAGCGCGCCGAATGAAGCTGGACCAATGGTCGGGGTGAATGGCTTAGGCCGTGGTAAGCTGTGAAATCGCGTCGTGCAATTCGCGGTAGGTCGTGATGACGGCATCCGCGCCAAGTGACCTTGCCCGGGCATCATCAACTTCCATAGCAACTGCGATTGCGTGGATGCCTGCGGCACGGGCGGCATTGACGTCATTGGCGTGGTCGCCGACCATGACGGCGGTGTCGCTGGATTTATCAAAGCCAAGCTTTTCCAGAACGAAGCCAAGAAAACGACCATCCGGCTTTTTGACCTCAAACGAATCTCCGCCTGCGATCACGGCGAATAAATCGGCAATGCCGAGTTTGGCAAGGATCGCTTTGCAGGGGGCCTCGGGTTTATTCGAGGCCAATGCGATGGTCCAGCCATCTGATGTGAGTTGGCGAAGGACTGTTTCGACGTTTTCAAACAGGCGGGTATAGGCATAATCCGTTTCAACATAGCGCGCATTGAAATCGGCATTGAGTTCGTCAAGCATCGCATCGCTTGGCGTTGCCCCGCGCGCAGCAAAGGCGCGTTTGGTCAGCATCCATGTGCCATCGCCGAGCATCGCCTCAATATCATGGCGCACAAGTGGTGCATGGCCGTGTGCTGCGAGCAGCTCATTCATGGCAAACAGGATGTCATCAACCCCGTCAATAAGGGTGCCATCAAGGTCGAACAGAATGAATTTGGCCATCGGGTGGGGCTCCTTGGATGTGAATTGGCGGTGGTGGTGATGGGGGCCGCGTGGTTTATAGGAACTTAACGGAAACCATGCCATTAGGGTTCAAATTCATTCACATAATCATCCCGGTCACACGGATTTGTGCGGATATGCGGAGCGAAATCGCCGGAAGATCTATATTTTTCAAGATTTTACGACAAAATAGACCGTGCAAATCCGGGTGATCCGAAGGACAACTGATATGAGAGAAAGCCTCTGCGTCAAATCCCTTGACCGGGGATCACCCCGCTCTGCGGGCTTTTCCTTGCTTTTTTTCTCATATCAGTTGCCGCGGCGGTCATGTGAATGAGTTTGGACCCTAACAATCGGTAACATCTGCTAACAGCCGGTAACAAAACGTGATTCTTTATGGGCTTTTGCTCAAAAAGAATATGTTCTAAGACTTGCTTCAAATCAGACGGTCCGCGTAGTGAAAGTTTGGTTGCTCGATGTAGTAACAGGGGATGCTGCACGAAAATTGCAGCAGGCGAATTGATAAATGTCACGTGAATTAAGCGTAGTTGTTCTGGCCGCCGGGATGGGCACGCGCATGAAAAGCGCAATGCCCAAAGTCATGCATAAGGTCGCAGGCAAACCGATGGTCAATCACGTGATTGATACTGCAGCCCACCTCAATGCATCCAAGACCATGGTTGTGGTTGGGCCTGATATGCCCGATCTGATCAAAAGCGTATCGCCGCATCCGACGTTTGAGCAAACCGATCGTCTTGGCACTGCCCATGCGGTTCTGGCCGCCAGGGATGGTCTGGTGGGACTGACCGGTGAAGTGTTGGTTTTATATGCTGACAGTCCGCTTTTTACCGCTGATACGCTTGCGCGGCTGGTTGCTGCGCGCCAATCGGGGGATCATGCGGTTGCGGTTCTTGGGTTCCGCCCCGATGATCCGGCGGGCTACGGGCGTTTGGTCACGGATGCCAATACGGGTGAGTTGACCGCGATTGTCGAAGACAAGGAATGTGACGACGCACAGCGTCAGATCAATTTCTGCAATTCCGGTGTGATGTGTTTTCGCGCTGAAGACATGATCGCCAATCTTGAGGCAATTGATAATTCCAATGCCAAAGGTGAATATTATCTGACCGATGCGGTCGAAGTTGCCCGCAAGAACGGTCAAAGCTGTAGTGCGATCGAAGTGGATGAAGCCGAAACGCTTGGTGTCAATTCACGGACCCAGCTTGCCGTTGCCGAAGCAATCATTCAGGAACGCCTGCGCAGCCATGCGATGATCGAAGGTGCCACCCTGATTGATCCGGCATCGGTGTTTTTCAGTGCCGATACCAAGCTTGGCCGTGATGTGATTGTCGAACCCAATGTGGTGTTCGGGCCGGGTGTTACGGTCGGTGATAACACCGTGATCAAGGCGTTTAGCCACCTTGAAAGCTGTAATGTTGGGGCGGGTGCCGATATCGGCCCTTATGCGCGTTTGCGTCCGGGGGCGGAAATCGGGGCAGGTGCCAAGGTTGGCAATTTTGTCGAAATCAAAAAGGCCGTGGTCGAAGACGGGGCAAAGGTCAATCATCTGAGCTATATCGGTGATGCCCGTGTCGGGGCCAAGGCCAACATCGGGGCCGGGACGATTACGTGCAACTATGATGGTTTCCGCAAACAGCATACCGACATCGGGGCGGGGGCCTTTATCGGGTCGAACTCTGCACTTGTTGCGCCGGTTGAAATCGGCGACGGCGCGATTGTCGGCGCAGGCAGCACGATCACGGGCAAGGTCGATGCCGATGCGTTGGTGCTTACCCGTGCGGAGCGCGTTGAAAAGAAGGGCTGGGCGGCGACGTTTCGCGATAAAATGCGTGCGCTGACCGGCAAGAAATAATCCGGTGTACGGAAATTGAAATTGCTGCCCGGTAGTGTGGCAGCCAAGATGACAGCGATTTGAAGCAGGAAAAATACCAATATGTGCGGCATTATCGGGATTATCGGCAAAGACAGTGTGAGCGAGCGTATTCTTGAAGGCCTCAAGCGCCTTGAATATCGCGGCTATGACAGTGCGGGCATCGCGACACTCGTCAATGGCGACATTGAACGTCGCCGTGCCGAAGGCAAGCTGATCAACCTGGCCAATCGGTTGGGTGAAAGCCCGCTTTCTGGTGACGTTGGTATCGGTCATACCCGGTGGGCCACCCACGGTGTGCCGACCGAAAACAACGCCCATCCGCATACCGATGGCAAGGTTGCCGTCGTGCATAACGGCATCATTGAGAATTTTCAGGAAATCAAGGCAGAGCTGACGGCCAAGGGGCGCGTATTTGCCACTGATACCGACACCGAAGTGGTCGTGCATCTGGTATCGGATTTCCTGGATCAGGGCAAAACCCCGCGTGAAGCGGTGGCGGCCACCCTGCATCGCATCGAAGGGGCCTTTGCGCTGGTGATCATGATTGCCGGACAACATGACGTCATCTTTGGCGCGCGTCGCGGCACGCCGCTGGCCGTTGGGCTCGGCGATGGCGAGATGTATCTGGGATCCGATGCGATGGCGTTGTCGCATCTGACCAATAAGCTGATCTATCTTGAAGAAGGCGACTGGGTCGAAATGACCCGCGATCATGTTCAGGTCCGTGACGAAAATGATGAAGAAGTGACCCGCGAAACAAAGCTTTCAGCTGTTTCGGGGGCGATGATGGGCAAGGGCAATTATAATCACTTCATGCAGAAGGAAATCTTCGAGCAGCCTGCTGTGATTGGCGATACCCTGCATGCCTTTATCAATCCGGCGACCCAGACGATCAAGCTGCCTGACATGCCGTTTTCCTTTGCCGATGCCACGCGTTTGACGATTGTGGCCTGCGGGACGTCTTATTATGCCGGGCTGGTCGCCAAGCACTGGATCGAACGCTATGCCGGGCTGGGTGTGGATGTTGATGTGGCGTCCGAGTTCCGATATCGCTGCCCGCCGCTGCCGAAAGGCGGTGTGGCGCTGTTCATTTCACAGTCGGGCGAGACGCTTGATACGCTGGCCGCCCTTCGTTATGCCAAATCCAAGGGCCAAAAGATCGTTTCCATCGTCAATGTGCCCGAAAGCACCATTGCGCGTGAAAGCGATGTTGTCCTTTTGACCTATGCCGGACCGGAAATCGGGGTTGCCTCAACCAAGGCCTTTACAACACAGCTGACGGTGCTGGCGTGCCTTGCTGTGACCATTGGGCGTGAAAACGGCACCCTTTCCAAGCAGGAGGAAGGGGACATTGTGAGTGCACTGACCGAAGTGCCAAAACACGCAGCAGAAGTGCTTCATCATGACGAAGCGCTTAAACAGCTTGCCCTTGATGTTGCTGATGCGCGCGATGTGCTTTATCTCGGTCGTGGTCTTGGGTATCCGATTGCGATGGAAGGGGCGCTTAAGCTCAAGGAAATTTCCTATATCCACGCCGAAGGTTATGCCGCCGGTGAGATGAAACACGGGCCGATTGCCCTGATTGACCAGTCAGTGCCGATCATTGTCATCGCCCCCTCTGATGAACTGTTTGAAAAAACCGCATCAAACATGCAGGAAGCCGCCGCACGCGGTGGGCGGGTGATCTTTATCTCGGATGCGCCGGGGCTTGCCAAGCTGGGCGATATGGCTTCTGCCACGATTGAATTGCCCAAGGTCGCCGACTTTGTTGCACCGATCCTTTACACCATTCCGGTTCAGATGCTGGCTTATCATGTGGCGGTTCATAAGGGCACTGATGTTGATCAGCCCCGTAACCTTGCCAAATCGGTTACGGTCGAATAAGGGCGTATCTCGCACACTGAAAAACAAAAATCCGGGTGCTGAGCATCCGGATTTTTTTGTATTTGATTTTTGCATTGAACGCCGTTTGATGTGCCAATTGCTACATTATTTCGCCACCGTCAAAAGGGTTGTGCTTTGCAATGTAGTTCGAAAAGCGTTTCATGAACGCTGCGTATTCATCACTCAGGTAGTGGTAAACTGGCCCAACCTTAAGAACTTCGATCTGAACGGGTTCACGGCCTTTGGTGAAAGTGCGTTTTCGGATGGCACGCCTGATTGTGCTGTCTTCGGCAAGAAATCGATCAAAGGTTCCGGTATTGTAATGCAAAAGCACATCGCCAATATCATGATGCCCGCTGTTTGGCAGCATGGTCGCCTGCAGGTACTGTTCCTGCCAGGCAATGCCGATGGTGTAGCCAATGGTTTCATCTGAATAACGTTTGCTTCCCGCTGTTCCCCAGAGACTGTTGGAAATTTCAAGCAGCGGTACTTCGGAGCGAACAAACGGGCGGGTATACTGCTTTGCGCCAATCGGAAAGCGCAGGACTTCGCCATCTATCTGACCACTGTTAAATGCGATAAATCCACGTCGGCCGGGTAGGTCTATGATGTCGACCCGGCAGCCAAGCGCCCGATAGACTTCAAGCATGTTATCTAGGACATGCTCTGAAAGTCTGTCATTGCTGATGATGCCCAGGCGTTTGGGGCAATCGCTTTTTTGCTGAGCATCTGCAAGGTTTGGCAACATTAACGCGAACAAAAGCGCCAGCCATTGTGTTATACGTGCGGTTGATACCATCATTAATGCCATTTCGTGTGCAAATTCAAAAGCTTGCGCCTATAATAGATTAGACCTTTCGCAAGTCGAAACAAGACCCGCAGGCATCTAAGTTTTACTTACCGGGACGCCACAGACATGAAAACGGTTACGGGGACTTTGTTAAGAACACCACTGACACAGCGTGCAACGGCCTTGATGGTTGGAGCCCTTGCGGGGCTTGCAGGCTGTGCATCGGTTGCACCGACAGCAGATGATGTTGCGAGCCTGTCGTGCACTACGAAGCTTCAATATATAGACCGTCAAGTCGCGCAAAATGATGTGCGCAATGTTACGGCGGCACGCGTTTCCGGCTATCCGTTTTTGCGGGCCAACCGAAACTCGGTCCTGATGGGCGCGCAGATCGAACCTGAACTTTCAAATGATCACAACGGCACCGAGCTTTTCGCCGATTGGCTGTCGCAAATGCGCGACTTGGATCGCGCAGCGCGGGCAGCAGAGTTTCGCAATTTGCCGCAATCTGTTGGCATCACGCTGGATGAACTGGAAATTTGCGCTGAACAATTAGCCGCAGAACTAGACATTGATGATTATGCCAAGCTGGCTGAGGTCGTTTTCGTTCCTGATGACTATCTGGATTTTCAGCGCATAGCCGGACTTTACCCTTTGACAGCCTTTCCGGCCCACTTTGGGTACGAGGGGTGGAAGCGCGACAATCTGAGAAGTTTTGATCTGGCAGCAGACGAGTTGCAGCAAGCAGGGCCTTGGCAAAGTTATGGCCTTACCGGCATGGGGCAGCCTGCCGATGTGAAGCTTGCCAATATCAACACAGACAGCTTTGGCCGTCTTCTGCCGACACCATCTGGGTTAAAGGCATTGGTACGGGCATATGCACCGATCTTCAAGATTCGCACAGAAAGCGACAGCGACAAGATCGGGCTTCCGGTCCTTGGCGCCCGAGATGCCCTGTCTGATATTGATACCCGTCAGTCCACGATCTTTTATCGATTGGGCCATACCTATTTAAACGGGGCGTGGCATGCGCAAATTACCTATAGCGTCTGGTTCCCGGAACGGCCTGCGACAGGCATGTTTGATATCCTGGCCGGGCATCTTGATGCCTTGATCTGGCGGGTAACCCTTGATCACGATGGTATGCCATTGATTGCCGATAGTATTCATGGGTGCGGTTGCTATCATCTCTTCTTCCCGGGTTCGAGGCTGCAGCGTATCGCCGCACCGGAAGATGGTGATATTCGTGAAACGGCCGAAAGCCCGACCGGAACTGTCGATCCGGAAATATTGGCCCGGCCTGTTTTGTGGATTGATGCGGTCAGTCATTATTTATTGGCGATCACAGCCCGCGACGGGCAGGGGCAGAATGAACCCGTCGTGACGGCCAAGGAAATGCCGGAAAATAGTTTGAACAGCCTCATGCTTGGCGATGGGAGCGGCTATGCAAGCCTTTATGACGCGGATGGTTTCGTGCCCGGAACAGATCGGCTGGAGCGGTTTATCCTGTGGCCTTTGGGCATTGAGCGGCCCGGTGCAATGCGCCAATGGGGGCATCATGCGACGGCCTTTGTCGGGCGGCGGCATTTTGATGACCCTTTGATGTTTGACCGTTATTTTGCTGTTCGTTGATGTTTCTGCCGGTGATTGGCATTCTTGTTTTGCTTTTGTGGTTTGTTCGACCATCGCTGTCGACGGTAAACCGGTTTGGGTGCCTGAATATTTCGTGCCGTGATACGACGCAGGTAATATGCCTGTGGATGATTACAGCGCCGTCACCCTTAACAAATGTATGCGATTTTCCTTGGTATTCCGGGCTGTGCGAATTTTATGTAAACGGGGTTGCATCCCCGGGGTGAAAGTGGTGTGATCGGCGCGCTTTGAAGGCGGCTGATTTCTGCGGCGCTGCAACGGTGCCTAAATGGCAAAAATCGTGACATTTCTGCGTCTTTTTGCATCTTCCTATTGACTTTGGACAGGTACTCCAATAAATGCTGTTAGCACTCGCCGGGGGTGAGTGCTAATACGGGCTCATCCCGGTTAGTCTTAGTTATTAACGAGCCTTAGCTTTAACACGGAGTTGTCTAAAATGAAGTTCCGTCCGCTGCATGATCGCGTCCTGGTACGTCGTGTCGAATCTGACACCAAGACTGCCGGTGGCATCATTATTCCGGATACCGCGAAAGAAAAACCGCAGGAAGGCGAAGTCGTCGCTGTGGGTTCTGGCGCGCGCAAAGAAGACGGCTCGGTTGCCGCTCTTGACGTCAAAGCAGGTGACAAAGTCCTGTTTGGCAAATGGTCGGGCACCGAAGTCAAGGTTGACGGCGAAGAGCTGTTGATCATGAAAGAGTCCGACATCATGGGCATCATGGAATAAGTCAGCCCTTTGGGTGACTTAAGTCCACGTTCATCCGTCTCATAGAGAGGAAAGAATATTATGGCTGCTAAAGAAGTAAAATTCTCGACCGACGCACGCGCTAAAATGCTGCGCGGTGTCGACATCCTGGCAGATGCTGTCAAGGTGACGCTCGGCCCGAAAGGTCGTAACGTTGTTATCGAAAAATCCTTTGGCGCACCGCGCGTAACCAAGGATGGTGTTTCGGTCGCCAAAGAAATCGAACTGACCGACAAGTTCGAAAACATGGGCGCACAGATGGTTCGCGAAGTCGCGTCGAAAACCGCCGATCTGGCTGGTGACGGCACCACGACCGCAACCGTTCTGGCACAGTCGATCGTTCGTGAAGGCAACAAGTCTGTTGCTGCCGGCATGAACCCGATGGACCTGAAACGCGGTATCGACCTTGCGACTGCCAAAGTCATCGAATCGATTTCCAGCCGTGCACGTAAAGTTGCCGGTCGCGATGAGATCGCACAGGTTGGTAACATCTCGGCTAACGGTGACCGTGAAGTCGGCGACATGATCGCTGAAGCCATGGAAAAAGTTGGCAACGAAGGTGTTATCACCGTCGAAGAAGCAAAAGGCCTGCACACCGAACTCGACGTTGTCGAAGGCATGCAGTTCGACCGTGGTTACCTGTCTCCGTACTTCGTAACCAACCCGGAGAAAATGGTCGCAGAAATGGATGCTCCGTACATCCTGCTGTTCGACAAGAAAATCTCCTCGCTTCAGCCGATCCTTCCGCTGCTTGAGTCGGTCGTTCAGTCCGGCAAGCCGCTTCTGATCATTGCTGAAGACATCGAAGGCGAAGCACTGGCAACCCTGGTTGTCAACAAGCTGCGCGGTGGTCTGAAAATCGCTGCTGTTAAAGCACCGGGCTTCGGCGACCGTCGTAAAGCAATGCTTGAAGACATCGCGATCCTTACCGGTGGTCAGGTTGTTTCCGAAGATCTCGGCATCAAGCTGGAAAGCGTTACGCTTGACATGCTCGGTACCGCGAAATCGGTTACCATCACCAAAGAAGAAACCACCATCGTTGATGGTGCCGGTGAGAAAGCACAGATCGAAGCACGTGTCGGCCAGATCCGCGCTCAGATCGAAGAAACCTCCTCTGATTACGATCGTGAAAAACTGCAGGAACGTCTTGCGAAACTCGCAGGCGGTGTTGCCGTGATCAAAATCGGTGGCGCTTCGGAAATCGAAGTGAAAGAACGCAAAGACCGCGTTGACGATGCCCTGCACGCGACCCGCGCTGCTGTTGAAGAAGGCATTGTTGCTGGTGGTGGTACGGCTCTGCTGTACTCCGTCAAGGCGCTTGAAGGTCTTGAAGGTGAAAACCATGACCAGACCATCGGTGTCGACATCGTTCGTCGTGCACTGCAGTCTCCGGTTCGCCAGATTGCTCAGAACGCAGGTGTTGACGGCGCAGTTGTCGCTGGCAAGCTGCTTGAGCAGGATGACGTCGAGTTCGGTTATGACGCCCAGAAAGGCGAATACACCAACCTCGTTAAAGCTGGCATCATCGACCCGGCCAAAGTTGTTCGTACTGCCCTGCAGGACGCAGCATCGGTCGCTGGTCTGCTGATCACCACCGAATGCATGATCGCTGAGAAGCCGGAAGACAAACCGGCTGGCGGCGGCGCACCTGACATGGGTGGCATGGGTGGTATGGGCGGCATGGGCGGTATGGGCTTCTAAGCCTTACCAACCAACCGACCTTTACACTACAGGAAGGGCTCCGCAATCGCGGGGCCCTTTTCTGTTGGCAGGGCATTAAAGCTGTATCTGTCTGTCACGAAAAAGCCCGGCTGATCAGCCGGGCTTTTCATTCATTTTCTGGTGTGGCTGCGGATCAACCAAACAGTTTCTTTAAGGTGCGTGGTTGGCAACGCAAATACTGCGGGGCTGCCTTAACCTCGGCACCGAGTGCTGCTGCTGCATGCCACGGCCAGCGCGGGTCATAAAGAATGCCGCGCGCAAGAGCGATGGCATCGGCCTGGCCGGTGAAGGTGATGGCTTCGGCCTGTTCGGCCTCGGTGATCAGGCCAACGGCAATGGTTGGCAGGCTGGTTTCGGATTTGATCCGTGCGGCAAACGGTACCTGATAGTTCGGGCCAAGCGGGATTTTCTGATCGATGTGCAGCCCGCCCGATGACACATCAATAAAATCACATCCCCGGTCCTCAAGCAGTTTGGCAAGCGCGACGCTTTGATCAATGTCCCAGCCATCATCAACCCAGTCGGTTGCAGAGATACGAATACCAACAGGGTAATCTGTCCCGACCGCATCGCGGATTGCATCATAGATTTCCAGAACAAGTCGGGTCCGGTTTTCAAATGATCCGCCGTATTCATCATCGCGCTTGTTGGCGTGGGGGGACAGGAACTGATGGAGCAGATAGCCATGGGCAGCATGAATTTCGATGGCATCAAATCCAAGGCGAACAGAACGTTGTGCACTTTCGGCAAAGGCCGAAACGATTTGTGCAATTCGCGATTTTGAAAGGGCTTCCGGGATTGGGTCACCATCTCGAAACGGGACAGCGGATGGGGCAACGACCTGCCAGCCATTGGCATGGGCAGGGTCAATGGCCGCGCCACCGTCCCAGGGATTCTCGCAGGATGCCTTGCGCCCGGCATGGGCCAGTTGAATGGCAATCGGCATGTCGGAATGACTGCGTACTGCCGTCAGGGTTTTGGCCAGGGCCGTTTCTGTTTCATCATCCCACAGGCCAAGATCCCCGTAGGTAATCCGGCCTTCCGGCTCAACGGCCGTTGCTTCAACGATCAGAAGCCCGGCACCGCTTTGGGCCAGATTGCCCAAATGCATGTCATGCCAGTGGGTGGCTTTGCCGTGATCGGCGGAATACTGGCACATCGGCGCAATGATGATGCGGTTATCAAGGGGCAGCTTACCCAAAGACAGCGGGGTGAAAAGAGTGCTCATATGCGTTCCTTTAACTCGGAGGGTGGCATGAGGGCGCCAATCAATGGCATGAAGCTAATTCGTGGGGGGAATACGCGCCACCACCATCTTGCATTTTTCCAAGGAATGGAATGCCAGCAAGGATTTGTGCAAGGACGTGATCAGAAAAAATCAAAAACCGCAAAAAAATGTATCGACCCACTTGCAGAAAATTTCACCTGATCTATCTCATGGTTGGAAAGGGACATGGTGTCCCGATACGCGTCAAGGTTGCAGCCTGGTCTGGACTGATGGCGCAAGAATACTCGTCTGTAACGGAGGGTACTAAAATGACTGGTCTTCAGACTCTTAATGGATCCCGTCGTCTGGCTTCTGCACCGACTTACGGTGATCCTTTCACACTTATTTCCCGCGATGTTGATCGCATGATCGGCTCGATCTTCGGTCATCATGCAACGCCGTCCACGGCGTCATCCGAAGAAGGCGATGTGGCCAAAAATTGGCTGAGCCCGAGCATTGATGTCTTTGATGCCGAGGATCACGTCGAACTGACAGCCGAACTTCCCGGTGTCGAGCAGGACGATGTTGATGTCGAAGTCCTTGAAGGCGTTTTGACCATCACCGGTGAAAAGAAAACCACTCGCGAAAGCAACGAAGGTGCCCGCGTCGTTGAGCGCACCTACGGCAGCTTTAAACGGTCATTCCGCCTGAATGATAACATTGATGCCGACAATATCACGGCGTCGTTCAAGAACGGTGTTCTGCTGCTTACTCTTCCAAAGGTAGCAGAGCAAAAGCCTGAGCCGCGCAAGATTGCGGTTAGTGGCTAATGTCTGTCTCTCCTCCCTGAAGAAGCTTTCCCTGATAGACTGGCGGGCGGTTTTTACCGCCCGTCTTTTTTTGTGTTGTGATCATCGGATCTAGGGTCCTGACCCTATTGGCGGTGCTACTTGTTGCTGGCGTAGCCGCTGCAATGTTCAAGGGGCATGTCAAACATGCCGGTCTGGTCAAAGCGTTCAAGGGCTGCGGTCCAGGGGGCAAGATCGATGTTCTGTGCCTTAAGCCAGTCGGGGTTGTAATAGGTGTCGCAATAACGATCGCCGCCATCACACAGCATGGTGACGACCGACCCGGTTTGACCTGCTTTTTTCATCTCAGTGATCAGAGACAAGGTTGCGATCAGATTGGTGCCGGTTGATCCGCCACATCTGCGACCAAGATGTTTTTCAAGATAGTAAAGGGCGGAGAAGCTTGCAGCATCGGGAATGCGATACATACGATCAACCACGGTCGGATTAAAGCTTGGTTCCACGCGCGGGCGACCAATGCCTTCAACCCGTGATCCCTTATCGCCGGTGACCGAACAGTCCCCCGTTTCATAGCCATCATAAAATACCGAATTTTCCGGGTCGGCAACGCACAGTTCGCAGCCTTGACCAAGAGTTCGTCCATAGCGGATGTAGCGGCCAATCGTGGATGATGTACCACCTGTGCCAGCCCCGACGACGATCCAGCGCGGAATGGGATGACTTTCGCGTTTTAGCTGATCAAAGATGCTTTCGGCGATGTTGTTGTTGCCCCGCCAATCGGTTGCACGTTCGGCATAGGTGAACTGATCCATGTAGTGCCCGCCAAGCTCATGGGCGAGGCGCTGGGATTCCTGATAGATTTGCCCGCTGTGATCGACCAGATGGCTTTCACCGCCATAAAAGGCGATCTGATCAATCTTCTGCTGGGACGTTGATTTTGGCATGACAGCAATAAACCGAAGACCCAGTAACCGTGCAAAATAGGCCTCTGACACAGCAGTCGATCCGCTGGATGCCTCGATGATGGGGGTGTCCCTGGTGATCCAGCCATTGCACAGGCCATACAAAAACAGTGATCGCGCCAACCGGTGTTTCAGGCTGCCTGATGGGTGGGTGGATTCATCTTTCAGATATAATCCGATCCCCTCAAGCCTTGGCAGGTCAAGGCGGATCAGATGGGTATCTGCTGACCGGTTGAAATCGGCTTCGATGGTGCTGATGGCATCTGCTACCCACTGACGATCATATGACATGAAACATCCTGATGTCTGATTGAACCTTTGATCCTTGCCCGGTGTACCCGCGCACGACATCTGTTTAGGAGAAAATAATACAAAAAACGATAGTAAAATTGTCTCGATACATTTGGCCTAATCGCAGCGGCCTGTATGATTTTTGACAGATTGGGCTTGCTAACACTTTTTTCAAAGCTAACCTCTAGGATGACAGGTTATCGATTCCTTTGATTTGATCCGCGATTTGACGGGATGGCTTGAAAAGCATGGCTGAAGACGAAAGTGATCCATTTACCGTACGCATGGGGGCCTCCGAAATCGGGGCGGCTTATGATGTGCCTGTGCGCGTTTCAACGGTGATTGGCAAAAGCCAGATCCAGGTTGCCCAGTTGATGCGCCTGACCCGTGGCGCCGTTCTTGAACTGGACCGCCGCGTCGGGGAGCCGGTTGATATATACGTCAATAACCGTCTTGTTGCCCGTGGGGAACTGGTCGTTGTGGATGAAAACCTTGGTGTGACGATCACCGAAGTTGTTAAAACCGGTACGATCATCGAAACCCATCATTAAGCACAGCATCAAGATCGGCAATCGGACCCGTCCCGCTTTTTCCATGTGATTCCAACCCACCTTGTTTGATTGGCAGGTGGGTTTTGTTTTTTTGTGCCGATGGAACTTCATTGGTTTCCTACACGTTTGAGGATAGTACCCCTTTGAAACGCTGCGGTTCAGGCATTTCCGGCTGTGACGTTTGACTGGTTCACTCAAACGAAGGAAACCCCATGGTTAATCTTTTGACATCAGGGCTTTTAACCCTGATTGGCCTGGCACTTGCGATTGGCGGTGTCTGGCTGATTGCGGTTGGCGGAAGCTGGTATTACGCCTTGGCCGGGATCGCGTTTCTGGTGATGGGCTTTTTGTCATTCAAACGTAAACCGGTTGTCTTGCCGCTTTATGCCGCGTTTCTGGTTGCAAGTCTGGCATGGGCTATGTGGGAAGTCGGTTTTGACTGGTGGCAATTGGCGCCGCGTGGCGGATTAACCGTCCTCATCGGCCTTTGGCTGCTGACCCCTTGGTTCCGTAAAACACTTGATCACGCACAAGGACAGCATGATGCGCATGGCGCACCAAGACGTTCGTTCGTCCTGGAAGGCAGTATTGTGCTTGCTGTTATTGTTGCGGTTTATTCGATGATGAATACGCCAAACGAAACCGATGGGGCCTTGCGCACGGACGCGGTTGTCGAACAGCCAAACCTTGGGGGCACCGTTCCGGAAGGGGAATGGCATCAATATGGGCGTACCCCCTATGGGCAACGCTATTCCCCGCTGGATCAGATCACACCTGAAAATGTCGCAAATCTTGAGCAAGCCTGGGTTTATCAGACCGGGGACGTTAAACGTGAAGATGATGTGCCTGAAACGACCTATCAGGTTACCCCGTTGAAAGTGGGGGATACGCTTTATCTTTGCACGCCCCACAGCTGGGCGATTGCGATCGATGCCAAAACCGGGCAGGAAAAATGGAAATTTGATCCGGGCATTCCACAGAACCCGGATCGGCAGCACCAGACATGCCGTGGCGTAACCTATTACAAAGACCCGGCAACAACCAGTTCAGGGCCATGCACGGCACGTGTGTATCTGCCGACATCGGATGCGCGCCTGATCGCGCTGGATGCCGATACGGGTGAAATTTGCCCGTCATTTGGCGATGAAGGCACCGTGCATCTTGAAAAAAACATGCCCTATAACCCGGCCGGATATTACTATTCGACATCCCCGCCGGTTGCCGCCGATGGCAAGATCATTATTGGCGGGGCGGTCAATGACAACTATTCGGTCAAATCCCAGTCGGGCGTTATTCGTGCCTTTGACATTGATACCGGTGAATTGATCTGGAATTGGGATTCCGGCAATCCGGAACAGACTGAACCGATCGCTGAAGGGCAGACCTATACAACCAATTCCCCAAACAGCTGGTCTGTATCAAGTGCCGATGAAGATCTTGGCATGATCTATGTTCCGCTTGGCAACAAGGTTCCTGATCAGCTGGGCATGAACCGTGATGAGAATGTCGAAAAATACGCATCATCGATTGTCGCGCTCAGCCTTGAAACCGGGCAGGTCCAGTGGGTACGCCAGACGGTCCATCACGATTTGTGGGATATGGATGTGCCAGCACAGCCGGCCTTGCTTGATATCAATGATGCCGACGGGAATCCGGTTCCCGCCTTGGTCGGGCCAACCAAACAAGGTGATATCTATGTTCTGGATCGTCGCACCGGTGAGCCGATCATTCCGGTAAAAGAGGTTCCCGCGCCGGGCGGGGCGATCCCCGAAGATTATACCGCGCCAACCCAGCCGGTATCGGGTTTGACCTTTATGCCCGAACCGCTGACCGGCAGGGATATGTGGGGGCTTACGCTGTTTGATCAGATGGCGTGCCGGATTGCCTTCCATCAATTGAAATATGACGGGCGGTACACCCCGCCATCCTTGCAGGGCACCCTGGTGTATCCCGGTAATTTCGGAACGTTTAACTGGGGCAGCGTTGCGGTCGATCCGGAACGTCAGACGATGTTTGGCATGCCGACCTATCTTGCCTTTACATCGCGGCTTGTTCCACGCGAAGACGTGCCACCGAGCGGTTCGGAAAAGGCCAGTGAAATGGGGCTGAATCGAAATGAAGGCGCGCCTTATGCCGTTGAAATGGGACCCTTCCTGTCACCGGTCGGCATCCCGTGTCAGGCCCCGCCGTGGGGATATGTCGCCGGTGCAGACCTTCAAACCGGCGAGATTGCCTATAAACGCAAAAACGGCACGGTCGAGGACATGACACCATTGCCCTTGCCATTCGAGGTCGGCGTGCCCGGCATCGGTGGTCCGATCCTGACCAAAAGCGGATTGGCGTTTCTTGGTGCGGCGGTCGATAACTACTTCCGGGCCTATGATGCCGCCACCGGCAAACAGCTTTGGGAGGCCCGCCTTCCGGCAGGTGGCCAGTCAACACCAATGACTTATACAACCGACGACGGTGCGCAATATGTTCTGATTGTTGCAGGCGGTCACGGATCAATCGGGACGAAACCTGGCGATTACGTGATTGCGTATAAATTGCCCGAATAATCGGCAACCTGACGCCGAAATCCCTGACCAAGAGGGGGATCAGTCACCAAGCAGGTGGTCTGGTTCCCCTCTTGCGTTAAAGGTGCCATGGGCCGGAGTAATGCACCACACGGGTTGCCAGCCGATGTCAAAGCGGCCGCCAGTGGGGTGTTTCGACGTCAAAGTAGGCTTTCTGCGGCCAGCCTTTCCTCGACGCGTTTGATTTCTTCCGGACGCAGGCGTGGCTCAAGGGCGGTGAGGGCGGCGACCGGATCAATTGGGGTTTCTTCGCTGGCACCAGCCGGAAAAGTGATCGGGCCGGTTGCTGCACGTCTTAGCCAGTAATAGGCATCAGCATAATTCTGTTCGACACCCCATCCGCGTTCAAGAAGGGCACCAAACATGAATTGTGCGGCATGCATGTTTTGTTTGGCGGCAATTTCAAAATAGTGGGCGGCCTCGACAAAATTCTGACGCACGCCACGTCCGTGAAAATACTGCGCGCCGATCATATAGGCGGCATTGGCGTTGGTCGGGGTGATCCTTAGGGCGCGCTTGAAATATTCCGTCGCGCGGAAATGGTCATAGGACAAGCCCTGGCCGTTGAAATGCATCACCCCAAGATAATAAATCGCACTGCCGTGATTGGCATTTGCAGCCTGAACAAACCATCGGGCGGCATTGTCATAGTCAGCAGATCCCAAGTCACCGCGATAATACATCAGGCCCAAGGCATATTGCGCATGGGGATCTTTTTCCCGTGCGGCCAACTGCCAGGATGAAAGTGCACGGCGATAGTCCCCGGCCTGATAGGCGTGATAGCCGGTTTGGTATTCCTTGCTTGTCTCGGCGCTTTGCCCGGATGAAGGGGCGAAAAGAACGAGGGACAGGAATGCGACACCAAAAAATGAATTGCGGGGTCCCGGTCGGGGAGAGGGGCGCTGTGTCACATTATTGCACCATCAGGAATTCGATTTGAACAGCGGCACGACCTTGCGCGCGCGTTTTTCGATGGCATCAAGCACATTGGTGATATCGGAGCTTTGCTTGATGCGCTCCCCGCTGTGCAGGGCCAGAAACTGCCCGGCATTTTTATGCTCGTGGCTAAGTTTGATGATGGTGAAAAGCGGCGTTTCATGGGTTGAACGGAAAATCGAAAACATCGCCATGCCATCCAGATGGTCAATCGCGTAGTCTTTCCATGCACCGCTTGCGACCTGACGGGAGTATGTGTTCATGAGTTTCATCAATTCGGATCGGTCAAAATGGACAAAGCTTTTGGCTTTGCGATATTTGGCCAAATCGAACAATGTTCCCATGGGGGTCTCCGCCAGCGTGTTCCAACGGCGACCATTCACCCGCAATCGGGAAAATGACAGCCATGTGACACGGTAGCGCGGATTTTCGCGTGCCTCAAGATTGAATGGGCAAAAATGGGTCGGTCTGATTTGTTTAAAGGCTGCGTGAGCGGGTTGGCGGCCAGTCAACGGTTTGCGACCCGGTGTTGTAAGGGTCCGGTGTGCGATAGCAACTCACCGCCGCCAAGGACCGATAGCAATAAAGCGGGGTTTCCGGAACCGGATCCTTTTTGCAATATGACTTGCCATCAATCTTGCGAATGGTTGAGCAATCCTGACCGGTCGAAAGCGATACGGCATGATCGATCAGGGTTTTGTCTGAATTGATGATGCTGACCACGTCAAAGGCGAAGTACCATTCGGTCCCGGTGAACAGGCTTGTGCCTGCTATGTCGGACATCGTCGTGCCACATCCCGAAACGGTCGATCCCAAAAAGGCAGCAAACAGCCCGGCAAGAATGCGTTGTCGAGACATGCGCTTGGTCGACTGGCGGCTATGTACAATCTGGCGACGTTTCATTGTGGTCTCCGTCCGCTCTACCGGGCAATTATGGCCGGTGGCATTTGCAAATCTGTTTCCCTGGTAACTATCAAAGCAAGCCCTGTGCCGAATTTGATGTTCAGACTGCGCTAAAACGACATATGGCAACGAGATGACCATTTTTCAGCCTGTTGCGGGCGTCTTGAAGGCCCCGATGCGCAACCTGTTCATTTTAATGTTGGCCGGAAACCATGCAAAATGGTTCAGTTGGCGGACAAAATAGCAGGAAGGCAGGCAATTCTTTCCGATCAAATTAGCGGGCACTGATTTTCCGTTGATGATGCCGGTTTTTCCCCGGTAGGGATGCCGACAGTGATGAACGTGGCCGCCCGGAATTTCCAAGCAGGGCAAAATAATTGCGTGAAAGGTGCGATTGGTGTCGAGCAGACTTGACCCTGTACCCGCTGGCGCGTTAAATCCTTGCCAGAATTAATTCAGATAAGCGGGCAGGTTGCCCGCTTTATTGTGACCGGATTGGAGCCGTTTTCGTGGTTGATATTTTCCAGGAAGTCGAAGAAGACCTTAAGCGTGAACGCAGTGAAGAACTGTGGCGCAAATACGGGAAATACGTAATCGGTGTTGCTGGTGCCATCGTGTTGGGTGTTGCAGGTCGTGAAGGCTGGAAAACCTACGATGAGACCACCAGCATTGAAAACGGCACCCGCCTTGCCAATGCCGTTGAACTTGCCCAAGACAGCGCAACCGATCAGGACGCAGCACTTGCAGCCCTTGATGCGATCATTGCCGATGGCAATGCGGGCTTCGTCGCCCTTGGTCATTTCCAGAAGGCTGCTGTTTACCTGCGTGCGGGCGCCGTTCCATCTGCTGTCACCGAACTTGAAGCCATTGCCGGTAACGACGACATTGATCCGGTTTACCGTGATCTTGCCGTGGTTCAGATCGCGATGAACAGTGCAAATGCCAGCAACGCGCAAGAACTGATCACCCGTCTGCAGCCGATCGCTGTTCCGGAAAATGCATGGTACTATTCGGCACGTGAAATGATCGCATTGCTGCATATCGCAGGCGGCGAGGTTGAGGCAGCCAAACCGCTTTTGACCGAAATCGCCGACGATAACAGTGCACCGGCCGGAATGCGTGCACGTGCAAGTGAAATTCTCAAGGCCGTTGGCGCCTAATCAGACCCGGGCCGGGTTGGGTCACGGTTGTGACCGACATGACGTGAGCTTTTTCAGGGGAAACGGTTTTGACCACACGCGGTATTAAGTCACTTCTGTGCGTAATGGGGCTGACGGGCCTTTTGGCAGGGTGTTCAGGTTGGCTTGGCGAGGCGGAAGCACCGCCGTTGCCCGGTGAACGCATCTCTGTTCTGGCCCTGCAAAGCACTGTTCAGCCCGATGTGGAACTGAGTGATCAGCGCGTGATCCTGCCGGAACCCGAAGCCATGGTCGACTGGCCGCAGAATGGTGGCTATCCGAGCCACGCACTCCATCACGTTGCTTTGGATAACGAAGTTCTCGAACAGGACTGGTCGATTGATATCGGCGAAGGGTCGATGGATGACAACCTGCTGCTCAATCAGGCGATTGTTGCGCGCGGTGTAATCTTTACCATTGATGCGGCTGCCGAAGTGCGTGCCTTTGCCGCGTCATCGGGCAAGGAAATCTGGTCGCTGGAACTTGCACCCGAAGACGAAGAAGACAGCACGCTTCTGGGGGGTGGTCTGGCCTATGAGGCCGGGATCATCTATGCCACGACCGGTTTTGCTGAAATCATCGCGATTGATGCGCCAAGTGCCACGGTTCTTTGGCGTCAACAGGTCAGTGCACCGATGCGCTCGGCGCCGACTGTGCGGGGCGGACGTGTTTTTGCCATCACCATTGATAACCAGACCATCGCATTGAATGCGCTTACGGGTGAAAGCCTGTGGAACCATCGTGGTGCTGCCGAAGGTGCATCCTTTATCGGTGGGGCCAGCCCGGCGGTTGATCAAGGTGTTGTCATTGCTGCCTATTCGACCGGTGAAATGTACGCACTGCGTGTTGAAAACGGGCAGGTGATCTGGTCGGATGCCCTGGCGGCAGCTGGCCGGACGGATGCGGTTTCGGCCATTGCCGATATTCGTGGCTTGCCGGTGATTGACAATGATCTGGTGATTGCCACCAGTAACTCTGGCCTGACGACCGCAATTGACCTTCGCACGGGCTTTCGTGTCTGGGAATTGGAGGCCGGTGGCATTCAATCGCCATGGGTGGCCGGCGATTATGTATACCTGCTAACCAACACAAATGACTTGATTGCCTTGCGTCGGAGGACCGGACAGGTTAAATGGGTGACCGTTCTGCCTCGTTTTGTCGATCCCGAGGATCAGGAAGGCCCGATTGTCTGGACAGGGCCGGTTCTGGCCGGAGACAGGTTGATCGTTGGTAACGAGCAGGGCGAAGTATTGACTGTTTCCCCTTATAGCGGTGACATTCTTGGTCAGGACGAAGTATCCGGGCCAATTACCCTGCCGCCATCTGTTGCAGGTGACAGCCTTTACTTCCTGACTGCGGATGCCGATCTAATCGCATATCGCTGATCAGTACGAATAAAGTTTCAAGCAAGGTTTCCTTGCAGGATTTGCGATGCGTCGAGGGCTGTTGTGCCGTCGGCGCATAACGCCTTTTATAACGAGAGTCTGAAAATCAGATGTCGCTGAAAGTTGCCATTATCGGTCGCCCCAATGTCGGGAAGTCGACCCTGTTTAACCGTCTGGTCGGCAAAAAGCTGGCCCTGGTAGACGACCAGCCCGGTGTCACGCGTGACCGCCGCTATGGCAAGGCGCGCCTGGGGGATATGTCTTTTGACATCATCGATACCGCCGGTCTGGAAGAAGCGTTTGATAATTCCGTCGAAGGCATGATGCGCCAGCAAAGTGAAATGGCGTTTGAGGAATGCGATGTTGCGCTGTTCCTGATAGATGCCCGGGCGGGACTGACCCCGCTTGATAACCACTTTGCCGATTGGCTGCGCAAACGCCACAAGCCGGTCTATGTCATTGCCAACAAGCACGAAGGTCGCGATCAGGACCCGGGTCTGTATGAGGCATATGGCCTTGGCCTTGGTGATGTTGCGCCGATCTCGGCCGAGCATGGCCTTGGCATCGAGTTGCTTTACGACATGCTTTTACCGCATTGGAAAGAGTGGAAAGACCGCGAACGTGTTGCCAAGCAGCATGCGCGTGAGGCCGAGGAAGCCGAACAGGCCGATGCCAAAGATGCATTCGATGACGAAGATGATTTTGCCGATGACGAGGGCGAAGTCTTTCCGTCCTATGAAATCGAGTTTAGCGAAGATGACGAAGACGAAGATGGCGAACTGATCGACGAAGGTCCTCGTGACAATTCGAAAATCCAGTTGGCGATTGTCGGCCGTCCGAATGCCGGTAAATCAACCCTTCTCAACCAGCTTCTGGGTGAGAACCGTGTGATGACCGGCCCGCAAGCGGGGCTTACCCGTGACTCGATTGCAGTGGACTGGTCCTATGAAGGTCGTCCGATCCGTCTGGTCGATACCGCCGGGATGCGTCGCAAGAAGAAGATTGATGACCGCGTTGAAAAGCTCTCGGTTGCCGATACACTGCGCGTGATCCGCTATGCGCAGGTGGTTGTTCTGATGCTTGATGCGACAAACACGCTTGATAAGCAGGACCTGACGATTGCGCGTATGGTGCTTGAAGAAGGTCGTGCGTTGATCATTGCGGTCAACAAGTGGGATGCGATCATCGACAAAAAAGGTGTCATGCAGGACCTGCGCGACAAGCTTGATGTGTCCTTTGCCCAGGCCAAGGGCATCCCTATTTTGACCTTCTCTGCGCTTACCGGGCGCGGCACAGATCGTTTGATGCCCACGGTTCTTGATATCCACGATATCTGGAGCCGCCGGATTTCGACATCAAAGCTGAACCGCTGGCTGGAAGCCACCAGCGAACGTCACCTGCCGCCGGTCATTTCCGGGCGTCGTATTCGCCTGCGCTATATGACACAGGCCAAGGCACGCCCGCCAAGCTTCTTTATCAACTGCTCCAAGGCGGCTGAACTACCTGAAAGCTATACGCGTTATCTGATCAATGCGTTGCGCGAAGATTTCGATATGCCAGGTGTTCCGATCCGCATTAATCTGCGCAGCAGCGAAAACCCATATGCGAACAAGAAAAAGAAACGCTAGTTCGTTTTTTGATGTCCGAACGGTTTTAAAAGCGTCCTTGGGAAGACCCAAGGGCGCTTTTTTTATGGGGTTCGTGCCATATTAGTTACAACTATTGTTGAATAGTTCTGTTCAACCGGTGTTATCATTCTCATATACATCCATATAAGCTTTTTATGATCATATGACCGGGGCGGGAAATGCGGCTAAAGCATCTATTGATTGTCTGCTTTCTGACGCTTTCAGTCCTGCCGCTGCTTTTTGGCTTTGGCATTTTGCATTCCTATACGGCTTCTCAGTACCGTCTTCAGATCGGGGATAAGCTAAGCGCAATCTCCCAGTTGGCTAAGCTGCGTCTGACAGGGGCAATTGATCGCATCAACGACAATGTCAGCCTGCTTTCAAGCCATTATCTTCTGCGCCAACAGATGCGAGCGTTCGATGAAACGCGCGACTATGTGCTGTATGACAAGATTGGTCAGAGTCTTATTGATGCGCATCTGGGGATGGACAGTATCTTGGACATGACCGTTTTTGCCACGAACGGGCAGTTCATTGCCTCGATCAACCGTCGTGCAACGTCGTTCGACCCTGAACTGTTGGTCGGTCGTGAACGAACGACCACTTTGCTTCATTCCCAAGACCTTATAGTGCGCAGCATGTCGCGGATGTATGCCGGTGACAAATTCGTCGGATATATGATCATTGATTTTTCAGCTGATTTTATCCTTCAGCTTGTCAACGACAGAACCGGCCTTGGCGAGACTGGCGAATGGCTTTTCGCGGTAAGGGGGCAAGAGGGGGAGGCGGTATTTGCCGTGCCCCTGAAATATGATGCCAATGCTGCGTTCAGTAGAAGAGTTTCCAAGGATCGTGGTGATGTGCCGATTACCCAATCGCTCCTAGGGAATGAAATATTGATGTCCAATGCCCCTGATTACCTTGGCGTTCCCGTAATGGCCTCTACACGGTATTTGCCGTCAATGGACTGGGGGCTTGTTGCCAAGATCAACGAGGCAGAGGTTTCTCAAATTATCGAGGCGTCCAATCGATATTTCATTGTGCTTGGCTTGGGCGTAATGGTGTTTGCAATCGCAGCGGCATTCTGGATTTCGGGTGTCATTGCCCGCCCGGTCGAAAAGCTCAGGCAGTCGACACGCAGGGTAATTGAAGGCGACTTTGATTATCAACAGTTCGACGCCAGTTGGCGGGAGGCAAGGGAACTTGGAAACTCATTCGGTGAAATGTCTGCTTCGTTAAGCGATTTTCGCGAAAACCTGCAGGACATGGTTGATGAGCGAACATGTGAACTTGATGAAGCCAATCGACGTCTTCTTGAAATATCCATACGTGATCCGTTGACCGGCGTACATAACCGACGCTATTTGACCGAGCGCCTTGACGAAGAATTTTCGCGCACCCGGCGTTACAACGGTGAACTTGCCGTGGTCATGTTCGATATTGATCACTTCAAACGGATTAACGACACATTCGGCCATGGTGCAGGGGACGAAGTATTGATCGGCCTGGCCTTTAGCGTGCAGCACACATTGCGGACATCTGACCTGTTTGGTCGTGTGGGTGGCGAAGAATTCTGCATTGTGATCCCTGAGGCGGAAGTGATCGGCACGACAAACCTTGTTGAACGTCTTCGCACGAAAATACAGGAACTTCCGTTTGTGTTCGATGGCAAGGAATTGAATGTGACCTGCAGCTTTGGAATATGCTTTATCTCAGAACCGATCCTGACATCCATGTCGTTGATGGAATGTGCCGACAAGGCGCTTTATCACGCAAAGCAAACGGGGCGGAACAAGGTTGTTGTGTATAACGACATGGATACCAAGAAGCAGCCCGACGATCGATCGTTGGGCGAAACTGGCGATGAAAGTGCCAAGGTCTAATCTGCCGGAATTGACGGGCCGTTATCAATGATCTCGCCGATGTGTGCGGGAAGATCGCTTTGGGTGAAGCGTTCCTGTACTTCGCCATCTTGGACAAACGCAAAAATGTCGGCGATATCCTGTCCCGAGAAATCAATCTGATAGCCAAGGTCAGCCTGCTGCAGATGAAGCATCGCATCCGCCCCACGCCACATGCGCGCAAAGAATTCAAACGGTTCACGCGGGATGTTCAGATTTGACGCATCCAGGCTCGGGCCACTTGTGCCGCCAACATTGTTGACCGAATGGCAGACCACACAGCCCCGCTCGGCAAACAGCATCTTGCCGCGTTCGGGATTTATTTTGGGCATGGACAGGGTTGGCTGGTCATCTGCCGCCTGTGTTGGTGTCGCAGAAGTAATAAGCATCCCCACCCCAAACGCACCAAGGGCGATCAAGGAGAAGGTGTGCTGGCGACGAAAATGCGATTTCATGGCATGTCCCTGTTTGTTGTCACGGGTTTGAGCCATGCTAACGATGCCGGGTGGGTAAATGCAATCAAATGCTTTGCGCGCTGGGATAAATCATTCTCCCGGTCCGGGAGGGGAAGGCAAACCTACCGGACCGGGATGGTTTTAGCCGGTCATTGGCGGATTAAGCTGCGCAAACCCATCCTGTATGTAATAGGGATAGTGTGGGTAGGGCGGTGTGCGCTCGCTCACCCGGTCCAGGCGGACGATCTGATCGTCGCTCAGCGACCATCCAACAGCGCCAAGATTATCAATCAGTTGTTGCTGATTTCGGGCTCCGATGATCACCGATGAGACTGTCGGGCGATGCAGAAGCCAGTTAATGGCAACTTGCGGGACGGTCTTTCCAGTTTCACCGCCGATCTCTGCCAATACATCAACAATGTCATACAGCTTTGCCTCGTCAACGGGTGGGCCGAACTGGCTGGTTTCATGCAATCGGCTTTGCGGCGGGATGGGGGTGTCACGGCTGATTTTCCCGGTCAGACGCCCCCAGCCAAGTGGGCTCCAGACCAGTGTGCCCAAGCCTTGATCCTTGCCAAGGGGCATCAGGTCCCATTCATAATCGCGACCAACCAAGGAATAGTAGACCTGATTGGCGACATAGCGTGACAAACCTTGGCGTTCCGAAATCGACAGCGATTTCATGATCTGCCAACCGGCAAAGTTCGATACCCCGATATACCGGATCTTTCCGGCCCGGATCAGATCATCAAGGGTAACAAGAACTTCTTCAATCGGTGTGCTGGCATCAAAGGCATGAAGTTGCAACAGATCGATGTAATCGGTGCCAAGGCGCGAAAGGGCCTGTTCGGTCCCTGTAATCAGGCGACCGCGCGCCGTACCATAGTCGTTTGCGCCCTGGCCCATCGGCAGGCCGAGTTTGGTCGATATCATGACCTGATCGCGCCGCCCCTTGATCGCGTGACCCAGAACGGTTTCAGATGCACCATCAGAATAAACATCGGCGCTGTCAAAAAGGTTCAATCCATGCTCCAGGCAGATATCGATCAGGGTTGTTGCCTCATTGGCATCTGTCGTTCCCCAGTTCGAGAAAAGCGGACCTTGGCCGCCAAAGGTGCCCGTGCCCAGTGAAAGGGCGGGAACCCGAAGGCCCGAGCGACCCAGTTGTCTGTATTCCATATTCAATCTCCTTGCAGGTGATCGTTTGAACTGCTGCGAATATGGACAGACACGTTATTTTCAACTAGTACGACTTAAGGAACATTATTTGTGAGTTGAATTCCAAATGGTACGCCTTGATACGAACCGCTCCGGGGAGATGGAAGTCTATGTCCGCGTCGTCGAACGGGGTGGTTTTTCCGCTGCGGCCCGTGATTTTAATATGACCCCATCCGCCGTAAGCAAGCTTGTTCGACGGCTTGAAGGCCGCCTTGGTGTGCGGTTGTTACATCGCTCAACACGAAAATTGCAGCTTACACCGGAAGGTCAGCGGTTTTATGACCGTGCGGTAAATGTTCTTGCGGATTTGACCAATGCAGAGGACGAGGCCGCAAGCGCGGTGCAGCCTCAAGGCCGGCTTCGTGTCACTGTGAATCTGCCAGTTGGGTTGCATCGTATCTTGCCGATTGTGCCAAAGTTTCAAGCGCAGTTTCCTGATATTGATCTCGATATTACAGTTAGTGACAAGGTCGTGGATTTGTACGAGGAACGGGCTGATGTGGCGATCCGCAGCGGTCCTTTGCAATCATCGGGGCTAATTGCACGCAAGCTGGGGCAATGTCCGATGGTGATTGTCGCATCACCGAACTATCTGGACGCGTTCGGCACGCCAAACAGTATCGAGGAGCTAAGCGACCACCGATTGATCGGCTATAACTTCCCGCGTGCGGTCAGTGAATGGTTGTTCAATGATGACGGGACACTCAAAACCATCATGCCTGGTGGCAAGGTCTGTGTTGGAGATGCGGAAAGTGCGCGCCTGCTGTCTGTTGCGGGGGGCGGCATTGCGCGTTTGGCTGCTTTCCATGTCAGGGACGATGTGATGGCCGGAAGGCTGTGTGTTCTGCTCGAAACATTCAATCCTGGTGGAGGAGTTGATATTCATGCGGTTTATGTCGGGCAGGGTGGATTGATGCCTGCTCGCGTGCGGGCGTTCCTCGATTTCTGTATTGAAAATGTAGATTTGAACTAAAAAAGGCCGGGCAAAAACCCGGCCTTTGAATTTGCAATATTTCGACACTTAGTAAGCGTCAACCACTTCACCATGTTTGGTGCAGGACGCTTCTGCCAGATCGACGAAAACATCGGTGATGCTTTCCGGTGTCGGCAGGGTTTGGGGATCTTCGCCCGGATAGGCTTCGGCGCGCATTTTGGTGCGGATGCGGCCCGGATTAAGCAGGTTGACCCTGACCTTTGTTTCCGCAAGTTCCTCGGCATAGGAAAGGACAAGGCTTTCAAGGGCTGCCTTGGTCGAGGCATATAGCCCCCAGAAGGCACGTCCCTTGGAGGATGCGTTCGAGGTCACAAAGATCGCCCGACCGGCGTCGGAAAGCTGCAAGAGCTTGTCGGTCGTGCGGATCAGATGGAAGTTCGCCGTCACATTGGTTGCATAGGTGTTGGTGAATACCTGCGCATCAATATGACCAACCGGGGCGATTTCACCCAAAAGCCCGGCATTGCCAACTACGATGTCAAGCTTACCAAACCGCTCATAGATCGTCGGACCAAGCATATCGATCTTGTCAAACATGGTCAGATCGAGGGGCAGCAGGGTGATCTTGCCACCGGCATCGGTTACCTCGTCGCTTAGTTCTTCAAGCGCGCCGACATTGCGGCCGACCGCAATCACATGCGCGCCTTCGGCGGCATAACGTTTGGCAACTGCACAGCCGATCCCGTGCGATGCCCCGGTGATCAGGGCGACGCGTCCTTCAAGCCGCTTGGTACCGGTCATGCGGACTGCCTTTCGACTAGCTGGGTGAGCTTGCGGTCCTTGTTTTCGGCATTATGGTCGGTGAGCTTGATCGGATAGTCACCGGTGAAGCAGGCATCGCAGAACGCCGGATCGTCGTTGTCACGGCCGGGAAGGCCGGTGGCGCGATACAGGCCATCGATGGTAACGAAGGCCAGGCTATCCACACCAATCAGTTTTGCCATGCTTTCGATGTCGTGATTGGCCGCCATCAACTTGTCTTTGGACGGGGTATCCACACCATAGAAGCAGGGGTTCATGGTCGGTGGGCTGGTGATGCGCATATGCACCTCTGCCGCACCAGCCTGACGGACCAGATCGACAATCTTGGTTGATGTCGTACCGCGTACGATCGAGTCATCGACCAGAATAACGCGCTTGCCCTTAAGTTTGCCGGGGTTGGCGTTATGTTTCAGCTTCACGCCAAGGTGGCGGATCTGATCGGTCGGTTCGATAAAGGTACGTCCGACGTAATGGTTACGGATGATGCCAAGTTCGAACGGAATTTTGCTTTCTTCGGCGTAACCAAGTGCCGATGGCACCCCGGAATCGGGGATCGGCACGACAACGTCGGCTTCAACCGCGGATTCACGGGCCAGTTCGCGGCCAATGTTCTTGCGCACATCATAGACGCTTGTACCTTCGACAATGCTGTCGGGGCGGGCGAAATAGACATGCTCGAAAATGCAGAAACGCGATTTCTGTTTCTTGAACGGCTTGATCGAACGCAGGCCATTTTCGGTGATTTCAACGATTTCACCCGGTTCGACGTCGCGGATAAATTCCGCGCCAACGATATCAAGGCCAACCGTTTCTGATGACAGGATATAGGCATCATTCAACTTGCCCAGAACCAGCGGACGCACACCAAGCGGATCACGCACACCGATCAGTTTTTTCTGGGTCATCACGACAAGGGAATAGGCCCCTTCGACCTGACGAACTGCATCGATCAGACGATCGACGATCTTTTCATACAGGCTGGTGGCGATCAGGTGAATGAAGGTTTCGGTGTCCGAGGTCGATTGAAAAATCGAACCGCGTTTGACCAAGCGTTCACGCACGGCAAGCGAGTTGGTCAGGTTGCCGTTATGGGCAATTGCCAGACCGCCGAATTCAAAATCGGCGAAAAGTGGCTGCACATTGCGAAGGCCTTTGCCCCCTGCGGTGGAATAGCGCACATGCCCGACGGCACGGTTCCCCGGAAGGCTTTTTATGACATCTTCAGAACCGAAGATATCACCAACCTGGCCGGATGCCCGGTGGGCAGGAAAATCTTCGCCGTCATAGGACACAATGCCTGCGGCTTCCTGTCCACGATGTTGCAGCGCATGCAGGCCAAGGGCCGTTAGTGCCGTCGCATCGGGGGAGCCAAAAACGCCAAAGACGCCACATTCTTCACGTAGCTTGTCGTCATCAAATGGATTGGTGGTCAGCATGAGTGGGTTCCGCTCTCTCGCCGGTGGCGCACGGAGTTCGTTACTCTTACGAAACCCACACGCCTCACTCGTTGGTGGTCGCCTCGATCAGGCGATCCAAATCATCGCGCGAGGGCCTTGTATACCCGTTTAGGGGCGCGGGTCCAGTCCCTTTTGGTTCCGGGCCAAGAAGTTGACGATAGGTTTGTTCGTTGGCATCGGCTTCACGCTGAGCGCGTTCAAGCTCTTGGGCGGTGGTATCGAAAATTTCGTCAGGTGCCATGCGCATGATCAGGAAGGCGCCTTCTTCCAGAACCGGGCGTGTGCGGGCATCGCGCACCCAGTCAGGCTGTGAATCTGCGGGCAGAAGCCACGACAGCGCCAAAAACCCGATGCAGACAATCAATGCCCCGCGCAAAAGGCCAAAGACAAAGCCAAGGGTGCTATCAAGGCTATCAAGGCCCGAGTTCTGAACTGCCCGGCCAATCCGGCCACTGATAAACGAGAAAATCAAAAACGAAATCAGGAAAAGGCCAACACCGGTCGCCAGATCGGCAATCAGTTCGGATGGGATCAGGTCACGCACATAGGGACGGGCAACCGGATAGCCATACAGTGCAACCAGACCGGCCCCAACCCAGCCCATCATCGACAGGGTTTCGTGGATGAAACCGCGGAAAAAGGCAAACACGCCCGAGATCAGCAAGATGCCGACAACAATCAGGTCAAACACATCACGTGCGCCAAGATCGGGTAGGGCGGAGAAATCCATTTATTCGTAAACCTTGTCAGCCTGTCTGCGCGGTAGTGTCTTGTGCGGTGCTGGTGCGGCAAAGGCTGTTTAATACATGCCTTCGCGTGGACGCACCTTGTCGCGCACATCGTCGCCGAAGAGGTTTACCAAATCCTGAAGATGGCCGATTTCAGTTTGATTGAGGCCCTTGATCGACAGCTTCTTCTTGCCCTGTGTGCCACTTTTGGGCGTATATGCGTTGCCAAAGCCAAGTTTGGTGGCTTCTTTAAGCCGCGATTCGAGTTGCCCGACCGGGCGGACTTCCCCCGAAAGGCCAATTTCACCGACAATCACGGTTTCATTGGGCACTGGCGTGTCGGCAACCGCCGAAATCAGGGCGGCAGCAACGGCCATGTCAGCAGCCGGTTCACCCACACGCAATCCGCCCGCAACGTTCAGGTAAACATCAAATTGGCCCAGTGCCAGACCGCAACGGGCATCCAGTACCGCCAGGATCATGTTCATGCGTGCAGAATCCCACCCGACCACGGCACGGCGTGGGGTGGCGAGTGCAGATTGTGCGACCAGTGCCTGAATTTCCACAAGCATCGGGCGGGTGCCCTCAAGCCCGGCAAAAACGGCTGTGCCACTGACCGGGGAATCGCGATCTGCCAGAAACAGGGCTGAAGGGTTGGGGACTTCGACAAGTCCGGCATCGCCCATTTCAAACACGCCGATTTCATCGGTCGCACCGAAACGGTTTTTAACCGCACGTAGAATGCGGAATTGATGGCCGCGTTCGCCTTCGAAATACAGAACCGTATCGACCATATGTTCAAGCACACGTGGCCCGGCAATCTGGCCTTCCTTGGTGACGTGACCCACAAGCAACACGGCAAAGCCCTTGCGTTTGGCAAGCCGGATCAGTTCCAGCGCACAGGCGCGCACCTGTGAAACGGTGCCAGGCGCACTATCAAGGGTGTCAGCATACATGGTCTGGATCGAGTCAATCACGACAACGTCATGATTGCTGGCTTCAAGTGTGGTGATGATATCGCGCAGGCTGGTGGCCGCAGCAAATTCGACCTTGGATTTTTCAAGGCCAAGGCGGGCGGCGCGCATGCGGACCTGATCAACCGCTTCCTCGCCCGAGATATAGGCACATTTATGTTTTGCGGCCATCGCACCGACCGCTTGCAGCAAGATGGTTGATTTGCCGATACCCGGATCACCACCGACCAAAAGCGCAGACCCCGGCACAAGGCCGCCACCACAGGCACGGTCAAGTTCGGCAATGCCACTGATCAGGCGTTTTGGGCTGGCACTTTCGCCTTCAAGGGCAACAAATTCGATGGTTTTGCCTTTGGCACCCCCGGCTATACCACCGGTTGCCTTTGGCCCGCTTTCAACGCGTTCTTCTTCGATACTGTTCCATTCGCCGCATCCGTCGCAACGTCCGGTCCATTTGCGGTATTCGGCCCCGCAGTTCTGGCAGATGAAACGGCTTTGGGTTTTGGCCACAGAATGCTCCGCAAGTCTTTGAACAGGTCAGAAAAGGCGATGGGGTGCCCGGTGGTGAACCGTCTCAAAGATGTTTGAGATCAAGTTCCAGCGGCCCTTCGATATCACCGGCAACGAATTGTTGCAAATAGGGGTTATCAGCATCGTCGATCTCGGAAACCGGGCCGTCCCAGATGATTTTGCCCTGATAAAGCATGGCAACCCGGTCGGCGATCTTGCGTGCGCTTGCCATATCGTGGGTGATGGTCATCGCACTGGCACCCAGTTCACGGGTGCATTTGACAATCAGGTCATTGATGACATCGCCCATGATCGGGTCGATCCCCGTGGTCGGTTCATCAAAGAACAGGATTTCCGGGTCAGTGGCAATCGCACGCGCCAGTCCGACACGCTTTTGCATGCCTCCCGAAAGAGACGCAGGCGACAAATTGGCAACTTCCGAACCCAGCCCGACATCACCAAGACGTGCAATGGCAAGATCACGTGCCTTGGCGGGTTTCATGCCCTGACCTTCGATCAGGCCAAAGGCGACATTTTCCCATACTGTCAGCGAGTCAAAAAGGGCCGCGCCTTGAAACAGCATGCCGGTCTTTGCCAGCATGGCGTCACGATCGGCGTGTGTCGCACCGATCATTTCGGTGCCATCCACGGTGATGGAACCTTCATCAGGTGTCAAAAGACCCAGAACGCATTTCAACGTAACGGATTTACCCGTTCCCGATCCGCCAATGATGGCAACCGATTCACCCGGTGCAACATCAAGGTCGACACCCTGAAGGACCTTTTTCGGGCCAAAGCCCTTGTGAACGTTGCGAAGTGATATTTTGGCTGTGGTGCTCATGATCCTGTGAACCGGCCCTTATCGTGTAAAGAACAGTTCGGTGACGACATAGTTCGAAATCAGGATCAGGATAGAGCTTGAAACAACCGCGTTGGTCGTTGCCTGACCAACACCTTGCGCGCCGCCACGCGAATTATAGCCGTGATAGCACCCCATCAACGTGATGATAAAGCCAAACACAGCCGCCTTCACAAGGCCGGAAATCACATCAAGCTGTTCAAGATACTGGAAGGTATTGCGGATATAGGACCCGTCATTAAAGCCAAGCTTGTTTACCCCAACAAGGTAACCGCCCAGAACCCCGATGATATCGCCGATCAAAACCAGAACGGGCAGGGTGACAAGACCGGCAATCACCCGCGGGACAACCAGATATTTAAACGGATTGGTCGACAGCGTCACAAGCGCGTCAATCTGCTCGGTGACCCGCATGGTCCCGATTTCTGCGGCAATCGCCGCGCCAACGCGCCCTGCGACCATAAGCCCGGCCAGAACCGGGCCCAATTCGCGGGTCATGGAAATGACAACCACGGTTGCAACCGCGCTTTCGGCAGAAAATCGCGAAAACCCTGAATAGGATTGAAGTGCCAGAACCATACCGGCAAACAGGGTGGTCATGGCGACTACCGGCAACGAGTAATAGCCAATCTCGCGCATCTGTTTGAAGATCAGCCGGAAATAGATCGGCGGTGTGACCATGTGGCCGATGGTGCGTCCCGCAAACACGGTGACGCGACCGACAAGGGCCAAAAAGGTCAGAAACATATGGCCAACCGGCGCAAAGATCGGCATCTGTACTTCGAAGTCCCCTGTTATCGACCTGCCGGAACGGCCGGACTGGTTTTTATGGTTTAGCTTTCTGTATAAACCCGCCGGTAGCGATGTCCAAGCGAAGTTAGAATTTCATAACTGATTGTACCAGCAGCAGATGCGACATCGTCAACCGTCATCTTGTCATCAAGAAGCGGAACCATGTCCCCGGCTTTAAGCGCCTTGCCCGGAAGATCGGTGATGTCAACCGTGATCGCATCCATCGAAACGCGCCCGACATAGGGAACTTCATGCCCCTTGATCATCAGTTTTCCGGCGTTCGACAGCGAACGCAGCCAGCCATCTGCATAACCAACAGCAAGGGTGGCAATTTTGGATTTGCGCTTGGCTTGCCACGTGCCGCCATATCCGACGGCCTGGTTTTCAGAAACCTCACGCACCTGAAGAACCTTGACCTTGAGATCCACGACCGAACGCATCGGGTTGGTGGTTTCGGGCGTCGGATTGCCCCCCCAAAGCGCAATCCCCGGACGGCAGAATTCAAGATGGTAATCGTCATTGCGGAAAATCGCCGACGAGTTGCAGAAACCACGCGGAGCAGGTGGCAGCCGACGATACCATTTCATGAACAGATCATACTGTTCCTTGGTCACCGGGTTTTCGGCCTCGTCCGCAGCAACCGGGTGGGTCATGTAACCGGCTTTTTCAAACCCATAGAGCAGGGATGAATAACGGTCGACCAACTCGCTGACATCACGCGGAGTCAGGCCAAGGCGGCTCATGCCGGTATCAAGATGGATAAAGGCCGGGGCCGGACGTTCATATTCGCGGCACAGGTTTGACCATCGTTCGATCTGTTCGAGATCATTCAAAACCGGAATGACGTCGTTTTCGATGAAGAATTCTTCGTCACCGGGCAGAACACCATTGAGAACAGCAATCCGTCCGCCACCACGCAGAAGCGGGAACAGCTCGGCGGCTTCGTTGGCCTGGGCAACAAAAAACAGACGGCATCCCTGTTTTTTAAGGACAGGGACGATGGTTTCTGCACCCAAACCATAGGCATCCGCCTTTACCACAGCCGCACAGGTGCGCCCGGTATAGCGTTTGGTGAGAGTCTTGTAATTGTCGGCAACTGCTTTCAGATTGATCTGCAGTTCCGCGCACTCGGCAGCACGGCCGACGGCGGGAAGAACGGTCATTCTCTTAATACCCCGTGGAATCTGCTTTGGGTGGGATGCTTCCCCAAACCCTATTCATGTTCTTCTTCAGTGTGATCAAGATCGCCAAACTTGGTGTAGTTCCCGTCAAAGAACAGGCGCACGTTGCCCACCGGGCCGTGACGCTGTTTGGCAACAATAACCTCTGCGGTGTTATAGACGTGGTTCAACCGGTCCTGCCAGGCCGCGTAGCGTTCACCAAATTTATCGGTCGCTTCGCCCTGGTTTTGGGCCGGCTCGGAACGTTCAAGATAGTATTGTTCGCGATAAATAAACATCACGACGTCGGCGTCCTGCTCGATCGAGCCGGACTCACGAAGGTCAGAAAGCTGCGGGCGTTTGTCATCGCGCTGTTCAACCGCACGCGAAAGCTGCGACAGGGCCAGAACCGGAACTTCAAGCTCCTTGGCAATCGCCTTGAGCATTCGGGTGATCTCGGAGACTTCCTGCACACGGCCATCGCCACGGAAGTTGGTTGGCGGTGCCAGAAGTTGCAGATAATCGACGACAATCATTGCCAAGCCATGCTGACGTTTCAGTCGGCGGCAACGGGTACGAAGGGTTGAAACCGGAAGGGCCGGGGTATCATCGATGTAAAGCGGAACGGTGTTGAGTTCCTGCGTTGCCAGCAACAGGCGTTCAAAATCCTGCTCGTTCAAGTCACCACGGCGCATGTTGTCGCCTGAAACCTCGGCCGCCTGGGACAATAGCCGACCGGCAAGCTGTTCTGCCGCCATCTCAAGCGAGAAAACGGCAACCGCACCGGTGCGGGTTTCATCATCGGTATCTTCGCCTGCTGCACGGTTTTGATGCGATGCAATCGCGGCATTAAAGGCAACATTCATCGCAAGGGCGGTTTTACCCATCGACGGACGACCGGCAAGGATCAAAAGGTCAGATGGGTGAAGCCCGCCAAGTTTGCGGTCAATGTCGCGCAAACCGGTGGTCACACCCACAACACGCCCGGCATTTTTATAGGCGTGATCGATGTTCTCATAGGCCTTGGCCAACGCCGGACCAAAGGCGACGAACCCGGATTCCGCCGAACCGGCAGTTGCCAGCGAGAACAATTTTTGCTCGGCTTTTTCAATCTGGTTGGTTGCGTCGGTATCAAGTTCGTACTGATAGGCTTCGTTGACGACTTCTTCGCCAAGTTCGATCAGTTCACGTCGCAGATACAGGTCATAGACCAACTGGCCATAGTCACCAGCATTGATCACCGAAACCAGATTGTTCGACAGTTCGGCCAGATATTGCGCACCACCGATTTCGGCAAGATGTTCATCCTGCTTGAAATAGGCTTTTAGCGTGACCGGGTTTGCCAGTTGGCCGCGTTCAATCAGCTTGCCGCAGGCCTCAAAGATGCGGCCGTGACGCCCATCGGCGAAGTGTTCCGGGCGCAAAATATCTGACACGCGCTCATAGGCAGCGTTGTTATTAAGGATCGCGCCAAGAAGGGCTGCCTCGGCCTCAAAATTATGCGGCGCCATGCGTTCGAGCACCATATCGGTGTCGGCATCATGGTCCGGTTCAAGCGGGGCAAATAGGGCGTCTAAATTGGGATCTGTCATGGGCGGAAAAGGTAGCAGGCATCAGCAGTACCGCAAAGAGTTAATCGCTCTAACTCATAGCCGGTATTCCGCTAACGCAGGGGTCGCTGATCCAACAGGGTTTTGAAAAGCCTTGAAAAATTCAGACCGGGGCCGAAACCGGGTTTGGATTTGGCAAAAGAAAACGGCACATCCGTAAGGATGCGCCGTTTTCCAAATGGTCTTGAAGAACCAGCAATTAAGCTTTGGTTTCTTCTTCGCCTTCTTCAGAAGCTTCGATTGCTTCTGCAACGTCTTCCGGAACTTCTTCTTCGAAGAGTTCTTCAGCGGCTTCGAGGGCTTCCTCTTCTTCCGCTTCCATTTCCTCGATGGTGCCAAGAACAGCAGCGCCTTTACGGAGCTGTTCAGCGGCATCTTCTTCGGAACGTGCAACGTTGGCAGTTACTTCAATCGCAACTTCCGGGTGCAGGTTGATTTTGATCTGGTGCAGACCAAGGGTTTTGATCGGCTGATCAAGAACGACCTGGGTACGGGCAACAGTGAAACCTGCGTCGGTTACTGCGGTCGCGATGTCGCGTGCAGTTACCGAACCGTAAAGCTGGCCAACATCGGATGCCTGACGAACGAGGGTAACAGCAAGTTCACCCATGTTCTCGGCAACCGCTTCGGCTTCTTTGCGGCGGTCAAGGTTGTCAGCTTCGAGCTGTGCTTTCTGTGCTTCGAAAACAGAAAGATTTGCTTTGGTTGCACGAAGGGCCATGCCCTGCGGCAGCAAGCGGTTGCGGGCGTGGCCCGGCTTGACAGTGACTACGTCACCCATCTGACCGAGTTTTTCTACCCGCTGGAGCAGAATAACTTCCATCACCGATCCTCCTCATTGCTACGGGTCATCGGTTCTTTCCCCCGCAGCCTGATTAAATGCTCAACAATTCCAAGTCCGGTGATCGCAATAAACGACCAGGTGGACAGAACCGCGACGATGTAAAACACCGTCAGAATTACACGTTTTTGCGGCCATCGGGCTGCCTGCCCATGCACCAGCGCCAATCCCTGAAACAGGAATGGCACTGCCAGTACCACCGCGACGTTGCGCGCCATGAAGGCCAGCGAACCATCGGCAAAGCCGACCGTAAACCCGGCCAGGGCAAACGCAAACAGTGACCAGCCAGGCAAGGCAAAGGATGCCATACTTGGTGTCGGACGCAGGTTTTTGCCTGCACGCACCAAAATTGCCTGTGCGATTGCCGCATTGGCGAACAGCATCAACAGCCAGCTCACCGCAGCAATCGCCGGGAAGTACGTCTGGAGCATACCAATCAGACCCTGAACATCGGATGTCATAGGGACACCCATTTCCGAGTACATCTGGTTCAGGAACTGCGCAATGAAGTCCTGAATGTCCAAACCTTCCGCCATCAGTGTTCCGGTAACGAAGATCATTACCGTCGCGACCATGATGGCCATGACGCTTACGACAACTCCGGAAGGCAGAAAGGCAATATTGCCTTTTTGATCTTTCCGGACGACCAGCGCCATGCGGGTCAACAACATCGCCGGTCCGGCAAACACGACCATAAAGACCGTGAAAGGCAGTAATCCCCCCAAAAGAACGAGGGCACCACATGCGGCAAATGCCGCAACCAGCAGGCGTTTTGGGCCTTGCCACAATCCCGTAAGGAAAAGCGGCAGATGCCCGAAGTATGAGAGCAAAAGAGCAATGGGATTTCCTGATAGAACCAGCAGAAACAGAACGGCACTGCCTAATCCTGTTCCGATCGCTATGAGGGTGTCACGTTGCATCATTTACTCCCGGCCCGAGACTACAAAAGGGTCTCTTGCCGACTGCCTCAGACTTGGTCTGCGTAAGGCAGCAGCGCCAGGAAGCGTGCACGTTTGATGGCTTTCGCCAGTTCGCGCTGCTTCTTGGCCGAAACCGCAGTGATACGGCTCGGAACGATTTTGCCGCGTTCGGAAACGAAACGCTGCAGCAGTTTGACATCTTTGTAGTCAATCTTCGGCGCATCCGCACCCGAGAACGGGCAGGTTTTGCGACGACGGAAAAACAGACGACGTCCAGCCATGATATTATCTCCTCGCTATCTGTTAGCCGTTTTGACGGGGACCGCCACGACGATTACCGCCGCGACCGCCGCGTTCGTCGCGGTTACGCAGAATGGCAGACTGTTCTTCTTCGAACTCGTCAACCTTGACAGTCATCTGACGCAGAACGTCTTCGTTCAGGCGCATCTGACGCTCGTATTCCGCGATCGTTGCGTTGTCGGCTTCGATCTGGAAGAGAGTATAGTGGCCTTTGCGGTTCTTTTTGACACGGTATGCCAGGGAACGCAGACCCCAATATTCGGTTTTGGCGATTTTGCCGCCGAGACCTTCGATGGTCTGGGTCAGCTTTTCGTTCAGACTTTCGACCTGTGCGGTCGAGAAGTCCTGACGTGTGATAAACACGCTTTCGTACTTGCTCATAATACTCCTATTACTCCTTTTGGCTTATCTCTTCCTGACATGACCTCATGTCATGCAGGCATAGCCGGGCAATCCCGGCAAGGAGCCGTGAGACGGCGGAATATACACTTTTCGCCCATGAGTGCAACGCCAAAAGCACCTTTTTGCCAATTACGGGATAGCTGGTTCGTTTTTGTCAAAGCCGCGGGAACCTGCCGGTTTCGGGGTTTGGTTCCGTTGGGCGCAAGTGTTGCGGTTTGGTGATAACCGCCATGCATCGCTCGATGCGCCATTTTTTGATTGTGTGCCAAGATCAAAGGGGGCTGGACAAAAGGCATGGTTTTGTCGGTTTTTGCGGTATTGAACCGGATATTTTGTGGCATGTGGACCACGTCACACATCGCCGTATCACTGCTGTCGTGACGCAACTGACCAGGCGCAAGGGTGTTTGCGTTGTGCGCTGCGCAACAGCCAGTCCTTCGTGTATGGCTGAAAATATGCCATAAACGCAAGGCAGGTACATGGAACTGGAAACTTGCAATTTGATCGGACGGTGCCAAGTTTGGGGCAACTGAAAATCGAATGTGGTGGCCCGGCAGGTGTCAGGACAGGCATCAGTTCTTGACAGTACGCTTGCGGACGTTATCAAGGGTGGCTCAAATTTGAGGGGCCGGTTATCGGCACAGCCGTCGTTTAAGCTGACAAGGGTATATTTAATATAATGACACGCGCACTCGTTTTCCCCGGTCAGGGGTCGCAAGCGGTAGGTATGGGCAAGGAACTGGCAGATGCATTCCCGGTTGCCCGCGAAGTTTTTCAGGAAGTTGATGACGCGCTTTCCCAAAAGCTTAGCGCATTGATGTTCGAAGGACCGGAAAGCGAACTTACCCTGACTGAAAACGCACAGCCCGCGTTGATGGCAGTCAGCCTTGCAGTCACCCGTGTTCTTGAAAAAGAAGGCGGCTTCACCTTGACTGATAAATGCGATCTGGTTGCCGGTCACTCCCTTGGTGAATATTCCGCCCTTGCTGCGGCGGGTACTTTTGGCATTTCTGATGCGGCCCGCCTTCTGAAAACCCGCGGACAGGCCATGCAGGCGGCTGTTCCGGTTGGTGTTGGCGCAATGGCAGCCCTTCTTGGGCTTGATTATGCCGATGCGGTCGCCGTGGCCGAAGAAGCCGCCCAGGGGGATGTTTGCACTGCTGCAAATGATAATGCCAATGGGCAGGTTGTTGTTTCAGGTCACAAGGCCGCTGTTGAACGCGCGATCGAAATTGCCAAGGAAAAGGGTGCGAAGCGCGCTGTTTTGCTGCCGGTTTCGGCACCTTTCCATTGTCCTTTGATGCAGCCGGCTGCTGACCGGATGGCCGAGGCATTGGCTGAAGTCAGCATGAAGGCGCCAGGCAAGCCGGTTGTTGCGAATGTGACGGCAGAAAAAACTGACGATCCGGAAACCATTCGTAAACTCCTTGTGGAGCAGGTTTGCGGCACGGTGCGTTGGCGTGAGTCGGTTCTTTATATGAAAGAACAGGGCATCACTGATCTGGTTGAAATCGGCACAGGCAAGGTTTTGACCGGTATGGTTCGACGCATTGACCGTGAACTCAGCGGTACGGCTGTTAATGGCCCGGCTGACATTGAAGCATTCCTCGGCACTCTTTAAGCGTGCTGTGAACAAAGACGAACCCAAAGGGAAAGAAAGTTAATGTTTGATCTTGCAGGGAAAACAGCACTCGTAACCGGTGCGACTGGCGGTATCGGTGGCGAAATCGCCAAGGTGCTTGCCCAAGCTGGTGCGAAGGTTGCTCTGTCTGGGACCCGTAAGGAGCGCCTTGAAGCCGTTGCCGCTGAAATTGGCGAGAATGCTGTTGTTGTTCCGGCAAACCTTTCGGATTCTGAATCGGTTGATGGTCTGATCAAGGCTGCTGAAGAAGCGCTGGGTGGTCAGCTTGATGTTCTGGTCAATAATGCGGGCATCACCCGTGACCAGCTTGCCATGCGCCTGAAAGACGAAGACTGGCAGGCCGTTCTTGATGTGAACCTGACCTCGGCCTTTAAACTTGCGCGCAATTCGCTGCGCGGCATGATGAAACGTCGTCATGGTCGTATTATCAACATTTCCTCGATCGTGGGTGTGACGGGTAATCCGGGGCAGGCCAACTATGCCGCAGCAAAAGCCGGCATGATCGGCTGGTCAAAATCGCTGGCGCAGGAAGTTGCTGCGCGCGGTATTACCGTAAACTGTGTCGCACCGGGCTTTATTACCACGGCCATGACCGAAGAGCTTGGAGATGCCCAGAAAGAGAAGCTTTTGGGCGGTATCCCGGCAGGTCGCATGGGGGATAGCAAAGAGATCGCAGCAGCGGTTCTGTATCTGGCAAGTGACGAAGCAGCATATGTCACAGGACAGACCTTGCATGTGAATGGCGGAATGGCGATGATTTAACCCGTTGCGGGTTGCCTTCTTTTCTGTTTAAAAGAGGCCGCTATACCAAATATTAAAACTGGCGATTGTTTGTTGCCGGTTTCCGGTTCCCGGGAACTCCTTCAATAGGGGGACGAAACGGGCGCCACGTTAAACTAACTGACAGAAAACCTATTGAAGGATTTGAGCTATGAGTGATGTCGCAGATCGCGTGAAGAAGATCGTTGTCGAGCACCTCGGTGTTGAAGAAGACAAGGTCACTGAAAACGCAAGCTTCATCGACGATCTGGGCGCCGACAGCCTGGACACCGTTGAGCTGGTAATGGCGTTTGAAGAAGAATTCGGTTGTGAAATTCCGGATGACGCGGCTGAAAAAATTCTGACCGTTAAAGACGCGATCGACTTCATCGAAAAGGCGGACAGCTAAGTTTGCTGTCAGACATGGGCGCCAGAGGGCATCCTCAGGCGCCCTTTTCGTCTTTGCTGGATTCATAAAATAAAGGCGTAATGCGGGATGAGACGCGTAGTTGTTACCGGTATTGGTGCTGTTACACCGCTTGCTAGCGGTGCTCAGAATACTTGGCAGAAACTGCTAAACAGCCAATCCGGGATCAAGAGCATCGACACGTTTGACGTGTCGGATATCCCTGCCAAAATCGCAGGCCTCGTGCCGCGCGGTGAGGGTGACGGACTTTTCAACGCCCAAGATCATGTCTCGATCAAAGACATGAAAAAAATGGACGATTTTATCGTCTATGGGGTTGCTGCTGCCGATCAGGCACTTGAAGATTCAGGCTGGAAACCGGAAACCGACGAAGATCAGGAAGCCACGGGCGTTCTGATTGGCTCGGGCATCGGTGGTTTGCCAAAAATCTCCGAGTCAACTGAACTGGTCAATAACGGCAAAACCCGCCGCGTCAGTCCATTCTTCATTCCGTCTTGTCTGATCAACCTTGTCTCCGGGCAGGTGTCGATCAAGCACGGTCTTAAAGGCCCGAACCATGCCGTTGTTACCGCATGTTCGACAGGCGCACATGCCGTTGGCGATGCGTCGCGCATGATCATGCTCGGCGATGCGGATGTCATGGTTGCCGGTGGTGCAGAAGCCGCTGTTTGCCGTCTTGGCATGGCTGGTTTTGCTGCGGCACGCGCCCTTTCGACCGGATATAACGACACGCCGACCGAAGCATCCCGTCCGTGGGATGAAGGCCGTGACGGTTTCGTCATGGGTGAAGGTGCCGGCTGTGTTGTTCTGGAAGAATACGAACACGCCAAGGCGCGTGGTGCGAAGATTTATGCCGAAGTCGCAGGCTACGGCATGTCCGGGGATGCTTATCACATCACCGCACCGGCCGAAGACGGCAATGGTGGTTTCCGGTCGATGCGCAATGCCATTCGCAATGCGGGTCTGAACCCGGAAGACGTCGATTATGTCAACGCACATGGTACGTCGACTCCGTTGGGCGATGAAATCGAACTGGGTGCTGTGAAGCGTCTGTTTGGTGATCACGCGCAGAAAATGTCGATGTCTTCGACCAAATCGGCAACCGGCCACCTTCTGGGTGCCGCAGGTGCGATTGAAGCAGTGTTTTCGATCCTTGCGATTCACGAAGGTGTCGTTCCGCCGACCCTGAACCTGCGTAATCCGTCAGAAGCCTGCACCGGTATCGATCTGGTTCCGCTTGAAGCAAAGCAGCGTAAAGTCAATGTTGCGCTGTCGAACTCGTTCGGCTTTGGCGGCACCAATGCGTCGCTTGTGTTCAAGGCCGTTTAAACAGCAGAGCCAACCTTAACGGGAGTTTTCCCTTGAAGCGTTTTCTGCTTTTTATTGGCTTTCTAATCATCACCGCTGCGCTCACCATTGGTGGGGCAGCGGTGTATGTTTATGTGCAATACACATCGCCCAGTAAAATGGCGCAGGAACGCGACATCATCATCCCGCAAGGGACGGGGGTGCGCGGCATTGCCGAGATTTTCCAACGCGAGAACATTGTTGAAGAACCGCTGATTTTCCTTGCCGGTGTGCGGGTTGCCCAGTTGGACCGTTCATTGCGTGCTGGTGAATATCATTTCCCGGCACGGGTCAGTCCCAAGCGGGCAGCCGAGATTCTCGCAAACGGCGATACGGTTAAACGGTTTGTCACCATTCCCGAAGGTTTGCGCTCCGGCGAGATTGTTGAGCGCATTAACTTGGTTGATGGGCTGAGCGGTGAAATTACCGATATCCCGCCCGATGGCGCCTTGTTGCCAGAGACCTATCAATTCTCGTTCGGGGATACAAAGCAAAGCATCATAGACCGGATGCGCGCGGCCCACGATGAGATGGTCAAGCAACTTTGGCCGGGCCGTCAGGACGGTTTGCCGTTCGATACCATCGAAGAGGCGGTTATTCTGGCTTCTATCGTTGAACGCGAAACAGGTGTCGCTGCGGAACGCGCACGTGTTGCCGGAGTGTTCATCAATCGGCTGAATATCAATATGCGCCTGCAGTCGGATCCGACCGTGGCCTATGCTGTTAGCCCGGATAAACGTCTTGATCGGCCATTAACCCGAACTGACCTTCGGTTTGACAGCCCGTATAATACCTATGTGACGGGGGGCTTGCCACCAAGCCCGATTACAAACCCCGGACGTGATGCGTTTTATGCCGTGCTTCATCCGGCTGCCACCACAGACCTTTATTTCGTTGCAGATGGTACGGGCGGGCACGCCTTTGCCCGTACGCTTAAGGAACATAATCGTAATGTTGCGAAGTGGCGGCGGATCAGAGACGGACAATAGACGGCCGTTTGCACACTTGAACGATCAGGAAATACCAAAGGCGGCACCTTGCAGGGATGCCGCCTTTGTTCTGTATGCATACAGGTAATTGGTTGGGTGATTTGGCGTTAATCAGCAGACGATGTTTTCTTCGGGATCTTTGATGCTGCTAAATCCAGTGCCCATTGCGGTGTGACCTTGAGCATCCCGATGATCAGGTTCATCTGCCACGGGAAGGCAATCATGCCCTTGTTGCGTTCCAGCCCACGGGCGATCTTGCGTGCGGCTTTGTCGGCCTGCATGAAGAACGGCATGGGGAAATCATTGGCATCGGTGATCCGGCTTTTGACAAAGCCCGGGCATACGACATTGACCTTGATGCCATCAGGCGCCAAGGCACCGCGTAATCCTTCGCCATAGACGCGAATGGCGGCCTTGCTGGCGCAATAGGCCGGGGCCGATGGCAAGCCGCGCCAAGACGCCTGTGATGCCACAAGCGCAACTTGACCGCGCTGACGGGTGCGCATGACCTTTATGGCAGGATCAATCGTGTTGAAGGTGCCGGCAACATTGGTGGCAAAAATATCGCGAACCTGTTCGGGACTTTCCCCCATGCCACCTGTTCCGGCTGAAATACCGGCATTGGCGATCACAAGACTAAGCGGGGCGATTTCGTCACAATGGGTAACATAGGCATCCATGGTTTCACGGACGGTGACGTCAAGGACATCGGCATAGACATTCGCCCCGGCAGCGCGGCAGTCATTTTCGACCAGTTGCAGGCGTGTCTGGTCGCGTCCGCTGATAAACAGCGTAACGCCTGTGCGCGCAAAATGGCGGGCAAGTGCGGCGCCAATGCCGGAACTGGCACCTGTAATCAGAATGGCGTGGTACTGAAAGGACATTGTTGCTCGTACTTGGTTTAAAGTTTCAAACTGTTGATTTTCGCGGAACATGCTGCAGCAATAGGGCAGCATTATGAAATGCGGGCAATACATACCATATTGTCGATATCATAGGACGTATCTGTGTTGACCCTTGGCGAGGCAGGGGGCAGTCGTTATAAACGCCCAAACACGAAATCAGACTGGATGAAAGAATGACCGTTTCAAGCATGACCGGCTTTGCCCGTACCGATGGCGCGGCTGATGGTTTCGGATGGACCTGGGAACTGCGCAGCGTCAATGGCAAGGGGCTTGACGTCCGTGCGCGCCTGCATGGCGGTTTCGACCGTCTTGAGGCCAAGGTGCGTGACGCGGTCTCTAAACGCTTCAAGCGCGGGAATATTGGGGTTACGCTAAACGTTCTGCGCTCAGCTGATACCAGTGCCTATACCGTGAACCGGGAATTGCTGTCTGAACTGGTTTCATTGGCTGAGGAATTTGATGCCAGCAGCAGCCTTTCAGCCGGTACGATTGCTGATCTGATGAATGTGCGCGGCGTTCTGGAAGCCGTTGAAGCGCAAGAAGATGAAGCAACCCGCGATGCGCGCGATGCTGCGGTTTTGGCAAGCCTGAATGATGCAATTAACCAGATGGCGGCACATCGTGCGGAAGAAGGCACTAAACTTGATGCCATGTTGCGTGGCCATATTGACAATATCGAAGCCACGGTTGCCCGGGCCGAGAATTGTGAAACAGCGCGTTCTGATGCGATCAAGCAGCGCCTGAAACGTCAGGTCGAGGAGCTGATGGACGCCGGGAAGTTTGAGCCCGAACGTCTGCATCAGGAAGCAGCCCTTCTTGCGACAAAGGCCGATATCCGCGAAGAAATTGACCGCCTTAAAGCGCATATTACAGCAGCACGCGATATGCTGGCCAAAGGGGGATCGATCGGTCGGAAGCTTGACTTCCTGTGTCAGGAGTTCAACCGCGAAGCCAACACTCTGTGTTCAAAGGCCAACGATATCGAACTGACCAATTGCGGTATGGAGCTTAAAGTGATCATTGATCAGCTTCGTGAGCAAGTTCAGAACGTCGAGTAAGCGGGCAGGGAAGGAAACGCGATATGAGCGATCAACACAACAACCGTCGCGGCGTGATGCTGGTGTTTTGTGCCCCGTCCGGTGCCGGTAAAACCACTATTACCCGTCAGTTGCTTGAAAAGGATGACCGGATTTCGCTTTCGGTATCGGCAACCACGCGCGAAGCCCGCCCGGGTGAAGAAGAAGGCACACATTACTTCTTCAAGTCGGTTGATGATTTCAAGCATATGATTGCTGATGATGCGTTGCTCGAATGGGCGGAGGTCTTTGGCAACTACTATGGCACGCCAATGGCCCCGGTTGAGAAGGCTCTGTCCGAAGGTCGTGATGTCCTGTTTGACATTGACTGGCAGGGAGCCCGACAACTGCGTGAAAAAGGCGGTGATGATGTGGTTTCGGTCTTTATCCTGCCGCCATCATCGGCCGAGCTGGAACGTCGTCTGCGCGATCGTGGGCAGGACGCAGATGATGTGATCATGAAACGTATGGCAAAGGCCGGTGCGGAAATCAGCCATTGGGAAGAATTCGACTATGTTCTGATCAATGATGATCTGGAACGGTGTTTGGCCGATGTTGAACATATCATCGGTGCAGAACGCATGAAGCGTGCCCGTCAATCCGTCCTGCCAGGCTTCGTCAAAAAGCTTCTGACCGACTGATCTTGAGATACGAAAATGGCTGCTTTACGAAGCAGCCATTTGGTCATGGATTTGTGTCAGATGTACAAAATCAGCAACGCTGAGTTCTTCGGCGCGTGATGTTTCGGTGATCCCTGATTTTTCCAGCAACTCCCCAACATTGATGTTGAGAGTCTTTAGGCTTGCGCGCAGCATCTTGCGGCGCTGGCCAAAGGCGGCTTGAGTGATTTTGGCAAGGCTATCAAGGTTGATATCAGTGCCACGGTCTGCCTTGGGCCGCAATTGAACGACCGCAGAGGTCACTTTGGGCGGTGGGGTGAAGGCACTGCGGTGAACATCAAACAAAATGTCGCAATCACATAAATATTGGCACAATACCGAAAGACGACCATAGGCCTTGCTTTTCGGGCGCGCAACAACCCGCTCGGCGACTTCTTTCTGGAACATCAGGGTCAGGCTGGCAAATTGATCGATTTGCATGAGCCAGCCGATCAAAAGCTGCGTTCCGACATTGTATGGCAGGTTGGCAACAATTTTGCGCGGTGCCGGGCCAAGGGCAGTGACATCAACATCAAGTGCATCGCCATCAATCACATGCAGTGCATCGGGGTAATGATTGCTGATTTGCTCCAGAACCGGTTGGCAACGTGGATCACGCTCGATCACAGTCAGATTGGTGGCCCCGTTATACAACAAGGCACGGGTCAATCCGCCCGGACCAGGGCCGATTTCAATGACTGTTGATCCTTCAAGCGGGGCGGCAGCGCGTGCAATTCGCCCGGTCAGGTTCAAGTCGAACAGAAAGTTCTGCCCGAATTTCTTTTGCGCAGACAGGTTGTGGGCCGCGATCACGTCGCGAAGCGGCGGAAGGCCATCATTGGCAAGTTTGCCGGCTGTTTCGTTGTCTTCTGACACGTGGGTCAGGCTCCTGTCTCAAGGCGTTTTGTTGCCATTTCGGCAGCCATTTTCAAGGCTGCAATCAAGCTATCCGGACGGGCGATGCCTTTGCCCGCGATATTAAGGGCCGTGCCGTGGTCTGGTGATGTTCTGATAAATGGCAATCCCAGCGTGACATTTACACCACCATGAAAATCAAGCGTCTTGACCGGTATCAGGGCCTGATCATGGTATGGGCAAAGCGCAACGTCGTAGTTGGCGCGTGCTTCGGCGTGAAACATTGTGTCTGCAGGCAAGGGGCCAATGACATCAATGCCTTCACCGCGCAACTGGGCAACTGCCGGGGCCATGATGGTTTGTTCCTCGGTTCCCATTGTCCCGTCTTCGCCGGCATGTGGGTTAAGCCCGGCAAGTGCAAGACGCGGTTTTGCAATCCCGAAGTCTTTTATAAGGGATTTGGCCGTGATTTTACATCGCCTTACAATCACTTCGGTGGTCAGTTGTTCTGGTACTTCATGCAGGGCTATGTGGATTGTCAGCGGCACAACGCGCAATTGGCTATTGGCCAACATCATGACCGGGACTGTGTTGGGGCCCGCCAAATCTGCCAGAAACTCTGTATGGCCCGGATGTTTGAAACCGGCGGCATATAGAGCGCTTTTTTGAATTGGGTTGGTTACAACAGCACTTGCGCTACCGCTTCTGGCCAATTCAACAGCCTTTGTGATGCTGTCGATGACGATGCCTGCTGTTGCCGCCGAGGCAACACCCGATACGACTTCATCATTGCCAGACGCAAGTTCCAGAACGGGTAGGGCGTGATCAAATATGGCAGTGGCTTCATCAATGTTGCCAACGACTTTAATCGGCACATCGAGTTCCAACTGGCGGATTGTGTTTTTCACAATGTTTGAGGGTGACAGCAAGCAAAATGGCGCAATGCCATCCTGCTTTCGACGCAGCCAAGCATTCACGGCGAGCTCCGGCCCAATGCCGCCGGGCTCCCCGATTGTCAGGGCGATTGGCGCGATTTCTGTCATATTCTCGCGGTCCTGCTGTCGGGATTAAATCCGGATATCAATAAATGCCTGGCGACGCAGTTCGCGCAGTTTACGGCGCGCAAGGATATCCAGACGTTCCATCATCAGCCGGTTCTCGATGTCCTGTCGGTCAGGCAGATTGCTTTCTTCGACCTTGTTACAGATCATGACCAAAAGCGCACCGCCATCGACACGCACGATTTGGGATGGTGTACCTACATTCAGATTGCCAACAGCCTGTCGGATTGGTCCCGAGAGCTCGCTTGGTGAAATTCCGGTCATCTCGCCGCTTAGCTCAGAACCCAGATCTACAGCAACATTTGCCATGGCTTCGCAGCTTTCCGCTGTTTCCTGCGTATTCTGAAGAACCGCAATTTTAGCATCAACCTGGTCTTGAGGCATGTCGCTATTGATCGGTACGAACAACTGATAAAGGTCAAGGCGCGTGTCGGTGATGGCATTTGTATCGCCGACACGGCGATCAAGTAGTTTCAGGATGTAGTAACCACGGATGGTCTGGACGGGGTCGCTGACATCGCCAGGCTGGAGCTGATTGACGACTTGCTGCAGATCACTTGCCATCTCACCGGCATAAAGCCACCCCAGATCCCCGCCATTTGCTGCACTCGCACTTGCGGAGAACTGTTGTGCAAGACCGCTAAAGTCTGCCCCTTGCTTAAGCGCACCAAGAATTTCCCGAGCCGTTTGATAAACGCGGGTACTGTCCTGCGGGTTATCGACCGGCAGGAAAATTTCCTGCACACGGTTTCTTGGCTTGCCTTGATTGTTTGTGATCTGCTCAAGGTTATCGTCGATCTCTGCGTCGGAAATTTCAACGTCGCGACGCATTGTCCGCAAAAGCTTTTGCCATGCAACTTGCGGGCGGATTTGGTTTTCTAAGGTTTCCGGGGCAATTTGGCGTTGCGCCAGATAGGAATCAAGCATCCCGTCCGGAAGGCCTGCATTTTGTTCAATGATTGATTTTCCACGCGCAATATCTCCATCCGTGACTTCGATACCGCGACGCTCTGCTTCCTGAAGCTGCAATTTTTCGTTGATCAATTGCTGCAAAACCTGCGGCGCCATTTCGTTTGAACGCTGCTGCGTCATTTCGATATTCGAAGATACGGCAACCAGTTTGATGCGTTCGACAAGGTCAATCACTGAAATTGGATCGTCATTGACGACTGCAGCGACACCAACAGGGGACTGTGCTTGTGCAGCGGACGTGACGAAAAGGAACATCACGGCACCAAGCAAAGTACCAAGTTTCTTGGATGAGGAGATCGAAAATTTAAGAATCATTTTTGCTTATAATCCGGTTGCGGATTCGAATTCGCCCAAGGTTTTGAAGACAAGACGGAAGAGGAATTCATCAGATTCACCCAAGTCTTGATCCTCATAGAAGGTTCTACGAATACGGCCATCGAAGATAAAGCATTCATCCTCATATACGAAACCAATGCCGTATTCCAATGGGTCTGATTGATCAACATCATATCGTCCATACGCTCTGCCAGACCAATACTGGTTGAATTGACGCTGTGCCTGGAAATAGAATTCTTCTCGCTCGTCAAACTCTTCACTGCCTGCATCATCGGTGAAATGCACATAGGTCGTGTTGATACGTATTGTATCCATCGAGCCTGCACTTGCCGTGACTTGGTTCCGGCGCGCGGAAAAGTCATCGTTAGAGAGGCGATAGCGATAGGTCAGGTCGAGATAACTGTTCGGAGACACTGTTACCCGGCCCACATAGTCCGAAAGATGTTCATCAAGTCCGGAGCCGGTTGCAAATGTATCGTTCTCATTTGCCCGGTAGCTTTGGCCGAACATGGCACTTGTGTAGCCACCTTGAGGGCCATAAACCCCCCATTCAAGGCCATAACTTGCTCTAAAGCCGTCTTCTGCGCGATCTAGGCCGCCAAACCTGTCGTGTGAAAACAGGTTAATGTCATCCAATTCAAATGACTGGGAGTCCTCATTGGGAATTTCTTCAGGGTTGCCGCCGTTCGGAGACCAGGCAGCCATGGCGATTGGCGTGATTACCTGTTGGTAGTTGCCTTGGTTGCTCACGAATGGCATTTGCCAGTCGATTGCAGCAAGGGGCAACAGCCGTCCTGTATAACCGCTATAGTTTTCCTTATCGGTGCGCGAGACATCAGATACCAGATAGTTATCACTGCGCAGTGAAAGGCTAAGTTTCGTCACATCGCCCATTGTGCCAACGTGTGGAAGTTCCCATCCGGCTGTTGCCGACACACGGTGCGAATTTGTACCCTCATCGCGTGTCAAAGAGAGACCATCCAAGTCAAGCGTTGTAACACTGCCATATTTGGCCGGCGCGGATTGCCCGTGAAATTGAAGATGAGGAAGAACAATGGGGGTCGTGTCCCTGTCATCATCTTCTTTCAAGCCCTGGAAATAGTAGGCATCAGCACGCGTATAGCTTGCGCCCCTGAACCCTTCTGTAAACAGGTTCGATGTCAAGACAGACGGTGATGAAAACCCATAGCGCGAGAGATAAGTTTTCTCGGTAGCCTGTTCTGCATCAAACCCCCAGCGCCAAGTTGGATCAATATCAAAGCGACCTTCGGCGTCAATATGACCTTGCCAATCATCGTTGCTGTCGTTCGTCACACTGCTTAAGACTTCCATCTCACCGCTATCAAAGCGTTGCCTGTACTCAGTCGACAGAAGTGGCCCCTCATCCGTGGTGTAGGTGGGGGTGAAGGTCATATCTTTGCTTTTGTCGATGGCCCAGTAATAAGGTTGGCTAAAATAGCTGCCAACATAACTGGTACTGCCAAATGACGGTGCAAGCAGACCAGACTGTCTTTTTACCGTGGGGTCAGGGTGCTGTAAGTACGGTGTATAGAGTACAGGGACACCGGCAATTTCCAGCCGCGCGTCCTTATATTCAACTGTTTTGCTGTTAGCATCATGTAAAACGCGAGCTGCGCGAATGCGCCATAATGGTGTGGCGCTACTGCCTTCGTCTTCACAGACTTTGCATGGGGAATAAACGGCTTTGGCGATTTCAGTGAAATTTCCGCCGCTGCGGCGTGCGCCGGAACCGGCAATGCGTGTGTTCTCATCAAGGATAACATAGATATCTTTGACGATGCCTTCCTTGAAATCGCCGCTCAGTTCGACATAGCTCGCGAAGGTCACCTCACCAGTTGGTTCCGTGATGCTGACATTACCAGAGGCTGTCAGCGCATCCTGAGACTGGTCGTAACTAACCGTATCGGCAAGCAGGATGCGGCCTTCACGCACAATTTCGACATTGCCGCGTGCAGTAACGGTTTGGAGGTTGCGGTTATAGTCCACCTCGTCAGCACTAAACAGAATAGCGGGATCTTGCTGCGGCGTTTCGGAACCGGCGGTTTGGGCTGCTGCCATATGTGATGACACCATCATCCCGGCAATAAGCACGCCGCACCCCAAAATAGTGCTGGATGCCAGTCTTTTTATCATTCCCCCCGCCATGACCATCAATCAGCCATCCTCAAGATGTAGCAATGTGGAAATCCCCAATAACAACGAAATGCCAGCCGGAGCCCAAGCCGATAAAATCGGAGGGATTCCGCCAGATACACCCAAAGCGGAAATCACATCCGTGCAGAAATACAAAATAAAACCGGTTGCAACACCACCACCGATAACAAGCGAAGCCCGTCTGCGTCGAGAAAATTTAAGGCAAAATGCTGCGGCAATGAGAACCATGGCACATAAAAGCAAGGGGCGGGACAGTAAGCTATGGAAGTGAATTTGATGTCGTGTTGCGTTGAAACCAGCCCGTTCGAGCAATGTTATAAATGGTTTCAGATCCCAGAACGACATCGTTTCGGGGGACGCAAAACTGTCCTGAATTTTGCGTGCGGTCAGGTTGGTGGGAAGCATAAGTTCATCGGAGAATGTGCTTGGCTGACCAGGAACGAACGTCCATGCGTCGTAGAAGTGCCAGGTCCCGGGTTCAAGCACAGCACGTTTCGCATCAATCCGGGTTGTGAAATCATCTGCATCCTCAAAGCGGAATATGGTGACGTTTTGCAAATCAAGCATATCGCCTTGTTGGCTGCGAACCGAGCGCGCATAAATCACCGCTTGCCCGTCCTGAGTTCCCTGACGTAGCCATAAACCACTCGAAGAAAGGTTCATCACGTTGACATTATTTTGCAGGTAACGTGCTTCAAGGTTTTCGTAGCGCTGCAGTAAAATCGAAGAAAGCGGATTTAATGCTGCAACCTGAACACTTCCCAGAATTAATGCGCATAGGAACGGCGGCAACAGAAACTGCCAGGCAGAAACGCCAGCAGAACGCGTGACGATCAGTTCCTGATTGCCGGTAAGCTTCCAGAAGGAAAACATGGACCCAAAAAGCACAGCAAAAGGCAGAACTTTTTCTGTCATGAACGGAATGCGGCTGGTTGCCATCTGAACGACAATGCCAACGGTTGCATCGGGTTTTCCGCCTGCGCGTCTGAGAAGCTCAATCGTATCACCGATCAGAATCAACCCAATCAGAAGCAATAAAATAGACAGAATTGAGATCAGGACATGCTTCCCGAAGTACCAGGTTAGAAGCGGAGATATCCTCATGCCTCTACCTCTTGATTGGTTGCCTGTCGTGCTTTGATGGCGGGGCCCCGGAATGTCCAATAAAGTCCAGCTACAATCGGAATGAAAGCGTTGGCATACATCAGCGTCACCAATGCCGGGTTTTTGGCGGCAAGGTTCTTGATTGCAATGCCGGTGACCTGACAAAGAACCATGACACCAATCGCAATCAGCAGCCGTCCTGTTTGGCCGCGCCTTGAGAAGCTGCTGGAAACAAGTACGGCCAGCGCAATACTGGCAAATGCAATGGCATTGAGTGGTGAAATCAAGCGGTCATGACCTTCGGCGCGAAATGCATTGATGTCACGCCGATGGATATCGGGATGGACACCTGTCAGTAAGTTATAAACCCCACGTTCGCGGGCTTCCTGATATCGCAGGCCAGGTTCTGATGAGCTCTGGGCAATGTCGACGGCATACCGATCAAAATACAGGATCGACATGGTGCCATCATCGTCGTTCACTTCTTGTCGGTTGCCATCCAGCAATACAATTCGTGGCCCTTCATCGGTACGCACCAACGCGCCATTTTTTGCCATCATCGTGGTTTGGGCGTCGGGATCACGGGCATCATGCACCAGAATGCCAAGCAATTCATTGTCCCGTCCGACTTCGCGCACATAAACCGTCAGGCCGTCAATGTCTGTAAAACTGCCTTCCTGCAATAGAACGGAAGAAAAATCGTTCCGGATGGAAAACTGCAGTTCCTTGAATTTTTCGTAGCTGTAGGGGAGGTAGAAGAGCGTGAGAAAATAGCATACCGATGTCGAAAGCAGCGCAACCATCAGTGCGGGTTTGGCCAGCGACCATTGGCTAAGGCCCGTCGCTCGCATAATGATGAGCTCACGGTCTTGAATAAGCTTGTTGTAGCTAAATACAATAACGAAAAACAGTGCGATCGGGATGATGATCGTTAGAAAACTTGGCAAGAGCAACGATGTCAGTTGCAGAAACACAGTGATCGACAAACCCCGATTCACAATCATTTCCACAAACCGCAAGCTTTGCGACAGCCAGATGACACACAGAAGACCCAGTGTCACAAACACCATCATGATCAGCTGCTGTTTAAGCATATATCGGGTTAAGCGATTCATTGGGCGGATTATAGAGAAGCAATCGAAAACCGAAACAGGAAATTGTCGTCAGAGCAGGTCAATTGTTACGGAATTTCCGAATGTTGATCTGTCCTGATGACAAAGATCGGAAGGGTTGAACAGATGGGGGCGAAAGGCCCACACCAAAGTCAAATTCTGGAGCAATGGTGCAGGCCGATCGTCGGAAAAGACAACGGCGAAATTGTGACGCGTTCAATGCAATGTTGCGTTTTTGCAGTTTTCGATCTGAGTTGCCATAAAGGCCGCCTCTGGCAAAAGCTGCGCAAAGAAGAAATCGCAGCTCTTCGATTTGGCCGTGCGGAAGTCATCAGGTAATTCTGTGTTGGTGGTGACCGCTTGCAGGGACTGCAACATCAGCCAGCCTGATATACACAGGGCTGCCTGGCGCAAATATGGTGTCGCCAGTGCTTGCGCCATGTCGCCATCCGCAGCGCAGCGATCCAGAACGGTTGCTGTGGACTGTTTAAGGCCTGCAATGGCGTTACCGAGTTGGCCTGATACATGTTTAAGGTTTGTTGCAGCAACACTGTTCCGGGCATCTTCAATGCTTGCAGTGATCTCATCGATCAGGAGGTTGAGAGTGCCCGCCTGATCACGCAAAACCTTGCGCCCGATGAAATCAAGCGCCTGAATACCGTTCGTCCCTTCATAGATCGGCGCAATACGCGCATCACGAAGATGTTGGGCAGCACCCGTTTCCTCAATAAAGCCCATGCCACCATGCACCTGAATGCCAAGCGATGCATTATCCACACCAAGGTCGGTTGCCCAACCTTTGATCAGTGGAATTAGAAGGTCGGCACGGGCCTGAGCGGTCGCGCGGGAGTCTTCGTCAGAAAGATGGTGCGCCAGATCAAGTTGGCTCGCACCATAAAGTGAAAGCGCGCGCGCAGCATCTGTCGAAGACCGCATGCGCATCAACATACGTTGCACATCACCGTGTACGGCGATTGGGGCTTCTTCACCAGTCTTGCTGTCGCGCCCCTGTTTTCGGGTGGCTGCATATTCAAGGGCCTGTTGATAGGCACGTTCGGAGATAGCAACGCCTTGTTGCCCAACGGCAAGCCGGGCGTTGTTCATCATGGTGAACATATAGGCAAGGCCTTTGCCTTCTTCGCCCACCAGATGGCCGGTTGCGCCATCTTTGTCGCCAAACTGCAAAACAGCCGTGGGACTTGCGTGGATTCCCAGTTTGTGTTCAAGCGAGACGCAGGTCACATCGTTGCGCGCGCCAATATCACCGCTGTCAGATACCAGATATTTGGGAACGATAAACAGCGAAATGCCTTTCACCCCTGCCGGAGCGTCCGGTGTGCGGGCCAAGACAAGATGAACGATGTTATCGGTCATTTCGTGATCGCCATAGGTGATAAATATTTTCTGCCCCGATATCGCATAGGTGCCGTCATCTTGTCGGATGGCGGTACTGCGCACCTTTGAAAGATCCGAACCCGCTTGCGGTTCGGTCAGGTTCATCGTGCCGGTCCATTCGCCAGACACTAACCGCGATAAATAAAGTTCGCGCTGTGCGGGGGTGCCATGGGCTGAAAGGGCTTCAATTGCACCTGCAGTCAGCATCGGGCACAGGGCAAAGGCCATGTTTGAGGCCTGCCACATCTCTGCCACTGCAGCACCAAGCAAGATCGGCAAGCCCATCCCGCCTTCGTTTTCAGGGGCAGATATGCCTTGCCAGCCACCTTCACAAAATTGGGCATAGGCTTCTTTCCAGCCATTAGGCGTGCGCACTGTGCCATCTTCAAGCAGCCGCGCGCCTTCCTGATCACCCGCACGGTTTAACGGTGCAAGTACAGAAGATGCAAATTTTCCGGCTTCTTCCAGAATGGCATCAACCAGATCAGGGCTTGTTTCGCCAAAAGGCGGCAAATGGGTAACGGTATCCAGCCCGATTACATCATGAATCAGAAACCGGATGTCTGAGATGGGGGGCGAAAAATCGCTCATGAAAAAAGACGTCTCCCTAAAACTGTGAGCCGCCCGCTCGGAACAGTCAGCTTTTTACCGACTTTGTTTGTTGGGCAAAGCATAACGGGGCAGGCGCGCAAGATCGAGTCTGTTTCGCCGCACGTATCTAAGCAGCCATTGAACATTGGTTGAAGAGAGCGTTCAAAACTGCCGACACTGGCAAATTGGCAACACGAGTCCGATATGTTGCGAAGAGCTGACGTCTTAAAAAGTTCGTGAGTTTTAACCCTAATATACGCCAAGGGGTCGCCATTCGAAAAAAGGCAGGCTAGACTTGTGTGATAAATGCCAGTGTACCCTTGCGGTTTCGCATCTGGTCACAAAGCCAAAAGGACAGGAGCAGGCTGTTGCTGCGTAAAGGATTATTACCAATTTTGTTTGCGGTGCTGATTTCATTCGCCGGGACAAGGTTGGTCGCCTGTGCCGGGCCCGCCTGGCCGAGCGACGAAGAGCAAAGATTTCTTGATGCGTACCGTAGCAGCGTTACCGCAGGTGCGAGTGATCAGCAATTTGCCCATGCCGACAAACTTTATGTCGAGGCGCTTCAGGTCTTGTCTGAAACCTATGTCGAACAAATTGATCGCATGGCGTTTATCGATAGCAGCATCGCAATGCTTGATGACCTCGAAGCTGAGGATACATCGCCGGTTGGCGTGGTGGGTGCCGTGCTTGACGACAGCCTGCACGACCTTGATCCCCATAGCGCCTATATGACAGACGATATGTTCCGCCGTCTTCAGGAAAGCACAGAGGGCAGCTTTGCCGGGGTGGGTATTGTCATTGCGCTTGATGATGAAAAACGCATTCGGATTGTCTCGCCGATTGACGATACGCCTGCCGCACGGGCCGGTTTGCGCCCCGATGACCGGATCACGCATATCGATGGATTCCACATGGTCGGCGAACCAATTTCCGAGGCAGTGCGCCGCATGCGTGGGCGTGTTGGCGATCCGGTTACCCTGACAATCCAGCGGGTCGAAGACAGCTTTGAGGTGACGGTCAAACGTGCGCGGATCGAAGTACCGTCTGTCACGGCAAGCATTATTGATCAGGATATTGGTTATGTCCGTGTATCGCGTTTTGACGCGACCACACTTGACCAGACACAGGAATATCTCAGCGAACTGGAAGACAGGATCGCATCACCGCGTGGCATTATTGTTGATTTGCGCCGCAACCCCGGCGGGCTTTTGGATAGTGCAGCTGATATTGCCGACCAGTTCTTGACCGAAGGTCTGATCGTTGCCACCGAGGGGCGCGGCGAACGCAAGCTGCGCAGCTATGAGGCAGATCGTTCTGATTTCTTTGAAGAAGTGCCCATGGCAATCCTGCTTGATCGCGGGTCTGCATCGGGGGCGGAACTGATGGCAGCTGCTTTGCGTGAAAACGGGCGCGGCATCATCATTGGCGAGCGGTCCTTTGGCAAAGGATCAATGCAGCGCATCATGCCGCTGACGTCGGGCGGTGGTTTGAAAATTACGACCGGTTATTACACGACACCGGAAAACCATATCGTTCAAGGCCACGGTGTGGTTCCCGATATCGAAGTCGTGCTTGCCGATGCCGAAGAATTTGAACGTGAAATTGACCTGGAGCACGCGTTGCCATCGCGCCGACGCGATCCGCGGCAGTCTTTGGCGACGCTGGATGCGACAACCTGCGAACAGGACATCGAAGTGGAACGTCTTGGTAAATCCAGTCGGGACAATCTTGAAAGCAACCTGGCAGAAGAAGGCGGGGAAACCTATCGGGACTCCGTTCTTGAATGTGCGGTTGGGTATTTTGACAACGGCCCACTGGCCAATTACCGAAATCAGGTGGAGCCATTGCTGCGCGCAGGGCTTTGATTTAACGCGTCCAAACGAGGCATAAATAACAAAGCGCGGCCCAAATGGGCCGCGCTTTGCGTTTCAAGAAGTGTGTTGTCAGGCGGTTAGCCGCGTGCGAGCAGGTCAATCAGACTGGATGTATCCCAGCGATTGCCGCCGCGTTCCTGCACCTGGGCATAGAACTGATCGACAAGGGCCGTCACCGGCAGGCGCGCACCATTGCGTTTGGATTCTTCAAGGCAGATGCCAAGATCCTTGCGCATCCAGTCAACAGCAAAGCCAAAGTCGAATTTATTCTCGACCATGGTGCTGCCGCGATTTTCCATCTGCCAGCTGCCAGCGGCACCTTTGGAAATCACATCAAGAACCTTTTCCATATCAAGGCCGGCTTTCACCCCGAAATTGACGCCTTCGGAAAGTCCCTGAACCAGACCGGCGATACAAATCTGGTTGACCATCTTGGTCAATTGGCCTGCACCACTTTCGCCCATCAATTTACAGGATTTGGAAAACGCATCAATCACAGGTGCGGCGCGATCAAAGGCAGCCTGGTCGCCGCCGCACATTACGGTCAGAACACCGTTCTCAGCGCCCGCCTGACCACCTGAAACCGGGGCATCAATAAAGGATACGCCGGCCTCCTTGGCAGCCGCATACATTTCGCGGGCCACATCAGCCGATGCGGTGGTGTTGTCAATCAGGATAGAACCCTTGTCCATGCCCGCAAACATGCCGGTGTCGCCGAGCATCACACTACGCAGGTCATCGTCATTGCCAACACAGGAAAAGACGAACTCGGCACCCTTGGCGGCCTCAGACGGTGTGGGTGCGGATGATCCGCCATATTCGGAAACCCATTTTTCCGCCTTGGCAGCGGTACGGTTATAGACGGTAACGTCGTGACCTGCTTTTTGCAGGTGACCAGCCATCGGGTATCCCATGACACCCAGACCGATAAATGCACATTTTGCCATTGCTTGCCTCCCAGCGAATTAATTTGATCCAGTAAAGGTTGCAGGGGACGTATTGTCAATGAACGCAAATGTGACCGGGGCAATGTTTTCACGATCTGGAAGACCAGAGGTTGAGGATATGGCTCAGTCCTCGTCGAGTTCCTCGGCAACGCTGTGAATGATCCTTCGGTCATAAACAAGGATTTCTGGCCGCTTTCCGGGATAGTCAAACTGCGCCAGATAGAAACGAATGGCGTTGATACGCGCGCGCTTTTTGTCATCCGACTTCACGATCACCCACGGGCTGTCCGTGGTTGAGGTGTGGAAAAACATATCTCGCTTGGCCTCGGTGTAGGCATCCCACAGGTTCTGGGATGCCAGATCAACCGGGCTGAGTTTCCATTGTTTCAACGGATCGGTTTGGCGCTGTTTGAAGCGACGTGCCTGTTCCTTCTTGCTGACCGAGAAATAGAACTTGGTCATGTGAATCCCCGACCGGATCAACATGCGTTCAAGTTCGGGTACAGATTGCAGGAACTCGCTAACATCAAACATGCTGCAAAATCCCATGACCCGCTCGACCATGGCCCGGTTGTACCAGGACCGGTCAAACAGCGTCATTTCCCCGCCACTTGGCAAATGTTCGATATAACGCTGAAAATACCATTGGGTAAGCTCGCGGTCATTTGGTTTGCCAAGGGCAACAATGCGCGCGCCGCGCGGATTAAGGTGTTCGGTAAATCGTTTGATCGTCCCGCCCTTGCCTGCAGCATCGCGCCCTTCAAAAATAATCAGGGATTTGAGGTTCTCCTCCTTGATCCAGTTTTGCAGCTTCAACAGTTCAATATGAAGTGGGGCAATCAGTTCAAGATACTGCTTGCCGCGCATCTTCTTTGCCCGTGCTTTCGGGTTCAGGTCGATGTCAGGTGGCAATTGGTCGGTTGGGACGGTGGCGGGATCTTGGTGCTTTGTGCGATCCCGGGACAGGGGGTGATCATCAATTCGGTCCATGGTCATGTTTTCGGAATCCAGCAGAAACCTGTCTTTGGATTCGCTATCAAGCGTGGCAAGGCTGCTTGTCTTGTTGGCGGCAGAACGGCTTTTGGCGGTGCGGCGTGTCGCATCGGTCACCGTATCACCCTTGCGGGGTCTTTCGGATTTTCGCGTTGTTTTCTTCTGTGACGTCATAAGCCTGCCCCGCGTGTTGTGACCAAACATGGGTGTGATTTTGCGGGAACAGGCGAACGACCGCAATGAAATGGATCAAACAATCTGGGAATGAAGCAATGACCTGCAGATGTAACAAAACCCGGTCAATGACAGGGCATCGACCGGGTGCGTCAGGTTGTGTGGTGGCACGAAGGGTGGACCTGCCTTGTGCATAAGACCGTGGGGGGCGGTGCAAGGCAGATCCGGTGCAGGGTTAACGCAGTTTGAAAGACTGCCGATATTCTTCTTCAGCCTGAGCACGGGTGATACCAATGTCTGCTAGCTGGTGATCTGACATCCTAAGCAGCATCCGACGTTCTTCACGAACGGCAAGCAACCGTACAACGTGGTTTGAGAACTCATTCAGGCGGCCAAAAACCTTGGCAATAAATGTGCGCATGCTTGCTTTGGGCTGGCGCTCCACGGCAGACGGAGCAGGGCTGAGTGAATAAGCCATCATTCTCTCCATAGGTTAATATTGCTAATGCAATGTTTGCTGTTGAACCCATTGTGCGTATATATTTCCGCAAGAACAAACGAGTATTTCTGACCAAACGGATTAGAAATATTAATCCATAAATTTGGAGTGATGCTGATGCGGCTGCCCCCCTTGCAATCCCTTCGCGCTTTTGATGCCGCCGCCCGTCATTTGAGTTTTACCAAGGCCGCAGAAGAACTGTTTGTGACCCAAGGTGCGATCAGTCAGCAGGTTCGTCAGCTTGAGGAATACCTTGGTTTCAAGTTGTTTCATCGCTTGCCCCGTCAAATCCATCTGACACAAGAAGGTGCGCAACTGGCCCATGCGACCAGTGCCGGATTCTCACGCATTGCAGAAGAAATCGAACGTCTGATGCGGGTCGAAGAAACCGGCGTGGTAACCGTCAGCGTTTTGCAAAGCTTTGCGGTAAAATGGCTGGTGCCGCGTCTTGGCCATTTTCGCGATGCCTATCCCGATATTGATGTGCGCATTCATGCCGATGACAGACTTGTGGACCTGCGGACCGAGGGAATTGACCTTGCGGTAAGGTTTGGCAGTGGAAATTATCCGGGGTTAAATTGCGAAATGCTGATGCGTGATGAATCTTTCCCGGTCTGTAGTCCGGCCTATCTGGAGGCCAACCCCGGGCTAAAGGAGCCAAACGATGTGGCTGGCCATCAGTTGCTTCATGACGCGACGACCTTTATTGACCACCCACATGCTGCCGATTGGGAATTTTGGTTAAATGGCGTTGGTGCCAAAGGTGTGGATGTCAGTCGCGGGCTTCGGTTTAATTCCGGCGATATGGTTATTCAGGCTGCCCTGATGGGGCAGGGGATTGCAATGGCCCGCACAAGTCTGGCGGCCCTTGATCTTGCCGCAGGCAACCTTGTGCGCCCGTTTGCGCAAACCGTCGCATCAAGCGGGGCCTATTATCTGGTGTATCCCGAAGAACATCTGCGGCGCCCCCGCGTGAAGGCCTTCGTGAGCTGGCTTAAGGAAGAAGTCGCCCAGACCCTGCGCGATATTGATGAGGACGACGTAATAGCACCTGAATGAGACAATGCTTGTTATGGAGCGACGTGGCGTTAGATCAGCCCAAGGTCGCGCAATTCGTCGGCCATGTCATCTGGCAGGGTTTCGGTGCCGCCGCCCTGTTGATCATCGGGCGGGCATTTGTCATCTGTAAGGTAACGCCACCCCTGAAAGGCACGGTGCGGGTAGGGTCGGGTGGCGATCAGTTCGTCATCAAGGACGATCCGGCAATATTTGGTGCCTTCTTCATTCACGAACTCTTCAAGGTCGATGATCTTTTGCCGACACCGGATCGCGCCCTTGATCACCCAATATATTGATCCGCCATCAAGAATTTCTGCCTTGCGCTTTGGCGTCATGCGGGTGGTGTGGAAAATCCGCCCGTTCATGGCCTGAAAATAGGTTTGCCATTCCTTCAGGCTTTCCGGGCTGTCTGTTCCGACGCTTAATTTGATGATGTTCAGGGGCATATGAGGCGGTTTCTTGTGCGGTAATGTTTCATGACTGATGAGGTAAAACCCGTACGCGGAGCGGTCAATAGCGGATTATTAAAACACATAAAAAATGTAGTTTATGGTATTTCACAAAAAAACTTGACCAATACAGGTTAATCAGCCAAATTCTGGTGCAGAAAAGGTCCGCCCGCAGGACCAAACCCGAGAGATTTACAGGCTGAGAGAACCGAATGTCCCTGCAAGTTGTCACGGCAAACCGTCTGGATGACGGGTTGGTGGTGTTCCTGACCAGTGATGGTGGCTGGAGCGAAAACATCAATGATGCCCGCATCGCCGAAGGCAAGGAAGCCGCGAATGCGCTTCTGGCCGAGGCAAGTGCACCCGAACTCGATGTCGTGATCGTCGGGCCGTATCTGATTGATGTTGAACAGCAGGACGGTGGGCTTGTTCCGACAAAATACCGCGAAGTTTTGCGCACCAAAGGTCCGAGTGTCCGCGAGGACCTTGGCTATCAGGCGGTATAAGGAGACTGACCATGTATCGTTATGACGATTTTGACCGCCAGCTTGTTCTTGAACGGACCGAACAGTTCCGCGAACAGGTAAAACGCCGCCTTGCCGGCGACATTACCGAGGAACAGTTCCGCCCGCTGCGCCTGATGAATGGTGTCTATTTGCAGCTCCATGCCTATATGCTGCGCGTTGCCGTTCCCTATGGCACGCTGCGCGCTGATCAGCTCCGTCAGCTTGGCATGATTGCGCGCAAATATGACAAGGGCTATGGTCATTTCACCACGCGCCAGAATATCCAGTATAACTGGCCAAAGCTTGATGAAATTCCTGATGCGTTGCTCGATCTTGCCAAGGTCGAAATGCATGCGATCCAGACATCGGGCAACTGCATCCGCAATACCACGACCGATCAATATGCCGGTGCGGCAGCCGATGAAATTGAAGATCCGCGCCCCTATTGCGAACTGATCCGTCAGTGGTCGACCTTCCATCCGGAATTCACCTATCTTCCGCGCAAATTCAAGATCGCCGTGACCGGATCGCCAAATGACCGTGCCGCGGTCAAGGTCCATGATATCGGTCTTCGCATGCATCAGAACGATGCGGGTGAAACCGGCTTTGAAGTGATGGTTGGCGGTGGCCTTGGTCGGACGCCGTTTGTCGGCAAGACCATTCGCGAGTTTATCGGCAAGAACGATTTGTTCTCCTATCTCGAAGCCATCCTGCGTGTGTATAACCGTTTTGGCCGTCGTGATAACAAGTACAAGGCGCGTATCAAGATCCTCGTTCACGAGGAAGGCATTGATAAAATCCGCGAGCTTGTCGAAGAGGAATGGGCGCAGATCAAGGACGGATCACTTCGCGTTGATGATGCGGAAATCGCCCATTACATCGAACAGTTTGCGCCGCCGGCGTTTGAGGCGCTGTCTGATGATGATGCCGATTTCGAACGTCACAAGGCCGAAAACCGTCGTTTTGCCAACTGGGTGCGTTCGAATGTGATCGAACACAAGCAGCCGGGATATGCGATTGCCAATGTTTCATTGAAGCCGATTGGCGGCATTCCGGGCGATGCGACCGATAGCCAGATGGAACTGGTTGCCGATCTTTCGGAAAAATACAGCTTTGGCGATGTGCGGGTGACCCACGAACAGAACCTTGTTCTGCCGCATGTCAAAAAGGCTGATTTGTTCGCCGTTTGGAGTGAACTGGACAAGGCCGAGCTTGGTACCGCCAACCTTGGTTATGTGACTGATATCATTTCCTGCCCGGGGCTTGATTATTGCGCGCTTGCAACTGCGCGTTCGATCCCGCTGTCACAGCGCATTTCCGAACGTTTCGGTGATCTTGATCGCCAGCATGATATTGGCGAGCTTAAAATCAAGATTTCCGGCTGCATCAATGCCTGCGGCCATCACCATGTCGGGCATATCGGTATTCTTGGTCTCGATAAACGGGGCAAGGAATTCTATCAGATCACGCTTGGCGGTGATGCCAGCGAGGATGCCGCGATCGGCAAGATCGCCGGTGCCGGTTTCTCAGAAGCCGAAGTGGTCGATGCCATCGAAAGTCTGGTTACCAAATACATTGATATCCGCGAAAGCGGTGAGCGGTTCATTGATACATACCGTCGTGTCGGTATGGATCCGTTCAAGGAGGTTCTCTATGGCGATCGTTAAGAATGACAGCGTGATCGAACAGGAATGGATCACGGTTGACGCCGAAGGCGACCTTCCTTCCAGTGATGAAAACCTGATCGTGCCATTGGCGCGGTTCAAGGAAGAACGCGATGTGCTTCTGGGCCGCAACGGTGGTCTTGGTGTGCAGCTCAACCCCGGTGATGCCCCGGAAGATCTGGCGGATGATCTTGATCGCCTGTCGATCATTACGGTCAATTTCCCGGCCTATACCGATGGCCGTGGATATTCATATGGTCGTGTGTTGCGTGAACGTATGGGCTTTACTGGCGAGCTTCGCGCAGTCGGTGATGTGTTGCGTGATCAGATTTTATACATGCACCGTTGCGGTTTTGATTCCTATGACCTTCAGGTCGAAGGCGACGTTGCGCTTAACAAGGTACGTGCCGCGCTTAAGGAGATGTCGGTCTATTATCAGCCGACCGGTGATGGGCGTGTGACTGCGCAATCCTTGCGCGAACGCCGCCGCGCTGTGTTGCAGTCCTAGACCGCGTTTCGCGATTACCTGATCTTTTTGAAGATTGCCCGATCCTGTCGTGCTGGCGCAGGTCGGGCAATTTTTGTTTTGGGGCGTTCGCGATTGGAAACCAGGCTGAACGGGGGATCTAACCCCGGTCTGGCGGGGTAAGTGTCATCAAAAGGCACGGACCCTCGACAGTGTCATATTCCCGCCCGGCAACAAAACCGATGGACTCATAGCAACGGATGGCGCGTTCATTATCAGGTGCCGGATCAATGCCGATCATTGGGGTGCCGCGTTCGAACAATTGCATCGTCAGTATTTTAAGAAACATTCGACCGTGCCCGCAGCCCATCATATCGGGCACACCGATAAAGCTGTCAATACAGCGGGAAAGTGGGGGCAGGGGATCAAAATGCGCCTGCGGCCATTGATGGACGTCGTAATGCTGGGCAAAGGCAAAGGGGCGATTGCGGTATGATACGATCAGTGTCGCGATCTCGGCCAGTTCGACATCTTCGGAAATCAGTTCAAGTTGCTCTGCCGGGTCGCCCCACCAGCGGACAACCTCGGGCAGATGCAGCCAGCGGCCAATCATCGGCAGGTCGTTTGGGGTTGCCCGTCTGAAGCTGTATTTTGACGGGCCCATCCATTAGTCCCCAATCGTTGATCGCTTTGCAGCCAAGGCCAGATTGACCTTTGATGCGCTTGATTTTCCAATCTGATCACAAATCCAGCTTCCTGTCTTGGTAAGCTTTTCAAGATCAATACCGGTTTCAATGCCAAGGCCGTTCAGCATATAGACAACATCCTCGGTCGCGACATTGCCACTCGCCCCTTTGGCGTAGGGGCAGCCACCCAGACCGGCCACCGAACTGTCGATGGTCGCAACACCCATCTGAAGCACGGCCAGCAAGTTTGCCAGCGCCTGACCATAGGTATCGTGGAAATGGGCGGCGATTTTTTCGATGGGGACGTGTTTGGCAACAGCAGTAATCATCGCCTGTGCCTTGGCGGGTGTGCCCGTGCCTATGGTGTCGCCCAGACTGATTTCATAACAGCCCATGTCATAAAGGGCTTTTGCGACCTCTGCGACCTTTTCAGGCGCGATGTCACCTTCATAGGGGCAGCCAAGCACGCAGGACACATAACCGCGCACAGCAAGGCCGCCTTCGCGGGCGGCGTCCGCCACCGGGCGGAACCGATCAAGGCTTTCGGCAATCGAACAATTGATGTTCTTTTGCGAGAAGCTTTCCGATGCCGCACCAAAAACGGCGACCTCGGTCGCGCCGCTTGCAATCGCGGCTTCAAGGCCCTTCATGTTCGGGGTCAGAACCGGATAGGTCACACCGGGCTTACGGTCGATTTGTGCCATCACATCGGGTGCATCGGCCATTTGCGGCACCCATTTCGGGCTGACAAAGGCGGTGGCCTCGATCACCGACAGGCCCGCATCATTCAGGCGATGGATCAGCTCGACCTTGGTGTTGGTTGGTACCATCGCCTTTTCGTTCTGAAGGCCATCACGCGGGCCGACTTCGACAATCTTGACGCGACGGGGCAGGTCGGAAATCAGGGCCATTAGTCGGCCTCCTCGATCGCAATCAGTTCTGCGCCATCATCGACCTGATCCCCGACACCAAAGAACACTTCCCTGACCGTGCCCGATACCGGGGCGGAAATGGTGTGTTCCATTTTCATCGCCTCCATCACGACAAGCTTGTCACCAGCCGTCACCGTTTGACCGGCTTCTGCCATCACGGCAATGATCTTGCCGGGCATTGGCGCGGTCAATCCGCCACCAGCACCTTCGTTCTGACCGGCTGCGGCCAGTGGATCAAAGATGTCAAGGCGATCAGATCGGCCGTCGCGGAATATCATCAGACGATTGCCGTCGCGCAGAACCGACGCCCGTTTGCGAACATTGTTCAAATTGGCAACGATTGCGCCGGTTTCGTCATGTTCGGCACACGCGATGATAGCGCTACCATCGGGCATATCAATGACGTAGCCATGATCGCGGTAGTGCACCTTGATCATGATATCGTCACCGTCATGACGCAGGATCAGGTCGTGATGGTTATCATCATTTAACCGGAATCCTGCGGTGCTGTTCCAGGGCGAATAGGGGTCGCTGCTTTGGGCGGCGTACGCGGCCGCTTCTGCATCACGGGTCAGCAGAATATCAAGTGCGGCGAATGCCAGCGCGTCGTTGTCGGGCGTGCTCGGTGCCGGGATCAGGTCATCATGATACATCGGGATAAAGCCGGTTTCGACTTCGCCGGCCTCGAACGCCGGGTGCCGGGCAATATTGCCAAGAAAACCGGTATTGGTGGTCACCCCGACAATCTGCACATCATTGAGTGCTGATGCCATGCGCCGCAGTGCCGATGTGCGATCCACATCCCATGTGATCAGTTTGGCGATCATCGGATCATAATGGATCGATACTTCGCCGCCTTGATAAACGCCGGTATCGACCCGCACATGATCGCTTTCACGGGGCATGCGCATGTGAACAAGCTTGCCGGTTGCGGGCAAAAAGTCATTCTGCGGGTCTTCGGCATAGATGCGAACTTCAAAGGCATGACCGTTGATCGACAGTTCTTCCTGCGTCTTGGGCAGCTTTTCGCCGTCCGCCACGCGCAACTGCCATTCCACAAGGTCTTCGCCGGTGATTTTTTCGGTCACCGGATGTTCGACCTGAAGGCGGGTATTCATTTCCATGAAATAGAAACTGCCCGATGCATCCAGCAGGAATTCAACCGTGCCAGCCCCCTGATAGCCAATCGCCTTGGCTGCATCGACGGCGGCCTTGCCCATCTGGGCGCGGAGGTGTTCGGACATGCCAGGGGCAGGGGCTTCTTCGATCACCTTCTGATGGCGGCGCTGCAGGGAACAATCACGTTCAAACAGATAAACCGCGTTGCTATGGGCATCAGCAAAGACCTGAATTTCCACGTGGCGCGGTTTGACAATCAGCTTTTCAATCAGGCAATGATCATCGCCAAAGCTGCTTTGTGCTTCGCGTTTGCAGCTAACAAGCGCCTCTTTGAAATCGGATGGTTTTTCAACCGCGCGCATGCCTTTGCCGCCGCCGCCTGCGGATGCCTTGATCAGAACAGGATAGCCGATCTTGTCGGCCTCTGCTGCCAAAAGGTCGGAATCCTGATCTTCGCCGTGATAACCAGGGACCAGCGGTACACCGGCCTTGCCCATGATTTTCTTGGCTTCGGATTTTGATCCCATCGCACGGATCGCACTGGCCGGTGGGCCGACAAAGGCACATCCGGCTTTTTCCAGCGCATCGGCAAAACTGGCATTTTCCGACAAGAATCCATATCCCGGATGGACCGCATCAGTACCGGATTGCGCGATGACTTCGAGCAACCGGTCGGTGCGCAGATAGCTGTCCTTGGGGGCAGGGGCACCGATATGATAGGCCTCGTCGGCATGTTTGACATGCAGGGCATTGGCATCCGCATCAGAATAAACGGCAACCGTGGCAATTCCCATGCGGCGGGCGGTCTTGATCACGCGGCAGGCGATCTCACCGCGGTTGGCGATCAGAAGTTTGCGCGGCATGTTATTTCTTGCTCCAGTTCGCGGGACGTTTTTCCAGAAAGGCTCTGATACCTTCGCGGCCCTCGTCGCTTGCCCGTTGATCGGCAATGCGTTGTGCTGTGTCATCAATCACGGCATCTGAAATCGGCTTGTTGGCAACGGCGTAAATCAGGTTCTTGGCGGCATGCATGGCATCCGGCCCATTGGCCAGCAGAATCTTTGCCATTTCCTGTCCGCGGGCAGTTAGTTCATCGCCAGATACGACTTCATGAACCAGCCCGATCTGTTGAGCGGTTTGGGCATTAAATCGTTCAGCCGTCAGGAAATAACGCCGTGCCTGGTTAACGCCGATGGCCTCAACCACATAGGGGGAAATTACCGCCGGGATCAGGCCCAGCTTAACTTCCGACAGGCAGAAACTGGCGCGGTCCGATGCGATCACGATGTCACAGCATGCCGCCAAACCAACCCCGCCGCCAAAGGCCGCACCATTAACCAGTGCGATGGTCGGTTTTGATGAGAAATTCAAAACCTTCATCAATTTGGCAAGGGCGCGCGAATCTGCGAGGTTTTCAGCATGGCTATACTCCGCCATGCGCTTCATCCAGTTAAGGTCTGCCCCGGCCGAAAAGCTTTTGCCAGCCCCAGTCAGAATGATCACGCGAACCGCTGGATCGGTGTTTAGGGTGTCGATTTTTGTCGTCAAATCGGCGATCAGGACATCGTCAAACGCATTGTGAATGTCCGGACGGTTGAGCGTGATGGTCGCAATCCCGGCTTCCGTGATTTCACAGATCGCGGCATCAGAAATGTTATTGGTGTTTACATTGGTCATGGTCACCTCACATTCTGAACACGCCAAACCGGGTTTCTTCGACCGGTTTGTTGAGTGCCGCAGACAGGCCAAGACCAAGAACCATGCGGGTATCGGCCGGATCAATCACGCCATCATCCCACAGCCGCGCTGACGCGTAATAGGGGTGGCCCTGTTCTTCATATTGATCACGGATCGGGGCCTTGAAGGCCTCCTGTTCGGCTTCCGGCCAGTTTTCACCGCGTTTTTCGGCGGCATCGGCGCGAATTTGGGTCAAAACATTTGCTGCCTGTTCACCACCCATCACCGAAATACGCGCATTTGGCCACATCCACAGGAAGCGCGGGCTATATGCACGCCCGCACATGCCATAGTTGCCGGCCCCAAATGACCCACCGATCAGGATGGTGAATTTCGGAACCTTGGCGGTGGCGACGGCGGTGACAAGTTTCGCGCCATCCTTGGCGATGCCGCCGCTTTCATATTTGCGTCCAATCATGAAGCCGGTGATGTTTTGCAAGAACACCAGCGGAATGCCGCGCTGGGCGCAGAGTTCGATGAAATGCGCACCTTTAAGTGCGCTTTCCGAAAACAGGATGCCGTTATTGGCAATAATGCCGACAGGATAGCCAAAGATGCGGGCAAAACCGGTAACAAGGGTCGTGCCGTATTGTGCCTTGAATTCATCAAACTCGGAGCCATCAACAATGCGGGCAATGATTTCGCGCACGTCATAGGGCTTTTTGGTATCGGTCGGCACAACGCCATAAATTTCGCGCGGGTCATAGGCCGGTGCACGGGGTTCGGACAACGTCAGGCCGGGATTCTTTGTCCAGTTCAGGTTTTTGACCACATCACGCGCGATCGACAGGGCGTGGCTGTCATCCTGTGCGTAATGGTCGGTCACACCCGATGTTTTACAATGAACATCTGCCCCGCCAAGATCTTCAGCCGAAACGACTTCGCCGGTCGCGGCCTTTACCAGCGGCGGGCCGCCAAGGAAAATCGTGCCCTGTTTGCGGACAATGATGCTTTCGTCCGACATGGCGGGGACATAGGCACCACCCGCCGTGCAGGACCCCATGACAACCGCGATCTGCGGGATGCCTTGTGAGGACATGGTTGCCTGATTAAAGAAGATGCGTCCGAAATGGTCGCGATCGGGAAAAACGTCATCCTGTCGCGGCAGGTTGGCGCCACCACTATCGACCAGATAGATGCAGGGCAGGTTATTTTCGAGTGCGATTTCCTGAGCACGAAGGTGCTTCTTTACTGTCATCGGGTAGTAGGAGCCGCCCTTGACCGTGGCATCATTGGCGACAATCACGCATTCAACGCCTGATACCCGGCCAATGCCGGTAATGATGCCGGCTGCGGGGACGTCTTCGTCGCCATACATGCCGTGTGCGGCAAGTTGGGAGAGTTCCAGAAACGGCGATCCGATATCCAAAAGCTGGCGAATACGTTCGCGTGGCAGCAATTTTCCGCGTCCGGTATGACGATCTCGCGCGCGTTCTCCGCCGCCCAGTTTAACAGTCGATACCTGATCGCGCAGATCGGCAACCAGTTGTTCCATATGGTCGGCATTGTTGCGGAATTCTTCTGAACGGGTGTTCACCGCAGATTTCAGTACCGTCATCGTCCGTTTTCACCATCTTGTTATGGGCAAACCAGGCCCGTGTGAAAGGTGTTTATAGGGTTTGTTATGGGTGAAGTTTACGTAAACGTCAATATTAAATAGGTAATTCAGTACCGAATTTAGGTATATGTCGCCTGTTTAACGATATTCGTTGGTTTTACGTGTGTTTTCTGTGTTCGGGCGTTGTTCGTTTTTTAGATCGGGCCAAGTTATTTTCAGGGGCTGTAAGGTGGCGGCAGAATACATATATGGTGGAGGCTGACACATTTTTTGCGGAGTGGTTGTTGAAAACCTGTATAGGCCCAGTTTTGTCAAAGTTGATCGGGTGTGTGATCCTTGGGGGATTAATCCTTGGGGCTAAGGCGGCGTCTGCCGACGAGCTTGACCTGATAAAGGAGATCCGCTGGCTGAAAATTGATATTCCGCCGATCGGTATCGCTTCCGGACCACTGGCGGGCAAGGGTATGCATGGTGGGATCATTACAACACTGTTGGGGCAGCCACCACGCGATGAGAATGTCGCGGTTCACGCAAACATTGCCCGTTTATACCTGCAAGTCCGGTCTGAAAATTATTGTATTCCGGGCTTAATGCGAAATGCAGAAAGGGAGAAGGTTCTGTATTTCTCTGAACTGCCAAGTGCACGGCTTGCAAGCAGCCATTTGATTTATGCCAGGAGCAATCAAAGATTACGTCCATACCTTGTTGAAGGTGTATCGCTTGAAACGCTGCTAAAGAACGGTTTCGTTGTCGGGGTTGGGGCGAAGGTGTCCTATGGGGAACGCATTGACGCGCTGATCGCAAAATATGCCGCGACCAACAGCGTGGTTTCACATCCCGCCCCGAACTTTATTGCGCCGATGGTGTCGATGGTTGCGCAGAATCGGGTGGATTTTTCCTGGCGCCGCCATGGCTTATGACCTGGCGGTTTGTGGCGCAAGGGATCGATTTTCGCGCTAAGGATACACCAGAAATCGCAACGCACCCGTTCCACGAAGCCTCGGAAATGATGAACTATCATGCCGCCTGTTCCAGAAACCGCTGGGGCAGGGAAATGATCGCGCTGCTGAATAAGCGTCTTGCGCGCCCGGATGTGCAAGAAGCGCTTGCGCATAATGCGGATGTCTGGATGTCAATCGAAGCAGCGGAAACGAAATTTTCAGACTAAGCTCGTGCCTTGGTGTTGTCCGCTCGTCATTTCGGTCAATCAGATCATTTAACTGTCTTGCGTTCCCTTGCTGAGTGAAATCCACTGTTCAAGTTGATCCATTCGGTCATTCCCAAAGAACGGCTCGTCTTCATAAAAGAAGAATGGTGACCCAAATGCGCCCATGGCGATGGCGTCCTCAGTTACCTTGCGCACATGGTCTTTCCATTTTTGCGATTCGACGGCTGCGCGCATTTCACTGACGTCAATCGAATGACGGGTGGCCGCGGCAAAGACGTTCTCCGGATCAGACATATCCAGTCCGTCTGCGAAATAGCCGCGATAGATATCCTTGGCGAATAGGCGGGCAAGTTTGGGGGAGTTTTCTTCGAGCCAGTAATATGCCCGTGTCGGGACAAGCGCGGCATAGGGGAAGTTGTCAGGAATGCGAAAGGCGATGTTTTTCAACCGCGCGCAGCGTTCCATGTCGTGGCGGAAATAGGGGCCGCGGATCGGTTGGTCCAAAAGCGGGCTTTGTCCGGTTTGTTTGAAAGCAGCGCCAATCATGAAGGGACGCCAGATTACGCTGACGCCGAGGCGCTGCTCAAACGCATCCATCTGTTCGGCGGCGAGATAGCCGTAAGGTGATGAAAAGTCGAAATAGAAGCTGACTTCGGACATGTTCCTGACCCTGCTTTTGTTGATTCTTTAAGGCAATACCGACCCCAGCAAATCTTGTGTCTGCTTTTGCAGAGTCGATCTTGATCTATTAAGTTGTTGCGAATCAATAAAAAAATATAGGTCGTGTGACCCTGGTCAGGGGATTGTGATGCCCGGGCGCGCTTTTACTTCTTCCATGACAACATATGTATGAGTCTGACCGACACCCGGAACAGAAGACAGCCGTTCAAGAAACTCGCGGTAGGCATACATATCTTCAACGCGAAGTTTCACCAGGTAGTCAAAGCCGCCTGCGACCATGTGGCATTCTTCGATTTCAGGCAACTTGCGGATCGCAGACGCGAAGACATCAAAAACATCGGGCGTTGTACGGTCCAAAGTGATCTCGACGAAAACAACCAGAGACTGGTTGAGTTTGCGCGGGTCAAGGGTCGCCATATAGCCGGTAATAAAGCCATGTTGTTCGAGGCGGCGCACACGTTCAAGGCATGGGGTCGGGCTGAGGTTGACCCGGCGCGACAGCTCTACGTTTGACATGCGCCCATCGTTTTGAAGTTCCCGGAGGATCTGTTTATCGATTTTATCCAGATTCTTGTGGTTCTTCTGCATTTTGAGTGTCCAGCCAGTGTTTGTGACTATCTAAAAATGAATACAGTGGATGATATATCGTATTTTTTGGAAAATTGGCAGCACATTTTTTGATCGAAATAATAGTCTCTGTCGTCATAGAGGTGCATCAGGACCTGAAGTGCAGCATGTCATGCGCGATTTTCAGGATCGTTGATGGTTGAAACATCACGGAGAGAGTGAAGCAGATGTTCCGTACTGAATTGCCCCAACCAAACAAGATCCGTCAGCAGATCAGGGATGCCCATCGTGCCGATGAAGAAGCCGTTGTTGAGCGTATGATCGAGGCTGCGCGTCTTTCCCCGGAACAGACCGCGCGTGTTCACGATCGCGCCTATCAGCTTGTTGCCCGTGTGCGCGAAGCCGATAACGGCAAAAGCGGCATTGATGCGCTTCTTCATGAATATGAGCTTTCCAGCAAGGAAGGCGTCATTCTGATGTGCCTTGCCGAAGCATTGCTGCGCGTGCCTGATGCGGTTACGGCGGACAAGCTTATTCAGGACAAACTGTTTGACGCCGACTGGCAAAGCCATCTGGGCCATTCTGATAGTTTCTTTGTGAATGCGTCGACCTGGGGGCTGATGTTGACCGGGCGCGTGATCAAATTCGGCAAGGCGGAAAAAGCCGATCCGGGTCGTTTGATCAAACGCATGATTGGCCGTTCCGGTGAGCCTGTCATTCGCAAGGCGTTTAATCATGCGATGCGAATCATGGGCCGTCAGTTCGTCATGGGGCGTACCATTGACGAGGCATCCGAACGTGCCAAGGCGAACGAAGAAAAAGGCTACCGCTATTCCTATGACATGCTGGGCGAAGCGGCCCGCACCATGGACGATGCTGATCGCTACTACAAAAGCTATGAAACCGCGATCCATGATATCGGTCGGGTGGCCAATGGCCGTGGGCCGATTGACAGTCCGGGCATTTCGGTCAAGCTGTCGGCCATTCATCCGCGCTATGATTTTGCCAACTACGAACGGGTGATGACCGAACTGACCCCGCGTCTTAAGCAACTGGCACTTCTGGCAAAGAAATACGACATCGGTTTCACCGTTGATGCCGAAGAAGCCAACCGTCTTGATTTGTCACTTGATGTGATAGGCACCGTATTTGCCGACCCCGACCTTGACGGGTGGGAGGGCTACGGCCTTGCAGTGCAGGCCTATCAGAAACGTGCCTATCATGTTCTCGAATGGTTGGCGGATCTGTCGACCAAGGTCGGGCGCAAGATGATGGTGCGCCTTGTCAAAGGGGCCTATTGGGATACCGAGGTCAAATTCAGTCAGGAAAACGGCTTTGACGGCTATCCGGTCTTTACCCGCAAGGCATCGACCGATGTGTCCTATTTGGCCTGTGCGAAATATATGTTGTCGCGCCGCGACGCATTTTATTGCCAGTTCGCAAGCCACAATGCCCACACCGTGGCGTCTGTCCTTGAAATGGCGGGCAATGACCGCACATTCGAATTCCAGCGCCTGCATGGCATGGGTGAAGCATTGTATGGGCAGATCGTTGACAAGGACGGTGAAAATGTTCCGTGCCGTGTTTATGCACCGGTCGGAACACATGAAGATCTTTTGGCGTATCTGGTGCGACGCCTGCTTGAAAACGGTGCGAACACAAGTTTCGTGAACCGTATTCAGGATGAACAACTGCCGATCGAAGAAATGATCGCTGATCCCATCGAAAAAATGGCCGCACTGCCGCGTAAAGGTCATCCGAAAATTCCGGCTCCGATTGATTTGTTCGGCGCAGGGCGGGTGAATTCGCGCGGGATCGATTTGACCGATACGGAAAAACTGTTGCCGCTGAGTGCCAAGCTGGCCGAAATTCAGGGCAAGACATGGAACGCAGCGCCCCTGATTGACGGAAAACTGATTTCCGGTACGCCGGTTGATGTTCTGAATCCGGCCAAGCTCAGCGAAAAGGTCGGCGATCTGGTGCAGGCAACCGAGGCAGATGTCGAAGCCGCCATCGTCGCTGCGCTGACAGGCTATGAAAGCTGGAATAAAACGCCTGGTGCCGATCGTGCAACGGCGCTGCGTCGTCTGGGCGATCTGCTTGAAGAAAACATGGACGAGTTCATCGCGCTCTGTCAGCGCGAAGCAGGCAAGCTTTATCTTGATGGTGTTGCCGAAGTGCGTGAGGCGGTTGATTTCTGCCGCTATTACGCCAATCGGGCGGAGGAAACTTTCCGCGAAGGTAGTCCGCTTGAAGGGCGCGGCGTTATTGTTTGCATTAGCCCGTGGAACTTCCCGCTTGCGATTTTCCTGGGGCAGGTGACAGCGGCACTGGCTGCAGGAAATGCTGTTATTGCCAAACCGGCAGAGCAGACATCACTGGTTGCCGCCCGTGCCGCAGAGCTGATCCTTCAATCCGGTGTGCCGGGGTCGGCCTTCCAACTCCTGCCCGGGCCGGGCCGTGTGATTGGCAATCAGTTGATCAATGATCCGCGCATTGCCGGTGTGGCCTTCACCGGGTCAACCGAAACAGCACAGGTGATCAACCAGGCCCTTGCCAAACGTCCGGGTGTGCCATTGCCGCTGATTGCGGAAACCGGTGGTCAGAATGCGATGATTGTTGACTCGACCGCGCTGCCCGAACAGGTGGTTCAGGATGCAATCATTTCCGGTTTCCAGTCCGCGGGGCAGCGGTGTTCGGCACTGCGTGTTTTGTTTGTGCAGGAAGACATTGCCGATAAGCTGTGTGACATGCTGGTTGGTGCGATGAAGGAGCTTCGCGTCGGCGATCCGAAGTTCCTTGATATCGATGTCGGTCCGGTGATTGACGAAAAATCGCGCAAGGTTCTTGAAGCCCATGCCGAACGGATGAAAAGGGAAGCCAAGCTTCTGCATGCGTGTGACACGCTGCCGGAATGCGAAGGTGGTAACTTCTTTGCCCCGCATTGCTTTGAGATTCCGTCGATTGATGTGCTCGAACGCGAAGTATTCGGTCCTGTGGTGCATGTGGTGCGTTTTAAAGCGCGTGACATGGACAAGATCCTCGATCAGATCAACGCATCGGGATATGGCCTGACGCTTGGCATTCATTCGCGCATTGATACGACGGTGCGCGAAATCTCGCACAAGCTGCGTGTCGGTAACTGCTATGTGAACCGTAACCAGATCGGGGCGGTTGTCGGGGTGCAGCCGTTCGGCGGGCAGGGCAAGTCGGGTACAGGTCCCAAGGCCGGTGGCCCGCACTATGTCGAACGGTTTGCCAAGCCCGTGGCACATGCCGCAACGATAAGCGACACTGAGGAGACAGATGACCGCGCACCGATCATTGTGAAAGACGTCATTGCCGCACGTGACTACGCGACCATGCTGGCCGCGCAGGAAGAATGGCAGGCGACCGATGGCAATGCGCGGGTGACCATTCTTGAAAAGCTTTCTGCCAAGATGGAGACATCAGGCAATGCTGCCTTGCAGGCCGGGGCGGATCATGTCGCGAACTTTGCGGCCCTTTCGGAAAACGGCTTTGTTGCACCAACGCGGATGCCTGGGCCAACGGGCGAAACCAATGACCTTTATTGTCAGGGGCGCGGTGTTTATCTCGTGCAGGCTGACAAGGATGCCGATCCGGCACGGGTGATGCGTCATTTGGGGGCCGCGTTGGCGGCAGGCAATGCGGTTATCCTTGCAGGCGATCAGAAATGGTTGACTGATATTCCGGCCTTGGCACAGCAGGCGGGACTGCCGGCAAAACTGGTCAAGGCTGTCGGGGCGAACACGGGGCTTGGTGCAATGTATGATGGCGATATTGCCGGGGTGTCCTGTGTGGCACCGTTGGATCGTGTGACATCGTTCAAGCAGCTTTTGGCGAAACGGGATGGCGCGATCCTGTCGCTGATTTCCGATAGTGGCGCCGAGGATGATGGTGCGCTGCCCGATGAGGCGTTCCTGCATCGGTTTGCCACGGAAAAGACCATAACAATCAACACTACGGCCGCAGGGGGCAACGCATCCCTGATGTCGATGGATGAGGATTGATCTGACCATATCGGGTTACAAATCGTCCGCTTGATCGATGACAAGCCTTTGGAACATGGTTCCGCGAACTGGACTGGGAAGTCTTTCCCGGTCCTTTTTGCTTTCTGTTTTCTTCTTTGGTGAACGCGTGCGGACCCAAATAATGCAGCACGGGGCGACGTCGGGCTTTTTTTCGTCAAAATTGGCTGCGATAGCTTATGGTATGGAACAGATGATGCCCTGCTGCGTTTACAGTGGCACAATAAGATTGACCCATGTCGGCAGGCATGAACAAGGAGAACAGGAATGATCCAGGTGACCCGCGGCATTGGCCGTGTCCTGAAAACGGTATCGGTGTGTGCGATGCTGGCTGTGCCGCTTGCGGCATGTGGGCCGCTTCAGATGCCATTGGAAGACAGGACAGGGAATGATCAGTGGCTCGATACCCAGATCAAGTCCGGTATCCTTGGTGAATTCTCCAAGGTTGATCACACCTATCTGATGGATGTTGATATCGATATCTGGAAGCAGAATGTCATGGTGACCGGCATGGTGGATTCCAAAGGCAAGTACTATGACGTCATGTCGATGGTCAAACAGGATAATCGCATCAAAACCGTGCATGATCATCTTGTGATTGCCGATCAGGAAACGATTGATGCCTATCACCGGGCTGAAGACGAATATGGCAAGAACGCCGTCCCAACCGATTCGGCCACCCAAACCGTGTCTGACGTCTGGATTGAAGGTCAGATCAAGGCACTGTTATTGGCGGAAAAAGGTGTGAGCTCTGTTAACTATCGTTGGCAGTCGGTCAAGAATATCGTCTATATCATGGGCGAAGCACAAAGCGACGAAGAGCTTGAAAAGGTTCTTTCCATCGTGCGCCGGATCAAAGGTGTGTCCAAGGTTGTGAGCCACATCACCATCGCCTGATTGCATGGCGCTTGACTTAACGCATTGTGATAAAAATGATTTTATGGAATTCCCTGCAGGCCAAACGGTTTGCAGGGAATTTTTTATTGCAGGTTGTTGCAAAAGTGTTTGAAAACCATTCGCGTTTAATCTAGAGGTGTCTGAACGTAATTAATAACTGATTGCAATCGCACCATGTATGTCTGCATTTGTAATGCGCTTAAGGAAAAAGACGTTCGCCGTGCTGCCGAAGAAGGCGGAGCGACACGTCCTGCGGAAGTATTCCGTTTCCATGGCTGCGCACCGCAATGTGGTAAATGTGCCTGCCATATGCGCGCTGAACTGCGGCAGGCTAAAACCTGCGGTAATTGCGATTGTGATGATGCCGCAGCCGTCACGGCCAATGTCGAACCGATTGCTGCCGAATAAAGCGACATTCGAAACAAACGTTTTGTGCAGATCAGAAAAAGGCGAAGCCATTTGGGCCTCGCCTTTTGTTGTTTCTATGCGCGACGTTTCGTGATCAGGCCGTTTTGCGGTTCAGACCAAAGCGTTCTTCGGCCAATCTGTCGGCAACAAAACCGGTTGAAAGGTTTTGTTGCTTGGCGCGATCGAAAATCTCACGAACGGTTGGGCCAATGCCTTCGATATGTTTGTTCGTTTCGGCAACGCTCTTGCCTTCACGGCAGTAAAAGACTTCCACCACGCCGCCTGCATTGATCACATAATCCGGGGCATACAAAATTCCGGCATCCAGCAACATCTGACCGTGGCGATCATGTTCAAGCTGGTTATTGGCGGCGCCAGCAATAATACCTGCCTTGAGTTTTTCGATACTGTGGTCGTTGATAACGCCGCCCAGTGCACATGGGGCAACAATATCGGTATCGACCGACAATATCTCGTCCACAGACACAGCGGTTGCGCCAAACGCGTTCACAGCTTTGTTCACACTGTTGCTGTTCAGGTCGGCAACGATCAGCTTTGCCCCGGCATCATGGAGCATCTGGCAAAGGTGATAGCCGACATTGCCAAGGCCCTGAACTGCGACACGCATATCCGCCAGGTCATTGGTACCGTGTTTAAAGCGAACAGCTTCCTTCAGGCCGATGAAAACGCCAAAGGCGGTAAAGGGCGATGGGTCACCGGTGCGGGCCGGGTCCTTGCCGTCATTGATGCCGCCAACATGTTGGGTTTTGCGTGCGATCTGTTCCATGTCAGCGGGGCTGGTGCCAACATCCTCGGCAACGATATAGCGCCCGCCAAGCTGGTCGATGACACGGCCCATGGCCTGAAAAAGCTCGGGGCTTTTCTGACTGCGCGGATCGCCAATGATCACAGACTTGCCGCCACCAAGCGGAAGATTGGCAAGGGCAGACTTGTACGTCATGCCGCGTGACAGGCGCAGAACATCATGGATGGCTTCCTGTTCGCTGGCATAGGGCCACATGCGGCACCCACCAAGCGAAGGCCCAAGATTGGTATTGTGGACCGCGATGATGGTTTTCAGTCCGGTTTTCGGGTCGCTGGCAAAGACAACCTGTTCGTGGTCGTCAAATGCAATATCGGAAAAGACGTTCATCCTCTTGCAGCCTCCTGGAAGCATCATTGTTCTGATGCAGGCTGTTGCCTGCTTATTCCTTTATGTTTGATGCATCGGACGGCGGATCAATTTTTAATTCAGCATGGGGTGAAAAAAGAACGTTTCGGTTGGGTGTGACCACATCGCATGGAACTTTATGAGTATGGTCCGTTGGCTTTGAAATATTATTTCGCGACGTGTGCGGCGCAGCATCGTCGATCAATGCCGTTTGGGCTGCTTTCGGGGTGATGAGGATTCTTTTTTCAGGGCGTTTGGGCCTGTGAAACCGAAATTCCGGGCAGCACGACCTCATTTTGATGCGCGTTAATTTTTTTGAACCGGGGCTTTGTAGTCGTTTGTCCTGATCGCGGCTTTCATCATGTGGCTATGTCAAATTCGCACTTGCAGCCGGACCAATTAATCTGGAAATATGAATTCACCGGACAATTTACGGCTCGTTAAGAAGCGAAACGTAGACTCACGGTTGGGTATCTTGTGGTTGAGATTCCCGGTTCAGGACACGACGGCGTCTGGGCGGCGCCGCCGGACAAAAAATGTAAGGAGATCGGCGGAAATGTCTGCATTCACAGACCATCGCCAAACCGTATTCGAGGTCGAACTGCACAATCAGGCTGTTCGCGAATGTGTCAAAGAGAACCGTTCCCACGAACTCTTTGATGATCGCTGGGCTGATGTTCAGACTCATGAAGTTGCGGCAAGCGACGAGCATAAGGCTCTTGCCATGATCGAAAACAGCTATCCGTCAGAAGACGGCTTTGTGGTCGATCAGGTCAAGCGCCTGGGCTAAGCGGGTAAAAAATTCTGGTCTTGTCGATCGCAAAGGCCAAAACACAACGGGCGGGAATTATCCCGCCCGTTGTGTTTTTTTGATACATTTTCTGTTATCGCAGCGGCTTTAACCCAAGGCGCGATCCACAAAATCAAGCCGGTCCTGTCCCCAGAACATTTCATTGCCAACGAAATAGGTCGGAACACCAAAAATGTTGCGTTCGCGCGCCGATTGGCAGTTCCCGTCATAAATATTGGCGATTTCCGGCAGGTCGGCATTTTCCAGATACTCGCTGGAAAGCCCATTTGAAGTCAGAGCTTCGCGCACTGTATTGGGGTTTGTGATGTCACGTTCACGCAACCAGATATCACCCATCAGGGTTTCTATCAGGTCTGCGGCGTCCTTGCCGTCATCCTGAACCGCAATGATGGTGCGCGCAGCCAAGGTTTCATCAACCGGAAAATGCGCCGGGTGCAAATTGATCGGAATGTTCAGATGGTCTGCCCATCGACGCATTTCGACCAGTCGGTAATCCTGACGTGGTTTCGGGCGCTTGGCCAGGGGAACACCACCACCATGTTCCCAGACGTCAGCGGCCCGACATGGTTTGTGGATGATCGGCACACTATGCTTTTTTGCAATGTCGACAGCACGCCGAAAACCAAAGAACGCCCAAGGGGACTGAACAAAGAAATAATGAATGATTGGCTCGGACATGTCGGCCTCCTGTGTCTGCAGTGCAGATTATGTTTTTCAATAACCTAACATTGCCCAAGCCAACGTGTTCCGTCAAACGGCGGTCACTTTATTTCACATTGCAGATGATCATAAATATGTGAACCGGGCTGAAACCTAGTAATCCTGCCACCAGCTATATTCATCAATGCCGCCCAAAAGCACCCCGTCAAAGCCAAGCTTCATGATGTTGCCAAGGTAGCTTCCTTCGCTGCCATAGATGATGCTTTGCCATTCGCGGGTCCAGTAATGAACGTGATGTTCTTGTCCCCAGCGTGCCAAAAGATTGCCTTCACTGATGAAATCCGGGCTTCCGGTGCGCCAACCGCTTTTCCAGTAATAGCGATAGGTTTCCGCTGTTGCGATGTTGAGATAGGCAATCAGGTTACGTGGCGTTCCGGTCTTCTTGTAGCGAAGCCGGTTCATGTCATTGTAGGTCAGCGGTATGGTGCCACGATGGAACGGGTCAATGATCAATGTGTCATAGTTGGTTGCCAGCAACGCTTCAAGATAGGCGTCTTTGGTGCCATAGGGCGCACTATCAAGCACCATGGCATAGTTTTTGGACTGGCGGATATTGTCGATCACATGCGGATTTGACCCGATGGGCGTGTTGGGTACTTTCGCCAGCGATGAAAGCTGCATGCCTGGTGGTGGTGCAGCGTAATAAAGTGCATCAAGTTCGGAAAGCTGCGCGCGGGCTTTGCGCATGTCTTCAAGTTTGTTGGTATAGTCGACAATAAGATATTGCAGGCCTTCAAATTTCAGCCGCTCAAGGTAGCCCAGCAGATATTTGGTTTCTTCCGTATTGGTCGGCTCACCGTAATTTTCAAAACCATAAAACGGGGCTTCGATAAGAATGCCATCAAGTGCACGCAAATAGTTACGTGCCGGTTCGGCCGTGCCGCGTGTGGCAAACAAGGTCGTTTCAAGGAATTCAGTGAGCTCCAGTCCATTCATTGCAAGAATGGAAAAATCACTGCGATAACTTTTGGCCCATCGGCTGATTGCAACGACATATTCGCGCATCTCTTCGATGAAATCTTGTTCGGGCTTGCCGGTATTGATGCCGGAACCACGCCCGTTGCTCAGGCTGTTGGGGGCGGGGGTGAAGGGTTCAAGTTGCTGCGCACGCAGGCCAAGCGGGCCTGACGCCAAAAGCGCACCACCAAGAGCAGCCATGCTGGTACCCATGAAACGTCGGCGCGACAGGGACGGTGTCGTCAAACCGGTGTTATCCGGAATGGCGGTCTTCCTGATCGGCGCTGTCTTGCTGTGACGTTTCTTGCCCATGGTTGTACCCATCGTTGTTTACGATGGCGACATTATGATGCCGCCGATAATGCGCCTTGCTGCATGATCAGGTCGGTAACCCGGCTCCCAATCGCAAGGGCAGCAGTAAGACCCGGTGATTCAATACCATAGAGCATTACAAGACCCTTAAGGCCGTGCTGTTTTTCATCGGCAATCATGAAGTCGCGTGCGGCTTCGCCGGAAGCCTGAATTTTCGGACGCACCCCCGCATAGCCTGTTTGAAGGGCGTCTTCGTTCAAATCCGGATAGTATTTGCGAATGGCTTCGGCGAAGGCCGAACGGCGTTCTTCGGGGACATCGTAGTTCGGCGCATCCACCCATGTGACATCCGGTCCAAACCGCGCCTGCCCCCCCATATCGAGCGTCAGGTGAATACCAAGACCGGCTTGTTCTGGCGCAGGATAAATCAGGGTGGAAAAGGGCGCCTTGCCCGATAGTGTGAAATAACAGCCCCGTGCGTAGTGCTGCGGTGGCACTGTATTTTCAGGTAGTCCGGCAAAGTTCCGGCCAAGTGTTTGACTGTGCAGACCACCGGCAACGATCAGTTCTGCACAGGTCAGGCTCATTTCTTCGCCGTCAACGTCTGTGGTGTTGACGGTGTAAAGGCCATTCTCAAAGCTGACAGAAGTGACTTTTGTATTGAGCGCAAGTGTCGCACCATGATTTTCAGCCTCGCCCAGCAAGGTGACCATCAATTGATGGCTGTCGACAATACCGGTTGACGGACTTACGAGTGCGCCAACGCAATTCAGGGCGGGTTCGCGTTCGAGTGCCTCTTCGCGTGACACCCATGCAAGATCGGTGACGCCATTTTCATGAGCTTTGCGTTTGATCCCCTGCAAGGCATCCACCTGATCATCTGCGGTGGCGACAATCAGCTTTCCGGTGCGTTTGTGCTCGATGCCGTTTTCTGCGCAATAGCGATAAAGCATTTCACGACCGGAAACGCACAATTCGGCTTTCAGGCTGCCTTTGGGATAGTAGATCCCGGCATGGATGACTTCGCTGTTGCGTGCACTTGTTTCGGTGCCAATGGCATCATGCTGTTCAATAATCAGCACTTCGCGCCCGGATCGGGCCATAGAGCGTGCGCAGGCCAGTCCGACAACGCCGGCACCGATGACGATGGTTTGGATATCTGCGGTCATGATCACTTAATATTTTGATTTCTTGTTTGGGGCGATTAATTGAGGATGGCCAGTCAGGCCCTAGTTTGCTTGGCGGAAATAGACCGCCTGGCCCTGATTGTCCTTACCATTCCCGGTGACAATAGCTGGGGCCTCGCTGGTGTAGTGGCCGCGGGCAAAATTACTGTCGTTACAATAGACATACCAGCTGCCAAACGGAAGTGTGTCGCTTTGATATGCACCACCCTCGTGACGCCAGATGCCTTCGCAGTGACGGTGGTCATCATCAAGGATCATTGTGCCTTCGCCAGCGGGTTGGTCAAAACGCAACTTTCCGGTGCCACGGACACTTTGCCAGTTGGTGATAATATCGATGCCCTCAAGCGGTGCAGGCGTGGTCGTTCCTTCAGGCTGTAGGATGGTGGTATCATCTTCTGGTCCGGCAACGGCAGCAGCGATTGCTGAATTTTCAGAAAGTTCAATGTTCAGTCGGCCAAACAGCCCGGCGGCAAATTCCTGTGCATCAATCATGGGCAGGGCACTTTGTGCAACGTCATTGCCGCTTTCGGCCTGCATTTGCATTGGCGTACAATAAAAACCAAGCAGGCGGCTGCCCCGTTGCGCGGGCGTTTGCGGGTCCCATTGTCCGACGAACGACACGCATTGCGACCCGTCACGAACAAAGGGTGAGAAGGCAACGCTGCCATAACGGGTGTCCTGAACAAAATTTGTCCCATTCAGGCTGGCGCGCCCTTTTATGGACCCGAACATATCAAGAAGCCTTTCCGATGCCATGGCCGTGCTGAAACGAAAGCCGGGTGCCGACGTCGTATAGACAGTTTCAAGATAAAGGTCGCTTGCCGTGTTGGCCGATTCAGCTGTTGTTGGCGCATACCAACGTCCGACAAAGACTGAGCTGTTGTCACGGTACTGACGCAGGAAGGTATTCTGGCCCTGAACGCGTGTGGCGTATGTTATCGGGCTTTGGTCTTCGGGGATTTGATCAAAACCACCGGCCTGCTGTGCCAAACCTGTCTGGGGGATGATTGCCAGAAGACTTGCGAACATGCTGCCAATTAAAGCCGCCCGATACCTCACATTGCGTCCTTTCAGTTTGTTTTCAGGCGCATTTTTGCGTTGCGCTACCCTTATCTTTACCTTTGTGCTCCTAGATTGGCTAGGGGGCAGTAACCTGTGCCATGTGAGCCGGATCTCTTTTACCTTGATTTTTGGGTGTAAACTGGCTCATTGGGAAGGTTGGCCTTGGGGACAAAGTCAAAAAAAGCCTGAAGAGACGGAGCAAATAATCATGACGGTGCAACAGACTGGCGCGGACGGGGACAGCGCAGGCCAGCAGATGGCAACGGACAAACAACCGCCGTCCAATCGCGCCCATGTGATCGTGATCGGAAATGAAAAAGGCGGTTCGGGGAAATCGACAACTGCAATGCATCTGATTGTTTCCCTGATGAAGATGGGATTTACGGTTGGATCGCTTGATATCGATGCGCGGCAGGGGACATTGACGCGCTATGTCGAAAACCGGAATGCCTTTAACGAGAAAAAGGGTCTTAGTCTTCCGGTTCCGGATCACCGTCCGATTTATCGCAGCGAACTGCCTGATGCCAACGAGGCCAAGCTTGACGAGCGCGAACGTTTTACATCCGCCCTTGGCGAGATGGTGGTTGGTTGCAACTTCGTTGTGATGGACTGCCCGGGGAGCGATAACTATTTGTCGCGCTTGGCCCATGCCTGTGCCGATACCTTGATCACGCCCATCAATGACAGTTTCATTGATCTGGATATGTTGGCCCGTATTGATCCCGATACGCTTGATATCAAAGGCCCCAGCATCTATGCCGAAATGGTTTGGGACGCGCGCAAACGCCGTGCAGGGATTGATGGGGGAACCATTGACTGGATTGTCATGCGCAACCGTTTGTCGCACCTTGATGCGCGCAACAAGCGTGACATAGCCGAGATTGTTGAAAAACTTGCCGGTCGTATTCGATTTCGGCCAGCACCGGGATTTGGCGAACGTGTGATTTACCGTGAACTTTTCCTGAAAGGTCTGACATTGCTTGATCTGCGCGAAAAGGGTGTTGGTATCCCGATGAGCATGTCACACATGGCTGCCCGTCAGGAGGTTCGATCTCTGCTCGAAGTGATCGGGTTCAAGCCCGCTGACGGCGAAGAGTTGCCGATCTGACGGTAACCGGCCTATATCTTGTAGGACGCAACTGTGTCCAACCGGAACATGAAGCAGGCAGGTCTCCTTGACGCGCAAAGACATTACCACCGAGACATCCGGCAGACAGGAAGTAAATGACTTCCTGAACAAGGCGCGTGACCTCGCGGTACATGCGCCATCATCTGGTCCTTCTCAGGGGCGGTTGATCTTTGCCATGGATGCAACTGCGAGCCGCCAGCCGAGTTGGGATACAGCTGCGGAAATTCAGGCTGAAATGTTTGAGGCGGTTGACGGCGTCGGCGCGCTTGATGTGCAGCTTGTCTTCTTTCGCGGTCTTTCGGAATGCAAATCAAGCGGCTGGTGTCGCAATGCCAAATCATTTCGCAACTACATCACCAAGGTAACCTGTCGTGCAGGACACACGCAGATCGAACGGGTTCTGGCCCATGTCGAACGTGAAGCAAATGCGCAGAAAGTGGATGCCTTGATATATGTCGGTGACTGCATCGAAGAAAACCCGGATCATTTGGCCCCGATTGCAGGAAGACTGGCCTTGAAGGGGGTAAAGACATTCATGTTTCAGGAAGGCCATGATCGCGACGCGGGCTTTGCGTTTGCCGAGATTGCCCGCATCACAGGCGGAGCCTTCATGCAGTTTGATGCCAGTTCTGCCAAGAAGCTTCGTGATTTGCTGGGGGCTGTTGCAAGCTATGCGGTGGGCGGACAATCCGGTTTGTCCGTGTATCAGCAGAAAACTGGCTCGGACGAGGTGCTCAGACTTAGTCACCAATTGCGGAAACCGCGTTGATGCAGTGGTTTTTGATTGGCATTGCCGCCTTTGTTGGTGTCGGGTTCTTCATTCGCTGGATGACAGAGGCCGAGCCCAAAGATATTCGAAAAGTCGGTTTGTTCCTGATTATCATTTTGTTGGTTCTATTGGCCGCGTGGCTTTTGCTGACAGGCAAAATTGCGGCGATGACGGCCGCATTGGCGGCCGCAGCACCATTTTTTGCCCGCGCCATGAAGCTTGGCATTTTATGGCCACTTTTTCGTAGGATTTTCGCACGTGCACGCAGGCAGGCCAAACCCGGATCGTTTGGTCGGCAATCGGCTGGAAGTGGAGATGTGTCTGAAATCAAGACAGAATTTCTGCACATGCTGCTTGATCTGGAAAGTGGTCAAATGCGTGGAACGGTTTTAAGCGGAGATTACCAAGGAGCCGATCTCGACAGCTTGGGACTTGACGAACTGCGGTCGCTTTATGTTGACTGTTGCAGTGCAACCGATCAGAGCCAGACGGTTCTTGAGGCCTATTTTGAACGTCGTCCTGATTGTACAGGGTGGCAAAACTGGCGTCAGGCAGACAATGGCACAGACGGCGCACACGACGGAGGAAGCGACCGCAATGATGACGAGCAAGGCCGAAACGGCGAAAGGAGTTCAAGCGCGTCGGGCATGACCGAAGGTGAGGCCCGAAAAATCCTTGGGGTATCAAAAGATGCAACCCGCGAGGATATAAACCGGGCCTATAAAATGCAGATCAAGGCGGTTCACCCGGACCATGGGGGATCGGATTATCTGGCCTCAAAGATCAATGCTGCGCGAAGCCTTTTGTTACGGCTATGTAAAGATTAGCGTCAAATATGGATGCGCTTGCTTGATCCGTCTTTCGGAAGTGTGGCAGAAGCATAGTATGTGTGCACTTCAAGTTGCGGACGGGCATGCAGCGGTTGAAAAAGGAAATATTGAATGTCTAAGAGAATCAAGAAGGCCGTTTTTCCGGTTGCAGGTATGGGAACCCGTTTTTTGCCCGCCACCAAGGCAATGCCAAAAGAAATGCTGCCTGTCGTTGACAAACCACTCATTCAATACGCAGTTGAAGAAGCCATCGCCGCAGGCATCGAAGAATTTATTTTCGTGACCGGCCGCGGCAAAACCGCCATCGAAGATCACTTTGACCATTCTGCAGAACTTGAAACCATCCTGGCTGAGCGCGGCAAGGAAGACGCGCTTGCCAAGGCCCTGGAAATGATTCCGGAAAATGGCCGTGTAACATATACCCGTCAGGGCAATCCGCTTGGCCTTGGGCATGCGGTACTATGTGCCAAGTCGCTTGTCGGTGACGAGCCGTTTGTTGTGCTTCTGGCCGATGACCTTATTCAGTCCGAAACTCCCTGCATGAAACAGATGGTCGACAGTTACGGCCGGACTGGCGGGAACATGGTGGCTGTCATGGATGTGCCGCGCGAAGAAGTCCATCGCTATGGTGTTCTGGAAATTGAGGGTACCAATGGTCGCCTTGTCAGTGCGTGCGGCATGGTGGAAAAACCAAAGCCCGAAGAAGCGCCTTCAACACTTTCGGCAATCGGACGTTACATTCTTGATCCGGGCATCTTTGAGGTGCTTGAAAAGATACCACGCGGTGCAGGCAATGAGATCCAGCTGACTGACGCGTTGGCAGCAATGATCGGGCATGTGCCGTTCTATGGGTATAATTTTGAAGGACGTCGTTTTGACTGCGGTAACAAGATCGGCTTTTTGAAAGCGACGATGTCGTTTGCATTGGCACGAGAAGACATGCGCGACGATGTCCGCAAGCTTATTCACGAATTCGCCGAAGGCGAAGCAGCGCAATAATCATTTACATTAACAATGCCCGGCCGAAGTAGACTTATGGTTCGTTTCGGCCGGAATTTACTTATCAGGATAAAACCTCCATGCGCGTAGCAATGATCGGGACCGGATATGTTGGGCTTGTGTCCGGTGCCTGTTTCTCTGAATTCGGTACAGATGTTATTTGCGTTGATAAGGATGCGGATAAAATCGCCCGTCTTGAAGATGGTATCATGCCAATCTACGAGCCGGGTCTGGATGTTCTGGTCGAGAACAATGTCAAGGCAGGCCGTCTGACCTTCACCACGGACCTTAAAGAAGGCGTCAAGGACGCCGATGCTGTTTTCATTGCTGTTGGTACACCGGCCCGTCGCGGTGACGGTCATGCGGATCTGAGCTATGTTTACGCAGCCGCCGAAGAAATTGCCAAAGCAATGGATGGCTTTACGGTTATCGTTACCAAGTCGACCGTTCCGGTTGGCACCGGTCGCGAGGTAGAACGCATCATCCGTGAAACACGTCCGGATGCTGAATTTGCCGTGGTGTCCAATCCGGAATTCCTGCGTGAAGGATCAGCAATTGGCGATTTCATGCGTCCGGACCGGGTTGTTATTGGCACCAGTGACGCGCGCGCGCGTGAGGTAATGTCTGACCTGTATCGTCCGTTGTATCTGATCGAAACACCGATTGTTTTCACCTCGCGTGAAACGTCGGAAATGATCAAATATGCGGCCAATACTTTCCTTGCAGCAAAGATCACCTTCATCAACGAAATTGCCGATCTGTGTGAAAAAGTTGGTGCAGACGTACATGATGTTGCACGTGGCATCGGTTTGGATGGACGTATTGGCAAGAAGTTCCTGCACCCTGGACCTGGCTATGGCGGGTCATGCTTCCCGAAAGATACATTGGCACTTGTCCGCACAGCGCAGGAATATGACAGCCCACTTCGTATCATCGAGACGGTGGTGGATGTGAATGCCAAGCGCAAAAAGGCGATGGCAGACCGTGTCATTTCGGCCTGTGGCGGTTCGGTTTCGGGCAAAACCATCGGCATATTGGGGTTGGCATTCAAACCCAACACCGACGACATGCGTGACGCACCAAGCCTTGATATCGTTCCGGCCCTGATTGCCGCGGGGGCGAGGGTGAAGGCCTATGACCCAGAGGCCATGGAAGAAGCCAAAAAGCTTCTTGATGGTATTGATTATCGCGAGAACGCCTATGAGACGATTGAGGGCGCGGATGCGATGGTTGTTCTGACGGAATGGAATGAATTCCGTGGCATGGACCTTGATCGCATCAGGGATGCGCTAACCCACCCGATCGTCGTTGACCTGCGTAACGTTTATGACCCAAGCGAGATGGCTGAAAACGGCTTTAGTTATTCCTGTGTCGGTCGCGCATCTATCGGAGGCTAATTCAAATCATGACTAATTCTGCCGGACATCAATTTGACCGTTCTGTTTTGCGCGAATATGACGTGCGCGGTATCGTTGGCGACACCTTGCACCCGGAAGACGCCACTGCGCTGGGCAAGGCATTTGGAACAATGGTGCGCAGATCCGGTGGCAAGCGGGTTGCTTTGGGCCGCGATGGCCGCCTGAGTTCGCCGGAGCTGGCAGCAGCACTTGCCGAAGGGATTCTTTCGACCGGGTGCGATGTTGTCCGTGTTGGCCGTGGGCCAACCCCGATGCTGTACTTCACGGTATATGACGAAAAAACCGACGCTGGTATCATGGTCACCGGGTCGCACAATCCGTCCAACTACAATGGCTTTAAGATGCTCAATGCCGGGAAATCGGTATTTGGCGACGCCATCCAGGAATTGGGCGAAATTGCCGCTGCTGGTGATTTTGAGGTCGGGCAGGGCACGGCAAGCGATCTTGATGTCGAAGGTCGGTTTGTCGAGCGTCTTCTGGCCGAACTTGACTGTGAAGTTCCCAACCCGATGACCATCGTCTGGGATTGCGGTAATGGCGCAGCCGGTGATGTGGTGCGCAAGCTAACCGCTAAACTGCCGGGCACGCATCATTTGTTGTTCGACGATATTGATGGCAGCTTCCCGAACCACCATCCGGACCCAACGGTCGAAGCCAATCTGGTTGATCTGAAAGCGGCAGTGGCCAAACATGAGGCCGACTGGGGCGTTGCCTTTGACGGGGACGGTGACCGGATTGGTGTGATTGATGGCAGCGGCAATGTTCTTTGGGGCGATCAGCTGCTGCAGATTTATGCTGCCGATGTCTTGGAACGTCAGCCAGGGGCGGCAATCATTGCGGATGTGAAAGCAAGTCAGACCCTGTTTGACGAGGTCAACCGGATTGGTGGCAAGGCCATCATGTGGAAAACCGGGCATTCCCTGATCAAAACCAAAATGATCGAGGAAAAGGCACCGATTGCCGGTGAGATGAGTGGCCACATCTTTTTTGCCGAACGTTATTATGGATATGATGACGCGACCTATGCTGCGGTGCGCCTGTATCGCATTTTGGTCCAAAGTGGCAAAAGCCTTGCCGAGTGGCGTGCGGAAATGCCGGTTGCCGTCAATACGCCAGAAACCCGGATCGATTGTCCGGATGACCGCAAGTTTGCCCTGATCGAAGAAGTTCGTGCGCGTCTGGCCGAAACGGGCGCAGAAGTCAGCGGCATTGATGGTGTGCGTGTTAGCACCGAAGATGGTTGGTGGTTGCTGCGTGCGTCCAATACCCAGCCCGCCATTGTTGCGCGCTGCGAAGCTGGCGACGATGCAGGCCTTGCTCGTCTTAAGGAGCAGGTCACAAAGCAGCTGGTTACAAGTGGACTGTCATCGGATGATTTCTTCGCGCCGGGCGGCGGGCATTAAGGCGTCGACCAAAATACAAGTTAATGTAAAATAGAAAAAGGGCCGTCAGAGTGATCTCTGGCGGTCCTTGTTGGTTTTGTGTTCTGTTATGTGCTGTGCGCTTTAACCCGCGTCACCAGCATTGACAGGAATGCAGGCAAGGTTTTCGCGGCGAAGTGCCGCGCAGGCAGCACGGGCTTCGTTTTCGCCGTCAAAGCCCAGAAGTCGTGCACGATAGACAATGCCTGTGCCGTTGGTCTGCTGTTCGACAGCAGCGCGGGTCAGGCGCAAAACGTCGGGTGCCGTGCGCGCAGCTGCAAGAACAGCTTCCTGTGCGCGACGCTGATCGCTAAATGCCCCAACCTGAATGCCCCATCCGGCGGTGTTTTCAGGTTTCATGCGGGTCACTATTGTTTGGGTATCAATACGCCCGGGTTGTTCGGCTTCGCGAAGGCTGTTGCGCTTGGCGATCAGAAGCTGTGCATCGGCTGGAAGAATTTTGTCTTCCGGGCTGATACGTGGGCGCGGAACAATAATCTCACCTTCCTTGATCAGTTTGACATAGGCCTGATCAAGAATTTTTTTCATCTGTGCGTCACGGGTACGTGCCGTGCGACCACCAAATACCACGCCAATCAGGCGCTTTCCGTTGCGGTTGACCGACGCGACAAGGTTAAAGCCCGATGCGTTGATATAGCCGGTTTTGATCCCGTCGGTACCGTAATAGGACGCCAAAAGGTTGTTGTGGTTGCCATAGGTACGGTTGCCAAAGCGGAACTTCTGGGTCGCGAAATAATGGTAATATTTACCGTAATTTTTGCGCAAAGCGACGGCCATCGTGATCATGTCACGTGCGGTGGTCATTTGGCCGCGGTTGGGGAGACCCGATGCATTGCGGAAAGTTGTCCGAGACATGCCGATGCGGCGCGCTTCGGTCGTCATCATCTGTGCAAACTTGATTTCCGTTCCACCAAGATGTTCTGCGACGACAACAGCAACATCGTTCGCCGATTTGGTGACCAGTGCGAGAATTGCGTCTTTGACCGAAATTGTTTCACCGGGCTTCAGGCCCAATTTGGAAGGGGCCTGTCCCCAGGCGCGCTTGGAAACCTTCATGCGAGTCGAAAGCGATATCTTGCCACGCTCAAGCGCATCAAAAACCATGTAAAGGGTCATGATTTTTGTAAGGGATGCTGGATAAACTTTGTGATCGGGGCGATATTCATGCAGCGTCTTGCCGGTGTCAGCATCAATGATCATCGCCGTGTAGGTGCGCGCACTTGCAAGTGACGGAACCAAAACAGTGAATGAGACGATGGCAATCAGGCACAAAAACACAGACACAATGCCCCGCATCCAACTATTGCGCGGCACAGACTGAGATTTGGCCATTGCATTAGGCCCGAAAGGGGTCATTGAACGCATTATACAGGGCTCGGCTTTCTGGGTTCCCCAAGAACTAATCAGTTTCACTCTCGCATCGCAGCCTTAAACAAATGTTTAAGAGCATCAATTTTGATGACCCTCATTTGAGCCTTGAGAAGGCCATTTTTATGCGCGAGATTAACTTTTATATCTCCAGATCAGCAAAAAATCGAGGATCGAATGTTTAAAAAAAACGCTTCAGTTCACACCAACTCCGGTGTGCGCCGCCGCAATTTGATTGGATCGGCGGTGGTTGCACTTGTTGCAACAAGCGTTGCCGGTTGCACATTTACGCAAACAAATGATGTGCGCAATCCGTTAACCCGAAAGGCATCCTGGTTTTCTTATTTGAATGCGGACGATCTTCGTCAGGCGTGCTCGGCTGGTGATGCAGAGGGGCGGATTCGCATCACTTACAATGCTGTATACTATGATGAAGTGCGGGTTTTTGAATTAACGTCGCATGCTGGTTTTGAGGAATTTGACCTCACCACGCGCGTCTTTGGGCCGCTGCAAGTCAAGGACATCAACGTTGAGGTGCGTGCACCGCTCGGCGCGTTCGGCGGGGAGGAAGCTGTCGACGTAATTGACCGTGCGTCTTACCTTGCCATCACTGATGCGCTTCAGGCCGAAGGCTTTGGTGCCCAGAAACGTGATGGTTTGCGTTTGTATTCCGATGATTACTACTGGGTCGCGATTGGTTGTTCTTCGGGCAATGTAACCCTTGCGGCATGGATGTCAGGTGTTGATGATCTCCGTGCCTTGGATTTCCCGGGTGTTCTGGCCAGCCTGTCGTCCGTTGAAAGTGAATTGCCAGTGCCGCCAGCAGCCGAAAATGCGCGCTCGCAAGGTGCCGCGCAACTGCACTATTCCCAAAACAGCGACTCTCGTGATTTTTATCGAACAGTGCGTGGCAATATGCTCCGCTAACGGTCGGCTACAACACAAATGAACGGGACGGCGATGCCATTAAAGCGACGTCGTCTCGTCCAAAATTGTTGCGTTGCGACAAAGTTGCAAGGCTAGTGCGTTGTTCGCGCTATGGGTTTCTGCATGTTACCAAAAATCACCCGTTTTCTGCGATAAGTTTGATGCGGTTTGTGCCGGAAATGTCACTAAACTGAACTTGACTGTGAGGCGCTTTCCATCTAGGGTTATGTTGCAATGCAGCATCATGCTGGGGCTTCGTTTCCGGCGATCAGGAGGGCAAGGCAATGGCTGTTTCCAGGCAAAAAACTTCCGGGAAACCGGCAAGAAAGCCTTCAGCGAAGGTAAAGCCGGCCGCGAAATCCTCTAATGGCGCGGAAGGTCGGGGCGCGACAGCGCTCTCAAGAGCTTCTCAACCGGTATCTCAGACCTCGCCTGCCAAGCGGAAGGTGATGACATCGTCCGAGATCGAGGCCGCAGCCAAGACCCCCGTGACGGCAAAATCTGAGCAATCAACAGCAGCGTCTGCGTTTGCCGACAAATCCAAAGTTTCAAGCGAAACAGCTGCAACCAGTGATATGGCAGAAAATAGCATATCCGCTGATCAGGGCGTTACGGCCCCCACGGGCGGCATCACTGCGCCAAAGCCGCCATCTGTCAGCGAAGATGCGAAAGGCGATGCTGCGAAACCGGCCCAAACGGATGCAGCCGCATTACCAAAGCCGGTTTCCAAACCCAAGCGGACGACAGGCGTCGTGGCATCAAAAGCCAACCGATCAGCCAGCTCTGCAGCATCCTCCCCCAAAACTGAAGAGGTCAGTACCGTGAGCACGAAAAGTAAATCCGCGGCAACCAAACCGACGGCCGCGTCCACCGCGCCAAAGAAATCAACCCCGGCAAAGTCGGCACCCCGAAAGGCAGCCGCAGCGCCGGCTGCTGAAGCATCCAAAATGGCATCTGCCCCGAAAGCCAGTGCACCAACCAGTGCGCCAAAGAGCGTGTCCAAAAGTGAGGCGCCCACCAGCGCACCAGCCAAGGCAGCATCCAAAGCAGCAACGCCTGCGCCAGCAGCACCTAAGCCGAGTGCAGAGCCAAAACCGGCCTCAGCCCCGAAGGTGGCTGCCGAGGCGTCCAAACCTGCGCCTGAACCAACCCCAAAGTCTGCCGCCAAAGAGGCGGATGTATTTGGTTTCGGGGCAATGTTTATGGATGGCTCTGCAATGACACCCTATTTTGAACTTTGGAAAACCCCAGAGGTCGAAGCCATGGTTGTTGCCGGAAACGATGCGCTTGAAGATAGCGTTTCTGTCGCAAACGAGGCGTTTGGCAAGATCTTTGAAACCATGACCGGGCAGTCGGATGTCTTTTCTGGTGCCGGGTCACGGGTGGCAGCACAGTATGAAGAGCTTCTTGATACCCAGAAGAAAGGTTTTGAGGAAGCAATGCAGGCCACCATGGAAATGTTTGAAAAAACCGGTGGGATCGGCTCCGAGCTATCAAGCTGGATCCAAAAGGAATTTGACGCCTCGCAGGATGATATTGATCAACTGCTGAAAGTTGAAAGCCTTGCCGAATTGCAGGACGTTAATGCGCGTATTTTCAACCGCTATTATGCCAGCAGCATGGCCGAGGGCGAGAAAGTGCAAGAAATTATGTTTTCGGCACTGGCCGACGGACTTAAGGCGATCAGCAAGGCGGCGAATGTCACAATGAAGTGATGTGCGGGCGTGATTTATAAAATCTGGTCTGGAAGTCGGAGCGGGCATGGCGGTGGTTCATGCCCGCTTTTTCGTGCGTTTTTCTTAAATGAGAATGCTGTGCAGCTGTTTTCGGGCGTTGTGCACTGCTGATCACGATGAAGTTTATGTGTTGATCTTGCAGCGCGTTATTCTCAGCCTAAATGAATTGAAGATGGACAATAAATCAAACACGGTTGCACAATGAATTCTTGGAACAAACCGCGCTGCGGACTTTGAAAGAGTTTGGCAATGACCTATCATGGAGTTCATGCAGGAAAAGGATTCCGGTAAATAGACGATGACTGAACAGGATAATGACGGCACTGATCTGCCGAATACGGGGATCGTAACAAAGACACGGCCCAAGACGAAAAAGCCGTCCATGTATAAGGTGCTGTTGCTCAATGACGACTACACACCAATGGAATTCGTCGTTCACGTGCTGGAACGGTTTTTTGAAAAGGGTCGCGAAGAAGCCACCGAAATCATGCTTCAGGTACACCGCAAGGGTGTCGGAGTGTGTGGTGTGTTCACATATGAAATAGCAGAGACCAAGGTTAATCAGGTCATGGACCTGGCCCGCCAGAATCAGCATCCGCTGCAGTGTACCTTAGAGAAGGAGTGACATATGCTATCGCGCAATCTTGAGGAAAGCCTGCACCGTGCGCTCGCATATGCGTCGGAGCGTCGGCACGAATATGCCACTCTTGAACATCTACTGCTGTCTTTGACCGAAGATCAGGATGCACTGGCTGTGCTCAAGGCATGCCGGGTGGATATTGATCGCCTGCGTTCTGATTTGCTGGAGTTCGCCGATAGCGAACTTTCCGGGCTGATCAGTGCCCGTCTGGTCGATCCCAAGCCAACAGCGGGTTTCCAGCGCGTGATACAGCGTGCAGCAATCCATGTGCAGTCATCGGGCCGTGAAGAGGTCACCGGTGCCAATGTTCTGGTTGCCCTGTTTTCCGAGCGGGAATCACATGCGGTCTACTATCTGCAGCTACAGGATATGACCCGTCTTGATGCGGTAAATTATATCTCTCATGGCATCGCCAAGGCCACCGAACTTAATGAGCGCCGGATTCCGCGCGGTGCCGAAGAAGAACCCGCACCGGGCATGGCGCCAGAGGGCGAAGAAGCCGGTCCGGCAGAGGGTGAGGCGCTTAAGGCCTATTGCGTCAATCTTAATGTCAAAGCCCAGAGTGGCAAGATTGATCCGCTGATTGGCCGCCAGAGCGAGATTGACCGCACCATTCAGGTTCTGTGCCGTCGCACGAAAAACAATCCGCTTTATGTTGGCGATCCCGGTGTTGGTAAAACAGCCATCGCCGAAGGTCTTGCGCGCCGTATCAATGACGGTGATGTGCCGGAAGTTCTTGAAAACGCCACGATCTTTGCGCTGGACATGGGCGCGCTTCTTGCCGGTACGCGCTATCGCGGGGATTTCGAGGAGCGCCTGAAGGCAGTGGTCAAGGAGCTTGAAGAGTACGAAGGTGCTGTTCTGTTCATTGATGAAATCCACACGGTGATCGGTGCGGGCGCGACGTCAGGTGGGGCAATGGATGCGTCCAACCTGTTGAAACCTGCGCTGGCAAGTGGTTCGCTTCGGTGCATCGGGTCGACGACCTACAAGGAATTCCGTGGGCATTTTGAAAAGGACCGTGCTCTTGTGCGTCGATTCCAGAAAATCGATGTCGATGAGCCATCCGAAGCCGATACCGTCAAGATTCTCAAGGGGCTCAAGCCTTATTACGAGGAACACCATCAGGTCAAATACACCAACGAGGCACTGCGATCAGCCGTTGAATTGGCGTCACGCTATATCAGTGATCGCAAACGCCCCGATAGTGCCATCGACGTGATTGACGAAGTCGGTGCGTCACGGATGCTGGTGGCGCCAAGCAAGCGCAAGCGCACCGTGGGCAAACGCGATGTCGAGGAAATCGTTGCCAAAATCGCCCGCATTCCACCAAAATCGGTTTCGACCGATGATCGCAAGGCGTTGGCCAATCTTGAACGTGACCTTAAGACCGTTGTGTTTGGTCAGGATGGTGCGATCGAAGCCGTTGCCAGTGCGATTAAATTGGCCCGTGCCGGTTTGCGGGAGCCCGAGAAACCGATCGGCAGCTATTTGTTCTCAGGCCCGACCGGCGTCGGCAAGACCGAGGTCACCAAGCAGTTGGCAACTGTTATGGGCATTGAGTTCATCCGCTTTGATATGTCGGAATATATGGAACGTCACAGCGTTTCACGCCTGATTGGTGCGCCGCCGGGATATGTCGGGTTTGATCAGGGCGGTCTTTTGACCGATGCGGTGGATCAGCATCCTCATGCGGTGGTTTTGCTTGATGAAATCGAGAAGGCCCACCCGGATCTGTTTAATATTCTGCTGCAGGTCATGGATCACGGCAAGCTGACCGATAACAACGGCAAAACGGTTGATTTCCGGAATGTGGTGCTGGTCATGACGACCAATGCCGGTGCTTCGGATATGGCCAAGCCGCCAATCGGGTTCAAACGTGAAATGCGGGTTGGTGAAGATGAAGAGGCGATCAAACGCACCTTTACACCAGAATTCCGCAACCGCCTGGATGCGGTTATTCCGTTCGCCAACCTGAAGCCGGAAGTCGTCAAGATGGTTGTCGACAAGTTCGTCCTGCAGCTTGAAGTGCAGCTGGCAGATCGTAACGTGTCGATTGAGCTGACCGAAGCGGCGCGTGCATGGATGGCGGAACGTGGTTATGACGCAGCCTTCGGGGCGCGGCCTTTGGGGCGCGTCATTCAGGAACACGTCAAAAAACCGCTCGCCGAGGAGCTTCTGTTTGGCAAGCTTGCCAAAGGTGGGGCTGTGTTGGTTGATATCGAAGACGATGCTGTTGTCTTCCGCTATCCCGATGAAGAGAACGGCGAGACGCAGAAGAAAAAAGATCCCGAAATGGCGGGGTAAAAGTCTCGCTCCCGCTTTAGGGGTTGTTGTTAATCATTGGCAGTATAGATTGGTGCCCGGGGATGCTGTTCCCGGGCACAAATATATCAAAAACGCCAGAGCATTATGAGCCAAGCTGCACAACGAAAATATCGAAATGAGGTAGAGGAATTTCTTTCCCGGCTGGAATTGCGTGCGCGCAGGCTGATTGCATTGGCAGATAACCTCGACAAGAGCGCGGACAAGTCGGATGTCACGGGGTATCGCCCGTTTCGCGAGGAGGTCGACAACTTCAAAGCGCTGTCTTTGGTGATCAAGGAGCGCATGAACAAGCTCGAAAGTCACCCCAAGAAAGAAGAACTGGAAGAACAGTTTCACAAGTTGCAGGTTTTGATGCTGCGCATTGTGATCAAAACAAGCCTGAAGTTCTTCTTTATCATGAGCGCCAAGGAAAACCTGCCGCTTGGCGCGCGCGAAATGTTCCAAAGTGAGTTGCGAACGCTGTACGAAGCGGAACGCATGATTTCTGACCCGCGCTATATCAGCCAACTAGATGATTCCGCCAAGGAAGATCTTGATACGGCAAAATCCATTCTTGAAGAAATCATCGAGAAGGCGCCGGCGCTTCTGAACTTCAGCAGTCGTAAGAAAAAACGCGCCAGGACACGCTAACAATGATGCGTAAATAACAGATAAACCTAAATTATTATTCGCGTTTTGCAAAATGCAAAAAATGTTCTTTGCATTTTGCAATCTTTGCATTTTGAAATGCGAAACTTCTGTAACTTCATTGAAATGTTTTAGGAGTGGTGCGTTCGGAATGCCCGAAAACCCAAGCTTTCTTGGTTTCTGAAAACTTGGCACGCTTCCTGCTTAGGTCATGGTGGACAGTTGTTCTTTGCAGGGGCGCGTTTCGCGCCTGGAACAACGTAATCTTCTGCAGTTTGCTCGTGTCCCAACCAAACTCAGCGGCGGTGCTATACCGCCGCTTTTTTCTTGCGTGCTTTGCATTGTTTGCTTTGCTGTGGCCTTTGATGAGGCCTGGCGTCCAGTGCGACATAGCGCGTTGGACAGGTGGCGCAATGCCTTGAAAATCTGCCAAATACAAATCCTGTAGGCCGGGACATCCCTTTGCCCTGTCGCGTCAACCCATGATCTTGCCTCAGGGTTTCGTGGGCTTTCCTTGCTGGACATAAGGATGTCCTTGGCGGGGCGCGGTAGATCTGATGTCGCACGTTCTCAGTCGAACTTTAATGCCAGTGGCGCTGTTGTTTGTGGGCGCGCAATCCTCATATGAAAAACATGAGGCGCACCTGTTGCGGCTTCATTCAACTCCGAATTCTAAAAATGGTTGTGTGGGTTGCTGAGCTTTTGTATAAGTATATATACAAAAGCATAGATAAATAACATTGGCTTGTACTGGGGAGTAAAGCGGATGATGTCCAAGAGTTGTATGGCTATGGCAGGTGTGATGCTTGCGGCCTTGATAGCGGCCCCGCACACTGCAAATGCAAAGGTTGAGTTGCCGGGGGATCCCAACACACTCATTACAGATGCGATGATTCAGGATATTCGTGAATGGCTTGCAAACCCTGTGGTGGGATTGTCCATCAACTCGCAAAACAAGCTGCGCGAAAACATGTCGCAGGACGAGATTGATGCTGCTGACACCCAGTGGCGGGCAGAACGCGAAGCAGATGATCAGCCGCTTGTCGCGGGCATCCTGACCAATCCTCTTTCAAGCTATCTGACCCAGATACAGGCGCGTTCCGGCGGTCTTTATGCCGAAATCTTTGTGATGGATGCGGTTGGCCTCAATGTTGGGCAAAGTTCGATTACATCGGATTTCTGGCAAGGCGATGAAGCGAAATTCCAGAACACCTATCCGAATGGCCCAGATGCGGTTTTCATTGACGAGGCCGAATACAACGAAGACTCCGATACCTGGCGTTCGCAACTCAATCTGACGATGAGTGATGCCAACCGTCAGCCAATTGGTGCGGTGACCATTGAGGTCAATCTGAATGAACTTGCGCGCCGTCGCGGTCTGTAGGGAGAAACGCCATGACCTTCTTTAAAAACCTCTCTATCCCGTCAAAACTGATGACCTGTTTCGCAATTATGATTGCGGTCATTCTGATGGTTGCCGCTGCGGGCGTATTTGCCACCATGCAGGTGCAAAGCGCGAATGATCAGCGTGATTATCTTTCTGAATTCGAACGCGATTATCGTGGTCTTGACCGTGCTTACCTGATGGCACGTCAGGAACTGATCTACTTCCTGACGACGGGTGATCGCAGTGGATTGGCGAGCTATGAAAAATCGCTCAATGAAATTGATATCCGCACGGATGTGATCAAAACCTATGCGACGATTAATCCCGAAGTCGCGAACCTGATCGAAGAGATGGACGCAGCGATTGATCGCTGGGAAGAAATCGCTGCCGAACAGGTGGGGCTGATGCGTCACTATCTGACGGTCAACCATGCACGTGCGATCGAGGCATCTGGCGAGCCGCGTCAGCTTTCAGATCGTGTCAGCATGATTGCTGGTGAACTTGCCAAAAACATCGATCAAATGGTGCTCGACGTAGAAGCTGAAGTGCAGCAGGCCATGCGCATTTTCCAGGTAACACTGGGCATTGGCGTGATCCTTCTGGTTTCCATGGCTGTTCTGTTCGGTGGCACATTGTCACGCATGATTGCGGCACCAATCCGCAAAATGACCGAAGCCATGACAAAGCTTGCATCTGGTAATCTTGATATCGAAACACTGGATATGAAAAGAACCGATGAAGTCGGAGCGATGGCCAAGTCGCTTGAGGTCTTCCGCGAAAATGCCCGTGAACGTGCCCGCATGGCAGAGCAGGAAAAAGTTGAAGCCCAGCGTCAGGTCGAGCGAAGCCAGCGCATGGGGGCTTTGACCAAAGGCTTTGATTCAAAAATCCAGGATGTTCTGACCGCGGTGAATGCCGCGTTGGATGATGTACGTTCAGCATCAGAAACCCTGACGTCCCATGCTGCGCGTGCCAATCAGGATGCACAGGATGTTGCCGAACAGGCGCAGGAATCCTCTTCAAACATCGAAACAGTCGCATCGGCCACGGCTCAGTTGTCGGCGTCGATTTCTGAAATCTCGTCACAGATTGCCCGCGTGACCGAAATCACCCAGATGGCGGTTGGTGAAACTGAACGCACCAACGAGCGGGTCGAAAAGCTTAATGATGCAGCTCAAAGCGTTGGCGAAGTTGTCAATCTGATCAGTGATATTGCCGATCAGACCAACCTGCTGGCGCTCAATGCAACCATTGAGTCTGCCCGTGCCGGTGAGGCAGGCAAAGGCTTTGCTGTCGTTGCCGGTGAAGTTAAAAACCTTGCATCCCAGACGGTCAAGGCGACCGAGCAGATCACAGCCAAAATCTCGGAAATGCAAAGCGAAACCGGTGCGGCATCTGACGCCGTGCGTGGGTTTGCTGATACCATTAACAAGATTGATGAACTGATGTCGGTGGTCGCAAGTGCGGTCGAAGAACAAGGCGCTGCAACCGAAGAAATTTCGCGCAGTGTCGAAGGGGCGGCCAATGGTAACGCAGCTATTACCAACGCGGTGAAGAGTGTTGCCAACGCCACGACCGAAAGCGGCGATTTGTCAAACGGGCAGCTTGATAGCGTCGGACGTCTGGCGGCCGCCAATGACGAGCTTCGCAATCACGTCAACGGCTTTCTTGATGACGTCCGCACTGTCTAGGAAACGTTTTATCTTCGCAACAGGCGATGGAGGCGCGGGGCGTTCCCGCGCCTTTTCCTTTGGGCGTGTTTGTCCCGTAGCCTGCTCCGCGTAACGAATGCGGGTTACTTCTCTTGGCGACGGTAAGGAGTGTGTTCCGAAAGGAGAAAATCACGATCCTGATCGATGTGATCGCGTTCCTGTCTCAGGAATTGTGCGACCGCACGTTTTAATCCCGGATCGGCGATGAAGTGTGCCGAGTGGGTAAGCACGGGTTCATAGCCGCGTTGGATTTTATGTTCGCCCTGCGCGCCGGCCTCCACGGTTTCAAGTCCGTGTTCGATGGCAATATCAATGGCCTGATAATAGCAGGTCTCAAAATGCAAAAGAGGGGTCCGGTCGATGGTGCCCCAGTTGCGCCCATAAAGGGTTTTTGACCCGATCAGGTTCAGGGCGCCCGCAACCATTTCATCATCATTGTATGCACAGACCAGTACAGTGCGATCACGCATGCGTTCATGAAGAAGATCAAAAAAGTCACGCGTCAGGTAAGCCTGTCCCCATTTGCGATCTGATGTGTCGTGATAGAAATGATAAAATCTGTCCCAGTGCTCTGCTTTCAGGTCATCACCGCGCAATGCCCGGAAGCTGTACCCGGCTTCAAGAACCTGTTTGCGTTCCTTGCGCAGGTTTTTGCGTTTGCGGGAATTCAGGGCGGCCAGAAAATCATCAAAGTTCTGATAATCGCGATTGTGCCAGTGATACTGCATGCCCGTACGGGTAAGGAACCCGGCCTGTTCCATAAGTTCGCTTTCCGCACGCTTGCAAAAGGTTACATGCAGCGTTGCCATGCCAAGCTTCTCGGGCAGCATGGCAAGACCACGGATCAAGGTTTGGCGGATTTGATCCGGGGCAGGGTGGTCATTGGCGACCAGTAACCGTGGTCCGGGCACGGGCGAAAAAGGCACAGCCGACTGAAGTTTTGGGTAATAACGTCCCCCGGCGCGCTCATAGGCCTCCGCCCAAGCCCAGTCAAAAACATACTCGCCATAAGAATGGCCTTTGACATAAAGCGGAACAATGCCAATGACCGCGCCCGCATCATCTTCTGCAACCAGATGAAAGGGTTGCCATCCGGTCTGTGCGGTGGTCGAACCACTGTCTTCCATTGCCGAAAGAAAACCAAAGCTGACAAACGGGTTGTCAGTTCCTGCACATTTGTCCCAGTGCGCTTGGCCGATCTGATGAATATCGGTGACGGTTCTGATTTCGACAGACAAAGCAATCTTCCCGAAGCGGGCCCCTGAGGTGATCAAGGCCCGTTGTAGGGCCCTTATTTTTATACGCAGTAACCGGTATATGCGTTCAGAAGATAGGGGCAATGCACAATTACGCAAGGGAAAGCCTTTGACGCACGCGCCTCTAAGTCCTATTTCATTGTCCCACAGGCCGCTTAAAACGGTTTGAAAACGGCTCGGGAATGTTCCCGTGTCGCCCTCGCGAACAAAAAAGGATGGTGCGCCGTGAACAGCAAACTTTCGTTGGAGAAGGACAAGATCAAGGTTGTCCTGCTCGAAGGTATCCATGAAAACGCTGTAAAGATGTTCAAAGAGGCCGGCTACTCAAATGTCGACCACTACCCTGCTGCGCTTGACGCGGACGAGTTGAAGTCCGTTGTTTCCGAAGCGCACTTTTTGGGCATTCGTTCTCGCACCAAACTGACAGAAGAAGTTATCCAGGCTGCCGGCAAGCTGACATCGATTGGCTGTTTCTGCATCGGAACCAATCAGGTTGACCTGCAGGCAGCAGCAATGCGTGGCATTCCGGTGTTTAACGCACCATACTCCAATACCCGTTCGGTTGCCGAGCTGGTACTTGGCCAGATCATTATGCTTCTGCGCGGCATTCCGCAGCGCAATGCCGCTGCCCATGACGGCGGCTGGCTAAAAAATGCCAAGGGATCGTTTGAAGCGCGTGGCAAGACGCTTGGCATTATCGGGTATGGCCATATCGGCTCGCAGCTTTCCGTGCTTGCAGAATCGCTTGGCATGAACGTGATCTACTATGATGTGATCAACAAGCTTGCCATGGGGAATGCCAACGGCTGTTCATCCATGGACGAACTTCTTGCCAAGTCCGATGTCGTGTCCTTGCATGTTCCGGCCAATGACCAGACCAAGAACATGATCACCGCGACCGAAATTGCCAAAATGAAAAAAGGCGCGCACCTGATCAATGCGGCGCGCGGCAATGTCATCGTGATCGAAGATCTGGCCGCCGCCCTTGAAAGCGGTCATTTGGCCGGTGCTGCCCTTGACGTGTTCCCGGTTGAACCGGCTGGCAAGGATGAGCAGTTCGAAAGCCCGCTTCGCGGCATGAACAACGTGATCCTGACCCCGCATATCGGCGGGTCGACACAGGAAGCGCAGGAAAACATCGGGATCGAAGTCGCAGACAAGCTGATCACCTATTCCGATAATGGCTCGACCCTTGGGGCGGTAAACTTCCCCGAAGTATCGCTTCCGGTCAAGGATCGCACCCATACCCGTTTCATGCACATTCACCGCAACGTTCCGGGCGTGCTGCTTAAAATCAACGATGTGTTTGCCCGCCGTGGTGTCAACATCAGCGGACAGTACCTGCGTTCAGAAGGCGGCGTTGGCTATGTGGTTGTCGAAGTCGACGATGAAATCAAACCGGGCGAAGGCGTGCGCAAGGAACTTGCTGCGATCGAGGGAACGCTTCGCGTCCGCTTCCTGTTCTAAGCAGGATTTTGATAACGTCCAAAGATAGAAGAGGGCGGCTACCATTTGGTGCCCGCCCTTTTTGCTTCCTGTTGAAAGCCAGCATTTCGGTTCTGATCCTAAAGTTTGCGATACATGACCAATGCATCGGTTTCGCCCAAAGTCGGATGCATGAAGGCATCGGGCAGGCGGCCGACCACCTCGAAGCCAAGTTTCGGCCAGAGGTGGACGGCTGCGGCATTGCTGGCGATCACGAAATTGAACTGCATGGCGCGATACCCCATTTCCTTGGCCCGCACAAGTGAGTCTTCACACATGCGTCGGGCAATACCCCGGCCACTGGCCTTGGGTGACGTCATATAACCGCAGTTACACACGTGTGATCCACCACCACCCTGATTTTGCCGAATATAATATGTGCCAACAACGTCGCCATCTTCCTCGGCAATCAGGGTGAGTTTGTCGCGGCCCATCCAGTATCCGATGATTTCGTCATCGGTCATATTCGGATCAATGGCATAGGTATCGCCAGCCCGCAGGATTGGGGCAACGATATCAAGGATGGCGGGGATGTCGTCTTGTGTGGCGGGGCGGATTTGCATATTGAACTCGGTTGGCGAAATTGGAATTACTTGGCGGGATGGTCAGCGTCACTATCGCCGCCTGTCAGGGTTTGTTCAAGAAATTCCGGTTCGACCTCAAACGGAAGAACAGCCCGGCCGGTCAATGCCTTGGCCAGTTCATTGCGATATCTTTCGCGCGGGATTTCCTGCACGCCAAACTGTTTGAGGTGATCGTTGACAAACTGCGTATCAAGCAGGCTGTAGCCGCCCTGGCGCATCAAGGCGACCAGATATACCAACGCAACCTTTGAGGCATTTGTGGCGCGTGAAAACATGCTTTCGCCAAAGAACGCCTTGCCTAGGCTAACGCCATAAAGGCCGCCCACCAGTTCGCCGTCTTTCCAGGCTTCGATCGAATGAGCGCAGCCCATTTCATGAAGCGCGCAATAGGCATCAAGGATGTTGTTGTTGATCCACGTATCGTCACGGGAATCCGTTGGTTCGGCACAGGCGCGAATAACGTCGGGAAAGGCGCGGTCGACATGGATTTTATAGGTGTCCTTGCGCACAGCCTTTCGCAGGCTGCGCGGGACATGAAACCCGTCAAGCGGCAAGATGCCACGCCATTCCGGATCAATCCAGTAAAGGGTTGGATCATCGTGGCTTTCGGCCATTGGAAACAGGCCGACGGAATAGGCGCGGATCAAAAGATCAGGGGTCAGCTGGTTTGACATGATCGCAGTGATAATTGCTCTGGTCCTGTTTGTCTGCTTACATATGAGTTAACCGCACGCTTCAGGCAAGGTCATCTTGACCAATAGTCTGAACCGAACCCTTATTATAGGGAAGGGCGATTAATAATTTGATGTGCCTTGCAGGCAAAAAAAACGGGAACCCGAAGGTTCCCGTTTGATATCTGATCAGGTGCCGATCACAGCGTTTTATTCATGCCCATGAACTTTTCCAGCCAGTGGATATCGTAATCCCCTTTCTGGATGTCCGGGTTCGCCAAAAGCGTCTGGTGCAGCGGAATGGTGGTTTTGATGCCACCAATCGCATATTCCGCCAATGCACGGCGCAGGCGCATCATGCATTCTTCGCGGTCGCGACCATGGACGATCAGCTTGGCAATCATGCTGTCGTAATAGGGCGGGATCGAATAGCCGGTGTAAATACCGCTATCAACACGCACACCCAAGCCGCCCGGTGCATGATATTCCTTGATCTTGCCCGGTGACGGAACAAAGGTCTGCGGATCTTCGGCATTGATACGGCATTCAATGGCATGACCGTGAATTTCAAGGTCTTCCTGTTTGAATGACAGCTCAAGACCAGCTGCAACGCGGATTTGTTCACGCACAAGGTCAACACCGGAAATCATTTCGGTGACCGGATGTTCCACCTGAAGACGGGTGTTCATTTCGATGAAATAGAACTCGCCATTTTCATACAGGAATTCGATCGTACCAGCATTGCGATAGCCCATGCCGATCATGGCATTGGCAACCGTGGAGCCGATCCGTTCGCGTTCTTCTGGTGTCAGGGTGGGAGATGGCGCTTCTTCAAGCACCTTCTGGTGACGACGTTGCAGGGAGCAGTCACGCTCAAACAGGTGAACGGCGTTGCCATGCATGTCACCAATGACCTGCAATTCGATATGGCGCGGTTTGCCAAGGTACTTTTCCATGTAAACGGCAGCATTGCCAAAGTTCTGCAATGCTTCCTTACGGGTCATGGAAAAGGCTTCGGCAAGGTCTTCTTCGCGCTCGACCACTTTCATGCCGCGACCGCCGCCGCCGCCCGATGCCTTGATCAGGACCGGAAAGCCGGTCTCCTTGGCGCATTCGCGGGCTTCTTCAACGGTGGTGATTTCGCCATCAGACCCGGGAACACACGGAATGCCAAGCTTTTCGGCAGTCTGTTTTGCCGTGATCTTGTCACCCATGGTACGGATATGTTCTGGCGTTGGGCCAATAAAGGCAAAGCCGTGCTCTTCGACCATCGATGCGAAATCAGCGCTTTCCGACAGGAAGCCATATCCCGGATGGATGGCTTCGGCCCCGGTGATCTCAGCAGCCGAAAGAATGGCCGGAATATTCAGATAGCTGTCTTTGGATGCTGCCGGACCGATGCAGACCGATTCGTCGGCCAGACGCACATGCATGGCGTCCGCATCGGCAGTGGAATGCACCGCGACAGTTTTGATGCCCATTTCGCGGCAGGCGCGCTGAATACGAAGCGCGATTTCACCACGGTTGGCAATCAGGATTTTGTCGAACATGCGGTTAATACCCCGACTTATTCAATAATGACCAGCGGTTCGTCATATTCGACCGGATGGCCGTCGGTCGCCAGAATCTGGGTGACCTTGCCGGATTTCGGTGCGCGGATCGGGTTGAAGGTTTTCATCGCTTCGATCAGCATCAGGGTCTGACCTTCAGAAACGCTTGAACCAACCGAAATGAAAGGCGCAGCGCCCGGTTCCGGTGCAAAGTAGACAACGCCGACCATCGGCGATTTGACGGCACCCGGATGGGCGCCTGCTTCTGCCGGTGCAGCAGCAACTGGCGCAGCAGCCGGTGCGGCAGCAGCAGGGGCGGCGGCCGGTGCAGCAGCAACCATGGCGCCCTGACGGGCAACGCGAATACGGTTGTCACCTGCGGCAACTTCAATTTCGGTCAGATTGGTGTCGTCCAGCAGCTCTGCGAGCTGGCGAATGGCGTCATTGTCGATGTTGAACTTGCTCATTTCGATATCTTTTATGATGGTGTGTGGATCAATCCGCGCATGGCATCCAGGGCGTATTCGGAACTCTGGGAGCCAAAGCCATAGATCATACCGTTTGCAGCTTTCGAGACGTTTGAAGTGTGTCTGAACGCGTCCCGCATTTGAATATTGGGCAGTTGGACCTCACCGACCGGCATGTCTGATGCCCGTCTGGCGTCGAGGATCGCAACCAATGTGTGCGTATATGCCTCAGCCGTGCCAAGAATGCCAGAGTCTTCTTGTCGGTTTTCCGTAGAACCCGTCAACCAGTTCACCTTTGTTCCTGCCACAGGGGCGTCCATTCGGGCAAATGCCTGCGAAAACAAAATTTGGTCAAACAATCGTCCAACCTGAAACAGGTTCTGTTCTCACATACCCAACAATTGGTGTTGCGTTTATAACACGACCAAAGTCTGACGCAACTTTGCATTGACCTTGATAAAGCGCGTCTGCCTTGCCAATTGTTGCCCGCTGATTTCTGTTTGCCTGCGGTTATGCCAGACAATCGGAAAAACTGACGAAGACAGCTTGCTTCAATGTTGGGTGCTGCGCATACTGCGCGGCAATCATGAAGATTTTAATACCACAGGGATTGAACGAAAAAGATGCGTCTGACGATCAACGGTGAAGACCGCACTATTGAAAATGCAGGAACTGTTGCGGAACTGCTTGGCGAACTGGGCATTGCTGCCACCAAGGTTGCCGTAGAACGCAATCTGGAAATCGTTCCCAAAACCGCTTATGGCGAAACCCAACTTGCCGATGGTGACAAATTCGAAATCGTTCATTTCATTGGTGGCGGGTCCGGCGAGGCAGGGCTGGCTGCTGCTGAGGATGACGGTTTTGTGGTCGCGGGTAAGAAGTTCTCATCGCGTTTGCTGGTTGGAACCGGCAAATATAAGGATTTTGAAGAAACCAAAATCGCGATTGAGGCCTCCGGTGCCGAGATTGTCACCGTTGCTGTGCGCCGCGTTAATCTGACCGATCCTAACCAGCCGATGCTGGTTGATTATGTCAATCCCAAAAAATACACCTATCTGCCCAATACGGCGGGCTGTTTTACCGCCGACGATGCTGTGCGTACCCTGCGTCTTGCACGCGAAGCGGGGGGCTGGAACCTGGTGAAGCTTGAAGTGCTTGGCGATCAGGCAACGCTTTATCCCAACATGCCCGAAACGCTCAAAGCTGCCGAAGCGCTGATCAAGGATGGCTTTGATGTGATGGTGTACTGCAGTGATGATCCCATTCAGGCCAAGATGCTCGAAGAAATGGGCTGTTGTGCGATCATGCCGCTGGGCTCGCTGATCGGATCAGGCATGGGCATTCTCAACCCGGTCAATATCGCGTTGATCAAGGAAAATGCAAATGTGCCGGTACTGGTAGATGCCGGTGTCGGGACCGCATCGGATGCGGCCTTTGCCATGGAACTTGGTTGTGACGGGGTTCTGATGAATACGGCCATTGCCGGGGCCAAAGACCCGATCCGCATGGCGCGCGCCATGAAACACGCCATTATTTCCGGACGCGAATCGTTCCTTGCGGGCAGAATGCCCAAAAAGAAATATGCCGATCCGTCTTCGCCATTGGCCGGGATCATCTGATCTGGCGATGATGCCTTGGGATTGGACAAAACAAAGGGCCGTTTCATAATCGAAACGGCCCTTTGTCGTTGGTTGGGGTGGCGAAACGGACTGACTACGGATGTAGTCCGTTTCGCATGATGTATAGACAGTTGTTACGATGCGTCTTCAAGACCTGCATCAACAAGTGCCTCAACCCGTTCCATATCCGCGCCGGAAACCATGGTGCCGTTGATCAGGAAGGCAGGGGTGCCACTGATGCCGACCGACCGTGCCATTGCCGAATACTGGGACAACATGCCGTTGATTTCAGGTGCTTTCATGTCTTCAAGCATCTGGTCAACGTCAACCCCGGCATTGGCGGCAAGCTCGTTAATGCGTTCCTGATCCAGAAGGCCACGGTTTTGCATGAAGGCCTCGTGGATTTCCATGTATTTGCCTTGTTTGTCCGCAGCAAGTGCTGCGCGGGCCGCAATCGCGCTTTCTTCACGCAGAATCGGGAATTCGACAAAGATGGTGCGCACCTTGCCGTCATTCTTCTCGGCGATATCCATCACGCCCTCAAAGGCGCGTTTGCAATAGCCACAATGATAGTCAAAGAACTCGATCACGGTGACCGGCGCATCCAGCGGACCAACCGACGGGATGGAACTATCCGCAACCAGTGCATCCCAAACCGGGGTCAGGGCTTCTTCTTTCTGACGTTCCTGTTCGGCGGTTTGCCATGCCTGAACGTTTTGGATGGCCCGCAAAAGAACGTCCGGGTTCTCGAGCAGGTATTGTTCGATGACGCTTTCGATTTCGGCTTTCTGCGCGGTGCCAAGCGCCTCTTGTGCCATTGCGCCGGAGCCAAACAGCATGGTGACACCAAGGGCTGTTCCAGCAAGAAAACGCTTCGCGATCTGAGAATTCATTGGGCGTCCTTATCTCTTTCAGGCCATTGCGCTGTATTGCGGTGCCGGCCGTGATTTTATGTGATGTTTTTTTGATACGTGATCTGGTCGCTAACGGGAAAGTAAAATATGCGTTAGATGGGTCACACTGCCTTGTGCGGGCGTATGGTCCTTGCCGGAAACAAGTCCGATCCAGACAAGACGCACTTCATCCGCATCTGTGTCAGGCCAGTAGCGGCGATAAAGGGTGGACAGATCAAAATATTCGCGCTGCCATTGCCCGTAACTGACGGCATATTGCCCAACAGCGATGCGGACTTCCTGATCAATCGATGGTTTCCCAGCCCCCAGATCGTTTTCGGTCCAGCTTCCCTGTGACTGACGCCGAAACCCAAGGACCAGCTCAACATCGCCAACCTGCGCAGTGTTATTAAGCTGCCAGTCAAAGGACAAATAGGGGGATGCCAAGACAATCACATTGGTGCGCCGCCCGATTTCGAACGATCCGATGCCCGGACGTGCGGCCAGTGCAATACGGCCATCCTTGTCTTCCCATGTCAGGGGCGCTTGATCCGATCCGTTTTGGGCAGGTGCTTGTGTGACCTGCCAATAGCGCGGGGGATTACCAAGAGAGAAAGGCGCATAAAGCAGCTTAAGATCACCGCTGACGTCAACCCCCGCCCCGGGCAGCGAACACCCGGCCACCCCCAAAAGGCCAACCATCGTCAGCACCAAAGGCGAGAGAAAGCCGGGTTTCACCCGCGACCCTAAGCGTGGTTTTCCTGTTTTTTTAGCAGTGGACGACTTCAATCAGGGCTGCCCTTACCTTTGCCAGGGACACCGTCCGGGTTGGTTGCCTGCAGGATATCCTGGGCGCGCAACCATGCGGCCGTTCCTTTTTCAAGTTTTCGGTCGGCCTGAACCGCGTGATAGCTGGCAGCCTGTCGGTCCCCGGTCAAAAGGCTGTACTCTGCCTGTGACAGGGACGCTTCACCTTCATTGCCCAAACGGTTTTCGACAATGGCACGGAAACGCCATGCCGACGAATTGCCGCGTTCACGCGACAGCACCCCAATCAGGTTTTCCTTGGCCGGTTCAAGATAGGTTTCATCACCGGTTTCAATCATGGCATGGGCCAGCAACAGGCGGATCAAAGGCGCACCGCCGGAAAGTTCTGCTGATTGTTCAAGCGGGGGGATTGCTTCTGCTGCGCGGCCAAATTCCAGCAGGATCTGGCCTTTGAGTTCCTCGAAATACGGATTGGCCGGTTCTTCGGCAATCAGCCCGTCGATCAGTTCGAGTGCCGGTTCAAGGCGCGAATCCCGATAATAGGCAATCGCACGGGCGTAACGTGCTGAAATGTCTGTGTCGCTTTCGGGGTAGGTCCGCAGCGTGTTTTGAATATGGTTGGTAAAGGCAAACAGCTTGGCGCGCATGCGGTCATGGCGTTCATAAAACTCCGGACTGACTTTCGCATCTTTCAGTTCTGAATTCTTGACGTAGTTTTCCAGAAAATCGACACGCTCAACCGTCAACGGGTGACTTCGAAGATACGGGTCCTGACTTGCTGTGCTGAGCAGTTCCTGTCCTTCAAGGGTCTGCATGAATTCCAGCATCCCGCGCGATGAAATGCCCGCAGATGTAAGGTATTTCACACCAGCCTGATCGGCACTGCTTTCCTGTGTTCGGGAATAGGCCAGAAAGTTACGTGTTGCCACATTTTGCCCGCCCAGAATGGCTGCTGTTCCGACGTCGGATCGGCCCGCCGCAACACCTGCCGCAACACCGGCGATAGTCGATAGAATGGAAATCGCAGACGCATTGCGCAGTTGATCATGTACACGCGAAAGGTGCCCGCCTGATATATGTCCCGTCTCGTGGGCCATAACCCCGATAACCTGTTCGGGAGTCTCTGCTTTTAACAACAGTCCAGTATTGATAAAAAGCTTTTGGCCTCCGGCAACAAAAGCGTTCAAGCTGTTGTCAGAAACGATATAAACAGACACGCCATTCGGATCGAGACCCGCCGCCCTGAAAATCGGCGTGGCATACATCCGAAGGGTTTCCTCGATCTCTGTATCGCGGATAAAAGAACGACCCTGCGCAGCCACCATGCTTGGCAGGGCAACAAGGAAAATGGCAGTGAGAGTAACAATGCGTCTGAGCAAAATGTGCGTTCCATATTTTCGTTCGACTGATGTCGGTTCCAAGCCGACGCGCACGCCATCATGGCGGATCGCGTTCGCAATCGCAATGACTGCCGGACTTGCTGCCTGCAGTAGCAATGAAGCAGAGAATATTGGTCAAATAGGGGCAGTATCCGGCTATTTCGGTGGTGTGGTGGCCGATGAGCCACGCGCAGTGCGCAATGCACGCGACGTTTTATCTGCTGGTGGAACCGCTGCTGATGCGGCCGTGGCCCTGTATGCGACCATGACGGTTACCAAGTCATCGGTCGCGGGAATCGGCGGTGGCGGTGTATGTGTGGTTCATGATCGCGCGTCGGAAAAAGTCGAGGTTCTTGATTTCTGGCCGCGTCCGGGCACACGTACCCGCTCAGACCAGACGGCAACAACCATCCCGGCGGTTCCGCGTGGTCTTTATGCGCTAAGCGCACGATATGGCCGTCTGCAGTGGGGATCGCTGATCAGTGCTGCTGAACAGTATGCTCGCCTTGGCGTGCCTGTTTCGCGTTCGCTTGTGCGCGATATCGAAACCCATCGTGATCGTATCGAAGCAAGCCCGGCCCTTCGCGCAACCTTTATGCCGGGTGGCAAGATGCTTGAGGTCGGGGATCGTATTCGATCAGTCAATCTTGCAGCCCTTCTGACGTCACTGCGGGTTAAAGGCCCGGGTGATTTTTATAATGGCGCACTGGCGGTCGATATTGCCAATGCAGTTGATGCTGCCGGTGGGACACTGACCGCTGATGATCTGCGCACTTATCGCCCGCAATGGAAAACCGCGACCGAGGTCAAGGTTGGCAATGAAATACTGTATCTTGCCTATCCGCCGCGTTCTGATGTCGGTGTATCTGCCATCAGTCAGGGCGGTGAACTGGCCGATATCCTGAACCGTTATCTGGCCGACATCTCGTCAGGCAGCGAGGCCGCACAGGCCAGTGCCGGGCGCAGTGGCTTTGTTGTGGTTGATCGCGCGGCGAACGCGGTTGCCTGTGTCACCACCATGAACACGCCGTTCGGTGCCGGGTTGGGGGCAGATGCCTTTGGTCTTAACCTTGCGGCGGGTGATGCTGCGCTGACATCGACACCGCTGATGGGCCCGGCCCTTATGGTGAACCCGTTTGTCTGGGAATATTATTACGGTATCGCCGGAACCGGCACACCGGCCGGTGCAACCAAACAGATCGCCACCATGGCCGAAGACCTGATTGGCGCCGGGGCTGCATCGTCGATTGTGCTTAATTCCCAAGGGGCATCGTCGGTCAATGTCATCAAATGTCTTGAAGGGACGCCACCCCATCCCGAAAGCTGCCAGTTCATCGCCGACCCGGCCGGTGGCGGTATGGCAGGTACCCGTTAAACAGAAAACGAACACCAACAGGGCAGGGGGACCATCCTGCCCTGTTGTTCTTAACCACATACCAGGATTCCAAACATGGCTTTGAAGCAATCCCTTCGCGGGGCAATTTCGCCCTTTATCGTGATGGACGTGATGCGTGCTGCCAACGCGCGCGAAACCGAAGGCAAAGCCGTTTATCATCTTGAAGTCGGTCAGCCAGGAACGCCCGCACCGCGCAAGGTACGCGAAGCCGCCGCCAAGGCCCTTGAAACTGATCTGATCGGCTATACCAATGCCATGGGCATCGATCCGCTCCGCGAAGCCATTGCCGGGCATTACAAAACCAAGTTTGGTGTTTCGGTTGATCCGGCGCGTGTGTGCGTGGCAAGCGGGTCATCCTCGATCTTTGTACTGGCGTTTCTGGCGGCCTTTGATGCAGGCGACAGGGTGGCAATGGCAGCTCCGGGCTATCCGGCGTATCACAACATTCTAAGCGCGCTTGGTATCGATACAATCAACTTGCCCGCAGGTCCCGAAACCCACTATCAGCCGACTGTACAGATGCTGCGCGATCTTGACGAACCGATCGATGGCCTGATCGTTGCCAGCCCGTCCAACCCGGCGGGCAGTATGATTGATGTCGAAACCTATCGCGAACTGGCGACCTATTGCCGCGACAACGGCATTCGCCTTATCAGTGACGAGATCTATCAGGGCATTTCATTTGGGGATGTGGCCGAATGTACCGCCCTTGAATTCGGTGATGAGGCGATCATCATCAACAGCTTCTCGAAATACTTTTCCATGACCGGCTGGCGTCTGGGCTGGGCGATTGTGCCGCCTGATCTGATGCGTGCAGTGGAATGTCTGCAACAGAACCTGTTTATCTCCGCCCCGGCGCTTTCGCAGCTTGCAGCCGTTGCTGCCTTTGATTGCGAAGACGAACTTCAGGCCAATATCGCGGCCTATGCGCGCAATCGTGAAATCCTGCTGGATGGTTTGCCAAAGGCAGGCTTCACCAAGTTCGCCCCGGCCGATGGTGCGTTTTATCTTTATGCTGATGTGCGCGAACTGACCACGGACAGCGAAGCATTCTGCAAGCAGATGCTTGAAGAAACTGGCGTCGCCACCACACCGGGCACGGATTTTGATCGTATGCGTGGCAAAGGGTACGTGCGCTTTTCTTTCGCCCATAGCGAAGAAACCATGATCGGCGCGGTCAAGGCGTTACAGAACTGGAAGCGCTGAGGTAAACCTACTAAAGGCAACATGCTTCAAACGGCGATCACCGCGAACGAAAAAGGGCTGCTCAATGAGCAGCCCTTTTGTGTTGTCTGGTATCTGGCCTTAGCGACCAAGGCTCCACCAGCCGCGTTTCTTCGGCTTGGGTTTTTCATCCTTCGCCGGTTCTGCAGCCGGGGTCGGCTCTGCAGCAGGTGCAGGGGCCGGTTCTGGTGCCGTTGCGGGCGTCTCAGCCTTTGCCGGTTCCGGAGCTTTTGCTTGCCCAGCAGGTTTTTCTGCTTTCGGCGCTTCTGGCGTTGGAGCAGGTGTCGGTGCTGGTGCGCTGGTTTCTGCCGGGGCAGATGACGGTGCGCTTGCTGCTTCCGGTTTGCTGTCAGCAGGTGCTTCCGGGGCCGGACCGCTTTGGATCGGGATGTTCTTCACATCGCGATCATTGCCCTCGTCATTGCGATCCGAACGGTTGTTGCGGTCACGACGGTTGCGGCGGTTGTCATTGCGATCACGACGCGGACGGGCCGGGGCCGGTGCGGTTGTGCTGCGCGAACGACCGGCACGAACACCTTCCTGGTCAAAGTTGTCAGCATCCTGACCATCGCTATCGGCATCGATAACGGTGTCTTCGGCAGTGCCGTCCGGTGCTTCGTGATCGCGGTTGCGGCGTGCTGCCGTCAAGGCCGGATCATCCTGCGGGGAACGGGTACGGTTGCCTTCAAAGTCCTGACGACGCGAACGACGACGACCACCACGCTTGCCGCGACGGCGGCGCTTGCGTTGGCTTTCTTCATCGTCGTCTTCATTGTTGGCGCGATCAGAATTGTCAGACTCTTCCGAAGCTTCGTTTGATGCTTCCTGCTGCTGATCGGTGTTGCGATCATCACGGTCATCATTGCGGCCACGACGGCGACGGCGACGACGGCGGCGTTTACCGCCCTGATCGTCATCCTCAGGCCGTTCAGAACGTTCGGTTTCTTCTTCTACTTCTTCGTCGTCGGTATCAACCGGGTTTTCAATCGCCGTCAGCGAAACGCTGTCGGTATTGAGAACCGGGGTTGCGTCTTCGATCTCATCGCCTTTTTTCGCACGGGTACGCTCGATGCGGTGATCTGGCGAAATCAGGCTGTCATCGCCAAAGATCATGACGCTAAAGCCGTAACGGCTTTCGATTTCGCCCAGTGAATCGCGTTTGCGGTTCAGGATGTAAAGGGCAACTTCGCTTGCGACGTGAACGGTCAGCGCGCCGGAACGACGACGCATGCCTTCTTCTTCGATCACGCGCAGCAGATGAAGGGCTGCACTTTCAATCGAACGTACAAGGCCGACACCGCGGCAATGGGTGCAAACTTCAAACGCGCTTTCCACCAGCGACGGGCGCAGGCGCTGACGCGACATTTCAAGCAGGCCAAACGGGCTGATGCGACCGATCTGCAGTCGGGCACGGTCATTTCGCATGGCTTCTTTAAGCTTGCGTTCAACCGATGCCTGATTGCGGTGATCTTCCATGTCGATGAAATCGACAACGATCAGACCGGCAAGGTCACGCAGGCGAAGCTGACGTGCCAGTTCTTCGGCCGCTTCAAGGTTGGTCTTGTATGCGGTTTCTTCGATATTGCGTTCACGGGTCGACCGGCCGGAGTTGACGTCAACCGCGACCAGTGCCTCGGTCGGGTTGATGACAAGGTAACCACCGGATTTAAGCTGTACGACCGGATTGAGCATCGCATCAAGCTGGCTTTCCACCTGGAAGCGGTGGAACAGCGGCACGCCCTGATCTTTATAGGGCTGCACACGCTTGGCATGTGATGGCATCAACATCTTCATGAAGTCTTTGGCAACCCGGTAACCTTCGTCACCTTCGACCAGAACTTCATCAACATCACGTGCATAAAGGTCACGGATGGAACGCTTGATCAGATCGGCTTCTTCGTAAATCAGACACGGTGCCTGACTCTGAAGGGTGGTTTCGCGAATACGATCCCACAAACGCATCAGATAATCGAAGTCGCGTTTGATTTCGGCCTTGGTCCGTTCTGCACCGGCAGTTCGAACAATGACGGCCATGCCGTCCGGAATTTCCAGTTCGGCCAGAATGGATTTCAGACGCTTGCGGTCCTTGGCATTGGTGATCTTGCGCGAAATGCCGCCACCACGCGGGGTGTTTGGCATCAGGACGCAATAACGACCGGCCAGCGACAGGAAGGTTGAAAGAGCAGCACCCTTGTTGCCGCGCTCTTCCTTGACGACCTGAACCAGAATGATCTGGCGGCGTTTGATCACTTCCTGAATTTTATAGCGTTTCTGAAGCTGACGGCTGTGCGATTCGACGAATTCGTCGCTGTCATCACCGCCAAGGTCTTCGATGTCTTCTTCAACGTCGGCATTGGCGTCAAGTGCGGTGACTTCGTTGCTGCTGTCGGCGCCGTCACTGTCGGCATCAACATCAACGTCCAGTTCCGCGACTTCGGCCGACATGGCGGCATTGCCACCGGTCGGGGTGTCATCGCCATCAGACCCGGTGTCGCCATTTCCTTCAGACGAAGGTGCGGCATCAGCCGATGTGTCGTCGGTCGATGCGTCGTTGGCGGATGCATCGGTGTCTTCGGTTTTCTTGCGACGGTTGCGCGGGCGACGGCGACGCGGTTTTGCGTCTTCTTCGTCACCGGTTGCGCCGGTATCGGTGGCTGCATCACTTGGGGCAGGGGCCTCAGCAGAGGTTTCAGTGGTTTCTGCCTCAGGCGCATCAGTTGCTTCGTCCTTCGCACGCGGCTTGCGACGCGAACGTGAACGGGATGGTTTTTTGTCTTTTTTCGCGCTGTCTTCGGTCTCGCCGATATTGTCTTCGACGATTTCAGCGTCTTTGACCTGCTTATTGCTTTGGGCGTGGCCCTGCGCAATTGCTTCGCGGTCTGCAACCGGGATTTGGTAATAATCGGAATGAATTTCGCTGAAGGCAAGGAAACCGTGGCGGTTTCCGCCATAGTCAACAAAGGCCGCCTGAAGTGACGGTTCTACCCGCGTGACTTTCGCGAGATAGATATTGCCCTTGATTTGTTTTTTCGTCGATGTCTCGACGTCGTATTCTTCTAAGCGATTTCCGTCAATAACAACGACGCGGCTTTCTTCCGCGTGCGTTGCGTCGATAAGCATACGTTTGACCATTCGGAACCTGTTCCTGAGGGTCCCGCCAGTTCAATGCTATGGGCGCAGTTGCGCTGATATGCAAACAAACCGGCATGTCCGGAGGCGCCGCCCATAAAGGTCGCGATATGTCCTGTATGTCTCTGGGTCATCGCGTGTCGGCTGCTCTTCCGGTTGGACCTGGTTTTGGTGTTGAAACAAAATAATAGATTGCGTGTCTTTTCGAGCGCGCCAAGACAGCCTTTTTAAGGAGGGCTCTATCGGGAGCGGGAATTGCCGCGTCACCGAGACACCGACCGTAAGAACTGAACTCGTCGCGTCCTCAGCCTGGTGGCATTTTGGTTGCTTACCACAAAGCATTTAGGAATCTCGCGAGCAACATATCCCTTTTATGCGCCTGCGACAAACAGTTTTGTTGCTCTGTGTAACGACTTTCTGACAGTGGCATTAAAAAACACGAAAAAATCCGCACGTTTTCGCCATTCGCGATCAATTTCCAGCAAATATATGAAAAGAAACCGCTTTTGTCCGATGCACATGTGTAAAGCATGTTGACGGATATGTGATATGCCCGCCAGACAAGATATGGTTTTGGTCAATTGCCCGTTAACCAACGCGTTGCTATAAGCGGTGAACAAATGTTTTTGCAGGGCAACAGGCGCTTAAACGACAGATGATCTCACGGCACGCAATTTCACTTTTCAAGGTGCGAAAAACACCATCCATCACGATTTTTGCAACGCTGGCAAAAACGGTGATGATGTTGTTTATGCTGCTGTTTTCAGCCCAGATGATCGTGTCTTCGGCCCATGCTCAGACAGCAAAGGTTCTTGGGGCGCGTCTTGGGGTTTATCCCGACTACACGCGTTTTGTGATCGACCTTGATCGGGATGTGGAGTTTACCTATTTCCTGCTGCCGGACCCCTATCGCATCATCATTGATATGCCCGAGATCGACTGGAACGCGCCGCCAAGCAAGGTTACATCGGGCGGCGGGCTGATTTCGGGGTTGCGCTATGGCCTGTTTAAGCCAGGTACATTCCGCGTTGTTCTTGATGTTGCCCAACCATCCCTTGTTTCCAAGATTTTCTCACTCCCGCCCGGGGGAGGTGCGCCTAACCGGTTGGTGGTCGATTTAAAGCCGACCGGGCGCGAAGCCTTTCTGACAGCGTCGCGCGAAAGCATGGAAGCCTATTCTGCACGCAGCCGCAACGACACCAGTGCCACCGAACAAAGTGTTGATGTTGCGGTTCAATCTGGTCGTGGGGGCGATGAAAAACCGCTGATCGCGATTGATGCTGGGCATGGCGGGGTGGATCCCGGTGCGATTGGTGTTGGCAATGTCTATGAAAAAGACCTGACCCTTGCCGCCGCCCGTCAACTTGCCGAAACACTAACCGCATCCGGGCGCTACCGCGTATTGCTGACCCGCGATAAGGACGTGTTCCTGAAGCTGCGTCAGCGGGTTGAAATTGCACGCAAAAACAACGCTGACCTGTTCATTTCCCTGCATGCTGATTCGATTGCCAACCCGAAACATCGCGGAGCATCGGTCTATACCCTGTCTGAAAACGCATCGGATAAAGAAGCCGCAGCTTTGGCATCAAAGGAAAACAAGGCCGACGTCATAGCCGGTGTTGATCTTTCATCGGAAAATACATTGGTGCAAAGCATCCTGATCGATCTGGCCCAACGTGAAACCATGAACCTGTCGGCGACCTTGGCGGCCAATATGGTGACACAGCTTTCGCAAAGCATTGAATTGCAACGCAGGACCCATCGGTTTGCCGGGTTTGCGGTTCTGAAGGCCCCTGATATTCCTTCGGCACTGTTTGAAATGGGATATCTTTCGAATGCGACGGATGCCAAGCTGCTGCAAAGCCCCGCCCATCGCAAAAAGATTGCCGAGGCCGTCATGCGGGCAATTGATATCTATTTCGAGAAGCACAAGTTTTAACGTTGTAGGTTTTCTTGGTGGTTTTGTGTTGATACAATATCAACCTAAGGTTATCTTTGTGTTGTTGGGGCGGCAAGCTGCATAATCTCCGGGGGAGAAATTTATGCAGTTAAAAAAATACACATTCACAATCAGTATTGTGTTCTCAGCTTTGTTAGTTTCTGGCTGTGAACTAGATCGTTACCGGAACAAGGTGGTCATAGACCCATTGTTCGCAAATGACCCTGAAACACTCGAGAGAAAAGAATTTAAAACAGGCGATAATCAGATCGAAACGATCTTCGGTCAGTTTTTGTTGGCTCAACAAGATGCGATTGAGCCTGCTGCTGATGTTGAGGAGCAGAAGGCAAACTTTTACGCATTTTCTGCCACGACAATTGCTGCGTCTGACGCTGCCTGCGATATTTTGTTTGCTACCTTGCATCGCTTGTCGAAAGACACAGAAATGGCGCAGGGCGCGATGAACATGATTGGCAATGCAGCTGGCGCTACACTTGGATTGTTAGACGCAAGCTCGGAAGCATTGGGTGGTCTTGCTATTGCGCTAGGCGCGGGTAACGCCAGCTTCGAACTGTTCAATGAACGGTTCATGCTCAGCCCAGCTTTGCCATCACTTCATAAGAAGGTGGTCGAGGCGCGCAAGGAACTTGCAAACACCCTGAGAGTAGAAGCCACGACTTACAAGAGTTATCCAGAAGCCGAAGGCCAATTGCGCAGCTACCACCTGACCTGCTCCCCAATATATTTGGCAGACATCATCGCAAAAAGTGTCGATGTAGCACCGTTTAAGCCTAACGTTGAACTCCCAAAGCAGGCAGAGCGGTTGTCTACAGTATCCTCGGAACTTTACAGTCTTGCATATGGACAATCAGGAGCTTTTACGCGGAACCAATTGCGTAATTTGGCTGAGGTCTTCCTGTCGGTGCGAGGAGCATCAGCGACTGAACTCACGAAAGTGGTAAATGCTCGCTTGACTGCTGACAATGATAAGAAGGATCGGGCTTTGGTTCTGCTCGACAGTGTTGCAGACGTCCTTGGCGTGCAGTCAAACGGTACCGGAGATGAAGGACAAGCGTTGGCAAATATAGGAATTACTGTTGGCAATTGAGTGAACCGAAAGCGTTGAGGCTAGACCGGCACTTAGCAAAAAATTGCCGAAGCCGTCACGCGCGCAATTGATGTCTATTTCGAGAACCACGAGTTTCAAAAGTCGTGTTCCGCCATCGTGCTTGCGGTCTTCGGGCCGTGCATAGAGTGGGGCGCAGGGCATTTGCGTGTTGCGTTTTGCGCAGAAAAAAACCGCCGGGCGTGGCGGCTGTCACAACCTCGTCATTATTTTGCCGCTATAATGCAGGCAAATCCGGGTTTTCGGCACAGACGGGCGAAATGTCTGCCGGGACATTGCATTTCCGATAAGAGTGCATGAATATGCCCCTGATCGGATCAGGCCAACAAAATGAAAAAGACCTGCTTACATGCGCATTTTACTAAGTATTTTTGGCTTTCTGTTCTTGATGGGCGTTGCGGGTGGTGCCGGCGTTCTGGCGATTTTCTGGCATTTTGGTCAGGGACTTCCCGATTACACCCAGCTTGAAAATTACGAGCCCGAGGTCATGACGCGTGTTCATGCGTCAGACGGGGCACTGATTGCCGAATATGCGCGTGAAAAACGTGTCTTTGTGCCGATCACCGCCATTCCACATAAGGTCGTCGATGCCTTTGTCGCGGCAGAGGATAAAAACTTCTTTTCCCATCCGGGGATTGATTTCGCCTCTGTTCTGCGTGCGGCGGTTACCAATGTGGTCAATATCGGAACGGGCAAACGCCCGGTAGGCGCATCCACCATTACCCAGCAGGTTGCCAAAAACTTCCTTTTGACCAACGAAGTTTCATACGAACGCAAGATCAAGGAAGCGATCCTGTCATTTCGTATCGAGCGGACCTTTTCCAAGGAACACATCCTTGAACTTTACCTGAACGAAATTTATCTGGGCAGTGGCAGTTATGGCGTGGCCGCAGCGGCCTTGCGCTATTTCGACAAGTCGCTTGATGAGCTGAATGTCGAAGAAGCGGCCTATCTTGCTGCTTTGCCCAAGGCGCCTTCCAACTACCATCCGGTGCGCAACCACGACGAAGCCAAGGCCCGTCGTAACTGGGTGATTGGCCGGATGCTGGAAGAAAAATACATCACAGAGGCCGAAGCCCAACAGGCATGGGCCACCCCGCTAGAAGCCAAAACCCGCCAGTCGGTTGATACCTATCAGGCAGATTTCTTTGCCGAAGAAGTCCGCCGCCAACTGGTCGACCGTTATGGCGAGGGGATGCTGTATGATGGTGGGCTTTCGGTACGCTCGACCGTTGTGCCGCGATTGCAGGATGTTGCCGACAAGGCGCTGTTTGACGGGCTTGTTGAATATGATCGTCGCCATGGATGGCGCGGGCCGATTACAAACATTGATCTTTCTGGCAATTGGCAGCAGGCGCTGCGTGAAGTCGAAACCCCGTCGGATATTCCGTGGGATCGGGCGGTTGTTCTTGGCACCGATGCCAATGAAGCAACCCTTGGCCTGATGAATGGCGAACAGGGCCGTATTCCGCTGCGCTTCCTAACGTGGGCACGTCCGTGGCAAAAGGGCCAGACCCTTGGTCCTGTGGTCAACAGCCCGTCAGATGTACTTGCGCCGGGTGACGTCATTTATGTCAAACATTTTGCCGAACTTGATGGCGAGAAACTCCCGCCCAACACGTATGGTTTGCGTCAGATTCCGAATGTGAATGGTGGTCTTGTCGCGATGGACCCGCACACGGGGCGTGTCCTGGCGATGTCGGGTGGTTTTTCCCACGATCTTTCGAAATTCAACCGCGCCACACAGGCCCGTCGTCAGCCGGGGTCGGCATTTAAACCGTTCGTTTATCTCGCCGCCCTTGATCAGGGTTTTACCCCGTCGACACTGGTGCTTGATGCGCCGTTTGTGATTGATCAGGGACCGGGGCTTGGCAAATGGAAGCCGGGCAACTATAGCGGCAAGTTCTATGGTCCATCGACCATGCGTCTTGGGATTGAAAAATCCCGAAACCTGATGACGGTGCGGCTGGCCCAGACCATCGGCATGCCGACGGTTGTTGATTATGCCAAACGGTTTGGTGTTGTCGACGAAATGCCTGATGTTTTGTCGATGTCGCTTGGGGCTGCGGAAACCACGGTGATGCGTCTGACCTCGGCCTATGCCGAGATGGTCAATGGTGGCAAGAAAATCACACCGACCCTGATTGACCGCATTCAGGACCGTCGCGGCAATGTAATTTACCGCCGTGATGAACGTGAATGTGCGCAATGTCAGGACGTGACGTTCCGCAATCAGATGCCACCTGATCTGCCTGACACCCGCGAACAACTTACCGACCCGGCAAGTGCGTTCCAGATGGTTCACATCATGGAAGGCGTTATTTCGCGCGGGACGGGGCGTCGTATTGCCGAGCTTGGCTATCCGCTGGCGGGCAAAACCGGTACGACCAATGATTCGCGGGATGCATGGTTTGTTGGATTTTCGCCGGATTTGGCCGTTGGCGTTTATGTCGGCTTTGATGACAACAGATCGCTTGGCGAAAAGGAACAAGGTGCAAGTGCAGCCGCCCCGATCTGGAAAGAATTCATGCGCGGTGCGCTTGAAGGCACCAAAGCCATTCCGTTCCGTACCCCGCCGGGTATTCGCATGGTCCGCGTTGAAGCCCGTACCGGACTTCCCGCACGTCCCGGCGATCATGATGTTATTTGGGAAGCCTTCAAGCCCGGCACCATTCCGGCATCGAATGACAATGTCATTGATGGTGGATATAGCGGTTCTGGCGGTTCCGACAGCGGGGGCGGCGCCATTTCCGGACCCGGTGGGATCTATTGATTCTTTCGGTCATTCTGGGACCAAGACATCGCAAACCCGGCATCAGAATGGTGCCGGGTTTTTGCGTTGTTGCGGGGGTTTCAAGGACGATAAAAACTGCTATAAGCGGCGCCGAAGTTGCCACGCGATCTGTGTGGCCCAACGAATTTGAAGATATTAACGGAGACATCAATGCGCGCTGAAGCACAGGCATTGGTCGATGAAATCAAGCAGTCGATGGCACTGCTGAGGAGGCATCTTTGACTGGGATAACGCTCATAGACGCCTGGACGAACTGAACGCACTTGCCGAAGACCCGACCCTTTGGGACGATGCGGCTAACGCGCAGAAAGTCATGCGTGAACGGACCCAGCTTGATGATGCCATCAATGGCTATAAAAAGCTCGCTCAGGAACTTGATGACAGTATCGAACTGATCGAACTTGGCGAAGCCGAGGGCGACGCGGAAACGGTCGAAGAGGGCGAAGAAGCCCTGCGTTCGATCCGCGAGATTGCCGCCAAGCGTGAACTTGAAAGCCTGCTTTCGGGCGAAGCGGATTCCAACGATACCTATCTTGAAATCCATGCTGGTGCCGGTGGCACAGAGGCCCAGGATTGGGCATCGATGTTGGCACGCATGTATTACCGTTGGGCAGAGTCCAAAGGCTACAAGCTTGAGATGCTTGAAGAAAGCGATGGCGAGGAAGCCGGCATCAAATCAGTGACCTACAAGATTTCCGGTCATAATGCGTATGGCTGGCTGAAGAACGAAGTGGGTGTGCATCGTCTGGTGCGTATTTCGCCCTATGACAGTTCTGCGCGCCGCCATACCAGCTTCTCGTCGGTTTGGGTCTATCCGGTGATTGATGACAATATCGAAATCGAAATCCTTGATAAGGATCTTCGTGTCGATACTTATCGTGCATCGGGTGCCGGTGGTCAGCACGTCAACAGAACCGATTCTGCTGTGCGTATGACCCATATTCCGACCGGGATTGTTGCCCAGTGTCAGAATGACCGTTCACAGCATAAAAACCGCGACACGGCGATGAAGATGCTGAAGGCCCGTCTGTATGAGGCAGAGCTGAAAAAACGCGAAGCCGAAGCCCAGGCTGTCGAAGACAGCAAAACCGACATCGGTTGGGGCCATCAGATCCGCTCTTATGTCCTGCAGCCCTATCAGATGATCAAGGATCTACGTACAGGCACGGAAACATCCGATACCCAGGGCGTTCTGAACGGCGATCTGGATGCCTTTATGGCAGCCGCACTGGCCGCAAAGGTCACTGGATCAGCTGGTGAGATCGAAGACATCGATTGATCGATTTTTGATTGGGCGGTGCTAACCGTTTGAAGTTACAAACACCCCGCCGAAATTTGGCGGGGTGTTTGTTTTTGTATCATCTCAAAAGCCGCAGAAAATATGGGGCTGCCCTGAAAAACCCCGTTTCTGTCACACAATTGCCGGATAGCTTTGCCACGGTGTGCCTGAGCGGGATCTGCCAACCGATAACAAATAGCCGGTATCGTTCCGGTAATTGGCAGTCTGCTGCGGAGCAAACATATAAATTCAGGTGAAGTCAAAAATGGCTCAACACTCTCTTGGTCCGGTCGCCGTTGGCGATCAGTTCAAACTTGCAACCCCGAACGGTCCGATTTTCGAAGTGGTCAAAATCCGTGAAATGGCTCCGGTGGATCATGCCTTGATCACCAAGGTGCGCGATACCAAATCGCCGACACTGATTGCGGTCACAACGCTTCTTGACCGTGACTTCTATGTTCCTGTTCCGCCCGAAAGGCGACAAGAACCAGACAATGATGGAATCTTGCGTGGTCTTTGATTGTAAAGCCAATCAATAGGCAGTTTCGCGACCGTCTGGATGAAAAACTGGTTGGCTTGGCGGCCCGGACACGGTGAAATGGTGACATTGTGAAATCACCAGACGCCAGGGCCGCCAACATGTCAGATAGCAAAGCCGATCAGAAAATCCTCGAACGTCTGTTTTGCGTGCTCGAAGATGACATTCTGCCCAAAACCCGTGCGGGCGTCTCGGACGGCAACAAGCTGTTTGGCGCGGCGATCCTGCGCAAGGATGATCTGTCACTGGTGATTGCCGAGACCAACAATGAAACCGAAAACCCGCTGTGGCACGGTGAAGTCCATTGCCTTAAGCGGTTTTATGAAATTCCCGCCGATCAGCGCCCGGCGACGTCGGAGCTGATTTTCCTTTCGACCCATGAGCCATGCTCCATGTGCCTGTCGGCCATTACCTGGGCCGGGTTTGACAATTTCTATTATTTCTTTTCTTACGAAGACTCACGCGATGCCTTTGCCATACCGCATGATTTGAAGATCATGAAAGAAGTCTTCACCCTTGAAGATGGCGAATACAATAAATCCAATGCCTTTTGGGACAGCTATTCCATGATGGCAACGGTCGCTGAGCAGCCCCAGGATCAAAAAGAAGCCTATCTGGCCCGCGCCAAGGCGATTTCCGATGAGTATGATCGTCTGTCTGCGCTGTATCAGGACAGCAAATCCGATAACGACATTCCGCTGAACTAGATGTTTTACGTCTGAGTCCGAATCTGGCGAGTTTTGCTGATCAATTCTGCTAAACTGCCGGGCATGGAACAGCTCAATAACGATATCTGCTATCAGGCACTCAAAACCCGCGATCGTCGGTTTGACGGACGGTTTTATACTGCCGTTCGGACCACCGGGATTTTTTGCCGCCCGATCTGCCCGGCAGTCACGCCCAAGCGCGATAATGTGGAATTTTATCCCAGTGCGGAGGCCGCCATCGCACATGGCTTTCGCCCATGCCTGCGCTGTCGGCCCGAAGCTGCCCCCGGAAGTCCGGCCAGTGCCGGTGTCCATGCCTCGGTCGTTCGTGCGGTGCGCCTGATTGATCAGGGCGCACTGGAAAACGGTTCAATTGCCGATCTTGCTGACCGCCTTGGGGTGGGGGATCGCCATTTGCGCCGGATATTCAAGGAACATACCGGCGTCACCCCGCAGGAACATGCCAAGGCACGGCGTTTGCTGCGTGCACGTCAGTTGATTGTTGATAGCAACTTGACCATGACGGAAATCGCCGACATTGCCGGTTTTGGCAGCCTGCGGCGCTTCAATGACGCCATGAAACAGGCCTATGGGCAGGCGCCAACCGCCTTTCGCCGCGGCATCAAAACTAATGCCCGGAAAACTGCCGGGACAGATGATCCGTTTGCGGCACGCAGTGATGATTTGATTTTGCGGCTCCGCGCCCGCCAACCGTTTGATGCCGACTATCTTCTGGCTTTCTTCCGCGCACGTGCCATTCCCGGCCTGGAGACCGTTCGTGACCGCATTTATGCGCGTGGTTTCAAAATTGATGGCCGGGTCGGCTTGATGATCTGTCACTTCAGTACCGATCAAAGTGGTGTTGATGTCATCTTGCGTGGTCCGGCTCGCGAAGCGGTGCTTGAAATTGGCGCACGGGTGCGCAGGTTGTTTGATCTTGATGCGGATGTGCCGTCCATCACCATGCAATTTACGCAGGATGCGTTGCTTGGGCCATTGGTCGCAAAGCGTCCCGGCCTTCGGGTGCCCGGATGTTGGGATCGTTTTGAACTTGCCCTTCGTGCTGTGCTGGGCCAACAGGTTTCGGTTGCCGCCGCCCGTACTTTGGCTGGGCGGTTGGTCGCCCGTTTTGGCGAAGCTTTGCCCGATGATCTGGTGGGGGGAACCGGCATCACCCATGTCTTTCCGACGCCGCAAGGCCTGATGAAACAGGAACTGATGCCGATCGGCCTGACGACGCGCCGGGCTCAAACCCTTGCCGATGTGATTGATCTTTTTGCCCAACCAGATTGCGATCAAAAATCCGGTGATGACCTTATTGCGGCCATGACAGCGATCAAGGGGATCGGTCCTTGGACATTGAATTACTTTGGTCTGCGCGGGCTTGGCGATCCGGATGCTTTTCCGGCCGCGGATCTGGGTATTCTTAAGGCATCTGGCATGGGCGGCGGCCCGGACAAAGCCAATGCACTTGAAAGCATTTCGGAAAACTGGCGGCCATGGCGGGCCTATGCCGCGCAGTATCTTTGGTCCGCATTGGAAGGAGAATAAAGATGTCCAAGCAAATCCCCCCACAAATCAATGTCGTGCGTTATGCCAGTCCAATCGGGGAACTCTCGCTTGCGTCTATGGATGACAAGCTGGTGCATCTTGATTTCGAAGACAATGACGAACGCTTGCGCACCATCCAGAACCGTCGATTCAAAAATCTTGAATGGACTGAAGGCGGAACGGCACCATCACCGATCATTGAATGGCTGGATGGGTACTTTGACGGCCGCGTCGGACGACTACCCGTGGATGCGATTACAATGGTCGGGACGGCGTTTCAGAAATCAGTCTGGGATGGCCTGATCACGATCCCGATTGGACAAAGCGTGTCTTACGCCGGGCTTGCGGATCAGTTGGGCAATTCCAAGGCCGTTCGTGCGGTGGCGCGCGCCAATGCGCTTAACCCGGTTTCGATCATAGTGCCATGCCATCGGGTGATCGGTTCAAACGGCACCTTGACCGGCTATGCCGGTGGGCTGGCGCGCAAGAAATGGTTGCTTGATCACGAGGCCGCCATGCGGGCAAAGGCGGCCTGAAGTCAAAATAAAAGGCTGCCTTCCAGCAGCCTTTGGATAGTGAGTCGAAGTCGTGTGACGCCTGATCAGATCGACATGACGATACGACCATCGATCTTGCCATCGCGCATGCGGTCAAAGATCGAGTTGATGTTTTCCATCGGTTCGGTCGTGAAGTGCGAATGCACCTTGCCATCACCGGCGAAATCAAGCGCTTCCTGCAGGTCTGCACGGGTGCCGACAATTGATCCCCTGATGGTTTTGCGCGACAGGACAGTATCGAAAATATCAAGCTCGAACGTGCCCGGAGGCAGGCCGCAAAGCGCCATTGTGCCACCCCGGCCCAGCATGCCGACACCCTGTTTAAAGGCCGCCCGCGAAACTGCTGTTACCAGCACACCATTGGCACCGCCCATCTGTTTTTGCACCTCAGAAACCACATCGGCCTCGGCCGCATTAAGGGTCCAGTCCGCACCAAGGTTTTTGGCGAGTTCGAGTTTCTCGTTGGCAATGTCAACGGCGATAACTTTCATGCCCATCGCCTTGGCGTATTGCACGGCCATATGACCCAGTCCGCCAATACCGGAAATCACCACGGTTTCACCGGGTTTGCATTCGGTTTCCTTAAGCCCCTTATAGACCGTCACACCGGCACAAAGAACGGGTGCGGCATTGCCAAATTCAAGCGGGTCGGGCAGGTGGCCGACATAGTCCGGGTCTGCCAGAACATATTCGGCGAAACCACCATTGACGGAATATCCGGTATTAATCTGTTCGCCACAAAGCGTTTCCCAACCCGTGATGCAGTGATGGCAATGACCACAGGCCGAATGCAGCCATGGCACGCCGACACGATCACCTTCCTTGACGGATGATACGCCGTCGCCAACTTCGGCAACGATGCCAACCCCTTCGTGACCGGGAATGAAGGGCGGGTTAGGCTTGACGGGCCAGTCGCCCTCGGCGGCGTGAAGGTCGGTGTGGCAGACACCGGATGCCTCGATCTTTACCAGGATTTTTCCGGGTGTGACCTTTGGCACCGTGACTTCTTCGATCGATAGCGGCTTGCCAAATTCGCGAACGACAGCGGCTTTCATGGTGGAGGGCATGGGGACAACTCCGTGCTGATGACAGGAAAAAGATCGTGCTTTTCGTCAATTCTCACACAAAGGAGTGTCGGCAATTTCACCCGTCGCCACCATGAGGTGAATCAATTGCCTGATGATATAATTTTAAAATGCGATCGGTTGGCTCTACTCGCCGTCGATTTCCGGCAATTCAAGGACATAGTCCTGATAGTAATCGGGCGGCATCCCGGCCTCGTAACGTGCTTCGTCGTTGAAGGGCGGTTTTAGCGGGCCACGGAAATGTTTGCGCAGCATGTCATGCCAGGTAGTGTAATAGGGCAGGCCGCGCTGATCGCAGACATATTCATAATATTTGCGGCCCGCCGCCACATGAGCGATTTCATCATGGGCGATGATTTTAAGGATGCGGGCACTTTCCGTGTCCCCATGGGCCAAAAGCCGCTCGATGGTTGGCGGGGTGGCATCAAGGCCACGGGCCTCAAACACCATCGGCACCACGGCCAGACGCGGTAGAATGTCATAGGCCGTATCCATTGATGTCTGCCACAATCCGTCATGGGCAGGCAGATCGCCATATGTCGCACCCAATTCACCAAGACGTTTGTTGATCATTTTGAAATGGCGCGCTTCGTCGTCGGCAACCTGCACCCATGCATCGTAAAAATCGCGCGGCATGTCGGCCTCGGGAAAGCGCACACACAGATCCCACGCCAGATCAATGGCATTAAGTTCAATATGGGCCAGCGCATGCAAAAGCCCGATCCGGCCCTGAACGCTGCCTTTTTTACGTTTGGGCATCTTGTTGGGCGGCAATAGTTCCGGGCGTGCCGGGCGACCGGGACGATCGGGCAAATCGGTTGAACCAACTTCGGTGATCTTGCCATCGCGCCAAAGTGCAGCCATCTCGGCGGTGACATCGGCCTTTTGGGGGGCATCTTCGGTCAGTAATGCCTTTTTGGCGGCTTCGGCAAGGGTCAATTGGGTCATGATCGTTTGCTTGGCTGTGGGGATAATCGTTGTGCAGTGTCTGCCACTTGCATCACACCGGGTCAATGATCAATGAAAAGGGCGGCCTGCAATCAATGTGCAGCCGCCCCTGAATTTCTTGAATGTTATAGGATCAGGTGATGTTAAAGCGCGCCAGTGCTTCTGCCAGATCATCGCCAAATGCATTGCCCTTGCGAATGATGGCTGTGCGGCATGGCAGGTCCTGAAGCGACGGATGGTTGGGGGCATCCGATGTCAGAACCGCGGTCGGGATGCCACGGGTTTTGGGCATCGATTGCAGGGCATTGGCAAGGTCCACGCCGTCAAGTTCATCAATGGTTTTGGCAACGATGATGAAATCCGGGCGCGTGCGCACAGCCAGTTCGATGGCTTCAAAAGACGTCTGGGAAACAGAACTGCGATAGCCGCAAGCTGCCAGTTCGCGTTCAACAATGGTGGCCATGGAGCGCTGCGGGATCACAAGCAGCGCTTCGACATTGGCCTGTTTAAGCCAGTTGGGGTCAATATCAGGGGCACGTTTGGAGGGCAGTTCACGCACGAATTCAGCGGTATCAGCACCACCGGCACTGATGTCACCATCCAGCAAGGACTGGATTTTATCGACAAATGCCTGAATGTCTTCAATTGCGCCTTCGTTAAGGTCTTTGCACGTCGTGACATAGTCTGCAAGGCGGTGGCTGGCCAGATTGATCAGCGGGGCGGCAACCGATTTGCCCTTGTATCGCAGATTGAAAACCTCGCGCTGAATGGCGGTTAGATGGGCCGGGTCGTTTTTGCTGCGCGCATTTTGCACATGAACGTCGATGGAACTGATAATGTCGTTCGCTTCGTCGCGAAAGTCGGCCAGCATTTGATCGTCTAGATCAACAACATTCTTGTTCATTGGTGTACCTGCCTTACCGGATGCCGGTTTGTTTTCTCCAATTGGGTGAAAAACCATGCACCCAATACTCCCATATCGAATTTCTATCCCGACAAACAAGGCAAGGCAACAAAATCAGTGTTGACGGTATGCGCCAGAAACCTGACTTGAAACGATTTTCTGCCATTAAAAGAAAAAGGCCCGGCTACTGGTTGCCGGGCCGCGATATTTGATAAAGGCGTTCTTAAAGGGCCTTTACGGCTTCAAGTACCTCGGCAACGTGGCCTTTGACCTTGACCTTGCGCCAGGCATTGCGAATGACGCCGTCGCCATCAATGACAAAGGTGGATCGTTCAATGCCCATGAATTTCTTGCCGTACATGTTCTTTTCTTTCCAGACACAATAATCCTCGCAGGTGGTGCCATTCTCGTCGGAAGCAAGAATGAAGTTCAGGTCATGCTTGGCCTTGAATTTGTCATGGCGTTCGGCGCTGTCTTTAGAAATGCCGATGATCTGTGCGTTCACGGCGCCAAAATCGGGTTCTGCATCGCGAAACTCACAGGATTCAGTCGTGCAGCCGGGGGTCATATCCTTTGGATAGAAGTAAATCACCACCGGTTTCCCCGCCAGATCAGACAGTTTTACGTTGCCGCCGCCATCTGTCGGCAGGTCAAAATCCGGGGCCTTGTCACCAACATCAACTGTCATGTTCAATCCTTTTCTGTGCGTTGCGGTTCGGGGCGCGAATACGCATGTTTTTGCGGCCCATGCGTCCCGATCCGGGGTAAAATACAATGCCTTATAAGCGTTGCAAGCGCTGTTGGATCATTCCTTGCCTTGCGAAGGCTGCTCGGTTGATGCGGCCTTCTCTCCGGGTACTGTGATGATACGGTCAAAGATTTGTTTGATCGTTGTTGCCGTGGTTTCCATCTTGTCCTGAAGGCTTGCAAAGTCATCACATTTTCCGGCATTGGCCAACATCTTCTGCAAATCTTCGCTGGCACTTTCAGGCTTAAATGGCCCCTCGGTGGTCAGGCGCAACATCGCCTGCAAGGCCAGCCAGAATGAACCGGCATTTGCCAGAAACTCTGCTTCTTGTTCCTCAAGAATGCCTGCTGCGCCAAGATTTTTGAACACCACGCGCGTCGTGGGTGACAGGATTTCCGGGTGGTCATGGGCATGGCGCAGCTGCAGATATTGCGCGATGAATTCCAGATCAACCAACCCGCCACGGCGCATTTTGATCGCCCAGGGATGGTTGTCACCCTTGCCGGCATCCATGCGGTTGCGCATGTCATACACCGCCCGGACAAGTTTGTCGGGGTCGCGTTTCTTGCGCAAAACTGCGCTGGTTGTTGCAAGAACCTTGTCACAAAGTGCCTTGGGGCCATAAACCGGTCGCAAACGGGTCAGTGCCATATGCTCCCACGTCCAGGCTTCGTTGTTTTGATAGGTTTCAAAACTTTTGAAATGGGTCGCAAGCGGGCCTTTGGACCCGCTTGGTCGCAGCCTAAGGTCGGTTTCAAACAGAACCCCTTCGGCGGTCGGGGCGGAAAGGGCGTTGATATATCGCTGGCTGAGCCGGATGAAATAATGGCCGGGCGACAGGGGCTTTTCACCATCAGACTCATCGGCGTCATCGGCCACATCATAGATGAACACCATATCAAGGTCAGATCCGGGGGAAAGTTCCTGCCCGCCATGTTTTCCAAGCGCAAATACCGCCAATCCACCATCTGAAAATGCGCCGTGTTTGGTGGCAAAATCGTTGGCGATACGCGGGAAGAGGGCGCGAATGGCAACGTCTGCAACATCGGCCAAGGCACGTCCTGCTTCATGGGGAGTATGGCGGTTCTGAATGGTTTGCACGTCAATCTGAAATTTTTGATCGTTGGCCCAGCGCCGCGCAGCATCCAGCCAGTCTTCGACCATGTCTTCGCGTGACAGGCGCGCGTCCAGTTCTGCGATCATGGCGTCCGCGTCAGGCATTTCTTCGTGGAATCCCGACATCAGTACGAAATCCAGTACTGCAGCATTCCGCCCGATATATTTTGCCATGCGCGGGGCCGTTCCGGCAATTTGCGCCAGAAGTTCAAGCAATTGCGGATTGGCGGTAAACAGCGAGAATAACTGAACCCCGGCAGGCAAGCCTTTAAGAAATTCGTCAAAGGCACGGAATGCCATATCCGGGTTGGTGGTCCTACCCAACGCTTCGAGCAGGGTTGGCATCAGTTCGGTCAGGATTTCGCGTGCACGGCGCGATCGGGTCGCGCGGTAACGCCCGTGATGCCATCCGCGCACAGTAACAGAAACATTTTCCGCATTCTCAAACCCCATCTCGCGCAAGTTGGTCAGGGTTTCGGGATCGTCTTCGGTGCCGGTGAACACAAGGTTTCCAGTCGTGCCAGCAAGGGTCGTGTCATCTTCAAACAGTTCGGCATAGTTGCTTTCGACGTTGCGCAGATGCCCCAACAGATCAAGCTTGAAGTCATCAAGTGCGCTGTAGCCAAGGAAGGTCGCAAGGGCCAGCAACCCGTCGTCAGTATCGGGAAGGGTCTGGGTCTGCTGGTCATTGATCATTTGCAAACGGTGTTCGACCGTGCGCAGAAAATCATAGGCCGCAAGCATTTCATCACGGACTTTTTCAGATACCTGTCCGAACTCGGTCAGGGTGCGTAATGTGTCGCAGGTTGCCTTGCCCCGCAGGGCCACTTCGCGCCCGCCCCAGATCAGTTGCTGGGTCTGGGCAAAAAACTCGATCTCGCGAATGCCGCCCCGGCCCAGTTTGATGTTGTGGCCGGGAATGTTGATCTTGCTGCCACCCTTGTGGGCATTTATCTGGCGCTTGATCGAATGAATGTCCTGAATAGCAATGAAATCAAGGTGTTTGCGCCAGACAAACGGGCGTAGAATTTCAAGGAACTGATCGCCCGACACCCGATCACCACCGACAATGCGCGCCTTGATCATGGCCGCACGTTCCCAGTTCTGCCCGACGGTTTCATAATAGGTTTCTGCCGCCAGCATCGACATGATCGGCGGGGTTGATGCCGGATCGGGGCGCAGGCGCAGATCGGTACGAAAGACATATCCGTCGCCCGTGCGTTCTTCCATGATGCGCGTAATGTCGCGCACCATGCGAACAAGATCCTGATGAATGCGATCCGGGTCGATATAGGTGACCACATCCTGATCATAGAGAAAGATCAGGTCGATATCAGATGAATAGTTAAGTTCACCAGCACCCAGCTTCCCCATGCCAATGGCAAAAATACCCGATCCTTCAAGCGGGTTTTCCGGGTTCGGCAGGTCATATTTGCGCAATTTCGCCACGGCAGACAGGCAATGGGCAATGGTGAAATCAAGGGTGACTTCTGCCGTGTCGCTGATGGCAGAAGTAATCTTTTCAAGCGGCCATGCCTTGCAGATATCGGCAATGGCAATCACAAGCGCGGCGCGGCGTTTGGCGCGACGTACAGTTGCCATGGTGGTCGGTTGATCAAGGCCGCTGGCATCTGCGCTGATGCGTACCGGATCAAGGGCATTGGCAAAAGCCCGGTCAAGGCCGTTGTCAAACACATCACAGACCACATCGGGATCACGCAAACACAGGTTGGTCAGATACGGGCTGTTGCCAAAAAGTGCGGACAAGACACCCCGAAACTGGACATTGGACGCAATATCGCCAATTTTTGCTGCCAGATTTTCAAATGCCGGGCGATCGCCCAAGGCCGTCCAGCGTTCAAACGCGTTGGTGACGCGGTCGGAATCAAAGGGCTGGGGCAGGTCCTGTGGAATCCAGGAAAGAGACACTTTTTGCGTTCCTTGTATTGCGAAACGGTAACGAACCGCGCTATTCAAAGTGTTGCGCCTGATTGCATGATTTCTGCAAGGGGCTGGATGCCCTGATCAACAGGACAACTCTAGCTTTTCTGTGATCGAACAAAAAGAGGTATGGATCAAGTATTGTCTGGAACTTTCAGGTAATATGGTTGCCCCAAGACGTTGGACAGCCATGCTAACAATAGCTGATCATTGACATTGCTGCATATGACACCGGGAACACAGGGTACAAAGAGTGCGCCACGTTAAGACCTTTGCCGGATGGCTGGCGCTGACTTTATCAGCCATCGTCCTGTTTGTCGGCGTGTTTGCAGCCGTCACGATCTGGCGGCTGTCGCAGGAACCCGTGTCGCTTCATCGTCTCACCCCGTATCTTGTCGAACATCTCAACCAGTCGATGGGTGACAACCATCTGGCGGTGGAAGATGTTGTTTTGCGTTGGCGCGGTTGGGATGAAAAATTTGATGTCGGTTTGCGTGATGTCAGCATCTTTGGTCCCGGTAATCAGGAAATCCTTCATATCCCCGAAGCAGACGTTGTTTTTTCAAGCAAGGCCCTTTTTGAAGGTGTTCTCGCACTTCGGGAGCTTAACCTGATTGGTCCGCGCATTCGCCTTGAACGCAGTGCGGACGGCAAGATCGATATTGGCTATGTCGCAGAAGAGGCCGCATTTGATGCCGCAGATCAGTCCGGTGGTGCTGATATCAGCGAACAAACCAATTCAGGTGATCAGCCCTATGAAAAGGGGCGTGGCTCATCTGTCACAATTGATCTGCCGACAACGGCGCAATCAGATGGCGTTGCCACAGAAGCAACACCCGCCACGACCGAAGATCCGGTCGCACCCGCAGAACAATCAGGTTCCAGATTCCTGCATGATGTTTTTGCCATTCTGTCAGGTGAACGCACGGATGTTCCCGCAGCGGCCTATTTTGAAAGTTTCGGCGTCGTCAATGCCGACCTTGAAGTCCGCGACGAGAAAATCGGGATCGTCTGGGCTGCTCCACAGGCTGATATTCTTTTGTCGCGCCGGGCATTTGGTATTGGCGCAGAGGCCTCCCTGCAGGTAAGTGCGGGCGACGTGGCAACACAGGTGCGGGTCACCGGTGATTACAGCATCGAAACTGGCGAGGTGCAGCTTGAAGCTGATCTGGGCGAGATTGAACTGTCCGACCTGATCAGCATTTCCGATGTTTTTGAAAAACTGCGCGATGCCTATGTACCTGTTTCGGGCAAGCTGCGGGCAAAATTTGATGCCGATGGTGAATTGCTGTCGGCGGCAACCGATCTTGCCGTTGGCGCCGGTATCATTACATTCCCTGATGAAATCAGGGCGACCTATCGGGTGGCGGACGGACGGATCAGGACAAGTTTCGTACCCGGTCGTTTCAGTATTGATGGTGTGGAACTGACTGTCGGGGATGCCTCGGCAAAGCTTCAGGGCGTTGTTCTTGAACCTTTCGGGCAGTGGCAGGTTGAGCTTGATGCATCTGCCAAGGATGTTTCAACCAATGACCTCAACCGTTTGTGGCCCGAAGGTGTTGGCTATGATGCCCGTGAATGGGTTGTCTCCAAACTGTCTGAGGGGATTGTTCATCAGGCAACCCTGCATACCGAACTGCATCAGGATGACGCAGGGGACGTCATTCTCGATGACCTTGGCGGGCAAATGACCATGTCGGGGGTGACAGTCGATTATCTCGGCGAGATGCCCAAGGTCCTGAATTCTGCCGGTCGGGCAGAATTTGATGAAACCAGTTTCAGTATTTTTGTTGATCGTGGCGAAGCCGATGGCCTGCAGGTTACCGATGCCAGCATCATCTTTTCCAAACTTGATGAACCGGTCCCATATGCCGATATCGAAATCGTTGCCCAGGGCAGCGCGCGCAAGGCACTTGAATTGATCGAAGCCCAGCCACTTGGCTTCGCAACCCGCCTTGGGATTGACCCGGCACAGATCAGCGGCGATCAGGCAACCCGCGTGCGATTGCATTTTCCGCTGTTGCGCGCGGTGACCTTTGATGACGTGGAAGTTGCGGCCGCATCGCGTATTGAAAATGCCGCGATCACATCGGCGTTTCGCGGCATGGATATTTCCGATGGCAGTTTTGAGTTGCAGGTCAATAACAATGGCCTTGAACTTGGTGGTGCAGCAAAGGTCGGTACGGGCACAACCAACATAAACTGGGTTGAAAACTTCGACGAGCAGGCAGCGGTCAAAAGCCACTATATCCTGTCGGGTGATCTGGATATTGGCGTGTTGCCCGATATTGAACTTGATCCGGGGCCGTATATTGCGGGAATGGCGCAAGGAGATATCGATATCAAGGTGGCATCGGATCAAGTCCGGGTTGTCGGGGATATTGATCTCGCAAACGTCAATGTTTCTGTCCCGCTGGAAAACATTTCCTATCATAAGAAGCCCGGCGTCTCCGGACAGTCGAAGTTTGATGTTGCCGTGCATTTTGATGGTGCGGGCGACCTTTATTCCTTTGAACTGATGGCCCCGGAACTTGAGGCCAAAGGACGTGGAAACTGGCGCGGCGAAAACGCGATGGCTGATAAATGGGCCTTTGAGTTCGAAGATACCCGCTTTCGCGAAAATACAGATATCAACGGCACCGTTCGGCTCGATGACAACGGCCAGGTAAGTGTTGATTTGCAGGGTGCGCAGTTTGATTTGCGTCCTTTCATTGATGGTGATGCAAGCGACAACGAAACCGAACAAGCCGGGACAGATAATCAGAATTATCTTGTTACTCTCGAAGGCGGCGGGTTTCTGATGAAGGGGGATGCGCCGCTTCTCAATGATGGCAAGATCACCCTGCGTCAGGACAATGACAAACGCGAACTTGAAATCACGGCCCGCCAGTTGATCGCAACCCCGTGGATTGTCTCCGAGGATGACGAAGTTGAACCCCCTGGCGATACGTCCGGGGCCAAAACAGGGGGCATCGGCGAACGGGCTGCGCGCACTGGTGGCAGCACCGAGGTGTTTCTGAATATCGAACAAATGGTGATGGCCAATGGCGAACTCCTTGACGGAGTCAGAGGGTCAATTCACACCGTGGGACAGGAATGGGACCGACTTGTCCTGAATGGAACATTCGGTGATCGCGATAACGTATTTGCCCAAGTCACCCGCGAAGATTTCCAAACCCGCAAGGTGACATTGACCAGCGAAGATGCCGGTCGGTTCCTGCGTGCGGTTGATATGTATGACAATCTTTTGGGCGGTGGGTTAACCATCGAGGGCACTGTCGATGAAAGCGACCTTGCCCAGCCATTTTCCGGTACGGTTAGTCTTCGTGAGTTTCGTGTCGTCAACGCACCGATTGCAGCGCGTGTTCTCAGCGCCGCGTCCTTAACCGGGCTTGGCGATGTCTTACAGGGCAATGGCATCTCGTTTAACGAGCTGACCGGCAGCTTTACCTACGTCAATGATGTGCTGTCGATGTCAAAGGTTGCAGCAAACGGTTCGGCCGTCGGGGTGACGGCAAATGGATCAATTGATCTGGCCAAATCCGAAATCCGCCTTGCCGGGTCAATCGTGCCGATTTACGCGCTGAATTCAGCATTGGGCGCGATCCCGATTTTGGGGGATCTTCTGGTCGGGGAAGAAGGCGGTGGCATCTTTGCTCCGACCTATACGATTGAGGGCGACCTGAATGAACCCGATGTTACGGTCAATCCGCTTTCAACCTTTGTGCCCGGCGTATTTAGAAACCTGATCACCGGGGCGGAGCCGGGTTAGATCTGATCCGTGGTCAATTGTTGTCTGAACACGAAAAAGCCCCGCACGGTATCCGGCGGGGCTTTTTAATTCAGACGCGATCTGTGATCAGACCGGTTTGATCAGCACATGGCGTTTCTTGCCCGCCGATACCTTGATCACACCGTCGCTATTCACGGAATCAGCGGTGATGTTGGCGTTTTCATCGCTGACTTTCTCGTCATTGATTTTCGCACCTCCGCCCTTGATCAAACGGCGGGCTTCGCCCCCCGATTTTGCAAGGTCGGCACGGCGGAACAGATCAAAGGCCGCAATGCCGGCATCAAGATCAGCCTTGGCGATTTCAACGGTCGGAAGATCATCGGCCAGAACGCCTTCTTCGAACGTTTTACGTGCGGTTTCTGCGGCCGCAAGGGCTGCTTCTTCGCCGCGGCACAGTTTGACTGCCTCGAATGCTAAAACCTTTTTGGCTTCGTTGATCTGCGATCCTTCGAGCTTTTCGTATTCGGCGATCTGATCAAGCGACATCTCGGTAAACAGACGCATGAACTTGATCACGTCGGCATCTTCGGTGTTGCGCCAGAACTGATAGTAGTCATAGGACGACAGGCGTTCTTCGTTGAGCCAAACCGCACCGGCAGCGGTTTTACCCATCTTGGCGCCCGATGCGGTGGTCATCAGCGGCGTGGTCAGGCCAAACAGGGATTTTTCATCCACCCGGCGGCCAAGTTCAACACCATTGACGATGTTGCCCCACTGATCCGATCCGCCCATCTGCAACGTGCAGCCGTAATTGCGGTTCAGTTCGACAAAATCATAGGCCTGCAGGATCATGTAATTGAATTCAAGGAAGCTCAGCGACTGTTCACGATCAAGACGCAGCTTGACCGAATCAAAGCTCAGCATGCGGTTGACCGAAAAATGACGGCCAAAATCGCGCAGGAATTCAATGTAATTCAGTTTATCAAGCCAGTCGGCATTGTTGACCATGACCGCATCGGTCGGGCCTTCGCCAAACGTCAGGAACTGCTGAAACACCTTTTTGATGCCAGCCATGTTGGCTTCGATGATTTCATCGGTCAGAACCGGGCGGGCGTCATCGCGACCGGTCGGGTCGCCAACGCGCGTCGTACCGCCGCCCATCAGGACGATTGGCTTGTGACCGGTTTTCTGCAACCAGCGCAGCATCATGATCGATACAAGCGATCCGACATGCAGGCTGTCTGCAGTGCAATCATAGCCCACATAGCACACCACCGTATTATCCGATGCATAGGCATCAAGGCCTTCAAGATCAGTACATTGGTGGATATAACCGCGGTCATTCATGACGCGGAGAAAATCAGACTTCAGTTCAGTCATGGTTTTTGCGCTATGTTGGTTGTGATTGAAAATTCGACCCGCTTTTTGGCGCGGAGGCGATGATCTAGCACAGAAAACATCTTCTGGGCAACGCATCGGCTTTCATATCTGATGTCTGAGTAACGAATTCGCGATAATTTCAGCCTAGGCTGTGCCAAACGATGAATATTCCGGGACGGAGTTTGAGATGACAGACGGTTCGCCAAAAGGCTGGATCACAGCAATCGGCATGATGAGCGGTACATCGCTTGACGGTGTGGACGCGGCCCTGATTGAAACCGATGGCATCAATGTCCGTCGTCTGGATCAATCCGTATTCGTGCCCTATGCCCCGGAGCTACGCGAAAACATGCGGGCCTGTTTTGGCAATCGCAGTGCGACCAATAGCGAACATGTGGTTGCCGATGATCTGACGCAGGTTCATGTTTGTGCCGTTAACATGTTGCTTGAAAAATCCGGGGTGGCGGCAGGTGATATTGGCGTTATCGGCTTTCACGGGCAGACGGTGTTTCACGAACCGGCCTCCGGGCTGACACGTCAGATCGGCACGCCACATATGCTGGCGGAGAAAACCGGCATTCCCGTGGTGGCAGATTTCAGGCTGGCTGATGTGGCTGCAGGTGGCGAGGGCGCGCCACTGGCACCGGTCTACCACGCTGCACTTATGAAAAGTGCCGGGGTGGAGATGCCAGTTGCGGTACTTAACATCGGTGGGGTGTCGAATGTCACTTATATTGACACCAACGAGGAACTGCTGGCCTTTGATTGCGGGCCAGGCAATGCGCGCCTTGATGACTGGATGTTGCGCCATACCGGCAACCCGGTGGACCTGAACGGGGCAGCAGCCGCGTCAGGAAATGGCGATCCGATGGTCGAAGTCAAATTTCTCGAAGATCCATATTTTGATCGCGTTCCGCCGAAATCCCTTGATCGCGAAGATATGGCTGCGCGTATTGACGGACTTGTCACCGAGGCCAAGCTGAATGTGTCGGATGGCGCGGCAACGCTTGCCAATTGTACGGTTGCGGCCATCGTCGCCGGGGTGAATCACCTACCCGCAGCGCCCAAAAGCTGGTTTGTCTGTGGGGGCGGGCGCCACAACACATATGTCATGACAAAACTCGGCGAACGGCTTGGCGTTCGAGTGCGTTCAGTCGATGTGTTGAACTGGGACGGGGACGCGGTCGAGGCGGAATGTTTTGGATTTTTGGCAGTGCGCCACCTGCGTGATTTACCGCTCAGTTTTCCGGGCACCACAGGTGTTTCTGCCCCCTGTTGTGGCGGGCGGCTTTACACAACACAAAAGGCTGCCTGATCAGGCAGCCTTTTGTGGGTCATTGGATCATGCTTAAGGCGGGTTTAAGCGCCACGCTTGTCCAGATATGCAGCCGAATGCTTGATCACGTCATCTTGCTGTTTGGCAAAATAGTGATCGGCACCGTCAATCGCGCACATGTCAACTTCAATGCCCTTCTGGGAATTGAGTTTGTCTGCAAGCTTGTTGACCGAGGCGACCGGAATGTTGGTGTCCTGCGACCCGTGGATCAAAATGCCCGATGACGGGCAGGGGGCCAGGAAGGTGAAGTCATGTTCGCTTGCCGGGGCTGCGACCGAAATAAATCCGTCAATTTCCGGGCGGCGCATCAAAAGCTGCATGCCGATCCAGGAACCGAACGAATAACCGGCAACCCAGGTTGCGCGTGCGTTGGCATTATAGGTCTGCATCCAGTCGAGTGCGGATGCCGCATCAGACAGTTCACCGATCCCCTGATCGTAAATGCCCTGCGAGCGACCAACACCCCGGAAGTTGAACCGCATGACCGAATAGCCGCGGTCCTTGAACATGTTGAACATGTTGAAGCACAACTTGTTATTCATTGTGCCACCCTGTTGCGGGTTGGGATGGAGGATAAGTGCGATGGGCGAATCGTCAGCGCCGTTATGGTGGTAGCGACCTTCAAGGCGACCTTCGGGGCCGTTAAAAATGACCTCAGGCATGGATCAGACTGCTCCTGTCCACGAATGGAAAGATATGTGTAACAAAAATATCCGAGTGTTTTTGTAAGTTTTTTCGTGTTTGCGCATAAATTGCTTTGGGCAAATACTTGACCAAGTTACTCGGTTATCCTATATTCCGGCTAACCCGTTGGTGCCCGTCAAACCCGATTTTGCATATGCTGCAAGGCCGGGGCTGGGCAAGGGTGCCGGGAATCGAAGATACTAATTACACAGTGGACCGCCCCATGTTCAAGCTAATTCGTCAGGAAATTGACGCGATGATTGCCCGTGACCCCGCGGCGCGATCCCGTTGGGAAGTCGTGATCAGCTATCCGGCGTTTCATGCGATCATGGGATATCGTGGCACGCATTGGCTTTGGCAACGTGGTTTTCGTCTGACAGCACGCTTTTTGTCGCAAATCATGCGCTGGTTGACCGGGATTGAAATTCACCCGGGTGCCACCATCGGCAAGCGGTTCTTTATTGATCATGGCATGGGTGTTGTCATCGGTGAAACCGCCGAAATTGGCGATGATGTCACCCTGTATCAAGGGGTTACCCTTGGCGGGACATCACCTAGTGTCAACAGCGATGGCCAGCGTGGTCTGAAACGTCACCCGACCCTTGAGGACGGCGTGATTGTTGGATCAGGCGCGCAAATTTTGGGGCCGTTTACCGTGCGCAAGAATGCGCGTGTTGGCGGAAACGCGGTTGTGCTGGGCGAAGTGCCCGAAGGCGCAACTGTGGTCGGTATTCCAGCCAAGATGGTCCGTCGCGAACAGGACGACCGGTTCTGCGCATATGGTACGCCGATTGGCGATCTGCCTGATCCGGTGGCCCGTGCGCTTGAGGAACTTGGACGTGAAGTCGAAAACCTGCGCGGCAAGGTCGTGGCCCTTGAGGCCGAAAAGGCAGGTAATGCAGACAAGGATGCGGCCCCGGAAAAGCCGCGCATCGTCGCATCATCGGAATAATATTGGCGCACACAGCGCCGCGTAAATGAAGAGCCCGCTGGCAGGGGCAACCCGACAGCAAGGCAGGAGGACGCACCGTGAAGCTGAGTACCAAAGGCCGCTATGCCGTGATGGCGATGGTCGATCTCGCTGAAAGCAGCAAGGACCGGCCGGTCGCACTTGCCGATATTGCGGACCGTCAGGAAATTTCATTGTCCTATCTTGAGCAACTGTTTGGCAAGCTGCGCAAAGGGGGATTGGTTCGATCTGTTCGTGGACCGGGTGGCGGATATCTGTTGGCCCGCACTGCAACCGAAACCCGTGTTGCCGATGTCATTTTGGCCGTCGATGAGCCGATCCGCGCAACCCGCTGCAAGTCTGGATCGCCCAAGGGCTGCAAGGCCAACAAGGGGCGCTGCCAAACCCATGAATTGTGGGAAGAACTTGGCAACCAGATTTATCTTTACCTGGCCTCTGTCAGTCTTGCTGATGTGGTTGACCGAAATGTCGCCGGTACGCTGCGCGCTTTCCCGTCGAAAACCACACAAATAGAAGAACCGTCACAGGTTGCGGCACAGTAATTAGTCCTCTATATCGAGGGCAGATGAGAATAAGGATGATTATAAACGGATGACCGGTCAGGTTTACCTTGATTACAACGCAAGCGCGCCGCTCTGCCAAGAGGCAAGGCAGGCAATGGTCGCTGCGATGGAAATCCCGGGCAACCCGTCATCCGTTCACGCCAGCGGCCGCGCAGCCAGAAAGATCATTGATCATGCGCGCCGCACCATCGCCGAACTGGTCGGGGGTGATTCAGAACGGATCATCTTTACCAGCGGCGGGACCGAGGCAAACAACCTGGCTCTCAATGGCCTGGAGGATGTTACGGTCTTTACCAGTGCAATTGAACATCCGTCGGTCATGGATGGCCGTACAGATGCCAGACGCATTCCGGTAGATGAGCATGGCGTTGTCGATCTTGATGCGCTGGAAGCGATGCTTAAGGACGCATTCAATGCCGGCGAAAAGGTCCTGGTTTCGGTCATGCTGGCCAACAATGAAACCGGCGTGATTCAGCCGGTGGCAAAAGTTGCTTTGCTGGCGCGTGAATACGGGGCAAAGGTCCATTGTGACGCCGTTCAGGCGTTGGGCCGGATGCCCGTTGATATGGGACGTTTGCTGGTTGATATGGTGTCGATCTCGGCCCATAAGATCGGCGGCCCGAAAGGCATTGGTGCCTTGGCGATTGCGCCGGGCGTGATGCTGATCCCCCAGATACGCGGGGGCGGACAGGAAAAATACCGCCGTGGTGGCACGGAAAACGTTGTGGGGATCGCAGGCTTTGAAGCCGCGGCCCGGCGTGCAGAAGCCAACATGGCGAAAATGGCGGATATCGCTGCCTTGCGCGACCGCCTTGAAACAGAATTGGCATCAGTTGCACCTGAACTTCTGATCGCCGGTAAGGGAACGGATCGACTGAGCAATACGAGTTGCCTGATTTTGCCGGGAATGCCGGGGGAAACCCAGGTAATGGCACTGGATCTGGCAGGTGTTGCAATCAGTTCGGGATCAGCCTGTTCATCAGGCAAGGTACGTGAAAGCCACGTGCTTAAGGAAATGGGAATTTCTGACACCGGATCGGCCGTAAGGGTCAGTCTGGGATTGGAAACAACCGACGAAGATATCGATACGTTTATCCGAGTTTGGAGCCGGATGAGGGGCAATGCAGCGCGCAAGAAGGCGCGTCACGCTGCCTGACAAGAGAGTGAGTGAGGAAGCCTTTAAAATGAACGAGCTTAAAGCAAAGCCGATCTATCTGGATTACCAGGCAACGACGCCGACAGACCCGCGGGTCGTCGACGCGATGCTGCCGTATTTCACCGAGAAATTCGGCAACCCGCATTCGCGCAACCACAGCTTTGGCTGGGAAGCAGAAGATGCGGTTGACGTCGCCCGTGGTCAGGTCGCCAAAATCATTGGTGCATCTGCCAAGGAAATCATCTTTACCTCGGGTGCGACTGAATCGAACAACCTCGCACTCAAAGGTGTGATGAAGTTCTATGGCAAGAAAAAGCCGCATATGATCACGGTCGTGACCGAGCATAAATGCGTGCTCGACAGTGCCCGTCACCTTGAGCAGGAAGGTTACAAAGTGACCTATCTTGGCGTTAAGGATAACGGTCTGATCGATCTTGAAGAACTGAAGGCAGCGATCACCGATGAAACCGCACTCGTGTCTGTCATGGGTGTGAACAACGAAATCGGTGTGATCCAGCCGCTGAAAGAAATCGGCGAAATCTGTCGCGAACGCAAAGTCTTCTTCCACACCGACTGTGCACAGGCGGTTGGCAAGATCGACCTTGACGTTGACGACATGAAAATCGACCTGATGTCGATTTCCGGCCACAAAATCTATGGCCCGAAAGGCATTGGTGCCCTTTATGTTCGCCGTCGCCCGCGCGTTCGCGTCATTGCCCAGATCACCGGTGGTGGTCAGGAACGCGGCATGCGTTCTGGTACGCTGGCAACGCCGCTGATCGTCGGTCTTGGCAAGGCGTGTGACATTCTGTCAAACGAAATGGCCGAAGAAAACGCACGTATCACCGAGCTGCGCGACTATACGCTCCAGCGTTTCCGTGACCGTCTCGAAGACATTTATGTCAATGGTGACGAACATGAACGTGTTAGCGGCAACCTGAACATCTCGTTTGCCTATGTTGAAGGTGAAAGCCTGCTGATGGACATCAAGAATATTGCTGTTTCATCGGGTTCGGCTTGTACTTCGGCATCGCTTGAACCGTCCTATGTGCTGCGTGCACTTGGTGTTGACGAAGAACTCGCCCACACCTCGCTGCGTATCGGCATTGGTCGCTACACCACGAAGGAAGAACTTGATCAGGCCGTTGAGTCGATCTGTGTCGCAGTTGAGCGCCTTCGTGAGATGAGCCCGCTTTGGGAAATGGCCCAGGAAGGCATCGACATCAAGTCGATCGAGTGGGCTGAGCACTAAGAACGACGACGACAGACAACGTACTATCGACACAATCGATATGTATTCTATCTCGTGAGAGAGACACAGGACTTTTAGGAGGATTCCTATCATGGCTTATAGTGAAAAACTGATCGACCATTACGAAAACCCGCGTAACGTTGGTTCAATGGACAAAAACGAAACCTCTGTTGGTACCGGCCTTGTTGGTGCACCGGCCTGTGGTGACGTTATGAAATTGCAGATCAAAGTGACCCCGGAAGGGATCATTGAAGATGCAAAATTCAAAACCTTCGGCTGCGGTTCGGCGATTGCATCAAGCTCGCTGATCACCGAGTGGGTTAAAGGCAAGTCGATTGACGAAGCTGGTGCGATCAAGAACTCGCAGATCGCTGAAGAGCTTGCTCTTCCGCCGGTCAAGGTTCACTGCTCGATCCTGGCCGAAGATGCGATTAAAGCTGCAATCAGCGACTACAAAACCAAAAACGGTGCGGCTGCTGACGCTGCTGAATAAGCAGCGTCCCAACCGTCTCGTTTTCGGGATTTAGGGAGAATACCATGGCTTTGCCGTCACCGATTTCTGTTACACCTGTCGCACTTGATCATATCAAGGCGCTGCTTGATAGCCGCGGGAAACCGTCTGAAGGCATCCGGCTTGGTGTGCGCAGCAAAGGGTGTTCGGGCCTGTCTTACACGCTTGAATATGCTGACGATGCCAGTGGCTTCGAAGAGGTAGTCGAGCTGGAAGACGGCGTGAAACTCCTGATCGACCCAAAAGCAATCATGTTCGTGCTTGGCACGGAGATGGATTACGAGGTCAACAAGATGGAAGAAGGTTTCGTCTTCCGCAATCCCAACGAAAAAGGTCGTTGTGGTTGTGGGGAATCCTTCCACGTCTGATCAGGCCGGGCTTTCCCTGCTTTCTGACCGGTAATGGCCCTGGCGTAATCGCCGGGGCCATCGCCTGAAAAGGGTGGTCTGATGTTTGATGCAGACCGCTTTTGACCAGATTTGTTTTTTGTTTTTAATCCTCGGAAGTGCATAGCGTGAGCAATACCGAACACCCGGCGCACAAGGTTTGCTGGTCCTGCAAGGGTCCGGTTGCAGCCAGCGCATTGTTCTGCGAAACCTGCAACGCCATTCAGGCCCCGGGCCAGCTTGATCATTTCACCCGCTTTGGACTTGAAAAATCCTTTGCCGTGGATGTTGATGCGATGGAAGCAACCTATCTCAAACAGCAACAAATGCTGCACCCGGATCGGTTTGCCGCCAAATCAGGCCGCGAGCAGGCCCTGTCATCGCAACAGGCAGCCAGTCTGAATGATGCATTCGAGACGCTGAAAAATCCGGTGGCACGTGCCCATTACATGTTGCGTCAGGCTGGTCATGAACCCGAAGGTGGCGAAGGCCACACGGTCAATGACCCGGCCCTTCTGATGGAAGCAATGGAAATGCGCGAGGCTCTTGATGATGCCCAAGACAAAACCACCATTGATGCCATGATCAAGGATACCCGCAAGCAGGCGCGTGCCTGTGAAAAGGATCTTGGTGATGCGCTTGACTCCCAATCCTTTGACGCGGCGAAAAAGCTCGCCACCCGTCTGAGGTATCTCGTGAAAATGACCGAGGAAGCGCGCGCGAAGAAATCGCGCCTTGCCGCTGCCTGATCATCGCCAGGAAACTTGTTCAAGAAACTGGCCCAAGAAAACTGGACTGAATAATGGCTCTGCTGAAAATCCACGAACCGGGCGAAACGCCACTTCCCCACGAGGACGAGCGTCAGATTGCGGTCGGGATCGACCTTGGGACCACCAACTCGGTCGTTGCGATCTCAAACGACGAAACGCCTGAAGTCCTGCGTGATAAATCCGGTGGCAACGCGATTGTGCCGTCTGTCGTTTATTATGGGGGCGATACCCCTGTGGTTGGCGAAGCGGCGCGCGATCACATCAATACCGATGCCAGCCGTGTGGTGTCATCGGTCAAACGGCTGATGGGCCGCGGCCTTGAGGACGTCAAATCGGTCGCAGGCACGCTGCCGTATCACGTTGAAGTTCCGGAAAAATCCGAAACGGAAAACGGCGAACCGATGATGGTGCGCCTTAATGTCGGCGATCGTGTTTTGACCCCGGTCGAAGTATCGGCCGATATCCTGCGTGCCCTGCGTGCGCGTGCTGAAGAAAGCCTTGATAAACCGGTTGAAAAGGCCGTGATTACGGTGCCGGCCTATTTCGACGATGGCGCCCGTACCGCGACCAAGGATGCTGCCAAGTTGGCCGGGATCGAGGTGCTCCGTCTGGTCAATGAACCGACAGCCGCCGCCCTTGCCTATGGCCTCGATAACGGGGCAGAGGGGCTTTACGCCGTTTATGACCTTGGCGGCGGGACGTTTGATATCTCGTTGCTCAAGATGCAAAAGGGTGTCTTCCAGGTGAAGGCAACCGGCGGTGATGCTGCCCTTGGCGGGGATGATTTTGATCATGCCATTGCCGAACATCTTCTGGCGGAACGCAAGGACGGCGGGGCGACAGATGCACTCGATGCGTCGGATGCCAAACGCATTCTCAAGGCCGCCCGGACCGTCAAGGAAAGCCTGACCGATCAGGACAGTGTCGAAGTAACGGTTGAACTGAACGGTGCAGAAACCAAACACACGGTTACCCGTGATGCCTTTGACGCGATGATTGCCAAACTGGTTTCGCGCACGACCGCCATCACCGAACAGGTGCTTGATGATGCCGATGTTCTGCCCGAAGACGTCAAGGGCGTGGTGCTGGTAGGCGGATCAACCCGTGTGCCAGCCGTGCGCAAGGCGGTGGCCGATTTGTTTGAACAGGAACCGCTTTCTGACATCGACCCGGACGAAGTTGTTGCCCTTGGGGCAGCCCTTCAGGCAGAGGCGTTGACAGGTGGCTCGGATAACCTGCTACTGGATGTGACGCCGCTGTCGCTTGGTCTTGAGACCATGGGCGGGATTGTTGAAAAGGTCATCGACCGCAATACGCCGATCCCGGTTTCCAAGGCACAGGAATTCACCACCTATCAGGATGGTCAGTCGGCCATGATGATCCATGTGGTGCAGGGCGAACGCGAAATGGTCGATCAGTGCAGATCGCTTGCGCGCTTTGTTCTGACAGGAATTCCGTCGATGGCCGCAGGTGCGGCACGCATTCGCGTACAGTTCAACGTCGATGCAGATGGTCTTTTGACTGTCTCCGCACGCGAAGAAACCACCGGCACCGAACAGGAAGTAGCCGTCAAGCCGACCTATGGCATCAATGAATCGGACATGGCCAACATGCTGCGCGACAGTATGGTCAATGCGCGTGACGATATGGAATTGCGCCTGCTGACCGAAGCACGGGTCGAGGCGCGGCGCAATATTCTGGCGGTGCAGGCCGCAATGGATGCGGATCGGGATTTGCTGACGGCTGAGGATGACACATCCATCACCAACGCCATTGCCACGCTGGAAACAGCAATGGCAGGCGAAGACCGTGATGCGATCAATGACGCGGCCGAGGCGCTTGAAAATGCGTCCCGACCGTTTGCCGAAGCGCGTATGGATAGCCGGATACGCCAGGCTCTTGCCGGGCAAAATGTCGATGAAGTGAATTAATCGACACCGGTGGAATTGACAAAACGGCCATCTGCGGCGATTGTCCCGAACAACCGCCAAGGTCAGGGCCGGACAAGTGCGCTGTATCAAGCAGCGCATAAACAGAGATCGAACGAAAAGTATTACCGAGGAGAAAGGCACAGATGCCTAAGATCGTTTTTGTTGAGCCGGATGGCACTGAAAAGGAATTCGACGTTGCCGATGGGCTGTCTGTTCTGGAAGCTGCCCATAAGAATGGCATCGACCTTGAAGGTGCGTGCGAAGGTTCGCTGGCTTGCTCGACCTGCCACGTGGTTCTGGATGAAGAGTGGTTCGATAAACTTGACGAACCGTCCGAAGATGAAGAAGACATGCTTGATCTTGCTTTCGGCCTGACCGAGACGTCGCGTCTTGGTTGCCAGATCATCATGAGCGACGAGCTTGACGGCCTGCGGGTGACCCTGCCGTCTGCGACCCGCAACATGATGGTCGACAAGTAAGTTTCACCTTCTGTTGACCGGACGGAAAATCCCGTCCCGGCCCAAAGGAGACGACAATGCGTTGGACAGACATTCAGGACATCGCGATTGAGCTTGAGGACGCCCATCCGGACAAGGATAACCTCAACCTTCGCTTTACCGACCTGCACAAATGGGTCACTGAGCTTGAAGGTTTCGAAGACGATCCCGAGAAATCCAATGAAAAGATTCTCGAAGCCATTCAGATGGCCTGGATCGACGAACGCGAAGACTGATCGATGCAGCTGAAATGGATGCCGGCCTGCGTAGGCATGACGACCTTGTTTAACGTCACTCCCGCGAAGGCGGGGGTCCATCGCCGCACCGATCCTGTGACTTGATATTAGTGGGCCAGCCCGGAAATCCTCCGCAGGCTGGCCTTTTCATATCCGCAACCAAAAGTGCAGGGCAGGATACCATGACCACCACCTTCACCGACATCATTCCGGTCGACAGCCTGTTTGGCAAACTGCGCACATGCGCGCCCGAAGCATGGCAAAGCTATGTCTGCCATGATTTCGTGAAGCAACTGGGCAATGGCACCCTGCCAGAAGCGGCTTTTAAGCATTACCTTATTCAGGACTATCTGTTCCTGATCCAGTTTTCGCGCGCCTATGCGCTGGCGGTGTATAAGGCCGAAGACCTCTATGCCATGCGCGCATTTTCCGGCACGGTTCATGCCATCCTTGATATGGAAATGAAGCTGCATCTGGAATTCTGCGAAGGCTGGGGCCTGTCCGAAGCTGATATCATCAAGGAGCCCGAAGCACGCGCCTGCATCACCTATACCCGTTATGTGCTCGATCGCGGCCATCAGGGCGATGTGGTTGATCTTCAGGTTGCCCTGATGCCCTGTATGGTTGGCTATGCCGAAATCGCAAACCGCCTGATGGCAAGTTCTGATACTGTGCTTGAAGGCAATCCATATCGGGCATGGATTGAAATGTATGCTTCTGATGAATTTCAGGACGTGGCAAAGGCCGAGATCGAGTTGCTTGAACATACCTGCGCCACGCGCGGTGGTCATCGTCGCCTCGAAGGCCTTGTCGATACCTTTACCATGGCAAGCCGCCTTGAAGCCGATTTTTGGCAGATGGGACTTGATCTGGCAAAATAGGGCGATATGCCCTATATGACTGCGATTGCGGTTTGTTGTTTGATGAAAACGTCATTCCGTACAGTTCGTGGATGTCGGCCTTCGCGGGCATGACGAATAAAATGCGCTGTCATTCCCGCGCAGGCGGGAATTCATCGTGCCGTTGGTACTTTTGATATTAACCTCTTGTCGCCGTGGCCTTGACCCACGGATGGGTGAGAAACATGAACTCTCTTGGCTTTGATAAAGCCCCCGAAGATACCCGCGTGGTTGTCGCCATGTCGGGTGGGGTGGATAGCTCCGCCGTTGCAGCCCTTCTGAAATCAGAAGGCTATGACGTGGTCGGCATTACGCTGCAGCTTTATGATATGGGTGCCAATGCGCCCACCCGCGCGAAATCCTGTTGTGCCGGGCGTGACATCTATGATGCGCGCAAGGTGGCCGAGGATATCGACATTCCCTATTACGTGCTTGATTACGAATCACGCTTCCGCGAAGAAGTGATCGATGATTTTGCTGACAGCTACATGCGCGGCGAAACCCCGATCCCGTGCGTAAAATGCAATCAGACCGTTAAATTCCGCGATCTGCTTGAAACGTCCCATGACCTGGGTGCGGATTGCATGGCGACCGGCCATTACGTGCAGCGTAAACTGGGTGCGAACGGTCGGGCTGAACTGCACCGCGCAGCCGATCCCAACCGCGATCAAAGCTATTTCCTGTTCACCACGACACAGGAACAGCTCGACTTCCTGCGCTTCCCGCTGGGGCATTTGATGAGCAAGGCCGAAACCCGTGCGCTGGCCGCCAAATATGGTCTTGAGGTCGCTGACAAGCCTGACAGCCAGGACATCTGCTTTGTCCCGGATGGCAAATATGCCCGTCTGGTCGAAAAACTCCGTCCAGAGGCCGGTGAACCCGGCGAGATCGTTGATCTTGATGGCAATGTCCTTGGCGATCATCGTGGGCTTATCCACTACACGGTTGGGCAGCGCCGTGGACTTAACATCGGCGGGACGGCAGAACCGCTTTATGTCGTCAAACTCTCGCCGGAAAAACGTCAGGTCGTGGTTGGCCCCAAGGCCGCCCTTGCCAAGAAGCTGGTTTATGTCAAAGACCTCAACTGGCTTGAAGGCGACAAGATTGATGAAAACGGGGTTGAGGTCGAAGTCAAACTGCGCTCGGCGATGCAGCCGACCACAGCCACCGTCTTCCCTGAAGCCACGGGTGAAGCCCGCGTTGAGCTGCATGATGCCCAGTTCGGCATTGCGCCGGGGCAGGCGGGGGTCTTCTATCAGGGTGAACGTGTCCTTGGGGGCGGCTGGATCACCCGTGAGGAGATGATTGGCAACGCGGCCAGTGCCGCATAGGCAACGCCCCAGACAGGCTTGGCTTATCAACGAATACGGTGGGCGAGGGCGCTTGTTCCTCGCCCACTGGTTTTGACACAAGGTTTTTTGCCAAAATCGGCAAAAAGGCGCTTGACGGGGACGGCTCCCTGACTTAAAAACCGCCTCGTTCCAAACGTCGCGGAACACCACAAAATATATCCTGTGGCCGAGTAGCTCAGCTGGTTAGAGCAGCGGAATCATAATCCGCGTGTCGGGGGTTCAAGTCCCTCCTCGGCTACCAATTAAAAACCCCGTCAGGCAAAGCCTGGCGGGGTTTTTAATTGGCAACCTCAGCGAGGGCTTGCCCCCCCCAAAAAAAAAACACTGGTTCGCGAGAAAGCGAGGCACGCAGCTTTCGAGAGACGTCGCCCATCGGGCGATGGTCCGCAGGGCAAAGCCCAAGGATAAAAAACAGCCCAAAGGCTGATTTTTACAAATCCCTCATTTGCATTGGTTGAAAGCGCTACTTGAGGGAGGCAATTATGAACCTTACGGGGGGCTCTTCCCCTGACATATAAACATTTGCTTGCTACAAACGAGGCGCATAACTGTTCAAGGGTGAAGAATAGTTTGCATTATAGGTTCGAGGTTATTCTTTTTTTAGTTGTATTTGAGTGATTTGTTCGCCATCGTTCTGTTGGTTGTATACACAGATGGTGGGGTCTTTGTGACAGACGAAGTAGTTCTGAGCTTTAACTTTGATGGGGCTTCTGCAGCAAATCATCAGCTCAACTTTTATGAAGCCTCTCGGTTTATGTATGGAGCCTCGCGATTAATCTCCACTTTGGAGACATTTCGCCGTAATGGTCGTGTTCCTAAGAAAATTACTTCGCGAATCAATGCTGATTATCGAATTCCTGCACCTGTAGCAGGAAGTTGGGGGCTGGAAATTATTGGGCCCGTACTGCCACATCTCGCTGACGCTTTTTTAAAAGTGCCCATAGATGTTATGGTCGCATGGGCTTTTGACGCTGTTCTTCCTAAAAAGAATTTGTTGGCTGACAGTGTGCAATTAGCTGAGCAAGCTACACTGCAAGAACAAGAACGGACAAAGCAATCTGAACAGGAAACTGAGCGGATGCGTTTGATGGCTTTAACTACGGAACAAGCATTGTCTATCGTTAAGTCCGCGCTTGAGACTGCAGGTATTGGTGACGCTACCCGACAGGATTTGGAAAATCGAAAAGATGCTATCGAGGCAGCACAAATTAGAGAAGAAGCGATAGAGCCATATCAGCGAGAGTTGCAAAAGATTGATGAAGATGCGCAGAGGAAGCTCGTTGATAAGGTTAGCGGGCAGTTTGTTGAAATTGGTAAGCCATTGTCTCGCTCGGCAGAGAAATTGTACCTTTCTAGCGGAAAGATAATTCGTCCCTTCTCCTTTATGGATGGGAGAACTATTGAGAGGCTATCTGGGCGCGAAATGGACATGGTTCCCAGTTCTCTTGCTGGAGAGATAGTGCGCTTCGATAAAGAAACCGGTTGGGGAAAATTTCGTTCAGAAGAATTTGAAAGGCCTATGTCGTTTGTTGTCCGTGGGGGGAAAAAATCTGGCGAAACAGTAGACCTGATCGAGGCAATGAAAAAAGAAGAGATTGTGATGGTGTTCTATTACGTGAGGGACTCTCAGAATATTGTAAAGCATCTTGTTTTTGAAAGTATTTTAGATGAAGAAGACGAGAAGTTTGATTATTGATATAGTATTCACTTATCAAAATTTGATTAGAAGGGATGTTTTTGGCAGCCATTGTGCTGGGGCGCCATTGCTTCAGTAGCCCTACCTTGGATTATAATCATAAGCCTTTTCGCCATTTTGACAGTGTCACTTTTCGACCAAAAGTCGATGAATTGGGAGGCCAATATGATGATAAAACTTGTTAGAGACTTCGCCTTGAGCTTTTTCGCCAGCGTAACAGCAACTGTCGCAATGGCTACCAAAGACCTTCCGGTTACTCGATGAGAGAAATTCGACTGGGAGACGTGCGCCCTCCCTTCTTTGGGAAAAAAAAGGGGACAGATTGGGAAAAAAGGGGACAGATTTATTTCCCAGAGTATCACCCCACCTAAGCCGCCTCCACCACCACAGAAATCCGCCGCCCCAACAAAGCCAACGCATCTTCCAGCCGCCCGATCTTCGTCGCATGACGCGGATCAAGCATGCGGCGAATTTCGGTTTCGGCGAGGCCCATCTTTGCCGCAAGGGCGGTGTTGTTTGTACCGGTTTCGCGCATGGTGATGTAAAGGGCGGCCTTGGCGGCCATCAATGTGCCAAGGGTGACGGTCGGGCGTCCATTGTTGGGGGATGGCATCGGAATAACTTCCTTTGCCATCATTGCGGCGGCTATGGCTTCCTCAAGCGCATCGGCACTGTTGCTGAGTGCTTCCTGTTCTGTCGTGCCATCGGTTGCGCAGCCGGTGATATCGGGGACAACCGCCAAAACACCGCCTGCGCCATCGTCGCTGAGATCAACCGGGTAACTAAAACGCATTTCTTTCTTCCATTCTTTGGATATGAATCACCGGATATCAGATATCCTTCGGATCAATGCCGAGATCCTTCAGCATGCTGTTGAGCAGGCCGGGGCTGATTTCCTTTTTGCGGTCTTTCAGGGTGGTGCGACGGCTACCCAAATACAGCGTACCGTGTGACCCTTTGCCGCGATGAGCCACTAACCCAAGGTCCAGCCCACGCGCCTTGGCGTATTTCCTGAGCTTGCGCATCAGTTCATTGCCGTTCATTCAGCCTCTGCCCAGTGTGCTGATGAATGCGTTTTCGAACAAATTTGTTCGATTGTCAATGTGTGAGATTATCTGAAGTGATTGGTAGCCGAGGAGGGACTTGAACCCCCACCTGTAACTCTGAGACAACGAGGTATGTGAAATCGGGTCGTTCGAGGATATGAAAATCACCGCGATATTTTGCGGCATAGAACAGAAAAAGGACCGGTTCGTTCCGGTCCCTTTTGCATTTTCGGTGTCAGCTTAAGCCACCAATTTAACAAGCAATTCATCAAGCCGCTCAAGGGTCGAGGCCAGGCCTTCTTCCATGCCCATATCAATGACCGTTTGCAGGTCTTCGGCGGAGGTGTAGGCAACCACTGTCTCGGTCATCGTATGCGCGCCCTGATCGGTGAAGGTCATCTCGATATGCGAACGGGGCATATTGGGGTTCGGGGTGCCGGTCTCATCAGTAAAGCTGTCATAACCGGTATAACCGTCAATCGGGGTGATGGTTTCGTAATCCGTGCGGCTCCAGTAATGGGTGCCGTTCGGATCAATCATGGCAAAGTGCCAATGCCCGCCTTCGCGGAAATCAAAAGACTTGGTTTTCGTCGTCAGGGGCTTGGGCGCGTACCATTGGTCGAGAAGCTCACGCTTGGTATAGCAATCCCACACCAGTTGCCGTTTGGCGGCAAACTCGCGCCGGACGGTCAGGGTGCCTTTTTGCATGTCGGCGATGAAGTTAAAACGCAGATCAGGTTTCATCGGTTTCTCCCTGAAGGGTTGTCAGTAGATTGTCGAGATTGTCAAAGCGGCTTGCCCAGATGGCGCGCTGTTGCTCGAACCATTTTTCTGCTGCCGCCAGTTTCTCGGGATTAAACCTGCAGGTCCGAACACGGCCCTGCTTTTGAGAGGTAATCAGTCCGGCGTCTTCCAGAACACTGATGTGTTTCATGAAAGACGGCAGGGCCATGTCGTGTGGCGCTGCCAGTTCCTTTACCGGTGCCGGGCCTTCCACCAAACGCTGAACGACCGCCCGGCGGGTCGGGTCGGCCAGTGCATGAAAGAGGCTGTCGAGTGGTTCTTGATACTTATCCATGCGGCTAAGTATATGCGGGTATAAAAGTTATGTCAATGGCTAAGTATTGGCCGGGCTTTTGGAGTGGTTCGATCGAGCATCTGGACCAGATATCTTCACCGTTGTTTTGTTCTGCAGACTTTTCATATTACTGATGTATAGCTATACTTTGCATGACACACCGTTTTAGGGAAAAACACGCCCACCGATGCCCTATACCGTTCATTTTTCCCTTTTCTTTGCCATCATTTCGGTTGTTGCATTGGCCTATGTCGTCTGGTTGCGTCGGCAGGATCGCGCACGGCTGGATGTCTTTGATGCCATGATCGCGAATATGTCTGATGGTGTCGTAACACTCGGCCCTGACGGATCGGTTGGAAGCGTCAATGCCGCAGCAGTAGAGATGTTTGGTCAACCTGTGGGGGATGTTTCGGGCATCGACCTTGCCATGCTGTTGCCCGACATGCCGGTTGCTGGTGGCAACGAACAGCACAAAACCATGCATCGAACCGACGCGGTCCGCTCAAACGGCGCGAGGTTTCCGGTCGAGGTCTTGCAATTGGGGCAGACCGGGCGGCGGCGTAGCACCAAAATGCTGATCGTGCGGGATGTTGCAAACGCCCGGCCGGAGGTCAGCGAAGACGTCCAACGCTTCAAGCAAAGCCAGCATTTTGCGCGTATCGGCACCTGGGACTGGCGCGTTGACACCGACGAGCTTTATTGGTCGGACGCCATCTATGCCATGTTTGGCTATAAACCGGGCGAGGTGACGCCAAGCTATTCCCTGTTCTGTGACGCGGTCCACCCCGATGACAAGAAACGCGTCCGGCAGGGTGAAATTCGCTGTATCGAAACTGGCGAGAAACACGACGAGGAATATCGCGTTGTCTGGCCCGATGGGACCATTCGGTGGCTGCGCGAAACCGGGAATGTCATCAAGGATGAAAATGGCGAAACGCTTAAAATGATGGGGGTTGTCCGCGACATTACCGAGGAACGCGAAGAAGCCGACCAAATCCGCGAACTTGCCTTCAACGACCCATTAACCCGGTTGCCCAACAGGATCATTTTCGAAGATCGGCTTTCAAAGGCCATTGAACGCGCCAAGCGCCACCAGACGCGGATCGCCGTGGTCTTTATCGATCTGGACGGTTTCAAGTCGATCAACGACGAACTCGGTCACGCTGCCGGGGACCGCATCCTGATCAATACCGGACAACGTTTGACAAATGCGGTCAGGGCCGCCGATACCGTCGCCCGCATCGGCGGGGATGAATTTATGGTCATTCTCGAAGAACTGGAAACAGGGGCAGAGGTTCACGCCATCGCCGACAAGATCCTGGGGGCTGTATCCGCGCCGCTGGAAACACGCGAAAGGACCTATCGGGTGGGGGCAAGTCTTGGCATTGCGATCTATCCCGAACATGCCCGCACGCTTGATACCCTGATCCACGCGGCCGACAAGGCAATGTATGCAGCCAAGGCCAAGGGGACGAACCTTTATTGCATTGGTGGTTCGGAGGTTGCCGAGTAATGGCAGGCACAATCGAAATCCGCCCCGCAGTCGAAGCCGACCGGGGCGCTTGGGCCACGCTGTTTGGTGACTATATGGCGTTTTACGGCTGTGTTTCGTCTGACGCAGCGCTTGAGACGACATGGCGCTGGATCGTTGATCCTGATGGGCCGATGGAATGCCTGCTCGCAGTGAAAAACGGTCGGGTTGTTGGTTTTGCGCAATATCGCGCCGTGCCCGAAACCCTGACCGGAAATTGGTTTGGTCAACTTGATGATCTTTATGTCGTACAGGGATCCCGGCGCGCGGGCGTGGCCCTGGCCCTGCTTGCGCGACTTGATAAAATCGCCCGCGCCCGTGGATGGTTCAAACTCTCCTGGATCACAGCAGCGGATAACACCACGGCACGCGGGCTTTATGACCGGCTTGGCAATGCATCGGACTGGGTGGTTTATGAACGCCCACTCGATGATTAAGCGATGAAAACCGCCACAACGCTGTTTTTTACCGCACCCGTTTTCTGATCAACCGTCCATCAATTACCGCCAATCCCACCCCGATCACGCCCATCCCGGCAAGCTGTTGCAGCGAAAGCTTTTCCCCCAGAAGCCCGACGCCAAGAAAGATCGCGCTGACCGGGATCAAAAAGGTCACAAGCAGCAAATTGCTTGCACCCGCCCGCTTGAGGATCGCGAAATAAAGGATATAGGCAAGCGCAGTGCTTAGGACCGCAATGCCAAAGACAGCCATGATGGCGTCCGGGGATGGCGGTGCCAAACGCCAGGGCGTGTCAATGATGGCGGCAAGCGGGATCAGAAGCAGGCTTGATGCGCTGGTCATCGCCGCAGCGGTCAGGATCGGGTTTGTATCCCCGAAACGTTTGCCAAACACCCCGGCACAGCCATAGCTGAATGCCGCCAAAAGAACCGCAAGCGGGGCGAGTGGCGCAAGTGCTGCAAGCCATGAGGCTGTTGGCAAGGCCAGGGTTGCATCGGTGCCGGGCTGTGGGGTTGGCACATCAGGCACACCGATGATCACCACCACACCGGCAAAGCCGATCAGAACACCCGATGCCTTGCGCAGATTAAGCTTTTCCGTATCGGTCGCAAGATGGGCAATGATAAGGGTGAAAAGCGGCGTTGTGGCATTCAGGATGGCGGCAAGGCCACTGGTGATGTGGGTTTGGCTCCAGACAATAAGCGAGAAGGGCACAAGATTGTTCAGTGCCCCCATGATCAGGATTGCGCCCCAGAATTTCGGATCTCGCGGGATTGCAATATTGCGCAGCAAGACCACCCACCACAAAACAATCGCGGCAATCATCACCCGGCACAGCACAAGTGTAAGCGGCGGCAAATCAACAAGCGCAATTTCGGTAAAGAAAAACGATCCGCCCCAAAGAATCGAAAGCACAATCAGCATTAACCAGCTTGTGCCATCCATTGGCGGGGCCGCGCTGGATGGGCGCGACGGGGTTTGGTTTTCAACTGGTAACGGGTGTGTGGTGTCTTTGGTGGGCTGCATTTGTGGCTCCGTCGGTTTGGTGATGACGGCAAAGACTATGCGTATCGGGTGTTACACGCTCGCCAGTTTCGGACATGAAGGTAACACATAAAAACGGGGCACATGCGGCCCCGTTTGATCGTCAAATTGTCCGATGTGTTATTTTGCGATGGCGGTCTTGGTTCGTACCGCAATGAATTTCGGAAGCTTGGCAAAAATCGTGATGTTGCCCAGCAACACCATCGCAAGCCCGGTCGCGCCAATCGGCGTCCAGACATAACCTTCAAGGAATGTCGAAACCGTAAGTGCGACGACCGGAAACAGCACCGTGACATAGGCCGCGCGCCCCGCGCCAACCCGGTTGACCAGCGCCAGATAGGCGATAAACGCCACCACCGATCCCGGAATCGCCAGATAGATCAGGCCGCCGATATAAAGCGGTTCGGTTGGCATGACCGGCGTCTGACCGCGCAAGGTGGCAAAGATAAACAACAAAACGGTGCCATAAATCATGCCGCGTGCAACCGCGTCCCGGTTCGGGATGCCCATTTTATTGAGTTTGACCGAAACCATGTTGCCCATGCTAAACACCGCCGTGCCACACAGGGCCAGGATCATGCCGGTGACAGCGTTGGCATTGTTCGACAGGGCGTAGATCTGATTGGCAAACAAACAGGCAATCCCCGCCAGCCCGAAGGCGGCACCAAAGACAAAGCGCAAACCGGGCCTATTGCCATAAAACGCCCAGTTGCCCAGCGCATTGAAAATGGTCGAGGTGGTGAAAATCACCGCGACAATGCCACTGGCGATATAGCCAGTCGCCGAATACATCAGGATAAAATTGATCCCGAAAAGTCCGCAGCCCAGAAGTACGATCCACGGATGCGCACGCCAGGGCACAGGACGCCATTTGCGGATCATTAAAAGGAAACCGCACAAAACGGCCGCGGCCAGGGCAAAGCGATAAAAGATCGAAATTTCAACCGGGATCGGCCCGATCTGAAGCTTGATCGCATACCAGGTAAATCCCCAGCAGGCGGTGACAATAACAAAAAGCAGGGCTGTCATTCTTTGGGGCTTTCAAAACAGCACGTGCGTGTGGTGGCACGAAGGAGATCAGGAATTGGCACAATGGACATGTGGGGCATCTCCATTGCATCTGTTGCGGACCAATAAGCCACAAAACGCCAATGCAGGCTTTCACAATCTTGCGCTGTTTTGCACATTTTTGCGGGCAAGGCCGAGTTAATCGGCCTGCGCGAATGAAGATGTTCTTTTGGGGAGTGCGTTGGCGCCCGGCAGGCATTGATGGAGCTGCATTGCAGGGCCGTTACGCGATGCGCTACTCAGGAGCTTGGTACGGCGGTCAAAAAAGCCGGGGCGGGCACAATCGGTTGATCGTGCCCGCCCCAAGCAGAAATCTGTGATCAGGACGAACGTGACGCCGCTGATCCACCTGTTTGTTCCGGTATCAGGCCCTTTGGCGCGAACCGCATGACGACAAGCAAGATTGCCCCCATCATCAGATAACGCATATAGGCCGCCCCTGAGACCAGGTGATCGGCAAGGCCGGAATCCTCACCCAGCGGTGCGGTTACGGTGGCCATGAACCAGTTGCCAAACGGCTCTGCTTCGACCCACAGGAACCAGATGATGAAACCACCCAGTATCGCACCCCAGTTGTTGCCCGAACCGCCAAGGATCACCATCACCCAGATCAGGAAGGTGTAGCGCAGCGGGATGTAACTGGTCGGGGTCAACTGACCGTCAAGCGTGGTCAGCATCGCACCGGCAATGCCGCAAACAGCACAGCCCAGAACAAAGGTCTGCAGATGGCGACGTTTGACGTCCTTGCCCATGGCTGCTGCCGCGTCACGGTTGTCACGGATGGCACGCATCATGCGGCCCCACGGGGATTTCAATGCCCGTTCGGCAAACCACATGATGATCGCCAGCACAATGACAAACAGCACCGCATAGCAAAGCTTCACAAACAGGCTGGCCGCATCCGAGAGTTCAGCAGCACCAAAGAAGTTCGCCAGATTGATGAACCATTCGCTTTCGATCAGGTTAACCTCGTAGGGCACGGGGCGAGGGATGCCGGTGACGTTTTTAACCCCACGCGACAGCCACTCTTCATACTTGATGACCGCAATGATGATTTCGGAAATACCAAGCGTGGCAATGGCCAGATAATCAGCCCGAAGCCCCAGCGCGATACGCCCGATAAGCCAGCCCGCACCCGCAGCCACCAGCCCGGCAAGCGGCCAGGCCAGAACAACCGGCAGACCAGCACCACCCAGATAACCGCTCAGTGCCGGATCGATGCTTTCAATTGCATCGGTCGCCGGACCAAAGAAAATGCCAATCACGAAATAGCCGGCCAGCATAAGCACCAGCGTTACCGGCAATTTCAGGACCGGCGGCACGACCTTGCGGGCGTAAATCACCGCGACAATCGTGCCAGCAAGGCTAAGCACCGACAGTGCGATATCCCCGCCTGCAACCGACCAGGCCTGTCCCACCGGTGGCATTGATACCAGAACGGCTGTCAGGCCACCAAGGGCGGTAAAGCCCATGACACCGACGTTGAACAGGCCGGCATATCCCCACTGCATGTTGACGCCCAGCGCCATCACCGCAGAGATCAAACAAAGATTGAAAATGCCAAAGGCGACGTTCCAGCTTTGAAGAAAGCCGATCACGATCAACACCAGGCACATAAGGCCATATAGGAGCGCAACCCTCTTCGTCATATTACTTTCCCACGAATGATGCCTGTTGGTCGGATCAGAAGAACCGCAACCAGGATGATGAAGGAGACCGCGAACTTGTAGTCAGTCGACAGCAGTTGCACGAGCCCGTCTGGCGCCCAGTCCGTCGGGCCGAGATAGGCAAGGAACTTCTTGAAGGCATATGTCACAACCACCTCCGAGAAGGCGACAATGAAGGCCCCCAGAATCGCGCCAATCGGTTGCCCGATGCCACCAAGGATGGTGGCCGCAAAGATCGGAAGCAGAATCTGCAGGAAGATGAAGGGCTTATAGGTCTTGTCAAGGCCGTAAAGCGTGCCTGCAATCGTTGCCAATGCCGCCGCGATGATCCAGCAGATCATCACCACGCGTTCCGGGTTGATGCCCGAAAGCAGGGCCAGATCCTCGTCATCGGAATAGGCGCGCATTGCCTTGCCCGAACGGGTTTTCTGCAGGAACCAGAACAGCCAGGCCACAACGATGGCGGTGACGACGACGGTGATGACCTGGCTTTGTTTGATGGCGATGCCTTCATCCAGACCCAGTGCCCTGCGCGAATCAAACGCACCGATGATAAAGCGTTCACCATCGGCGAAGCTTTGATCGGCCGGGCCGATGACGATGCGGATGATCCCGGCAAGCAGGAACATAACGCCGACCGAAACAATGGCAAACACAATCGGATTGGAGCGTTGTTTGCGATAGAACCGGAAAACCGACCGATCCATCAAAAGCGCCATGCTGACGGCAGCCAAAACGCCGATGGGTAATGCCAAAAGCGCGGTCGGGAAGGGGGCGATGCTCACACCCATATTTTGCAGGAACCAGGTGACCAGAATTGTGATCATGGTGCCAAATGACATCAACTCGCCATGCGCGAAGTTGGCAAAGCGCAGGATGCCAAAAATAAGTGTGACGCCCAGCGCCCCGAGGGCGAGCTGCGCACCATAGGCAGTCGCCGGAACGACCACGAAATTGGTGAACAGCGCAAGTGCGTTAAGAATTTCCATTCAATACCCCATTTACCCGCCCAGGAAGGACCGGCGGACTTCTTCGTTGGCGAGAAGGGCTTCGCCCGTATCGGTGAACCGGTTCCGTCCCTGCACCAGGACGAACCCGTGATCGGCGATCTCTAGTGCCTGACGGGCATTTTGTTCGACCATAAGGATGGCGACGCCAGTTTTGGCGACTTCCACAATCTTGTCGAACAATTCATCCATCACGATCGGCGAGACGCCAGCGGTTGGCTCGTCAAGCATCAGCAGTTTCGGCTGCGTCATGAGCGCACGGCCCACGGCAACCTGTTGGCGCTGCCCCCCGGAAAGCTCGCCTGCGGGCTGATTGCGTTTTTCCGCCAAAATCGGGAACAGGCTGAAAATCTGTTCCTTGGTGTCTTCGATTTTGTCATCGGTCCGGATGAAGGCCCCCATTTCAAGGTTTTCTTCAACCGTCAGCGAAACGAAAACGTTGCGGTTCTGCGGAACAAATCCCATGCCCTGTGGAACACGATCCTGCGGGGCAAGGTTGGTGATGTCCTTGCCATCCAGCGTTACTGACCCTTTACGCAGGTTCAGCATGCCAAAGACCGCCTTCATGGCCGTTGATTTTCCGGCTCCGTTGGGGCCGACGACGACCGCGATCTCGCCTTTTTCGACGGTGATCGTACAATCATGAATGATGTCAGTACCGCCATAGCCGCCGGTCATACCGGTTGCGCTTAAGAAACTCATGCTGGCGCCTTCCGTTCATGCTTGCGACCCGTACCGAGATAGGCCTCGATGACCTCCTCGTTGTTCTTGACCTCTTCAATCGTGCCCTGGGTCAGAAGCTTGCCTTCTGCCATGACGATGACGGGATCACACAGGCGTGCGATGAAATCCATGTCATGCTCGATCAGGCAAAACGTATAGCCGCGTTCCTCGTTAAGGCGCTTGATTGAAGTGCCAATGGTATTGAGAAGCGTACGGTTCACGCCCGCGCCAACCTCGTCAAGAAAGACGATCTTGGGCTCCACCATCATGGTGCGGCCCAGCTCCAGAAGCTTTTTTTGCCCCCCCGAAAGGTTGCCAGCCAGTTCATCCTTGATGTGATCAATCTCAAGAAAATCGATCACTTCGAGCGCACGCTCGTAGTTTTTTGCTTCGATTTCCTTCACGCGGGAGAAATTGAACCAGCTATGGCGCAGCTGTTCGCCCGGTTGTTCCCCGGGGACAACCATCAGGTTGTCAAGAACACTCAACGTCGAGAATTCGTGCGCGATCTGGAAGGTGCGCAACAACCCCTTGTGGAAAAGCTCGTGCGGTTCCAGCCGGGTGACATCTTCGCCATCAAGGAATATCTGCCCGGACGACGGCGGAAAAACGCCTGCAATAATATTGAACAGCGTTGTTTTTCCAGCACCGTTCGGCCCGATCAGACCGGTTATGGAGCCTTTTTCGATCGATAGCGATACGCCATCGACCGCCTGAATACCGCCAAAATTCTTGGCGATGTTTTCGACCCTTATCATTCGAAATTTTCGACCTTTGTCATGGACTGATTACGTGGTCAGTCCCGTGTACCTCACCGGGTTTCCTCAATGAAGGCCCGGTAATAGAGGAACTGCCAGAGACCGAAGTCTCTGACAGTTCCAGCGTTATTAGCCATCATTAAATGATTGGCTTAGTGGTACATTTCCGTCTTCCACGCGCCGTCGACGATTTGCGTTTCGCGGAAGCTACCAGCGGACTCGCCCGGCTCGATCAGCTCAAGTGCGGTACCACCGACATAGTCGATTTCACCACCATCAGCGAGGATCTGAAGCGCCTTGGCCAGTTCGCCCGGATAGATTTTTTCGCCCGGTGCGTTGGCGACTTTAAGGACGTGGTCTTTGTAAACCGCGCTGTCGGTCGAACCTGCGGACTGCATGGCAAGCAGCAGCAGTGCAGATGCGTCATAGGCTTCCGGGACATAGGGGTCATCACCCTTAAATCCTTTGTCCTTGGCCAATTCAGCCAGCATCGAAGCGCCGGGGCTGTCGGTGCCCGGGTTGGTGCCAATGGAACCGTCCAGTGCATCGCCGAAGTTATCGGTCAGTGCTTCGCCAACCATGCCATCGGGAAGGATGAAGGTTTCGAACGCACCGGTATCAAGCGATGCCTGGATGATGCCTTTGCCGCCCTGATCAAGATAACCAGCAACGATCAGAACTTCACCACCGGCAGATGCCAGCGTGCCGATCTCAGCAGAGTAGTCGGCTTTGCCGTCTTCATGTGCTGCAACGGCAGTAATTTCGCCACCTTTTGCTTCGTAGGCTGCCTGAATGGCGTCTGCAAGGCCTTTACCATAATCGTTGTTGGTATAGGTCAGTGCTGCCGATTTGATGCCGCGACGATCAAGGATCTCTGCAAGGATCTGGCCCTGACGTGCATCCGAAGGCGCGGTGCGGAAGAAGTAGCCGTCATCTTCGATTTCGGTCAGTGCCGGCGAGGTTGCCGACGGCGAGATCATGACGACGCCGTTTGCACGGACAACGTTGTTGAGGATGGCTGTGGTCGCACCAGAGCAGGTTGCCCCGTTGATGCCGTGAACGCCATCAGAGGTCACCAGACGATCAGCTGCTGCGGATGCGGCAGCCGCATCGATGCAGGTGCTGTCACCGCGTACCGAAACGACTTCACGGCCACCAAGCAGAAGACCGCTGTCGGATACTTCCTGAATGGCCAACTCACCGCCCAAAGCCATCGGCTTAACAAGCGATTCGGTCGGGCCGGTGAAGCCTTGCAGCATTCCGATTTTGACCGGGTCCTGAGCGGCTGCGCCAGCGACGACAGCCGTCGACAATGCTGCCGAAAGGAGAATGGTAGATAGTTTTCCCATAGTATGACCTTCCCTGTGTTATTGGCCTTTTATATTCGAAGGGCAGTATACAGAAAAGAAAACACGTTTCCACCTTCTTAACCGACAGTTGTCAAACAGCCTTGGTGTCGCCGTTTGTCTGCAGAATCCCGGTGTTTATGCAAACAGCCGCATGCCGCGTTCAGATATTTTGTGGAAACTGGCGACAACATGTTCGGCCAGCGCATCTTCAATTGCACCATGCCCGTCACGTTTGGCCAGTGTCATGCTGTATTCACCAAGTTCGGGCAGGCCATGACGCGGGCCAAGGTGGACCAGCTCATCGGAAATAACGCTGATCGGGACAGGGGCAACCGCAAGGTCTGCGCGCACTGCGGCAATCTGGGCCTGGCAAAATTCGCTGGTATAGGCGATGCGATAGTTCACACCGGCATCATCAAGCCCCCGAAGCGCAATGGTCCGCCAATAACATCCGTGTTCGGCCATGGAAACGGGCAGGGGCGTTTTTTCATATGCCGTACCATTGCGTGCCCCCAGCCAGACCAGAGGTTCGGAATGAATAGGAGGGGAGCTATCAAGTTCCGGGTCATAACTGAAAATCGCAATATCAAGTTCACCCCTGGCGATTCGCTGTCGCAAATCGCGTGTCGGGCCAAGGCGGACTTCGACATTGACGTGGGGGTGGCTATCAGCAAAGCGCCGCAGAATTTCAGGTGTTGCGATAATGCCGGTGTCATTGGGCGCGCCCAGCCGCACTGTGCCCGAAAAAGCCGGGGCATGAAAATGCGACATTGCTTCGTCGTTCAGTTTCAGCAACCGACGGGCATAGCCCAAAAGCACCTCGCCATCCTCGGTCATCGTCACCTTGCGCGTTTCGCGTTTGAACAGTTCGCGCCCGACCGTACCTTCAAGTTTTTTGACCTGCAGGCTGATGGCAGACGCACTTCGATGGACCTTTTCTGCCGCCCGCGAAAAATTGCCGGTTTCGCAGATCGCAACAAAAGTCCGGGCAAGATCAAGGTCAAGATTATGTATGACAGGGGCAGTGGAATTCATCGACGGGCCTCTTTGATCAGGAGATCACCTTTTGACCCGAACCGGTGAAAAGGCAAAAAATCCATTCTATGAGTTTTTCTAATCAATGAGATTAAATCTTCTCGTTTGATTAATCAATGAGGAAAGCTCAATCTGTTGAAATCAACGATTGGAGAATCTCATTATGAAGTCAGTCATATCTTATGAGCACGACCCACGCACCGTTCTGCTCCATGGTTCCGACCGGGGCGCGGAACTTTCATCTGCACCGCTTGGCCTCGTCGGGCATTTGCGTGCTGCCATGGAAGCATGGCACGAAGAACGTCACGCGATGAAGGCGCATGACGCAGGATCGGCGTCCAATGCGCAGACGATGCGAGATATTTCAAACCTAACGGTGGCGGAACTTCATGATTGCCGCCGTGATCATGCCGGTGAATTTGCCCAAACCGGAGATGTGCTTTCGGGGTTGGTTCTTAATTGGCCGTCACCGCCGGGCAAGCCATCTTGATGGGCGGACACTATCACGCTTTTTCAAAGCCATTCCCCGTCGTTCTTGCCAATATTGTATTTGGTCATTCGGTTTCTGATTTCAGATCAATGATCGGAATATTGTCTGGCAGCGCGGCGGGGGCTTGGTCTTTTCACATTCTTGCGCAAATCGGGGCTGCATTGCATTTGGATCGCTTTGCAAATTTGGTGTGCGGTGCGATGATCAGGCTGGTTAATGTCGGTAACAGGTCATGTCACAGTTCGGATCATTCTTTCAGCCCAACGGGCGGTATCAGAAGTTTGAAGTCTTCAATCAATTGATTGGGGATGCAAATCTGCTGCGCGCCGGGGACTTTGGTGACAGCATTTCGGCGGCCCACTGGCGGCGCAAGGCCGACGTGATGACGCGCTATACCGACCCGAACCATCACACCATCAGTCTTTACGTAAATGGCGGCACCGGTATCCAGCGGAAAATCGGCGCAGACCCGATGAGCGGCGGGGGCCCCGGACGCTGTTGTTTGATGCCGGCCCACCTGACATCGGATTGGGTCGTCCAGGGCGAGGTGGAACTCTTTCATCTGTATATCCCCCATGCGGCCTGGGAACGGTCAGTGGTCGAGGTCTTCGATGTCGAACCCAATGCGGTCGAAGTGCCTGAAAAGACCTTTTTCCTTGATCCGCTGATTGAGAAAACCGTGCGTTGCGCCATGTTGCCGCTTGACTGGAATGCTCCGGCAGATCGCATGGCGATGTCCAACGCCGGGCAGCTTTTGATGGGCCATATGCTGCGCAGCTATTCATCGCGGCGCGATTTGGGGATCAAGGTGCGCGGCGGGTTGTCTCCGGCAATCAAGCGTCGGGTGTTTGATTTCATTGACGCCAACCTTGATCTGCCACTTACGATCGAAGAATTGGCAGATGTCGCTGATCTGTCGGCCTATCACTTTGCCCGGATGTTTCGCAAAACCGTGGGCGAAACACCGCATCAATGCGTTCTGCGGCGGCGCATAGAAAGGGCCATGCAAATGCTGCGTGACGGGAGCAGTTCCGTTGCCGAGATTGCCTTTGCGACCGGTTTCTCCAGTCAGGCCCATCTCACCACCCGCTTTAACCGCTTTACCGGCCTGACCCCGGCGAAATATCGCGATATCGCGCGCTAACGCAATCTTTCTCTAGGTGGCATTTGCCTCTGGAAGACGGTCGCGTTCCCATTTCCGGGTCGGAAAATCATCAAATCTTTCCCCCCCCCCACACACACAAACACATCCTTTGTGATGACGCACAACTGTGTCGTCACCGTGTGATCGCTTGTGTTTTGCCGCGACTATGAAAATGGTTTTTCGACCTGTTATGGCGCGAAGGTTGCGCGTCAAGCACAGGGCGGCCGGCAAAAAATTAAAGTAACTATATAATATTAAATGATTTTATTGGGTTGAGAAATCCGTTGACAATATTAAGGCGAGATATCTAGAATTTCAAATCAACTGAAATATCAATTTAACAAGAACCAATCCAACGGGAGGAAATCCAAAATGAAACTCAACATGAAAACACTTGGGCTGTGCGCAGTTGTCGCAGGGGCATTGGCTGCGACCACGCCTGTAATGGCGGAAACAACGCTGCGCATCGGGACGGTTTTGTCACCGAATGATCCGATGGGGCAGGGACTTGAAAAGTTCAAAGCCGAAGTCGAAAAAGCCACCAATGGTGACGTTGTGATCGAGGTTTTCCACAACTCGCAGCTTGGCGACACCACGGAAATGATTGATCAGGCACGTGCCGGTGCTGCTGTGGGTACCGTGACCGATGTGGCACGTCTTTCCAGTTTTGTACCGTCGCTTGCGATCATGTCTGCACCGTTCCTGTTTGATACCTATGATCAGGCTGACAAATTTGCCCTGTCTGAAGAATATCTTGGTTGGGGTGAAGAACTGCGCGAGAAATCCGGCCTCGTGATGATCGCATCGAACTGGTATCAGGGCGCGCGCCATGCGCTGACGCAAAAGCCGATTTCCGGCCCGGCGGATCTTTCGGGTGTGCGTATGCGGACCATCGGTGCACCGGTCTGGATTGAAACCATCCGCGCAATGGGTGCAGAGCCGACCCCGATTGCCTGGGGCGAAGTCTATAGCGCGCTTCAGCTTGGCACGATCGACGCGGCCGAAGCACAGCCGACCGCCATCTGGAATGCCAAACTTTACGAAGTGATCAAAAACGTTACCAAGACTGGTCACATTCAGCTTGTCACCGCCCTTGTCGTTGGTGCCGGTGCCTGGGATGAAATTTCCCCTGAAAACCAGAAGATCGTGCGGGATCTGGCCGTTGAAAATGGTCGTTATGCATCTGGTCTGACCATCGAACTTGGTGACAAGGCGCTTGCAGACGTTGCCGCCAGCGGCGTTGACGTCAGTGAAGTCGATCTGGCTCCGTTCAAGGAAGCTGTCGCGCCAGTTTACCAGATGCTTGATCTCGAAGCAGAAGCAAAGATCGTGAACAAGGTTCTCGGTCGCTAAATTTCCATATCTCCAAGACTGCCTAAAGCAGGTGCGTTGCTGCAATCAAAAGGCAACGCACCTCAACCTTCAGAACGGAATTGAATACATGCTCAAGCGAATTGAGTTTGCCTTTGGCGGAGCGCTGCTTGTCGCGGTTGTGTTGCTTGTTGCGGTAGCATCCATCGCCCGTGCAATGGGATCGCCGATCATCTGGTCGGTCGAGATGGCCCAACTGATCTTTGCCTGGTTGTGCATGCTTGCAGCCGACATTGCGATGCAGGATGACCGCCATTTCGGGCTTCAGATCATCAAGGAAGTGCTGTCGCCAGGTGCGGCGTATCTGGTCGAGATTTTCAACATCCTTGTCATCATCGGCTTCCTTGCCTTTCTGCTTTACTACGCTTGGGGAAATATGATTTTGATGCATCCGCGTCTGGTGGGGGCTGCACAGATCAATGCGTCCTACATTCATGCGTCAATGGTGGTGGGTATCCTTTTAATGATGCGCACCATGATCGCACAGCTTGTTCGCCGACTGCGTCATAGGGGGGCAAACTGATGCTTATCCTGATCGCGGGCCTGTTTACGGTCTTTTTGGTGATCGGCATGCCGGTTGCCTTTGCTCTTGGCCTTGCTTCCATTCCGGTCTTTGTCATGACCGGTGCGATGCCGCCAACCGTTGTTATTCAGAAAATGGTCACGGCAACCCAAAGCTTCCCGCTACTGGCAGTACCGTTCTTTATTCTTGCCGGTAACCTGATGAATGTGACGGGCATTACCTATCGCCTTGTGAAATTCGCCCGGCTGTTAACCGGCTGGATGGCTGGTGGTCTGGCACAGGTTTCCATTGTGCTGAGCTTCATGATGGGCGGTATTTCCGGATCGGCCGTGGCCGATGCCTCGATGGAATCGCGCCTGCTGGGCCCAAGCATGATCAAACAAGGGTATTCCAAGGCACACACAGCAGCAGTTCTGGCATTTGGTTCGGTGATAACGGCCACCATTCCACCAAGCATCGGCCTGATCCTGTTTGGGTTTGTCAATGAAGTCTCCATCGGGCGTCTGTTCTTGGCTGGTGTATTGCCGGGCATCTTTTTGACCATCGTTTTGATGATCACGACCTGGATGGTGGCGAGGAAGAATGGCTACAAACCCGATCTGCCAAAAGTGCCAAATGGCAAGGAACTCTGGACAAGTTTTTCCGAAAGCGTTTGGGCGCTGGCATTTCCGGTGATCCTGATTGTCGGTTTCCGGTTTGGCATCTTTACAGCAACCGAAGCCGGCGCGTTCCTTGTGTTCTATGCGCTGTGTGTCGGGATGTTTGTTTATCGCGAACTTGATTTCAAAAAGTTCTACGAGGCAGTTTCCGGATCGATCTCGGATCTTGGCATGGTGATGTTGCTGATCATCATGGCAGCGGTTCTTGGCTATGCGATGACCATCGAACGCGCCCCACAGCAAATCACGGAATTTGTCACCACGCTTACCGAAAACCCAACCGCCATTCTGATCCTTGTTGTCATGGTGCTGGTGGTCAGCGGCATGTTCCTTGAGGGGGCGGCCAATATCCTGTTGGTGACACCGATTGTCATGCCGGTTCTTGTCAGTGCCGGATATGACCCGGTTCACATGGGCATCCTGATTGTCACATTGATCAACTTTGGTGGTTTGACGCCGCCGGTCGGCGTGATCATGTTTACGGTATGCGGGATTTTGGATGTCAAAACAGGGGCCTATGCGCGGGCGTCCATTCCATTCTTTATTGCCATGGTGCTGTTCTTTGTACTGATGGCAGCAGTGCCAGGTTTGACATTGTTGTTGCCCGATACATTGATGTAATGAAAGTTCGAGACGGATTAAGGCATTTGCAAATTTGCCGAGGAGACAGATGAAAATGAATACATCTACGGGCGGGCTGCTTGCCATGCATGAAGGCGGGGTAAAAACCAACGCCCATGTTCCGGCCTCGGCGCTGGTTTATGAAGAAGTCAGGAACCGGATCATCTCGCTGACACTGCCGCCTGAAACGACGCTTGTGCGTGCAGAACTGGCAGATAGCTTCAATGTCAGCCAGTCACCCGTGCGCGAAGCGATCATGCGTCTTGAGCAGGATGGTCTTGTGGTGTCCTATCCGCAATCGCGTACTGTGGTGACCAAGATCGATGTTGCGCGCATTCGCGAAGAACATTTTTTGCGTGTTGCCGCGGAATGTGAAGTGGTCCGGCAATTGGCAGAAGCCAAGGATTCAGCTGCGGTGGTCAAGGCCAAGGGCATTGTGAAAATGCAAGAGGCGCTGGTTGGCGATATTGAGCAGATCGATCTTTTCAAGCAGCTTGATGAAACTTTCCACGCAGCACTTTTCAATGGTGTGAACCAGTCCAATCTGCATCTGCAGATTACCGCACGAAGCGGGCATCTTGCGCGGGTGCGGACGCTTGATTTGCCACGCGGTGGTAAGATGGTTTCGGTTCTTGAAGGTCACAAGGCAATCATCGCTGCCATTCAGTCCGGTGATGGCAATGCGGCAAGTATGGAAATGCGAAAGCATTTGTCGGGGACCATGGAACGGTTGCCACAAATTATCGATGAGAACAGGGAATTGTTTTCATAATCCGGCCCTGATCCGGCCGTGTTGACGGATCCATGCGGCCGACTTCAAACCGCCAAAAGGCGCGCAGCAGATATTTTGCTGCGCGCCTTTTGTGTTGGGTCAGGCGCGTTTTGCAACGTCCCATATGCCGGTTTTGGCAACATCTTCGACAAAATTACGCAAACTGTTGGGCTGGCGTCCCAAAATCTTCTGAACGTCGTTGGTTGGTTGACTGTTGCGACCATCAAGGACTTCGGAAAACAAATAACGGATCAAACCGCGGAAATCTTCGGGGACGCCATCGACCTCAAGACCAGCATCAAGTTGATCAAGCGTAACCGTAACGAAATCAACCGGGTGATTGGTTGCGGCGGAAATCATTTGGGTAACTTCGGCAAAGGTCAGCGCCGTTGCGCCCGACAGCTCATAGGTTTTGCCGATATGGGATGGATCAAGCAGGCAGGCAACCGCGCATTCGGCGATATCGTTTGCATCAATAAACGGTTCGGGTGTGTCGCCAGCGGGCAGGGCAAGGGTGCCTTGCTGAATGTAGGGCAGGAAAAGGTCCTCGTTGAAATTCTGGAAGAACCAGTTGGCGCGCAACACGGTTGCATCCGCCCCGGAATGACGCAAGGCGTCTTCGGCCCGATGGGCTGCCTCTTCGCCGCGGCCTGAAAGCATGACAATGCGTTTCGCGCCATGTGCCAGCGCACGTTTGGCAAAATTGCTAATGATGTCGGCTGATCCGGGAACGGCAAGATCGGGCTGAAAAGTGACGTAAACCGCATCGCGGTCACGCAGGGCATCATCCCAGGTGTACGGATCGGTCCAGTCAAACGCCGGGGTCGTGCTGCGGGATACAGCACGGACATCGTGACCAAGTGTGGTGAGTTTTTCAGCAACGCGACGGCCGGTTTTGGCCGTCGCGCCAAGAACAAGAAAGCGTGGATTGGTTGACATAACAAGGGCTCCTGACATGAATTTCAAAATGTGAGCAATCCTCACATTTGCCAAATGTGATAAATCCTCATATTTTGATCGTCAAGAGTTTGTGTTTGTCACAAACCTGTGAAAACATGTCAGATCAGCTAAAATCTATGGGCGAAGAAGGGGGCAAGTGTTTGTCGGATAACGTAAAAAAGATGCGCCGTGCGCCAACGCAAAAAAGAAGCCGCGAACGGGTCGACACCATCCTGAAAGTCGCCTGTGAGTTGATTTCTACCCATGGCAGTGACGCAATAAAGATGGGGGAACTCGCGGAAAAGGCGGGAGTCTCTATCGGGTCGCTGTATCAGTACTTCCCCGACAAGGCATCGGTGATTCATGCGCTTGCCGAACGCTACAATGCCGAATCCCTGCATTGCATCGAAGATGCTCTTGCCAGTGTCTCAACGGCGGATGAACTGGTGAAGGCCTTTGATCAGCTTATTGATACCTATTACGAGCTGTTTCTGGCCGAACCGGTGATTTGCGATATCTGGACGGGCACGCAGGCGGACAAGACACTGCGCGATATGGAAATGGACGTCAGCCGGGCCAATGCAGATCAGCTGACCAAGGCTGTTTTGCGTGTGCGTCGCAATGATGGTGATTTCAAAACATTTGCCGCCCGCTGCTTGCTGATTATGTATTCCGGCGAAGCCACCATGCGTTTGGCCATCGCCGTTCCCAAGGCCGAGGGACGTGAAATCGTATCAAGCTACAAGCGGATGGTGCGACGTGAACTCAGCGACATGGTACGTGTCTAGGGGGCTATTTAACCTGGGCGATGAAACCGTTAAGCCGCCGGGCCCTTGAACGGGGCTGGTGTCGGGCGGCCAAGCAAAAATCCCTGAACGTAATCAACGTCGTGTGCCATCAGGAAATCAAGTTCTTCCTGGCGTTCGATGCCCTCGGCAACAACTTCAATATCAAGCTGCTTTGCCAGTGCGATCAGTTTGCTGACAATCGCCTCTTTGAACTTGTCCTGATCGACGTGATCAATCAGTTCCCGGTCGATTTTTATGATGTCCGGGCGAAGTTCGGGCAACAGGTTCAGGGTTGAATAGCCCGATCCGACATCGTCAAGCGCAACACGGAACCCCGATGCACGATAGGATTCAAGGATCGCGCTCAAATGGGCAGTGCTGCGCACCTTTTCGGTTTCAATCACTTCAAAGACCACATTCTTGCGATCCACATTGCACTCTTCGACCACTTCAATGGTCGATCTCAGGCACGAATCCGGATCATAGATTGAGCTGGGCGTGAAATTGATAAACAGGTTCCCCTGAACCCCGGCCTTTATTGCGTTGCGGACATTTGCAGCCCGCGCGGCCCGATCCAGCTGGAAAAGTAGTGTGGCGGACTGGGCCGCTTCAAAAAGCTGCGCCGGATTGATCACAGAACCATCGGGGGCTGCACCGCGAATAAGGCATTCGTGGGCGTAGGGCATATTAAGGTTTTTGCACGAAAAAATCGGCTGAAAGACGGAGTTCAGGCGACTTTCACGCAACAGTTCCCCCAGCCATTCCCCACCGATTGCCGCCCGGATGGCGCCAAGGCTCGTGATCCGTGAAATATCATCGATCTCCGGGGTGTCAGTACCTGGCATGATCAGGGCCTTGGTGTCTGCGAGTTCTTCTGGCAGCAGATCAATTGAGATGGCGTCGATCAGGGCGCGGAGCCCCGGTCGGCTGTAAGGGCAGGACAGGGTTGCGACGGATGGCGTTTTTTTGAAATTGATATCAATGGCTTTTGCCCCGGCCAGAATTTTACCTGTTGTATGCGCGACAGGTGGCCAGAGATAAAGTGTTCCATTGGTGGGGGCGATTTCCGGAATCACATCACATTTCTCGCAGTAGGTCACTTTGGTCTTCTCCGTTCGTCCTGCATGGTGCGTCTTGTTGCGCCCTGTTGGCAAATTTGCGCATGCTTTCTTCAGTGTATATGGCCTGCAACAAACAAGAAACCAGTAGGGTAAGATATATTAATCAACGTGTTAGAAAATATTTGACCGGGCTTGATATCACTCGGGCTTTGATCCTGTGTCCGTCAAATAGTCTGGCGAATATGCGCCGTGCTGATATTGTTGATGTGTTACTGCCCGTCAGAGGACCAAATGCACTACAGCTTGCGGCAATATCGCGACGAGGCGCAAAGCCACAGTCACAGCGATTTTCATCAGATCATCATTTCCGACCTTGGCACGCTTGAGCTTGAAGTTGAAGGGTGTGGTGGGGAGGTCTGTGGTCGGCGGATGGCATTTGTTGAAGCCGGAAAAACCCATGCTTACCGCGCAGAGGGCCTTAACCGGTTTTTTGTGCTTGATGTTGATGCTGATCTTGCCAGTCAAACAGGAATTGAAGCTCTGTGGGCGGAACATGGGCAGGCGGCGACCTATCTTGATGTTCGCCATGACCAACAGGCTGGTTTGATGGGGCTACTCGGTGGTCTGTCGACCAGGGCAAGGGGCCGATTGCCAGCGAGTGCAGGCGAGGTGAGCCAGCAAGATGATTGCGATGAAGAATGGCTGGTGGCGGCTGTCAGGCAGATTCTTGCAACCAGTCGCAAGGCTGATCTTTTTCGGGACGTTTCGGCCCAAAATCTGCCCGTCCGGCTGAGCCGTGTGATGGCATGGGCCGAGGCCCGGTTGGGCGAGGACATCACAATCACCGATTTGGCGGGGGTCGCGTCACAATCTGAAAGCAGCTTGTTTGCCGCATTCCAGCGTCATTTGGGGACGAGCCCGATCCGCTGGCTGACGGAACAGAGGTTGCAGATGGCGATGGCGCTTTTGCGTGATCCGGATTTCGATTTATCAATATCTGAACTGTCTGGAGTTGTCGGATTCACGGACCAAAGCGCATTTTCGCGTGCGTTTTCGCGCAGATTCGGCCGTGCGCCGGTATCGCTGAAGCGATAGCGGCAAAACCCTACCGGCCCGAAGAAATACAGCATCCCCGAAACAGAAAAATCAGGTCTGCATCATCTGACATATCGGGTGAACATACCGGTGTGGCAATTCAGTCACATTTACGTGAATAGCGGTCAGGAAGTATATGTTTTTGCTATGCGACATGAAATAACTGACCTATAGTCGTCTGGTGCTTGGGGAGGGGGCGTAGATAACATGTTACGCATCCAGGGACAGATGAATGATACATTCAAGGTACGACACGGCGCTTGAAAAAAGGCGTTTAATGTCATCGGCCTATTTTGATCGCGCAGCCATGCTTGCTGCGCACGGGTCTGACGATCTTTCATTACGAATGTCGTCGCCGAGTAAATCAGCAAAAACAATCAAACAGTTTTCTGGAATCTGACCGCAATCAGCGCAGTATTTGCGCTGTGCACTGCAATATTGACGACTTGAAGACACGCATTCGTTGGTGATCATTGGTCGTTTAAGGTGAATTTTGATTAGGGGGCCCGATGGCGAACCCACGTGTTGACGTCTCGGAACAAGTTAAAAAAGCCATGGCAGCAGGCGATTTCGTCACTGCAGCCGATACCGGTGCCCATCTTCTCAAGACCCATTCCCGCGATGTTTTCCTAAATGTCATTACGTCAGTTGCAGAAATTCACGCAAAACGGTTCTCTCGGGCTGGTGCGCGTCTTAAACGGTTGATCGCCGAGGTGGGGCCGGAAAATCAGTATTTTTCGCCGATCCTGCAAAACCTTCACGAATATGCCCGCATCACGGGTGATTTTTCCTCTGTTGTTCAGGTACTTGAAAGCAAGCGCCAAAAGCAGAACGCACACCCGATATATGCAGAGGCAATTGCCAATCTTGTCATGGAGCGTCTTAACCGGCAGGGCATGGCAAGGCTCTATTCAAAAGATATCTACCACGCAATTCGCCTGCTTGAGAAATTGCCCCATGACTACTTCAGGGCACGCGAAGCCAAGGAAGTTCTGGCGCGTCTATATGTCCATTGCGAAGCGACCGACAAGGCCTTTGCCTTGTTATCCGAGTTGGTTGCAGAGAAACCTGATGACCGGGCGTTGCGTTTGTTTCAGCTTTCGGCACTTGCAATATCGGGCGAAGTGGCAGCCGCGACAAACTGTGCACTTTCGCTGATTGATGATTATGCCGATATCGGCCCACGCCCGTATCTCGTGCTTTGCTATCTTTCGCCATTGGCTTTGCCGGAAAACAGCGAACAGGTCCTCGAGACTTATCTGGGTAATAAGGCCAACCCGGTCATTGATCGGTTTCAGGCGGCCTTTGCCTTGGGGGCGATGGCGGAAAGCCGCAACGATATGAAAGCCGCATTCTCATGGTATCAGACGGGCCATGAGATTAGTGCGGCAATTGCGCCCTATGACATTGCCGCCGAGAAAAAGTCTTTTGAGCGTATTCGCACGCTTTTGAAAAATGACGACCTTGATGATCAGCCGCGCTCTATCTCACAGCCCTCAGCTGATGATTTGACGCCGGTCTTTATCGTCGGCATGCCGCGTTCCGCGTCGACACTTGCCGAGAGCATTCTTGGCACGCATTCGGATGTATACGGCGCTGGTGAAATTGGTGACTTTGCCCATATCGTGGCGGACGTCACAGGAGTTACTGAAATTGCCGAGCAGATGGAGAAGTTGGGCAAGGCCCAAATCCATGAAATACGACGACGGTATCTTGCCGCTTTGCGCGGATATGCGCCGGATGCCCGCTTTGTAATCGACAAGAATTTGGGCAACCTGAAGAGAGTCGGGATAATCCGGCTTGTTTTCCCGAATTCTCCGATCATCTACATGCGCCGTAATCCGATTGCGACCTGTGTATCGATCTATACAACGCCGTTTGTTACTTCAATGCGCTACGCCGATGATCTCAATGATCTCGCAGCTTATTACCAAGAAGCCGAAGCATTGATGAGCGATTTTGTCGCCACCGATAAGCTCAATACCGTGTTTGAGCTCGATTACGAGGCGTTGGTTGCTGATCCGGAAACTGTTGGACGCGCTTTCTTCACCCATTGTGGTGTCGAGTGGGACCCGAGTTGCCTTGAATTTTATCGTTCAGAGAAAGTCGCGCGCACAGCAAGTATGTTGCAGGTCAGAAGGCCGGTGAACAGCGATTCTGTTGACAAGTGGCGACGGTTTGAACCCTATATCAGCCCGCTTTTGATTCTCGATGATGCCGAGGAAGAAACCTCTAAAAGGAAAGCGTCCTAAGGGGCGTTAAAACGAGGTCACATGGCACAGACGAAATCCGACATTGCGTTTGAGATGAAGCAGGCAATGTCAGCCGGTCAGTTTGATCAGGCGGCAAAGCTTGGTGCCCGTATTTTGCGCCTGCACCCCAAGAGAACCGATATCGAGATCATGACCGCTGTCAGTGAGTTGCAGGCAGGTTCGGCTGCAAAAGCAGGGCGGCGATTGAAAAGGCTGTTTAATGCGCTTCCTGTGACGGACCGGTTCTTCGCACCGGTTGCGCAGAACTTTCGCCAATATGCTTTCCAATCAAATGAACTCGGCGCATTGGAAGCAGCGATCAAAAAACGGCTGGGCACTGAACCCAAGAACGATATTCTGCTCCATATGCTGGCAGAGGTCATTTTTCAGGACGAGGTCAACAAAAGCCCCGGACTGTGTATTGTGCCGCGACTGACAGAAGCGGTCGATTTGCTTCACTTGGTTCCTGTGCAATCGCCAAAGTATGATGATGCGCAAATCCTTCTTGCGCGCATTTATTTGCATCAGGAACAGCACGCTAAGGCATTTGGCGTGCTCGAAAGGTTTGTCGCACGCTATCCCGATAACATGGCTGTGCGGATGATGTTGGCTGCGTCGTATGCGGCAGCAAATGAGGCGGACAAGGCTGTGTCCACATGTCTCGCCATTATTTCGGCCAATCCATTCTATAGTGCCCAGCCTTATCTGATCATCTCCTTCATGCGCCTGCAATCCATGCCAGATGAAGCCGCCGGTTATCTTGACGCGATGCTCGACAAGCAAGATATTGCAAAAGGGGAAAGCTACAAGGCGGCCTTTGCGCGGGCAAAGATTGAGGAAGCAAAGGACAACGCGAAAGAAGCCTTTGGTTTCTATAAGCTGGGACATGCGGCAAACCGCGCAGAGCGCCCCTTTGATATAGCGTTCGAGCTTCAGGAGCTGGCGCATTTGCGTGAGATGGTCGGTGAAGCACCGGTTTTGGAGAATGCCGGGGCCGACGAAGAAGAAAGCGGCCCGCGCCCGATCTTCGTCGTCGGGATGCCGCGATCCGGCACGACCCTGACCGAGCGTATTCTTGGTGCGCATCCTGACGTACATGCCGCCGGTGAAATCGGTGACTTTGCAAAGGCGGTGATTGATGTCGTCGGGCGAGGGAAGATTTCAGAACAGTTGGCGCGTATTGATGCCACGGCCGCAGCCAAAATTCGCAAGCAGTATCTTGATGCGCTGAAAGCCTATGCGCCTGACAAGCGGTTTGTTACGAACAAAACGCCTGCCAATTTCCTTCGGATTGAAATGATCAGGCGCGTCTTCCCGGATGCACCGATCATTCACACCCATCGCCATCCATTGGCGACCTGTCTTTCGATATACACGACGCCGTTTTCCATTCCGATGCGCTATTCCGACGACCTTGGTGAGCTTGCCGAATATTATCGTGGCTATGTTGAATTGATGACCACTTACTTCAAGACTGATCTCAATGGGCAACTCTATGACTTGTCATACGAGGATCTGGTGTCAGAACCAGAGACCGTCGCACGGGATTATCTGGCGCATTGCGGGTTGGAATGGCATCCGCAATGTCTTGAATTTTATCGCTCCGACAAAGCTGCGGCGACCGCCAGCATGATTCAGGTGCGTCGGCCAATCAACCAGGATTCGGTGGAGAAATGGCAACGGTTCGAGCCGTTTATCGGGCCGTTGGCGTCACTGGTCGATGATCCGGAAATTCGTCAGTGGCGCGCAGCTGTCAAATCATCGCGGCGTGCGGTTGCTGCGTGACCTTGCGGGATGCTTTGGGTTAGAAGGTATCAGTTTGAATTTGATACCGAGAAATCCGGAGCAAGGCGATGATCCAGACCATTCCCAAGGCAGAACTGCATTTGCATCTCGAAGGGGCGATGACGCCCGCACTTGTGCGCAGCTTTGCCAGGCGTAATGGCCTGACCCTGCCTGATAACATTTACGATGATCAGGATCGCTATATCTGGAACGATTTTCCCGAGTTCCTCAATAGCTTTGACAAGGCAAGTGCAGCCATCCGTACCAAGCACGATTACGCAGATCTGACCTGTGCGTATCTGGTCGAGCAGGCAAAAGTCGGTACGCTTTATGTCGAGATTTTCTGTTCACCAACCCATGCGGCTGATTGTGGTTTGTCCTTTGACGATCATCTTGAAGCGGTGGTTGAGGGTATTGACCGTGCCGAGAAGCAAACCGGGATCATTGGCCGGATTATCATGACCTGTGTGCGCCATGTCGGACCGGATATCGCGGTTAAGGTATCGCGTGAAACGGTTGCGTGCGGTCATCCATACATTGTCGGATTTGGCATGGGCGGGAACGAAAGCCTGTTCACGCAGGAAGATTTCTATCCAGCTTTTAAAATCGCCAGGGATGGTGGTTTGGGATGCACGACCCATGCAGGCGAAGTTCAGGGCCCCCAAAGCGTTTGGGACGCGATTGATAAGCTGCCGGTCACCCGGATCGGTCACGGGGTGCGTTCCATCGAAGATCCCAAGCTTGTCGAAACGCTTACCAGGCGCGGTATCGTGCTTGAGGTCTGCCCCGGGTCGAACATTGCGCTTTCGGTGTTCCCGGATTATGCATCCCACCCGTTGCGCAAACTCTATGATTTGGGTGTAAAGGTGACATTGGGATCAGATGATCCGCCCTTCTTCTTTACCTCGCTCGAAGCGGAATATCAGCGCGCAAAGGATGAGTTTGGCTTTAGCGAGGATGAGCTTCTCGGCATTACCCGTACCGCCCTTGAAGCTGCCTTTGTCGATGAGGACACCAAGGCAAGTCTTCTGGCCAAGCTCTAGACCCGTCATTTGCACAAAAGGGTCTATTGCGAGCGCAAAGCGCAACGTTCGATATGGTCGTCGAATATCTTCCAGAACTGGTCGCGATAAAGGTCGCGTTCCTGCAGTATTTCGTGTCGTGCTTCGGGGATTTCACGAATTGTGATGTTGGGCAGGCTGCCAAACATCTCTTCGGTTACCGAATTGGAGACAACCTGATCATTGCCAGCCAGGGTCATGGTAATTGGGGGCAGGCTCAGGGCCCCGGATTTCATCTGTTCAACCCGATCAGATAGGGATGCCTGTGCCTTGAAACAGGCATCAAGCCATCCGGCAGAAACGCCGCCAACAACAAGATCGGGGGTGTTTTCCAGTATGGCGACGTTGCGCGCGTAGCGTACAGGGTCGGATGTCAGGATATTTTGCGGATCAAATGCCGAAAGCGGGCTGAGTTTGCTTTGTCCGGGCAGATATTGCTTGTCAAAGCCATAGCGGCACAGGCTGGCTGAAATGAACTGTGCCGCAAGAGATATCCAGTCCGGTCCGCCAAGCCCGAAAAACGGGGCGATCATTACGGCACTTTGCCAAAGGTCAGGCTGATCAAGCATCATGCCCATGGCAACTAGCCCACCGGTCGAATGCGTCAGAACCAGTTCGCATTCAACGCCATGGGTGTGTTTAACGTGGTCCATAACGCGGCGAACGTCTGTTGCATATTGGGCAACGTCTGCGACATAGCCCATGGTGCGGTCGTTTGTTGCGCGTGTTGACCCGCCATGACCGCGAAAATCAAATGTCACGCAGCCCAACCCCCGCTCGGCAAGGTCCTCAGTGGTTTCCTGATAGCGTTCGACATATTCGCCGCGCCCTTGCAGCACCAATACGTAATGTTGCGCGTTTGGCGGGCTGCTCAGCGCGTATCTGAGTGTGATGTTGTCAGGGCTGGTGAACTGATCAATCACAAACGTCATTGGCTCATCAGATCCTAATTGCCGGTGATGTTTTCGCCAGTCAAAGTGGCGATGACAAAACCTGACATCTTGCCCATCATGCCGGTGAAATCGGGGTTGAAGGTCCCGCGTCGTAATGTGCCCGGTGTGACGCTATCAAGCAGGTTGCGTTCGCCATAGACTGTATCTGGTCCATTCAAACAGGCGGCATGCGCCATGTCTTCATCATAGTGCCCACAATCAACAACAGGGCCATCAATCCCGTAAACCGGATTGTTGGGGCGCAAGGTGATGGCGATATGGGCATGGTTAAGCGTGCGCAACTCCGGATTTTCAGAAGGCACAATATCAATGCCCTCACAGGATGACGCCGTTCGTGGCAGGGCGGTTTCACCCTGATACCAAATCAGATTGCGGGTTGGGTGGGCCACCTTGTCACAGAAAAAATCAACCACACGCCCGGCATTGATCGTCTGGTCGTCTGAACTGACAACCGCAAAGACCGGAACGTTTAACGACGGTAATGTTCCTTCCCGATACGGTTCGGTCAAAAGATGAAATTCTGCTGCGGCATTCATCGCCATGGAGCCATACTTCCCCGGATCATTGTTCTGCCCTTGACCGACCCAGTGTCTGACATAACGGACATAGGGTGTCAGCCACGCCTGATCACTTTTGGCAGCAAGGCCCGGAGAAAGCATGATCAGGCCTTTGATCCGGTCATCATGTGTTTGTTCGGCAAAAACACGCCCAATAAGGGCGGCGCCTGTGGAAAAGCCCACTGGAATGATATGATCGATTTCATCGTCAAAGCTGTTTACACCAAACCGTACGGTTTGAAGCCAGTCATCAAAGCGCACATCCATCAAATCACCCGGAACAGTGCCGTGACCCGGAAGTAATACGCCGTGAAAAGATGCACATGGAAACCGTTTACGCAGATCGTCGCGAACATCGCTAAGCCAATATGGACTGTCGGTCAGGCCATGCACCATCAGAAAACCAACGCGATTTCCCTTGGTCGGGTCGCTGCCGGTTACATCACAGGATAGGGTTTCTGGTTCAAGGGCATAAGGTGCCCGCATTTCAACGACCTGATCGATATCATAATCGCCAAATGGCTTGTTTTCGCGTGAGAACCGTTTTGAAGAAAGAACATCACGGAGTTGAGCACGTGTCGACTGCACATAGTCGTCAAACGAAACCTCCATGGAAGGTGGACCAATGGCGCGGCCCGACGGGCTCTCGATCGGGTCCTGTTTTGAACAGGCACCGATTGCCAAAGCAGCAGCAAGGGCAATGGTCGCCAGACCTGCCTGTATCGTTTGCGACGTGCCCATTGGCGTTCTCCGTTCGGTTCTTGTGTTGTTTCCGGGCGATGCCCCGGTTTGTTCGGATCGTAGCGCGAGAATCGCTTGCGTGCGAGCAACAAAAAAGCGACCTGAAATCAGATCGCTTTTAAAGGTGGTCGTAAATCAGGTGTTGCGTGATTACGCGACGAGTTCCCAGCTATGGGTGACCTCTGCTGCTTTTGACAGCATGATCGAGGCAGAACAATATTTCTCAGCCGACAGTTCAACCGCACGGCCGACCTTGGTTTCATTAAGGTTCTCGCCCTTGACCTTGAAGTGCAGGTGGATCTTGGTGAAAACTTTCGGGTCGGTTTTCGCCCGTTCGGCTTTTACGTCGGTTTCGACATCCAGAACGTTTTCGCGTCCCTTTTTAAGGATGTGAACGACATCAACGGACGAACATCCGCCAAGACCCAGCAGAAGCATCTCCATCGGGCTGGGGCCGAAACCGTTATCCTTGTCGCCATCCATGACAACGCCGTGGCCGGTGCCCGATGTGCCGGTAAATGTAAGGTTCTCAAGCCACTTAACGTGTGCTTCCATCATTGCATTCCCATTTTATGCAGTGTCGATCCTTGGGTCTAACCTGCTTGACGGATGGCTGCAAGGTTGAGATGGGGGCGGGTGTGTGAAATGTATGGGGCCTGCCCCTACCGTGCGTGGTGTATTGTTATGGGAGTTTTTACTTTCGCGCGTGATACTGTGCAGATCGTTCAGATCCTTATGGTGTAGGAGTTACAGCCATGACACAGGACCCGACCCGCAGCAAAAGCCGCTTCATGATGGGCATGGAGCATGTCCTTCGCGAGATCAATCACGAGATCATCAGCCCGGCAATTCCCGATATGTCGGTCGAAAATGCTGTGCCACTTATGATCACAGTGGCGCGCCTGCGTGCGGATTACCTGAAGTTTGCCTTTAAACTCTCCGATGATCGCAGTGATCAGCATCCGACGCCCGAAGAACTTGCCAAGCTCAAACATCTTCGGGAAACGTTTCAGGAAATGCTCGCAGCCGCCCAGGAACTCGAACACTGCATCGATCGCGGCTATATCGACCTTCCGGCGAAAGAATAGCGGAGATCAGATAAAGCTTTCCTGATTGGTGCGCGGATATTCAAGAAAACTAATGACTTATTCTCAAGTATATGCAATGGGTTTGGCATATAAAAAATAACAGGCTGCTCGAAAAGGCCTGAACAGGGACATCAACGAAACCGCGATAACAGGGAGCGCGCTGTTTTACAGCGCATCGGGTGTCTTGTCAGTCAGTGCAGATGTTGTGGCAACAGCGGCGTTGTCACGCGACAGTCTTATTTTTCTTGATCCGGATGATCTCAAGATTGTCCACGTCAATGCAGCAGCCCAAAAGCAGCTTGGCGATGCCAAATCGGTTTTGCGTTCTGGCATTGAGGTTAAGCAGATTCTTGCGTATCTTGCCAAAAACGGGGAATTTACCGACGGTGATCCTGTTTCGGCGGTAAGAACCGCACTTGCAGCCATTTCATCGGGAAAACACACCGAGCTTCCCGGTTTTCGCATGGGCAAAACGCTATTTCTTTGGCACTGCGACACGGGGCCAGGCAATACGATTGCACTTGTGTTGCGCGATGATGGCCGTGCACAGGAATTGGTCAAGGCATTGGCCGATCACAAGACCTTTATTCAGCATTTGATCGATGTCTTGCCAGCACCGATTTATCTCAAAAACCGTGAAAATGTTGTGACCCGTTGTAACGGGGCGTTTGCCGCGTTGTTCGGGCTCGAAACCAAGGCCGTTACAGGCAAGCAGCTGGCCGAGATTGCACCAGAAAGCCTTGCGCAAACGATCCGGGATCACGAAGCCCCCTTGCAAAAGGAAGAAGGGGAGGTGCGCGATGAAATCAGTTTTGTGCTTGATGATGTGGAACGGACTGCCCTGTTTGCTGCCGCAACCCTTAAGGGGCCCAGTGGTGCGATTGCCGGCACCATTGGGTCTTTGATTGATGTTACCAGCTTGAAACAGGCGCAGGCCGAGGTCGCCGAGGCATCAGAACGACTGACAGGATTGCTTGAAACGGCGCCGATTGGCGTTGGGATTTCCTGTCGTGATAGTGGCGAGTTCAAGTTCTTTAACAGCACATTTTCCCAGATGCTGGGGCTTGAAAACGACAAGAAGCCATCTGATTCAGTCTTGCTGTCTGAACGTTATCGCAAAAAGTCGCTTGAAGACATGGACGCCCTTGGTGAACTTCAAGATGTCGAAATTCGTCTGCGTCGACCTGAAATGGCCGATGCACGCTGGCTTAAAACGTCGCTTGAACCGTTGTCGTTTGAGGGCGAAGAAGCTGTTCTTTGGTGGACCAGTGACATCACAAAACAAAAGCATGCTGCGCGCGAGCTTCAGAACAAGGCCAACAATGATGAACTGACGGGGCTGGCCAACCGGGCGCGCTTTATGCAGAAACTTGAACAATGTGAAAGTGTGCTGCGCGGGACGGATACGCCTGCGGCGATTTTCATACTCGATCTGGACGGGTTCAAGGTTTTGAACGATACACAGGGCCATGCTGCGGGCGACTGGGTGTTGGTAGAAACCGGCAAGCGCCTTAAACGTGCTGGACGGCGGGCCGAAGAGGTCGCACGTCTGGGCGGTGACGAATTTACCTTGTTGTTTTTGAACAAGGGGCGGGAAAAGGAAATGAACGAGATTGCCGACGCAATTCTTGCCGAGATGACCAAACCTTTTATCTGGGAAGGGCACGATTGCGGTATCTCGGCCTCAATCGGGTTCTCGGTGTTTGAGGGGGGCGGGTGTGATATGAACGAACAGCTCCGCCGAGCTGACAAGGCGATGTATGAAGCCAAGGCCGCGGGCAAAGCCCAATATTGCCTCTATTCAGCAGCGCTCGAACCTGATCTGTACTCCAACGAGACGTAGGATAGTGATCGCCTTGCTCATAAGGTCGATTTAATCCCCATCCCCAAGATAAGGTCAAATTTTATCTGTAAGGGGTAAGCAAACAGTTTAAATGCCAATGAAAAACGCCCGGCCAATCTGGCCGGGCGTTTCGCGTAAGTGTGGTCTTCCGGATGGAAGATTATGCGCTGTAGTACATGTCGAATTCGACCGGGTGCGGAGCCTGTTCGAAGCGAATGACTTCTTCCGTTTTCAACTCGATATACGCGTTGATCAGGTCGTCGGTCATGACGTCGCCTTTTTTCAGGAACTCGCGGTCTGCATCGAGGCTTGCAAGAGCTTCACGCAGCGAGCCGCAAACGGTCGGAACTTCTTTGAGCTCTTCCGGCGGAAGGTCATAGAGGTTTTTGTCCATTGCTTCGCCCGGGTGGATCTTGTTCTCGATCCCGTCAAGGCCGGCCATCAGCATTGCGGTGAATGCAAGGTACGGGTTGGCCATCGCATCCGGGAAGCGGATCTCGACGCGCTTGCCTTTCGGCGATGCGGTGTACGGGATACGGCAGGATGCTGAACGGTTACGGGCAGAATATGCCAGCAGAACCGGTGCTTCGAAGCCCGGGACCAGACGCTTGTAAGAGTTGGTCGACGGGTTGGTGAAGGCGTTCAGTGCCTTGGCATGCTTGATGATGCCGCCGATGTAATACAGGGCGGTGTCAGACAGATCCGCATAGCCATTACCAGCAAACAGCGGCTTGCCTTCGTTCCAGATTGACTGGTGAACATGCATGCCCGAACCATTGTCGCCGAAGATCGGCTTCGGCATGAAGGTTGCGGTTTTGCCATACTGGTGTGCAACCATCTGGATGCAGTATTTGTAGATCTGGATGGCGTCGGCATGTTCGATCAGGGTGCCAAAGGCAATGCCCAGTTCGTGCTGCGACGGTGCAACTTCATGGTGGTGCTTTTCGCAACGCACGCCCATTTCGTTGATGTAGTTGACCATTTCGGCACGGATGTCGTTTGCCGAGTCAACCGGCGGGACCGGGAAGTAACCACCCTTCGGACCCGGACGGTGGCCGCGGTTGCCGCCTTCGAATTCGGTGCCGGTGTTGTACGGACCTTCTTCGGAGTCAAGCGCATAAGCCATGCTTTCCTGCGAGGTGCTCCAGCGAACATCGTCAAACAGGAAGAATTCCGGCTCTGCACCGAAGAATGCGGTGTCGCCGATGCCTGCCGACTTCATGTAAGCAAGTGCGCGTTTCGCGGTCGAACGCGGGCAACGCTCGTAACCCTGGCCGGTGGCCGGTTCGATAACGTCGCAGAACAGGATCAGGCACGGCTGAGCGGTGAACGGATCAACAACAGCGGTGGCCGGATCCGGCATCAGGATCATGTCAGATTCGTTAATGTCTTTCCAACCGGCGATCGACGAACCGTCGAACATGATGCCGTCAACAAAAACGTCTTCGTCGATCGTGCAGATATCCTGCGCGGTGTGCTGCCATTTACCTTTGGAATCGGTAAAGCGCAGATCGACAAACTGGATGCCTTTTTCTTTGATCAGATTAAGTACAGAAGCAGCGTCAGACATGATGCAACCCTTTAAAACTCATAATTAGTTACCGTATGGTGTTCTTTGATGGCATGACCGATCAGATCGCGTCGTTGCCCCGTTCACCAGTACGAATACGGATCGCGTCCTCAAGTGAGGAAACGAAAATTTTACCGTCGCCGATACGCCCGGTATGAGCGGCTTGCTGGATTGCCTCAATCGCACGCTCGACAAGCGTGTCCTCGACAACGATTTCCAGCTTTACCTTCGGCAGAAAGTCCACGACATATTCGGCGCCGCGATACAGCTCCGTATGGCCTTTCTGACGGCCGAAACCTTTGGCTTCGGTGACGGTAATCCCTTTGAGACCAATCTCTTGAAGGGCCTCTTTTACCTCGTCAAGCTTGAACGGCTTGATGATGGCTTCAATTTTTTTCATTAGCGCCCTCTGCTTTTTGGCGAGAGTTGCTTGAACTCTATAAAGCGTTGATGCTTCGCGCTGTGTCTATTGCATGGACCATGCCAGTTTTCACCGGCCACGGCATTCTAGGGATTCTTGGTGCGAAAACCCAGTAAAACCCACAAGAATTTTGCGATTTTTACACCGTATTGTGACTGCGTTTTAAGCAAATTGCCCAAAAAATATGCAAACGCACTGTGCAAACGGAAGATCGGCGGGGGTTCCGCGCAGTTGGCCCTGTAATTTGTTGTTGCCGCATGACCAGAATTGCGAAGAAGGGGTTCTTTTGACGATGAATTTTGTGCAGGATACCCGTGACTCGAGATCGGCCTGAATACCGCCGTGTACGCTTATGCAATTGTATTTGTTGTTCGATCGTGCATCTGCATATTATTGCGCACCAAGGCCGCTGACAGGGGAATTGGAACCGCTGGATGCCACCCACCGGTGAATGACCATAATATAAAAGGACGCCTCATGACCGATTTTGTCGGCAACCCGCTTTTCGCTTCGGGCGGTATCACGATTTTTGAAGTGATGAACGAACTGGCCCAAAAACACCAGGCCATCAATCTGGGGCAGGGCGCACCAGACGAGGATGGACCGGCCGATATCCGCGAAGCTGCCGCCAAGGCAACGATGGAGCTGTCCAACCAGTATCCGCCGCTGGCAGGGGTGCCGGAACTTTTGCAGGCCGTTGCCGATCACAACAAACGGTTTTATGGCATCGAGGTCGACCCCAAGAAAGAAGTGCTGGTGTCTGTTGGCGCGACCGAAGGGTTGGCAAATGTCATTCTTGGACTGGTGGCGCCTGGCGATGAGGTGATCCTGATCGAGCCTCTTTATGACAGCTACCTTCCGATTGTGAAGCTGGCAGGCGGTATTCCCAAGCTGGTGCGTGTAACCCCGCCAAGCTGGGATTTGCCACGCGAAGAACTGGCCGCAGCCTTTTCCGAAAAAACCAAGCTGATCCTGATCAACTCGCCGCAAAACCCGTGTTCCAAGGTTTATGGCGATGATGAACTGCAATTCATTGCCGATCTGTGCATCAAGCATGACGTGGTCGCGCTGTGTGACGAGGTTTATGAGCACCTTGTCTTTGACGGGCGCAAGCACACGCCGCTGATGACATTTCCGGGCATGCATGAACGCACCGTGCGCATTGGATCGGCAGGCAAGACGTTTTCGTTGACCGGTTGGAAAATCGGTTATGTCACGGCCTGCGCCAAATTGATGGAGCCGATCAAAAAGGCCCACCAGTTCCTTGTCTTTACCGTGCCCCCGGCATTGCAGCATGGTGTGGCCTATGGTCTGAACAAGGAAGACGCATATTTCGAAGCCTTTACCGCTGAGATGCAGGGCAAACGTGATTTCCTGATGAAGGGGTTAAAGGAGGTCGGGTTTGATGTGCTCGATTCCCAGGGCACCTATTTCATAACCTGTGATTTCCGTCCGTTGGGGTATGATTGTGATGATGTCGAGTTCTGTCAGATCATGATCAAGGAAGCAGGCGTCGTCGCCATTCCGGTGTCGGCCTTCTATCAGGGCGAAGATGGCGGTGTGCGCAACTTCGTGCGGTTCTGTTTCTGTAAGGAAGAAATCAAAATGAACGAAGCGATTGAGCGCATGAAAAAGGCGTTCTCCAAATAAGCTCGGAGTGTTTGATGGGGATTCCAAAGCTTTATGGTACCGAAATCCCAGCTCGTAGTCTGGCGATCCTTGAAGGGCTATATGCCAACGTCGAGAACAATATTGCTGCTGAGGATGGTAGAGGAAGTCTGACGGTAACGTTTCTTCTTTCGATGGCGATGCCTATGATAATTGTTCCGTTTGAGCGCTTTAAGCAGAAAAATGATCGAGCTAACGAGTTTAATACAGATAAGGTTGTTTTTGTCGAATTCCGTCGATTGATGAAGAAGAAGGTCCATGAGGTTGATTGGATAAAATCGGCGGAATGGGCTTACTTTAGAAACTCTTCTAAAGAAGACAAAGTCGTCTTGGTTCCAGAGGGTTTGCCTCTCGAGGTCGCTGATAGGCTGAATGAGCCTGAAGCTAATGCCATTGTCGCAGAGCTAACTGTCAACGATGTCATCAAGTGTTTTCGTCATTCATTGGCTCACGGCAATGTTGCTTACTTAGATGCGAACGGTCAGACCAGCTACGATGGTGAGGCAAGCTATTTGGCGTTTGTCTGCGATTTTGAGAATCGAAGAGGGAGTCAAGTACTTAGGATTTCGATCCCGGCCTTTCGAGAGTTTTTGAGCTGCTGGGGGGATTGGTTAAGACGGCGAGCAGTCAATCTTTAAGAATTTCTCCTTGTTGTACAACGGGCCGACAATTTTATGTCGGCCCGTTTTACTGTTTTTGTGGTGCGCGTTGGGGAATGGGCGTTAGCCGGATGTCTCAAGCGCGCCTTGGCCCTGTAGCGGCAGGCCTGCATCAAGCCAGTCCTGCTTGCCGTCGTGATAATCACGCACATTGCGATAGCCAAGTTTGGTCAAGGCCACCTGGGCGATGCCGGAATTATTACACGGGCCGTTGGCGCAATAGACGACAATCGGCGCATCAAGGTCCGGCAAGATGGTTTTGACGGTTTCATCAATCTTGTCATGGGGGATGTTGATTGCACCGGGCAGGTGGGCATCAACATAATAACGCGCCGGAAGGGCTTCGATCAGAACCGGGGCATTGGCGGAACCAAGGGCGGCCTGAAGGTCACTGCGGGAAATTGTTGTGGTCATTTTTCATCTCCATCTGAATATCGCGGGTCGATGGGATCACTATTGATGTGCATGAGCGCGAAGTAAATTTGGGAATAATCACATGATGTGTGCAATAGTGCGAATTGCCGAATTCGGGTGAGAGTTCGGGTGAATTACAGTGCGTTTGGGGCATAGATGCTGGAATGGGATGATCTGAAACTGGTGCTGGCGGTCGCACGGGCGCGCAGCGTTACACAGGCGGCCAAACAGACGGGGATCCATCATTCGACCCTGTTTCGCCGCATGGCTGATATTGAAACCCGCCTGGGCACCAAGCTGTTTGAACGTCAGCAGGGCGATTATCAGCCCACCACATCCGGACTTGCGGCAATTGAAACCGCCAAAACCCTTGAGGCGGAAATGGATGTTCTGGCACGCAAGCTTGCCGGGCGCGATATCCGGCCATCTGGCACGCTGCGCCTGACCACCACGGATACATTATTGTATGGGGGCTTGGCCGATGATCTTGCCGCCTTTGCGGATCACTATGCGGAAATTACCGTGCAGGTGGTGACCGATAACCGGTTTTATGACCTTAACCGCCATGATGCGGATGTTGCCATTCGGCCAAGCAACGCGCCCAATGAAAATCTGGTCGGGCGGCAGATCGCCCCGATCAAATCGGTGATTTGCGGGCCCAGGGGCTTTGCTGGTCCGACAGATGGACCATGGATTACCTGCGATGAAACACTGGCCCATATCAAGGCCGCGCGTTGGCGCGATACCAAGTTTGCCAAGCAACATGTCGTAATGCGCAGCAATTCGTTGCTGAATGTTGCGCGTCTTGTTGATGCCGGGGCCGGGTTTGCCGTTTTACCCGCCTTTCTGGCCGCTGCCTTTGGCAATATTGCCGTGTTTGGCGATCCGATTGACGGGCTTGATAACGATCTTTGGATATTGATGCATCGTGATCTTCAGGCGACCCCGCGTGTGCGGGCGTTTAATGACTTCATGTTCCCGCGGCTTAAACGGCGTGCGGCCCAGTTTGCCGGGGCAAAGGCCAAAAGCGCATAGAAAAGCCGGGACAGACTGCTGACGAACCCCGTCTTTAAGAGGCGGGGTTTTGTTTTTGGAGCGAGATGTTTCTTTTTTGGGGGCTGCAGGATAACGCCGGATTTATGCGAATGATACCCGCCAGAACCGGGGTCTGATGGCAATAATTGCGATTACCGCTAAAATAACGTCACAAAAAGCCCCTTTGCGCGTCAGGATCAGGGCGATCTTCTTGATGTTCTGGGCGGCAGCCGCAAGAAGGCACTGCTCGCGTACTTTGCGCAGGCCCCGCATGCGGGCATAGCGATGGCCATGCAGTTGTTTGGCGTCAGCAAAACTGCGCTCGACGGTTTCCTTGCGACGCTCATAAATCCGCTTACCCCACGGGCTGAGCCGGTTGGCTTTGATCTTCTCAAGGCTCTCCTGCCTGATATGGCGCGTGACGACCTTGGTGTGATTGTGGCTTTGGGTACAGGCATCGCGCAGTGGACAGGTTCTGCAAACCGTAGGCTTGCTTTTATATTCCCGGTATCCGGATCTGTTGGTGGTGCTGTATTTGAGGATTTCCCCTTGCGGACATCGATAGCCATCAAGCCCGGGCAGATATTCAAAATCTTTCTTGCGCAGATATCCTTGGCGATGGGTCGGGCGGCGATAGCCAATCACCCCCTCAATCTCCCTGTCTTTCAGTCCCTTGGCGATGCCAGCCGTGGCATAGCCTGCATCCAGACCAACCGCACACACATCAAAGCCGAACCGATCACGCTGCCGGTCAAGGCGCGACAGATAGGGAATGCTGTCATGCACATTGCCCGGCGTGACATGGATATCGGTGATCAGGGCATGCGCGCTGTCCACAGTTCGGTGATCGAGATAGAAAAACCCCTTGGGCTTGCCATCGCGCACCATATAGCCGCTATCGGCATCGGTGCGGCTGACCTTAGTCTCTTTGGCAACGGGATGGTGCTCCTTTTCCTTGAGCGGTTTCTTGCCATGATCGGCGCGATCCTGTGCAACATCGGCATCAAGGGCGGCAAGGTAGTCCGCACGTGACTTCTCGACCACCTGGCGGTCGAACCGGTTCTTGTTGGCATTGGCCTTAAGATGGGTGCTGTCGCTATAAAGAACCGTGCCATCAACAAGTCCTGCCCGGATCGCCTGTTCAACAATCTCGTCAAAAATTTCCTGACAGATGTCACTGTCATTGAACCGTCGCCGCCGGTTCTGACTGATCGTGCTGGCATCGGGCACCTTGTCGGTCAGGCGAAGATGCAAAAACCAGCGATAAGCCACATTGACCGCGATCTCGCGTATCAATTGCCGTTCGGAGCGAATGCCAAACAGATAGCCGATAAACAGCATCTTGAACAACATCACCGGATCAAGCGCCGGCCGACCGTTATCGGCGCAATATAAATGCGCAACCCGGTCATGGATGAAACTGAAGTCAATCACCGCGTCGATCTTGCGCAGCAAATGATCCTGACCATCTCAAGTTCTTCCTGGTGGGAGGTCTTTTTCTTAAGCATGCCCCATTGAATCAAAAGTCCCCGCCATTGGCGAGGACTTTGTCAGCAATCTGAGCCGGGATTTCCCCGGCTTTTGAATTTGGTTGTGGGGTTGAAAATCAATCAGGATTTCACCATTTCCCAGCTTCCGGTTTTGGCCGAACGGTTAAAGGCATCAAGGATCTGCATATTGGCAATCGCATCTTCAATCGGGTAATCGACGGGGCTGTCGCCCTTAAAGATCGCCGTCGCGGCTTCGCCTTGCAGGGTATATTGGTTGCACACGGGGAACTTGATTTCGCGTGCTTCGTCAAAGCCCGGCTGTTTCTGACCAGCAACGCGAATGACGGCCTCGTTTTCCGGCACGGCATTGAACGGCATCAGGATTTCAATCCGGCCTTCAGAGCCCAGAATATGCACGCGCTGAACCGCAGCGGACTGTGTGCCACAGACAAAGCTTGCCTGCAGGCCCGATCCGAAATCAAGCATGCCTGATACAAGCCGGTCGGTGCCAAATTTCGGATCCTTGTCCATCAGCGATACCACACGCACCGGTTCCTTGCCCGTGACAAGGCGCGGGCCGACAATGCAGTAGCAGCCGATATCAAGCAAACCGCCGCCGCCAATATCCTTTTTGTTACGCACATTATTCGGATCGGCATTGAAATAGGTAAAGATGCTTTGCACCGTGGTAAGTTGCCCGATCTGACCGCTTTCAACGATCTTGCGCGCTTCAAGCCATTGCGGATGATGGCGGATCATAAAGGCCTCAAGAACCTGCTTGCCGCTTTTGTCACGCGCTTCGATCAGGCGGCTGGCATCTTCGGTGTCCAGACCAATCGGCTTTTCACACAGCACATGCTTTCCGGCTTCAAGCGCCTTGATCGTCCATTCGACGTGCAAATGGTTGGGCAGGGGATTGTAAATCGCCTCAATCGACGGGTCGGCCAGAAGTTCTTCATAGGCGCCATAGGCGCGTGGAATGCGCAGGTTTTCTGCGACCTCACGGGTTTTTTCAAGATCACGACCGGCAATCGCCAGAATTTCCAGCTTGTCGCTTTCCTGCATGGCCGGAATAACCTTTTCCGTGCCGATCTTGGCGGTGCTTAAAACGCCCCACTTCATTCCGATACTCCGTCTGTTTTCTCTTTTGTGGCGCAATGGCCATCCGGGCTAACAATTGGCTACCCTATATATAGGGTGTGGCAAATTTGGCCGCAGTTGATGGTACTGGCCTGTTATTGAATTGAACTAATTAAGGCATATCGCGACACATGCAAGATGCACGGAGGGATAGGGTGGGATCATCACCGGGCGTTTGGGCTGTGAAAAAGCTGCTCGCAAAGCCCAACCCCGCAAAATTCCGCGCTTTGAAAGACTTGCAGAATTTCCGGGCAAAAAAGTGAAATTATGCGCTTGACGCCGAAGGCCTCGGGCCATATAAACCGCGCCACACGATGGCGGGTGTAGCTCAGGTGGTTAGAGCACCAGTTTGTGGCACTGGGGGCCGTGGGTTCAAGTCCCATCACTCGCCCCAAAAATTCAAAGGCTTAGAGGTTCCCTCCTCTAAGCCTTTTTTGGTTTAGGTAGCAAATAGGTAGCAAAAATATCACTATCCGTGAGTGTCTGAATTTTGTGGGACGTCACATTCCTGACCGAAGTTTTCTCGTTCATATTGCCGTAAAGCCTTGATGCCGTATCGAATAGCGCCCACGGCTTTTACCGGCCTGGGGCCTGTTCCTTCGCTACGCCAGAATGCGAGGGTCGCGGGTGAGATCGGCTTGTTGCATCTTCCAAGAATACCAGCTCGCGCCCAGCGGTAAGAAACTTGCTGTGATGTTAAAAACAAAAGGGCGCTCATGCAGGGACTCCTACCGCTAACTTGTGCCCGGCGTCAGTCAATTTGATCTATTCGCCTTGGGCGTCATATTTGGGTTACTCGACGTTCTCTCATCATAATAGCGACGTTTCGTGGAACTGAATCTTTTTTTGGAAACCTATGCATGTGCTTTACTCGTGCTGCTTTGCATTCCAAGTGATATGTTAGCAGTTTTCTCTGCTCAGTCATGAGCCTATCATCATCCAACCTACGCCCATAAATGATCAGGACGACGCAAACAGCAATGGGCTGAGGTTGTAAAGTCAGCCACACCTAAGAACTGGCAGGAGCGATAAGCTGCTTCACGTGACACAAAACGGCGATTGCCGTAGGCATCAAGCAGAGCAAGACAGAAATTGCAAACAGCAACAGGCCAACGGCATTTCTTGGAACGCTATAGGAGCGATCTGGTGCAATCACACTAAGCTTTGCTTCAATGCGTTTAGTAGCTTTATCAAAACACGCTACGATCAACCTTCGGCCCGTTCATTCGCCAGAAATGCTCTTCCTTGCCGGGCTTTTTTTGCAATCCATCTCTGAGATTTTGAGTAGGTTCGTTCTTTTTCCAGCGAAGCAATCTCAGTGGGAAATGAGGTTGCTCGATAGCCCCAGGTATCTGCAGCGGTTACGTTGCGACTTGTTACCCAGTTGCCACGAACAGGAAATTCCGAAGCATTTCAGTGTGTCACGCTGTCGTTTGTGGTTTTTCAGTGAGGGAAAACATCAGAACACTTTATAGACTCTCGTTTGCAAGTGGTTTTAGTGGGTAGGCAGCAAAAACCACGAGGCTCGGATCGCGAAATAGGTTCCTCGCAGACGGTAAAGGGCTTTTGACCAAGGCCGGTCCATTGAGCGTCGGCATTGCCGTCGCTAATGGTGATTGCACTTAAGAGTATGCAAATCAGCAGCAATGCTTTGGTGAGAACGTTCATCACTTAGTCCGTAACGAGGGGGTGAAAGGTGATAAACTCCAACTCGGTTATTCGACCAACCTGATTGCCAAGGAAGACTTGGTCAAAAAAGCATGGCAGCTCATCCGTATGGATTCTTGACGAAACCGAAAAGCTCAGCACCCAGATTGCTTTTACGATGCATCGCATTTCATCAATGTATTCAGGGCAGAGATCGGAACAACATCAATGTCTGATGGTTGCAGGAAAAAACCAATGCGTCTTATACATCTGAAATATTTCTTTATTCAAAGTCCCAGGATGCTAACTGTTAAGCAGACTGGATAAGGGGGATCCTTTGGTCGATAAAAACAGATGGTTCTTGCAGCTTCCTGGGAAATTTCCCCCCCGGATGCGACTATTTTGTTTTCCGTTTGCTGGCGGTGGTGGGACCTTTTATCGACCTTGGCGTGACAAGCTTCCAGAAGATGTCGAGATCGTTTTGGTCTGCCTTCCGGGGCGTGAGCAGCGGTTTGGTGAGCAAGTTATTGATACGATTGACACGATGGTCGAACATATCTTTCAGGCTATTTCACCCCTGACGGATCTGCCTTACGCTTTCTTTGGCTATTCGATGGGGGCAATCATATCCCATCACTTGGCGTGTAAGATTTTTGTCAATGGTGGTGTAGAGCCAGGCCTCTTATTTCTGGCTGCGCGCCGCAGTCCTGATCTGGAACTGACACGTGCGTCGCTCAATGGTCTGCCATCAGATAGCTTCTGGAAGGAAGTCGTAAAATATGGCGGAACCCCCAAAGAGATATTTGAGAACGAAGAATATCGGCAACTTTTCGAGGCCCCGCTTCGGGCTGATTTCAAGCTATCAGAAACCGCTGTTTCGAAAAATCTGCCAAAGCTTTCCTGTCCGATCACAGTGTTTGGTGGGGATGCGGATACAAGCCCGATACCAGATCATCTTGATGGATGGGCTGATGCCACAAGCGGAGCATTTTCCAAGCACGTTTACGCCGGCGGTCATTTCTTCATCACCGACCACGTGGACGCGGTGACGGCAATCGTGTCTGATCGATTGGGAGGCGTTGCTTAGGCGTTGGCTTCGTCAAACTGTCCGTCACGCACGTGATAAATTCGGTCTGCAACATCAAACCAGCGGTCATCATGTGTCACGCAAATCAGTGTTTTGCCCTGATCACGTAGCATAGGCAGAAGCTTCTCGTAGAAGACCGACCGGAAATGTGGGTCCTGATCTGCGGCCCATTCATCAAGAACAAGAACCGACTTGTCTTCGAGAAGGGCGCTGACAAGTGCCAGGCGTTTGCGCTGCCCCTGTGACAGGGACGTGGTCGAGAATTTGTTGCCATCAAGGGTGACCTTGTCAGAAATTTCAAGCAGTCTGAGGAAGTCATTAACCTGGTCGGTATCAATTGGATCGATGCCATATAGTTCATCAAACAAATGATACCCCGACAAGACCGACGCGAACTGGTCCCGGTAATCCTGAAACTGCGATGGTCGCAGGACTTCACCATTCACTCTGATCTCACCGCTGTCAAAGGCGCGAAGACCTGTTAGCAGCGAAATCATGGTCGATTTACCCGCGCCATTGCCTCCGGTGATAAAGGTAATCTCACCTTTCCTGAAGGTGGCATTCAAGGGGCCAACGGAAAAACCACCCGTTGGTCCGGGATAGGTAAACCGAACATCCTTCATCGTGATTGCATCGATGCGGGCTAGTGGTGTGGTGGTGGCGGTATCGGAGCCCACAGGCTGCGTTAGGCTGTCAGCGGTGGCGGCCTTTTCATCCTGTTTGCTGAGTTCCGCGCTCAGTTGTTCCTTAAGGCTGGTGATCTTTGCCAGAGCTGCTTCGGTGTCGTTGAAGCTTGGCAAGGTCATAATGGTCGAGCCAATCGGGCCAAACAGGAACAAGGTCGCGGTTGTCGTTTGAACCGCAACGTCATGATAGTCGGATGTAAAGATCGGCACGATAAAGACCATTGCCGCCATCATGCAATAAAACGCCAGCTGGACAGATGCTGTTTCGCGGCTCCATTGCTGTTTGATTTCTGCCTTTGTGTCACGGGTCCGTTCAGACCGCTCATGCAAATGCAAAAGCAGGGCATCCCGGCGAAGATTGTTCATCTTCACTTCCTTGAAGCCATGCAGCAGATCACTCAGCCCGCCAAACAGTTTGCCTTCATCTTCGGCGGCTTCGCGGATCGCGATATTGACCTTCTTGATACGGTAAACGTGGATGGTGACCGCAAGAGCGGCCAAGACACCAATCATGGCAAAGGCAAACAGCGACAGATAGGCCAGATACAAACTGACAAATAGGATCAGGACCAGCTGCTGTATGCCGTTCATCAGCATTGGCAGCGTGTTGGAAATAGTTTGCATTTCCTGGGTCATCGCGGCCTGAATCGGGCCTTCACCGACGGTATCCAGCGTTTCAGGCGAAGCCTTGCCGACCTTGTCAAACAGAGACAATCGGAATTCATGCAGGATGCGTTCGACCTCGACCGAGACAATGGTATCAGCCTTGTGCTGTGCCCAGATGAATCCGATGAGGGATAGCGCCATCAACGCCATAAGGTGGGCACTGACTTCATTGTTTTCAGCTTGCTCAGACGCCATGTTAACGATGATCAGGACCATAGTGGTCGAAACCGCAGCCATGGTCAGAAGAGCAACAACCGTGCGCAGATTGATCTTTGCCTGAGTGCGAAGAATGTTCAGCGACAACATTTCAAAGTCTCCCACGTGGGTCATCAAGGGCAAGTTCGGTCAGCTTGCCCGTTTCAAGATGAAGGCGGCGATCAGCGACTTCGAAATAATGATCATCATGGGTCACGGCGATGATGGTCGTGCCACGCTTTTTAAGCTCTGGCAAAATCTCGTGATAGAACTTCTTACGGAAATAGGGGTCCTGATCTGCGGCCCATTCATCCAGAACAATGATCGGACGGTTTTCAAGAATGGCCGTAATCAGCGCCAGTCGTTTGCGTTGACCCGCCGACAGGGCAATGGTGATGAACTTGTCATCGCGAATACCGGTCACGTGCGATAGCTCAAACCTTTCGATCCAGTATCTGGCATGCTCATCGGTGATTTCATCGGTGCCAAACAATTCGTCAAACAGGTGGGAATCTGAAAACACGGTTGCGATCAGATTGCGATAGGCCGACAGGCTTTGCGGGCCAAGCTGGATATTGTTGATCCGTATTTTGCCTGCGGTCGGCTGATAAAGTCCGGTGAGCAGCTTTATCAGGGTTGATTTACCCGCCCCATTTCCCCCGGTGATGAACAGCAATTCACCACGTTTGACCGTCAAGCTGATCGGTCCCAAAGCAAAGCCGTGGCGCGGATCGCGGTTGGGATAGGTAAAGGACACATCATCAAAGGTGACCTGATCAAATTTGTCCTCAAACGTCATGCCTTCATCGGCAATCGGTTCGCAGATCGCTTCAAGGTCCTTGGACAGTTCCATCATCCGGTTAGCGGATTGTTCGGCCATGCCCAGGACAGACATGGATTGCACGATCACGCTGATCGGACCGATCATGAAAAGCACTGCTGTACTGATCTTGGCAACGTCGGTGTCGATGCTGTCGGAATAGACCGGGACGATGAACACAATGATGGCCAGCAGAATATAGAACGCGGTTATCCCCATGATCATCTGACGCGAAATCATCGCTTGCGCGTTCGTGCCGATTTCGGCCTTGTTTTCCGATGCATCGATGAAGGCGACCTTGAAGGCGTCGCTTCTGCGCGACCACATGCGCACTTCCTTGATGCCGGCAAACAGGTCGGCGACCTTGCTAAACAGGATGCTTTCAACCTGATGCAGCTTGCCAAACCACATGGCAAGTGTCTTGCCCATGCGCAGGTAAATGACGATCCCGCTGCCGACGACGACCACGATGATGCAGAAGGCCAGCATCGATATCCAGAAGACATAGGCCATGACGGCAATCAGCAGCAAAATGCTTCTGAAGGACATGCCAATCAGGTGTGAATTTTGGGAAATGATCTGTGTGCTTTGGGTGATGGTTTCAAACAGGCGTGTTTGTCCAAAGCTTTCAAGTTGGGCGAAGTCGGCAACAGCGATCTGAGACAAAAGCTTTTTACGGACCTTGTCGATTCCCGCTTCGATCTGTTTGGCAATGGTGCTGTTAAGATAGACCTCGGCCAGGAAATAGATGATCGAAAGCGCGATAAAGATGCCAGCCAGAAGCCAGTTGACGCGATCAATGCCGTTATCGGCGATCTCTTCGGCGGCAGTGTTTACAAGGCCAAGAAGTGCTGCACTCCCAACGCCGGAAAGCGCACCGGCGAGGATAAGTCGGGTAGCAAGCTTGTTATCACCCCAAGATAACAATTCCAGCAACTTCATTTATTTAGCAGCCCCCAAAAACCAACCTGTCGTCACAGGCCCCAACTGTAGCATGGCGTGACGAACTGTCCAGCAGACGCGCCATGTTTCTTGGCATTTGATTTAAAGATATTTTTCCGGGATCGCGCCTTCGCTATTGATCACAAGAACACGGCTATGTTCCGTCAGACCAAACTGGCTGCGCAATTTTGGGGTTTTCGCAACATGCCAAAGCCCGGCAATGCCTGAAATGCCGGTGTCCCAGGTATCAAGCGGTGGATCGTTTCGCACACCGGCAACAAGCCGGTCCTGAACGTGTTTGGCGATTGTGTCATCAATCACGATGTTGCCAGCACTGACATCGCGCAGAATTTCAAATGCAGTCAGGCTGGGGCATCCGCAGGAAAGTCCCACCATCCGTGTTAAAAGCTTACCAGGCACCTTGGTCAGGACATCGGTTTCAATGCTTGCTTTCACACAGGCGGCAGCATCTGGCTCGACGGTAAATACGGTCGGCTTGTTACCGCTTTCATGCCACATGCCAACGGCGCAACCTGCGGCCATACCGCCAACCCCGCATTGCAGGAAGATGTTGTCGATTTCGCCTTTTTGTTCGCGCAACTGTTGGGCGCATTCCAATCCCAACATTGCGTAACCCGCCATGATGTCGCGGGTGACATCAAGCGTGCCATCATAGTCGGTATCCGTGATCAGAAGGATGTTGTCTGCTTCGGCTGCTTTGCTGGCGGCCATGACCGCATCATCATAGGTGCCATCAATTTCCACCAGTTCTGCACCATTATCGCGGATACGGCGCATACGGGCCGGGTCGACGTCGCTTCCGACATAGATCCGTGCCTGACAATTGAACTTTTTTGCGGCCCATGCGGTGGCAAGACCATGATTGCCGTCTGTTGCCGCGACAGCCACATAGTTGCGGCATTCGGGTGATCCCGGCTCAATGCCAAGTTTTAAAAGCTGTTGCTTCAGGCCATAGGGCGCGCCAAGCGCCTTGACCCCGCCAAGACCAAACCGTTTGCTTTCATCCTTTACCCATACTGCGCCAATGCCCAATTCCCGCGCCAGGCCCGGGCAGGGCATAAGCGGGCTTTGACAATAGTCGGGCCATGATGCAATCAGGCTTGCAGCATGATAGATTTCATCACGACTTGGGACAAAGCTGTTTAAACTGGCCACCATCGGCTCCGGAAGGGCGAAACGATTATTACGTGTGGTTATGGTTGGCAGGCTACAACCGGTCAAACATTATCTGTGATGTGAATTAGGTTAAATGTCTGAGAAATTTGGCTCCTGAGCCGAGATTGCAACAGATTGGAACTCGACGTTCAGTGACAACATCCATTACACTGAACATATGACATAAACTGTTCGTGGTAGAGTTGATCTTGAAATTGCTTATGGGCGGCTCCGTTAAGCCAATTCGGTGGTTGATGGTCTCACTGTGGTTCGCAGGCGGGGGATCTTTTGCTGCCCATGCGCAAGATGCATCGGCAAACCCACCGGTGGCGGAGCAAAGCGCACAGTCAATTGTTGCACCAACCGGTGATCAGGAGGTTAGCTTGGATAATCAGGCTAAGACCTTTGATGTCGACCAATATGATGCCGATAAGCTCCAACCCCACAAGAATAATCCCGATATGGTTGATGGCCTGATCTATAAGCCCGATGCCATCCCGCTTTCGCAATATCGCCGCAAAACCAAGGACCCGGATAGTCTTGTTGCCTTTAGTAACGCGACGGAAATCATGGGAGACGGTACGCATGAGCAGTCCTTTTACGCGGCGATCTACAGCGGCAGTACGAGTGGTGTGTATTTTCAGGTGGCGGCAAAGATCTGCGACATGATGCGCGAAAGCTATAACCGTCATCGCGTTCATTGCGTACCCCTACGGTCCCAGGGGGTTGGTAGTAACATAGAATTGATGAAAGAAGGCCGAGTTCAGTTGATGATTGTTCAGTCGAACAACAACTGGGAGGCGCAGGCTGGTGTAAACCCGATCGTCGGGGCGCGTTCGGTCATGTCGCTGCATGATGAAATGGGTCTTTTGGTTGTCAGCAAGGATTCAGACATCAACAGCATCGCCGACCTTAAGGGCAAGCGGATCAATATCGGGCCGGAAGGGTCTGCATCGCGCGAATTGTGGATGGAACTTCTTGGGCAATATGGTCTTAAGCTTGAAGACATGGATACCGTCTATAGTGTGGCACAGGACTATAACCAGCTTGGCATTTGCGAAGACTATATTGATGCATTCGGTCTTTGGATCGGTCACCCGGCAACCTTGATTGAAGAAAGCATGAATTGCGACGCCAAGGTGGTCGGTATGGGCGGTCCGTTGACCCAGGAACTGGTCAAAGCCAATCGATACTTCTTCGATCAGGTGCTTCCGGCCAAAACCTATAGTGGGCAGGAACAGGCTTTGGAATCATATGGCTTCAAGGCATCATTAATGGCCTATGAAGCTGCTGATCCGTATGTGGTTTACTGGGTCGCGCGTATCATCTACGAAAATATTGAGAAGCTGAAAACCGAGTTCCCGACTTTCAGCAGCGTGGTTGCCAAAGACATGTTTGGCAAAGGCAATTTCCTGCCCTTTCATAAAGGGGCGGCGTGCTATTGGGAAACCGACATGCATGCCTGTGACTGGCAGGAACTCTATAAAGATCCTTCAAAGGATAGCGTCGGCTCAAAACCGTCCTATACCTATATGCGGTAATCGGGAATCCAGCCGATTTCAATGGTCTTTGTGCCAGGCGCTTTGCGATATGTTGCGCCAATCAACCCTGCGGCCAGGTGCCTGTGACACGTTTCAAAATCAGTTGCCCGGCACCATGCTATCACATCAGCACGCGGGTAAATTATCGGGGCCGAGGTTAGGTCTGCGCGCATCAAGAAACGCTGCCCACCATATTTTTCCTTCAGCTGCCGAACAACCAAACCACAAGCCAGAATGTTGATCAGGCTTGCGCTATTGCCCGGTGCGACCGTGGTCAGGAGCAGTTTTCGACCGACTTTGATGGCTTCTTGCATCCGGTGGCGTGTCAATATTTGTTGCCAGTTATGGCCACGGCACTCTGCTTTGACAGCGACGCCGTCAATGTGGGCCACGAACGGAAGGTCGGCATCGGCAAGCCCGTGATCCGTTCCGAAATTCGGATCACCCGGGCGTGGCAGACCAAGCACGCAATAGGCCAATAAACGGCCGTTTTCCAATATCCCGAACGTTTTGCCGCAATCGGCCAAGTGGTCTTTGAAAAACGCATCGGTTTCAGATGCGACAAGTGTGGGGTCGGCATCGGAAATCACGGCGTGATGCAACTCAATGATTGCATCAAGGTGGCCTTCATCAAGGCGCGTGATGTTGGTCATTTGATGATTTCTGCATAATCAAGCAGTGACAGGGGCGGATACATTTCAAGTTTGCGCGCAGAGGCAAAATTGATCAGATAGGAAAAGCGTTCCAGCGTTTCAATCGGGATATTAGACGGTGAAACACCATCCAAAAGGATGCTTTCAACCTTGCTGGCGGCAAGGCGTCCAACCAGTTCATAGCGGCTTACAAGGCCCAACATGGCTTGCCCGTCGCGGACTTCAAGCTCCGTAGCGCTAAAGGCCGCCAATCCATTTGTGAATCCTGCCTCGGTTAGTACATCGCGATAGGTGCCGATAAAGTTATCCGGACCGATATAAAGGATATCAGCACCGCGCTTGGCCAAATCGCTTACTGCAGGTCCAATGTCGTCCGGTGATGGATCTTCCGCCTGTCCAAGCGGGGCGGTCAGGACTTCAAACCCCATTTCGGCCCCCAACGCCTGAAGGTCTTCGACGTTGGAAATCGAGTTATCCTCTTGGCTGTTGTAAACCACGCCCAGCTTTGTCAAGGGGCGATAGGCGCGAATAGCCTGGATTTGGGCCGGAAGCGGTGCAATATGGGTAGCCCCGGTAACATTAGGGCGGGTTTGTCCAGCGGGTGCCGCAATGCTGGTTTTCCAAGGCGAGGATACCATGACAAACACAACGGGCAGATCTGTAATGTTTTGCGCCGGATCAACCTGATCATATTTGCCCGCCACTCGCGATGTCACACCTGTTCCCCATGTGTAAACCAGATCTGGTGGATCTTTACGAATTTCAGAAATGATGTCGGGGATGCGTTCAAGGTCGCGACCAATATCAAATATCTGCAAGTCAACCGGGATATCGCGGTCCGCGAAATAGGCGCGAAATCCATCTTCAACACGTGTTTCACCACGCCACAAAATCATCGCGATCTTAAGCGATTTTGCTTCCTGTGCACTTGCCGACGCGATCCCCGGAACATTGATCGTACAAATGGTGAGGGTAATCATAAGGCAGAGGGTGCTGAACAACCTTATCATTGTCCGTCCTCCGACTTACTGGTTTGTGCCTTCTGGTCTGTGGGCACATGCCCGATCAGAAGTTCAAAGCAAATCACGCAAACAGCGGCAATCGCACCAAACACCAGAACGGCTTGTTCCAGGCCAAGCGACAGCGTCAAGCTTGCCGCAAGAAGGGGACCCAATGCCCCTCCCAATCGTTCGGCCAGTCGCAACACGGCCAGAACCGGACCTGTACCATGTTCCTCGGTGAAGTCAGCGGCAATTTTCAGGCTGGCTGAAACCTGTGCCGGGATCGACGTAGCCTGTGCCAAACCCAACAGAGCAACCGCCACAGCAAAGCTGGCATATTGCGGCATGAAACCTGCAAACAGAAGACCGATGGCAGTAAGTGCGCCACCGATGCCAACGGCGCGGATTTCATTCTGCTTGCTATCTGTCCACCGTGCTATGCCCCAACCGGTCAAAAGGGCGACCAACCCATAGAGCATAATCACGCGCCCGGTTTCTGCGGTGGTTGCACCCGACTGCAACAGGATTAACGGGGTCAGGTAAAACAGAAAACCGCTTAGGATCAGTTTGGCCGGCACGGCAGCAAACAGGATCAGGACCTGTAACCGTCGATTGGACAGCATTGCCTTCAAGGCATGTTTGGTCGGCACGGGCGGTGGTGTTTTGCCACGCACCATATTGTCCATCAGGAAGAAGGCCAATGCGACAGCAACGCATGCAACAACGCCACCGGCGATAAAGGTCACCGCTTCGCCAAAATGGCTTGCGAAAATACCACCAATCGCCGGGCCACAAATATCGGCAAGCATAATTCCACTGACCATCATCGCAGTGCCCTGCGTCCTGTTGCCGTCATTGGTTGCATCAAGCACATAGGACTGACAGGCCACAAACGTGATCGCATATCCCATGCCCGACAGGGCACGCCACAGGATCAAATCGGCGAGCCCCATGGCAAATGCTGTCCCACAAAGGCCAATAGTCGCCAGAAATGCGCCGAATAGATACATGCGAAGCGATCCGATGCGTTCCTGAAACAGGCTGCAAAGCGGCATGGCAATCGCGACCATCAGAAGATGCACCGCCATGACGATCCCGGCACCCAACTGACCATCGATAGAGCTTGCCGTGATCTGCCCGAAGAAGGACGGCATGATCGGGCGCGCAAGTTCTTCGGCCAGGACGAACATGAAGGCCAATAACCGCACACCGATCAGTTTTACTTCGCGTTCTTTCTGCGGCTGAATGCCGACCTTGGCAGCGGTTTTACTGATCACGGAATTGATATGTTCCATGAAACTGCCGATCTCGTCGCGGGTCGACTGACCATGCAGGATGGTGAATTTGTGCTGCTGCACATTGGTCAGAACGCGGCGCGCGACCCGGACGGGCAAAGCGACATTCACCGTCAGAACAAACAGGACAAGTTCAAATGACAGTGCGAGAGTGATGATGAAAATGATCGCGATATCAAACAGGTTATCTGTCACCGGGCGCATCAGTGCCGCGCGGTCATGGCCGATCACAATGGCAAAGTCAGATTGCTTGGGATCAGGATCAGCAACGCTTTTAAGCTCAATCCGTGTGATGATGGTTGAAGGCGTTTTGGGGCCATTCTCCTCAAACAGGGCCTGCTTAATTGTGCTGGCCGCTACGCCGCCGGTATGAACCGGTTCTGTTCCATTCAGGATCGCGGCGAATTGCAGATCTGGATCACCTTCCTGTAGCTGAACGACGACATCTTCAAACCCGACAATGCGATCAAGCGGGATGCCAAGCTCTAACGCATGTTCAACTTTCTCAGCCAATGCCTTGGCTTGTATTTCCGCCTTTTGCTGAATTTCGACCTGCAGGTCGTCGCGTACCAAATCCGCTGCGCGCCACGATATCCCGATCAGCGCAATGCAAAGTGCGATTGTGCTAAACAAAAGCAGGATCCAAATCGTGCCTTTGGGCATCAGTCGACGTTTGTGTTTCGATGCAGAGATATTGCTCATTTCGACTTCTCCGCATCAGATGACTGGCCCGCCACGCCGTCCTTGGGCAATTTGTCGCGGATTTCGCGATAGAGGGAAATCAGTTCAATTTCGCTTGCCGTAAGGGCGTCTTCGTCGTGGATCTGGCGTGCGGTGGTTTCACCTGCCATGGCGCGATCTATGTCTTGGTGAAGTTCGACGAAAATGCGATGACGGCGGCGCATCAAAATAATCAAAAGCCCCGTTATGGGAATGATCAAAAGCATCCCAAACCCGGCTGACTTCCACATCTCAATAAAGGCCAAATCAAGCTTCCGGAAATAGTCGCTACTGTCTGTGGTGACGATCAATTGACCGGCACATTGTCCCAGGCTGTCGTGCAAAATGCTGCGGGAAACTGCACCTTTTTCGGAAATGCTTGTCCAGGATGATTGAGTGCGCGGCCCGAAGCTCTCGGAACTGCGATCAATGCGGGTGGGATCTGGTTGCTGCGTTGAGGTAGCCCGGGCAATTTCCGATCCTTTGCAGTCCTGAACGGTAATTCCAGTGACTTCGGGTGTCATTTGCAAACGACGGGCAAGAATCCCCTCAAGGTTTTCGAAATTATCCAAACGCAAGCCAAGATCAATCCCTGCCAGGAGATCCTGACTTGTTTCATGTCTCACAACACTCATCTGTTGAAAGACAAGGGTCCTAAGCGTTTGCTCAACGCGCAGGTAATTGAGCGTTGTTGTCATGCTCAGCGCGGCTGCGAGTATCAGAAACAGCGCAACACCGATCTTGGTTGCCAGACTCAATTCATTGCTCCTGCGAGACGGCGGAAAACGCCGCGTTTCCCAATCATGATCGGGAGTTAAATTTAAACACTTATGGCGACATGGTCGTTCGATGGAAAGAAGCGGTCAAGTCCGCATACGCCCCTGAAACGGTTTGCAGTGGGAAAATTTAGCGTTTATGCTTTGGCCTCCATACAAAACCGGGGGGTGACATGGATAGTCCGCGCTTGGACCAGCTCAAACGCAACAGAAGAGACCGGCTGGCCCGGGGAATTGTGATGCGCAATACGATGTGGGCTGCGGGCACTGGATTGATCCCCATTCCCGTTCTCGATTCGGCCGCAATCGTTGCAGTACAGCTTAAAATGCTAGCCGAATTGAGCAGTCACTATAAAGTAGATTTCCGCAAAAGCAGTGGCAAAGCAGTCATCGCGACCATGATGGCCAGCATCACTGGTGGGGTGTTAGGAAAATCGTTTCTAGCGACGGGTATCTTTTCGGGCCTGGCAAAAGCCCTTCCGGTGGTTGGAACAACTTTAAGTGTGCTGACCATGCCTGGCTTCAATGCTGCTTTCACCTATGCGCTGGGTCGGGTGTTTCAGCTGCATTATGAAGCAGGTGGGACAATGGAGAATTTCGACCCGAAACGTGCCGAGCCCAAATTCAAGGAAGAATTCCAAGACGGGTTAAAGGTCGTTAAGGATGCAAAAGTCGCTTAGGCGTCTTAACAGGGTTAACTCAGGTCGGCGGGCTCAGGGCAATGAATCTGATCATTATCATTCTTTATCTTCTGGCGGCAGTTGTTTGCGGCTTGTTGGGACGCCGGACATCGTTCGGGTTTCTCGGGCACTTCATTCTGGCGGTGGTGATCACACCGATTGGTGATTTTCTGGTTCAGATCGTCGCGCGGCCATCACGCGAAATCCGCGAAAAAATCAATGATCTGGATGAGTACTGACGTGCAATCAACGTTTCATGAAAATGCATAAGAGTAATGAGATAGCGAATGGTTGATGGCACAACAATGTCAGCAAGCGGTCCGGAACGAGGCAAGGGTGAAAACGCGCGGCGGCCAGGCTTCCGCGATCGGTTCATCAACTGGCTGCACCGGGTTGTCAAACGCTCGCAAACAGGAATCCTGATCACGATCTTCTTTATTCTGATCGGGATGATTGCGCTCGCTCCGCAAATCTTTATTACCATTCCGGCCGGTCATGTTGGCGTGATGTGGTACCGCTTCTTTGGTGGGACCGTTGTTGAGCATACCTACGGCGAAGGTGTGCAGATGATCTTCCCTTGGGACAAAATGTTTGTCTATGACGCCCGCCTGCAAAATCAGGCCCGCGTCTATGACACGATCTCTTCCAACGGTCTGTCGATGGAAGTCGACATCGCGGTTCGTTATCGTATCAATCGCGATGCGGCAGGTATGTTGCACAAGCTTGTCGGGCCAAATTATCCGGAAATCCTTGTTTACCCGGAAATAGGATCGCATGCCCGTGAACTGATTTCGCGCTACACCCCGGAACAACTCTATACCGAAACGCGTGCATTCATTCAGGCCGAAATCCTTGAGCGTATGGTCAACCAGCTTGGATCTTCGTTGGTAAACCAGAGCTTCCAGGGACGTTTGGTTACGGTTGAAGACGTGCTGATCCGCTCAGTCAAATTGCCGCAGCGGGTTGCCGATGCCATTGAACGTAAAGCCGAACAGTATCAGGCGATGCTTGAATATGACTTCCGCCTTGCGCGTGAAGAAAAGGAAAAGCAGCGCAAAAAGATCGAGGCTGAGGGTATTCGCGAGTTTCAGGATATTGTTGCGAAGACCATCACCGAAGAGTATCTGCGTCTGCGCGGTATCGAAGCGACCATGTCGCTCGCCACGTCGAAAAACAGCAAGACCATCATCATTGGTGGCAAGGACGGCTTGCCAGTTATCTTGAATACGGCTGATGCGCCGCAGTCGTCCTCTGATACCTCAGGTGCGGAACTGACTGGCGATCAGGCCAACACCTTGCCATCTGCCAATGACCTGAACGCACGTGCAGCTGAAATCTCACCGCAAAATGCGATTTCACCGGGTATTCGTGAACCCGGTAGTAGTGCGTCACCGTCTTCGTCCTCCAACCCCTTGTCACCAAGCCAGCCGGGTGGGGCAGAACAAGGTTCCGTGCCGACACCTGATGTAAAGCCTGCAACGCAATCCGGTGATGAACAACCTGGCTCGCCAAGCACGTTGCAAAAGGTGATGCAATCTATCGCGCCGCTATATGATAGCAGTGCAGTCAGAACCGAATCAGCTGCCGGTCGAGAGCCAGCTGCTGTGCCGGAAATGAAGGCAGATACAAAACAATAACAACTTCTGTTTGTTGCGATAAACCGGAAGTTGGGGTAGTGTGTTGGCAGTCTAGAATTTTGTGTATGCGACCTGTCGGCAAAATGAACATTGCAAAGAGGCAATTATGAGCGAAGCAGAAAAAGTTGAAGAGACTGAAGAAGTTGCTGTAGCAGAAACTGCTGAGCTTCGTGCTCAGGCGCATAGCAGCATTAACCGTCACACTGCATATGCTGCCATTGGTGGTTTGGTTCCTATCCCGTTCCTTGAAATGGCAACCAGCAGCACCATTCAGCTGCGCATGCTCGCACAGCTTTGCGACACCTATGGCGTGCCGTTCTCCGAGAACGCGATCAAGAATTCCATTTCGACCTTGGTCGCTACGGTACTTCCGGCAACTGGTGTTGGCTATGCTGCGGCAAACCTGATCCGTCGTGTTCCCGTTGTTGGTACGATCTTTGGTCTGGTTGCAATGCCGACCTTTGCTGCTGCTTGCACCTACGCGCTGGGTCGCGTTTTCGCATGGCACTTCGCCAAGGGCGGTACGGTTGCAAACTTCGACGCAGAAGAAGCTTCCGGCAAATTCCAGGAAGAGTTCGAAGAAGGGAAGCGTAAGGCCTCTGAATATGTCAAAGGCGGCAAAACCACTGCCAAACCTGCAGGTGCTGCGGCAACTGCCAAGGCGTAATTGGGTTTTCAAATCCAATAACTGCGTATGTTTTCAAGAATGTCCAAGCTATGCTTGGACATTCTTTTTTTGTTTGTCGGTTTGGATGTCATTCCGCTGAGACGGAGCCGTGATGTGAGATTGTCTGACGCCATCAAAATTCAGTCGTTTGAATTGGTTCGTGATAGCGCATCAGGAAGCTTTGATCTGAGTGATGTCCTGAGCGCGACATTGGTTGTCATTGAACTTGATGACTTGGCGCCTGAGGCAAGGGAAACACTTATTGGTCAATTGCTTAACGAAGGTGAGTTGACGCGCCGTGACAGCTTTGAACACGCGCAGCGCAGGGACAGCTACACACATGGTCGTTTGGCGGCAAAGATTGCACTCCAAGCACATCGGTCTGAGATTGATCCACGCCTGATTAGCATTGAAAGCGGAATCTTCGAACAGCCAATTCTGTCGAATGTAGCGGGGGCAAGTGTCTCGAACCTTGGTGTATCGATTTCACATTCAGACAGGCTCGCAGCTGCGTTGATTTTTCATCGTGGGCACCCGATGGGAATTGATGTTGATCTGCCTTCTGAGGATGATGTTAGTCCGGTTCTTGACGGATTGGATCGCGAAACACGCGAAATGTGCGCAACGATTGGGTTGTCAAAGCGCGACACGGCCAGCCTGCTTTGGGTCGCGCGCGAAAGTTTGGCAAAGACCCTTACGACAGGCATGATGACACCGCTTGATATCTATGCACCGTCAGAGATCACCCACAAGGTCGATCACTATGTGCTAGGATACCGGAACTTCGCGCAATATCAGACGTACGTTTGGTCGGGCGGTTCTGGTTGGTTGGCAATGACCTTGCCGGCAAGGACCCGTTTCAAAAATGAAAGACCAGAATGGTCGTAAAACCATCTGGTCCTTGCTGTTTGGTTGATCTCGATTTGCCGTAATCTGCGCTGACTGGCTGTTAGATTGTTCGTTTGATCTGCTTGCGCATGGCCTTTGCCACTTCTTGAATATGTGGCTGGGAAATCATGGTGCCATGGGTGCCCGGAACCATGGCGAGTTCAATATTGTCACCCGTGAATGCGCGCCAGCCGCTAAATTCATCACCTTCGATGTAGGGTGCTCCGCGCACAATGGTTTGCGGACGTACAAGCAGGATATCAATGTCTTCAATCTCCGGCGGCATGTAGTGAACGGCCGCAAGTGCGTTGTTCTGAAACACCGCAAGAAGTCGGCGCATCGTGCCACGATCCGCATCCTTTGGCAGAAGATCGCATTCCTTGCCATTCGTCAGCAGGTAATCAATGCGTTCCTCCGGTGTAAGAGGGCGCAATTCTTCGGCTTTGACGATCCCCAATTCACCAAACAGATCTGCGAGATATTCTGCTTCGTCCTTGCGCAGCATCTCACGGACAGATTCAGGAACTGCAATCGCATCGAGCAGGGTGACGCTGCGCACATCCACCCCAGCCTGTGACAGGCGATAACCTGCTTCATAGGCAAGCAACCCGCCGAAGCTCCAACCCGCAACGCGCACCGGACCGTTCTGGATCATTTCGCGGATGAATGGCATATAGGCAGCGACCATGTCCTCAACGGAAGCGTTTAATCCCTGACCTTCCTGAAGTCCACGGGATTCGACCATTAAGACCGGTTGCTCAGAACCAAGTTCACGTGACATATCCTGATAGCATAGGATGTTTCCGCCCACAGGATGAAAGCACAGGATTGGGATGCCTTTGCCTTCGGTATTGACTGAAACGACCGGGTTCTTGTCCTTTTCATCGCGTTTGCGCATTTCAACGCGATTAGCAAGTTTGGACACAGTTGCGCAGCTAAACAAATCGCTGAGCGGAATTTTGATATCAACCGCCTGATTTAATTTTGACAGGAATTGCACTGCAAGGACGCTATGCCCGCCTAGTTCAAAGAAATCGGCATTTGCGTCATCAATCGTGTAATCAAGGACCTCACCCATGATCTTGGCGATTTGGTGTTCAAGCTCGGTTTCGAGTTTCTGTGAATGCTTGTTTGACCCTACAAGAAGGTCGCCCGATGGTGCAGGAAGCTTGGCTTTGTCGACCTTCCCATTTGACGTCAGTGGCATTTGATCAAGGCAGATCATATAGCCCGGCACCATATAGGCTGGCAGGGCTTGCTCAAGTTGGGTCCGGCAAGTTGTGACGTCAAAGCCATCATCAGTGGTCAGATATGCAACCAGATTTTCCGAACCCTGATTGCCGGATTTGTGCAAGATAACAGTCGCATGGCGAACAAGAGGATGTTTGCAGATGGCGGTTTCAATTTCGGCCAATTCAACGCGATTACCGCGGACCTTGACCTGCCCGTCTTCACGGCGAACAAAAACGATCTCGCCGTCATTGCGTTTGCGGCCAATATCGCCGCTGCGATACCACCGGCTACCATCACTGTCGGATATAAAGCTTTGCTCTGTCAGGGCCGGGTTATTCAGATAGCCACGTGCAACACCCGCCCCACCAATCAGGATTTCTCCCGGCACGCCATCGGGTAGCGTTCGGCTGTTTTCATCAGATATTCTGATTTGCACGCCATTAATTGCTGTGCCGATCGGTGGCGGCAGGATCTGACGATGGTTTTGTGCCGTCATGACATATTGCGCAGTTGACACGCAGCATTCCGTCGGACCATAGGCATTTACAAGTATGCTGCTGTTGTGTTGGGGCAGGGCAAAGAAACGTTCGACCAAGTCCGACGAAACCGGTTCGCCGCCCAGAACCACCATCTTGGCCGGGCAGTGCTGGCCGGATTGATACCAGTGATTAAGCAGCAGGAAGAACAGACTTGGCGTGGCATCGAGTTGATCGATCTCATGCTCGATAATGAAGTCATGCAGGGTTTCGGGATCGCTTCTGGTGTCGGTGCCCGGGATATGAAGACTGTGCCCGTTTAGAAGGCTTGCGAAAATCTGAACAATCGATCCATCGAAGGCAAACGGTGCGACGCATGTCAGATTAAGACAAGACTTTGCGTCGTCTGCGCTGATCAATTTCAGCTGCGTTTCCAATACTGAGTTTGCAAGGTTAACCACAGATCCGTGCTCGATCATTACCCCTTTGGGCGTGCCGGTCGTGCCACTGGTGAACAGGACATAGGCAACGTCAGACGATGCTGACGGCTTATCAGGTGCACCGTCGGCAGACCGCACAAGGTCAGAAAGATCATGGCGATAACGCAATGTTTTATTTGGTGCGATATTGGCATCTGGCGACAGAACCAGATCAAAGGTGTATGGGGCAGGGTCAAAGCCCGGCGCATTAATGGCTGTGCGTTCAACCGCAAAACCGCCATGGCCATATGCCCAGTCTTTCAGGAATGCTTCGGGCACGAACAGGTCTTCAAGGAAATCAAGACGGGTGTCATAACCCTTGCCGACGTTATCGGCGGCAAACTTTGCAAGGTCAGCAAGATAGTCCGACTTGCGGTCTGCATCCCAGATATTGCCAAGATAAATCGCACCACCCGGTGCCAGCAATTTGGCAGCCTTGTTAAGAACCTGACGGAGATAGCCAAAGCCCGGGAAGTTTTCGACGACGCTATTGAGAATGATCAGATCAAATGATTGTTCCTCGAAAACATCAATGTCGTGCGCGGCCAACTGGCGGCCCATGACGTGCGTCATGCCTGACTTGATGGCAAGTTCTTCGGTACGTTCAACGTTCCGCCGGGACAGATCGGTTGCAACATATTTTCCGACGACCGGTGCGACATGCTTCATGGTAAAGCCCGAAGCACAGCCTATTTCAAGCACATGCGCGTCTTTGGATACCAGATTGGCGATCTTGTTACGTGCATTTGCGCCAAATGCGTCCATGGCTTCTTGCGCAATCGGTTGTCCGGTGAATGCGCTTTTCCACCCACCGGCCAAAACGTTGTCTGCATCATCGCCAGCAAGGTGATCCCACAGTTCAACCGACATCAGTGAACCCGGCGTTTCCGAGATCGCATCAATATTTTCGCGGTCGATGCACAGAATGTGTTCAACGCCATCACACCGCCACTGCAATTGGTGAAGATCCCCCACATGTTCGGCATCAGCCAAGACAAGCGGAATGGACGCATTGTTGGCAATGGCAATACGACGGATCAAGGGGGTTGCCGGATCAAGTGGCACAAACGGATGCCCGGCCTTAAGAATGCCGAGGATGGCCGAAATGTAGAAATGATTACGTCCGGTCATGACGCCAATCATGGCGTCTTGGGGCAGGTTCAGACCGATGATGAAATTGGCGATCCGGTTGCTTTCGCGATCAAGAACCTCATAGGAAATATCCTGAGCCTCATCCTTGATGGCGATCCGCTCGGGATGCTTGGCGACGACATCGGCGACAGCATCAATGATGCTTCCGAGTTGCGCTGCGGGTGTTTCTGCGGCTTCGGGCAGGGACGTTTCCAGACTGTCGAAATCAAAATCAGCGATTTTCATTGATACGTCCCTTTAAGCATTCTTATTCGTATGGCTCTGCGCTGCTGCAGCAGCAAATCTTGTCAGGAATCCGAGCCATTTCTGCATCGTCTCATGATCAAACAGATCAGTATCATATTCCAATGTGAAGCGTGCTTTTCCATCTTCTTCTTGCAGGAAAAGGATCACATCATGTTTTGCCGTCGCGTTGTCGACAAACGCATCCATTTTGTCTGACAGCATACCGGGTTGATCTGGCGCTAGCATGGGCAAGCCTGGCTGCGTTGTTTCTTCACCACCAAGTGCACCAAACCGTTGATATTCAAACACGACATTCACAAGCGGCTGCCTATTGGTGTTGCGCTTTGGGGCGACGGCACGGACAAGCTCATCAAACGGATAATCTTGGCGATCCAGGGCTTCAGTCAGATTGACGTGAATGTGGTCAATCAGGGTATCAAGCTCCGTCTCGGCATCGAGCTGCACACGGATTGGCAATACATTAACGAAGAAGCCAATCAAGCCTTCGGTTTCGGTCTTCTCGCGGCTCGCAACACCCATGCCGATGACAAGATCTTCCTGACGCGTCAGTCGGTACAACATCGCGGAGAACAGCGCCATGCCAACCGAGGAAAGCGTCGCATTGTGCGCACGTGCAAGTGAATTCAATCCGGCCAGAACGTCATCATCAATCCCCATATGTACATGCGCGCCGCGGTAGGATTGAACATCAGGCTGTTTGTGGTCGAACGGCAGTGCAATCTGATCTGGCGCACCGGACAGTTTTTCCCGCCAGTAATTAGCCGCATCCGACCAATCCTGTTGGGACTGCCAATAGGCAAAGTCCTTATAGGTGATCGGAAGGGCCGGAAGGTCCGCAACCGGGTTGTTCAGCGCAGCCTGATAGAAAATACCAAGTTCTTGAACCAGAATGCGTGATGACCAGCCATCACCGACAATGTGATGTGTTGCGATGACAAGAAGCTGTTCATCATCCGCGACGTTTATAATTGATGCACGAATAAGCGGCGGCTGATCCAAATCGATCGGTGTGGCAGCCTCTTCGCGAGTAAGACGAAGGGCTTCGCGCACCGGATCGGGCTGCACTGCGATGTTGTGAACCGTAACATCCGGGGCCGAGGCCGTGGTGATACGTTGGTAAATGCCATCATCGCCTTGTTCAAAAGCGGTACGCAGTGGTTCGTGCCGTTCCACCAAACTTGTCAGTGCGGTCCTTAGGGCATCTTGTTTCAGCGTCCCGTCACAGCGCAGGACATAGAGCATGCCATACGCACCACTGTCATGTGCCATTTCGGACAACAGATAAAGGCGCTTCTGCGCGTGACTTGCCGGATAAACGGCCATGTCGGGGGCAATAGGAATGCGTGCGTCTTGTTGGTTCGTTTCGTCGCCTTGGTTGCGATCAATCAGTCCCGCAAGTCCGGCGACGGTCGGATGGGCAAAGAAATCGGCCATGCTAATACGTGAACCGGTGCGATCAGCAATACGGTTGACGATCCGGATCGCAAGCAGGCTGTGGCCGCCAAGCTTCACGAAACTTGTCGCAGGATCAGTGATCTGCTTTTTGAAAACTTCGCTGAAGATCTCTGCGATCACACTGACAGTTTCTGAGCTATTCGCATTCAATATCGCGGGGCTCGACATCGCGCCAGCTTGCGTTTCGGGCTCATTGTGCCAGTGGCGCAGTTTGGAAAGCGGTGATCCAGACACAAAGTCGATATCCCGGATCAATCGGGTTTCGGAATTCACCATATGCTCAAGTGTCTCGGCAAAGGCGCGACAAAGATCGTTCATGGAATCGCGATCAAACATGTCGGCGTAATAATCGAGAGCCACGGTCATCTGTTCAGGAACATCTCGCACAAAGATCGAGATGTCGTTTTTGCAGTGATGGCGATGGACCTCAATGCCTTCTGAAGCAATCTTGACGATATCTTGCCCGACACCAGTGCTTTCAAAGTTCATATAGGAAACCGAAACTTCCGACAGCAGGGTGCGATCCGGTGCCGCGGGTGGTGCCAGGTCATGCAGCAACTGATCCAGGAAGTAGGCCCGGTGGCGCATCGCTTCGATATGATGTCGTTGCATGCGTGCAAGCAGGTCCGCCACATTCTCTGTGCCATCGAACTGCATGCGCATCGGCAACAGGGAAACCATCATGCCCAATGTATCGCGAAAGCCTGTCGCGTCACGCGCATCAACAGGAACACTGATGACCACGTCATTGGTCTTTGCCAAACGGCCAAGCAACGTAAACCAGGTTGCCATCACAAGGGTATACATCGTCACATGATTTGAAGAGGCAAACTTTCGTGCCTTGGCAAGCAGGTCCTGATCAATGACAAGCGATGTGATCGCGCCATTAAAGCTGTGATAAGCCGGGCGCGGACGATCCGATGGCAAATCCAGTTTGGGAAGACTTTCGGCATAGATCGACTGCCAATAGTTGCGTGCGGCGGCAATGCGTTTGGTGTTTTCTTCGTTTTGGCTCCACCACGCATAGTCGTTAAGTTGATACCCTAATGGTGGCAGCGCTTTGCCGCTGAAAACATACACCACCTCGCCAAGGATGCGCTCAGTTGTGAAGCCATCAGCGAGAACATGGTGAATATCAAAGAACAGTGCATTTTTTCCAAATTGATCCTGCAGCAGCATCCAGCGCACCGGAACACCATCATCAAGATCAAACGGGCGTATCTGTGCAACACAGGCTTCACTAAGCGATCCTTCAACCCTGCGAACATCAAGATCAAGGCTGGCCAGGGCGTCCTCGGGCGCGATGATCCCCATATGCCAGCTTTCTTCAGACGCATTATGGATAATGCGCGTGCGCAGGACGTTCTCGCGTTTGGTGACCTCGCGGATTGCCTCTTTCAGGCGGTTCAGGTCAACTGACGGGTCGATGACAAAGGCATGCGGCAGGTTAAACGCTGTGCCCATATTGCCCTTCTGCGAAGCGTTCAGGACGGACAGTTGCTCTAGCGAAATCGGATAACGATCAAGTTTCGGCGCCTTGCGCGGATCAATCGTGGTTGGTTCAACATTGACGCCCGTTTTGGGCGTCAATGTTGTGGGTGCTTCATTCATGCCACCTGAAACGTCGGGGGGTGTTGCTTCAGATGTGTCCAGCAGCTTTGCGGCCAGTTTGCTAATCGTAGATTGCTCAAACAGATCCGTCAGGCTGACATCAAGTCGGAGATCCTTGGCGATGCGATCGACGATCTGCATGCCCGTGATGGAATCTCCACCCAGTGCAAAGAAGTCCTCATCCGGGTCAATCGTGTCATAGCCGAGTGCGTCGGCCCAAATCGCGATGATCGCGGCATATGGTGCTTTGTCGCCTTGCGAATTTGTCGCCGTAGGTTCCATCGCAGGTGCGGGCTGAGGCTTTACAAAACCTGTCTCAGGCATACCAGCGAGTTCTGCAATGGCAGCCGTTGTTGGCGCAGAAAACAGATCAGAGATGCTCAGTTCCGTGCCAAGCGTGTTGTTCATACGATCGACAATTTGCATGCCGGTGATGGAATCCCCACCCAGAGCAAAGAAGTCGTCGTTGGCATCCACACTGTCATAACCAAGTGCCTCGGCCCATATCGCAGCGATCTGTTGTCGGGCACTGAGGGTAACGCTTTGGGGAGCTCCTTTAGCTACTTTCCGAGTGGCAGCTGATTGAGTCGCGTTACGTGTTTGGACCAATGACGGGTCAACGACGGTCAATTGGGCGGACGTCAAACGGATGGCGTCGCGCCAGATCGTTTTAGCATCTTTCGGGGAAATCCAGGCACCGTCTTCCAAAAGCACATTATGACGTGCCGCCATGCCCTGTTCGCTGAGCGCACACCAGTCAATCGTCAGGGCGGCTTTCCCATCTGCCTTGCGCTGATGTGCCAATCCATCAAGGAAAGCATTGGCCGCGCAATAGGCTGTCTGCCCCGGCGCGCCGCTGATTGCCGTCAGACTGCCAAACATGACAAATGCCGCAATGGCATCATCGCGTGTCAGACGGTCTAGGTTAAGCGCACCAACCATTTTGGCCGCAAGGATATTGTCAAACTTTGCCATATCCCGGCGGACAAGGAATTCACCATCGGCAATACCGGCAGCATGGACAACGGCACGGATCGGACCATGGTTTGTGCGAACGGTCTCAAGCGCTTTGCCAAGTGAAACCGCGTCGGCAACGTCACAAGCATGAACGGAAATCGAGAGGCCCTGATTGCGCAGGTCCGTCAGTTTGGCTTTGGTAGGATCATCGAGGGAATCTTCGTCGCGACGGCCAAGCAGAGCCAGCCTGACCTTGCCGTTATTGGCAAATTCTTCAAGCAGCGCGATCGAGAAGCCACCTGTACCACCGGTAACGACGCAAACACCACTCGTTGGCCAACTAGTCTCTTCCTTTTTCCGATCACTCGTTGCCAATGTCAGATCACGCACATAGCGCTGCCCGTTTCGGTAAAGGACGATGGGGTCAGTGGCAGGCGGGATTGCAAGTTCTTTACCAAGCTGGTCCAACAACGCATTGCCCGGAATGTCGAGGTAGCTCAGTTGCAGCTGCGGTTCTTCCCTTGCTGCCGCAAGTGCCACACCTGCTACTGCGGATTGCCCCGGATTGATGGCAATCAGATCATCGGCAATCCCATACGCACCACATCCAGCGACAATCAGGCGCAAGCGACCCTGCATGTTTTGTAATATCTTTCGCAGGGCGTTTGCTGTGCGATGCGCACTGTCTTCATTGGGGCTTAGCATCAGGACGGCATGGGAAACGCCGCTCAAACTATCCTTGGTGATCTGATCTACGCGGATGGTCCGATAGCCGGTTTGGCAAGACGGATCGTCTGCGTCGGTGATGAACAGGAAGTCTTCCTGAATGTTGGCAGTTGATACAGGCGATATGCGCCAGACTGTTTCAAGAATCTGCGGGCGAAGCTGTTCTGCTCTTTCGCCACTTTTTGCGAAGTTAAGACCACTGGCCAGCATTACAAGCTGTTCTGTCTTGACGTCGTAAAGCGCGACCTCTCCGTACCCGTTTTTATACTGCTCGAAGCAGGCATAGACTTCGTTGCTCTGAACGCCATAAACGGTGACCTGATCAACACCAACGGGCACATATCCACTATCAAGCGTCATCAACGGAATGCTGCATGCGACATCGGCAAGGGCCGGATGAACCAACCAGTCCGCCAAATCACCCCGATATTCGGGTTTGAGCCGCAGGTGCTTGATCGCCGCGTCCTGACGTTTGCTAATATGGAGCGACTGGTTACAGTCCCAGCGATCACTGATTTCGATCGATCCGTATTTCCCGCTGAAGTCATTGACGGGAACCTGCAGTCTTGCACGGGCCCGGATGTCCGCAAAGCCTGATTTTGGCGCTGTTGCCTGAGGATCCGACTGCCAAGTGGCCGTCGCAAAAACGCGCCACTTTCCGTTCTTAAGGCGTCCGCCAAGCTCGACGGAGCCGTCATCAGCAAAGCTCAGGCTCACATTGCCATCCGGTACCGCGTTTGCAACCAACGCCGTGTGCCAGACCAGATTGCTGATGTTGATTGGGGCAGTGTCATCTGCACGCAGTTTCGTGGCCGCTTTGGCGATCAGGGCAGGGACCGCCATGCCGACCAGTGTCGGTTGGCCATTAAGCTTATGATCCTGTAACGGCCAGAAGCGCGGGTCATCAATCGCGACGCTAAAGACGTGCGCGCTCGGCGTTGAAACTGGCCCTTGAAGCATGTCGTTTGAAACGGCTTTGGCGCGCTTTTCAAAGGTTGGCTTGAAGCTTTTGCGCGTGAATGGTGCTGGCGGCAAGGAGAGGCGGCGGGCCTTGATGTTTGATGGCCAGTGCAGCGCACCACCTGCCAGATAATGTGCTGCCTGTTTATCTGCGTCTGCAGTCTTTGCCGTGACAACTTCGCAGACTGGCGCATCGTCATTTTCAGCCTGCATGCTCGGTGTGGTAATGCCGGTTGCGATATCAAGCAGCTGTTCAAGAAGGTCCGCCCGATGATCCGCAGCAAAAGCGATGCCATATTTTAACCGATCACGCCCGGTCGCCAGCGTAAAGGCAATGTCTTTGAGCGAAAGGCTAGCATCATTGCTGATTCGGTGATGCAGGTTGGTTGCATAGGTTCGGAGCGCTTCGGGACTTCCTGCCGAAAGGGCAAAGACCAAGGCTGCTTCCTTGTTTTGATCAGCTTCGTAATGTTTGCTCCGTTCCGGGGCTGCTTCGATCAGAATATGGGCGTTGATCCCGCTTAGCCCGAATGAGCTAACACCTGCACGGCGGGGCGTTCCCTGATCGGGAAGCTTGGCCAGCTTGTTTGTCACCACAACTGGTGCATGGTCGAAATTGATCTTGGGGTTCGGGGCTTCGAAGTGAGGTTGCGGCGGTGCCTGATCATGGCGCAGCACCATGATTGCACGCGCCAGACCAAGTGCCCCTGCTGTGCCGTCCAGATGACCGTAATTGCCTTTTCCCGATCCGATGAAGGCACGGTTTTGGGCCGGTTTGCGATCCTTGAATGCCCGGGTCAGTCCGTCAATCTCAATCGGATCGCCAAGTGATGTTCCGGTGCCATGTGCCTCGAAATAGGAAACCGTCGAAAGTTCGATATCGGCGGCACGCGCGGCATCACGAATGACTTCTGCCTGCATCAGCGGGTTGGGGGCTGCGGCCCCGCTTGATGCACCATCCTGATTAACCGCGCTGCCACGGATGATGGCGTGGATGGTATCGCCATCCTGCAACGCGTTGCTAAGCGGTTTGAGGACAAATACAACGCTGCCTTCGCCTACGCCCGTGCCATCGGCATGGGCGTCAAACGCACGGGTGCGGGCAGTTGACGAATCAATCGTAAAGGAACTGTCTGCATCCGGCGGGCAGGGCAGAATTTTCGCCCCACCGGCGATAGCCACCGTGCAACTGCCATCGCGCAATTGCTGACAGGCTTGATGAACAGCGACGAGTGTAGAAGAGCATGCGGTATCAACAATATTGGCCGGGCCATGCCAGTCTTTCAGGAATGACAGCCGGGTGACGATGTTTGATGGAACGTTTAGCGCGAAGGCTTGTTCGGCCTTGCTCGGTGAAATCTGATCCATCGCCATGCGCCAGATCGGACTGGTGCCACCACCGGCAAAGACGCCAACTTTCTGGCTACGCAATGCATTGCCACCATAACCGGAATCCTCAACCGCCATCAGTGTTGTTTCAATGAACAATCGTTGTTCCGGGTCCAGTAATCCGGCGTCAATCGGCGAAAGGCGGAAACGCTGCGCATCAAATTCAAACAAATGATCAAGATAGGCGATCTCGCGGAACTTGTTCGGAACCGGTCTGCCGATCGCGCCCAGGATTTCGCGTGTATCTGCTTCGCGCGCCTCTGGCAGGGCACGCACAAGGTCGCGACCCGCGGCAATGTCATCCCAGAACCCGTCAATGGTGTCAGCGCCAGCAACCTGAACGGCCATGCCAATCACGGCAATTGGTTCATTATTGGCAAGAATAGGGGCGTCTGACGCCAGTGTGCCCAAGTTTGACGGCGACGTGGCATCTTCGGAAATCAATTCTGCCTGCTTGGCAATCGTCGGATTGGCAAATAAATCAGCAATTCCGACACGGCCGGGCCAATTGGCTTCGAATTTTTCAAACAACCGCAGCAGCAACAGCGAATTGCCACCAATATCAAAGAACCCGTCATCACGTATTGGCGTGACCTCGGGTAAAATTTCTGCCCAAAGCTTCGCGACTTTAGCTTCAAGTGACTTGCTGTTTTCAGTCCCGGTCGCTGTCGCGGATGCCGTCGATGGTGCCTTAGCACCCGCACTTGTCGAACGTGCGCGGATTGGCGTGCCTTTGAGCGCCTTGCGATCAACCTTGCCACTACTTGTCATCGGCAAGTGATCAATGGCAAAGAACCGGGCAGGGATCATGTATTGCGGCAGGCGACTGCGCAGATGATCGCGCAGTGAAATCGCATCAATGTTACCGGATGGTAAAATGAAAGCATGAAGCTCATTCAGCCCAGCAACCGACGCGACAATCACCGGCGCACGTTCCACTTTCGGATGGCTTTCCAGTGCGACTTCAACCTCGCCAATCTCGATCCGGAAGCCACGAATTTTGACCTGATGATCAATACGGCCAAGATATTCGACCGTTCCATCCCGTCGCCAGCGACCAAGATCACCCGTGCGATACAGACGATCACCGCGATCACTTGGATCAGCCGGGAACTTCTCGGCACTCAGTTCGGCCCTGTTGCGATACCCAAGCGCGATTTGCGGTCCGCCCAAAATGATCTCGCCCACGACACCAATCGGCAGCGGTTTGAAATCACTGCTCAGGATCTGCACCGTGGTATTGGCAATGGGTTTGCCGATCGGTACAACGTCACCCGTGGTTTGAGGCGAACACGCTTGCCAGGTGACATCAACTGTGGCTTCGGTCGGGCCATACAGGTTGTGAAGTTCCGTACCGAAACGCTCAAACAAAAGCGCATTGAAACGGCGAACAACGGAAGCATCCAATGCTTCGCCGCTGGCAAAGACGCGCCGCAGGGATGCCAGCTTGTTCAAATCGACCATACCGCTTTCAACCGCAGTCAAAAAGGCTGAGAGCATCGATGGTACGAAATGCATGGTCGTGACGCGGTTGTCATGGATAGCATCGGCAATCTGAGCCGGGTCACGTTCTGCGCCCGGTGGGGGCAGGACAACCTTTGATCCGGTCCATGACCACCAGAACAGCTCCCAAACCGACACATCGAACGTGATCGGCGTTTTCTGCAAGATCACGTCACCCGTACCCAGCGGGAATTCATCTTGCATCCACAAAATACGGTTCAAAACGCCGCGATGGGCGATCTCGACCCCTTTGGGACGGCCGGTGGAGCCCGACGTAAACAGAACATAAGCCAGATCATTCGGGCCGTTTGAAAGTGCAGGGATGTCGGCATCTTCCGACCCGTCAACCAGGATGGTGCGGTCCGCATCAAACAGGTGGGCCAGATCTGATGTCGTGATCACCCAACCGTCGCCCAGGTCATCAAGCATATCCTTGCGGCGCTGTTCGGGATGATCGGGATCAAGCGGGCTATAGGCCGCACCGGACAGAAGGATACCATGAATGGCGGCCAGCATATTGACCGACCGGCGAATGGCTACACCGACAACATCGCCGGGCTTAATCGACTTGTCTTTCAGAAGTTTGGCAATACCTGCAGCACGACGGGCGAACTGATGATAGCTCAGCGCTTCCACATCATCCTGAACCGCAACCCGTTCGGGGATTGCTGCAACCTGATCCAAGAACGGTTCGGAGATGCTGCGATCAATCGGAAGGTCTGTTTGTGTAGCGTTAAAGGACCCAATCTGCGCGCGTTCCCGTTCGGGCAGAATGGTAAGTTCGCGAAGCGGTACGTCCACGCTGTCGCCCAGTGCTGATTGGCATAAGGTTTCAAGTCGCTCGATCAAGGATGTGATGGTCGGGCGCTCGAACAACCCGGTATCAAATTCGACCGATCCACACAGCGCACTGTCATCGCGCCAGAAATAGAAACCAAGATCGAACTTGGAGAACGGGAATTCAATCTCCCGAACGGTTGCGTTGGCATCGCCAAGCTTCGCGCCACCCGGAAGGTTATCTTGCCAGGCTACCAGAACATCGAACAACGGATTGCGTGACAGATCGCGCGGCGCCTTCACCGCGTTGACCACATCCTCAAACGGGATGGCATGATCCGAAACCGCATCCAGAATGACCTTTTGCGTTTGCGCCAGATGGCTTTCAAATCGTGCATCGGGATCAAGTTTCTGACGGATCAAAACCGTGTTCACAAAGAACCCGACAAGACGATCAAGCGATGAATGTTCACGCCCTGCCACCAGCATGCCCATCGCAACATCGCTTTGACCGCAATGCCGATAGAGCAAGACCTGCAAAAGTGCAGTCAGGGTGTTAAAGGCGGTTACGCCAAATCTCTGTGCGGTTTGCTCGATCAGTCGGGTTGTTGCAGCACCCAATTCGAACTCATAGAAGTCACCGGCAAATTTACGTTCGACCGGGCGCGGGAAATCACTCGGCAGATTAAGCGGCTCAGGCAATTGTGCCAGACGTTCTTTCCACCGTCCAAGGGCTTCTTGACCCTCAGGACCGTTCAAATAGTCACGCTGCCAGGAAACGAAATCTTCGTAATGACGTTCGATTTTGGGAAGTTTCGCTGCCGTGCCGGCAAGCTCTGCGTGATAAAGTTCTGTCAGCTCTGAAAGCAGGATCGGCATCGACCAGCCATCGCAAATCGCATGATGCAGTGTAATCATCAGGCAATGGCGATCATCGGCCACCGTAATCAGCTGCGCGCGCACCATGGATGCATCGTTCAGATCAAATGGACGGACTGCTTCTGTGGCTATAAAGGTGTCGGCTGCTGCCGCATCCATGTGATGGTGGATCATTTCAAGCGATCCAACCGGTGCCAGATACTGGCTGACCCCATCGGGATGATCGGGATCGGATTTAAACCGCAAGCGCAAGGCATGCTGACGTTCTTCAAGCTTATGAAGTGCGCGTTGCAGGGCAGCGGCATCGACGGGGCCCGCAATATCAAGCGTGACCGGAACCGAATAAACCGCAAGCTCCGGCTCCATACGCTGCAGAACCCACAAACGTGCCTGACCACTGGACAGCGCAAATTTTGTGTCCGTCTTGCTTGCCAGAGCGGTCTGCTTTGGCTGGGTTTGATGCTTGGCAGCCAAAAGGGCCATATTGGCAGGCGTACGTGCCGCAAAGATTTCCTGAAGCTTCGGGCGGTAGCCGGTTTCTTCCTCAATCATGCCAGCCAGTCGCATGGCAATCAGGCTATGTCCGCCAAGGGCAAAGAAATCGGTCGCAGCTGTAATTGCCTTGTTCGGGAACAGGACCCCAAATTGTTTGATGACAAACGCCTCAAGCGCGTTATCGCTTTCAGGTGAAGCCGCGTTTACCTGTTCTTCTTCGGCAAGGATAGCCTGAAGCTTTTTGCGATCCACTTTGCCATTGGCATTAACGGGCAAGTGTTCCAGCACGACAAAACGTTCAGGCACCATATAGTCGGGGAAGTCGCGCGCCAAAACCGATACCCAAGCATCCCGTACATCATGATCAGAAGCAATCGCCGCGCCCAAAAAGGCATCCGCCCCCTGACCAATCGGCATGACGCAAACATTGCGGATGTCATCAAGGGCAAGCAGTTTTTCTTCAATCGCATTCAGCTCAATACGGTGGCCACGAATTTTGACCTGACCATCACCACGCCCGCCAAACTCAATGTTGCCATCCGCACGCCAGCGCACCCGGTCACCGGTCTTATAAAGCCGTTCTTCATCAATACCCGGGATCTGAACGAAGGCCTTTTTGGTGCGTTCCGGCGCACCCGTATAGCCAAGGGCCAGCCCATCACCTGCGGCATACAACTCACCCCAGACATCGGTCGGAACCAAATGACCGGCATCATCCAAAACATAGACCCGAGTATTGCCAATCGGCCTGCCAATCGGGATCAACCCGGTTTCCAGATCATGTTCAGTAATCAGGTGAGTGCAGGTGAATGTGGTGTTTTCAGTCGGGCCATACCCGTTGATCAGTGCAACATCCGGACAGGCCGCACGAACCTTGCGCAGATGAACCGGGCTGAGCGCTTCACCGCCACTCATCAAACGTCTTAGCGGTTTGAAAGCTTCGGGGGCAACATCAGCAATCAGGTTGAACAGGCTTGCTGTCATCCACATTGTCGTAACGCCTGCATCACGCAATTTGTCGCCAAGCGCTGACAGATCAAACAGGGCGTCGTTCTCAAGTACAAACAACCGCCCACCGTTTAGAAGTGCCGCCCAGATTTCCAGTGTCGCCGCGTCAAAGCCAAGCGATGCGGCCTGTGCAATCACATCATGTTCGTCGAACGGAAGTGTTTTGTTGTTCACAACAAGACGGACAATGCCCCGGTTGGGCACCAGAACACCCTTGGGTTTGCCGGTCGATCCGGATGTGAACATGACATAGGCAAGGTCATCACCACGACGTTCGTCCGGGGCTTTGAACTCGACACCCGATTTCAAATCTCCCTTGGGCAATGGCGCGACTTTGAAGCGATCCGATAGCTGTGCCAGACGGTCCTTTTCCGCTGCATCAAACAGCAGTGTCGTTGCCCCGCATTCTTCCATCAGCTCTGCGATGGCATTAGCAGGTAGCGACTTGTCAATTGGCAAGTAAACCGCGCCATGCCAGACAATACCAAGCATCGCCAGAATGGCATCAAGATTACGTTCAGACGCAAAGGCGACCGTATCACCGGATTTGACACCAATCTGAGCAAGCTTGCCGGAAACATCGGACAATAGAATGCCAAGCTCTGCATAGGTAATCCGGCTCTTACCGTCGTCAATTGCTGTTTTGTCGGCCTGTCGATCATCGGAGATCTGCTTGGCAAGCAAACTGCCAAGTCCCTCATCGCGTGGGTATTCAGATGCGGTATCGTTGAATTCGTTGATCAGTCGGTTGCGCTCGCCTGCGGGCAAGAAATCAACAGCGCTTAGCGGTTTGTCCGGGTTTTCCGCCAGCGATGTGATAAGTGAAAGCAAACTATGGGCAAAGCGTTCTGCCCAGCTTTCGCTGTAAAGGGATGTGAAATGCTCAATCGACAGGAACGTACCCGCGCCAAACTTGGCAAGCGTTGCCATCAACGGGAACTTGCCGCCGCCAAAGTCGACATCATCGATTTCATACAGATCGGGATTGATCTCGATCGTACTCACGATATCGAACGGAAGGTCCACATGTCGCTGTTCAATGACTGAAAGATCCTTAATGATCCGTAGCAGCGGGTAATCCTGAACATCCATGATCGACAGCATTTCGCGACTGATTTGCTGTGCAAGTGCGCCAATCCCGGCTGACATATCTGGTTTGATCGCAATGGGCAGAACATTGGCAAAACACCCAATTGCCTCGCGTGTTTCTGGCGCGACACGTCCGGAAAACGGCTGCCCAATGACGGCGGCATTACCGGTTTTGTAATGTGCTACCGTCGCCAATACCAACGCATTCCAAAGCGCGGTTGGTGTTGCCGTTCCCAGATGGGTTCTGACAGTCTCGAGCGCGTTTACCTGGGCTTCGTCAAGTTGAACAAAGCACCGTTTTACCGTGTTGCTGGCTCTGGTCTCGGCATTTTTGGGCAGCGAAGGACCCAACAAAAGCTCACTACGTTCTTTCCAGAACGCAGCACCAAGCGCCCCGCGTTGACCTTCAAGCGCCTCAAGAGAAAGCTTCGCGATTTCCCTTGAATTCTGCTTGGGGAATTCTGACCCATCGTTTCCAAGTGCTGAAATAACCGCTTTCTCAAGAAGCGGCAGGGATTGGCCATCAAAACAGATATGGTCAATCGCAATGACGACGATCGGTGGCGAAACACTCGTCTGCGCCAAGTAACCAACGCGCAGAAGCGGTCCGTTTTTAAGGTCAAAAAGCCCATGACGAATGTCTTCAAGATGCTCGACGACATTGATTGGGACCGACATGCTTTCATGCACGCGCTGAAGCAGTTCACCATTTCGCTCAACGAAGGTTGAACGGAATGAATCATAAGACGCGACGACTTTTTCGAACGCGGTTTTCAGGGCGTCGAACGATGTGTCAAAAGGCAGACGGAAACTGACAACGATGTGATAGCTGTCATCCGATGGAAGATCACGACGCGCGAGCCACTGACCGGCGACCGCAGGATGCGGCTGGAATGAGGTAATAACCGCGCCGCGTTCGTCTTCTACTTGTGCCCACGGATAGGTTGGGTCCGCAGAACCATCGCCAAACTCAATTCCAACCCCATGTAGCCATAAGTTCGCGAGCCCGATGGCCAGTGGGTTAGGGGATGCCTGTTGGTCCGCATCGGTAGCGCCCGCGTTAAGATCAGTGTGCAAGGCAATGCATTGGGTTGATGCAATACCATTGACGGTTGCCAAGCGGCTTGCGGTATTTCCAAAGCCGCATTCAACATACAGGGCGTCGGGATGGGATGTTTTGAGTTGATTGATGTTGTCGGCAAACCGAACGGTATTTCGGAGGTGGGAAACCCAGTAATCCGGGTTAGTTGCGTCTTCCGGGCGAAGGGCTGTGCCCGTCAGATTTGATTGTATTTCAATCGTTGGGGCGTGCAATTCGATCTGATCGAAAGCATTGCGGAAACGATCGAGGACCGGTTCCATCATTTTTGAATGAAATGCACGCGAGACAATGAGGCGGCGGCCTTTTTTGCCAGTCTCGGCGATATGTGCTTCAACCGCGTCAATAACAGACAAGCTTCCGGCCACAACAAATTGTCGGGGGCCATTCTTTGCTGCCAGGGATAAATCCGAACCAAACCTTGTCAGGATTTCGTCGACTTCGTCTTCTGTCATCGACAGCGCAAACATTGCGCCCGGCTCGGTCTGGCTCATCAATTTGCCGCGTATGACGACAAGTCGCAAGGCATCATCAAATTGCATGACACCTGCCAGACAGGCAGCGACATATTCGCCAATGCTATGCCCGAGCAGGGCTGTCGGCTTGATGCCAAGGCGCATCAGCCAGTTTGCCTTGGCATACTCGGTGATGAACAGGGCAGGCTGGGTGTAATCGGTCCGTATGAGTTTCTCAATACTGGCCGTGCTTTGATCAGCGTAAAGCAACAAGTCGCGCAAGTCAGAAGGGCCGCTGTGGCGCACAACAGATTTGCAGGCAGCGTCAATCAGTTGCGCCGATACGGGATCAGCATCGTAAGGTGCGCGAGCCATGCCAGGACGTTGAGCCCCCTGGCCAGGGAACAGCAGAACGATAGAATTTTGGGGTGCATCAACGCGCCCTATCAGATGACCATGATCATCCGGACGTCCAAGGGAATTGATGATGCTTTCGGTGGATACTCCGACAATGACAGAACGTTCGCAGCTTTCAGGCTGATGCGGCGTTGCTTGCCCCAGATCACCAAGGTTTTCCGGTGCCGCCCCTTGTTCAAGGCGGCGAAGTGCCGTGCTGAGATTTTTATCAAGCTCATCCCGGCTTCTGGCCGCGAATGGCAAGATAATTGTGCCATCCTTCCATTGCAGCGGGACTGTTGGTTTTGCAGCCGTTTTTGCCTTGGTACTATGTGTGACAAGACGGTCGATGGCCGCCTTCAGGCGTGTTTCATCCAAACGCGAGCTGGTCTTTATCAGATTGTTGGCAAAGCTTTGGGCTGTCGGGTATTCATGCATTTCCTCAAGCTTGATCACTCGGTCTGCCAGTTCAGCAAATATGCTTTGCGCCCGCGGCAGCAAAAGCGAATGCGCGCCAGCCACAATCAAATTCTCATCAATCTCGAGATCATCAATCTCAAGAATTCCAGCCCAGACATCCTTCACATAGGTGGCAAGCCGTGCGGCAAAGGTTTCATTGGAACCCTTGGGGCGAAGGGCTTCGACATGGACGGGATCAATGTCAATCTGATCAAGTAACACGCCAATTTTTTGGTCCGGGTTTGCCAAAACGATATCAAGAAGTCGCGAAAAAGCGGCCGTCAATGCCTGTGTCGTCTGGGCGTCAATGCGGTTGGCATCATATTGCCAGATCAGCTCGGACTTTTGTTCGGATGGCGAAATCGTTTCTGAGAAAAATGCCAGCCCGATATCGTCGGCAGGCCCGTGATAGACGTTGATTCTTCTGACAGAAAGGTCGTCAAAATGGATCGCGGTTGCTGCGTCCAGACTGTTAAAGGTGGCGCCGGTCGCTGTTAGGCTACGAAGGCCAAGTCCGGCATCACGCATGCGCACAGGGCTCATTCGGACATGGCGAATGTCGCCGCGTGATTGTTTAAAGATCTGATCGCTTAATTCCAGAATGCTTTTCTGTTCATCCAATTTGACCGTGTAGGGAATTATGCAGGAAAACGCACCCGGCGTTTCACGTTCTTCCCGCCCCAATCTGTTGAGGATGGGCAAGTTCCACATCGGCTCCCGCTCGCCTGTGACCTTGCCAAGGAATATGGCGAAAAGTCCCATAAGGATTGCGGTGGGCGTCGTGCCAGCATTGCGTGCCGTCACATTAAGGGCATCAAGGGTTTCTGTCGAAAGCGGGATCGTTACCTGCGCATCTTTTTGGGGCGCGTGGATCGGTAGTGTTGTCAAACTTGTTGGTGATCTATCAGGGGTCAGGCGTTCACGCCAATAAGCGACATCGCGTGCATATGTCGCAGTTTGCGGATAGGCGTTGTCCGTTTCAATGAACGTGCGATAGGATTTGAAAGGGCAGTCAGGGATGGCTTCATCACTCTTGAGCGCGTTGTAGATGGCCGCATTGCGTTCGGCCATGAGATGGCCGCCATACCCGTCGCACACAATGTGATGGTAGACCCGAGCCCACCAGTAACGGGTTTCACTAAGGCGCAAAACCTGATGGCGACAATTCTCGCCATTTTCCAGGTCGAAAACACGTTCACGAAACTGCGCGACCTTTTGGCGGGCAATGCGTTCTGGATCTACTTCGAACTGAAGATCAATTACCTCAAACTCAATGGGGCGGTTGGTGGGGGCGAAATGTTGCTGTAATTCGCCATTGCGGACTGCAAAGCACAGTCTAAGTGCGTCATTTTCGTGATCTGTCTGAACGATTGCCTGACGCAACTTTCCGACATTAAGCGCGCCCTTAAAATCAAAAACGTTGCAAATATTGTAGCGTGACGGATCATGCCCCCGGACCATATCCAGCCAGATGGCGGCCTGTGGTGATGTTAGGGGATAAAATATGCTGTCAGTCCCTGCCACGACATCTCTTTGTTCTTCTTGCAACGTCCGGTCCCTTCAAACGTTGTTAACCGCAACCAAGATGCTCAGCCAACCGTATAGTGTGCTGGTTTGGTTTTATGCGTTGAGTGTTTTGACCGATCCCTCAATCGACAGTTTCGACTATGCCTTTCTTTCTGCCTTGTTTTCAAGTGCGTTAGCGAAAATGTGCGTTAACTTTTGATGGTATTTTCCAAGGTTATCTGAGGGCTCCCTCGCAGTATGATCCCGCAATTGCGAAGCGAAGACCCGCTGTAGTTATTGTGGAATAAGACGTTAGATATGGTCAGGCCCGTATTGTTTTGAGCCCGATGTTCAAGTTTTTCTGTGTCTTGGAGGCAGTCATCTTGCCAGTACCGTTCAAAGCAGGATCACCGCTATGCCCAAAAAAAACTGTAGTTCGATGAACGGTACTATACCCTTATAAGTCTAGCCGATGGTACTGTTGGGTGGGGCAGCACTACGAAGGTAAAACAACGTCAAGGAATGGCGGTGTCAGGAGGTCGATTGCATCATTTTTGATATAATTAACTGGATTTTTCGACCAGACTCTCGAAGACCCTGGCGGGTAGGGCATTTATAGGGTGCCTGCAAGGACGCCGTTTTACATTCAGGCTCGTATAAAGGCGTTCAATTCGTTGACTAAGATGGTTAACGGACATTTCAGATTTCAGATCTTCAACTTGATTGTGAGCTGAAACCTTGTGGACAAATTCAAAAGCTGTGTTCCAGTTTTAGTCCACGACAAAGCGACAAAGTCGATCAATCGCTCCAAGCTTGCCTGAGAGGGATTCGAACTTACGAACGACTGGCCTGACAGAAGCGACACAGAGTATGTAAAAGGCGGGGCTGCCAGGATTGTGGCATAAAACTAAATCTGTCCCCCTTTTTTGGGCACCATAGTGTCAACCCGAAGTGGATGATCAAGAGGGTGAAGCTCTTGTTCCTTGAAACGCTGATCCCAAGCTCCACATATAGCGCACGGCTTATAAACCAGCCGTGTCTGGCGTCGATGTACGTAAATGCGGTTCCAGCACGCGATTGGCTGGTTTTCCTTGGACAGTATTCATGCGACGCATTTTACCCTGTGGACGTTTTTCAGGCCCGTAGCGGTTGCTGGCTTCATTCGTTCTTGTTGCTGCGATTTCTTTCGAAGCGCGGGCAGACACGATGCCAGATGACGCCCCCGTCTTGGTAGGGGCTTCAATTTCATTTTCCCCAAAATGGTTGATCCATGCGCAGAAAGATCAACGTGAGTTCATGGCCGCGCTTATGGGGCAAAACCGATCTGTCAAAATAGAAACAATTCCGCAGAATCGGCTGCATGAATTGATTGACGCGGAAAAGCTCGATTGCGTTTTGTCTTCAACACAAAGGCCCATGGAAAATACTTTCAAGGCGCAGCGTCGCATGATTTTTCAGGTCGAACTGTTTAAGTATAAAGGGATTGATCTCAACCGGCTGCCTGTCGTTAGGATTGGTTTGCTAGCCAATATGGCAAAGCCCGATGTGCCGTTTTCCGGTGAGGTGGATTGGTACCCATTGCGCAGTATTGATCAAGGGGTCAACCTTTTGGCCAATCGTCGACTGGATGTCATTGTTGCTGATGGTACGCGTGTTGCAATGACCGGAACCAATGTGGTCGTGTCGGCTGAACTTCCGGTGTTGAGATATTCCGAAATCGCCCTGATTTGCCGGGATATCCCGCCCTTGCGCGATTTTGTCCAGGCGTTTGACAGATCGGTCGCATTGGTCAAGCCGGGCACGTGATCGCGCAACGTTTCGGCTCGTTGATATTCCCAAACTCAAGTCAATCTGCTCGGAAAAATAAATCGGTCCCCTTTTTTCTTGATGCTCGATCTTGTCTGTTTGTGGTTTGCTGTCACATTCCTGACGAAATAACTCCTGATAAGGGAATTAAAGACAGAACGCGTTAACTTCCGGGTCGGTTGACTGGAAAACTGTGCGTTGCGGTCCGCGGTCACATGGACTGCGTATAGTTTTATATGACCCCGACCTTCAAGGACTGATGGATATGCCCGTCTTCAGATCCCTTCCAATGCTGACCCGCCGTGCCTTCTCAGGGGCCCTTCTGGGCGCGATGGCCACGCCCTTTGCGGGCAGGGCCTTTGCGCAAACGCCGTCCGATATCCGGTCGCGTGTTGCGGACATGTCGCAGTTGCATGCAATCCTGGTACAGCGCGGTGACGAGGTCATCGTCGCTGAAGCACCACGCGGGCCAGGTTTGGATCGGGTTGCGAACATCAAGTCCTGTTCGAAAAGCATCATCGGCCTTCTGACGGGTAATGCAATCGCGAAAGGGGCGATCCCCTCAATCAAAGCCACCATCGGTGAAATAGCGCCGTCTCTCATTCCAACGGATGCCACCCCCGGTGTGGAAGACCTCACCATCGAAGATCTGGTAACGCTCAGGGCCGGGCTTGAAAGCACATCAGGGCGCAATTACGGCGCATGGGTCACGTCCGAGAACTGGGTTTCCTTTGCACTGCGCCGCCCCATGGTAGCAACACCCGGCGGGCGTATGATCTATTCGACCGGCACCACGCATATCCTTGGTGCCGTGCTTACGGTAGCGACAGGAAAAAGCCTGCTTGAGCAGGCGCGCGCTGTTCTTGGTCAGCCGCTTGGCATTGAAATCCCGGCTTGGACACAGGATCCGCAAGGCTATTATTTCGGCGGGAACCAGATGGCGCTGACACCGCGCGGAATGTTGCGCATCGCGGCCCTCATGCGGGACCAGGGCCGGTTTGATGGCGATCAGATCATTCCGACCAACTGGATAGACCAGTCAACCCAGGCCCGCACCCGATCACCTTATTCCGGTCTTGATTATGGCTACGGTTGGTTCCTGAGCCGCAGCGGCTTCATTATCGCACGCGGCTATGGCGGCCAGATCATTGCGGCACATCCGGAAAAGGATCTGGCGGTGGCCATCACCTCAGACCCGACCTCTCCCGCACGGTCAGGGGGATATTTCGGGGATTTGATGGATCTGCTTGAGGGGGCGGTGCTTTCACTGGCCTGACAATAGCGACAAAGAGCGTGCAAAAAGGCCAGGCATATCTACCTGACCTTTTTTCAATTTTTTGGCACGTTTGGTTGAGCCGCGATCAGAGGCCGAGAGCCTCGAACATTACGTCCTGCGCAAAGAACCAGTTCTTTCCATCTTTCTTGTAGTAGTACTCTCCCTCGTCCTGCAGCGTAATCGTTCCGCCGTTTTCTAGGATCATGACTTGGTCTACCTGAAGGGTTGGGAGGGTATCCTTCTCGCTATCGTCAAGAAAGATGGTGATATTAAAGCCGTCGGTGCAACGAATTGTATAAGGCGTCATTGTCATTCCTCGTTTTGTTTGAAAAAAAATAGGCGTTATACCGACGGTTGCGCAGCATTTGCTGTGAAGAAGCAAAGCAATTCGAACTCGGGAGTTTCACATTCCCAATCCCGCACCAATCTGCTAGGTAACGCTCCATATTTCCCAAACGGGTTCATTGCTTGCCAGGAGATCGCCCTATGTCGACCAATCGCATTACCCTTCGCCGTCCCGATGACTGGCATTTGCATTTGCGTGATGGCGAGATGCTTAAAGGTGTGATTGGCGAGACGTCCGAGCATTTTGCCCGTGCGATCATCATGCCCAATCTGGTGCCGCCGGTGGTCAAGACCGCCGATGCGGTGGCCTATCGTGACCGGATTACGGCCGCCATCCCGTCGGGCCACGATTTCACGCCGCTTATGACGCTGTATCTGACCGAGGGCAGCAATCCTGTTGATATCGAGGAAGGCTATAAGGCGGGTGTGATCACGGCTTTGAAGCTTTATCCCGCCGGGGCGACCACGAATTCGGACAGTGGTGTTCGCAATTTCGATAATGCGATGCCCGCCCTTGAACGCATGGCAGAACTTGGCATTCCGTTGTGTGTGCATGGTGAAGTCACTGATCCGGAAATTGATATCTTTGACCGTGAAGCGGTGTTTATCGACCGGGTTCTTGATCCGCTGCGCAAGCGTTTGCCGGAACTGCGCGTGGTGATGGAGCACATCACGACCGAAGACGGTGTCGAGTATGTCAAAGCCAATGACAAGAATTTGGGTGCGACGATCACGACGCACCATCTGATCATTAACCGCAATGCCATTCTGGTCGGCGGTATTCATCCGCATTTCTATTGCCTGCCGGTTGCCAAGCGTGAAAAGCACCGCTTGGCCCTGCGTGCTGCGGCAACATCGGGGGATACGCGTTTCTTCCTTGGTACTGATTCAGCACCGCATACTGATGAGCGCAAGGAAAGCCCATGTGGCTGTGCCGGTATCTTTACCGCCAACAACACCGTGCAGCTTCTGGCCCACGTGTTTGAGGAAGAAGGCGCGCTTGATCAGCTTGAAGGCTTTGCCTCGCTGCATGGGCCGCAATTCTATGGTCTGCCGATCAATGGTGATCAGATCACGCTGGAAAAACGCAGCGAACCCGCCAGGTTTGCCGAGAAGATCGAAACCAATGAAGGCCCGGTGACGGTGTTTAATCCGGGCTTTGATGTGTTCTGGCATTACGCCTGAGATTGCATCTGACCCAGACAGATAAAAGCGGCTCCGACGGGGCCGTTTTTTTGTTTTGGGGCTGCAGCGCGATGTGGTGCGAGATTCCCGCCTTCGCGGGAATGACGGTGTCGCGTCGGTGGGGCGTTGGTCTTGATTACGCCCAAAACCCGTCATCCCGGACGGCGCGCAGCGGCGGGCAGGAATCTGGGGCCGCTGGGACCTCTGGTTGCTTTGGGCGACGTGCTGGATTTCCGCCTTAGCGGGAATGACAGGGTGGTGAGGGTTGGTTGTTAGCCGCTGAGATCCACTTTGCCCGGCGCGGCATTCAGGCCAAGCGTCATGCGATAGCTTTCGGCTGCGGCACTGGCCTGAGATGCCAGCATTGTCGAGATGTTCATCGACGCCCCCTTGGCGACATTGAAATCAGCCGCCGAGCTTCCCGGCACGGATGCCGCGCGGGAAATGGCCGCCTGATTGGCAATCGCGGCCACACCTTCAAGGCCCTGAAGGGGGTGGATGCTGACCTTGCCGCCGGTGGCATAAAGCCGCCCGTCGGGGCCTGCGGTATAGCTATAGCTGATCATGCCGGCATTGGCACCGGCAAGGGTCTGATGGCTTTCTTCCTCTGTGCGGACCGTGGCATCACGGGCGCGCAGTTCCTGCACGATTTCGCGTTCTGATGCGGTCAGGAGGGCCGGGTTGGATGTCGGCTGGCGGGCGTTTTCCGGTGTTGCTTCGCGTTCCTGTTGCTGACGCTGTGTCGGGCTTTGGATGTCGGGGTCTTCGGGGACACCGTCATCAATGTCGCGCGGATCAAGCTGCTGGATGATCGTAACCACCGATGCCGCGCTGTTGACCGGTGCGGTTTGGGTCGGGGCAGGCGATGGCGATCCTGTTGGCGATGCGGTCGGTGCCGCATCGCTTGTCCCTGTGTTGCGCGACGTGGGCGTGCTTGCAGGCGCCTGGGTCGCGGCGATGGTGCTTGAAAGCGGGACCAGTGCCACAGCGGCAGGAAGTGTTTGCGGCGCAGACGCAGCCTGTCCGCCCGACCCGGTGGTCGGCGGTTGGCTCCCGGAGCCGGGCAGGGCGCGTGTGGCAATGATCTGACCAAGTTGCCCGCCACTTCCGGGGATAACCTGTATGGCACCTGCCTGTATCATGGGGGCATTATAGCTCAACTTCGGGTTTATATAAACTGCGTCGTGACTTCACGGGGCTTTGAGGTGACGGGGTGCCGGACTTTGGGTATGACAAGTGGCGTTACGATCATTTTGAAAATCTGAGAAAAGGCCTGCCATGCGCCTGTTGCTTGTTGTTTTATATGTCCTGATCTTGCCCGGTCTTGCTCATGCTGCGCCCAAGGCCGATCTGTGGCCGGATTGGCAAGCCCATGATCCAAGTAGCACACAGGTAATCGATCACGGGGCGTGGCAGGATATTCTGGATCGCTATGTAACCGTGATTGCACCCGGCGAAACCGTGTTTGATTACGAGACAGCCCGGCGTGAGGCCCATGCGCAGGTTGCGGGCTATGTCGATGCCATGAGCATGTTGGCAGTGAGTAACCTTAATCGCGATCAGCAATTTGCATATTGGGTGAACCTTTATAATGCGCTGACCGTCAAGGTGGTGCTGGATCATTATCCGGTCGAGAGCATTCGCGATATCGATATTTCACCCGGCCTGTTTTCGTCCGGTCCGTGGGGCAAGAAGCTGATCACGGTTGAGGGCCGGACGCTTAGCCTTGATGATATCGAACATCGCATCTTGCGCCCGATCTGGCGCGATCCGCGCATTCATTATGTGGTTAATTGTGCGTCGATTGGCTGTCCGGCACTGGCGCCAGAGGCCTACGAAGCCGACAAGCTGGAGGCGCAGCTTGATCAGGCGGCGCGCGGCTTCATCAATCATCCGCGTGCGGTGACACAGGCCGAAGACGGCGCGTTTGTGCTTTCGAGCCTGTATGACTGGTATCGCGATGATTTTGGCAAGAGTGATGCTGATTTCATCGACCATCTTGCGCAGTTTGCCGGGGCGAAACTGATGGCCATTTTGGGTGATGCCCGGGAGCTTGACGTTGCCAATTATGAATATGATTGGGCTCTAAATCAACTTTCGGTAGATTAATCTCGGTTGTATTGTTTTAATTGGGGGTAGGGGTATGTAACGCGGCGTGTGGTGGTATCAATGGAAAACAGTTTTCTCTTTCTTTTGTATTGGCTTAGCGCATTTTTTGGCTTCGTGGCGGTTCTTTTCCTGTGGTTGGTGATCAAAGCTAGAGGGAGTACGTCCGTAGTTGGTCTTCGTGGTTGGTTGTTGGGGAAAAACAGAAAAGCCTATTTTTTGTGGGCAACGATCTGCTTCTCATTTGCTGCCTTTTTTCTGCTCTCAACGGTCCTTTGGCAAGTTAACTCCATCCAAGCAAGCATCAAATCAGTTACAGAAAACAAAGAGCTGGTAAATGCTGCAGACGACTTTATTCAAAAGACTGATAATCTAAGTAAGCTTGTTCGGGAGAGTTCTGACAAGGTTGACGATAACTCGACACACCTTACTGCGCTTACCGAAGCTATTCTTTCCTCATGGCGGGGTGCGGATTTACCGGTTATTGCGCCTGATTACCCTGAGCTCATTGATGCAGCGGAAATTGTAGTGAATGGGTCGGAGCGTCTTGCTAAAACTATTCAGGAAAACTCGAGGAGCATTCAGCGCAATTCAGAAGAACTGCAAGGTTTAACGAGTGCTATCTCGCCAAGTTCACCTGGCGGAGAGCTGCAGTTCAGTGAAGACAGAGAAGAAATAGATTTATCGCCATTCGCATTTATTATCACTTTTCCCTTGGCGATAATTGTCGGTGCTATTGTTTTTGCAATTTGGCCATCGATAATAAGTTCATTCACACGTGAAAATAAAGTATCGACAGAATTTGCTGGAACGCCTTCTGTCCAGCGTGGTCCATTTTATCAGATTATTCGAGGAGTAATTTCTGTAAGCGTGGGAGGTATCACTTTGTTTTCTTCCACCTTTTTCGAAAAATTTACTGTAGGCTCTTTCTCGTTCTCAATTCCTACTTCAATAGAAGTAATGGTAAGGCTTGATGAAGCAGAGCAGGAAGTGGTTGCTGGGATCGTTAAGAGAGCGCTGGAAGACATTCTAATTGATGTTGGGCAAGAAAGGGTCAGGGATGACTTGTTTCCGGGGGTGCCTGTTAAGTTTGTGAGGCCAAACTCCGCTAGTTAAAACGGTCATGACGGGGACGAGACTGTGCTAGTTACGCCTGCATTTGAGGACGAAAGTGTTAAAGTTACAGATGCAATACAGAATAGTGTAGTCTCCGCAGCTTCGAAGTTCAGTCTTAGCGCGAACCGTTTATCAATGCTTCTATTTGTTGGTGCTGCAGACAAACGTGCACTATCAGAGGAGGGCAAGAAAGAATTTGGTTCGAACTACATACTTGCCCAAATGCGCGCCTACACAGTTCAAGAGGCTTTGCTCGATGCACTGCGCGAACGGAAGCCGCCAACAGATTTACCTCTCATGGCTATTTCGGTTGCAACCAGACCATTTAATGATGTGGATGATGAGGAGAACCGGAAAGTCCGAGTTTGTACAGTACCACTGTACTAGAATTCTCGATTGGCTGTCCGGCACTGGCGCCAGAGGCCTATGAAGCCGACAAGCTGGAGGCGCAGCTTGATCCGGCAGCACGCGGCTTCATCAATCATCCGCGGGCGGTGACTCAGGCCGAAGACGGCGCGTTTGTGCTTTCAAGCCTGTATGACTGGTATCGCGATGATTTTGGCAAGAGTGATGCTGATTTCATCGACCATCTTGCGCAGTTTGCCGGGCCTTGGCTTTCAGCCACGTTGTCAGCTGTTACTGCGTTTGAGGTTGATGAGTATCACTATGACTGGGCGCTGAATGATGTGCGGCGCTAAGCATTTCAGCACCGCAATCTGATCTAGAGCATCTTGCGATACTGAATGAAGCCGGACTTGTCAGCGATACGGTCATAAAGCTTCATGGCGGTAAAGTTGTCATCCTGGATCAGCCAATAGACACGGGCAGCGCCGGTTTTGCCTGCATCATCATAAACATGTTCGATCAGCTTGCGGCCAGCACCCGTGCCGCGCAGCTTTTCATCAACATAAAGATCCTGCAAATAGCAGTAATCGCCAGATGTCCAGCAGGAGCGATGATAAATCCAGTGAACCATGCCAATGGCTTTGCCGTCTTGCCAGGCAAGGGCCGCATGCATCGGTTCATTGGCGTCAAGGAAGCGTTGCCAGGTTTGCTTGCTGACATCGTCGGGAATATCGACCTTGTAAAAGGTTTGATAGCCGCGCCAAAGCGGCAGCCATGCATCGAAGTCCGGGGCCGTTATCGGGCGAATTTCTGTGGACTCATCGGGCATCATTACATCCTTTTTGGCAGGGCAAACTTGGGTGGCGCAAGGAGCGCGCGGGGATTGCCGATACCCTAAAAGGCCAGATAGACCACCGTAAGGGCCAATTGCGGGAAATTGTCCGGGCCAATCGGTCCGATCTGTTGGCGGGCCGGATTGAGAAGCTGGTTATAGCGCCAATCACAGCAGGGACGATTGGCGCGCAGATTTACAGAACTGCGTTGCGTTCAGAGCAATCAGGCCGCGGTATTGCGTATTCCGGAGCGCACCGGGCGGGGGGCACCGGTCTGTGATTTGGCAACGGGGACTTTTTGCGATTTTGGTGAAACGGATGCCATTGCCTCGGGGGCATCGCCATCACGATTCAGGCTTGCCTGATCAATGGTGTGACGGACGTCACTGGCAGAAACGCCATCATAGCGCATTAATGTCTGAACGATCGGGTCGGCAAGCATGTCTTCGACCGTCAATTCCTGATCAACATATCTCATCATCTCGTATCCCGAATCTTTTTGTTGTGCTGAATGTAATGCAATTGCAATTCATTCGCAACAATTATCATGTTCGAATGATATCTTTTCTCAATTTAATCCCCAAAACGCTTTGATCTGTCTTCAAACAAGCGATTTGTGCGAAATTTTCGCAAACTGCTTTTGTCGGGTTTTTCTTGCCGAATTCCGGGCTAAACTCCTGTGAGTTGTATTTTCTTGATTAAAGTTTGGATCGGTTTTAACGCTGTGACCCGGTTTGGTTCCGGTCAGGCTTCGACCCTGTGATAAGACCAGACAAGTATGGCAAAAATAGGCTTGCAAGATGACACGTCCGGGAATGCGCGAATATGTACTGCTGCTGTTGCTGGCCCTGATGTGGGGAAGTTCATTCACCTTCATCAAGATCAGTGTGCATGCCTATTCCCCCCTGGTTGTTGCCTGCGGGCGTTTAAGCTTTGCCGCCCTTGTTCTTTGGTGCTTTGCCCTGATCCGCAAGTCCGACATGCCCAAGGGCAAACGGGCATGGGCATCAACCTTTTTGGTGGCACTTATCGGCAATGCCATTCCGTTCTTTTTGATCAGCTATGGCGAAACCCGCGTTGATGCCGGGTTGGCCGCGATCCTGATGTCGACCGTGCCGCTGACCACAGTGGTTCTCGCGCATTTCTTCACCGATGATGAAAAACTGTCACTGGGCAAGGTGATCGGTGTTGTTTTGGGCACCATCGGCGTGATTGTTCTGGTCGGGCCGGAAACACTATCGGGGCTGGGTGGGGAATTTTTGTTCCAGCTTGCCATTCTGGTTGCTGCGGTGGGCTATGCGATTTCATCGCTGGTGGCGCGTAACCTGCGCGATCAGCCGCGCATCGGATCGACCGCAGTGATCCTGACCTTTGCCGCCCTGATGTTGATGCCCTTTACCCTGATTCTTGATCAACCGTGGAACATGGCCTGGGATTTTCAAGGCGCGCTTGCAATCATGTATCTTGGCATGTTCCCGACCGGGATTGCCATGTTCCTGATCCTGCAACTGATTGCGGTGGCCGGGGCAAGCTTCCTTGTGTTTAACAATTACCTTGTGCCGGCGGTCGGTGTTTTGATCAGTTTCATTGTATTGGGCGAAGTTCCCCAGCCAAATGCGCTTGTCGCGCTGGCAATTATTCTGGGCGGGATTGCCGCGTCACAAATGCGTTTTGGCCGTAAATCCGGCCCGGTTAAGGGCGATGGTGCAAAGTCAGACCCGATGGCATCGGTGATGGAAGTCCCCGAAAGCAACGAAAACGGGGAAAAGGCCGTTGATCCACACAGGGTTTGATGCCTTTGAAGGCCCTGAATTTGCGTAAAAAACCGAACTTTATTGCCCAACTGTGACGGATAGGATTTGTCAATATTGTTTGTGGGCAACAAACCTGATACTTTCCGCCTTTCTGGTCCGGCATGAACCTGAAACTGGGTGCATGTCACGCCGATTGAATCATTTCTGATCAAGCGTTTAAGAGGTCACGGCCTTTGTCCACCGAAGAGACCAATCCCGAGAGCCGCGATATTTTCCCGGTTTCCATCGAACAAGAAATGCGCCGGAGCTACCTTGATTACGCAATGAGCGTGATCGTTAGCCGCGCACTGCCTGACGTCCGCGACGGCCTGAAGCCGGTGCATCGTCGTATTCTGTACGCCATGCACGAGAACGGTTTCGATTATAACAAGCCGTTCCGTAAATCGGCCCGTGTGGTCGGGGATGTAATGGGTAAATATCACCCCCATGGCGACAGCGCGATTTACGACGCGATGGTTCGTATGGCGCAGAATTTCTCCATGCGCCTGCCGCTGATTGATGGTCAGGGCAACTTCGGGTCCATGGATGGCGATAAAGCCGCTGCCATGCGTTACACCGAAGCCCGCATGGCCAAGGCAGCACACTTCCTGCTTGATGATATCGACAAGGATACGATTGATTTTCGCGATAACTATGACGAAACCACCAAGGAACCGTCTGTTATCCCGGCACGTTTTCCCAACATGCTGGTCAATGGGGCCGGTGGTATTGCCGTTGGTATGGCGACCAATATTCCGCCGCATAACCTTGGCGAAGTCATCAATGGCTGCATGGCCTACGTCGATGATCCCGATATTACCATCGAAGGTCTGATGGAATTTGTCCACGGTCCGGATTTCCCGACCGGGGCGCTTATTCTTGGCCGTTCGGGCATCCATTCGGCATTCAAGACCGGCCGTGGGTCGGTTGTCATGCGGGCACGCACCCATGTCGAAGAAATCCGTGCCAATCGTGAAGCCATCATCGTCACCGAAGTTCCCTATCAGGTGAACAAGGCGACCCTGATGGAAAAGATCGCCGATCTGGTCCGTGAAAAGAAACTCGAAGGCATTTCCGATCTGCGTGACGAGTCTGACCGTTCAGGCGTGCGCATGGTGATCGAACTGAAACGTGATGCCAATTCGGATGTTGTCCTTAATCAGCTGTTCCGCTTTACCGCACTTCAGACCTCGTTTGGTGTGAATATGCTGGCCCTTAACCGGGGCAAGCCGGAACTGATGAACCTCAAAGACATCATTCAGGCCTTTGTCGAATTCCGCGAAGAAGTCATCACGCGCCGGACCATCCACCTTCTGAAAAAGGCACGTGATCGTGCCCATGTCGTGGTCGGTCTTGGTATTGCGGTTTCAAACATTGATGAAGTCATCAAGCTGATCCGTAATGCGGCCGATCCGGTTGTGGCACGTGAACAACTGATGGCACGTGATTGGGCGGCGGGCGATATTGTTCCGCTGATTGAACTGATTGCCGATCCGAACCAGATCGGGTCCAGTGATGGTATGTATCGCCTGTCCGAAGCACAGGCCCGTGCGATCCTTGAGCTGCGTCTACATCGCCTGACCGGTCTCGAACGCGACAAGATCGCGGGCGAATTGACCGAATTGGGTGAGAAGATCAAAGACTTCCTTGATATTCTTGGCTCGCGGGAACGCAAGCTTACGATTCTCAAGGACGAACTGACCGAGATGCGCAACGAGTTCGCGAACGAACGTCGTAGTGAAATTCTCGAAGCCGAATTCGAACATGACATCGAAGACCTGATTGCCCGTGAAGACATGGTCGTGACCGTGTCGCACAGCGGCTATATTCAGCGTGTGCCGCTGTCGACCTATCGCGCACAGCGTCGCGGTGGCAAAGGCCGTTCAGGCATGGCCACCCGCGAGGAAGATTTCGTTTCCAAGCTGTTCGTGGCCAATACCCATACACCGGTTCTGTTCTTCAGCTCCGAGGGGATGGTCTACAAGATGAAGGTCTGGCGTCTGCCGATGGGAACCCCGCAATCACGCGGCAAGGCGCTTGTGAACTTGCTGCCGCTGTCCGAGGGCGAATATATCACCACGGTCCTGCCGCTTCCTGATGAGGAAGAATGGCCAAACCTGCATGTGATGTTTGCGACCTCGACCGGGAATGTACGCCGTAACAGTCTTGCTGATTTCGTGAATGTGAAATCGAACGGCAAGATTGCCATGAAGCTCGAAGAAGAACGTGGCGACAAGCTGATTGCGGTTCAGACCTGTACCGATGATGACGACATTCTGCTGACGACCCGTCTGGGTAAATGCATTCGTTTCCGTGTGACCGACGTTCGCGTCTTCACCGGCCGTAATTCGGTTGGTGTGCGTGGCATTCGTCTGGCCGATCAGGACGAAGTCATCGCCATGTCGGTGCTGTTTGGCAACCATGTTACCATGGAAGAACGCGACGAATACCTGTCGATTGCAGGTAAATTGCGCCGCGAGGAAATCACCGAAGACAATCTGCCGCTTGAGGTGCTGTCAGCCGAGCGTTATCAGGAAATCTATGATGGCGATCAGTTGATCCTGTCGGTCACGGAAAACGGGTATGGCAAACGCACGTCTGCCTATGAATACCGTGTAACGGGCCGTGGCGGTCAGGGCTTTGCCAATATCGAGATGTCCGAGCGTAACGGTAATGTCGCAGCATCGTTCGTGATTGAAGAGGGCGATGAGCTGATGATGGTCACCAATGGTGGCAAGGTCATCCGCATGCCGACCCACGATATCCGTATTGCCGGTCGTAAGACACAGGGTGTGACCCTGTTCCGTACTGCCAAGGACGAAGAAGTCGTTGCAGTGGAACGTCTGTCAAACCTTGGCGACGAAGAAGATGAACTCATCGAGGGCGAAGAAGGTGTGGTCGAGGGTGCCGAAGGTACCAATGATGGCGCTGAAACCGTAGCGGAGGCATCTGCTGAAGATGCATCCGATGCGCCGTCATCTGATGACGCAGACAGCGACGAATAACGGGAAGTACGATGACTGACCTGTCTTCTACCGTATCGCGTATCGGGATTTATCCGGGCACATTCGACCCGGTAACCCAAGGGCATATGGATATCATTCGTCGTGCGACCCGTATCGTCGATCAGCTTATTGTCGGTGTTGCGATCAATGCCGGCAAAGGCCCGATGTTCGGGGTTGAGGAACGCTGTGCACTGGTTGAAGGTGCACTTAAGGCTGCGGGCGGCGAAGTTGCCGCCCGTACCTCAGTAAAGCCATTTTCATCGCTTTTGATGCAATTTGCCCAGGAAAACGGATCAAGCACCATCATCCGTGGTCTTCGGGCTGTATCGGACTTTGAATATGAGTTCCAGATGGCGGGCATGAACGCCCGACTGTCGCCGGAAGTTGAAACCGTCTTTTTGATGGCGTCTGACAAGCAACAGTTTGTTTCTTCGCGCTTTGTGAAGGAAATCGCCCGTCTTGGCGGGGATGTCACTGAATTTGTGCCTGCAAACGTGCTTGCCCGACTGCACGAAAAGCTGGCAGAAGAAAAGGAATAACGCAGGCCATGCGTCTTATTCGTCTATTCTCACTAATTGCTCTCGTACTAGGATTTATCACCATGTCCAATGGAAACGACGCTGTCGCTCAGGATCTGGAAAACACGCTTTATCTTGATCTGAAAGATGGCCGCGTTGTGATCCAGCTTCGCCCGGATCTCGCACCGAATCACGTTGCCCGGATCAAGGAACTTACCCGTGAAGGGTTCTATGATGGATTGAAGTTCCATCGTGTGATCGAAGGGTTTATGGCGCAGACAGGCGACCCCAAAGGCAATGGCACCGGCGGTTCCGGCCAGAACCTTGATGCGGAATTCTCCAGCGAGAATCACGTTCGCGGCAGTGTTTCCATGGCGCGTTCGGCCAATCCTAACAGTGCAGATTCCCAGTTCTTTATTGTCTTTGCCGATGCGCCGCACCTTGATGGTCAGTACACCATCTGGGGGCAGGTGACCGAAGGCATGGAATATGTCGATATGATCAAGAAGGGTGCGCCGTGGGCCAATGGTAGCGTTGCTGACCCAGATCAGATCGTCAAAATGCAGGTTGCTGCCGACGCGCAGTAATCGCGAAATACGATCCTTTACAACCGAAAGCCGTCCCGATGTGGGGCGGCTTTCGCGTTTTAAGGGCTGAATGCGTAAAAAGAACCAAAATATGGAAAACAGGTGTTGACCGATGGGGCCTGTGCCATTAAAACGCGCTTCACCAACCTTGAGGGCCCGTAGCTCAGTTGGTAGAGCAACTGACTTTTAATCAGTTGGCCACAGGTTCGAATCCTGTCGGGCTCACCAATAAGCCCCTGAAACCTTGCCGGTTTCGGGGGCTTTTTATTTGCCCGAATTTCCCCATCCGATTTTGACCCTTTTTCACAAAGCCCGTTGTCTTGCTGGTTGGTCTTTGCCGTGCGCGTGCGGCCAATTCAAAAGGCATGTTTTGAGCAAATTTTTCGTCATTTGACCTGTTTTCATGGCAGATGTGCATTTTCGCGTAAAAAGGGGGGTTGACCGATGCCCTCAGTGCCATTAAAACGCCGCTCACCAACGTTGAGGGCCCGTAGCTCAGTTGGTAGAGCAACTGACTTTTAATCAGTTGGCCACAGGTTCGAATCCTGTCGGGCTCACCAATTCAAAACCCCTGGAACCCAGAAGTTCCGGGGGTTTTGCATATCTGGGGTTTGGTGCTGTATTTCCCGACGATCACATCATCTGTAAACGATTGAAACAGCTGTATACCGGCCGTTGCGCAACGCGGGGCGGGTATCGACGAAAAAGCTGCGCATTTCATTGGTTGCGATTGCATCGCAATGTAATTTCCTGTAAGGAATGCAAATCAGTTTCAAAGTCATCAGAGCAGGACATCTGATGATGATCAATTCAGTGATCGGGAAAGTTACATGTCTGACCCAGTTAATTCGTCGGCCGCATCGACTGATGCGCAAGCCCCGTTTTCTTCTGATGGCGCACCGGCAAATGATGCCACTGCGACCGGAAACCTAAATGCGGACGGCACTGTGATGGTGGACCCCGATACAGGTCTTCCTGTCGATACACTGGCCAGTACCCAGTCGGGCGGCTTCTTCGATAGCCTGACCGCGCTTCCGGTGATTGAACAGATCGACAAGGCAGGTGTTGTCGGGTGGGTGCTTGGCGCGATGGCCCTGATCGGGCTTGTTGTTTTCTTTTATAAACTGGTCGGCTTCCTGCGCCGTGGTGTGTTTGCCGATGGTTTCGTTAAGGATGTCGAACGCCATCTGTCATCCGGTGATGAGGTGCAGGCAGCAGAGCTTCTGGCACATCGCCGTCATCCGGCGGCCCGGATTGGTCTTTCGGGCATGTCCTTGTCAGTTGGCAATGCGCAAGACCGCGAAGCCGCATCGGATTTGATTGCTGCGCGTGCGCGTAAGGAAATCGATGGTTTGAATGGTGGTCTGCGCATTATGTCGGCCATTGCAGTGCTGAGCCCGCTTTTGGGGCTTCTGGGGACCGTTATGGGCATGATCGAGGCCTTCCAGCGCATGGAAGGGGCCGGAAGCCGTATCGACCCGTCTGTGCTTTCTGGCGGCATCTGGCTGGCGCTTCTGACAACGGCGATTGGGTTGGTGGTCGCGATCCCGGCGACGGCATTCCATATGTGGATGCAGGGCGTGATTGGCCGTGTCGCTGCCGTGATGGAAGATGTCTGTACGCTTGTGGTCAATCGTGGCGAACTTGCCAATAAGGCCCCCTTGCGTGCATCGAACGTTTCCGATCTGCGCCACGCCGCTGAATAGAAACCCGTTTCCGAAAGTCGTCCCATGCAACTGCGTGAACGCAACAGCGGTTCTTCACCGATGATCGGTCTGACTCCGCTGATTGATGTTGTCTTTATCCTGCTGATCTTCTTTATGCTGGCCTCAAGCTTCCTTGACTGGAAGGGCTTTGAGATGTCGGTCAGCATCACTGATGGTGCCTCCACCAGCCAAAGCGACGTTCGGCCCGTCACGGTCGAGGTCGATGTGAATGGCGGGCTGTCGGTCAATGGCAATGCGATCTCGCTTTCCAATCTGGCCGCAACGCTTTTACGTGATCATGCAGGTTCAAAGGTGCGGTTACGTCCGGTCAACGGGGCCCAGTTGCAGCGCCTGATTGATGTAATGGACACACTTGGTCGGGGTGGCGTGACGGATGTGGAGTTTGTCGAATGAAACGCCGTATCCAGATTGCCCAAGATGGCCCGGTTCAGGAACCAATGTTGCCGCTGATTAATATTGTGTTCTTGCTTTTGATTTTCTTCATGATCGCTGGAAGTCTGCAAAAACTTGGTCCCTTTGACGTCGAGCCACCTGCAAGTCAAACCGCTGACGCACGCCCCGAAGACACCATTGTGATCTGGTTTGGGACAAACGGGGAAATCGGTATTGATGATCTGACAGGTGGACTGGATCGATTATCGTCAATGTTGCCTCCCGACTATATCGGACGCCCGGTGGAAATCCGTGCCGACCGCGAAACCGAAGGCGCAAAAGTTGTTACCCTGCTTGGGCGTCTTCAGGAACTTGGCGTCGAAAAAGTCCAGCTCATGACGGCCATCGAGCCGGAGCAGAAATAGTATGTCAAACCGCGTCGACCTTCTGATTGCAACCGGATTGACCGGCCTTCTTCTGACGGGCGGGATTGTCCTTGCCATGCCCGAACCACAGCCGTCCGGCTGGGGTGGGGCAGGTTCTGTGCAAAGCATAAGTATTTCGCTGGGTGCCGGGCAGGCGGAAACAGGTGAAGCAGAAGTCGATGCGCAAAGTGCGGCCTCTGTTGACAGCGTTGTTGCCGAACAGCCCGAGGATGAACCCGAGGAAACCACCCAACCCGAACCGCAGCCAGAACCGCAGCCAGAACCAGAACCAGAACCAGAACCAGAACCAGAACCAGAACCCGAACCCGAGCCGGAAGTGGTCAAGGAACAGCCCGAACCGGAACCAGTCCCTGAGCCTTTACCAGAACCCGAAGTTGTCGAGGTCGAGCCAGAGCCGGTGCCCGAGCCGATCGTTGTGGAAAAGCCTGAACCGAAGCCAGAGCCGAAGCCTGAACCAGAACCGGTCGTCGTACAGCAATTGGCCGAAGTTCTGACGGTACGTACGAAACCAAAACCACCTGTCGCCAAACCCGTGGCGCCAGCACCAACCAAGGTCGCTGAACCAGTCAAACAAGCCCCCAAACCGACGACGCAGCCAGCAGGGCAGAGCAATTCTGTCAAGTCCGAGGGGGCAACAGGCGAAAACACCCAAAGTCAGGCGGCAAGTTCGTCAAGTGGCAGTGGTGGCGGGGCGGCAAGTAAGGCCGCCATGGTCGATTACGAAACGTCTGTCTTGCAGATGCTTTCGCGCTTTCGCGAATATCCCGAACGCGCCATACGCCGAAAGATCGAAGGCGTGAACCGTATTCGGCTTGTCATTGACCGTGATGGCACCGTGCTTGAAGCCACCATGGTGACGTCGAGCGGGGCAAGCATCCTTGATCGTGAAACCCAGCGGATGATTGAGCGAGTCAAAAAGTTTCCGCCGTTCCCCGATGCGATGACCGAAGACAGAGTTGAGTGGATCGTGCCGGTCACCTACAAGCTGAACTAGAACAGAACGCAAAACGCCAGCCCGGAGAGGCTGGCGTGTGTTTCAGGGCTGCTCTTGTCCATCATCCCAGTGATAGTCAAGCGGCGCTTCGCGCCAGGCAAATTTATCAAGATGAACAATGATAATGCCCTTTATTTTCTCGATGCCTTCGGCCTTGTGCGATTTTGCTTCAATGGTAAGCTGATCGTCCAGGGCGATGATAACGCATGGTCCCATGGGAAAGCTTACATCCCCGCGGGTTTCGCCCAAATCCACCTCGACCTTATGGGCAAAATGCTTGCACATCTGCACAAGGTATTTGGCAGCATTGCCGGTTTTAACCGATCCCTTTGTGGTAAACATCAATATGATCTCTCGTTCTGCGGGCTTGTCTTTTGACGGGTGATTATTGCGAAGCACATGTTGAAATGACGAAACGGGCAGCACGCATTGTGCCGCCCATTTCGAATTCAAATCTGTGGTGCGCTTGCGCCTTAGAAATCAACTTTTGCCGATACCAGGAAAGTCCGACCCGGTTCGTGATACGGCTCAACATTGCTGTTGTCGTAACCCGTTGTGGTGCGGGCGACATAATCACGATCAAAGATGTTCAGGGCATCAACGCGCAGGGTAACGGCGTTGTTCAAGGTGTCAGGTACCCACTCGGCATAGAGGTTGGCGACAAAGTAAGTATCGAGTTCGTCGCTGCCGTTGTCCTCAGGGCTATCATCAGACAATGCCAGTTCTGAGTTGCCTCCGACGCGTACGCCATAGGCGTCAAAGCTGTGTGCAGCATCAATATTGATGATGTCACCAACAATCACACCTTGATAAGAAGCTGATGTACTGACAGGGACAGCGCCATCCGATTTGACATTGGTATGCGTATAGCCCGCCCGGACATATCCCGGACCATAGGTATAAGTCGCTGACAGATTCACGCCACGTGTATCGAGATCGACGGTGGTATTTCGATCTGACGTCGACAGATCATGAGATTCGTCAATCAGGTTGTAGAACAGATTTCCGTCAAATGCCCAATCCTGCAACGTGACGCGCGACCCCAGTTTCGCATTGTATGACCGCGATGGGCTAAAGCCGGTGTAATCCCAGATGGCGGAATAGTTGTAGATCGCCGATTCACCAAGTGGCAGGCCACCAAACGTCGTGCCGAAACCGCCATAGGCCATGACGTTATCAGTCACGTCAAATTCGGTATTGGCATTACCACTCAGGCCGAATTCGCTGAAATCGGTGCCGTCGATGCCTTCAAACCACTGCTGATCGCCACGACCGCCAAACGAAACGCGCCAACGATCAGTCAGTGACAACCGCGCCTGAGAGAAAACACCAATATTAGTTGATGTCTCTGTAAAGCGACCTGCTTGACCCGCAGAACGCGCAGTGTCGCCGCCGCCGGTGGCTTCATCGTGATAGAAGTCTACACCGGCTGTCAAATCGCCCATGCCAACGTCAAAGGTGTTTGCAGCCTTGCCGTTCAGGGTTTCAATTTCCGATTCAATGTGCGTGGTGTCGTCAAGCTTCGGTACATCAAGATGGGTTTTGCTGTAATTCAGGCTGAACTCTGGTGCGAGCATGTCCGTTGGCATTTCATCAACATAGCTGATGCCAACTGACGTATCGGTATAGGAAAGCCATTGCGGTTGGGTGGTTCTGCCCGGAAGGGATGCAAAGTTTGGGCGTACCGGGCGGACACCTTCGTCGACAAGGTGGCTGGCGAATACTTCGAAGCGGCCACCGTCATTTCCGGTAAAGGCAAGCTTGCCCAGACCGCTTTCGCTGCCGTCGGCGGTGCCGGTGACTTCGTTGCCGTCACCATCCTCGTAGTTCCCCTGATTGCTGTTCTTGATGTATGCCAGTGCCTCGACGTTTTCGTGTTGCCCGGCAAGGGTCAGCCATTCAGCAAAACCTTGGGTGTTTGAGTTGTATTGCAGCTTTGCCCAGCCACCAAATGACTCGCCATTTTCAAGGATGTCGCGGGCATCACGGGTTTCATAGAACATCGAACCGCCAAGCGCGTTCGGGCCCGCATCTGCTGGTGAAACGCCGGACTCGACGTCGACCGATTTCAGCATGGCCGGATCAATAATGGCCGTGCCAATGTGATGGAAGGTTGAATCAACCTGACGCGTACCATCAACCTGTACATTAAGCTTGGTGTTCTCAATGCCCTGAATATAGACCTTTTGCGAGATCGCAGTTGGGCCACCCGATTGCACCGACGGTTCGTTTGCAAACACATCCTTGATGGTTTGCGGGTTCTGACGATCAATTTCTTCCTGATCAATCGAAACACCACCTGCAAGCCCCGATGCGGCCCCGGCCGATGCCGTAACTTCGATGGGCTGGGTGACCGTTTCAGTTTCATCAGTGTCTGCCGTCTGGGCAAGTGCGACGGTCGGCAAAACCGAAAGAGCAACACCTGCAAGCAGGGTAGAGCACAGCAAGCTGCTGACCCGTGGGGATGAGATTTGCGAGGGTGATTGTGGCATGTCTGTTCCCTGAGAATTAAATTTGCAAATGAGAATGATTGTGAGTATTATTTTCTGACGCAGGAAGGCAACAGGAATGATGTTTGCCAGATCGCCGGATATGTTTGCGAAATCGTCAGCATGTTTGCGCAACGGCCATCCGATGCCATTTGCGCGTTTGTCCAATGATGCTTTGGAAGATCAAAACTCAGGAGAGGTTTGTGGGGGTAACAGCGCACCGACAGGTAACGCGGCGTGACTCTATTACCAGGAGCCAGCTAGAAGAACTGGGAACCCGTGTCAGCGGCACAGCAGGTCCGCTGTCCGGCAGGGGATCACTAATGAGTGGACGCATGTCCTTTAGCGACACGCCGTCATTTCTTGATATTCACACATCAGACACGATGGAAATGAAGGACGCGGTTGCCAGTTACGAGGTCGGGGCGGCGGTCAAGGTCGCCATCGTGTTGAAGGGGCGCCTGCAGGCCGACTTTGATGGTGTGCCCATTGATCTTGATGCCCGCGATCATCCTGTCGGTTTTATCTGGGCAGTGCCGCGCCCATCCATGGTGCGCCGCTACATCCACAAAGGCAGTGAGATCAGCAAGGTGATGATCTCTGCGCACTATGACTGGGTTGTGCAGCAATTGTTGGGAAAGTCGCCAGCGCGGTACCGCGAAATCATGGATTTCTTCACATCCGGTACCTCTGTGCGATCCTGGCAGCCGTCGCGCCGGGTTCTTGCCCTGGCCGATCAGCTGATTTATCCGCATGCATCCGACCCGATTGTGCGCGAACTCTATGAAGAAAGCCGCGGTCTTGAAATTCTGGCCGAGGCCCTGTCAGCCATCCAAAGCAGTACTGCGAACACATTGGTCGCACAGGAAGTATCGGAACCGGACGCACTTGATCGTCATTATCGTGCCCGCGAAATTCGCAATTACATTCTCGAAAGCGCGCCCGATCAGCAAACCTTGTCAACGATCGCAACTGCCATCGGGATCAGTGTTGCCAGCATGCAGCGCATCTTCAAGGATGCCTATGGCATGACGGTAAAAGATTTCATTCGCGAAAGCCGTCTGGTTGCTGCGCGTGATGCCATGGAAAAAGATGGCATCACGATCGCCCAGGCCGCCTGGATGGCCGGATATAAAAGCCCGGCCAATTTTGCCACAGCGTTCAAACGCGTTTTCGGCATCACCCCGTCCGAAGCACGCGACCGCTAGGCTCGTTTGGTGGACGGGGCGATCCTGTTGTTTCTATGACGTCAGTTTGGTGATGAAGGCATCGACATCAGTACGAAGCCGTTCGGAGTTCTGTTTAAGCTTCTGGGATGCTTCAAGCACATTTGACGCCACCGAACCGGTTCGCGTGGCCGTGCCATTCACGGTTTCAAGGCTGTGATTAACGTCCTGATTTGCTGACGACACGGCATTGATGTTGCCGCTGATTTCGGTGGTGGCTGCGGCCTGCTGTTCAACGGCTGCGGAAATCGCGGTTACGGAATCCACGATATTGCTGATTTGTCCGGCAACGCTGTGAATAGCGTTTACGGCGGCCACGGTGCTTTGCTGCACATTGTTGATTTGTTCGGTAATGTCGCCGGTAGCCTTGGCTGTCTGATTGGCCAGATTTTTGACCTCGCTTGCGACCACGGCAAACCCTTTGCCCGCTTCGCCTGCGCGCGCCGCCTCAATCGTTGCATTGAGTGCCAGAAGATTGGTTTGGCTTGCGATTTTGTCGATCAGGTCCACCACAGTGCCGATCTGTTCGGCGGCTGTGTTCAGGGTCTCGATGGTATCGGATGTTTGGCGAACGGAATCTTCGACTTCGGTCGAGATGGTCGAAGCCCGCGATACCTGACTTGATATTTCACGAATGGAACCGTCAAGTTCTTCGGCCGCACCGGCCACGGTTGTGGCATTGTCGGCTGACAGTTCTGCTGCCCCACGGGCTTTTTCAACCTCGCTTTGGGTTTCTTGTATGCTTGACATCAGCGTGTCAGAGGCATGTGACATGTCTTCTGCGGAACTTGCCACAGCCGATACCACCGTCCCGATGGTTGTTTCAAACTCCTGCGACATATCCTGAAGTTTGCGGGCATAGGTTTTCTCGGTTTCTTCGTAATACACCGTGATCGCCATTTCGACATCAATCAGCAGGGCATTGGTGCTACCAACCAGCATCGTCGAAAGCTTTGAGTCTCGTGCGAAGTTTTTGCACAGAACAGTGGTGATTTCGCCCAGCATGAAGTTATAGGCCGACACATAGGATTCCGGGGTCAGGCCGATACGTTCATGGGCTTTGCCGATCCGCCGGACATCGTCATAGAACGACTGGTCAAATGCGCCATCAAACAGTTTTGCCCAATGGTTGCGCTGGGCATTTTTCAAACTTTCGATGTTTGACGGATCGCCGATAATCCTGGCCAGGGCAGGGTCACTCATCACGCGCCGGTAAAACTCGTCCAACATCGATGGCAGGTGCTTTTCAATCACCGGCCAGGCCCGTTTAAGCTGTTTGATTTTCGCATCGTCGAGCCCGATGAAGTCAAGACGGCGTTTTAATTCCGGATGTATGCTCAAAGTGTCCTCCAAAATGTCGGCACGTGATTTCAGGGCAAAAACAAGCCTCTGGACTTTAGGTTGGCATGGAATACATCCGTAAAACTATGCGTATGTATATGTTTTCGCCCCTGTAAGGAGAGGAGCCTATAAGGAAGGGGGGCTCTATTGATGGGGAAGGGGCGCTTTGCGGGATATTTTTTCTCAAGTTCGGTTTGGCTGCGTCATAGCAAGACGATCCCTTATGAGAAAATGGAGGCGATGATGCCCATCAATGCTACGCAGCTCAGAAAGCTTGTTGTTCAGCCGGTTCTGGCCGCCCTGCAACTTCCCGCAAAGGATGTTGCCGAAAACCTGATCATGGGGACGGCCGCCCATGAAAGTCATCTGGGCGATTACATCGAACAGGTCGGCGGTGGCCCGGCTCTTGGAATTTTCCAAATGGAACCCGCTACCTTGCATGATTGCTATGCCAACTATCTCGATTACCGCGCAGATCTGAAGGCCAAGGTGGACGGCTTTCTGGCCCCCCAGCCAACCCAATCAGATGGCACGCCCGACAAGGAAAAACAATTGGCGACCAATCTGGCCTATGCAACCGCGCTGTGTCGTATCCGCTATTATCGCGCTCCGACGGCAATGCCGACCGACCCAAATGATGTCAATGCGCTCGCCCAATACTGGAAGCAATATTACAACACCCCACAGGGGGCCGGGACGGTTGAACAGTTTGTGGCCGATTACAATCACTACCTGACGTCATCCTGACGCAGAATTTGCCCGGACATCAGCATTCCGTAGCGTCAGAGAAAAATATTTCGCGAGTACAGCAAAATTAGTGGAAAATGACGGCTGTTTTGGCCAAAATCCCCCTTCGAGATTGGTGGTTGCGCAAAAATCCACCAACACACAAGAATTCAAAAGGGGGTCTAAATGAAACGTCGTCAGTTCCTAAAAGGGGCAGGTATGGGTGCCGGTGCGGTTGCCGCATCGGTTGCAGCACCTGCCGTTGTATCCGCACAGGAAACCATGAATTGGCGCATGGTCATGCCGTGGCCGAAAGGCACGCCGGGCCTTGGCACCAATGCCGAAAAATTCGCCGGTATGGTCAAGGAAATGTCAAATGGCCGCCTGAACATCACTGTTTATGGCGCTGGCGAACTTGTGCCGCCGTTTGAATGCATGGATGCGGTCGAGCAGGGCGTGGTCGAAATGGCGCACGGCACCCCGTATTACTGGCAGGGCAAAAACCCGGCGCTTAACTTCTTTTCGACCATTCCGTTCGGTCTGACCGCGTGGGAACTTTCAAGCTGGCTGCGCTTTGGCGATGGTCAGAAATTGTGGGAAGAAGCCTACGCAGAATTCAATGTTGTGCCGTTCTATGCCGGTAACTCCGGCATGCAGGCGGGCGGTTGGTTTAACAAGGAAATCAATTCCCTTGATGACCTGCAGGGCCTGAAAATGCGTTATGCCGGTCTTGGCGGCGAAGCAATGCGTCGTGCCGGTGCCAATGCCACCATGATCCCGCCGGGCGAAATTCTGCCGGCCATGCAGTCGGGTGCGATTGACGCAGCCGAATGGGTTGGCCCATGGAACGATCTGGCATTTGGTCTGTATCAGGTTGCCAAATACTACTACACCCCGGCCTTCCACGAGCCGGGACCGGGGCTTGAAATCTTTATCGGCAAAGACAAGTTCGATGCGCTGTCACCGGACCTGCAGGCGATCATTCGCTTTGCAGCCCAGGCGATTGCTGAAAACACGCTGGCTGACTTTACCTTCAATAACCTGCAGTCCTATCAGCCGCTGATCGACAAGGGTGTTGAAGTTCGTCAGTTCCCTGATGAAGTCATCATGGCGCTTGCCGAACACTCCAAGGCTGCTGTTGATGAAATTGCTGCTCAGAACGATCTGGCAGGCCGGATTGCCGAAAGCTATCTCGATCTGGTCAAAAAAGCCGCACGTTACGGCAAGGAGTTCGAAGCAACCGGCCTTCTGCACCGTGCAAAGGTCTGGGGCTACTAAGCCAGACAACAACTATTCGAACCCATCGGGTTCGCACGGTGATCAGGGACTGCCTTCGGGCGGTCCCTTTTTGTTTTTGGGAGTGGGAAGGGGGGCTTGAACCATAAGGTGAAGATTTGTTGATGAAATGTCGATGTCATGCAGTCCGTGCGATGCAGCATCCCGCAATCATGAATTGTTGGGTGCGCCAAAAACCGTAACTTCACGCCCATGCAGAGTTACGAAATTACCTTCGTGATATTTTGACGCAAAATTTTACCAATACCGAATTGGGAGCCCCACAATGAAACGTCGTGATTTTCTGAGCAGTGCAGGTGTTGCTGCCGGTGCATTTGCCGCCACAGCCGCTGCACCGTCCATCGTCAAAGCCAGTGATTCCATCAATTGGCGTATGGTCATGCCCTGGCCAAAAGGTACCCCGGGTCTTGGGGCCAATGGTGAACTGTTTGCCAAGCGTGTGAACAAGATGTCGGGCGGTCGCCTCAACATCACTGTTTATGGTGCAGGTGAACTCGTCCCGGCCCTTGAATGCATGGATGCGGTTGAACAGGGTGTTGCCGATCTGGCGCATGCAACGCCGTACTACTGGTTTGGCAAGGATCCGGCTGTTTCCTTCTTTACCACCATTCCGTTTGGTTTGATGGCATGGGAACTTTCCGGTTGGCTGCGCTTTGGCGGTGGTCAGGCGCTTTGGGACGAACTGTATGCCCAGTTCAACGTAAAGCCGTTCCTGGCAGGCAATACCGGTCTTCAGGCCGGTGGTTGGTTCAACAAGGAAATCAATTCTGTTGAAGACCTTCAGGGTCTTAAAGTCCGCTATGCGGGTATCGGCGGCGAAGCCATGCGTCGTCTGGGGGCAACCCCGTCGCTGCTGCCGGCGTCTGAAATCCTGCCAAGCTTGCAGTCGGGCGCAATTGATGCAGCCGAATGGGTTGGCCCGTGGAACGATTATGCCTTTGGTCTGGCATCGGTTGCCAAATATTACTACACCCCGGCATTCGCTGAACCGGGTTCGGGCATCGAAGTCTTCATCAACAAGGACAAGTTCGCCGAACTGCCCGAAGACCTGCAGGAAATCGTTGCAGTTGCCGCACAGGCCAATGTCGAACAGACCCTGTCGGACTTTACCTTTAACAACGTTCAGTCCTATCAGGCGATCCTTGAAAAAGGCACCGAGATCCGTCACTTCAATGATGATCTGATCAATGCCTTTGCCGGTGCCGCCAAGGACGCGGTCGAAGAGATCGCAGGTCAAAATGATCTGAATGGCCGCATCTATGCATCGCTGATGGAGTTTGCCAAAAAGGCCGCCCCCTATGGCAAGGAATTCGAGGCAACCGCGCTAAACCAGCGCGCAAATGTCTTTGCCAATCGCAATTCCTAAGCCGTAAGGCCCATCAAATGACAAAGGCCGGCACCCTCGGGTGTCGGCCTTTTGTGGTATTGGGCTATGTCGCCATGACGCCGGTATTAGTGCACGGTCGGGGCGTTCGGTGCTGCGGGCAAATCAAAGGTGAAGTTGTTCTGATCTTTAAGCTCTTCGTTGGCAGCACGTTTGACCAGTTCAGCAGCCAGCACCAGCGATGTTTCAATTGCCCATTTAAGCTGCTCGACAGCACCTTCGTTTCCGGCATTTAGGGCCTCTGGCAGGATGCGTTCCTGCAGGAACTTGGCAACACCGGCGAATGCGCGCGCGGCACTTTCGCAATTGTTGCGTTCGACCATGAAACGGCCGGCTTGTTCAATCGCGTCGGAAATACCGGCCAGATGGCCCATCATGACGCGGATTTCCGGATCTTCGGTTTCGGTTTTCTTGGCAACAAAGCGCAAGATACCGGCGTAAAAGCCATAATCAGAAGCCATTTGAACCACTCTATCCTTGGTCTTTGGTCGCAACGAGATTTGCGTCGTTTTAGACAATATGGTCGCCGTGGTATAGTCCCAGATAATAGATAATTGTGACCGCCTCGACAGGCGGCGAAAACAAGGGCGTTTGCGTCGATGCTTCAGGGCGGACTGATCTTTATTGTTGCCATGGCCTATATCGGGCTTTTGTTTGCCATTGCCCATTATGGCGACAAATATGCCGATCAATGGCGCGGATCCCGGCTTAAACCGACGATCTATGCCCTGTCGATGGCGGTTTATTGTACCAGTTGGACGTTCTTTGGCTCGGTCGGGTCGGCGGCCACCGGGGGGTGGGCGTTCCTGCCGATTTATATCGGCCCGATCCTGATGATGATTTTCGGTTTTGGCGTCATGACCAAAATCGCGCGGGTCTGTCACAAGCAAAACATCACCTCGATCGCTGATTTCCTGGGGTCGCGCTATGGCAAAAGCCAAAGTCTGGCGGCTTTGGTTGCCCTGATCGCGGTGGTCGGGGTTCTGGCCTATATTTCGCTGCAGCTCAAAGCCGTTTCGCTTTCATTTGATGTGCTGATCGGTGATCTTGGGCAGCAGGTTGTGCGTCATTCCGAAGACCATTTTTCAAAGGATACCGCGTTTTACGTTACCATCCTGATGGCGGCCTTCGCGATCCTGTTCGGGGTGCGCTATATCCATGCGTCCGAACATCATGATGGCCTTATCCTTGCAGTTGCGTTTGAAAGCCTGGTTAAGCTTGCCGCCCTTTTGATGGTCGGGTTCTTTGTCGTTTACGGCATGTTTGACGGGTTTGTTGATATCAACAACCGGGCGATGGCCGACCCGACCGTACGGCAAATGTTCATTCCCGATACATGGCTGACATCGAACTTCTTTGTTGCGACCCTGTTGGCGGGGTTTGCCATTTTCTGTCTGCCGCGTCAGTTCCATGTGACCTTTGTTGAAAACGATGACAGCCGCAACCTGATCAGTGCGCGCTGGCTGTTTCCGGCCTATCTGATTGCGATCAATATCTTTGTGGTGCCGATTGCGATTGCCGGGCTTTTCATGTTTGGCGATGACCCGACGGTCAATCCCGATACATTTGTTCTGACTCTGCCGCTGCTTGGCGAACAGAACTGGCTGGCTGTTGTGGCCTTTATTGGTGGGTTGTCGGCCAGTACCGGGATGGTGATTGTGTCCTGTGTCGCGGTATCGACCATGGTATGTAATGATCTGGTGATGCCGCTTTTGCTGCGTTCGGAACGCTTGCAAAAACGCATGTCGGGCGATGTCAGTCAGGTGCTGCTGAAAATCCGCCGGGCGGCCGTGATCCTGATTTTGTTTCTGGCCTATGGGTTCTATCGGTTTTTGGCCGATAACTATGCGCTTGCCGATATTGGCATGTTGTCCTTTGCGGCCATGGCGCAATTTGGCCCGGCGGTTCTGGCCGCGATCTACCTTAAAAACATCAATCGCACCGGGGTTCGGCTTGGCCTGATATCGGGCTTTGTGTTGTGGGGTTATACGCTGCTGGTGCCGGCCTTTGTGCAGGGTGGGTTGTTACCGCCGTCGATCCTGGTCAATGGGCCGTTTGGCATTGGCATTCTGAACCCCCAAGCCCTTTTGGGGGTCGGGATCGAAGATCATCTGACCCATGGGGTGGTCTGGTCGCTTGGCATGAATTTTGTGTTGATGTTTGTCGGTTCTGCCGTTGGGGTGCAGGGCGTTACCCAACGCCGTCAGGCACAGGTTTTTGTCGATATCTGGCGCAAGGACACCAAGGCGCGCAATGATACATGGCCGGGGCGGGTGACCCTTGGCGACCTTGAAGACCTTGCCGCACGGTTTCTTGGCAAACACTGGGCGCAGCGCGCCTTTCGCAATTATTTGCAATCGCGTGACGGCGAAACCAAACGATCCGATATTGCCGATGTCGATGCCGCGAACTTTACCGAACATCTGTTGTCCGGTGCGGTGGGGGCGGCATCTTCGCGGGTGGTCATGGCGCTGTTGCTGCCTGACAAGGCGGTATCACGCCGTGATGCGATGGAACTGCTTGACGAAGCCTCCGAGGCGATCAAGTTCAACCGTGATCTTTTGCTCAATACGCTTGAAAACATCTCTCAAGGGGTGGGGGTGTTTGACCAGAACCTCAGGCTTGCGACTTGGAACCACCGTTTTATTGATTTGCTGGGCATTTCCACCAGTGACATTCAGGTGACCTTGCCCCTGTCCGAACTGGTTCATATTTGCCGAGAAAACGGCAACCGGGCGGTTGATATTGATATCTTGCTGGGCCGGAATGCCGCCCCGCAGATGCGCCGCTTGCCCCATACCTATGAACGCAAACGTGCTGATGGCATGGTGCTTGAAGTGCGGACCAACCCGATGCCTGATGGCGGGTTTGTTGCCACCATTGCCGATATCACCGCGCGCGTGCGCACCGAAGAGGCGCTCCGCGAAAGCGAACGCAACATTCGGATTTATACCGATAATATTCCGGTGATGATCGCCTATGCCGATAAAAATCAGCGCCTGCGCTTTACCAACCGGCCTTATGAACGGATGTTTGGCCTGCGGCGCGTCGAGGCACACGGCATGTCGGTCCGCGAAGCGGTGGGCGAGGAACGTTTTGTTCATCTCGCCCCGATGATTGATCTGGTCCTGCAGGGATATCGACAAAGCTTTGAAATCGAATTTCCGGCGATCACGCGCAATCGCAATGACGAACGCGGTATCCAGGGCGTGCGCGAAGGCCGCTATGCCGAAGGCACCTATATCCCGCACTTTGACGAAACCGGCGCAGTGCTTGGCTATTTCTGCATTTACCACGACATCACCGAACGCAAGACGGCCGAAAAGGCGCTTAAGGAAGCCAACGAAGGCCTTGAAGCGCGCGTGACCGAACGGACCCACGCGCTTGAGGTGCTTAATTCCGAACTGTCAGACGCCAAGGAACAGGCCGAAACCGCCAATGACACCAAAACCCGCTTCTTTGCCGCCGCCAGCCATGATCTGCTGCAACCACTAAATGCTGCGCGTCTGTTCACGGTCGCCTTGGGTGGCAAGCAGGGTCTGGCTGAAGACGTGCTTGATCTGGTCGGCAAGGTTGATTTGTCATTAAAGGGGGTTGAGGAACTGCTCAATGAACTGCTTGATATCTGCAAGCTCGATGCAGGCGCGATGCAGCCGACCATTCGTGACTTTGCCATTAATGATGTGCTGGGCGCACTTGAAACCGAATTTGGCCCGATTGCCGAAAATGCGGGGCTTAGCTTCAAGGTCTATAAGCGCGATCTTTGGGTGCGCAGTGACAGTCGCTTGCTTAGGCGTATCCTGCAGAACTTCATATCCAACGCCATGCGCTATACCCGCACCGGCGGGGCGGTGGTCGGATGCCGTGTGCGCGGCGATACACTGAAACTCGAAGTCTGGGATAGCGGGCCGGGCATCCCCGAAGACAAACTGAAAATCATCTTCCGCGAATTCCATCGTCTTGAAGGCCCGGAAACCACGGATGTAAAGGGGCTTGGCCTTGGCCTTGCGATTGTGGACCGTCTTGGCAAGTCGCTTGGTCATACGATCTCGGTACGCTCCCGCCCCGGACGTGGCACAGTCTTCTCGGTGGACGTGCCACTTGGCGTTGCCGATACCGCCGCGACCCCCAAACCCAAACGCCGCATGGCCGGCGAATTGGGCGGACTTCGTGTGCTGTGCATGGATAACGAACCCGATATCCTCGATGGCATGCGTGCAATGCTGAAAAACTGGGATTGCGTTGTGGCAACGGCCCAGTCAGGCACCGCCGCCGAAGACGTCCTGACCAAGACAATTGACGGCAAAGCCCCCTTTGCCCCGGACATCATCCTTGCCGATTACCACCTTGATTCCGGCCAGACCGGCCTTGATGTCTTAATGCGGCTCCGCGATGTTCACGGCGTTAACGTGCCGGGCGTCATAATCACTGCTGACCGCTCAACTGAAACCGCCGACCTGATAGCGGAGCAGGGATTCTCGTTGCTGAATAAACCACTCCGGCCAGCAAAATTGCGGGCGTTGATGACGCGGGCGCTGAACCGGTTGGGGAGTGATGCGGCGGAGTGAGAACCTAGTATTCTTTACAATAAGTGTGGTTGGCCCGACCCTATTCTACGAAACGAATAAAACGAAAGTTGAATTTGAACATGGCATTGTTTTCTATCTCCCGCCTCGCGGTCTATCTATCACTGTTGTCTGCCATATCAGTGTTGGGTGCAGAGAGACCAATTGCGAAAGACTGCTCAGCTTTGTCTTCGTTAATCTTTACACCTGATACAGATGTGTATGAAGCTGCAGAGTTCGCTGCTGATTGTATCGATGAACCGTTGGGGCACTCGTATCTCCAGAGTGCGCTTTTGGGGACATTTCATGAGCAGCCAGAGGAAATCATTGCTGAATTGGGGCTTCCAGATGCCGCGCGTTCTGCCGATAGCTTTTTCAAGGCCTTCTTCATACGCAAGGCATTGATCGAGGGAGCTATGAATTCGGGCGATGAGGCCCGAAGAACGTATTCATATCTTGGTGAAAGTGCAAAACGGGGGAGTCTGTACGGAAGCGCTTATTTTACTTACACGAGCCTCTTTAATGATTGGGATTGGGCAGGAAAATTCGTCCAGAATTTAACGCCGTTGGGCGACGCGCACTTTAGTGCGGTAAAGCAGCTAATCAATCACCTGAACACTGTTTGTTTTTACTCGAAGATGTTCCCGAGCAAGAACCCACCCGCACCTGAGCCGCTTGACCTAGAGCACTTTTGGTTAGCACCCGAGTTCGCTCAAATGCTCGTCCTGTTGCGCAAAAATGAATGCGAGCATGTGGAGAAGTTTATCTCAAACAATGAGCTTGAGCCTGCACCGATATCAGACTTCTTTTTGACGGCATTGATGCACCATTGGGAAATTGAGAATGAGCACAGTTTGTCAGTTGATAAACTGCGCGCCAATGCAAGCCAGTATGATGCTTCTGAAATTCCTGTTATCGTAAGCGAATGGGTGAAACGCTATAAATCGTCTCAACCAGATAACCCGCTTTTGTGGTGCGATGCGAATCAAACGGTCAACCTAAACCTGTGCTATCGCACCGCTTTTTATCAGGATTTCCACTGCAAGAGCACGTTGTCTGTAGAGGGTTTTCAGGAAAAAATGATGAGTTCTGAGGAGTACGACTACTGCCGTTCTGTGCTCTTTTTACATACTTCAGGCATCCCGAAGACTTCAGATACTGGTTCTTAAGCTATCGCATTGTTTAGCCGGATTTGGAAATTACAAAGCAACTATATGTACACACAGAAAAGGGGACAGATTTATTCAGAAAAGGGGACAGATTTATTTTCTGTCCGAGCCTGCTGAATCAATCTATCCGCTAGAATGTTCCAGGCATTTCCGTTTGGTTCCATGTAAAACAGCATGGCCTAAACAGCTTCGGGTGCGGCAAACGTGAACTGTTGCGCTTCATATTGGTCAATCAGGATGCCAAGCACCTCCATCTGATCGGCCTCAGGCGTGCCGGGGTTGGCACCCCAAAGGTTTTCAAGTTGTTCCATTGCTGCGTCATAGTCAGTTTTGGTCTTGATGGCATAGGTTGTTTGCATGGCTAGGCTTCCTTCAATCAAGGATAGATTACCATACAGCAGTGGTTGGGGCACAATGTTGTTCTAGCGATTGGAAAGCACAAGTTTCGCGCCCATCAGGACAAAAGCACCGGCAAATCCCTTGCCCATCCATGCCATGACCTTCGGGCGTTCGATGATGCGGCTTCGAAGCGCACCCGCAAAACACCCATAAACCCCAAACACCCCAAACGTCATTGCCATGAAGATCAAACCAAGGATCGTCATGTCGCCAGTCGTATCGGGCGTGTTAGCGCTAACAAACTGCGGCAGGAAGGCGAGGAAGAAGACGGAAAGTTTCGGGTTCAGCAGGTTGAGCAATATCCCGTCGCGGATGATTTTAAGAACGCCGGTGGTGGTTTCATTGGCGGTGACTTTCATTGCACCGGTGCCATGCCACATGCCCCAGGCCATATAAAGCAGCCAGGCCACACCGAGATAGCGGACGATTTCAAAGGCAACCGCACTGGCGTGGAGCAGGGCGGCAAGGCCGAGGATGCTGGCGGCCATATGCGGGACAATGCCAAGCGTACAGCCAAGGGCTGCCCAGATGCTGGCCTTTATGCCACGTCCCAGTCCGAGTGCGAGGGTATAAATCACACCCGTGCCGGGCAGGGCGACGATGATGAGCGAGGTTATCAGGAAATCGAGGCTGATCATGGTGTGTCCGTTCGTTGAATGCTGTTGCCCCGAAGTTTAAGCAGGAAGAGCAGGGCATTCTTGAACGAAATTGCAGGATGAATTTGCCAAATTCGTCATTCAGGGCGGAGCGAAGCGCAGACCCGGAATCCATAGCGCATTGAAACAAAGATGGATTCCCGTACCCGCCTTCGCGGGCACAGGCTCTGCGTAGGAATGACAACTGGCTGGAAAGTGCGGCGGCTGCGTTGGATTTCCGCCTTCGCGGGAGTGACGAATAGTCGGTTTGAGGGACCTCAGTTTGCCCGAACCGCACGGGCATAGCGGCCCGGTGTCAGGCCAAAGGCACGCACGAAATGGCGGTTAAGATGGCTTTGATCGGCAAAGCCAGTGGCGTGGGCAATATCGGCAAGCGGTTTGCCCGACTGGATCAGATTACGTGCGACATCAATGCGCCGCTGGATCAGATAGGCATGCGGGGTCAGGCCGGTGGCACGGGTGAAATCGCGGAGTGTTTGAAATTTGCTCAAACGTGCTGCATGCGCCAGATCGTCAAGGCTGTGCGATATTTCCGGGGCATCATCAAGCAGGGCCTTGGCCTGTTTGATCCGGGCATGGGCAACGGCCGTGCGGCTGTTGTTATGCGGGGTCATGTCACCGGACGCGATCAGCGCGTGATGAAGCAGTAAAAACAGCATCTCGTCACGGCGCAGTCTTGCGGCCCGATCCGTACCCGTGGTGATTGCATCAAACAATGCGCCAAAGCAGGTCGTGACCGCCGGGCTATCCATCACCGGGCGGGTAAATTCATATTGGTCGCTGGCACCGTCCTGCATGTCCTTGGCGGTATCGGCAATAAGCGCCGGGTCGAAATACAACATGTTCCAGCCACGCGGCGTTTCGCCAATCGGGTGGCCGTCATGTACTTCGCGGGGATTGACGGTGATGATGTTGCCGGCCCCGGCTTCGACCATGCCGCGCCCGGATGCGGATTTTTGTGCCCCGGAATACATAAGCCCGATGCCAAACGCCTCGTGGGTGTGTTTGGCAAAGCTGTGGCGGGTTTGGGCCATGACGGCCTCAACACCCGCGCAATCATGGGCAACGATATGAACCTGATCCTGCGACATGGTTTAAAGGTGGCAGGATAAAGCCTGTTTGGCAATTGGTTGCTGGTGGTTGCTGATGTCCAACGTCGCAATCTGGTCCGGGTAACCAGCTTGGGTCTATGTCTTGTCCATTGGCAGTCGCGGGTTTTCCCGATGCGGGCCGATCAATTCGCGCAGGCCGCCAAGGCCTTCGACATGTTTGGATATCACCCCCATGACGATCAGAAGCGGCACGGCGACCAGAACGCCGACAAAGCCCCACAGCCACCCCCAAAGCGCAATCGCAAGGACAATGGCAATCGAGTTGATCTTAAGCCGGTTGCCCACCAGGGCCGGGGTGATTAATTGCCCCTCGATCACGGTGCAGGCCAGATAGAGCGCGGGCGCGATCAATGCCTGTCCGGTGGTTTGCATCGAAACAAGGGACACCACGGCGACAATGGCAACGCCGGTCAGCGCACCAAGGATCGGTACGTAATTGAGGATCGCGGCTGCAATCCCCCATAAAACCGGGTTGGGCAGGCCGACAATCGCCATCAGGCTGCCAACCACAATGCCAAGCAAGATGTTGATTGCCGTGATGGTTGCAAGATAGCGGGACACTTCGCGTTCGACATCATGGGCAATACGCACGCCCTTGCGCCGATCGCCAAAGGTTGGTAGTGCCCGGATCAGCTTTTCATAAATGCGATCCCCGCCCGAAAGGATAAACAGCAACAAAACAAGCATCAACATGATCCCCGCCATGATATCGGGCGCACCCTGGGCCGCCCGGCTGATCAGGTTGGGTTCGGCAACCACGACCTTTTGCACATCTTCGTTGCCGTTATCCTGTTCGGTGGCTTCTGATACCTGTTGCTGGGCTTCGCGCAGTTTATCAAGCGGCTCGCTCAGATCAGCCAGACGCAGGCGCAATTGCCGCTCGATGTTGGGGGCCTCGTCAATCCAGCCCGATACCGGCCCGCTCAGGCCATAAATCCCGGCAATGACCGATGCAGTAAGGGCCAGAACAACCGCAAAGGCCGTAACGGCCTTGGGAATGCGAAACCGTGCCAGGGTGCGGACAAGTGGCGAAAACACAAGCGACAGCAAAAACGCCAGAAACACAGGCAGCAAAAGACTTTGCGCCACATAAAGACAGCCCAGCAGCAAAACCATAAATGTACCAATCACCGAGATCGTCCGGGCACGGCGATATACCAGTGCACGCGCAATCATGCGCTGCTTGGCGATGGGGGGCGTGGTGGCATCATCAAGATCGGTTGATGGATTTTCAGATAAGGCAGGGGGTGTTTCAGACGAATGCGCTGTGCTTCTGGCCGACATGCATGGACTCCCGACGGGCAGGGCAAAACGCCTGCAGAGTTTTAAGGTATATGCATGTAACGGTTGATGGCCGTGGAAGTTCCCGATACGTGCCGCGCACGTCAGGTCTCGATCGCGGGTTCCTGAAGCTGCAATTCACGGGCGATGATCACGGCCTGTGTCCGGCTATGGACGGACAGTTTGCGCAGGATGGCTGATACGTGGGCCTTGACGGTCGCCTCGGTCACATCAAGCTCATAGGCAATCTGTTTGTTCAATTTGCCTTCGGTCAGCATGTTCAAAACACGCAACTGCTGTGGCGTGAGCTGACCGATCTTTTCGGCCAATTGGGTGGCTTCGTCATCGGCCGGCCCGTTTTCCATGGCATCACGTGCCCAGTCGGGCATCCACATGCCGCCATCAAGAACGGTTCTTACCGCAAGGCCGATCTGTTCTACGGGGGCCGATTTCGGAACAAAGGCCGATGCGCCATATTCGATGGAACGGCGCACCACGGGCAATTCCTGACTGGCTGAAACGATGGAAACCGGAATGTCGGGATAGGATGCGCGCAAGCTGAACAGGCCGGTAAAGCCATTCATGCCGGGCATGTGCAGATCAAGAAGAACAAGGTCGATATCGCCCTTGTGTGCTTCGACCTGATCAATGGCTTCAAACAGGCTGCCCGCTTCAAGCACCGATACATCTTCCAGTTCTGTTGATAAAGCCTGCTTGAGCGCGCCGCGCACAAGTGGATGGTCATCGGCGATCAGAATTTGGAAGGTCTCGGACATAGACGAATTTTCCCTGAAAGTTATTTTCCCCGACAGGTCGTGCGTATTCTATCCCGATCAATCGGAACTCACAAATTATTAGGTGAGAAAAGGATGGGATATTTTTGATTTTGATTAGGTGCGACCCGATAGACGCCGATCTGCACAGAAGGTGTTTTTATATGGAAAAACCGGCAGAAGGAGTGAGGGAAACCAAAGATCACTCTCGCCCCACGAAATGTGAAACTCTGGCCCCCCTCGCGCCACCGTTTGAGAGTATGCCCATTAAAATCCGTGTCGTAAACTCCGCATTTGAGGAAAAATGCATTTTGTCTTATCAGTGTGATCAATGACCGAAATTCAGTTCTGACACATGACACTGCGCTGCAAAATTGGCGAATTTATACAATCCGTTCCAAAACCGCGCAGTCCAAGGAAAAAAGGACACATAAATGTCTGAACAGCCGCAGGTGATTCGCCGCGAAGACTATAAGGAACCTGACTTTATTGTCGAAAAGGTCGAACTGGTTTTTGACCTTGATCGCGAGGTCACAAATGTCAAATCACGCCTGTTTATGGCTGCGAATCCTGTGCGCGGTACTGGCAAGGGTGACGAAGTTTTCCTGCATGGCGAGGAAATGAAGCTTCTGTCCGTAACGCTGGATGATACCCGCCTGGCCTCAAGTGATTTCAATGTCGATCACGAAGGTTTGCGCTTCACCGCACCGGGAAGCACATTTGTCGCCGAGCTTGAAACGCAGATTTCACCGGCCAATAACACCCGCCTTGAAGGGCTTTATGTTTCGCAAAGTGCCTTTTGCACCCAGTGCGAAGCCGAAGGTTTCCGTCGTATCACCTATTTCCCGGATCGCCCGGATGTCATGGCGACCTATAAGGTGACGATCAATGCCAACAAGGAAACCTGCCCGGTATTGCTGTCAAACGGCAACCTGATTGATAGCGGTGACCTTGCCGACGGGCGTCATTTCGCCGTGTGGGAAGACCCGTTCCCCAAGCCATCCTATCTGTTTGCCCTAGTGGCCGGTGACCTGGCCTGTGTCGAAGACACTTTCAAAACCATGTCCGGCCGCGACGTTGCGCTGCGCATTTTTGTCGAACATGGTAATGAAGATCGCTGTGATTATGCGATGGACAGCCTCAAACGTTCGATGAAATGGGATGAAGAGGTTTATGGCCTCGAATACGATCTTGATCTGTTTAATATCGTGGCCGTGTCTGACTTCAATATGGGGGCGATGGAAAACAAAAGTCTGAATGTTTTCAATGCCAAGTTCGTTCTGGCCCGCCCGGATACCGCAACCGATGTTGATTATGAACGCATTGAATCCATCGTTGCGCACGAATATTTCCATAACTGGTCGGGCAACCGCGTAACGTGCCGCGACTGGTTCCAGCTGTCGCTGAAAGAAGGCCTGACGGTATTTCGTGATCAGGAGTTTTCCGCCGATCAACGTTCGCGTCCGGTACAGCGCATCAAGGATGTACAGGCGCTCCGTGCTGCGCAATTCCCCGAGGATGGCGGGCCATTGGCCCATCCGGTACGTCCGGACAGCTATATGGAAATCAACAATTTCTATACCGCGACCGTTTATGAAAAGGGCGCGGAACTGATCCGCATGATGCATACGTTGCTTGGCCCGGATGGTTATCGCAAGGGCATTGATCTTTACTTTGATCGTCATGACGGGCAGGCGGTGACCTGTGATGATTTTGCCAAGGCGATGGAAGATGCCAATGGTGCTGATTTCACACAGCTTAAGCTCTGGTATTCGCAGGCAGGCACGCCGAAGCTTTCCTGGCAGGGCGATTATGATGCGGATGCCAAACAATATCGTCTGACCATCTGGCAGAAAACCGACCCGACCCCGGGACAGCCAGACAAGAAACCGCTGCATATGCCAATTTCAATCGGGCTTTTGGGTGCGGATGGCACGGATATCGTGGCGCAAACTGTTGAGCTTACCGACGTACAGCAGGAATTTGTGTTTGATGGTGTGTCCGAACAGCCGGTTGTGTCGTTTAATCGTGGGTTCTCTGCCCCTGTCAACATCACCACCGATCAGCCCGATGACGAACTTGTCTTCTTGATGGGCAATGACGTTGATGCCTTTAACCGCTGGGAAGCCGGACAGAAATACGCAACCCGTCTGATGTTGTCTGCGATTGCCGCGTTTGAAGAAAACGGTGGGGATGTTGATGCGGCCTTTGCCGCCGAACAGGCCCGTGTCGATGCCTTTGTTGCGGCCATGCGGGCGACCCTGATCAATGATGATCTTGATAAGGCGTTTCGTGCCGATGCGCTTGTCCTGCCGGGGGAAGCATTCCTGTCAGAACAACGCAGCCCGGCCAATCCCGAGGCGATCTACCAGGTGCGTACCGCCTTGCGCCAACGCATCGGGCAGGCGCTTTGCGATGATTTCGCCAATGCCTATCACCAGAACGCCTCAAACGCGGCCTTCACCCCGGATGCGGCGTCCGCAGGGCAGCGGGCCTTGCGGGCAACGGCACTGTCCTACCTGGTGGCAAGCGGTGAGAACGAATATGCCGATGTGGCGGTGGCGCAATATGGCACGGCAGATAACATGACCGATCAGATGGCGGCCCTTTCGGTGCTGAACAATCTTGATCATCCGGGCCGCGAAACGGCATTGGCTGATTTTGAGCAACGCTTTGCCAAGGATGCCGTCGTGCTTGATAAATGGTTCTCGCTTCAGGCGATGTCATCGCGTGATGATACGCTTGCCAGGGTCAAGGACCTGATGAGCCATCCGGCCTTTACCATGCGCAATCCCAACAAGGTACGCGCGTTGATCGGGGCGTTCGCCATGGGCAATCCGCGCCATTTCCACGCCAAGGATGGATCGGGCTATGAATTCTATGCTGATCGCCTGATCGAACTTGATGATATCAACCCGCAAGTGGCGGCCCGCCTGTGCGCACCGCTTGGCAAATGGGCGAAATATGATGCCGGTCGTGCTGACAAGATGAAGGCCGCTCTGGATCGGATTCTGGCGAAACCGGAAATTTCCCGTGATTTGTATGAAATCGCCTCGAAGTCTGCTGCCGCCTGAGTGGCAAAACAGACATCGGGAATGAACAAAGAAAAGGGCGGCATCGCATTGATGCCGCCCTTCGTTTTTGATGTGCCGCGTTGATCGATTGATCAGGTCAGTTTCATGCGTTCGCTAAACTCGCGCATCTTTTCTGACAGGTTGTGTGCCACTTCCGAAAGTTTGTGGCTGGCGGTGTTCAGGTCATGGGCGTTGCGCCCGGTGCCCTGTGCCCCGTCATTCACAAAGGTGATCATTTCATCCATCGAACCCGCACCGGCGGCGATCCGTTGAACGTTTTCGGAAATCTCGCTGGTGGCGCGGCGTTGTTCATCCACCGAATGGGTGATGGTCGACTGGATGTCGTTAACCTGATGAATAACCTCGCCAACCGTGCTGATCGAATGCGCGGCTTTCTGGACTTCCTGCTGAATGGCAGCCGTCAGGTCGCCAATCTGGCCGGTGGCATTTGCCGTTTGATCGGCAAGTGATTTGACCTCGTTGGCAACCACGGCAAAGCCCTTGCCAAGTTCACCGGCACGTTCGGCCTCAATCGTTGCATTGAGCGACAGAAGCTTGGTGCGGTGTGCGATATCGTTGATCAGATCAATGATCGATCCGATCTCGGAGCTGGCCTTTTCAAGCGATCCGATATTGCGTTGGCTTTCCTCGGCTTCTTCACGTGCCCGTCCGGTCACGGTCGAGGCCTCGGTCGCCTGTCGGTTGATTTCCGCGATGGAAGACGAAAGTTCTTCGACGGCGGTGGCAACATTCTGGGTGTTGGATGCCGCATCACGCGATACATCCAAAGCATTGCCAGATTGCTGCACGGTATTTTCCGACTGGCTTGTCAGTTCGTTGGCAAGGCTTAGCAAACCTTCGGACTGTTCCGTGACCGATTGCGCCACGCGGGCGACCTCTGCCATCATGTCGGTTACCGCGATTTTGCTTTCTTCGCGCTGACTGACGTCATTCCACGCCAACATGGTGCCCAGAAGCGTATTGTCCTTGTCGCGCACCGGGGCGGCCAGAACATCAAGATAACCGCGATCGGTTTTGATAACCTCTGAGAAGGGCAGGTTGTCAGGGTTGGAAAGCTTGGCCTGAAAGTCCGCACCCAGTTTCAGGAAATCACCGGAAACTGTGCTTGTCGTTCCGCCAAGGTATTCCTGCGCACTGGCATTAAGGTAGCTTAACGTTCCGTCTGATGTAATCAGGGCCGTCATGGTTGGTGTGTTCTCAACCATGTTTTGCAAGATCAGCGCCTGACGTACAGATTCGCGCAATGCAATCAGGGCCTTTTTCATATCCCCGATTTCATCCCCGCCAACCGTGGGCAGGTTCACATTGGTATCGCCCTCTGAGATCGAGGTCATTGCACGAGCAAATGACCGCAGATTGCGAAATACCGTCGTGCGCAACAGAACCCAGCCCGTAACCCATGCCGCAAGCAAAACCCCGATCAGGATCTCGATGGACAGTATTCTCAGGTCATTGGTCTGGGCATAGAAATCCGTGATATCGCGGTCGAAACGCGCTTGCGCCCAAATCCCGCCACGCCCGTCGCCGATGGTGACATCAACGGCAGCACGGTGGGTGGTTGTGTTTTCTGCGGGAACGTCAGCGGTATCTTCCGGTGTTGCGGTGGCTGCCTCGCCACCGTCTTCTCCGCCGCCTTCGTTGGGTGCTGGTGGTGTTTCGGGCGCAGCAGCTTCTGCCGCTTCGTTGCCTTCAAGGCTTTCAAACAGAACCCCACCGGAATTATCGAGAATCTGGAAGTTCCCGCCCAGAACCTTGCCGATGCCTTCAAGCTGGGGCAGGGGATCGGTGATGACTTCCAAATAGCCAACAGCCCTGAAACCACCCACCGGCAGGATCAGGCTAAAGACCGGACGCCCATCTGGTGTTTGCCACATGAAGCTTGCCGGTTTGCGGGCTTCACCTTTGCTCCGTCCGGCAAGGAAGGCCTTGACGTCAGGATCATCTGTGACGTTGGCCCCAAGATCGGCTTCAGACGTCGCAAGCTGATTGAATTCCTGATCATAGGCGACCGCGTCAATCAGTTGCAGCTCGCCCTGAACCACTTCGCGGGCGTTCGATAGAATGTTGAGTTCTGCCTGCATGCGGGTCTGGTCGTTTTCCTGATAGCTTTTAACCAGACTGCCAAGGCGCGACCATTCGTTGGCAATCGGTGTGATTTTGTCAGCATAGTCGGTGGCGACACGCGACCCGACAAAGAAGTTAACTGTCCCGCTGACTGAATCGTTAAGCGTTTCAACGGCGAAATTACGATATGTATCGCCGGTCCATAAAAGCATCCATGTTACTGCCCCTGAGACCAGTAACCCTGTTACAAGCAAAATGCGCCGTAACGTCAGAAGGCCGGAAAAACCTCCTGAAATAGCCGTCTTCGCGGCTTTGTCTCCCGTCATACTTTTTACTCCAGAGCAAACCGTGTTTTTTCTTATCAGTTGTCTCGGCGTTGCGCTCCCGCACACCTCTACTTCTCAAGAGTAGTTTTCCTGATCCAAACAGAGCTTAATTCGGAAAACAATCATTTAGTTACTCTGATCGTTGGAAATCTGCCGGTTTGGTCAAAAATATCACGTTGGCAAAACGGCGGTTCTGGCCTGCAAATCGGGATGTTTTCGGTGGGTTTAAAGGTATCGGTTTGATCTTTTTAATAAAAATTATGCGAATGTGTGTGATAATCGTTTGCAATTGCGATTTTGATGCTCTATGACTGTTTTTGTCAAATGCAGACGACAACGTCGTTTGTGACTGGTCATCAGGCTGACATGGCGTACCTGATGATCTCTATCTTCGGGACTCTCTCTCCCCGAAGGTCGATCTCTCTCACTCGAGGGGACTGGTATCCGGTTTATTGTGCGGGACAATGCCGGGGAACATACCAGTCCCCCTTTTTTTATCCTTACGGACATACTCAGAACCGGCGTGAACAGAGTGCAAAGCACTGATGTGCCAACCCTATTATACACGGGGTTTGGGGCTTTAGCGTTTTATAAACGTGCTGGTGGTTACAAATGCAGGGTAACTTTGATGTCGTGAAGGATAGCCAAATCCATGGCTGACGAAGACCACACCCCTAAATCCGATCTGCGTGCCGTCCCTGAAACGGAAACCGATCCGGAATCCGCACAAAAGGATGCACCATTACCGGCCTTTATATATGGTCGGGACGGGCAAGGTGATGGCAACGGACGCGGGGGACCTCGCACCGGTGATCGGCAAAATTTTAATTCACGGATAGCAGATATGGATCGCAAAACCCTTCTTGGCCTGATTACGGGCGCAGGCATGCTTGGGCTTGTCCTGTTCTTTGCCGGAATGCTGGTCGGCGCAGGCCTGTTTATGGATTCCGACGAACGCGTAAGCACAACTCAATCCGAACCAGCCCAGGTCGAAACGTTGGCATCGGTCCCCGATGAACCCGCTGTCATGGAAGAACCGGTGACCGAGCCGTCAACCACGGTTGCAGCCCCGGAAATCAGTGCCGACAGCACAGACCCGGTTGGCGATCTGATTGCCCAGCGCACCGAAGCGTTGGAAGAAGAAACTCCGGGCACCTCGGAAACCGATGCTGCAACAGAAGATGATGCGAACGCTTCTGACCCGGCTGAAATGGCTGAAACGAAGGCCGCAGAACCGGATGCAGGAATCGCCGCACCGGAAATTCGCGACGTTGCCAGCGCCCCGGATGCACCAGAGGTTCCCGAAGCCCCCGCCGCAACCGAGGCTGAGGAAACAACCGCTGCTGATGAAGCCGCTGAAAGCGCTGAGCAAGCACCAGCCGTCGAAGCCGAAGAGCAAACCGCGGCAACAGAAACCGCTGCCACGACCCCGGACGCAGCACCAGAGACTCTTGCTACCGAAAGCACGCCTCCTGCTGCAACGGATGGTGACAAACCGTTTTCGGTTCAGGTTGGTGCATTCAAGGTGCATGAAAATGCAAGCCAGCGCGCTGAAGAGCTGCGCAAAGAGGGGCTTGAGGTCGCAGTTGTCGTACGCGGGCCAGAAGAAGAAGGCGCTTGGTACTATGTGCGCATCGGGTCTTATGCAAGCCTGGCTGATGCGCGTGACGATGCGGCGAAAATCAAGTCCGAGCATTCCCTGGATGGCTTCCCGGTCCGCGCAGAACCCAATGACCGGGTGGTTGACTGACCCTGACCCTGTTTCGGGACACATATAAATCACATATATATAAAGACAGAATGACGGGGTGGGGCAGTGATGTTCCACCCCGTTTTGCGTTTGCGTAATCGAAGGTTTCTTGGTTATCGGGTTTGTTTTTGTCTGCTGATTGGGGCATTCTACTTGCCATTCTTGGGCAAAGGCGCTACGCGCTACGTCCGTACCCAATAGACAGGCAACCGCATGGTCGCGATGGTTGCCCCGCAAGACAGGATGGCCGGTAGTAACATGAGCACGCACAAGGATTTCCCGAACCTTCATATTCTTGATCACCCGCTGATCCAGCATAAGCTGAGCCATATGCGCAAGGTGAATACATCGACCAAGACCTTCCGCCAGTTGCTTAAGGAAATTGCGCTGCTGATGGGCTATGAAATCACCCGTGAGCTGCCGGTCAGTTTCGAAGAAATCGAAACTCCGATCTGCCCGATGAAGGCACCGGTCATTCAGGGCCGTAAACTTGCCGTCGTGCCGATCCTGCGTGCCGGTTCTGGCATGGCTGATGGCCTGATTGAACTCATGCCGTCTGCTCGTATCGGCCATATCGGCCTGTACCGTGATCCCGAAACCCACATGCCGGTCGAATATCTGGTCAAGCTGCCCGAAGTCGAAGGCCGCACCTTCATTCTGGTGGACCCGATGCTGGCAACCGGGAATTCGGCAGTGGCGGCGATTGACACCCTTAATAAGTATGGTGTTGCTGATAAGGACATCCGCTTTATGGCACTGGTCGCAGCCCCAGAAGGGGTCAAGGTGTTTCAGGATGCCCATCCCGATGTACCGATCTATACCGCCGGCCTTGATGAGAAGCTCAATGAAAAGGCTTACATTGTTCCGGGCCTTGGCGATGCAGGGGACCGACTGTTCGGTACGCGCTGATCTGTCGCGCCTTATCGAATTGCCTACGAAGAAAGGGTGCCATTTGGCACCCTTTCTTTTTTACTGTGTTGTTTGCCGCTTTGAGGCCCGGTGTGATCAGCCTTTCGGCGATACCGTGATATCAACAATCGATCCGGCAAACGAACCGCCTGTAAGCTTGATGGTGGCAACGCGGTTTTCACGGTCATAGACCAATACCGAAATATCGGCGCGGACAACCGTTACCTTGCTCCAGCCAAAGTTCGGCATTTCGCGTTCGTAAAAGTCATACATCTGCGCTTGCGAGCCGCCGGTGTTAAGAACAAGCCGCCCATGCCAGGCATCAGACGCCCCAAAGATAATGCTGCGGTCCATATCCAGTGATGAATTGGACGGCATTGGAATATCGGTGAACTGGGTGAATGACGGTCCCGGTTGGCCGTTTTTGCCGTCGCTGCCTTGACTTGTATTGGGTACAAGGCTGGTGCCTGAACACCCTGCAAGAGAAAGCCCTGCAATTGCGGCGGCACATATAAGATATTGTCGCAGTCTCATCATCTTCCTTCGGTCCCCTGATGCCCATCTTTTAGGATCATGGCTTATTACGTGGTTAGATGCGTATATCCGCACAAATCCGAGAGACCGTTCAAACCAACTTAATAAGTCATGCGCCTCACGAGGGGGCTGACTATCTCACCCTATAATCGGGTGATAATGTAAAGGAAAGGTTCACATCTTTGCTTTTGCAGCATTTTCCAACCGCGTCCGGATATCGCAACCGCGCAGGGCGGCTTGCGCCTTTGCTATATATAGTGAACACAACGTGTCGCATTGCATCAAATCAGTCGAGGCGACAGTGATTTGCAGAACGCCTTGTCCGATTTGTTAGTTTTTTGAGGTCTCAGTCCGAATCATTTTCAATCTTCTCAAGGTATCTGATCACGTAAAAGCCTACGGTTTCAGGGACGTGTGACCGCCGCAGGCATGATTTTTCAACCCGTGGTCTGCTGCCCATTGGTATCTGATTGTTATGGTTGGATGGCCAAATAATCATAAGTCATTGAAATTCAATGGAATTTGGAAAAAACGCGATTAAATGCATTTTTTTGGGAAAAAGGTGTTTACAGGTCGGAGTTAGGGCCCTATAACCCGCCTCCACCGACGCAGTGCGGCGCCAACGATTGGGCGACGCGGGGCGGCCGGGACGGGG
>NZ_JRJE01000003.1 GCF_000763295.1 Thalassospira australica | reverse complement strand
CATAAATCCGGCGTTATCCTGCTGCCTCCAAAAAAGACACATCTCGCTCTAAAAACAAAACCCCGCCTCTTAAAGACGGGGTTCGTCAGCAGTCTGAGGGGCTGGTTGCAGCCCCTTTTTTGTTATACGGCCTGTGAATGCCGGCCATGTTCCGGATCAAGATAGGTATCAAACGCCGCACAGACCGCCCGCACCAGCGGGCGGCCCATCTCACTCAGTTTAATGTAATTCGCCTGAACTTCGACAATGCCATCCTGGGTCATCACCTTGATGCGATCAAGTTCGGGCGCGAAACGATCTGCTGAAATGCCGTGACTTGTGCAAACCTCATCAAGGTTAACGGCAAGATTGCACATCAGTTCATTAATGATGTCGCGGCGCAATTTGTCGTCTGCGGTCAATGCGACACCTTTTTCTATGGCACATTTACCGTCTTCAACCGCGCGCTGCCAGTGGGCGAGTGCCGGATCGTTTTGGGCATAACCCTGCGGCAGCGATGAAATCGCAGATGGGCCAAACCCGATCAGGGCTTCGGCAAGGTCGGTGGTGTAGCCTTGGAAGTTACGGTGCAATTCACTACCGGCAAGGGCGTGTGCCATGCTGTCGGCCTGATGAGCAAAGTGATCAAGCCCGATGGCGACAAAGCCATGATCGCCAAGGCGGTTCTGGATTTCTTCGTATTGTGCCCAGCGTTCTTCGGTATTTGGCAGGGCCTCGGTCGGGATAAGCTGTTGGTGCTTTTTCATCCACGGCACATGGGCATAGCCAAACACCGACAGACGATCAGGGCAAAGTTCCACCGTCTGATCTACCGTTTCACGCAGGGTTTCAACCGTCTGGAACGGCAGACCATACATCAGATCGACATTGATGCCGTTAATTCCATGCGCACGCAGCTTGGCAATGACATTCTGGACAAGCTGCATGCTCTGGACGCGGTTGACGGCGATCTGGACCTGTTGGTTGAAATCCTGGATGCCGATGCTGGCCCGGTTAAAGCCGCATTCGACCATGGCTTCCATGAAGTCATCTGTTGCGGTGCGCGGATCCATTTCAATGGCGATTTCGGCATCATCAAGGATATGCAATCGGGCACGGATTGCCGCCATGATGGCACGCAGGTCTTCTGCCTTGAGGATGGTCGGGCTGCCGCCACCAAAATGAATATGCGAAACGCTGAAATTTTTGTCTGTTGGCAGTTTGCCAAGCGTGCCTTCGATCTCGGTCAGAAGGGCCGCGACATAGCCATTCACTGGCTTGTAGTTCTTGGTGATCTTGGTGTTGCAGCCGCAGAACCAGCACATTTCCTCGCAATAGGGGACATGCAGATAGAGCGACAGCGGTTGCTTGGGATCAAGATCACCCAGCCAGCCTTCAAACACCTTGCCGTCTACACCGGCATGGAAATGCGGCGCGGTCGGATAGCTGGTATAGCGCGGCAGTCGCAGGTCGTATTTTTCGTAAAGGGCAAGCTCCATGACGGACATCCCGATTAATTCGTTCTGTCCGTCTTTTGCATTATTCCAAATATGCAGGCCTTGATGTGCGTCAAGGGTTGGCGCTATTGCCCGGTCACAGATGCTTGAAAGCAGAAATCAGATCTGCACGCAGCGCCGCCAGTCGGTCGCGACCGGCATCTTCTTCGTAAGGGACGGCATCGCCAACACCCCAAACCGGTCCGGGCCAGGCGGGGTCATCCTTGAAACGCCCGATCACATGGCAATGAAGTTGCGGCACCATATTGCCCAGCATGGCGACATTGGTTTTGAACACGTCAAACCGGCTTTTGATCACCTTTGAGACGGCGGCAATTTCGTGACCAAGCGTAGTGCGGTCCTCGGTGGTCAGATCATCGTAGTCCACAAGATCAGGGCGTTTGGGGACAAGGATCAGCCAAGGGTAACGCGCATCATTCATCAAAAGCACATGCGACAGCGGTCCGTCGGTAACCAACGTGCAATCGGCGGCAAGCTGCGGATGAAGGGAAAAGGCGTTATTCATGTGGGACCTTTATCATCAGGACAACAGACCGTCCTTATAACGATAACACCCCGGCTTGTCTTGGCCCGTATGTGTCATTGATTGCATTGGTTTGTTTGCGCTTTCTTTCTGATGTTACTACTTGAAGCACGGGTTGGAACAATGGGCGGAACGGAGTGTCTCAAAATGTCTGATCGGAAACGTGTGGTCATTGTCGGGGCCGGATTTGGTGGCATGAGTGCCGCCAAGAAACTGGCGGGCAAGAATGTCGAAGTCATTCTGATCGACAAGCGCAACCATCACTTGTTTCAACCATTGCTGTATCAGGTGGCGACAGCCGATTTGTCCCCGGCCGAGATCGCCTGGCCAACCCGAAGCATTTTCAGCCATGCATCAAACGTGTCTGTTTTTATGGGCGAGGTTACCGGCATTGATCTGCCCAACCGGCGCGTCTTGTCTGGTGAACATCAGCTTGAATACGATTATTTGATCCTCGCGACCGGGGCGGTGACATCCTATTTCGGCAATGATCATTGGGCCGGGTTGGCATCGGGGCTCAAAAACATCACCGAGGCCACCAATATCCGCAAAAGACTGCTTCTGGCGTTTGAACAGGCCGAAAACAGCCAGGACGACGCGCAAAAACGCCGCCTGTTGAATTTTGTCGTTGTTGGCGGTGGGCCGACCGGGGTTGAAATGGCCGGGGCCATTGCGGAACTGGGCAAAAAGGCACTTTCCGATGATTTCCGCCGAATTGATCCACGCGATGCCCGCGTCATTCTGGTCGAGGCCAGTGACAGATTGCTTGGCGCATTTCCGCAAAGCCTTTCTGACTATACCCGTCAGGCACTCGAAAGTCTTGGTGTCGAGGTGCGCCTTGGTACCCCGGTTTCAGATATCACGAAACAGGGCGTTCAGATCGGCGAAGAATTTATTCCAGCGGCCAATGTCATCTGGGGGGCAGGTGTTCAGGTGCTCGATCTTAAGGATTGGACACAAAAACCGGCTGATCGCGGTGGTCGGATCCTGGTTGAACCCGACCTTTCGATTCCCGATCATGACAATGTTTTTGTCATTGGCGATGCTGCCCATATTCCGTGGGGCGATGGCGGGACTGTACCGGGCATTGCCCCGGCGGCAAAACAGCAAGGCAAATATGTTGCCGGGCGCATTCTTGATGCCATGGCCGGCACGAAAACCCCGGCATTTAAATATCGCCATGCGGGCAACCTTGCGACCATCGGCCGCCATCGTGCAGTGATTGATCTGAACGGGTTCAAGTTGAAAGGCTGGCTTGCGTGGTGGTTCTGGGGGCTTGCACATATCTATTTCCTGATCGGCATGCGTGCGCCGGCACTGGTGATGGTGCAATGGGTTTGGAGTTACCTGTTTCGTAAAAAAGGCGCGCGCCTCATCACGGGTGAAGACAAGGATAACGCGAGTGCCGTGGTGCCCGCGGTAAGACACGAAGCCAGATGATAACCTAAGTGACTTGCCGACCGGGCAGGGGGAGTGCCCCTTGCCCGGTCAGTGTTCGCTATCGAGTGGTTCTGGTGTTGTATTTCGTGATCAGATTCTCTGCGATTGTGATCGTTTCGGTTTCGGCCATGGTGATGGACCGTTCCGTGCGATCATCGCCGAATTCATCATATTCAATGGCAGCACCATACTGATCGGTGATCCCGATATATTGAAGCGGGGTGAAAAGTCCCCCTTCGACAAAATTCAGATGCGCAACCCGGCCACCGGGGTCATAGCCGTAATCCCCGCGAGACGATAAAACGACGATCGATTTGTCGCCGTTCACCATCGGCCAATAAGGTACGCCGTCTCGCGAACGATCAAACCCGAATGTTTTGCCGACACGTACGATGTTATCGACCCATGCCTTCATCTGGGCGGGCATGCCGAAATTATACATCGGAACGCCCGCAACAATAATATCGGCAGAAAGTAACTCATCGACCAGAAGGTCACTTTCTTTCAGGACATCATGCATCCAGTCTTCGCGGTCTTCCGGTTGGGTGAAGGCAGCGTGTATCCAGTCACCACTTGCCGGCGCAGGGGGATGGGCGCCAACATCGCGATAAATGATTTCATCCTGTGGGCGCGCGTTGTGCCAGTGTTCGATGAACTTGGCGGTCAGACGTCGGCTGTGTGATCCGTGGCTTTTCTGATCGGAACGGCCGGGGCGGGCGCTGCTATCGATATGAAGAAGTCTGGTCATCGAGGGATTCCTTATGATGATTTAAATTCACCTTTGATTGAGGGGTGCTCCAGACTTGTTACCTTTTGCCATTTAAGGCAAAATCGAATTCATCATGATACAGATGAGCTGAATTCATCCATATGTCTTTACCGCCCCTTGCAGCCCTGCGCGCGTTCGAAGCTGCTGCGCGCCATCAGAGTTTTAAAAAAGCCGCGGCCGAGATTGCCGTTACACCGACCGCAATCAGTCATCAGGTACGTCTTCTTGAGGAAACTCTTGGCGTGCGCCTGTTTGATCGCAGGCCAAGACAGGTGGTGTTAACCCAGGCCGGACAGGAACTTTATCCGGTGCTTCGTGATGGCTTTGTGTCTTTTGCAAATGCAATTGACCGTATAGGTCAGCGCAAGGCATTACGAAATCTGACTGTTTCGGTTGTTCCATATTTTGCGGCCAAATGGTTGCTGCCGCGTTTGCCGGATTTCCAGAAACGTCATCCGGATATTCATCTGCATTTACATACGTCGATCGAGGCAGTCGATCTTGCCAGCGGGACTGTCGATGCCGCCATCCGCTATGGCCCGGGTCCCTATCATGGACTTGTATCGCAACCGATGTTTCGCGAGAAGTTCGTGCCACTTTGCAGTCCGATGCTGGGTATTCGCAGCTTTGATGATTTGTGCAACACGACATTGCTGCATCTTGATTGGTTGAATTCGGATGATGCGACCCCGACTTGGCCGCGCTGGGCTGCGGTTCATGGGATCAAGGAGCTTAATACATCAGGCGGGATCAGTTTTTCCGATGATACCCACGCCATTCAAGCGGCAATTGCCGGGCAGGGCGTGGTTCTTGCCAGTTCCGTTCTGACCCGTGATGAAATCAGTTCCGGTCTTTTGACTGCGCCATTTGACCAGCACCTTGACGGTCACACCTATCATTTAGTGCATACCGGCCGGGGGAATAACCGGGCAGAGGCAGCAGTTTTCGGCGACTGGGCTGCATCTGAAGTCGTGAAATCACAGGCCACATCGGAAAATCCACCGAATGATGATTGACCTTGTCTGACGCATGGGAAACCATACCAACCCGTTTCCTCTCGCCCTTCAGGTGTAATATGCCCCGCTTTGCTGCCAATCTGTCTTTTCTGTTCGCCGAACTTCCATTTGAAAAGCGCTTCGCTGCGGCGGCGGATGCGGGCTTTGTCGGGGTGGAATATATCGGCGCCTATGACATGCCGATGTCTACGGTCAAATCGCTTTTGGACGACAATGGACTGGAACAGGTTCTGTTTAACCTGCCTGCGGGAAACTGGGAGGCAGGCGACCGTGGCCTTGCCTGTCGACCGGGGCGTGAGGATGCCTTTCGTGATTCCGTTGTCACCGCACTTGATTATGCCGCTGCAACCAACTGCAAGATGCTTCATTGTATGGCCGGTGTGAAAGGGGCAGGCGAAGATCCCGGTGAACTCGCACGTCTTTATTGCGACAATCTTCTTTATGCCGCCGACCTTGCCGATCAGGTGGGTGTTGATATCCTGATCGAACCGATCAATCCGCTTGATATGCCGGGATATTTGCTGAACTCAGTCGAACAGGCGGCCGTGATTCTGGAACAGCTTGAACACCCGCGCCTGAAACTGCAATTCGATATTTATCATGCCCAGATTGTTGGCGGAAATATCGCTGCACGGCTGGATAAACATATCGACAGCATCGCCCATGTGCAGGTCGCGGGCGCACCGGGCCGCCATGAACCCGACAGTGGGGAGCTGAACTATCCGTTCCTGTTCTATATGCTCGATCGCATCGGCTATGACGGCTGGATCGGGTGCGAATACAAACCCCACGCCAAGACCGAAGATGGTCTTGGCTGGGTTCGGCCATGGATGCCACAGCCCGGTGTCTGAGTGCGTGTATCCTATGTGTCCTATTCGATCAGGATGGCACGGAAATCATTCACATTGGTCAATGTCGGGCCGGTGATCAGCAGATCATCAATTTTGGCAAAGGCGCTATAGGCATCGTTATTGGCAAGATATTCCCAAAGATCGACACCCGCCTTCTGTGCCGTTTTCCAGCTTGTTGCATCAATGATCGCACCGGCATTGTCTTCGCTGCCATCAATGCCGTCGGTATCAATCGCAAGCGCACTGAAGCCTGCCTGATCGCGTAACTGCAACAAAAGCGACAGCAAAAATTCGCTGTTGCGCCCGCCACGACCACCTTTGCCGCGCACGGTGACGGTTGTTTCACCACCTGAAAGCAGCACGCAGGGTTTTGCCGCAGGTTGACCATGATTGGCGACCTGATGGGCAATCCCGGCATGCATGATGGCGACCTCGCGGGATTCGCCTTCAATCGCATCGCCCAAAATAACCGGATTAAGCCCCATCTCGCGGGCAACCTTGGCCGCAGCCTCAAGACTGTCTTGCGGGCGGGCCAGCATGACGGTTTCATGGCCGTCAAAACAGGGATCATCGGGCTTGATCGTTTCATCTTCGGCACTGCGCAGAAGGTCGTCGGCGGCTTTGGGGATGTCGATCCGATAATGGCGAAGGATATCAAGCGCGTCCTGACCGGTTGTCGGGTCGGCAACCGTCGGGCCAGATGCAATAATCGCCGGGTCGTCGCCCGGAACATCCGATACAAGATAGGTCACAATCCGTGCAGGCGCGCAGGCCTTGGCAAGGCGTCCCCCCTTGATCGCCGAAAGATGTTTGCGCACACAGTTCATTTCCGAAATGGTCGCGCCACTGCGCAGCAACGCCTTGCTGATTGCCTGCTTGTCTTCAAGGGTCAGACCCGGGCCGGGCAGCGCCAAAAGGGCCGATCCACCCCCGGAAATCATGCAAACCACAAGATCATCCGGACCGGCATTTTTGACGACATCCAGAATACGTTTCGCGGCCTCTTCGCCTGCCGCATCGGGTACGGGGTGGGACGCCTCGACAATTTCGATTTTGTCGCAGGCAACGGCATGGCCATAACGGGTCACAACCAGACCTTCGATATCGCCATCCCAGGCCTGTTCAAAGGCGCGCGCCATATTGGCCGACGCCTTGCCCGCGCCAATAACGATGGTCTTGCCTTTTGGCGGGGATGGCAGGTTGCGCGGGATTTGTACACCCGGGTCAGCAGCCTTAAGGGCCGCATCCATCAAAGCCAGAAGTTTTTCGCGCGAGGTCGTCATTTTGAGGTTCCCTGAGTAAATTATTTGATGTCGGCCATTATGGTTTTGCGATCACGTCGCTTGTTTGTCCGAGGCCGTTTTAAAGAAATCAATCACCGCCTGAAGATGGTTGGACATGGCTTTTTCGGCCGCGTCCGGGTCATGGGCAGCAATCGCTTCGATGATGTCGCGGTGGTGATCTTGCACCATGCGATCAAACGATGGACCGGTCATGTTGTTGAACCGGATTTCGGTCAGTGCGGCTTGCAATACGTCATGAAGCATCTTCATCACGTGATAATAAATGATCGATCCGCTCGCGCGGCCAATCATCATATGCAGACGATGGTCATCATCGGCACGGTATTTCGCCGCACGCCTTGGGTCATGGGCCTGTCGAAAGGCCATGCGCAACAATTTGATGTCTTCGTCGCTGGCATTGATTGCGGCCCGCCGTGCCGCCCAGGTTTCAAGGGTGCCACGGATTTCCTGCAAGTCGCGCAAGTTCGTAATCGAATCGCGAACCAGATCGGTCATGGCTGTATCCATGTCGATGCCGGTTGACGACAGAATTTCCGTACCACCACCCTGAACCGCGCGCAGGTAACCACGCGTTTTCAGTTTTTGCAGGGCTGCACGCACAGAAACGCGACTGACCGACATGCTTTCGGCAAGCTGGCGTTCCCCGGGCAGGCGGTCACCTGGCAGGAATATGCCGTCAGATATCTTTTCAAGAATTTGATCAGCAACCTGGTCGGCAATCCTTTTGGGCCGTTTGGGTTCCTGATCGTCCAATGCCTGATGTGACTTGCCAGACGGCATGTTTGGGTGTCTCCAATCGCATTTTTCTGTGCCATTCCAATCAAACCAACCGGGCATGAGCCCGGATCATCCTTCGAATGGTCATACCAGTTTAAGGGATGTTTGGGGCGGACGCAAAGTGTCGATATGTTGTGCGGTGCTTATGACAGGGCAATCTTGTCTTGATGGTGATTAATTGATAGTTCAACAAGGGCCGGTTGGCGCACCGACGGGCCTTTAACCCTTTTGGCCTTCTGTCATGTGATCGCCCCCGGTTTTGCCAAGCGATCGCTTGGCTGACCTGCCGCCTAAGATCATCGAATTTCAGGAGAATACGCGTGCCGAACCAAGCAGGGGCCCTTTTGGGCCATGATGATCCCGCCCCGTTTGAGGTTTTGAACAAAAACGGCAAGGGGCATTCGCTTTTTGTTTGCGATCATGCATCGCGTGAAATCCCCAAAAAGCTGGGAACGCTTGGTCTGCCCGAAGAAGAGCGCAAACGTCATATCGGCTGGGACATCGGTGCCCGCAAAGTGACGGAAATTCTTGTTGATCGCTTTGATTGCCCTGCGGTTCTGGGGGGCTATTCCCGTTTGGTGATTGATTGCAACCGCCAACTTTGGGACCCGACCGGGATGCCCGAAGTTGCCGATCAGACCGTGGTGCCAGGCAACCGGAACATCTCGCCGACAGAGCATATGGACCGTATCCGCGAGATTTTTTTGCCCTATCACTGGGCCATCGAAGAACAGATTGCCCGCTTCCATGCCCATAAAATTGCCCCGGCCCTGATCGCCATTCACAGCTTTACACCAGTGTTCCAGGATTTCGAACGTCCTTGGGAAATTGGCGTTTTATGGGATAAGGATGACCGTATCCCTTTGGCGTTGATGGAAACCTTGCGCACACAAAACCCGGATTTGACCATTGGCGACAATGAACCCTATTCCGGGCGTCAATTGGCCGATTACACCATTGATCATCATGGCGAAGCCGCCGGTCTGCCCTGTGTGTCGATTGAAATTCGTCAGGATCTGATTGATACTGATGAAGGATGCGTGAAATGGGCGAAGATCCTGGGCGATGCCTTCGTTGATATTCTCGCTGATCCGAACCTTTATAAAATCAGGAGAGACTGATTTGGCAGGGGCCAAGGCGCGCGAACCGGGATTTTCCATTGGCATCGAAGAAGAATTCTGGCTTGTGGATCGCGAAACCCGCGACCTGGCAACCGATCCGCCTGCCGATTTCCTCAAAGACGCCAAGGCCAAATTGGGGGATCAGGTATCATCCGAATTCATGCGCTGTCAGATCGAAACCGGAACTCAGGTCTGCAACAGTGCCGCAGAGGCCCGCGAGCAACTTATTCATATGCGCACCACGCTTTCCGAGGTGGCAGCAAAATATGACATGGCGCTTCTGGCGGCATCGACACATCCCTTTGCCCAATGGGACAATCAAAAACATACTGACGGCGAACGCTATAACACCATCGCGCGCGATTTGCGCACGGTGGTGGACCGGCTGCTTATTTGCGGCATGCATGTTCATGTCGGGATCGAAGATGATGACCTTCGCATCGAACTGATGGCACAGGCCAGCTACTTCCTGCCACATCTTCTGGCGCTTACGACCAGCTCGCCGTTCTGGCGTGGCAAGGAGACGGGGCTTCAGACCTTCAGGCTTTCGGTGTTTGATAATCTGCCGCGCACCGGCCTTCCCGAAGTTTTCGGGTCGTGGGCGGAATATCGCCGCCATGTGGACATGTTGATTGATGCAGGTGTGATCGATGATGGCACCAAGCTTTGGTGGGACTTGCGGCCCTCGGATCGCTGGCCGACCCTTGAGATGCGCATTGCCGATGTTTGTACCGATCTTGAGGATGCGGTTTGTGTGGCGTCCATCACGCGGTGCCTGATGCGGATGTTGTATCGTTTACGGCGCAACAATCAGCGCTGGCGGATTTATGCGAATATGCTGGTGCGTGAAAACCGCTGGCGGGCGTGCCGTTATGGCAGCGACCCCGGCGAGAAGGCCGGGCTGATTGATTTCGGCCGGAGCGAGATTGTCCCCTATGCCGATTTGCTCGAAGAAATTCTTGGGCTGATCCGCCCCGATGCCGAATTTTTTGACTGTGTGGCCGAAGTCGAACATGCACGCAAAATCGTCAGTCGAGGCACCAGTGCCCGACGGCAGCGCGAAACATACGACAGGGCAGTTGAAAACGGGGCCAGTTCAAAGGATGCATTGATCATGGTTGCTGATCAACTGATCGAAGAAACACAGCCCAAGGCAAAGTCTGATACCTAACGACTCTTGTCAGCGCGGAATGCATTGAGTATCGTCGCGCCGAAATGGGTTTGGGCCCTGTAAATTTCGCGCACCGGATATCCGCTGTGCAATCCATCATCGGAGAAGAATTGATGACCGAAGTCGGTGGTATCGCAGCCGATCAGCTTGCGAGCTATGTTGAGCGTATCGAACGCCTTGAAGAAGAAAAAGCCAACCTGATGGCTGACATCAAGGAAGTCTATGGCGAAGCCAAGGCGCTTGGCTATGACGTCAAAATCCTGCGCCAGATCATTCGTCTGCGCAAAATGGAAGACCACGAGCGCACCGAACAGGAAGAAATTCTAGAGGTCTACAAACGTGCTCTTGGCATGAATTGATCGCCCATCACTGACATCTTGTGTCAGGAGACCGATCCTTGACTTAAAAGCCCGCTTTTATGCGGGCTTTTGCTTTTGTAAGCTGTGCTTATGGCAACAGAAACAATGCCGACGCGCCCGGAAATCACATCTGATGTGACCCAGGGCGTTTGTCGACTTTTATATCATCACCGTATGGCGTGCCTGACGGAGCTTCGTCTGGGCAATGGACGCAGGCTTGATGTGTTGGCCCTTGGGGAGAAAGGCGAACTTTGGGCAGTTGAAGTCAAATCTTCAGTCGAAGATTTCCGGGTTGATCAGAAATGGCAAAGCTATCTGGATTACTGTGACAGGTTTTATTTTGCCGTCCCGATGCACTTTCCCAAGGAACTTATTCCTGAGGATGTCGGACTGATCGTGGCGGATCGTTTCGAGGCCGCCATCATTCGATCAGGTTCGGAGGAAAAGCTCTCCGCAGCGCGTCGAAAAAAGCTTCTGATCTCGTTTGGGCAAACCGCAGCAGGACGTTTAAGTGCATTTTCTTCAAAGGAAAACGTATTGGGATAGGTAAACCAAAGGTTATATTCCTATTATTCTTACAGATTAATATAAAATGCTAAGTCATTGATATTAAACTATAATTTTACCTGCAACTTTTACTAATCTATCGCATAGCATCAAAACGTATAAGTTTCTTTACCTCGAAACGCACTGGCCTAAAAGTTGTGTTTGTGCAATGCAATATAAGTATTGCGAGAGCGCTTGGGTCAGCGCGAGCGATTTTTGAAATTCGTTTCGACTGACCCGTGTTGGGTGTAATGCCCGGTTCCTTCTTTGGGGGACAAGGACATGGCGGAAACGAAACGTGCGATTGCTTTGGCTGGGGGCGGACCAGCTGTTGGTTTGAGTATCGGTGCCTGGCGTGCGGCTGCCTGGAAGCAATCCGATCTTGGGCGTGAATACGAACAGACAGTCGAATTTTTTAACAGGATCTGCCGGTCGCAAAAACGCTATGACCGGTGTCTGATTGCCGCTGCTTTTGCTCCGGATTTCTTTTCCCAGATCATCAACGCTGAAGAAGACGTCGAGCTGTTCAAATACAAGCTTGCTGGAGGCGTGCACGATATCCGGGTCATTGAAATCCCGGTGGAAGCCAATATCAGCTACGACTGGACGTCGGAAAACCTCGATCGCAGCATCGAGGACGGCTATTGCGCGACCGACGATGTTCTTTCTGCTTATCGAAATACGACCGGCGACGTGACCGTTGCCAAACTTCAGGCGGCTAGTAACGACGCTGCCTGACGTCACCTGTGAACGTTAATTTTGGATAGCCAAAGAATGAAGACTTTTGCGAATCTGAGTATCGGGACCAAACTTTCCATTTTGCCGGTTATTGCGGTTGTCACCATCATTGCTGTCAGCCTGATCGGCGGGCGAGCCATGATGTCGCTTTCTGATGGTCTGGAGTTCGCCGTCAGCGAAGCATATCCAGAGGTCAAGGATATCAGCGAGATTGATCGCAATGTGACCAGAGTACATCAGACCGTCTATCGTTTGCTTTCATGGTCTGCGGCTGGTGTTGATGAAGACCGGATGAACAGCGTTACCCAGGAACTTGATACGCAAATTGAAGAAGCAAAACTGTCCTTTGTGACGTTGCTTGAAAATGAAAACCTTACGGATTCCGGGCGTCAGATGTCGGTGGATGCTCAGGAACGTTTTGACGGTTATCTTGGCAAGGTCAATCAGGTCCTTGGGATGTTGGACATTGATTATACCGGCGCGCTTAGCTTTTCATGGTCCGCACAATCCGATTATGAAGCCCTGACCGATATTCTTTCAAAGCTGCGCGGTACTGCAGAGCTTCGAATGGATAGCGCAAGTGGTGCTGCAATGGCAGTGGGCAGTTCGGCCCAGGATCAGACCGTGATAGCCGCTATTCTGGCATCGGTTGCAATGGCCGTGATCAGCTTTGTGATCGCAAGCCTGATTGGCGGCCCGGTCAAAAATCTTACCCATGTGATGCGCGAACTTGCCGAAGGTAAGATAGACATTTCCGTACCCTACACCGGGCGCAAGGACGAGATGGGCAAGATGGCCGATGCGGTTGAAGTGTTCCGCCAGAATGCCGAAAGCCTCGAAGCTGCCGAAGAGCAACGTCAAGAGGATGAAGCCCGCGCAATCGAGGAAAAACGCCTTATTATGCAGGAGCTTGCCCAGGATATCGAAACCTCGGTACAGGGGACGGCAACGGCGGTAAGTGCAGCGATTGAGCAGATCGGTGCGTCCGCCTCGGCACTTCTTGGCAATGCTGAAAGAACCGACCAGCAAAGCGAAAGCGCCTTTGATGCATCGGGCAAATCGAGCCACAATATGGGCGAGATTTCCCAAGCTGCGGCCGGGCTTGCTGGGGCAATTGCCCATATCAGTGAAGAAATCCAGAAAAGCAGTCGGCAGGCGCAAGAAGCCAGCGAACAGGCCCGTGACGCGGACGAAAAAATCCGACGCCTCGAAGAAGCCAGCATCCGGATTGAGGATGTCGCAGCCCTAATCGGCAATATCGCCGAGCAAACCAACCTTCTGGCGTTGAATGCGACGATTGAATCTGCGCGCGCTGGTGAAGCGGGCAAAGGTTTTGCCGTGGTCGCAAATGAGGTGAAAAACCTTGCAAGCCAGACGGCAAAATCAACCGAAGAGATTGCAACGGAAATCGCCAATGTCCGTGCCGAAACCGGTCAGGCGGTCGAGGCGATCCGAACCATCGTCGAGAGTGTCCAGGGCATCAATGAAGTTCTGAGGCTGACGGCAGAATCTGTCATGGAGCAGGGGAACGCGACAGGACAGATCAGCACCAGTATCTCCGAGGCTGCCGGTTATGCCGAAACCGTGTCGGGCGGCATCGGTGATGTGCGCGATATCGCCCGCGCAACCCGCGATTCTGCGGGAAGTGTCGGCGAGGCAACCGCTGAGCTTAGCCGTGAAATGGCGGGCTTAAGCAGTTCGGTTGATGGTCTTGTCGCCCGGCTGCGCGCAGTCTGACGGACCAGTTTTTCTAACACTTCAACTAACCACTACTCACTACACTCATCTATGATCAAAGGGGAATTCAGGATGAATATGGTTTTGCGTTCGTTCGGTGCGGCTTTGGTGTCGTTCCTGATGGTTCTGAATGTATCGTCGGCCATGGCCCAGGATAAGGAAGCAACCGCCAAGGATCTGGTGGACAAGGCAATCGCGCTTTATGACGAAGTCGGGCAGGAAAAATCCTTTGCCGTTTTCAACGACAAGGCAGGCGAATATGTCTTTGACGAGTTCTATGTGATTGTCGCTGATGGCGAAAAGGGCACTTTCCTGACCCATGCCATCAACCCGAAACTGGTCAATAACCCTGGCCTCTGGGATCTTCAGGATGTGAACAGCAAGTTCATCATTCGTGACATGGTTGAAACCGGCAAGGCAACGCCGGATGGTGGCTGGTCCAATTATACCTGGACTCATCCGCAGACCAAAAAACTTGCTGAAAAGAAAACCTGGGTGAAAGCCCATGACAGCAAGATTTTCATGGTGGGTTATTACGAATAGAAAGTAATAACTTCGAAAAGCAAAAACCGCCCTCGGGCGGTTTTTGTGTTTCGGATTTAAAAATAATATCCAAAGTATTTGTTAAATTAAATCGACAGTGTTCAGGTTTGTAATTTAGATATTATAAATATAGATTTAATAAAAATGGTATTTTGGTATATGTTTTTCGGTTTTATATATATCTAGGTATATGTATTCGCGTGTTTTGTCACATCACTATTGAATAATTGTCTCAAATGTAGCGGCTTAAAATCATTATAATGATTGCCGTATCTACAGGTCCGCAAAGATGGACTGGTATCTCCTGGGGGTAAGCGATGGTGTAAGCGGAGGCATCCGCAACGCTTGCACCATGTTGTTTGGGCCGAAGTATTCGGTTTTCAACAAGGAGATTGCGACGTGGACAAGATCAAACGAGCTATCTTTCTTTCAGGCGGCGGGCCTGCTGTTGGCTTGAGTATCGGTGTGCTCAAACGCTTGCAGCAGGAACCGGATATCACGTTCGATATCTGGTCTTCTGCCTGTATCGGCGCCTGGCTTTCGGTTGCCTGGCATCAAGCGGACGAGGGCCAGGAACTTGACCAGACCATCGCCTTTTTTCGTAAAATTTTCCGACCGGCAAGTGTCTATGAAAGGTTTCCGATTGCATCGGCCTTTGCCCCGGATTTCTTTTCTGATTTCGCCAACAAACTCAATTACTTCTTTAACCCCGACAGCTATCAGGGATTGATTGTTCCTGATGCCATCGGCGAGGCGGTTGAACATGTGCAGCACTTCATGGGTAACCCCAAATACTGGACGCCTCACAATTTCAATGATGTTTTGCTAAACGGTTTTCTTGCGGCAAATCCGTTGTCACGTTTTCTCGTCGGATCGATTTACCAGACCCAGACCAAGGGATTGGCCAAGATCTATTCCCCAGACAGCATGTTTCTGGATCGGCTGAATTTTGATCGTCTTTATCAGCCCGACAAGCCCGCCATGTTCCACAATGCCTATAATCTTTCCAAGCAACGGCTGGAGCTTTTTACCAATAAACCCGATCACTACGATTTGCCACAGATGAATGCCCAGACGCTTTGTGCCTGTTCGGCCTTGCCGTTTATCGAGGAACCGGTCGAAATCAATGGCGACACCTATTGCGAGGGGGCAACGGTCGATTCCGTCAATTTCTTTGATTTCCTGCGACTTCACCCTGATGTTAATGAAGTTTGGGTCAGTCGCATTCTGGATCTCAAACAGGTGCGTCAGCCTGAAAATCTTTATGACGCGCTCAACAATCTGGTCATGCTGTTTGCCGCGTCGGCCAGCGAGGATGCGGTCACGGCTTTCAAACGCGAAGTCGCCGAAAGCGGTCGTAAAATCGATATCGTCGAAATCCCTGTATCTCCGCATATCAACTATGACTGGACGTGGGAAAACCTTGATCGCGGTATTGAGGATGGCTTTGTATCGACCGATCAAATGATTGCCGACTATCGGCAACGCAAACGCCACGCAAAATCCGTGCGAAGTTTGCGAGAAGAGGCGATCCGCCTTCTGCCGGAATTCCAGGGCCGTTTTCCGCGCTTCGTCTGAACAGCAAAAGGGCCGCATGTCGCGGCCCTTTTGATTTATCTTTTATTCCGCCGCCTTAAGGTGTTCTGGCGGATTGCGGAATTGTTCAAGCAGTTCGGCTTCGCGCGTTTTGACCTTGGCAATGTTGCCATCCTTTACATGACCATAGCCGCGAATTTGTTCAGGCAGGGCAAGAAGGGCGTTGGCAATGCGGACATTGTCATGATCAAGCCCGCCAATGACCTCTGCTACCAGTTTTTCGTAATCTGCAATCAACTGGCGTTCCATCTTGCGTTCGTGCGTGCGACCGAATGGATCAAGTTTCGTCCCGCGCAGGAACTTGAACTTGGCCAGAACGTGAAACGCGCTCATCATCCAGGGACCATAAACAGATTTCTTAAGCTGACCGCTTTCCGGATCCTTGTCGGCAACAGCAGGCGGTGCCAGATGGAAGTTGATCTTGTAATCCCCGGTGAAGGTCTGCGTCACTTTCTTAAGGAACGCCGGGTCGGTGTAAAGGCGTGCGACCTCGTATTCGTCCTTATAGGCCAGAAGCTTGAAGTAATATTTCGCCACCGTACGCGCCAGATCATCCTCATCGCCAAGGCGTTTTTCGGCTACTGCGACCTTATCAACAAGGGCGGTAAACCGATCTGCATAGGCCGCATTCTGATAATCGGTCAGGAAAGCACGGCGCTTGGCGATGATATCGGAAAGCTCGGTTGCAATCGGATGGGCTTCGGCATCATTCGGGCCGACCACTTCGATCACGCGCCTGGGATCATGAGCATACAGGCGGCCCCAATAGAAGGACTGCTTGTTCATGTCAATCGCCACACCGTTCAGATCAATTGCCTGCATCAGGGCTTCTTCACTGATCGGGATCAGGCCCTGCTGCCAGGCAACACCAAGCATGAACAGGTTGGTGGCAATCGAATTGCCCATCAGGCGGGTGGCAATGTCGCTTCCTTCCACGAACTTGACCCCATCCGCACCGCAGGCATCATTGATGACCTTCATATGCTCGTTGGTTTTAAGTTCGAAGTCCGGGTTGTGGGTAAAGGCCCCGGTGACGGTTTCGTGGGTGTTGATCACCGCTTTGGTAAAACCGCGACGCATTTTGGCAAGCCCTTCATAGCTTGCCGCGACCAAAAGATCACAACCAAGCACCACATTGGCTTCACCGGCCGGAATGCGTGCGGCATGCAGTTTGTTTTGATCATGGGCAAAGCGGATATGGCTGACGACAGCCCCGCCTTTTTGCGCAAGACCGGCCATATCAAGTCCGACAATGCCTTTGCCCTCGATATGGGCTGCCATGCCAAGCAACGCCCCGATGGTGACAACGCCTGTGCCACCCACACCGGTAATCAGAACCGACCACGGATCGTCAATTGCCGGCAAAGTCGGACGTGGCAGGCTGGCAAAGATTGCATCGCTGCTGGTATCTCCGCTTTTGGCGGCGGCTTCGGGTTTGCGCAACTCACCACCTTCGATGGTGACAAAGCTTGGGCAGAAACCATTCAGGCAGGAAAAGTCCTTGTTGCAGGCCGATTGGTCAATGGCACGCTTGCGGCCAAATTCGGTTTCGACCGGCACAACCGCAAGGCAGTTTGATTTTTCGCCACAATCGCCGCAGCCTTCGCAGACCAGATCATTGATGAACACCCGCTTGGGTGGATCAACCATAAGTTTGCGTTTGCGACGGCGGCGTTTTTCCGCAGCACAGGTCTGATCAAAGATCAGGATCGATACGCCTTCGATTTCACGCAGTTCTTTTTGGGTATCGTCAAGTGTATCGCGATGACGGATATCCACACCCGGCGCGAATTCCGCACCCATCGGGTATTTGTCGGGCTCGTCCGACAGAACGATGATGCGTTTGGCACCTTCGTCATACATCTGGCGCGTGATTTGTGGCACCGTCAGCGGCCCGTCTACGGGCTGGCCACCGGTCATGGCAACTGCGTCGTTAAACAGAATTTTATAGGTGATGTTCACACCTGATGCGACAGCCGCACGCACCGCAAGCGATCCGGAATGGTAATAGGTCCCATCGCCCAGGTTCTGGAAGACGTGTTTTGTATCGGTAAAGGGCGCCTGGCCAATCCATGTCGCACCTTCGCCGCCCATATGGGTAAAGGTTTCTGTCGAACGATCCATCCAGTTGACCATGTAATGGCATCCGATGCCGGCCATGGCACGGCTGCCATCGGGCACCTTGGTCGAACTGTTATGCGGGCACCCCGGGCAGAACCATGGAATGCGTGCGACATCCGGGCGGGGTTCGGCGATTTCGCGTTCTTTTTCCGCCAGCCAGTCAATGCGCTCATGGATGGCCGGGCTGTCATAAAACCGTTTGATGCGTTCGGCCAGCACCACGGCAATGCGTGCCGGGGTCAGTTCATCCATCGACGGCAGGATCCAGTCGCCCTTTTCATCGAACTTGCCGATCACGGTTGGGCGGGCGTCATCACGCCAGTTATAAAGCTGTTCCTTGACCTGATTTTCCATCACCGCGCGTTTTTCCTCAACGACGATGATTTCCTCAAGCCCCATGGCGAATTCGCGCACGTCATCGCGGTTCAGCGGCCAGCTCATGCCGACCTTGAGCACGCGAATGCCGATTTTGGCGGCGTCTTCCTCGGAAATGCCAAGATCATCAAAGGCCTGCATGACATCAAGATATGCCTTGCCGGTAGTGATGATGCCAAGCCGCGCATTCGGGCTGTCGATGACAGTCTTGTTCAGCTTGTTCGCCCGTGCATATGCCAGTGCGGCATAAAGCTTGTATTTCATCAGGCGATGTTCTTGTTCCTTGGGCGTATCGGGCCAGCGAATATGCAGGCCACCCTCAGGCATGTCGAAATCGGTCGGGATCACCGGCATGATGCGATCCGGGGCAACATCGGCGGCGGCCGAACTTTCCACGGTTTCAGCAATGGTTTTCATCGCCACCCAGCAACCGGAATAACGGCTCATGGCCCAGCCATGAATACCGAAGTCCAGAATGTCCTGAACACCGGATGGGTTCAGAACCGGGATTTGCGCATCAATAAAGGCATATTCGGTCTGATGGGGCAGGGTTGATGATTTGCAACTGTGGTCGTCACCGGCCAGAACCAGAACCCCGCCATATTGGGATGTGCCTGCATGGTTGGCGTGTTTGAAAACGTCGCCGGATCTGTCAACGCCCGGCCCCTTGCCGTACCACATGCCAAAGACGCCATCATATTTGGCATCCTTGTACATATTGACCTGCTGGCTGCCCCAGACGACGGTGGCTGCAAGGTCTTCGTTGACCCCGGCCTGAAATTCTATCTGCTGTTTGGTCAGGAACTTCTTGGCGCGCCAAAGTTGCTGATCAAGCCCGCCCAGTGGCGATCCGCGGTAACCCGAAATGCAGCCTGCGGTATTCAGCCCCGCGCGCGCATCAAGCTGGCGCTGCATCAGGGGCAGGCGAACCAACGCCTGAATGCCGGTAAGATACACCCGGCCTTCCTCAAGCGTATATTTGTCGTCAAGTTGAACTGCCGCCAATTGCTGTGCCATGACCGGTCTCCCTTGGGATCTCTCTGATATGCGGGGTCATTTCGGGCCCTTTGCGCTGCTGTTATTCATATGGGTGTTATTGCAGCGTTTCGGTATGACCTTGCGTTCTTTGTGTTTGAATGCGGTTGCGGGTCCGCTTTCACGCTTTGAATGGTAATGAATGCTGACCTTTTTTCAAAGATAACTCGCATCGCAATGAGCAAAACGCCTGATTGTATCGGTTGACGTTGGGTCAACTTATTATTTACTTATTCCGGTACCGATTTACGCGCAATAAAATTGCGATGTTGTTGCGTTGCGAAATTTCATCGGGCATCGAGTCCGTCCTCGGAACGGTAAAAACAACATGATATCCTCGCCCAGGTTTGGGTGCTCTAAACAGGAGCAGAATATGGAACAGCGTGTCTCGCTGATTACCCTTGGCGTCGCGGATCTGGATCGGTCGCGTCGGTTTTACGAAGGTGGCCTTGGTTGGCAGATGACCGAAATGGTCGAAGGGCAGGTGGTGTTTTATCAATTGTCCAACGGTCTTGCCCTTGGCCTGTTTGGACGTGCTGATCTGATCAAGGACGGTCAGTTTGAGGATGATACCGGCGCCAGCTTTGCCGGGCTGACACTGGCCTATAACACGCGCAGCGAAGAAGAAGTTGATCAGGTGATGGCACAGGCAGAAAAGGCTGGGGCCAAAATCCAGAAACCCGCCGAAAAAGTATTTTGGGGCGGGTATTCCGGCTATTTCCGTGATCCGGACGGCCATGCATGGGAAGTGGCCTTTAATCCGTTTTGGGAAATTGACGACAAGGGCAATCTGCATATCCCGTCCAAACAGCCCGATTGATCCCCCCATTTCGTTCCAACCAACGGGCAGCATTATGCTGCCCGTTTTCGGAAATATGCCAAACTACAGTTGCATCCGGGATAATTTACTTTTACATCAGTTGTGATGTAGTTTTAGTCAAAGCTTTCAAAGGGGGATAGGGGCTTGAGTTGGATTGACCAGTTTCCGGGTCTGTCAAGTTTGCCCGATGACATCCGAACCTATCTTGTTGAAGAAAGCAAAATTGTCACTGTTCCGGCCAATACGATCATTTTCGGGCCCGGAAAGTCACCGGAAAATCTGTTGTTGCTGCTTGATGGTACGGTACGTGTGCAGCAGACGTCAGATGGTGGGCGTGAAATTGTGCTGTATCGCGTCCATGCCGGGGAAAGCTGCGTTCTGACCACGGCGTGCCTTTTGGCCTATGAAGATTACTCTGCCGAAGGCATTGCCGAAACAGAAACCCGTGCGGTGGCGATCCCCAGAACCGTGTTTGACAAGCTTGTCTCGGACTCCATTGAGTTTCGCCAGTTTGTCTTTACCGCCTATTCGAAACGGATCACCGATCTGTTCATGGTCATCGAAGAAATCGCCTTTCAGAAGCTTGATATCCGCCTTGCCCACAAGCTGATTGAACTGGCCGGGGGCGAGGATACCGTTTCAGCCACGCATCAGAAACTGGCCGTCGAACTTGGCACCGCACGCGAAGTGATTTCACGTCAGCTTCAGGAGTTCCAGCGCCGGGACTGGATCGAACAATCGCGCGGCACCATCCGTCTCGTTGATCGCGCACCGCTGCAAAAACTGGCGGAAAGCTAATATTCCGGTGGTAATTCTGGCGGTAATTCAGGCGGTTCTACAACTTTAGAATTATTAGGTGCTGATATTGTGATGTTTGGTGACTTCATCACCGACAGGCAAATCGCAAATTCTTAAAATAACGGCAACAGTCAGATTTTTTGTCCGCAAATTCGGTGGGAGACAGGCGTTTTATCCCCATCCGATGCAAGCCCGTCATTGGGCAGCGCAGACACAATTGTTTAGGAGGAACTCATGTCTTCATACCCCGTAAACATGTCCGTAAAACCCGAAGTTACGGCCTTTTTTGACGAAGATACCAACACGATCAGCTATGTGGTCAAGGATCCCGAAAGCAACGCCTGCGCGGTTGTCGATTCCGTGATGGATATTGATTACGCGGCCGGTCGGATCACCTTTAGCCATGCAGACAACATCATTGCCTTTATCAAGGATAACGGCCTGTCACTGGAATGGATTATCGAAACTCATGTCCATGCCGATCACCTGTCCGCAGCGCCCTATATTCAGCAACAGCTTGGCGGCAAACTTGGCATCGGCAGCAAGATCACCGTCGTGCAGGATACCTTTGGCAAGGTATTTAACGAAGGCACCGAATTCCAGCGCGATGGCAGCCAGTTTGATCGCCTGTTTGAAGATGGTGATACCTATCAGATCGGCTCCATGACCTGCTTTGCTATTTATACCCCGGGCCATACCCCGGCCTGCATGGTGCATGTCATGGGGGATGCTGCCTTTGTCGGCGACACCCTGTTCATGCCCGATGGCGGTTCGGCCCGTGCCGATTTCCCGGGCGGAGATGCCGGCACCCTTTACGACAGCATTCAGAAACTTCTCGCCCTGCCGGGCGATATGCGCCTGTTTATGTGCCACGATTACGGCCCGAACGGCCGGGACATCAAATGGGAAACCACCGTCGGTGAAGAAAAGAAACACAACATCCACGTTGGCGAAGGCAAGACCCGCGAAGATTTCATCAAGTTCCGCACCGAACGCGATGCCCAGCTTGATATGCCGCGTCTGATCATTCCGTCGCTTCAGGTCAATATGCGTGCGGGCAAGGTGCCGACGGATAATAGCGGCAAGAAAATGCTGAAGGTCCCGGTCAACGGGCTTTAATCAAAACTCGGGTGAGGAAAAGCCATGGAAATCAATAAGATTAGCAGCGGGTTCTCTGTCAGCCCGCAGATCGTCGCAAACGATGTTGCGGAAATCGCCAAGCTTGGATTTCGCTCCATCGTCTGCAACCGGCCGGACGGCGAAGGATCTGATCAGCCGACCTTTGAAGAAATTTCAAACGCGGCAAAGGAAGCCGGCATTGAAGTCCGTTATCAGCCGATCGTCGCAGGCAAGGTCAGCGATGACGATGCCCGCGACTTCGGTCGCCTGTTTGACGAACTGCCCAAGCCGGTCTTTGCCTATTGCCGGACGGGGACGCGGTCAACAACGCTTTGGTCCCTAAGTCAGGCAGGGATTCTTGATACCAGTGAAATCCTGCGTGCTACCAAGGCCGCAGGCTATGACATGGGCGGTGTTGTGCGGCGTATCGTCAATGGTGGCAAGACACCCACCGATCAGGGCGATGCGAAATATGACATCGTGGTCATCGGTGGCGGGGCGGCCGGTATTTCCGTGGCATCCAGCCTGATGGCACGTCGTTCGGGTCTTGAGATCGCTGTGATTGACCCGGCCGATATTCACTATTACCAGCCGGGCTGGACCATGGTGGGGGGCGGCATTTTTGAAGCCAGCACCACAGCCCAGACCATGGGATCATTGATCCCCAAGGGTGTGCATTGGATCAAGGCGGCGGTTGCCGCGTTTGAACCGCAAGACGACGCTGTCATTCTCGATGGCTGTCGGGTGGTCAAATATGACCGTCTGATCGTTTGCCCGGGGCTTAAGCTTGACTGGAACCGGGTTGATGGACTGGTCGATACACTCGGGCGGAACGGGGTGACATCGAACTATCGCTATGATCTGGCACCCTATACGTGGGAACTGGTTTCCTCGATGCGTGAAGGCAAGGCGATCTTTACCCAGCCCCCAATGCCGATCAAGTGTGCCGGTGCGCCGCAAAAGGCGATGTATCTGTCAGCCGATCACTGGCATCGCAACGGTGTTCTTAAAAACATTGATATCGATTTCTGCAATGCCGGTGGTGTGCTGTTCGGGGTTAAGGACTATGTTCCCGCCCTTGAAAGCTATGTGAAGAAATACGATGCCCATCTTAATTTCTTCCACAATCTGGTGGCGATTGATGGTCAGGCGAAAAAGGCCTGGTTCGATGTTGCCAAGCCCGACACCAAGGTTGAACGCATCGAGAAGTCCTTTGACATGATTCATGTCTGCCCGCCGCAGGTGGCCCCGGACTTTATTCGTGTCTCCCCGCTGGCCGATACGGCTGGGTGGGTGGATGTCGATCAGGCAACGCTTCGCCACAAGTCGTTTAGCAACATCTGGTCGCTGGGCGATGTGATGAACGCACCCAATGCCAAAACCGCTGCAGCAGCGCGTAAACAGGCACCGGTGGTTGCCGAAAACATTGTCGCCGATATCGATGGTAAATCGCCAGTTGCGCAGTATGACGGCTATGGGTCCTGTCCGTTGACGGTGGAACGTGGCCGCATTGTTCTGGCCGAGTTCGGCTATGGCGGAACGCTTTTGCCATCTTTCCCGAAATGGCTGATCAATGGCACGCAGCCGTCGCGATTGGCCTGGCTGCTTAAGGAAAAGATCCTTCCACCAATTTATTGGAAGGCAATGCTGCGCGGCAAGGAATGGCTGGCCAAGCCTGAAAAAGTCACAAGCAAGTAAAACACCCTTCGCCCAAGGCAGTGATGAATGCTGCCTTGGGTTAACTCAGGTCTAAAGAGATCGATCAATGCGCCTGAACATGCTGCAGAAATATGTCCCGATTTTTGATTGGGGACGGACCTATGACCGGACGGCTTTTGGCAATGACATGATTGCAGCCGTGATCGTGACGATCATGCTCATTCCGCAATCGCTTGCCTATGCGCTGCTGGCCGGTCTGCCGCCCGAGGCGGGCTTGTATGCCTCTATCGCGCCGATCATTCTTTATGCCATCTTTGGCACCAGCCGCGCGCTTGCGGTCGGGCCGGTGGCGGTCGTTTCTTTGATGACAGCGGCTGCAGTTGGCAATATCGCGCAAACCGGCACCATGGGGTATGCACTGGCCGCCCTGACGCTTGCTGTGTTTTCCGGCGCGATCCTTTTGGCGATGGGGGTGTTCAAACTCGGGTTTCTCGCCAACTTCCTGTCGCACCCGGTGATTGCCGGTTTTATTACCGCATCGGGAATGATCATTGCCGCCAGTCAGCTCAAACATATTCTGGGTGTTGATGCCGGTGGGCATAATCTTTGGGAAATCGTGACGTCATTGATTGCCCATATTCCTGAAACCAATCAGACGACCCTGATCATAGGCATCTGTGCCACCGGCTTTCTGTTCTGGGTGCGCAAGGGCCTTAAGCCTGCGTTGCTTAAACTGGGTTTGGGGGCACGTTCGTCCGATATCCTGACCAAGGCCGGGCCGGTCTTTGCCGTTTTTGCCACCACGGCGGTAACCTGGTATCTCGGTCTGGCCGACAAGGGCGTTAAAGTCGTCGGGACCGTGCCGCAAAGTTTGCCGCCACTTACCATGCCGGATTTCAGCCCGGGACTGATGGCCGACCTTTTGGTGCCAGCGATCCTGATTTCCGTGATTGGGTTTGTTGAATCGATCTCGGTCGCCCAGACACTTGCGGCCAAGCGCCGCCAACGCATTAACCCGGATCAGGAATTGATTGGTCTGGGGGCGGCCAATATCGGTGCGGGCTTTACGGGCGGCTATCCGGTCACGGGCGGTTTTGCCCGCTCGGTCGTGAATTTCGATGCCGGGGCGCAAACACCTGCTGCCGGGGCCTTTACCGCCGTTGGTTTGGCAATTGCGGCAGTGGCGCTGACCCCGCTGGTTTATTTCCTGCCCAAGGCGACGCTGGCGGCCACAATCATTGTTGCAGTGCTGTCACTGGTCGATTTCTCGATCCTGAAAACCAGTTGGCAGTACTCCAAGGCAGACTTCATCGCGGTTCTGGCAACCATCCTTCTGACGCTTGGTCTTGGGGTTGAGGTTGGCGTAACCGCCGGTGTGGTGCTGTCGATTGGGTTGTTCCTTTATAAAACCTCGCGTCCGCATATTGCCGAGGTCGGCTTGGTCCCCGATACCCAGCATTTCCGAAATATCTTGCGCCATAAGGTGATTACCAGTCCGTCGGTACTCACCATCCGCATCGATGAAAGCCTGTATTTCGCCAATGCCCGTTATCTTGAGGACTACCTCTATGACAGGGTCGTGGGCTGCAAGAATTTGAAGCACGTTATTCTGATGTGCTCCGCGGTTAACGAGATTGATCTCAGTGCGCTTGAATCGCTTGAGGCCATCAATCACCGCTTAAAAGAGATGGGCATTTCCCTGCATATGTCCGAAATCAAGGGACCGGTGATGGATCGCCTGAAAAATGCGCATTTCCTTGATGAACTTACAGGCGAGGTTTTCCTGTCGCAGTTTGATGCGGCTACGAAACTTGCCGACGAGCAGATGAACGGGCCTGATTCAGACGAAACAACCGAACCAAAAATCAAACTGGTTTGAGGCATCCAACACCGGGAACACCGGGCTGCGGATCAGTCCGGTGTTTTTCCGCCATTCCGGCCATTGCGCAAATGCGTCAGGAAATAAATCAATCCTCCGGCAAGCAGGCCCCAGAATGCGCCTGATATGCCATAAAAGCTTAAACCCGCAGCGGTCACGATAAAGGTCACAGCCGCCGCTTCACGACCGTCTTCTTCCTTGAATGCCGCAACGGCCGACCCGGCAAACGCCCCGATCAGGGCAAGACCCGCGACCGCTTCAATCAGGATACCCGGTGCGAGGCTGATGAATGCTGTGACAAGGCCTGCGAGCAATCCAAACACGATATAAAAAACACCGCCAGAAACGGCTGCCCAGTATCGCTTGGCGGGATCGGGATGTGCATCCTTGCCCGCGCACAGGGCGGCTGTGATGGCGGCAAGGTTAACCGCATGGCCGCCAAACGGGGCCGATAGCAACGAGAATATACCTGTTACCGTAAACAGCGGTCCCGGTGGCGTATCATAGTCATTGGCGCGCAAAACGGCGGTGCCCGGAATGTTTTGCGATGCCATGGTGACGATGAATAGCGGCAGTGCAATGCCAATCAACCCGGTCAATGTGAATTCCGGCATGACAAATTCAACGGGCGGGGCGATGGCATGGCTCAAATCAGCCATCGCGTTTTCCGGGAAATCCACCCCAAAAAAGATGACAACGATAAAGGCAACAAGGGCCGCAGGCACAGCCAGCAAGCGGTTAAACCGCCCAACAACAATCCATGCAATTGCAATCGGAAGCCCCAGAAGCGGATCAAAGGCGACCGCCTTCACCGGCGCCAGACACAGCCCAAGCAACACACCGGCCAGCATCGCATTGGCAAGTGGGGCAGGGATACCCGCAACTGCACGGCCAAGCGGTTTCCAAACACCACTGATGATGATCAAAACCGCACAGACGATAAACGCGCCAACCGCGACCGCAAAGCCACCGCCAATCGCGCCGGATGTCGCAAGGAGTGCCGCCCCCGGTGTTGACCAGGCAATGCTGATTGGAAGACGGGTCTTAAGCGACAGGAATATCGCGCAAAGCCCCATGGAAATCGAAAGTGCCATCAGGCCCGATGCCGCCTGATCCGGCGTAGCCCCCACAGCACTCAGCCCCTGCAGAACAACGGCAAACGAACTGGCAGATCCAACAAACCCGGCCAAAAGGCCCATGAAAATACTTTGGGGCGAAATATCACGCAGCATATGGGCTCCACAGAAGGGAAAAGTTTCGCAGTGGCAGCAAACCCGGTGACCCTAGCGAGAAGCCATAAATCGGACCAGCGAAAAAGCAATATCCATAGGTTCTGATCCTCAACAGTGGATCAAGGCATAATGTGATGATCTCGCAGAAAGTGCGCAGCTATGGCGTTGGAAACGGCGCGTTGTGACCGAACCTTCGCAAGTCACCGTTGGCCTGTCACGTATCAATGAACCCCCGCCAGAACAATCCGGCGGGAGTTTGTTTATGTCAGGAAGTGTTTCTAAATCAGGGCAATAACTTGAACAGGATTGCGCGTTTTTCCGCGTCTGCCCCGCTTGCGATGAAATCTTGCGTCTCGCCGGTTCGTCCAGATGCCATCGGCAAACATGCCATCGTCACAGCTTAACGACCAGGTTCCGTTGGTCTTCGATGATTCATCTGTAATGGCGGAGCCGCTACAACTTGTGCCCGTTGTCGCGAGTTCGAGACTAAATTCGTACTGCGCGGCCCCCTTGATCGACGCCCGTCCTTCAAGGTTCTCTGTGACACCTTGCCAACTGCCGGTCAAGCGCGTTAATTCTTGCGGCGGTTCGGGTTTCTTGGGCAGTTTAAGTGGTTCAACGTTACTAAATGCCGCGATAATTTTTTCCCTGTCAGAATCATTCATCAGACCAATTTTCTGCGCCAACGTTTCGGCAGAAACCAGGAGTTTATCACTGCAAGTGCCAAATGTTACGACAGCATCGGAATAACCGCGATCATTGTCGTATGGCGTGGCTTTTTTGAAGCGTTTGGCAAATTGTCCAACTTTGCATTCAGGCGTTGATGCGATCCATCCCTTGGTTCGCGGCGATACTTGATCAAGCTCTACATAGGCGTCTGTAGGGATCGAATAGCGGTTTGCGATAACGTCGAAGTTTTCGACGTCCAGCATCCTGTCTTCAGTGCTGCGTGAAAACCACGCGCTATTGATGTACTCGATCTCTATGAACGATCGGCTTCCGTCCCAGATGACGGTTTCGCTCCAGCCTTGACCATTGTTTCGCTGTGTTGAGTTCGTAATGTACTTTTTGGAAGGTTCCAGAAACATAAAGGTATTGAACCTGCTTTCAGCAGGCTGAAATCCACCAAGTTTCTCCAGTTTCAAAGAACGCCCTGAAACGTCTCTTGGCCCGCCATCCGTCACACACGCCGATAACATAATTGCTGATAACGATAGAGCTACCGATCGCAAAAGCATGCCTTACCTCATATTGTTGTTTGCTTTGTCCCGTCGGTAAGTATGCGTAGAACAGATTGCTAAATCTACTTTTAATAGTTTTAGAATAGAAAAAAGCAGCCCCAAATTGTTTAGGGCTGCTTCTGTGATTTGGCAATCTGGCGGTGTTTGTTGTTGCAATCTACCGTTCGGTGATCTTGAACTCGATCCGGCGGTTGCGGCGATAGGCGATTTCATCATCGCGGTTATCAAGGGGCTGGTATTCGCCAAAGCCAGCAGCAACCAGACGGTTGGGCGGCACACCCTGTTCGATCAGGAATTTGACCACCGAAATCGCACGGGCTGACGACAGTTCCCAGTTCGATGCGAACTGAAGGTTACGGATCGGCACCTTGTCCGTGTGCCCGTCCACACGCATCACCCAATCAATGTCATCGGGAATTTCCGATGCAATCGTCGTCAGGGTCTGCCCCAGTTTGGCAAGCTGTTCCTGACCTTGTTCACCAAGATCAGCCGAGCCGGAGCCAAACAGAACCTCGGACTGGAAGACAAAGCGATCGCCAACCACCCGGATGTCCTGACGATCCCCAAGCACTTCGCGCAGGCGTCCAAAAAATTCCGAACGATAACGCTGCAATTCGGCAACCTTGGTCGCAAGGGCGGCGTTCAGGCGGTTACCCAGATTAACGATCTGGGCGTCTTTTGCTTCGTTTTCACGTTCGGATGCTTCAAGTGCATCCTGAATGCTGGCAAGCTGTTGGCGCAGGGCCAGCATCTGCTGATTAAGGGCTGCGACTTGTGCTTGTGCTTCTTCGCTCAGGTTTTTTTGATCTTCAAGTTCGGCTGCACGCGATGCCAGAAGGGCAGAGAGTTCGTCAATCCGGGTTTCCTGATCTTCGATACGGTTTTCCTGCGTCTCAATTGTCGCATCGGTGCTTTCGCGAAGCTCGGAAAGATCGGCCTCCTTGTCTTCAAGGGAGGCCAGCGCAGCCAGAAGTTTCTGTTCAATCTCATCAGCCGAAAGTTCGGCAGCAGCCAACTGATCGGCAAGGGTGGCCGCACGTGCCCGCAGATCATCACGTTGATCTGCGGTGTTGGAAAGCTCGGTCGTCAATTGCGTGAGCTCAAGTTCCATGCGCTGATTATTGCCACGTTCAAGCGACAGAAGGTTGGTCAGTTCGTTGACCTGTGCGGTCAAATCGCTAAGGGCTTCATCACGTCCCGAAAGGGCGGCACCCAGATAGACCTGCGCAATGACGAAGATCATCAGAAGAAAGATGATCACCATCAAAAGCGTGGCAAGCGCATCGACAAAGCCCGGCCAGGTATTTACATCGCGGTTACGACGGCGCGAAAGCCCGATCATGCGATCAGCCCTCCTCGGCGATGGCGGCGATGGTACGGGCAAGAAGCTTGATTTCGCTTCGGATTTCCTGTGTGGATTGCTGACGGCCCATGGTCAGCTCTTCGCCAACACGGGCAAGCGTATTATCAAGCGAACGGATGTGCGCCCGGGTATTGTCATCAATCCCGAAGCTGCCCATTTTCATCGAGTCTGCAAGCTGATCCAGCACCGGTTTAAGATGCATTTGGTTTTCGGCCAGCTTGACCATCAATTGTTGTTCGGCCTTCATCTGATCGGTCAGGGTGGAAAGCTTGTCTGCCAGATCAATCAATGTGTTATGCGATTTGATCTGCGAGCTTTCCGACCGCTGGATGGAGTTTTGCAACCCTTCCATATTATCGGCCATCTGTTCGATCAGGGCCGAAAGATAGGCCGGAACCGATTGCTCGCTATCGGAAATGCCACCACCCGAACCAAGGCGGGTAAAGCTTGAAAGCCATTCTTCAAGATCGTTAAAGAAGCGGTTCTGTGCCTGACCGGCCTGCATGTCCAGAAGGCCCAGAGCCAGTGAACCTGCCAAACCAAACAAAGAGGACGAGAACGCCGTGCCCATGCCGCTCAGCGGTTCGGCGAGACCCTCTTTAAGTTCCGAGAACCAAAGATCCATATTCGATCCGCTGCCGACATTGACGTTGCTGATTACACCCGCAACCGAGTTCACGGTTTGCAGCAGGCCCCAGAACGTGCCAAGCAGGCCAAGGAACACCAGAAGACCGACGACATAGCGCGACAATTCACGGCTTTCATCAAGGCGCGAACGGATGGAATCAAGGATGGTCCGGGTCGATGTGGTCGAAAGCTGCGGGCGATCGCGGCGCTGTTCGGCCATCATGCTGGCCATCGGCGCCAGAAGTTTTGGCGGTACCTGCGATGTCAGGCCGGGACGCGAACGCCGGAAATCTTCGATCCACGTCACTTCGGGCGACAGGCTGGCAGCCATACGGAAGGTGTAAATCACACCCACCACAAATACACCAAGGATCAGGCCATTAAGAACAGCATTGGCCATAAAGGCGTCCGACAAGGCCGGAAACAGCAGGGCACCAACCCCGGCAATGATGGCAACAAAAATTGCCATGCGTGTCAGATAATTTCCGGGCTTGGTAATGGGCGGGAGTGCTCCCGTGCCAGTTGCCGTATTGCTGCTCATAACGGATTAATCCTAGCGTTGAACGGTTTTGATATCGACACGATCTGACGGGCCGGACGGAACATTCGCGCCGAGCGCACGAACATCAATGCGCGTGGAACGCACACCCTTGTCGATCAGATAGGAACGGACCTGCAAGGCACGCGACAGTGACAGGCGACGTGCTTTTGATGCATTTGCGCCATCACCTGCGGCATAGGCCTGCAACTGAATGCGAAGACTGTCATCCTGCCCCATTGCTGCGATCACCTGATCAAGCTGACCGATTGCGGCCTGGCTAAGTTCAAAGCTCTCGGCGGCAAAGCCAAGGCTATATTCATCAGCACCCGTGGACGGCATCGGTTCCGGTGCCGTTTCAGGCGGAATGGATGCTTCTTCTGCCACCGGGGCCGGAGCTGCCGGTGCAGGTTGTTCGGCAACTGGGGCCGGGCTATCGGCCATCTCGGTTGCGGGTTGGGTTGTATCGGGTGCGGGGGCTGCGGGGGCTTCCGGAGTATTGTTGATCGGTTCAACTTCCGGTGCCGCAGGCGCAGCAGGGGCCGGGGCTGGAGCCGGCGGTGCGTCAGCCGTTTCGGTTATTTCTGGTTCTGGCGCGGGTGCCGGTGCAGACGCCGGTGCCGGTTCTGGTTTGGTCAGCGGTGTGGGTGCGTTTGAGGCACTGCTGCTTGCCGCGACGGTTGGTGCGGCTGGTTTGCTGCGCGGCGCTGCAGTTGGTTCCGGCTGGGTCATGACAATCGTCTGATTGGCACCATCGTCGCTGCCGGGGTCCATTCTGGGTGCGGGGGCAGACGCGGAAACACCCGGAACCCCATAAAATTCGGATTGGGTCGGAAAGGCGCTGCCGCCACTCGATCCGTCAATAACAACGGTCTCAAATCCACCGTCATCGTTGCCTGATCCGCCTGCATAGGCAAATTGTTCGCTGGCAAGGAAGGCTGATTTCGGTTTGGTTTCCGGGAAAATCAAATCCCCGCCGGGCATCACGATATGATCGCGTGAAACGTTGGATGAAAGATATTGCGGTACTGTTGGCTGCCCGCCGTAACCGTCGGCAACGTCCCAGTTGACCTGAACGCTGTTGTTAACCGATACGGGGGAGTATTGTTGTGCGGAAACGTCGCGCGCCACAAGCACAGTTGTGCCCAGTGCGGCCATCATCGCAAGCACCGAAATCTTGGAATACCCCTTCATCAAATCGCAGGCCCCTTAATACCCTGTGTTTGAAATCGTTTTGCCAACGTTGTTCTATTTCACACAGTTTTGTGTCGATCATTAGGCACCGGTAAACTTTCCGAATGCCCCCCCGTCGTGCGCGGGTCTGTTGTCAGGCCACGCAGTCCCTTGCACCATAGCTTAGAGACAGGTGATGGACAACCGCTTTGACCGATAACGCAAAAGGGGCGCTTCGGCAAATTGCGAAGCACCCCTTTCAAAAAACAGTAACAAAAGCCGGATGTTAGTCCGCAATTGCCTTTTTAAGCGTTTTGGCCAGCACTGGCTGGATATAGTCGTTGGCGGCAACCACGCTTCCCGTTGACAGCATGTTGGTGCCGCCTTTCTCGTCGCGGATGTAACCACCTGCTTCAGAGATCAGGATAATACCGGCAGCAATGTCCCACGCATTAAGGTGAGATTCCCAGTAACCGTCAAAACGACCAGCCGCGACATAAGCCATATCAAGCGATGCGGCCCCCATGCGGCGCACACCGGCACAACGGTCCATGACAGAATGCAGCTGTTTTTCGAAAACAGCATGATCGCCATGGCCCAGATGCGGTACGCCGCAGGCCAGAACACATTCGTTCAAACGACGACGGCCCGACACGCGCAGGCGGCGGTTGTCAAGAAACGCGCCAACGCCTTTTTCCGCCCAATAGCATTCATCCTTGGCAACGTCATAGATCATGCCAGCGATGATTTCGTTGCCCTTCTGCAGGGCAACCGAAATGGCAAAATGCGGAATGCCATGCAGGAAGTTGGTGGTGCCATCAAGCGGATCAATGATCCAGCGATGCTCAGGGTCGGAACCCTTGATCTCGCCACCTTCTTCCATCAGGAAGCCATAGCCCGGGCGCGAACGCTCAAGCTCTTCACGCAGGCGTTTTTCGGCACGGTGATCAGCCGCAGATACGAAATCTGCCGGGCCTTTCATCGATACCTGAAGGTTTTCGACTTCACCGAAGTCGCGTTTCAGTCCATAGGCTGCCTTTTCGACAGCCTTGTACATAACGTTGATATTCGCAGAACGACGGGCGGCGCCTCGCACGGCATATCTCCCGATAAATGAGTTAAAATAAGGCCAGCGGCCCTAAAACCAGAGAGCAGAGATGCCCTTAGTCCTTGGCACGCTCGACATAGGTGCCTTCAACCGTGTTCACGACAATGCGCGTACCCGATTCAATATGCGGGGGCACCATCACTCGAACACCGTTCTCAAGAACAGCCGGTTTGAAAGATGAAGATTGGGTCTGACCTTTGACGACAGCATCGGCTTCGACGATTTCAAAGACAACATGCTCAGGCAGCGTCACGCCAAGGGACTCACCTTCAAAGGATTCGATGGTCACAACCATGCCATCCTGAAGATAAACAGCAGCTTCGCCAACAAGGTCGGAATTTACTGTGATCTGGTCAAAGGTTTCGCTGTCCATAAAGGTGATCATGTCACCATCAGCAAACAGGTAGGTGTATTCTTTCTGCTCAAGGCGAACCTTCTCGACGGTTTCCGATGCGCGGAAACGTTCGTTCAGCTTGGTGCCGGTACGAATGTCTTTGAGTTCAACCTGGTTAAAAGCACCGCCTTTACCCGGCTTCACAGCCTGGCATTTTACTGCACGCCACAGGGCACCTTTATGTTCGATAAGGTTACCCGGACGGATTTCGTTGCCGTTGATTTTCATGGCACCAACCGTTCTTTCAGATCACAGATTCACAATGCAATAAGGGGCAAGCGCCCCATTTCAGGGGCCTTACCTATCAGTTTGCCTGTTTTGCTGCAAGCAGATTGATCAGGGATTGCGCGCATAACACCCCGTCATTCGCGCATGGCTTGGACAAATAATTGCCTGCCAAGCCGTTTCCGAATGTCGGCGGTTAGATGTCGGTCGCGGCAATTGCGGCCTTGATCGCCTTTGCCCCGGCTTCCGGTCCATCAGGGTGGTTCCAGACACCACCGGTGACCGCAATGAAATCGGCCCCGGCCAGAACGATGGGGGCAACGTTTTCGGCCGTAATGCCGCCAATCGCGACACAGGGCACGGTGGTAAAGGTCGTCCAGATTTCGAGGATTTCTGTCGTGACGCTGGTTTTTGCGTCTTTGGTTTGGGTCGGATAGAACGCGCCAAAGGCCACATAATCAGCCCCCTTGTCACCAAGAACCATCGCCTTGTGGCGGCTGTCATAGCATGACACACCAACGATATGTTCTTCGCCCATGATTGCACGCGCTTCGTCATAGCTGGCGTCGTCCTCGCCAACATGCACACCATCGCAGCCGGATTTTTTGGCAATATCAGGACGATCATTCAGGATCAGCGGAATATCGCGATCTGCGCACATCGGCAGGATGGCATCAATTGCGGTGCGGATTTCATCGTCGCTGACATCTTTTAAGCGCAACTGAAGACAGTCAACCGCGCCGGTATCAAGCACGGACTTGAGCCGTTCGCCAAAGGACGCAAGTTCTATTTTCGGCGGGGTCAGAAGATAAAGACCGGCAAGTTCGTCTGAATTCACGATGATAATTCCTGATGATTTCCTGCGTGTTATGTAACCCCTGACACGGGTTTTGGCAATCGCAGACAATGATCACGCGTCGCCAAGATACTCTTGCAATCGTCGATCCAGTTCCCCGTCCGGCAGCAGGTCATCACGCATTTCATATATGGCGTTCTGGGGGGGTAGTTCGGTCACAACCGTGCATCGCGCTTGGCGACCCATGTCCTGCAGGCGGTCAACCGGATCGTCGGGCAGGGGATCGACAATCACCCCATCAAGGCCGATTTCAATTGCCGTCAATGCCCCGGATACGCGCCCCCGGCAATCAAGAATGGTTGTGAACGTGCTGTCGGGAAATTCTTCAGATATCAATTTGATCAGGTCGGCAAACCATTGTGCCCCGTGTGACAGGGCGGCCTTTTCCGGCGACAGCAATACAAAGGGGCGTGCGCCCATCACGCGGCAGGCGGACCTTGCGCCGGTGATGCCATGAATGCGAATGATATGATCGGGAAACCTGTTCATTTCCAATCGAAACTCACACCGGTGTGCGTGCCACAAAGACCGTGTTGATGTCTTCGCGATCAATCAGGGGATGCTTGAAGGTAATCACTTCAGCCCGGATGGTGTCAAACGCGGCCTGAAGGTTTTCTTCAAACCATGGTTCGGGCAGTTCGGTCGACCACAGGGCAAAGATACCACCGGGAACGATGTGGCTTGCCAGTTTGGTCAGGCCGTCCTTGGTGTAAAGGCGCTTGTGGTCTTCGTGCAAAACATTGCCCGGCGAATGATCAACATCCAAAAGAATGGCATCATGGCGGGTCTCAGGGGCTTTTGGGTTCATGCCCGGCGTATCAGAAAGCGACGCAGCAAAGAAATCCCCATGCACTAGGGCACAGCGCGGGTCGTTTGAAAGTTGCTCGCCCAGTGGCAGCAACCCTTCGTGGTGCCATTCGATCACCTCGGGCAGGGTATCAAGCACGGTCAGTTTGCCGGTCTTGGGGTTATCAAGGGCGGCCTTGGCAGTATATCCCAGCCCCAATCCGCCAACGACAACATCGAGGTTGTCGCGATCAAGTTCCGCCAGCCCCAAATCGGCCAGCGCGATCTCGGCATCGGTAAACAGGCTCGACATCAGATATTCTTCATCAAGCTTGATTTCATAAACATCGATATCAAGGCTGAGCTCACGTCGGCGACGCAGGCTTAAAACCCCCATCGGGGTTGGCCGATAATCGAGTTCCTTGAACAAAAGGCTCACAGCCGGGCTCCTGTCTGCTTGATGGCGCGTGTTGGGAAAGAGTGACGGATTGACCGCCAAAAGAAAAGTGCCCGAAGCAGGAATACTTCGGGCACCTTTGAAATTTTAACCTAAGCGATGCTTAGAGGAACTTCGCCATTGCGACAGCAGTGTCGCTCATACGGTTGGAGAAGCCCCACTCGTTATCGTACCAGGACAGGATACGAACGAAGTTGCCGTCCATGACCTGGGTCTGGGTCGCATCAAAGGTCGAGCTGTTCGGGTTGTGGTTGAAATCAACCGAAACCAGCGGTGCTTCGCAAACGCCAAGAACGCCTTTAAGCGGGCCGTTTGCCGCTTCTTTGATTGCCGCGTTGACTTCGTCAACCGTGGTGTCACGACCCGCAACAAAGGTCAGGTCAACCATGGAGACGTTCGGGGTCGGGACGCGGATCGCAGTACCGTCAAGCTTGCCTTTGAGTTCCGGAAGAACAAGACCAACAGCCTTTGCCGCACCGGTCGAGGTCGGGATCATCGAAAGCGATGCCGAACGCGCACGGCGCAGGTCTTTGTGCAGGCTGTCCACGGTGTTCTGATCACCGGTGAAGGCGTGAACGGTGGTCATGAAGCCCTTGGTGATACCAACGGTCTTGTTCAGAACGTCTGCAACTGGTGCAAGGCAGTTCGTCGTGCAAGATGCGTTCGAAACAATGACATCATCTGCAGTCAGGGTGTCAGAGTTAACACCGTAAACAACGGTCTTGATGTCACCCTTTGCCGGGGCAGAGATCAGAACGCGTTTTGCGCCTGCGGTCAGATGTTTGCCAGCACCTGCTTCGTCAAGGAAGATACCGGTGCACTCAAAAGCAACATCAACGTTAAGGGCTGCCCACGGCAGGTTCGCCGGGTCGCGTTCGGAACAAACCTTGATCGCCTTGCCGTCAATGACGAGGTTCTCGCCTTCGGCTTTGACGTCATTGGCAAGAACGCCATGAACGGAATCATATTTCAGAAGATGTGCGTTGGTGTTGACGTCACCCAGGTCGTTGATGGCAACAACTTCAACGTCGGTGCGGCCGCTTTCAACGATAGAACGCAGAACCAGACGGCCGATACGGCCAAAACCATTAATCGCTACGCGAATAGCCATTCATCCCTCCAAAATTATAATGATTGCTACCTGGGGAGTATCAATCACGGCTTAGGGTTTCAAACCCATAGAAAAAAGGCCGGATCGGTATGTTACCGATCCGGCCCGGTATTTTAAACCAGTTCCTTGGCCGCTTTGACCAGCGCGTCGGCGGTGATGCCGAAATGCTCGTAAAGGACCGGGGCAGGTGCCGAGGCACCAAATCCATGCATGCCGATAACCTTGCCGTTATCGCCAACGTATTTTTCCCAGCCAAAGACCGAAAGTGCTTCGATGGCAACGCGCGGTGCGCTGCCCAGAACGTCTTTGCGGTATTCTGGCGACTGGGCGTCAAACAGTTCCCAACTCGGCAGCGACACAACAGCGGCATTGATGCCGTCTGCTTTGAGCTTCGCCTGAGCATCAACTGCAATCTCGACTTCCGAACCGGTTGCAATCAGGGTGACCTGACGATCGCCATCGCAATCGGAAATCACATAACCGCCGCGTGCGACAAGGTTGTCATCGCGATATTCGGTACGAAGCGTCGGCAGGTTCTGACGGGTCAGGGCCAGAACGGTCGGACCGCTTTCATTGGTGATCGACATTGCCCATGCTTCGGCGGTTTCAACCGCATCGGCCGGACGGATGACCGTCACGTTCGGCATTGCGCGCAGCGATGCGACATGTTCAACCGGCTGGTGGGTCGGGCCGTCTTCGCCAAGACCGATGGAATCATGGGTCATGACGTAAACAACGCGCTGGTTCATCAGCGCCGACAGGCGGATCGACGGGCGGCAATAGTCGGTAAAGACCAGGAATGTACCACCATACGGCAGAACGCCGCCATGCAGCGCCAAACCGTTCATGGCTGCTGCCATGCCGTGTTCACGGATACCGTAATAGATATACGCACCTTCATAACCGCCTTCGGCGGTGATCGGTGCCTGAACGCCGGTTTTGGTGTTGTTCGAGCCGGTCAAATCGGCAGAACCACCGATCATCTCCGGAATTGCCTTGGTCAGAACTTCAAGAACGTTCTGGGATGCTTTACGGGTCGCGACTTTCGGCAGGTCAGCGGTGATCTGCTTTTTATAGTCGTTGAATGCTTCGATCCAGTTTTCCGGAAGCTTGCCTTCGATGCGGCGCTCGAACTCGTCCTTCAGACCTGCATCAAGACCTTCGAAACGGCTACCCCAAGCATTGAAGTCCTCGGCACCACGTGAGCCTGCTGCAAGCCATGCGTCACGGATGTCAGCCGGGATTTCAAACGGCTCGGCCGTCCAGCCAAGTTTCTCGCGCATGCCAGCAAGTTCTTCAGCACCCAGCGGGGCGCCATGCGTTGCCGCGGTGCCACCTTTGGTCGGCGCACCAAAACCGATCTCGGTTTTGCACGCGATCATGGATGGGGTGTTGGTGGTTTTTGCTTTGGCAATGGCGGCTTCAATCGCAGCCGGATCGTGGCCGTCAATTTCCTGAACGTCCCAGCCAGCAGCTTCAAAGCGCTTCTTGTGATCTTCCGAAGTCGAAAGCGAGGTCGGACCATCAATCGAAATGCCGTTGTCATCGAACAGAACGATGAGTTTCGACAATTTCATGTGACCGGCCATCGAAATGGCTTCCTGCGAGATGCCTTCCATCAGGCAACCGTCACCGGCAATCACATAGGTGAAGTGGTCAACAACATCGTTGCCAAAGCGGGCATTCATGATGCGCTCGCCAAGGGCGAAACCGACCGAGGTCGCAATACCCTGACCCAGCGGGCCAGTGGTGGTTTCGATGCCTTCTCCGTGGCCGAATTCCGGATGGCCCGCGGTGCGGAAACCCATCTGACGGAAATTCTTGATCTGATCAAGATCGAAATCTTCATACCCGGTCAGGTGCAGAAGAGAATAAAGAAGCATCGAACCGTGACCAGCAGACAGGATGAAACGGTCGCGGTCCGGCCAGTTCGGGTGCTTCGGATCGAATTTCAAGAATTTGGTATAAAGAACAGTCGCAACGTCTGCCATGCCCATCGGCATGCCCGGGTGTCCGGATTTGGCTTTTTCGACAGCTTCGGCCGAAAGGAAGCGGATGGCATTGGCCATGCGGTTGTGTTCTACTTGCGTCGTCATGTGATGCGGTTCCTGGGGGTTTCGCGGTCGGGCGATGAAAACACTTTTCCATTTATGAACGGAATTCGCGCGGAAGATGCCCTTACAGGGGGCATACGTCAACCGCTTCTGTTGAAAATCTGCCTTGTTTCCCGAATTCTTCGCAAACAAAGTCCGCTTTTTAACATCATCGCAACCGGGCCTGTTGACCGTCACAGTTTCGCAGCCCTATGCTTTTTGATCTCTGGTTGATCTCTATGAGGCAAAACGGTTGTTGATCAGAATCTGTGGTGTTAAATCAGCCATGATCATGACATCTTCAACCGTTCAGATGGAACGTGATGATTCGGTGCAGGCCACTCCGGTCTGCGGTTTTGGGCAAAACAGCAAACAATCGGGTAGGGATAATGTCGCGGTTGCAACAGGCAAGTGATCGACTGAAAGCAGCATTGGAACGTTTGGAAACGGTTGCGGAGTCGGCGATCGAAGCAAAAAGCCAGAATGCAAACGCTGATACCGCCGAAGTTGAAGCCCTGCGCGGACAGCTTTCTGCGCTCCGCGAAGATTATGATCGGCTTAGCCGCACGACAGAGACTGTCTCAACCCGTCTGGATGGCGCGGTTGATCAGCTCAAACTCGTTCTTGATGACGACCCCGTAAAGAAACAGGCGTAATTCATGGCACAGGTTTCCATTCGCATTAATGGCCGCAGTTATGACATCGCATGTGACGATGGACAGGAAAATCGCATTCACGCGCTCGCTGGCTATGTTGATGAACGCGTTCGTGAAATATCTGATGCGGTTGGCCAGATCGGTGAACAGCGCCTGCTGGTGATGACCAGTCTTTTGATTGCTGATGAACTGGGGGCTGCCCAGGAAAAGCTCAATAATCCGCAAACCCCGATTGTCGAAGAAGGCAGTTTGTCCGCAGCCGAATGTGATGCGATGGCAGAAAATATCGAAACCATGGCTGAAAGGGTTGAGGCCATCGCAGGCAAGCTCGCCAAGGACTGATTGCCCCGCGACCTCTGCGGGATTGATGAACCGTCATTCGTCTGCTGCATGGCTGGTCCCGGTATGGGACGAATAAATGCAATCTACTTGAAATTCAGGTGTTCGAAGACTAAGTTCCGGTCGCTGACAGTTTGCGATGCGCCGTTCGCGGCGATCAAGAACCCAGCACCTAGGGGGCTGCCCTGTTCGTCAGGTTCGCTAATTCCCGGGGCCGATGCTCATTTCTCTAGGGAGCTGTCCCTGTCGAGGCCGTGGTCTCGTTATACGGCGCCCACCTGCACTCGCAGGTCACGAGGAATTACCAAATGGCCAACGGCAGTGGTGGCTCCCGTTTATTCTGCTTAGGGTCCAAACTCATTCACATGACCGACCCGATTATGTAAATGAGTTTGGACCCTGAAATTCCCTTTTCCATTGTGTGATGCCGATGACTGCGTCCCGGGGCAGGGTGCTTTAGATAAAACTTGTCTGCCTGCCTTTGGTTGACACAATACAGGAAACACAATGCGTTTACTTCATCTCGGCGACGTTCTCGGGCAAACCGGTCGCAAAGCAGCGCTTGAAGCCCTGCCGATGCTGCGTGATCGTTTGTCCGTTGATATGGCTGTGGTGAATGTCGAAAACGCGGCACACGGCTTTGGCGTTACCGCAAAGATTTGCAAGGAATTCTACGCTGCTGGTGCCGATGTTCTGACCACGGGCAACCATGTCTGGGATCAGCGCGAAATCATCGCCTATATCGATGAAGACGAAAAATTGCTGCGCCCCTGGAATTTCCCTGATGGCACGCCGGGCAATGGCGATTACGTATTCAAAACCAAGTCCGGCAAGAAGGTCTGTGTGATCAACATGATGGGCCGCCTGTTTATGGACCCGTTATCCTGTCCGTTCCAAGGGGCCAACAAGCTGTTTTCCAAACACAAGCTTGGCAAGAATGTCGATGCGATCATTCTTGATTTCCATGCGGAAACCACGTCGGAAAAAATGGCATTTGGTCATCATTGCGACGGGCGGGCATCGCTTGTTCTGGGTACGCATACCCATGTGCCAACCGCCGATGCCCAAATCCTGCCAAACGGGACGGGCTATCAGACCGATGTTGGCATGTGCGGCGATTTTGATTCCGTGATCGGCATGAAAAAAGAAAACTCGGTCCGCAAATTCCTGACCAAAATGCCCGCCGGCCGGTTTGAACCGGCAGACGGCCCGGCAACGGTGTGTGGGGTGTTTGTTGAAACCGATGACAAAACAGGTCTGGCCAAACGCATTGAATCAGTCCGCATCGGTGGCCGACTAAAAGGCAGCTGGCCCAGCGCCTAAGCACGTTCGCATTGTTTGCGACCAAAAAAACACAAAGGCCCGCCAATCTTGGCGGGCCTTTGTCGTTTGGCAGTGTTACTTGGTGGTGTCGTACCAATCAGGCAGCGCGATCACGGGCCTGCTGGCGCAGATCATCGAGAATGCTGGAAATACGTGTGCGCATTTCACCAACTTTCTCTGATGCCGATCGTGACGTTGTCAGAACCTCACCCGACAACTGACCGGTTCTGCCAGTTTCATTGGCAACTTCGGCAATTGATGCCGACACCGCACGGGTACGATCTGCTGCCCCACGCACATTGCGCGTGATTTCATCGGTGGCAGCGCCCTGTTCCTCAACCGCAGCCGAGATGGTGGTGGCAATTTCATTGAGACTATCAATGATCGAGCCAATTTCACCTATGGCAGTAACCGATTCACCGGTGGCTTTCTGAATGCCGGTGATCTGGCCTGAGATTTCCTCGGTCGCCTTTTCGGTCTGGTTAGCAAGGTTTTTGACCTCGGCCGCGACAACGGCAAAGCCCTTGCCGGCATCACCCGCACGGGCAGCCTCAATCGTTGCATTGAGCGCGAGAAGGTTGGTCTGTTCGGCGATGTCGGTGATCAGTGCGATCACCTCGCCAATACGTCCGGCCGATTGTGACAGGCTGTTGACCAGTTCGTTGGTGTGTTGGGCACGCTGTGCGGCTTCGTTTGAAATGCGCGTGGTTTCCGCCATCTGACGGTTGATCTCTGCATTCGAACTTGAAAGCTGCTCGGTTGCGGATGCCACTGTTTCGACATTGCCAGTGGCTTCATCTGCCGATTTTGACACTTCGTCGCTTTGTCCCGATACCAGTTCGGCGCTATCGGTCATCTGGCCCGAAACGCCCTGAAGCTGTTCGGCAAGGGTCGCGATTTCATTCACGGCACTTTCAACTTCGCCCTGAAGCGTATCGGCAAGTGACAGCAATTCGTCACGCAGTGCTTCGTTGCGTTCACGGTTAAGCTGTTCTTCTTCGGCCTGCATGTTCCGCACCTTGATGGCGTTTTCCTTAAACACATCAACCGCACGGCCCATGGCCGAAATTTCGTCATTGCCACCCGACGGGACGGTTGCATCAAGATCGCCACCCGCAAGCGAGATCATCGATTTCTGCAAGCCCGCCAAACGACGCAACAAGTTGCCACGCACATACACCAGATAGATCAGAAGCGGGATCACAATCGCCGCAGCACCAACCGCATACATAACAAACGAGCTTTGCTGGGTCAGTGTGCTTGCAGCATCTGCGGAACTGTCAACACCGGACTGAAGATCGGCAACAAGCATGTTGACCTCATCTTCAAGCAAGCTTGCGAATTCAGCACTGTCTTCAACGATGTCGATCTGTTCATCCGCAAGTTTAAGTTCCTTGCTGCGCAGCGATGAAATGCTGTTGCGGCCCATCGACAGTTTTTTGATGTCACCAAGGAGGCCGTTATAGAATTTCTTGAGCTTTTCATTCTCAAGTTCGTTGATCGTACTGCCAACCAGACCAACCGCCCCACGGACCTGAACCCCCATGATACGAAGCTGCATGCGGTCATCTGATGAGGCTGCGGTCAAAACCGTGTTGCTGATTTCAGCCCCATTGTTTGCAAGCTGCAGGATCGGTGCCCGGGCTGCCATCAATTCATCCAGTTTGAACAGAAGACCCTTGATTGAATCTTCCTGTTCCTGGGTCAGGAATGCGCCTGACTGACGCAAGTCATGAACCTGACTGGTGACGGCGGTGATGTTGGTCTGGGATGCCGACAGGATCGGCTGGATCATGGAGTTATATCGGCCGGTCAACTGCTGAAACTGCGACAAGGATTTCGAAAGCTCAGCAGCTATTTCAAACCGCTCGATTGTCGTGTCATGAAGCTCCTGCAACGCCGCGGCCAGTTTCTGGCTGTTGCCTTCAATCACGGCAAGCGTCTCTTCAGGCAGGCCGGACTGGTCAAGCACCGCAAGATTTTCACCTAGCGTATTAAGCAGTACATCCAGATTGTCTTTAACCGCCTGTTCTTCTTCAAGTGTGGACGCAGCGATGATGCGCGGTGCTGATGCGACGATTTTTGCACTGGTTGTCGCAAGCTGCTGGGCGGCAAACATCGGGGGGAGTTGCTCATAGGCAATCCGGTCCAACTCGTTACCGAACTTGGTAAACGAGAAAACCGATACAGCAGCAGCAAGAATTGCAATCAGGCCAACCAGAAAGAAGGCGCCAGCCAATCTTCCCCGGACACCCAGTCCCGTCTTGTTTGCTTTTTTTGTGTTTTTGGTGTTCGACGGTGACGGCTTCTTGCCGCGCTTAAAACTAAAACCCATATTTGTGTCTCCCCGTAGATCAAAGAGCCGAATGGCCGGCATGGCGATGCGCCGACGCACGTTATCGTGTCATTTGAACGTCTTTGTCCCTGCCAAGCCACATTTTGGGGATGCCCGTTTCCTGTAACAAACAGGTCAAACGGGTATAAGGCGTGGGGCTTGTTTTATTATTATGAGAACGAGCTATATCATAATAACCGCATTTCAATCATGGATTTTCGACAAGTATATACGCATGTATAGAATTTTGCGATCGATATGGCTGAGGAAACCCGCGTTGTATTTGATTTATCTGACTAAATTCGGTTCCCGATTTCTCGGGGGCCCACAAAAAAGGCCCGCCAGATGGCGGGCCTTGTCGTGAGGTCTGATGCGTTGATCAGGAAGCGGCGCGATCACGGGCCTGCTTGCGCAGATCATCAAGAATACCATTGATCCGAGAACGCAGGTTTTCGACCTTCTCGGATGCCTCTTGCGCGGTTGCAAGAACCTGACCGGAAAGTTCGCCGGTTTTGCCGGTTTCATTGGCAACTTCCGTGATCGACGATGACACCGAACGGGTACGATCCGCCGCACCGCGAACGTTACGGGTGATCTCGTCGGTCGCAGCACCCTGTTCTTCAACAGCAGCCGAGATGGTGGTGGCAATTTCATTGATGTTCTCAATGATGCGGCCAATGTCACCGATCGCGTTAACGGATTCACCGGTTGCTTTCTGAATGCCTGAAATCTGGCCAGAAATTTCCTCGGTGGCTTTTTCCGTCTGGTTGGCAAGGTTTTTAACTTCGGCGGCAACAACCGCAAAGCCTTTACCCGCATCGCCAGCACGCGCGGCCTCGATGGTTGCGTTCAGTGCAAGCAGGTTGGTCTGCTCGGCAATGTCGGTGATCAGGGCGATCACTTCACCGATGCGATCAGCTGATTGCGACAGGCTATGAACCAGTTCGTTGGTTTCCTGTGCGCGGGTCGAGGCATCGTTGGAAATCCGGGTCGATTCCGCCATCTGACGGTTGATTTCCGCGTTCGATGCCGAAAGCTGCTCGGTCGCGGCTGCAACGGTTTCCACGTTGCCGGTCGCTTCCTGTGCAGAACTTGCAACTTCTTCGGTTTGACCCGAAACCAGTTCAGCACTTGACGTCATCTGACCGGAAACACCCTGAAGCTGGTTGCCAAGTGCGGCAATCTCGTTCACGGCACTTTCAACTTCGTTCTGAAGCGTATCGGCAAGGCCAAGAAGCTCATCACGCAGGGCTTCGTTACGTTCACGGTTCAGACGTTCTTCTTCAGCCTGCATGCCGCGAACCTTAAGGGCATTGTCCTTAAAGACCTCAACCGCACGGCCCATGGCACTGATTTCGTCCTTGCCCTTGGAAGGCACGGTTACATCAAGGTTGCCATCGGCAAGCTGGACCATGGTTTTCTGCAATCCGGCCAGACGGCGCAGAACGTTACCACGAACGTACAGAACATAAATCGCAAGCGAAATCAGGATTGCGGCAATTGCCACGACACCCAGTGCCGCGAGACCCTGTTTCTCGACCACACGTGATTGTGCAGCAGCCTCATCAACTTCGGCATTAAGGCCCGCCACCAGTTCGGCAACGCTATTGCGCATCGCAATGGCGTATTGGGCACTTTGCACCACAAGCGACTGACTGGTTTCAGTTGCCGCAAGTTCCCGACCACGCAGGTCCGGAAGGCTTCCGTCACCAATCGAAAGTTTCTGCATTTTGCCGATCAGGTCGACGTAAAATGCCTTGAGGCGATCATTTTCAAGTTGATCAAGTTTGCTGAGCGCATCGGAATAGGTGCCACGGATACGCACCGGAATGATCGACAGGCGTACGGCCTGCGTTTCCGTCGTGCTGGCAATAATCATATTCGATGCCGCAGATCCCAGACGTTCGATCTCAAGAATTGGGCTACGGGTTTCGATTGCGTTGGAAAATTTCTGAAAGGCCTCAAGGACGGCTTGTTTTTCCTCTTCGTAAATCTTCGACGGATTTTCCGTGAAGGACGAGGCATACTCGGCACCTTGTGAAATGTCATTTTGCGTATAGGACAGAACCGGTTTCAGCGTATCCGCATAGCGCTTTGCAAGACCCTGGAATTCGTCAAGCTTTTCAGCTTTTTCTGCGCTGATCTGGAAGCGTTCCTGTGTCACAGCATGAAGCTGTTCCAGATTGCTTTGCAAAAGTGTGCGGTTGTCTTTGATGCTTGCGATGACATCCGGCATGAAACCGGTGCTCTCGATCTCGGCAATCAACGCGCCAAGCTCATCAAGGCGAACGGCAAGTTCGTCATTGATGGCATGTTCTTCTTCTGGATTGGCCGCGGCGACAATTCGTGGGGCAATTGCAACAATTTCCGCGCTTCCCGTTGCCAGCGATTGCGCTGCTGCAATGGGCGGAAGTTTTTCTTCGGTAATTGTCGTAAGTGCCTGGCCGAACTGGTTGAATGATATCGCGCCGACAACAGCGGAAACCACTGCCATCAATCCTACCACAGCAAACGAAATCAATAGTTTGCTTTGGACCCCGAATTTAGTTCCCATTCTATCTAACCTTTTTCCTGGCTGTTCCCGACTGGCTTCTTTGTCCATTCAGATTTTTAGCTGCGCCAAAAGATCATGCATGAGCTTACTGGTTGGCGCGGATTTGTTCCCCTAAGAGCCTTGTTCTTTAGTTTAGTGACTATTGCACAGTCTATTAATGAAAGAATATCTCGGCATCTGCAACACCTATCCGCGTCATGTGAAAAAAATGGATATGGTTCATCCCCGATCTTTGCTGTGGCCGGGCATGACCCGATGGACTGTTGCCAAGCATCGCTGGACCTTGCAGGGTAAACAGGTTATAGGAGCGGTCGAAATTTTCGTTCGTGGATGTTGCAGATGTGAATCTCTCACCCTGTACATGCCCGGACGGGCTGGTCTGTCAGGGGACGCCCGTATGACCGGCATGGTGTCTTCTGATACCGTTCCATATCGAGTTCAATGACGACAGGTTACAGGTTATGGCCGGCCATTCCCAATTTAAGAACATTATGCACCGCAAAGGTGCGCAGGATAAAAAGCGCGCCAAGATCTTCACCAAACTCGCGCGCGAAATCACTGTTGCAGCCAAGATCAGCGACGATGTCGACAGCAACCCGCGTTTGCGTGCTGCCATCGCTGCGGCCCGTTCACAGAACATGCCCAAGGACAACATTGATCGTGCGATCAAAAAGGCGACCGGTGCCGGCGAGGGCGACAACTACGAAGAAGTCCGCTACGAGGGCTACGGTACTGCCGGTGTTGCAGTCATCGTCGAAGCGCTGACCGATAACCGCAATCGTACCGCATCCGAAGTTCGTGCTGCCTTCACCAAGCACGGCGGTAACCTTGGCGAAACCGGTTCTGTTGGTTTCATGTTCAACCGTCTGGGCGAAATCGTTTACCCGGCGGACAAGGCGGATGCGGACGAAATCTTTGAAGCTGCGCTTGAAGCGGGTGCTGCCAATGCGGAGTCTGATGAACAAAACCACATCATCGACACCGAGCTTGAAGACCTCAACGCTGTGCGCGAAGTTCTGACCGAAAAATTCGGCGATCCGGAAAGCGCCAAGATGGTTTTCCGTGCCACGACCGAGGCCGACATTTCTGTCGATCAGGCCCAAAGCATCATGAAGCTTGTTGATGTGCTTGAAGACAATGACGACGTTCAGAATGTCTGGACCAACGTCAATTGGACCGACGAAATCGTCGCAGGTTTGGACAACTAATTTAATACTCTTGATAACACCCGCCTTTCGCTTTTGAATGGCGGGTGTTTTGTATCTGGTTTCTGGAAATTAGGGGCGCGCTGTGGTCAGAGTTCTCGGGATTGATCCCGGTCTTCAACGGACGGGCTGGGGCGTGATCGACCTCGAAGATAACCGGATGCGCCATGTCGCCAACGGTGTCGTTACATCTACACAGTCCCTGACACTGGCCGAACGTCTTGACCAGCTTCATACGGGGCTGATCGAGGTGATTAAAATCTGGACGCCTGATGAGGCGGCCGTTGAAGAAACCTTTGTGAATAAAAATCCGGTTTCGACCCTTAAACTGGGGCAGGCGCGTGGGGTTGCGCTGCTGGCACCGGCACGGAATGGCATTCCGGTAACGGAATATACACCCAATGCCGTCAAAAAGACTGTGGTGGGTGCCGGGCATGCTGCCAAACAGCAGGTGGAAATGATGGTTTCGACCTTGCTTCCGGGATGTGAAATTGCCGGGGCGGATGCCGCAGATGCTCTTGCGGTTGCCATCTGCCACGCGCAACATGCCGGGAACCGGTCGTTGGCCCAAAGCATGGCCGCGAACCCAACACGAAACGGGAGAAAATACAGGTGATCGCGAAACTGCGCGGAATTGTGGATTTCATCGGCGAAGACAGCGTCATTATCGACGTGAATGGTGTCGGCTATCTGGTTTTTGCCTCCCGCCGGACATTGTCGATGTTGCCGCCCAAGGGCGGGGACGCCGGGCTGATGATCGAGACCCATGTCCGCGAAGATCATATTCACCTGTATGGCTTTGCTGATAATGCTGAAAAACAGTGGTTTTCGCTTTTGACCACGGTGCAGGGCGTCGGCGCAAAAGTCGCACTGGCCTTGCTGTCTGTTCTGACCCCGACCGATCTTTTGCGTGCGCTGGCCGCCCAGGATACCACGGCCCTTTGTCGTGCGCCGGGCATCGGTCCAAAGGTCGCAACCCGCATTGTGGGCGAGCTGAAAGACAAGGCTGCCAAACTTAACCTTGGCCCGGTTGCCGCCCCGGCAAGCCCGGTCGAAGAACCGGCAAAGCCGGCGGCAAAATCCAAAAAATCAGCCAGGCCCGCCAAGGATGCGAGTGCTGATACCGTTCCGGCAGAACCCGTTGTGGATGATGGCGCGGTTTTGGCCGATGCCGTTTCGGCACTGGTCAATCTTGGCTATGGCCGCTCCGAAGCATTCGGTGCGGTGGGCAAGGCTGCCCAGCAGGCCGGTGACGACAAATCGATTGATACCCTGATCCGCCTGGGACTAAAGGAGCTTAGCGCGTGAGCGAAGAAGAAGACCGCCTGCTCAGTGGCGAGCGCCGTGATGAAGATCAGCAGGATGGATCACTGCGTCCGCGTCGGCTGGATGATTTTACCGGTCAGAAAGAAGTCCGTGAAAACCTTGACGTCTTTATCAAGGCCGCCCGTTCACGCGAAGAGGCAATGGACCATGTTCTGTTCTTTGGTCCGCCGGGATTGGGGAAAACCACGCTGTCGCAAATTGTTGCCAGCGAGTTGGGCGTCGGTTTTCGCGCCACATCCGGGCCGGTGGTGGCCAAGGCCGGTGATCTTGCTGCCCTTCTGACCAATCTTCAGCCGCGTGATGTTCTGTTTATTGATGAAATTCATCGCCTTAATCCGGCGGTTGAGGAAATCCTCTATCCGGCGATGGAAGACTTCCAGCTTGACCTGATCATTGGCGAAGGACCGGCTGCGCGTTCCGTGCGGATTGATTTGCCGCCCTTTACCCTTGTTGGTGCGACAACCCGTTCCGGGCTGCTGACAACGCCTTTGCGCGACCGCTTTGGCATTCCGTTGCGTTTGCGATTCTACGAGCCAGAAGAACTCGTCAGCATTGTTGCACGCGGTGCCAAGCTTTTGAATTTCGACATGACCGAAGAAGGCGCGATGGAAATCGCCCGCCGGTCACGTGGGACGCCGCGTATTGCCGGGCGTTTGTTGCGCCGTGTGCGAGACTTTGCTGCCGTTGCAGAAAAATCACCGGTCGATAAATTTATTGCCGATGCGGCCCTGACCCGGCTTGAGGTCGATAATCTTGGCCTTGATAGTCAGGATCGGCGTTACCTCAATTGTATTGCCGGGAACTACGGCGGTGGGCCGGTCGGGGTCGATACACTTGCCGCAGCCCTTTCCGAAGAACGCGATACCATCGAAGATGTGATCGAACCCTACCTGCTGCAACAGGGCTTGATCCAGCGGACCCCGCGTGGGCGGATGCTTGGCGTTAAGGGGTTCAAGCATCTTGGTCTGACACCGCCACGCGAAGCGGGTGGGGTGCCGCTGTCGGATCTGTTTGACACCCAACAAGGATCGGGGAACGATTCCTGATGTCACGCACCGATCACGATACCCTGTTGGGGACGCTCGATGGCAATCGGCATATCTATCCGCTTATTGTTTATTACGAAGATACCGATGCAGGTGGCATCGTCTATCACGCCAATTATCTGGCTTTCGCCGAACGCGCACGTTCAGCGATGCTTAACCTGTTGGGCTTTACCAATCGAAATGTTGCAGAACGCCACAAAGTTGCCATAGCCGTTCGACACTGTACGCTCGATTTTCGTCGTGCGGCACAGTTGGAAGATCGCCTGACCGTCGAAAGCCGGGTGATAAAGCTTGGGGGCGCGTCGCTTGGTTTTGAACAAAAGATCATGCGCGATGGCGACGAACTGGTGGTGATCGAGATTTATCTCGCCTGCATGTCGCTGGATGAACTTCGGGCACAAAGACTGCCAGAAGAATTAAGAACAGTATTTAGTCGATATCTGGATGTGAACAAGGACTGACGGGAATATGGAAAATCAAGTGGTCGACGCGGTAACGCTGGGGCAGTCGGTCATGGCACATGACATGTCTCTGTGGGGACTTTTCATGCAGGCTGGACTGGTCGTCAAAACAGTGATGATCGGGCTTTTGCTGGCTTCTGTCTGGGTATGGGCCATCGTTATCGAAAAGATTCTGCGCCTGCGCAAGCTGCGCGCTCAGGCACACACCTTCGAAGAAGCCTTCTGGTCGGGCGGGTCGCTGGAAGACCTCTATGACCGGATCGCCGATCAGCCGCGTGATCCGATGTCAGCCATCTTCGTTTCAGCCATGCGTGAATGGCGCCGATCAAACGCCAAGGGCGTTCACGGCGATACCATGCGTGCGCGCATGCAGCAGCGTCTTGAAAAATCGATGGAAATCACGCTGGGCCGCGAAATGGACCGGGTGGAACGTTATATGACCTTCCTGGCATCTGTGGGGTCGACCGCACCGTTTGTCGGGCTGTTTGGCACGGTCTGGGGCATCATGGTGTCGTTCCAGTCGATTGCCGCATCGAAGAATACATCGCTTGCGGTTGTTGCGCCGGGCATCGCCGAGGCGCTGTTTGCAACCGCCATGGGCCTTGTCGCCGCGATTCCGGCCGTGGTTGCCTATAACAAGATTTCAAGCGACCTGAACCGTTACAGCAACCGCCTCGAAGCTTTCGTGGACGAGTTCAGCTCTATCCTTTCGCGCCAACTTGACGATTCGAGAGACTGACCATGGGCGCACAGCTAGCCAAATCGGGCGGAGGACGCCGACGCGGTCGCCGCAATAACCGGCGCGCTGCCATGAGCGACATCAACGTCACGCCGATGGTGGACGTGATGCTGGTTCTTCTTGTGATCTTTATGGTTGCGGCCCCCTTGATGACTGTCGGGGTTGAGGTCGATCTGCCGGAAACCAGTGCCGCGCCAATGACCGGGCAGGATGAACCGCTTGTGGTGTCGGTGTCTGCCGAAGGCACGATCTATATTATGGATAGCGAGATCGCCCAGAGCACCCTGACGGAGAAACTGGCGGCCATTACGGAAAACAAGGCCGATACCCGTATCTTCGTTCGCGGTGACAAGGCGATTGATTATGGCCGGGTGATGGAAGTCATGGGGCTGATCAAGGATGCCGGTTTTACCAAGGTGGCCCTGATCGCCGAACTGCCCGCAAGGGATTCGTAACCGACTATGTTGCGCTACGCTCTCATATCGCTTGGCTTGCACGGTGCCCTGTTTCTGGTGGCGTGGCTTGGCCTGCCTGACCTGTTTGATGAAACACCGCTGGATTTGCAGTCCATTTCGGTCGAAGTCGTGACGGTAGATGAATTTTCTGCCGCCCCGACAAAGGCTTTGCCAAAGCCCGAGCCGAAAGAGGAACCAAAACCAACGCCCAAACCGGAACCAAAGCCAAAACCAGAGCCCAAGCCGGAACCGAAACCGGAACCCAAGCCTGAGCCGAAGCCAGAGCCAAAGCCGGAACCCAAACCCGAGCCCAAGCCAGAGCCGAAACCCGAACCAAAACCGGAACCGAAGCCTGCGCCCAAGCCCGAACCGGTGCCTGTGCCCGAAGTCAAAAAAGAGCCGGAGCCAAAGCCCGAGCCAGAACCAGAACCAGAACCGCAGCCAACCGAACTGGCGGCAGTAAAACCGACAAGCAAGCCGACGCCACCCAAACCGGAACCGGTTAAAAAGCCGGAGCCGAAAAAGGAAGAACCAAAGAAACGCGACCTCATGAGCGTTCTCAAGGACGTCAGCAAGCTTAAGGAAACGGCGGAAGCTACACCGGAACCGCAGCCCGACGAAGCCCCAGAGGAAAATGCCAGCGAGGTTGTCGCAACCCGACTGGACGCCAATCTGACCATGAGCGAACTTGATGCGGTCAAACGTCAGATTGAACGATGCTGGAGCCCGCCGGCTGGTGCGAAGGAAGCTGGTCAGTTTGCAGTGGAAATTCACGTCAGCGCAAATCCGGACGGCACGGTCCGACAGGCGCGCATTAGCAACCTGAACGAAATTCAGGGCGACGCTTCTCGCCGCACGATTGCGGAAAGTGCCCTGCGAGCAGTGCTAAATCCGCAATGCAGTCCTCTAAAACTGCCGCTGGATAAATATGAAATGTGGCGCACATTCACGTTTAATTTTGACATGCGTGAAATGCTGGGCCTTTAACTTACAAGTTCTTGAACACGCGTGGAAAATAGCGAGGCAGGATGACGATCAAGACCAACGCACGAAAACGATTTTGGGTTAAAAGCGGTGTCGCAGCACTGTGCGCCCTTGCCGTTGTCGCTGGCCTGAATGTCGGGTTCATGTCGCCGGCAAAGGCGGAACTGCGGATTGATATCACCAGAGGTGAGCTCAAACCGATGCCGATTGCGGTCACCAGCTTCCCGGGGGATGGCGTTTCGGAAACCGAAATCGGCCAGAACCTCACAAAGGTGATTGCTGCCGATCTTGAACGTTCCGGCCTGTTTTCGCCGATCAATGAAAACGCATTCATCCAGAGTGCGGCTTCATTGGCGGTGAACCCGAACTTCGCCGAATGGCGCGCGATCAACGCGCAGGCGCTTGTGAATGGCCGGGTTGTCACCGAAGCAAACGGTCTGTTGCGTGTTGAATTCCGTCTTTGGGATGTGCTGGCCGAAACCCAGATGTCGGGAGTAGCCTATCGCACGCAGCCCAATAACTGGCGTCGCATCGCGCATAAGATCGCCGATGAAATCTATAAACGCATCACCGGCGAAACCGGGTATTTTGATACCCGCATTGTTTATGTGTCGGAAAGCGGTCCGGCAGACAAGCGCGTCAAGCGTCTGGCGATTATGGATCAGGACGGGGCAAATCATCGCTTCTTGTCGGATGGTCGGTTCCTTGTGCTGAACCCGCGTTTCTCGCCGACCGCGCAAGAAGTGGTTTACATGTCGTATTTCAACGACAAGCCACGTGTTTATGTTTTGGATATTGATACCGGCGAGCTGGAATTGCTGGGCGATTTTCCGGGGATGACATTTGCGCCCCGATTCGCGCCAGACGGGAATTCGGTTGTGATGTCACAAGCGCTTGACGGGAACAGCGAGATTTATGAGCTGGACCTACGCACGCGTGAAAAGCGTCAACTTACGCGTCATCCGGCCGTGGATACCTCGCCGTCCTATTCGCCTGAAGGGTCGCGCATTGCGTTCAACTCCGATCGCAGTGGCGCACAACAACTTTATGTGATGAATGCCGATGGTGGCGGCGCACAGCGTATCAGTTTCGGTGGCGGGCGTTATGCCACACCGGTCTGGTCGCCGCGCGGAGACCTGATCGCATTCACCAAATCGCAAGGAGGTCGTTATTATATCGGCGTCATGCGGCCAGACGGCAGTGGAGAAAGGCTGCTGGCCGAAGGGTTCCTCGTCGAGGGACCAACATGGGCGCCGAATGGTCGAGTTCTGATGTACTACCGCCAACACCCGTCCAGGGACGGGACCAAGGATCGCTATCGTTTGTATTCGATTGATCTCACCGGTTTCAACGAACGAGAGATCGTTACACCGGCGGATGGGTCGGACCCAGCATGGTCACCCTTGATTCCCTGATATCTCAAGAGTATAGTCATCGCGAAGCACTGAATGCGATTCGCTTTAATCGCGGGCATTTTCGGTGTCGCGAGACATGGAAAACACCAACCTCGGGCGAATGCGTCCGGTGTTAAGGGGAAAACTTAAATGAAACTTCGTATTCTCAGCGTTTTTGCTGCTGCCGCTCTTCTGGCTGCGTGTGAAACTGCTCCTGATAGCACGGCGACCACCGGCGGCGACGGTGCAAGCACTTCTTCATCTAGCGCGTCTTCGTCAACCACGCTGTCTGAAAGCAGCCCTGAGTGGTTCGCTGTCAACGTTGGCGACCGTGTCTTCTTTGGCTTCGACAAATACGATCTTGCTGGTGAAGCACGTCGTACCCTGGAACTGCAGGCCGCTTGGCTGAAGAAATACCCGCAGTACAAGGTTGTTGTTGAAGGCCATGCCGATGAACGCGGCACCCGCGAATACAACCTTGCACTGGGCGAGCGTCGTGCGAACTCGGTAAAAGATTACCTTGTCGCTCTGGGCATCGACCCGTCGCGCGTTGAAACCATTTCTTATGGCAAAGAGCGCCCGGTTGCTCTTGGTCACGACGAAGAAAGCTGGGCTAAAAACCGCCGCTCTGTTTCGGTTATCCGTTAAGAGCGTGCAGGTGCAAGCCTGACTTGAAGATCAAGGCGCCTGTCCCGCTTGGGGCAGGCGCCTTATTTTTGCCGCCTGAAAATGTTTGAAAAGTCATAGTGTGTTTTCATAGTGCACTTTCAAAGACTGCATTGACGACAAAGGACCCGAAAATGATCCGTGTTCGATCCGCCATTTCGCCAAAAAGCCGAACTGTTTTGATGGCGCTGGCCCTTGGAACCGTGTTTGGCGTGACGTCGCTTGGGTCCGGAACAGTTCAGGCACAAGACGCCAATATGTCGCGACAGGTCGAAAAACTGCGCGAAGACCTGGATCTTCTGCAGCGCTATGTCTACCGCGAAGGAACGGGTGATGCCGGGCAGGCTGCTGCGTCTTCTGGCGGCGGGGCTTCCACACCGGCCGCGGCCCGTCAACAGGTTCAGATCAGCGACCTTGAACGTGCGACGACCCAACTGACCGGGCAACTTGAACAATTCGATTTCCGCATTCGCAAGATGGAAGACCGTCTGGAACGTCTGGTGGCCGACATTGATTTCCGCCTCAGCCAGCTTGAAGGCGGTGGTGCGTCAGGCGCAGGTGCCACAGGTGCTGCTACGCCATTGGCTGCCGGTGAAGCCGCATCGGGACAAGGGGCTTTGGCACCGGCAACATCTTCAACCGGGCAAGGCTCTGCTGCGACCGGCGAGACGCTTAATGATCAGGGCACCAAACTGTTTGGCGTGATTGAAAATGAAGGTCAGCCGCCGCAAATCCCAAGTGGCACGTCATCAAACACCGCGCCTGCTCCACAAACCCAGACCGCCGCAACCGCGACCGGGACGCCCGAAGAACAATATCGCGAAGCCTTTGGTCTTTTGCGCAAGCAGGACTTTGCCGCAGCAGAACAGGCACTTGGCAATTTCGTCAGCAGCCATCCCAACGATCCGTTGGCAGGCAATGCGCAATACTGGCTGGGTGAAACTTATTATGTGCGCGGTCAGTATGAAAATGCGGCCATTGCCTTTACCGAAGGCTTCCAGACCTATCCCGACAGCACCAAGGCACCCGATAACCTTTTGAAACTTGGTATGTCACTGGCAAATCTTGGCAAGAACGAAGATGCCTGCACGGCATTTGGGCATTTGCTCGACAACTTCCCGAATGCATCGAATGTTGTCCTTGATCGTGCCCGTCAGGAACGCCAGAACCGCGGATGCCCGCAGTAAGCGCTGCCTGCTGCAACCGTCATGATTGACCGCATCCCCCCATCTTCTGATCACACAACGGCATCCAGTGGAACACCACTGGATGCCGTTGTCTTTGATCGCCTGATGATGGATTTTGCGCCGTTCGAAGCCGTGCCAAAACTTCTTGTCGGCGTGTCGGGCGGGGCCGATAGCATGGCGTTGGCGCTGCTTGCGCATGAGTGGTGTCAGGCGCGGGGCGGGGGGATACTTGCCGTAACAATTGATCACGGTCTGCGCGCCGGTGCTGCCGACGAAGCACGCTGGGTCGGGCGGGAACTTGGCAAATACGATATCGATCACGTTATCAGGGATTGGCGGGGCAACAAGCCCGCTGCTGCTGTGCAGGAACATGCCCGCAATGCCCGGTACCAGATGTTCGATGATCTGATGCGTGAAATGGGCATTTTCCATTTACTGGTTGCCCACCATGCCGATGATCAGGCGGAAACCATCACCATGCGCACGGAACGCGGCACGACCCAGCTTGGTTTGGCAGGGATGTCAGCCCGGCGCAATTTGCGCCATGGTCGGCTGCTGCGCCCGCTTTTGTCGATCCCGAAGGCCGATCTGATCGCAACATTGAACGCACGTGGTCAGGCATGGGTTGAAGACCCGTCAAACCGCAACGAGAAATTCGAACGTGTGCGGGTGCGCCGCGCGCTTAAGGCCGGGCAGGCCTCCGATATCGATGAAACTGCAACGGCAACCCGCCGCCAGAACCTTGAAGCCCGCATCGGCCAGGTGTTGGCCGCTGCTGTGACCCTGCAGGACATCGGTGTGGCCGTTTGGGACCCGAACGCGCTTTGGGGTTGGGGGCAGGACGATGATGCATCCCGACACCTCCAACTTGCAGAAACGCACGCATTGGGGCAGGTCGTCCGCACAGTGGGCGGGGCGGCCTATATGCCTGCGTTGGATAAACTTGCAAGTGCCCTGGCACGGTTTGCGACTGATCCGGCATCAAGGATCAGTCTTGGCGGTTGTGTGCTTCATGGGCGCAAAAACCGGATTTATATTTATCGCGAACTTGGCCGGATGGATCAAAATCCGGTGGTGATAGATACCAAATCACATCCCCGCCCCATGTCGATGCGATGGGATAATCGCTTTGAATGGCGGGCGGAAGGCATGATGATTGCTGATGTGGCGGGGCTTTCGATTGGGCCGCTTGGCCTTTGTGATGTGTTTCACACGAAGTCTTTTCGGGCCGCATTGCGCGAAATTGCACCATTTATTGGTAATTTACCACGCGCAGCCCTTGCATCCATGCCTGCTCTCTACGATAAAGAAGCCTTGCGATCCGTTGGCGGGCTTGAGGTTTCGGAGCTTTCCGACGTACTATCCGCCGCCGGCTGCGCGCCGCCTCTGGGCAGGGGCGGGAACGCGTCTGGCGGAAGATGGCAGTTTGCGCCGCAAGTACCTTTGTGGGAAAGTGGTTTCAAATCGTCACCGAAACCCGACAACCTACTTGCGTAAGCGGGGCTTATGACTATTTGTTGGTCAGACCCTGCGCAGGAAGTTTTGCGTCACGGCACACATAAATTGCGACCAGTAGCTTGGAATGAATATGGGAAAAAATCTCGCACTGTGGGTTATCATCGCCATCCTTTTGGTGGCGTTGTTCAACCTGTTTCAGTCGCCCTCCGGACGGTCCGATCAGCAGACGCTGGCATTCTCGGACTTCCTTGCAGAAGTTGATAGCGGCCAGATTTCGGAAGTTACCATCCAGGGCAACAACCTGACTGCAGAAACGCGCGACGGTCGCTCTGTTACTGTTTATACCCCGGATTATCCGAACCTTGTCGAAAGACTGAACGACAAAGGCGTGCGCATCATCGCACAGCCGGAAGAAAGCCTGTCCCCGCTGATGAGTGCACTGATCAGCTGGTTCCCGATGCTACTGATCATCGGGGTGTGGATTTTCTTCATGCGTCAGATGCAAGGTGGCGGCGGCAAGGCCATGGGCTTTGGTAAGTCCAAGGCCAAGATGCTGACCGAAAAATCCGGTCGCGTGACCTTTGAAGACGTTGCCGGTATTGAAGAAGCCAAAAGCGAACTTGAAGAAGTTGTCGACTTCCTGCGCGACCCGCAGAAATTCCAGCGCCTTGGCGGTAAAATCCCCAAAGGCATGCTGCTTGTCGGCCCTCCGGGTACCGGTAAAACGCTTCTGGCCCGTGCGATTGCCGGCGAAGCAAACGTACCGTTCTTCACGATTTCCGGTTCTGACTTCGTTGAAATGTTCGTTGGTGTCGGTGCATCGCGTGTGCGTGACATGTTCGAACAGGGCAAGAAAAACGCGCCTTGCATCATCTTTATCGATGAGATCGATGCTGTCGGTCGTCACCGTGGTGCCGGTCTTGGCGGCGGGAACGATGAACGTGAACAGACGCTGAACCAGCTTCTGGTCGAGATGGATGGTTTTGAGGCCAACGAAGGCGTTATCCTTGTTGCCGCAACCAACCGTCCGGACGTTCTTGATCCGGCATTGCTGCGTCCGGGCCGCTTTGACCGTCAGGTCGTTGTTCCGAATCCCGATCTTGAAGGCCGTGAACACATTCTTGGTGTCCATGCCCGCAAGGTTCCTTTGGGTCCGGATGTCGATCTGCGCACGGTTGCACGTGGTACGCCGGGCTTCTCCGGTGCTGATCTGGCAAACCTTGTCAACGAAGCAGCCCTTTTGGCAGCCCGTCTTGGCAAGCGCGTTGTCACCATGGCCGATTTCGAAAACGCCAAGGACAAGGTCATGATGGGGGCGGAACGCCGTTCCATGATCATGACTGATGACGAGAAAAAGCTGACGGCCTACCACGAAGGTGGTCACGCCCTTGTCGCCTTGCACACCCCGGCTTCTGATCCGATCCACAAGGCCACCATCATTCCGCGCGGTCGCGCTCTTGGTATGGTGATGCGTCTGCCGGAACGCGATCAGGTGTCCAAATCCTACGAACAGCTTATCTCCGACCTTGCGGTCGCGATGGGCGGTCGTGTCGCCGAGGAAATCATCTTTGGCAAGGACAAGGTCACCACGGGCGCTTCTTCGGACATCAACATGGTGACGCAATATGCACGCAAGATGGTGACCGAATGGGGCTTCTCGGACAAACTTGGCAACGTCAAATACGTTGATAACCAGGAAGAAGTGTTCCTCGGCCACAGCGTCGCACAGCACAAGAATGTCTCGGAACAAACCGCACAGTTGATTGATGAGGAAGTCCGTCGTTACTCCGACGAAGCTTACCAGTTCGCCATGCGTGTTTTGACCGAACATATTGATGACCTGCACAAGCTTGCAAAAGGTCTTCTGGAATATGAAACCCTGTCGGGCAAGGAAATCGACGCGCTGCTGCGTGGCGAGGAAATTGACCGTCCGGGCCATTCTTCCGGCGGCGGCAAGGATTCTGGTGGTGGACGCCGTTCCACCGTGCCAACTTCCGGCAGCGCCCGCAAAGACAACCCTGGTGAAGGTGGCGGGGATCTTTCCCCGGAACCGCAACCGGGAAGCTAACAGAAAGAGACTGATGGACGAGATCAAAAGATCGGTCCTGCGAAGCCCCGCCGATGTGCGGGGCTTTGCCGATTTTGAAGGACCGCTTTACTACGCACCGACCGGTTTCATCGACCATGCCGATGATCCCAACACATTGCCCCTCGCTGGATCGCGTCGTGGCTTTTCCGCGCTTGAAATCATCCGTCGTCGCGAAGGCGGCGGGGCCGAAAGCATGATCCTGCCGTTGCTTGCGCTTGAAGGCTGGGTGCAAAACAGCGGGCGCGTTGATGAAATCAACGCAGTCCTTGACGGGCTGATGGCCAAACGTCCGGATTTTGCCGGGTTGGACATGGCGTCCTGCCACGTGATGGGCATCATCAATGTCACGCCCGACAGCTTCTCTGATGGCGGTGACTATAACTCGACAGAGCAGGCGGTTGCCCGTGGGCGTGAACTTGCCGCGCAAGGGGCATCAATCCTTGATATCGGCGGGGAATCAACCCGTCCGGGGGCGGATGATGTGTCCGAGGCAGCCGAAATCGACCGCGTCGTGCCTGTCATTCGCGAACTTGCCGCGGACGGTCATGTGATTTCGATTGATACCCGCCATGCTGCGGTGATGGAAGCCGCGCTTGAGGCCGGTGCAGCCATCATCAATGACGTCACCGGGCTTGAAGGCGACGAACGGTCGATGGAAGTTGCTGCGGCAAGTGGTAAACCGGTGATGCTGATGCACATGCAGGGCGAACCGGGCACCATGCAGGCCAACCCGCACTATGACTGCGCAGCGCTTGATATCTATGATTATCTGCTTGATCGCATCGAAAGCTGCGAGCGGGCCGGAATCGCGCGTGAGCGTATTTGCATTGATCCGGGTATCGGTTTTGGCAAGACGCTGTCGCATAATCTTGAATTGCTGTCGCGACTGGCGATGTTCCATGGTTTGGGATGCCCGGTCTTGCTGGGGACATCACGCAAGTCGTTCATTGGCAAAATAGACCCCAATGCCGACCCCAAGCAGCGGTTGGGTGGATCGATTGCCTCGGCGGTAAACGGGTGGCGCCATGGCGCGCAAATGCTTCGCGTACATGACGTTCAGGAAACCGTACAGGCAATTTCCGTCGTCAGCTCTACATCGATTGTATAGATAACCAGCTAATGCATATTCTGGTTGTATAGCTTGTGCTTTTTGCACCAATTGCTAAAAATAAGGTCCTTGATCTGTTCTGAAGGTGCACTTTGGGACGATTTTGGACCTTGTTTTTATAGGGGTCGGATTCTGGCATTTTCTGACCTTTGGTGGTTGGTGCTTGCAGAATTGCCGCCATGACCACATACCAAGAGACAGTAATTAAAATGGCGACAACGTCACTATCTATGGTTGGGCTGCAATCAAACGCGAAGGTCATTATATGAACGAGGTTGTCGTTCTGGCGGACCCGACTGCGGGCGACGCCACATCTGGCTGGAATGCGATGAAGCACTGTGTTTATGTTGTCGAAGATAATACGGATCTGAACAAGGATCTGTGTGAATATCTTGAAATGTGCGGGTTTGATGTGATCGGGTGCGAAACCGGCGCAGCATTTTACCGGGCACTTGATGCGCGTAAACCCGATGCCGTCATTCTTGATATCATGCTGCCAGATGCAGACGGATATGAATTGGCACAACATGTGCGCCAATCTGTTGACTGCGGCATTATGATGCTGACATCCCTGTCGGGCATGGATAACCATCTGACGGGCTACAAGTCCGGTGCAGATGTCTATCTGACCAAAGACAGCCCGCTTTCGGTGATCGAAGCCGCGTTAAAGCCTCTGCTTAGGCGTGCGGCACGCGTCGAAGATACGGTGACTGAGACCCCGGCAATCGCCGAGGATAGCTGGGTTCTTGATATGCTCAACTGGACGCTCAGCAATCCTGACGGTGCAACTGCAAGCCTGACGGCGACAGAACGCACGATCATCAAACTTCTGATTGAAGCCAACGGCGCATGGCTGACCCGACCGGAAATTGTCGAAGCACTTGGCAAGGCCGATACGGCCGAAAATTGCCGTAACCTTGATACGGCGATTCGCCGCGTGCGCCAGAAAATCCTCAAGGAAATCGGTGAAGAACTGCCCGTCCGCACGGCCTATGGCCGGGGGTATGCCTTTACGTCACCCGCTGCGGTTTCCGGCGAAGCAGAAGCTTCCTGATTTTACCGTCATGTCTGGCAACAACATCCGGGGATGACGCCGGGGCATAACTACCTGCTGTAGCCAATCTTGGGTTCAATTGGGTTCGGATTCTAATAGCAGGCACAGCTCGATGTTTTTTGTACTGTGCTTGCGTAAGACAATTGATCCTCCGTGAGCCTCGACAATGCGTTTGGAAACATGAAGCCCCAATGCCCGGCGCATGGAGTTTGTCTCCATGCTGCGTGTGATCAATGCGTCCCTGATCAGGATAATGTCATCTTCTTCAAGTCCTTCACCCTGACAGGGAATGCTGATTTCAATCAGCATGTCTGATTGTTGGCGAACGTCTATGGTAATCGGGCTTCCCGGCGAAAACCGGCGGGAGGTCTCAATCAGATTGGTAATGGCAAGCCCCATAAGGGTTTTATCAATCAAGATTTCATCCTGCCCAGTGTTGTGACACACCACCGCGACCCCGGCGCCTTCGCGGGTCGTCTGGGCGGCGAAATCCTGCAAAAAGCGGTCAACAGACACCAGTTCGCGATCAAGTGACATTTCCTGACTGTCAATGCCATCCTTGGTCAGGAAAATATCAACCAGCCGTGCAAGTTTCCGGGCTTGCAGCTGGATGCGTTGCAGACGTTCCAGCGCATCGTCCTTGCGATTTGCAAGTTGCAACATCAACATTTCCGATGACCGCTGAATAACGGCCAACGGGGTACGGAACTCGTGCGACAGCATGGAAATCAGTTTCCGCTGTTCTGCAACCAGTGTTGTGGTTTCCTCTGCCTTCAGCGACACCAGCACACGTTCCTTGTCCATGCTGGCCAACCTTACTGTCATCAGAATGCCGGCTCCGACCAGATGAAGGACCAATGTAAACTGATGTATCTGCATGCGCATGGGGGTCGCATCAATAACCCCTGAAAGTGCAAGCTGGATGATGATGCCACCTGCAGTCGGAATTGCCAAAACCACCAGATACCATAAGTCGAGCGGTTTTCGGTTGTCGCCAAAGGCACGCATGATCAGGATCACGCACATCACAGCCATAAACAGGGCATGACTGGGAACGATATAGGAGCCAAAGATTGTGTAAAAATCGCTGGTTGTTCCAACCGCAAAGGCCAGAATGCAAAAGCCATAGACGCAACATATTTTGTGGAATGTCGGGAAGTGCTTTTTGGCCTCGATGATATAAAGCCACAAGAATATCGCCATGCCGTATGTAGCGACATTGGTGATGCCAATCAGCACGTCATTCATCCACGGAATTTCCGGGCGCAATTCGCTTAGTGCGATACCATTGATAAGGGATGTGACCGTACCAATGGCAAGAACCCAGATACCATACAACACGACGGCCTTGTCACGTGCGATCAGACCAAGTGTCAGATAGGCCAGCCCCAATGTCAGGCAAAAACCAAAAAAGAAGTTAATCGCAAGGTTGCGAAAAGACAGCGATGAAATCAGTGCCTTCGCAGGCCAGATCTTCATCGTGATCCAATTGGCGCTATTACTTTGTATGCGCACATACATGTCATAGTCACCCGGCTCTAGCAGCGGCAAAGATGCAACATGTGTGCGCCCGCCATATGTGCGTTCGCTGCTGGGGATATGGTCGCCCAGATTGAATTCCTCGAACGGGGTGCTTTCGCCCGCACGCATCAGGAACACGTCAATGAAGTTCAAATAGGACGGCGTGATCTCAAGCAACGCGTGGTTGCTTAACGGCTGCTCGATCGAAAGACGAACCCGATGCCAGACTATATCGCTTGTATAGCCAAATGACGGAATGGCCTTGGCCTGTGCCTGTGCAAAGGCGCTTTCGGGTAGCGCAAGTATATCGCCCAATTCAAGTGCGCGGCTTGTATCGATAAATGATGCGACATGGTTGGTCAGGTCAACCGGGGATGTGACGTCGCCCGTCAGGATCAACCGGTCATCAACCACATCCGATGATGGTGCCTCTTGTACGGTCATTTGTGGGTGCGCAGACAGGGCCGGTTGCGCGATAGACAACGTCACCAGCACCATCAACAACATCATCATGATTTTGCGATGCCCCCTGCTTTGTGGCAGGGGTGGTGTATTTGGCGCAATGGTTGCTTTGGTCATGACCAAGGCCCCCCGTTGTCGGGGGTTTCTGAACGTTGTTCGTGGAACGCAACCCGGTTTCTGGTTCCATGCAGAACCGTTTTATCGCGATCAAAGGGCAGTTTGATCAGCACCGTCGTGCCGCCTTTTTCCCCAACGCTGAGTGAAAGCGTACCGTCATGGGCTTTGATAATTCTGTTGGTCAGATGCAGGCCCAGCCCAACGCCTTGGGTTTTGGCCGCATCGCGCCCGCGGTAAAAGGCATCCAGAACGTTGCCAAGCTCTTCTACCGGGATGCCGGGGCCTTCATCAACCACACGGATATAAAGATAGCCGTTCGCGGCACGTTCGCTCGAAACCCAAACGGCTGCGCCCGGGGCATATTTTCGGGCATTCTCAATAAGATTAAGGATGGCCCGTTCCATCAGGACACGGTCAATTTCCACAACTGCCATTTCTAAATGAAGCAGGCTGATGTTCTGACCGGGAACTTCACGGTGCCGCCGGGCGATCAATTCACTTAAAAACGTATCAATGGCCACTGCCTCGCGAGACGTGGTAAAGGCCGCATTATCAAGCGTATCCTTGGTCAGGAACGCATCAACAAGGCTTGAAAGCTGTCCGGCGTTGCTGCGGATCGTCGCAAGCCTGCTGATGATGGCTTGTTGTTCGTTTTGCAGATGTAGTCCCAGAATTTCGGCCGACCTTTGAATGATTGCCAAGGGGGTGCGAAATTCGTGCGATAGCATGGTGATAAAGGTGCGCTGTTCGCCCGCCAGCTGATCGGCATGTTGACTTGTGCTAAAGGCCTCTGCGCGACCATGTGCAAGTTTGAATGTCCTAAATCCCATGGCAATACCGATCATCACGATATGAACAGTCGAACTCATCGGATAAATGTTCTGGGTAAATGCATTGATCGGGGTCAGGCCGGTCAGCATCATCAGATGCACAATCACGGCGATGGTCGGGATGCCCAGCGCGACCATCAGAAAGCTGTACCTCATCAGATTTTTTTCGCGAAAACTGATGTAAACCAGAAGGATCAGCAAAACCACCAGCAGGCAGATATCGGAAATAAAGAACAGCTTGGCATATATGATGTACCAGTCTGATGTGCTGGTAACAAAACCCAGCATGGCAAGGGCTGCAAAGCTTGCAATTGCCCGGAAAGTTTTCGGGAAATATTCATTCACACGGATAATGTAACACCACATGATCAGGCTGCTGCCGATCGAAAGGGCGGTTCCGCTGCCGGTGATTGCATCGCTTGCCAGCGGCCAAAACGATGTGAACATCAAATGGGCGTATCCTGAAACACCCAGATTGATGAAAAACATCGCCAGGATATAGACCGAATACCAGCAGACTGCCTTGTCGCGCGACAGCATCCCAAATGCCAGATAAATGCCAAATGCAACGATCAGAACACCAAGGTAAACCCCCTTGAGATAACTGTCCTGGCCGGTGCTGGCGATCATGGTGCTCTCGGGCAAAAGCTTTGCTTCAAACACATGGGCGCTGTTGGTTTTGACCCCGATGGTCAACCAATAGTGTCCCGATGAAAGTTCCGGCCATTGAAGTGTGGGGTAGGGGCTTGTCAACTGATCAGCACGTGGTGGTACCCGGTCGCCAACATGATCCCACCAAACGGTTTGACCCGTTTCACCTGAAATGATCGACAGTGCAATATCATTCAAATAGGCAGCGCCGACCCTTATAAAGGCGGCGTTTTGATCCGTTGCCAAACGGTCATCAACGACGAACGGGGCGCGATACCAGACCGTATTTTTGGTATAGCCCGGCCCGCGTGTGTTCAAAACAGGTTCAAACGCCGTGCGGGGAATCTGGATCAGATCGGCCGGCTTGGTGATCCGTGCTTCTGTCGTCAATCGTTCCAGAAAATGCACCAGATCAATGTCATCGCGCGGGCCATGACTTCCGATCAAAAAGTGCGTTTTACTGTCATCTGCAAGGGACTTGGACGCGAACAAAACGCCAAGTAAGGCTGTAAGCAATATAACGATTGCAAACAGCACCAGATGTGGGCGGATATCGCGCAAAGTTACCCCGGGTCCAAACCTTTTGAATTTATCTGATCGTGATAGCTGTTTTTCCACGCAAGGTCATTGCTTTTATCAGTATGAAAGCATGTAGGATTGTTGCCCGGCTGCGTTAACGTATTTGTCGCCAACTTGCTTGTAAAATGTGTTGATTGCCGGTGGCATCGCGTCGTTACTTTGATATAACCGGCAATCAGAATTTAAAACAGGGCAACCATGCCCCTGACATAAGCAGAGACACAGAATATGAGCCGCAAATATTTTGGCACGGATGGCATTCGTGGAACGGCCAATACGGCCCCGATGACCGCCGAGGTCGCCCTGAAAGTCGGTATGGCTGCCGGGCACTATTTTACCCGGGGCAATCATCGCCATAAGGTCGTGATTGGCAAGGATACCCGTCTTTCCGGTTACATGCTTGAACCGGCTCTTGTTGCCGGTTTTACCTCGATGGGCATGGATGTCATGCTGGTTGGTCCGATGCCAACACCTGCGGTTGCCATGCTGACCAAATCCATGCGGGCTGATATTGGTGTGATGATCTCTGCATCTCACAATCCATTTCAGGATAACGGCATCAAGCTGTTTGGTCCGGATGGCTTCAAACTGTCTGACGAAGTCGAACTCGAACTTGAAGCCCTGATGGAAAGTGATCTTTCGGGCAAACTGGTTCCGGCCAATGCGCTGGGCCGTGCCAAACGTATCGATGATGCGCCGGGCCGCTATATCGAGGCCGTCAAATCCTCGCTTCCGGGCACCGTAACCCTTGAAGGTCTTCGCATCGTTCTTGATTGCGCCCATGGTGCAGGCTATTCCGTCGCTCCCAAGGTGCTGCGCGAACTTGGCGCAGAGGTGATTGAAATTGGCACCAGCCCGAATGGCATGAACATCAATGATCAGTGCGGCTCGACCTACACCAAAACCATGTGTGACCGCGTGCTGGCCGAAAAGGCCGATGTCGGGATTGCGCTTGATGGGGATGCTGACCGGGTTCAGATGTGTGATGAAAAAGGCCTTCTGATCGATGGTGATCAGCTGATGGGGCTTGTCACGACCCATTGGAAACGCACCGGTCAGTTGCGCGGGAATGCGCTGGTGGCAACCGTAATGTCCAATTTGGGGCTGGAACGCTATCTTGAACGCAACGATGTCCGTCTGATCCGCACCAAGGTTGGGGATCGCTATGTCGTCGAACAGATGCGTGCCCTTGATTGCAATGTCGGTGGCGAACAGTCCGGTCATATCGTGCTGTCGGATTTTGCATCGACGGGCGACGGTCTTTTGGCCGCCCTTCAGGTGCTGGCAGTTCTGGCAAGCCGCGAGGGACGCGTTTCGGAAATGAGCCGCGTGTTTGAACCGCTGCCTCAGATTTTGAAAAATGTACGCTATGCGGCGGGCAGTGATCCTTTGTCGCAAAGCAGCGTGATCGACGCCATTTCATCTGCCGAAAAGGCGTTTGACGGTGATGGGCGTGTTTTGATCCGTAAATCGGGAACCGAACCATTGATCCGTGTGATGGCCGAAGGCGATGACGCGATCAAGGTCGAACAGATTGTCGATGGCATTGTCGCCGAAATCACCGCTGTTGCCGGTTAAGGCCTGCACGGTGCCGCATAAAACTGAATTCGCAGGATAAGGATGGATCGTATGAAGGGTCGTGTCTTGATTATCGCCGGGTCTGATTGTTCAGGCGGGGCTGGCATTCAGGCCGATATCAAATCGGTAACCGCCCTTGGCGGCTATGCTGCGACTGCGATCACGGCACTCACGGTGCAAAACACCACCGGGGTCTTTGATGTTTTAGGCATCGCCCCTGATATGATCGTCCATCAGGCGACGGTGACGATTGATGATATTGGTGCAGATGCGCTTAAAACCGGCATGCTTCATTCTGTTCCGGTTATCACGGCGGTGGCGGAATTTATCAAATCAAAGGCCAATGGTATCCCGGTTGTGGTTGATCCTGTGATGATTTCCCAAAGCGGATCACGCTTGCTTCAGGAAGACGCGGTCGATGCGCTTATTGCCAATATGGTGCCCTTGGCGACGGTCCTGACGCCAAATATCCCCGAGGCAGAAGTGCTGTCTGGTATGAAAATCACCAGCGAAGGCGATATGATAGCTGCGGCCCATAAAATTGGCGATCTCGGTGCCGAGGCCGTCCTGATAAAAGGCGGTCACGCGGACGGCGATAAAATCGTCGATATTTTGTGGCGCCGCGATGGGGACGTCGAAGGCTTTGAAGGCACGCGCATCCCATCGGAGAACAATCACGGTACAGGCTGTTCGCTTGCAAGTGCCATTGCGACCGGACTGGCACAGGGTATGGCGCTAAGTGATGCCGTTGCCCGCGCACGGGCCTATGTCCGCGAAGCCATCCGAACCGCGCCGGGCTATGGCAAGGGAAACGGTCCGCTTAATCACGCCCATCCGGTCACCGGTTAGGGGTGGGGTCCGTGATGGACATCATGCGCCTGCCGTCTTTGGGCGCAAATCGGGCTGAAACAAGGGAAATTCATGAACCATAGAATGCTGCGCCGTGCCATTCTCGCTGGCGGGATTGCCATTCTCGCTGTGGTCAGTTTCGGTAATCCGCACCGTCATATTGCCGATCTGTTCTGGCCGGATGATGCTGCACCCTGGGAACATGTTACAGCGGTTTACACCCCCGATGTGACCCGACCCACCCGGGTTGATATTTCCGAGGCCGTCTTTGACGATCTTGATGCCTGCCAAGGCTACGTCATGGAACAAGCTGCCAAACAGGGTGACCCCAACCTTGAAAAAGGCCGGTTTGAATGCGCAATAGGCTTTTATGCCGACAAGGATGATGGCACGGGCGGTGAATATCGCCTGATCGTCAAATAACCAGCCGTTTTGGTATTCTGCTGTTTACAGAACATACCAAAGCAGCGCGGGCAGGGCGATGGCCGCAAGGAAGCTTGAGCTGATCACAACACCGGCGACTTCTTCTGGGTCGCGGTTATAAAGCTGCGCAAACAGATAACAGAACACCGCAACCGGCATCGAGCATTGCAAGATCACAACGCCGCGCTCAATCCCCGTAAGCCCCATGACTTCCGACAGGCCAAGACCAACGCCAAACCCCATGCCAAGGCGCAGCACACTTAACGCCGTGCTGCGCGCAAGGCTGACCGGGCGCAGCTTCGCAAGGGATACACCCAGCGTAAACAGCATCAGCGGAATGGTCAGTTGGCCGATCAGGTTGGTGGTGTTGTAAAGCCATTCCGGAACCGGCGTTTCCGTTGCCAAAAATCCCGTGGCAATCAGGGTTGCCGGAATGATCGGCATTTTCGCAAGTGACCGGATCGAAAAACTGCCCGACACAAAGGCAACCCCGACGGTGAGTTGGATCACCACATAGGCGGCAAAGAACGCCACCGACAAGGCAAGGCCTTCCTGCCCGTAGGCCAGCATACAAAGCGGCAAGCCGACATTGCCAACATTGGGCCAGGTCAGTGATTGCAGATATGTTCGGGGCGACAGCTTGAATACCTTCAGGATCGGCCAGCCGATCAGAACGAAAATCACATTCGCCGCAAGCGCTGCCGTCCCCATCGAAATCAGCGTATCACCCCCCAGTTCCACCGTGGCAAGTGCCGCAAAGGTCAGGCAGGGGGTTGCGAAATAGGTGACAATCGATGTGACAAGGTTGGTGTCAAAATGTTTGCCGGCCCGGGCCCAGAAATAACCCAGTCCGGTGGTAATGAAAACCGGGGCCAGAATGGCAAAAATATCGGCAAACATAAGACAGAATTCCTTGAGGTGTTCTTTTGTGTGGCGTGTTTGAACAGAAATTGTCACGTCATCTGGTGGCTCTGCAAGCGAATAATGGTATTACCACTTTGTTTTCCGCGCTGCGGAATGATTGATAGCGGCTTGTGAAGCCTTGCTATTTGGCATGTGAATACGCCATTCTTGGCAAAATTCGATAACACAAAGGTCATTCATGGCTGGGCAAACCAACACAAACGTCAAACGCCATCTGATTGATCCGGCGCCACGATTTCGCGATCAACGCAATCTTGTTCCTGCGGTGTTTCTGGATCGTGATGGCGTCATCAACGAAGAAGTCCATTATCTTGCCGATGTTGCCGATCTCAAACTGATTGCCGGGGCCGGGGATGCCATTCACCGTCTGAATGCTGCGGGCATTCCGGTCATTGTCGTGACCAATCAATCGGGCGTTGCGCGCGGTTACCTTGACGAAGACCAGCTGCTTGTCATCCACAAGGCACTGGCAACACTGCTTGGCGATCATAACGCATCGGTGCAGGGGATCTATTATTCGCCCTATCATCCCGATGGGGTGGGCGACTATGCACGTCAAAGCGATTGCCGCAAACCCGGTGCCGGCATGTTGCACGCTGCGGCACAGGATTTTGCCATCAGCCTTCGCGAAAGCGTGCTTGTCGGGGATCGCATCAATGACATCCGCGCAGGTCACACGGCAGGAACGCGCACGATCATGGTCAAAACCGGCCACGGTGCCCGCGAAACAACCCTGCCAGAGGCAACTGAAGCCGACTTTATTGCCGATGACCTAAGTGCTGCTGTCGATCATATCCTGTCGGAAATGTTCTAACCGGGAATGCGCAGGATATCGCCCGGACAACGCATTAGGGGTTCTCACGGCACCAGTTCTGCCACATCTCGCGGCAGGCCTCTTCGAATTCGGCTGCAACGGCAGGCGGGTGGAAGGCCCTGCTGCCCCGGATGCGTTCACGCATGTTTTCGCGAATACTGGCCAGCGCCTTAAGGTCGGATGCCAGCATCACGCATTTATCGACATATCCCTTTTCGGTCTCGGCCGCCAATGCGCCAAGCCCGATATCCCCCAGTAACGCAAGGCCAAGTCGCGACCCCGGCCGGTCATTGGCAAGCGATACAAACGGAATGCCAAACCACAGCATCTCGAAATAGTTTTCAAGGCTGATGGCCGGGAACGGTGCCAGTCCGATATCAATCTGCGCATACAGGGCCGCACGGTCTTCTGTTTTCACCTTACCGGCAAGATCAAGACGGTCGCGTTTGATCCCGGCTTGGCGGGCACGATCAAGAAACACTTTTGCCCCATATGAATCTTCAAGCACATCATCCTGAATGACGATGCGGCTGTTTTTGACCTTGTTGAGGATACGGGCAAAGCAATTCAGCGTTTCGTTGCTGATATTGGCCAACCGGTCAATGCAGCCAAACCGGATGATTTCCGTGCCAACCGCCGCCGGAAGCGGTGCCACGGGCAATGCGTCATCCAGTTCAATTGGCAAATACGGCCCAATCGCTAGCGGCTGAGGCCGTTCTGAAAACATTTTGTTGCTGACAGAACTGCCGCTGAACACATCCTTATGCCCGATCAGGTAATCCATCTCGGCGATGCCGGTGGTGATCGCCGATAAGCTTGCCTGCACCGGGGCGGCCTTAAGTGCGAAAACCTCAATCGGTTGGGTTGGGTGTGCTCCGCACGGATCAATCAGGATATCAACCTTGTCCTTGCGGATGCGATCAGCGATCTGCATCGGGTCCTGTCCGCACACCTCACGCCATCCATCGGCCATCACTTGCCATGACCGTGTCACGTCATCAGGTCGTGGTGTGGCCGAATATAAAAACAGCTCGATCTCATGGCGGTTCAGGTGGCGGGCGAGTGCGGCCAAAATCTTGTAAGACGGATGTTCACAGAAAAAGGGTGACAACCACCCGATCCGAAGCCGTTTATCGGCTTGCCTGCTGTTGGCAAACTCCGGTTTTGCCGCGATTGGCAGATGGTGTTTTGCCCATTCCTTGGCGGCCTTGGCGTGGCTGGTGCCTTCAATGCTGGCAAGTTTGGCCTTGGCCCGGATCAAAAGCGCATCTGCAGTAGCATTGCCCGGCGATGTCTTAAGCAACGCTTCAAGCGTCTCGATGGTGGCGACAAGATCACCGCATTTAAGCGTGATATCCGCCAGAACCATGTCGATATCATCGGTATCCTTGGTCAGGCGGCGCGCTGTTTTCAAAAGCGCAATCGCCTTGGCATACTGCCCTTGATGGGCAAGGGATTGCCCAAGTCCACGCAAACCCGGCACATATTTGGCATCGATGCTAAGTGCGCGCTGAAAAAGATCTTGTGCCGTCTTCGGATAGCCAAGGCGCAGCAGCGAAATGCCAACCCGGCAAATCAGTTCAGGCGAAATTCCGGCGGCTTCGGCCGCATGTTCCAGCGACATCAGGGCGGCTTCTTCCTGCCCCAGATCATGAAGCGCCTGCCCAAACAGCAACAACCCCTCGTAATGATTTGGCTTTAACCCCAGCAAACGGCCCAAAAGATCAACCGCCTGCCCAAGATGGCCACGCGGGATTTCAAGGCGGGCCAGATGATAAAGGGCGGTGGGAAAGTCGCCGTGATAGCTGATGGCCTGTTTGAACTGGTCAATCGCCTTGTCAATCTGGCCGGTGCTTTCCAGCGCAATCGCATAGTTGCATCGAACGGCCGGATTGGCCGCGTAACTTTTCAGGCAGCTTTCAAACAGATCAAGCGCTTCGCCGTGGCGACCAAGGCCGGTCAGAAGGGTGGCAAGAAGATGCTCCACTTCCGCATTGCCCGGTGAAAGATCAAGGGCAGCGCGATAAATCTTTTCGGCTTCTTGCGGGCGGTTGCCCTCATGCGCAGTTAGTCCACGTCGCAACAGTGTCTTGAGTTGGTCGGACATGGATGGTTGTTTCTCCGCCTTGGTAACTGATGCTTTGGACATTAAAGGGTTCGGCAGATCCTTTAAAGCATCCAGTTGCGTTTGGCGTGATAAGTTCAGAAAATTCAGACAAAAAAAGCCCCGAACCTTCGACCGGTCCGGGGCGAGAATGGGAGTGGGAGAATCGCCTGGCGGCGATAATCACCCATAGAATATGTAGTGTTTGGTTAGCAGTCGCCTATGCAATGGGATAGGTTTTTGGGTATTTGGAGTAGGTCCGACGGGACAGGGCGCAAAAACATGTGACCTCTGTCACAAAAACACACCTTTTGACTGGCACAATGTGATTTTCATGCAAATTCCAAGGGGAGAGCATCGTTGTAAAAAACAATGCCGCGTAGCAATCGTACCCATTGACGGAATTTGGCGAAATTTTCAGGCAAAAAACTGTCAAACTGCGCGAATACTGTGCTAGAACGCACCCATATAAGTAGGGTCAGGCCCGTGGGCCTTCGCCTGAAAGAAACGCACACCGCGAAGTAAGAGAGGTTCCTTCCATGCCGGAATATCGGTCCCGTACAACAACACATGGCCGCAACATGGCTGGTGCGCGCGGCCTTTGGCGCGCCACTGGCATGACAGACGAAGATTTTGACAAGCCGATCATTGCGGTCGTTAACAGCTTCACCCAGTTCGTGCCCGGCCACGTCCACCTCAAGGACCTTGGTCAGATGGTCGCCCGCGAGATCGAGGCATCTGGCGGTGTCGCCAAGGAATTCAACACCATCGCCGTTGATGACGGTATCGCCATGGGCCACGACGGTATGCTCTACAGCCTGCCGTCGCGTGAAATCATTGCCGATTCCGTTGAATATATGGTCAATGCCCATTGTGCCGATGCAATGGTCTGCATTTCCAACTGTGACAAGATCACGCCCGGCATGCTGATGGCTGCCATGCGCCTTAACGTTCCGTGCGTGTTTGTCTCCGGTGGCCCGATGGAGGCCGGCAAGGTCACCATCGAAGGCAAGGAACATCACCTTGATCTGGTTGATGCCATGGTTCAGGCCGCTGACCCGAACGTTTCTGACGAACAGGTCCTTGAAGTCGAACGTTCTGCCTGCCCGACCTGTGGGTCTTGCTCTGGCATGTTTACGGCCAACTCGATGAACTGTCTCGCAGAGGCACTTGGTCTGGCCCTTCCGGGCAATGGTTCGGTTCTGGCGACCCACGGTGCGCGTAAGGAACTGTTCCTTGAAGCAGCCCGTACCTCGGTCAAGCTGGCGCGTCGTTATTACGAAGAAGAAGACATTGGCGCGACCCCGCGTGGTATCGCAACCTTTGAGGCGTTTGAAAACGCCATGGCGCTTGATATTGCCATGGGCGGCTCGACCAACACGGTCTTGCACCTGCTGGCGATTGCCAAGGAAGCCGAAGTCGACTTCACCATGACTGATATGGACCGCCTGTCGCGCAAGATCCCGTATCTTTCCAAAGTTGCGCCGAACCATCCGATGTTCCACATGGAAGACGTCCATCGTGCCGGTGGTATCATGCGTATCCTTGGTGAACTTGATCGTGCAGGCCTGCTGCACACCGATGTTTCGACCGTGCATGCCAAAACCATGGCCGATGCCCTTGAAAAATGGGACATCAAACGCACCACCAACGAAGCTGTCCAGAAGTTCTTCCGTGCGATGCCCGGCGGCGTACCGTCCCAGACCGCGTTCAGTCAGGAACGCTATTGGGATGAGCTTGATCTTGATGAAAAAGAAGGCTGCATACGGGATGTCGAACACGCCTATAGCAAAGATGGCGGTCTTGCGGTCCTGTTTGGCAATTTGGCGGCTAATGGCTGTGTGGTCAAAACCGGCGGTGTGGATGAAAGCATCCTGAAATTCACCGGCCCGGCCGTGATCTGCGAAAGTCAGGACGAAGCGGTTGCCAAGGTTCTGGGCGGCGAGGTCAAGGAAGGCGACGTTGTTGTCATCCGTTACGAAGGCCCGAAAGGCGGTCCGGGGATGCAGGAAATGCTGTATCCGACCAGCTACCTGAAATCGATGGGGCTGGGCAAGGCCTGTGCACTGATCACCGATGGCCGCTTCTCGGGCGGGACATCGGGTCTTTCGATCGGTCACGTATCACCCGAAGCTGCGGCTGGTGGTGATATCGCTTTGGTCGAGCCGGGTGATACCATCGAAATCGATATCCCCAACCGCACGATCAAAATTGCCATCGATGATGCAGAGCTTGCAGCCCGTCGCAAGGCAATGGAGGCCAAAGGCCCCGAAGCATGGCGTCCGGCCAAGCCGCGCAAGCGTAAGGTCACAACGGCCCTTCGCGCTTATGCCGCCATGGCAACCAGTGCCGATCAGGGCGCGGTCCGCGATGTAACGCAGGTCGAATTCTGATCCAAATCGAACATGACGAAAATGGGCGCCTGATGGCGCCCATTTTTGGTTGTATGTTGGCGATGTTCAGGCCAAGGCTTTTTCGATTGGCAAATGGTCATAGCCAAGCGCATCGGCAACGGCCTTATAGGTGACCTTGCCGTCATGAACATTGAGGCCCTCGGCCAGATGCGGATCATCCTTGCACGCCTGTTTCCACCCCTTGTTGGCCAGGGCAAGCGCAAAGGGCAGGGTGGCATTATTCAGCGCAAAGGTTGATGTACGGGCAACTGCACCAGGCATGTTCGCCACACAGTAATGCACAACATCATCAACGATATAAATCGGGTCGGCATGGGTGGTTGCCTTGGATGTTTCAAAACATCCGCCCTGATCAATCGCCACATCGACAATCACCGATCCGGGTTTCATGCGCGAAAGCTGTTCTTTGCGGATCAGCTTGGGTGCTGCTGCGCCGGGCACAAGCACCGCACCAACCACCATGTCGGCCTCATAGACCAGTGCTTCGGTGTCATCGATGGTGGCATATTGGGTCTTGATACGTGGGCCAAACAGATCATCAAGATACGTCAGGCGTTTGACGTTTTTATCAAGGATCGTCACATCCGCGCCCATCCCCGCAGCAATCCGTGCGGCGTTGGTGCCAACAACCCCGCCGCCAATGACAATGACCTTGGCCGGGGCTACGCCGGGCACGCCACCCAGCAACATGCCGCGTCCGCCATTGGCTTTTTGAAGGGCGCTCGCACCAACCTGCGGGGCCATGCGTCCGGCCACTTCCGACATGGGCGCCAACAGCGGCAGGCCACCATTGCGATCGGTAACCGTCTCATAGGCAATTGCCGTCGCACCGGATTTGACAAGACCTGCGGTCTGGTCCGGGTCCGGGGCCAGATGCAAATAGGTAAACAGCAACTGGCCGGGACGGAGTTGTTCGTATTCGACTTTTTGCGGTTCCTTGACCTTGATGATCATTTCCGCAGTGGCAAAGATATCTGATGCGTTCGCGGCGATGCTGGCACCTGCCGCAACATAATCCTCATCGGCAAAGCCAACGCCCGAACCGGCCATGGTTTCGACCTGAACCTTGTGGCCGTGTTCTACAAGTTCGCGAACCGAGCTTGGCGTCAGTCCGACGCGGTATTCATGGTTTTTGATTTCCTTTGGAACACCAATCAGCATGTCGTTTCCTCCCGACAATAAACAGTGGCAATCGGGGTCTCTCCGCGGCGTTTCCGGGGATTCCCGGGCAGTATATGCCTCTTTTATCATTTTTTTGAATTATACCCTAAAAATTGGGCAATTAATCTTCAATTCAAGAGGGTTTTAGTGGTATCATTGCTAGATAATTCAACAGAACATAGCTTAAGTCGGAGGATTGTGCGAATGGAGATGGACGAACGTGATCGGATGATTCTGCGTTTGCTGCAGAAAGATGGCCGTATCAGCAATGCGGAACTGGCTGAAAAGGTGAACCTTTCGGCCTCTGCCTGTTTGCGCCGTGTGAGGCTTCTCGAAGAGGCAGGCTTTATCGATCATTACACCATGCTTCTCAATCCGGCACGGATCGGCAAGCCGGGCAACGCATTCGTAAATATTGCAATTACCCGTCAAACCCGCGAAGCACTGGAAACTTTTGAAAAGGAAATTCAAAAGGTTCCGGAAGTTGTCGAATGTTATTTGCTGGCCGGGCAAAGCGACTATTTGGTGCATGTCGTGTATAGCGACACAGCAGATTATGAACGCATCCACAGCGAAGTTCTGACCCAACTGCCCGGCGTTGAACGGGTTCAGACCGTCATCACGCTGCGCGAAGTCAAACGCACAACAGAACTTCCGGTCTGACCACCGGGTGCGCGAATCGGCCCAAAAACTGTACGATTTTACGAAAATTGATCAATTTGCTATACTGTGGTTGATCTTATGTGACCGCAATTCATCTAAAGGCTCTGGCATTCAGGTGGAAAAATCCATGAAATTTCAATGCTTCATGAATTTTGTCCATTTATTCCAACCCCGCAGTTTGACTTTTAGGTGAATTAAAATGCAATAATATGCCCGGGGAAAAACGCTGGGGGAATATAATCAAATGGAACAAGACAATCTTGTTCGCGCTCGAAGTCATGAGCAGAAACTACAACGTCGCGCCGATATTCTGGATGCTGCAAGAGAACTGTATCTGGAAGGCGATGGAACTTTGCCATCAGCCGCCGAAGTCGCACGCAAGGCCAATCTGGCAAAAGGCACGCTCTATCTTTATTTCTCAAGCAAGGAAGCATTATTTCTCGAAGTGCTGCGCCACTTTCAGAAAGGCTGGTTTGAGAACAATCTCGACATTATCGATCAGGAAGCCCTGCGTCGGCCCGAAGAACGGGATTCAACCCGTGTGGCCCGCCAGTTTGTGCAATATCTGGTCAAGAACGAGAAATTCCTTTACCTCGCGTCGCTCTCGCAAGGTGTTCTGGAATCCGGTTCGGATGATGAGCTGGTCGTTAATCAGCGACGTTTTCTGGCATCCATGGTCAAACGAACCGCCGATGCCCTGGCCGAGCTTTATGAAATCACACCCGACGATGCCAGCAAGCTGATGCGCTCTTCCTATGCGCTGGTGCTTGGTCTTTGGCAAATGTCACAGTTGCCCGACCGCGTGAAAAAGCTCATGGAGCAGAACGCGCTCAACAATCTGATCGTTGATTTCGAAGAAGCCGCCGAAGAAGCCGTGGTATCCTATTGGCAGGTCTCAGCCCCGGGCATGAAATGCCGGGAAATGATGCGTCGTGCCGCCGAAGGTAACTGCTAAGGTCAAATCGACAATCACAGTCTTTCGCCGACAAACGAAAACAGCGCCGGATGGAATGTCCGGCGCTGTTTTCGTTTTGCGATGCTTGGTGTCTGTCTACGGTTGCGGCTCTGTCCCGGCTGCGGCCCGGCTGCGCATCCGCTCGGATCGCAGGATCATCAGGCTGGCGATGATGATCATCACCGATACCGTCAGGATGATCAGGGTCGCCAACGCATTGATTTCCGGCGATACGCCAAGGCGCACCGACGAGAATACCTTCATCGGAAGGGTCGTTGACCCCGGACCGGCGACAAAGCTTGCAATCACAAGATCATCAAGCGACAGGGTAAAGGACAAAAGCCACCCGGCCAGCAGTGCGGGCAGGATCATCGGAAGCGTGATGACAAAGAAGATCTTGGCGGGCTTTGCCCCCAGATCCATTGCCGCTTCCTCGACCGAGGTATCCATCCCCGACAGGCGCGATTGCACGACAACCGCGACATAGGCCGCGCAGAATGTTGTATGCGCAATCGTGATGGTCGAAAGCCCGCGTCCGGCAGGCCAGCCGATCATTTGCTCCAGCGTCACAAACAGCAACAGTAACGACAGACCGGTAATGACTTCGGGCATCACAAGCGGGGCGGCAATCATCCCCGAAAACAGGGTGCGTCCCTTAAATCGGCCAAAGCGTGACATCACAAGCCCTGCGGGCGTACCAAGGGCCAGTGCCAATGTTGCCGACATCACCCCGATGCGCAGGCTGTTCCAGGCGGCATCAATCATGCCGTCATTAGAAAACAGCGACACATACCATTTGGTCGAAAAACCCGCCCAGACGGTCACCAGTTTGCCTTCGTTAAACGAATAGATGATGACAAGCAGGATCGGCACATACAAAAACGCAAAGCCGAACACCAGGGCGGAAATCAGGAAGGTTGACCGTTTGTTGCTCATTGCTGGCCTTCCTCCTGTTTGGTCTGGATATGCTGGAACCACATGATCGGCACGACAAGGAAGATCAGCATCGCAATCGCCACTGCCGATGCAATTGGCCAGTCACGGTTGGCAAAGAATTCATTCCAAAGCGTGCGTCCGATCATCAATGTATTCGGACCGCCCAGAAGTTCCGGGATGACAAATTCACCGACGGCGGGAATGAACACCAAAAGCGATCCGGCCAGAATGCCGGGCATCGACAGCGGCAATGTCACCTTGGCAAAGGCCTGCCAGGGCTTGCAACCAAGATCAAGGGCGGCTTCCACAAGACTGACATCCATCTTTTCCAGCGTCGAATACAGCGGCAGGATCATGAACGGCAAATAGGTGTAAACAATGCCGACATAGACGGCGAATTCGGTCTGGCGCATGATCAGCGGTTCGGAAATAATCCCGGTCCACAGCAAAAATGCATTGATCAGGCCTTCGCGGTCCAGAATGCCGATCCAGGCATAGACACGGATCAGAAAACTGGTCCAGAACGGCAAAATCACCATCATCAAAAGCACACTGCGCATCGACCCTTGCGCCCGGGCAATGCCATAGGCCATCGGATAGCCGATCAAAAGCGTGATGATGGTCGATATCGCGGCAATCCGGATGGAATTAAGGTAGGCCGTGGCATAAAGGCTGTCGGATAAAAGGAACAGATAGTTCCCGAAATTCACCGTGATGGTGATGCCTTCTTCAATCCATGAAAACAGCGGCGTATAAGGCGGCTGCGCATATTCGGCCATGGAAAAGCTGATCTTGAGAACGATCAGAAACGGCACAAGGAAGAATAAAAACAGCCAGAAATACGGGATGCCAATCACAAGCACCCGGCCATGTTTGATCATCCAGCGATCAAAACGTTGTTTAAGGGTAAGGGAACGCTCTTGCTTGTCACTGCTCATTTGTTCAGAACCGAAGCAGCCCCGGCCTCCCACGATACCCAGACATTGTCTTCCCACGTGTAGCGCGGCTCGATCTGGCGGGTGGAGTTCGGCTCTGTGACCTTGATGCGAAGCCCGCTTGCAAGGCGCACGTGATAGGTCGAAATCCCGCCAAGATAACCGATCTCCTCGACCTTGCCCGCAACGCAGTTGTATTTGCTTTCTTCCGGGGCTTCCTTGGTGATCCGCAGGCGTTCGGGGCGAAGCGCTGCCCAGAATGTCATGCCCTGATGGCCCTGAACGGCGTGATCAATATAGATATCGCACCCGGCTTCTTCGGATTTGATGACGGCGTATTTTTCATCGTCATCAACCAGAACGCCTTCGATCAGATTGACCTGACCCAGGAAGTTCGCGGTATAGCGGCTGTTGGGATATTCATAAAGCTCAAACGGGGTGCCGATCTGGTTGATCACTCCTTCATTCATCACGGCAATGCGCGATGCCATGGTCATGGCTTCTTCCTGATCGTGGGTCACCATGACAAATGTGGTGCCGACTTTTTCCTGAATATTGACCAGTTCGAACTGTGTCTGTTCGCGCAGTTTCTTGTCCAGTGCGCCAAGCGGTTCATCAAGCAACAGCACCTTTGGCCGTTTGATCAAGGATCGGGCAAGCGCAACACGTTGGCGCTGACCACCCGAAAGCTGATGGGGTTTGCGCTTGGCGAACTTGCTCATCTGAACAAGGCCAAGCATCTCGGCCACCTGCTGCTTGATCTCGCTGCGCGAAACGCCATCCTGGACAAGGCCGAAGGCAACGTTTTGTTCAACACTCATATGCGGGAAAAGTGCATAGGACTGGAACATCATGTTGGTCGGGCGTTCATAGGCCGGAACACCTGCCATATCGACGCCATCAATGAAAATCTTACCCGATGTCGGCTCTTCAAACCCGGCCAGCATCCGCAGCAATGTCGTCTTGCCGCAGCCCGATCCGCCCAAAAGGGCGAAAAGTTCGTGGCGATAGATATCAAGGGAAACATCATCAACGGCGTAGAAGTCGCCGAACTTCTTGGTCACATTCTCAAAGCGGATATAGGGAACCGCATCTGGATTGTTCCAAGGTTGCGTCTTGTGCACGTCCTCATGCGCGTCCTCCAAAACCGCCTCTGACACCAGCATTCTCCCCTTGTTCTCAATGTCGCGATAAACCAACGATATCAGACAACAGTCCCTGATGACCTGCGGCGCAATCCTTGTGTGCTGTGCCTGCGCTGATATCCCGGTTCGTTCTGATTAACAGGATGAAGCAAATCTACAATCTGTAAAGAGGGGTGTGCGATATTTTGAACAATCATCACCAAATGAACCAAAAAACGGCAGAAGAAGACCCTTGGGTGTTCAGAAAATGTGCATTATTCGATGTCGGGAATAAGGTGGGGCGCGATGTTGTGCGGGGTCTGCTGCACACATTTGTACGAGTCACGCGTGGCAGGATGTCAAACGCAAAAGAGGCGCGAAATAAATCGCGCCTCCTGGATCAGATCAAAGGCTGGCAATCGGTACGGATTGCTTATTGGCCGGTTTTAAGCTTGGTCCACGCACGGGTTCGCGTGCGCAGAAGGCGTGAGTCCGGCTCGACTTTCGAACGCAGGCGTTCTTTGACTTCCTGGGGCGGGTAGATGCCCGGATCGTTCAGCAGTTCTTCGTCTACCAGTTCCAGCGCTGCCAGGTTCGGCGTTGCATAGGCAACATAGTTGGCGATGTCTGCTTCGACTTCCGGGCGCAACACATAGTCGATGAACTTGTGTGCCAGTTCCGGGTTCGGGGCATCTTCCGGGATCATCATCGCATCAAACCAGATCAGCGTGCCTTCCTTCGGGATGACGTATTTGATCTCGTTGCCGTTGCCTGCCTCGTCAGCACGAAGTGCTGCCATGCCGACATCGCCCGACCAGCCGACAGAAACACAGGTGTTCCCGTTTGCAAGGTCGTTGATGTACTGCGAGCTATGGAAATAGGTCACATACGGACGCACTTTGTCGAGCTGCGCAAACGCGCTTTCGATTGTTTCCTTGGTCGGTGCGCCTGCGGGCGAGTCACCAAGATAGAAGTTCACAAGCGGGACCATCTCGCCCGGATCATCCAGGAACGAAAGACCGCATTTCGACAGCGGCTCGGCATATTTCGGATCAAAGATCATCGCCCAGCTATCGACCGGCGCGTCCTCACCGAGAACTTCTTTTACCTTGGCAACGTTATAGCCAAAGCCGTTCGTGCCCCAGAAGTACGGCACGGCATATTTGTTATCCGGGTCGTATTTGGCCTGCTGTTCAAGAATGACCGGATCAAGGTTGCCATAGTTTGACAGCTTCGATTTATCGATCGGCTGGAAGATTTTGGCTCTGATCAGGCGTTCGGCATCGGCCAAGGTCGGAACGACAATGTCATAGCCGGAATTGCCCGCCAGAAGCTTGGCTTCAACAACCTGGTTGCTGTCATAGACGTCATAGTTGACCTTGACGCCATATTCCTTTTCGAAGTTCGCAACCGTTTCCTCGCCGATATAATCCGACCAGTTGTAGATGTTGAGAACTTCCTGCGCTGATGCGCTGCTGGCAAAGCCTGCAAGGGCTGTTGCAACCGCGACCAAGCTGGTGGTTTTTAGAAGTGTTTTCATTGCGCTGAGCCTCCCATGTGGCAGCGTTTGAATGTTCGTCGGTTCTGTTGTTTGCGCCCCCCAGAACCCGGGGATGATGGCGATATCCTTCGAGTGCTTCGCGATATTGTCAAATAGAAGATGGAAAAATGTGCATTTTTCGCATTAAGTCGAAATTTGTACATTTAACATGCAATATTTTTGCGCCGGACGGCAAGATCCGGCGCAAAACCGTCACGCGTGATCTAGACGTTCAGCAACAGGTGCTCTCGTTCCCATGCACTGATCACGGTCTGATAAGCATCCCATTCCGCTTCCTTCACCGCGATGACAGCAGCGGCAAATTCCTCCCCCAGAAGCTCTTTTAGCTGCTTGCACCGATGGAACTTTGCCAGTGCTTCGTGGATGTGACGCGGCAGGGAATGCGCCCGATCATAGCCCGACCCTTCAATCGGGGCGGTGGCATCGACTTCTTCGATGATGCCCAAAAGACCACAGGCAAGCGATGCGGCAACCGCCAGATACGGGTTGGCATCGGCCCCCGGCAGACGGTTTTCAATCCGGCGTGCGGCGGGCGGGCCATTGGGTTGGCGCAGGCCAACGGTGCGGTTGTCCAGCGACCAGTGCATGTTGATCGGGGCATCCGACCAGGGCTGCAAACGGCGATAGCTGTTCATGTTCGGTGCCAGAAGCGGCATGGCAGCAGGCAAATAGCGCTGCAAGCCACCGATATAGTTCAGGAACATTTTCGAATTGTCGCCGTTGTCATCAGCAAACAGGTTCTTGCCGGTTTTGATGTCCAGCAGGCTCTGATGAATATGCATCGAGCTTCCCGGCAGATTGCCCATCGGCTTGGCCATGAACGTGCCATAGACCCCGTGTTTTAGCGCTGTCTCGCGCAGGGTGCGCTTGAACAGGAATGCCTGATCGGCCAATTCAAGCGGATCGCCGTGGTTAAAGTTCATTTCAAGCTGGGCCGGACCCGACTCGTGGCTCATGGTATCGGCGTCGATATTCATGGCCTCGCAATAGTCATACAGGTCTTCAATCAGCGGGTCGAACTCGTTGATGGCATCAATGCCAAAGGCGTTTGATGCCCGCTCCGGGCGGCCGGAACGGCCAATTGGCGGCTCAAGCGGATTGTCCGGATCGGTGTTTTTGGCGACCAGATAAAACTCAAGCTCCGGGGCGATAACCGGCTTCATGCCGCGTTCTTCAAACGCCTTGAGAACGCGCCTTAAAACCCCGCGCGGGGACGTTGAAACTTCCTCGCCGGAAAAATGGAAGCAGTCGCAAATGATCTGTGCCGTCGGCTCTTCATACCAGGGGACAACGCGCACGGTTTCCGGGTCGGGAACCATGACGACATCCTTTTCTGCCGGATCAAGGAATGCATCGGTTTCCTCGGGGTATCCGCCGGTCACCGTCAGGCAGAAAATTGCTTCGGGGATGGCAAGGCTTTTGGCCTCCAGCCCCTTTAGGAATTTCTGCGTTGGCAGGACCTTGCCCCGCGCTACGCCGGACATGTCAGGAACAATGCATTCGACTTCTTCGATTTTTCGCTCAGATAGCCACGTCTTGAGATCGGTGCTCATATGTAGTCGGGCGCTTTCACGCCAGTCCTTCAAAATTGCATTTTCTTGCGTTTTTCGGGCCATTCCCGACAAAATTCACAAGAAAGGATGTTGGTCTTCGAAGAGTGTTGTATTTAATTTTCTTATTGCCTTATTTTTTCGAATTATAGACGGAATATTGGGTGGATCGTCGAATATATCGTTTCATATCTCTGGAACGATCCCACCATATTGCGCTATAGTCCCACCACAATATTAAGGGCACCGTTTGGATGCTGGTCAAGGAGGTATTATGAAAATCGAACATCCCTATCTTATGTTTCTTGGTGACGCGCCGGACGAACTGGCGGCAAAAACCGCAATCGGCATCAAGCAATGGCGCCCGGAATGGTGCGTCGGTCAGCTCAGCCTGCCGAACTGCAAGGCAGATCTCGGTCTTCCGGAAATGACGATCGCCGAAGCCAAGGCAGCTGGCGTTAAAACCCTGGTTCTTGGTGTTGCCAACCGTGGTGGCATTATCGGCCCGGCATGGATGGAAACCTTGCTGGCTGCCATTGATGCCGGCATGGACATCGCCAATGGTCTGCACACCCGTCTTTCGACAATCCCCGAACTTGTCGAGGCAGCCAAGGCCAAGGGCGTAAATCTGTTTGACGTACGTCACTTCGACGGCAAAGTACCGGTCGGTAATGGCGAAAAACGTTCTGGCAAGCGCGTTCTGGCCGTTGGTACCGACTGTTCGGTCGGTAAGATGTACACCGCTCTGGCCATTGATGCCGAGTTCAAAAAACGCGGCATCAAATCCGATTTCCGTGCAACCGGCCAGACCGGTATCTTCATCGCCGGCGAAGGCATCTCGGTTGATGCGGTGATTTCCGACTTTATTTCGGGGGCGGTTGAAACCATTGCACCGGCCAATGATCCTGATCACTGGGATGTCATGGAAGGGCAGGGCAGCCTGTTCCACGCATCGTTTGCCGGTGTTTCCATGGGTCTGATCCACGGATCCCAGCCCGACGCGCTTATCGTTTGCCATGAACCAACCCGCGAACATATGCGCGGTCTGCCGGGCTACAAGCTGCCGGATCTGAAAACCTGCCTTGAAGTTAACCTGCAGCACGCCAAGCTCACCAACCCGGCCTGCAAGGTTGTCGGTTTTGCCGTCAACACCAAGGCGCTTGATGACGCAGCTGCAACCAAACTTCTGGCTGATATCGAAGCCGAATTCGGTCTTCCGGCGGTTGACCCGGTTCGGACCGGTGTGGCGTCCATCGTCGATAAACTGCAGGAGATTTAAGTTGCCAAAACTCAATGTGGTATCCGAGGTCTTCCCGCTCGCGCAGGTTTTTAAAATCTCGCGCGGTGCCCGGACCGAGGCGCATGTGGTCAAGGTAACCCTGACAGAAGGTGAAAATACCGGGTACGGGGAATGCGTTCCCTATGCCCGGTACGGCGAAACGGTGGAAGGCGTCATTGCCGACATCGAAGCGCAGGCCGATGCACTTGCGCGTGGCATGACCCGCAAGGAACTTCAGGATGCCATGAAGGCAGGGGCGGCGCGCAATGCGGTTGACTGTGCCTATTGGGATCTTGAAGCCAAGCGCACAGGGCGTCGTGTCTGGGAAATGATCGGGCACAAGGCACCCGAAGGTCTGATTACGGCTGAAACGCTGTCGATTGATACCCCCGATAACATGCGTGAAGCCGCCCGCAAGATCGCCCATGCGCCGCTGCTTAAGGTCAAACTCAATGGCGAAAACGTCCTTGAGTCGGTCCGCGCCGTGCGCGAAGGGTCGCCAAAGGCGCGCATCATTGTTGATGCCAACGAAGCCTGGTCACTTGATCTGCTCGAAGATATCGGTGCCGAACTTGATGGTCTGGGTGTGGAGATGATCGAACAACCACTCCCTGCCGGGCAGGATGATGGTCTGATCGATATCGATTGCCCGGTTCTTCTGTGCGCGGACGAGTCGGTTCACACGATGGCGGATATCCCGCGTCTGGCCAATCTCTATGACATGATCAACATCAAGCTCGACAAGACCGGTGGCCTTACCGGCGCGCTTGAATTGGCCGAGGCCGCATCTAAGGCAGGCATGCAACTGATGACCGGCTGCATGGTCGGAACGTCTCTTGCCATGGCGCCGGCGATGATTCCCGGTGCGATGTCGCGGATTGTCGATCTCGATGGTCCGATCTGGATGGCCAAGGACCGTGAAAATGCATTGACCTTCACCAATGGTGTGATGGGATTGCCTGATCGCGATTTGTGGGGCTGATCGAAGCTTTTTGCTGCGCAAGCAATGACTTGGCAAATGAGTCGGCAAAATGATTTGGAACGGCGCGTCGGATTCCCGGCGCGCCGTTTCCTTTTTGCGGGACGAAACTCATGGTTTTGCAGCTATTGGTAGCATCGCTATAGGTGGTTGCGTTCTTTTTACGGGAAATTGCCTAGAGGCAATTATGAATTTTTTGTTTATCAATCAATAGTTTGCCGAAGTGCCCTTGTTTAAGAGGGGCTTTTTTGGCGGCGAAACTGATTGCGCCACCCCTAATGTATAGTTGTGTATTTTCGTAATTAAGGGAAAGTTAAACGATTGGAAGTTGGGCGGGGATGTCTCCGCATATCAAGTGGTTGGAGCAAATCCGCGTGAAAACAAGTCCTCTCAAAAATGGCAACCTGCCCGTAAGGGGTTTTCGGTGTTGCTATCGGGACTTTCTCTACACGCCCCGTCATGCCGAACTGATGCATTTGCGCCGCAAGGAATCGATCCAGCTTTCTGCACGGTTTGCTGCCTTGTTCGTGCTTGTCCTTATGTTTGCGGCCCCGTTCTGGGATGGTTCTTTTGCCGCAGACATGTGGTTTTCCCAAACGTCGATAATGCGCCTTCTTGTCGCCGGTGTCGCTCTTGCCGTGGTTTTGAACCGTGCGGTCAGTGCGCGCTGGAACCGCCGGACACCATATCTTTCGATGGTGATGCTGATCATTGCTGCAAGCTTGCTGTGCGGGTTTGGCAGTCATGATGTATTGGCGTCAGACCGGATGCAAACGACAAACAGTGTGCTGGTTCTGGGGCTTGTCGTGATGATTGCCATCATGCCTGTCACGCTGGCCGAGGCGGCCCTTCTGGCATTCCCGCTTGTGGGCTTGCTGCTGGTCGGGGGGCAATCCGGGCTTTCGACCGGGGCGATTCCGCTGGAGATGCTGTTGACGGTGTTGCTGCCGCTCGCGCTGTTTTCTGCCTTGGTGCAGTTGTATCGCACCATTGCTGCGGCCCACGAAATTGCCATTGATCCGCTGACCGGGTGCTATACCCGTGCCTTTGGCATGGAAATGATTCGGGTCAGCTTTGATGGTGCTTTGCGCAAGAACGTCCCTTATACCGTGGCCTTCATTGATCTTGATGACTTCAAACAGATCAATGACCGTTATGGGCACGATTACGGTGATCGCATCCTGGGCGAGGTTGGCGGCAATCTGGTGCAGCGGTTCCGTCGCTCTGATCTTGTCGTGCGCTGGGGCGGGGAAGAATTTCTGATCCTGTTGCCCGAACTCGACAGCGTCAAGGCGACAGAGGTGCTTGAACGCGTCATGGCACCCGGTCTGGCCCAGCTCGAAGACGGTCAGGTCCAAAAAGCCAGTGTCGGCCTGTCAGAACGGATCGAAGATGCCATTTCCCTGCCGCAAAACCTGATTGATCTTGCTGATCAGCGCATGTACGAGGCCAAAAAACGCAGCGACCATGACGATATGATCGCCAAAGGTTACTCTGGGCAGAAATCCCCGGCGCGCACCAAGATTCCAGGTGCGGCGAAGTCGAAATCGGCGGATCAGGCTGCGAATTAAATCGCCTTTATTCCTCTTTATCCTCAAGCTTCTGCATGAATTGGAACAAAAGCGCCTGTGCTGCGAAATAGTTCTGGTCTGCAGCTTTCTGCAGATAGGGCAGGGCTTCTTTCGGTTTCTTCAATCCAAACAGTGCGGCGCCGAGCTGGAAATTAAATCTGCGATGATCCGGGTCCTTTTCCACAGCCTTGCGACATGCAGCTTCGGCCTCTACGGGGTCGTATTCTTCCGGTGCGATGGCCGCGCCAATGCGTTGTGTGTCAGCGTAAATACTGCCTGATTGGTCGCATGGGTCAATATCCTGACGGATTTCGTCGGTGTTCTGATCGTTGCCATATGATCGCCTGCGTTCGTCCATGCGATCAAGGAACGCTTGTGCTGCCGGGTATTTGCGGTTTGCTGCCTGCTTTATTGTTTCGAGTGCCAAATCATATTCGCCAAGCAACATCAATGAGATGGCCAGTTGATACATGTGCCGCGGATTGTCAGGGTTTTCTTTAAGGGCCTCGGCGCATGCCCGCCCAACTGCAAAAGGGTTATATGCCCGCTTTTCAACAGGATCGCTGATGGCGTTTTTGTCCTTGGGGACAGCGCCAATCCGGTCACACAAAGAAAGCCTTTCCTCGGCCACACTTTGACTGGTGCCCAGCATGAGGACGGTGATCAACGTAAATATACGCAGCAGGTGCCCGGTCACGTCGTCGTGCTTCCTATTGTGTTTGGTGCGTAAAAGCTTTCCCCGATTGACCAAGCTTATGAAAGACTGCGCCTGCGGGCAAGGTGGATGCGTCTGTGTTGATGTCTGTGGGCAGGGTGCGGGATGTGCTCTGATTCTGGTCTATATCGGGAATCCAGACGGTTAAAAGCTGCATTCTCGGTGTGGAATGGCATCGGATTCGCGCCGAGTCTTTGACGTATTCCGAAAATTCCATTTTCTTCAATGATCAAAAAGTAACCGCAAGATGGCAAAAAATCGGGCTTATTGCGGTGAATGCATCGAAAGTATGCATAAAAAAGTAGCAGTAATATTTCTGACAAAAAAATAGTCAAAAACCTGTTGCGTCCTCCCCGGCAAATCAGTAATCTCCATTTGTGCGCTGCGGTAGGACGCAGTGCATTCCGGCGAGCGACTTGTCGCTCGTTTCTTGGACGTTTCCTCCCTAGACTTGGGCCGCTGTCACAGGCGGCCTTTTTTTTTGTCTAAATTCAGGATGTTATGGCGTTTTGAGCATATGCTCCGCCGTTGAATACATAAATGATTTCCAAATTCGCGAAATGGTGCGCCGCAAATCAACTGGGGTGCGTCGTTGCCTGTTTCCACTAAAAGGCAGCGTTGCAAAACAAAAAGGCGCAGCCATTTGGCCGCGCCTTTTGTGCATGTGTCTTAAATTTGTTTATTTCTCGTGCTTTGGCTTGCCTTGCGGGGTGTCGCTGTCTCCGTCGCCCAGGCCGCGTTGCATGATCACGCTATCGACCCAGCGGCCCAGTTTGAAGCCTGCGGACTGCAATGTTCCGGCAACCCGAAAGCCCAGACGCGCATGCAGCCCGATAGAGGCCACGTTGGCGCTATCGCCGATCACTGCGACCATCTGGCGATAACCAAGCGCTGTGCAACGGGTAATCAACTCGGACAGCAGTGCCCGCCCGGCCCCCTTGCCAACCACATCAGGTGCAATATAGATCGTGTCTTCGACGGTAAAGCGGTATGCCGGGCGGGTGCGATAGGCCCCGGCATAGGCAAATCCCTCAACCCGGCCGTCAATTTCCGCCACCAGATAGGGCAGGCCGCGTTCGCGCACATGTTGCCAGCGCGATGTCAGTTCGGCAATTTCCGGGGCGCGTTCTTCAAATGACGCCAGCCCATGCAAAACATGGTGGCCATAAATCTCGGTGATGCGTTCGAAATCGGCGGGTTCGGCATCGCGGATGACCAGATCGCTCAAAACGTCGCTGGTGTCGGTGGTGTCTGTCATTAAAGCAGGGTCCCGTCGAGATCATGGAAGCGCGTGATCAGATCCGTCATCTGGTCGCGCAGAACGTCAAATCCGCGATGTGGGCTGATTGTGGCTTCATCCATATAAAGCGCGCGTGACAGCTCGATCTGAAGGCTATGCACATGTTCTTGCGGGCGACCGTAATGGCGTGTGCAATAGCCCCCGGCATATGGATCATTGTGCGACGGGGCAAAGCCCATATCGCGAAAGCAATCCTCCACAAACCGCGTCAATGACGGGTGGCAGGAACTTCCATAGCAATCGCCAAGCACCAGATCAACGCGGTTTTTCATGCTGTCACAAGAATCACCGGGCATGGAATGACAATCAATCAGAATGCAGTAACCGAAATGATCGCGCGTTTGGTCGATCAATTTCTGTAAAGCGCCGTGATAGGGCCGGTAAAAAGTGTCAATGCGCATGAAGGCTTCGTCGACGGGCAGGCGGCCCTTGTAAATCTCGACCCCGCCGCTGACCACACGCGGGATGGATCCCAGTCCCGAAAGCGCGCGCATCGAATTGATGTCAGAATCATCTGGCAGATCACCGTCAAACATCCGCGGATCAAGTTCCATCGCCGCCCGGTTCACATCGACATAGGCACGCGGAAACGTCGCACACAGCAACGGCGCGCCCAATTTTGGGGCGGCATTGAACAATTGATCGACAAAGGCATCTTCGGACGCACGCAGCTCAAACGACCCGATCCGGGCCTGCGCGATCAAATCCTGCGGGTATTGGCGGCCCGAATGCGGCGATGCAAATACCACGGGCAAGGTTTGCCGCGGGGGCAGGATGACGGTGGCGGGGCCGGTCGAGGCCATTTCCGAAGGCAGTTGGTTCATTGTCTTTCGTAAAACCCATCCCTGGTGACGCGATATCGGGGTTCCTGCGATCCACGCGATTGATATCTTCTAGCATATGGGAATTGCCACGGAATTGATGAACATTTTTTGTCAAAAAACCATTTCTGGGGTTGCGCCTTTGCCTGCCTTGGGCTAAATACCGCCTCGCCGACGCAAACGGCACGGACCGTTCTTTCACCCAGAAAGAGCTGGTCTTTTGAAAGATGGATTTGCGGGCCTATAGCTCAGTTGGTTAGAGCGTTCGCTTGACATGCGAGAGGTCACAAGTTCGAGTCTTGTTAGGCCCACCATCTTTCGCACCCATAGGGGCCTATAGCTCAGTTGGTTAGAGCGTTCGCTTGACATGCGAGAGGTCACAAGTTCGAGTCTTGTTAGGCCCACCATTCCCACCCCGCCGGGTTCCCGCGCGGGGTTTTGTGTGTCTGGTCCAAACCATTTTATCGCATCTGCGCGATACTTTTCCTGAACCGCATGGCGCTAAAGGCAAAGAACCCTGTGGCGATAACAAACACCAGCAGGAATTCCGGCCAGACCACCCCAATGCCCGCCCCGCGAAACAGGATGGCCTGCGCATATTTGACGAAATGGGTCGCGGGCGAGAATTGCATGATGTTCTGAAGCGTTTCGGGCATGCTTTCAATCGGCGTGCTGCCCCCCGAAAGCAATCGCAACGGCAAGACCACCAGAATAAACAGCAAACCAAATTGCGGCATGGAGCGCGTCATGGTCGCAAGGAAAATGCCCAAGGCTGTACCAAAGAACAGATACAGCACCACCCCACCCATGAATAAAAGCTTCGATCCGACCAGCGGCACGCCCAGCACAAGCTGCACGACAAAAACAAGCGACAGCATGCAGGCAATCAAAATCACAAGCCCGTTGGCCCAGACTTTCGCCAGCATGATCTCGATCGGGCTGAGTGGCATCACAAGCAGATGTTCGATTGTGCCATGTTCACGTTCCCGAATAAGGGCCGCCCCCGAAAGAATGATCGACAGCATCGTCACCGCATTGATGATTTCCATCGTGCTGGTGAACCATTCGCTCTGGACATTGGGATTATAGGCATAGCGCGTAACGATGGACGCGGCACTCTCGCTGTTCTGTCCGGCCCAGGCCGATTTGCCGCCAAGCCAGGTGCTGACCTCTTGGGCAATGATGTTGCTGATATAGCCTTCGCCGATCCCGGCCTGCATCATGGCAGTGGCATCAATGTTTAGCTGAACTTCCGGGCTGCGCCCGGCAACGATATCTGCTTCGAAACGCGGTGGGATCACCAGCACAAAGGTAAATTCACCGCTATTCATTGCGGCATCAATATCGCGTTCGGCGATGGATTTTGGCGTCTGGAAATAGGGATCAAGCAACGCATCGGCAATGCGCAGCGAAAGTGCGGAACCATCCTGATCGGCAATCGCGATCGAACCGTTGCGCAAATCATGGGAAAACCCGGTCGCGGCGTTATAGATCGCAAAGGAAAACGCCCAGACAATCAGCGCCATCAAAACGACATCACGCCGCAAACTGAACAGTTCCTTGACCCCAAGGCGATAGATATTGCTGATTTCGCGCATGCCCATGGTCTTATGCCTCCTGCTTTTTCAAAAGCAGTATCGAAAGGATCGTCAATGCCGGGAAAAAGACCAAAAGAGTGATCAGTTCGGGATAAAGCTCGGCAAAGCCCAGCGCCTTGGTAAAGGTGCCGACACTGATCGACATGAAATGTGATGTCGGAATGATGGTCGACAGCACCACCGGCACCCCTTCAAGGGATGATACCGGCTGCATCATCCCTGAAAACATCACCGATGGCACCATGGTGGCAATCGCCGTGCCAAACAGGGCGGCGATCTGGGTGCTGGTAAAGGATGAAATCAAAAGCCCAAGCCCGGTGGTGGCAATCACAAACAGGATCGCCCCGATCAAAAGCGTCAGGCCATTGCCCCGGATCGGCACGTCAAACCAGAACAGCGCCATCGCGCTCATCAACACGAAATTGACAAGCCCCAACCCGACATAGGGCAATTGCTTGCCCCACAAAAATTCAAGCCGTGAAACCGGTGTGACATAAAGGTTGGTGATCGATCCAAGTTCCTTTTCGCGCACCACCCCGACCGCCATCAGAACTGCCGGAATAAACATCAAAAGCAGGGCAATCACCGATGGCACCATCGCATAGATGCTTTTGAAATCCTGATTATAGCGATAGCGCGTTTCGATCTGCATGGTCTGGTTACGCTCGGAACTGCCAATGTCGCGTTTGGTCTTTTCGCCGAGATATTGCTGATGGATGCCTTCGACATAGCCATGAATGGTTTCGGCGCGAAACGGCATGCTGCCATCAATAAACGCGCCGATTTCCGGGCTGGTGCCGCGCCCGACATCGCGTCCGAACCCCGGCGGGATTTCAATGGCAAGCGTCACATCCCCCGAAAGCAATCGTGCTTCAAGATCAGCATTGCTGATCAGCGGTGCCTGCGGCTCGAAATAGCGCGAACTTGAAAGATTTTCGATATAGGTGCGGCTTTCGGGGGTCCGGTCGCGATCAAGCACCGCATAGGTCAGGTTTTCAACATCAAAGGTAATGCCAAACCCGAAAACCGGCATCAGGATCGCTGTGCCGATCAGGGCAAACATCAACCGGATCGGATCGCGCACCAGTTCCATGGTTTCCCGCAGCGAATAGGCCCATAACCGTCGGAAACTGAAAAGTGATGCACGCGCCGGTTTCCAGTGCGCCGCGTTGCCCTTGGCCGTTGCAAGCGCATCTTGCGGGGCGACCACTGCCTGTGCCGATGCCGGTTCCGTTGCGGTTTGCGTATCTGCGCCACCCGCGCCATCCGTGCCACCCGCGCCATCCGCTTCTTCAAGATAGCTGATAAACGCTTCTTCCAGGCTGTCGCTGCCGCGCCCTTTGGTGATTGCATCGGGGGTGTCACTGATCAAAACCTTGCCCGCATGCATCAAGGATATGCGATCACAGCGCTCCGCCTCATTCATGAAGTGGGTGGAAATGAAAATCGTCACCCCTTGATCGCGCGAAAGCTCGACCAGCAATTCCCAGAATCCGTCGCGTGCCACCGGATCAACCCCCGATGTCGGTTCATCCAAAATCAGGATTTCCGGGCTATGAATGATCGCAACGGCAAGCGAAAGACGCTGACGCACGCCAAGCGGCAAACGCGCGCTCAGATCATCGTGATAGGGGCCAAGCCCGAACCGGTCGGACAGTTCATCAATGCGTTTTCTGATCTGATCCTTGGGCAGGTGAAACAGATGGGCATGCAGTTCAAGGTTCTGCATCACGGTCAATTCGGAATAAAGCGAAAAGGCCTGGCTCATATAGCCAACCCGGTTACGAAGGGCGATATCCTGCCCGTCGACCGGTTTGCCAAACAGTTCTGCCGTTCCCTCGGTCGCATCCAGAAGCCCGGTCAGCATCTTCATGGTCGTGGTCTTGCCACAACCGTTGGAGCCGAGAAACCCGAAAATCTCGCCTTTTTCAATCCGGAAGCTGACATCATCGACAGCGGTAAAATCGCCAAACTTCTTGGTCAGATGTTCGGCCGAGATCGCCGGAGTTTCGCGGTTCACTGTGCGGGGCGGGATCGAAAGCGTGTGGTGACCCTGGCGTTCTTCTTCGGGCAACAGCGCGATAAAGGCCGCTTCAAGTGTCTCGGACCCGGTGCGGGCCAAAATCTCCGGGGCGGTGCCGGTTGCCAGAACCCTGCCATCATTCATCGCAATCAACCGGTCAAAGCGTGCCGCTTCATCCATATAGGCGGTCGCGACCAGAACCGTCATCTCGCTTTGGGTTTGGCGGATCGCATCAATCAATTGCCAGAATTGCTGGCGCGACAGGGGATCAACCCCGGTGGTTGGCTCGTCGAGTATCAGGATATCGGGGTCATGGATCAGCGCACAGCAAAGCCCAAGCTTCTGTTTCATGCCCCCCGAAAGCTTGCCCGCCGGGCGCGTGGTAAAGGGATCAAGCCCGGTCGCCGCCACAAGCCGGGCAATCCGTTCATCGCGTTCGTGCTTTCCCTGACCAAACAGACGGCCGAAAAATGCAAGGTTCTCACGCACCGTCAGATCCATATAAAGGTTCTTGCCAAGCCCCTGGGGCATATAGGCAATGCGCGGCAGGATCGTGTTGCGATGTTTGGCGTTCTCCATCGATCCGCCAAGCACTTTGACCGTGCCGCCCTGAACTTTGCGCGCACCGGAAATCAGGGCAAGCGCGCTTGATTTCCCGACACCATCCGGGCCAATGAAGCCGACAGTCTGACCCGCCGGGATTTCAAGGCTGATGTCATCAAGGGCTGTGACCTTGCCATAGCGGTGCGAAACGCCGTCAAGGTGCACGGCAAGCCGCGGTGCTGTATCGCTATTGTCGGCGCGCTCCACCATGTTGCGGCGCTCTATTGTGTGTTCTGACGCAGGGTCGCGTCATCGGGAACATTCGGGGTCAGGGCATCGGGCCAGTCCGTATGATCGGCGAGCATGATATATGCTTCTCCCGGAAGGCCGGTTTTTACTCGCTTGATATGCTCGGAAAGCAATTCCCGATTAATCCGCACCTTGACGCGAAACATCAGTTTGTCGCGCTCGGACCGCGTTTCGACTTCACGCGGGGTGAATTGCGCGTCATCGGCGACGAACGATACCTTGGCCGGAATGACAAAATCCGATGCAGCATCCAGAACAATCCGCGCTTCATTGCCAACAAAGGCAAGCCCGGCCTGACGGGTCGGCAAAAACACATTCATGTAAACATCGGTCAGGTCGATCATGGTGATGACCGGGCCACCCCCGGCCAGAACCTCTCCGGGTTCGGCAAGGCGGTACTGCACCCGCCCGTCACGCGGGGCCTTAAGGACGGAATCATCAATCTGTACTTCAATCCGTTCAAGTTCGGCCGCTGCTGCCGTCACATTCAGCCGCGCACTTTCCAGTCGGGCCTGTGCGGCACTTAAGGCTGCCTTGGCAACATCGCGATCGGCCTGGCGTTGATCGACCTGCTGGCGGGAAATATTGTTGTTTTTGACCAGTTCCTGTGCGCGTGAAAGCTGCTGCTCGGCGAAGGAAAGCTCGCTTTCGCGCTGGATGATCTGGGCCTCCGCCTCGGCAATGCCTTGTTCGGCGCCCGCAACTTCGGCACGTGCGCGGGCACGGCTTGCGATCAGTTCGGCGGTATCCATCCGTGCCAGAATCTGACCCTTCGTGACCTGATCGCCTTCCTGAACCAGAACGTCTTCAACCCTGCCGGCATACTTTGTGGCGACGCGGATTTCCTCGGCTTCGATGCGGCCATTGCCCCATGCGATATAATCGGGAATATCGGATTGCTGGGATTGCCAATAGGCATATCCACCCCCGGACGCTGCAATTACCACCACCAGCAAGATCACCACAATACGCAAGCTTTTCATGCCATTCTCCGGAAACGGGGCAGGGGCACCGATGTCGCGACTTGAGGTGCCCGTTAAATACTGCATCCTTAAGCGTCTTTTAGGTCCGGGTATCTGACCAAAATTCACTTATTAATGCAATGCAGCGATGTTGAGGGGGGATATTGGTGCCGGCACGATCCGGTTTCTTTGATGTCGCGCAACTTTCGCGCCTTTTTATCATCGGTGTAATTCAAAAGGCCCTATCGCAAATGCACATTGAGCGCATCGATAATCGTCTCTGCCTTATCAACCTCGCGATAAATCATGAGGTAAAGGTCACGCGAGCCGACATGGCTCATTTTCAGCAATCCCGCCTCAAGCGCACCGGATGCGGATTTTTCAAACATCCCGCGATAGCCCAGCACCGCATCAACCCGCTCTGCCAGTAAAAAGCGCGTCAGGTTTGCCGTTGACGGCAACGTCGTATAGGGGATGCCGCGCCCGGAAAGTTCAAACCCAAGACTGTCGCCCAGCAACACCGCCACATGCAGGTTTGCCAGCTCTTCATAGGCATAGCCGTCTGGCATAAACTTGTCGGGATGGGTCAGAACAAAGATGTCGATCTCGGCAAATTGGTCGCTGATGTAATAGTCGCGCCTGTACCAGCCGATATTCTGCGACGATACAAAACCGTCCAGCACGCCGCTTTTGATCTGGCTGTCGGCCCGAAGCCAGGGCAAAAGATGGAACTCGACGCAATATCCGGCTTCGGCCAGGGTCGGGGCCAGTCTGGTTTTTTCAATGTCAAAAAGCGAAACCGGGCCAAGCCCCTGACCAAGCTCGATGATTTCGGGCAATGCGATGCGCAACTGCCGGGCAATGTCACCCGCGCAGTCCGGTTTCTGCCAGTTTGACGGGGGGTGTTCCTGTTCCTGTGCCAATGTGGGACTCAAGCTACCCAAGCCACCCGTCAGGCAAACAACAGTGATGCCAAGGATAAAAGCCAAGCGCCGTACAGCACCCGAACGCAGGGCTGAAATTGCCGCAAAAAAGCCGATTATCGATAAGTACCCGAAGACACCATGCAATGTTCCAGCCCATAGGTATAAGCGGTCTTGTCGGCCAATTGTCCGGTCAAGGGATCTTGAAAAACATAATCTGTCCACGCTTCACCCTGTTCTTTTGTCTTTTTGACAATTTCCCTGCAGGCAAATTGACCATTCGGGTTTTGCAAGTCCCAGATGTTGCGCCCCACCAGGGCCGGGTTCAAACCATGGGCCAGAAAGGTGCATTTGTAGTCCTGCACGAAAACGTACAGATCCTTTTCTTGAAATCCCCCGTCAGGATCGGAAAAATCGCGGAATGCCTGGGACATACCTACTTTTTCAATATGGGCGACGGCCTTTTTGACCAATGCTTGCGCCTCGGCCGGGGTGCCCCGTTCAAGCCGGGAAGTCTCGGCCAGTGCCGGGCGGATCGCAAAGGCAAAACACATCAAAACCAATGTGGCAGCAAGGCGTGATAGAACCATGACATTCCTCATGGGGGACCACGGCCCCCGGATTCTACAAGATTCTATAAATTGTAAGCGCACCGATAAATTCAAGTATAACACGATAACCTGATGTGCCTTTATTTGGCCGGACTGCTGTGGGGGCGGGTCATGCCTGTGGCGTGGCGATGGCATAACACCATCGAGCTTGCCGGTCCTGTCTTCTTGCGCGGAGGGGGGTAAAAGGCCGTTCCGCACGACCTTTTCATCGTCAAATCGCCACTGCCGCTGTTGCCGGTGCCGCCCAAACTGGGCCTGCGTGTCATGACATCCAAACTCAACCCGACCCATGTGATCGACGCCTTTGCCGATCACATCAGAAAGATGCGGCCGTTTCTCTGATCGTTATGTCCGGGCGTTGGGGCAGGTCAGGTCTGCAGCCCGGCGCAGCGCGCAGTATTGCGCACATGGGCCTGCATTTCGCGGCGTGCGCCCTCGGCGTCATTGTTGCGAAGGGCTGCAATGATCTTGCGGTGTTCGCCAATTGACTCCCGCATCCGTTCCGGATCGGTGATCGGGATCGGCTGGCGCTGGGTTTCCGTGATCTTGTCACGCACTGTCTTGTAAAGGTCGCGCATCAGGCTGTTTGAGCACGCCTCGACAATCGTGCCGTGAAACTCCAGATCCGCCTCGACATTGGCAATCAGATCCTGCTTGGCCCAGCCCTTTTCCATGCGGTTGGTGGCCTCTTCCATGGCTTCAAGTTGGGTTGCGGCAAGGCGCCCGCACGCAAGGGCGGCGATTTCGCTTTCAAGGATCATGCGGGTTTGAAACACATCGAATACGCTGTGACTTTCCGAATAACGCCAGGGTGCCATATCAGCCGATGCCCGCGTGGCGGGGTCGGTCACAAATGTGCCGCGTCCGGCTTCGGTCTTGATCAGGCCCAATGTTTCAAGCGTCAGCAGCGCCTCGCGCAGGGATGCACGTGATATCCCGAATTTCTGAGCGAATTCGCGCTGCGAAGGGATTTTGTCACCGGGCGCGAGCTCGCCATTCTGGATCATTTCCTGAATTTGTCGCGCGACCGTCTGGGGCAGAGGCGTACGGTTGAACATTCCCTTGGGTCCTTCTTGCGTATTTTTTGTTCAGTGTAAGGTATAAAAACAAATCTGATTCCTTTTTGCACAAACAATCTTGCACAGGACATTCAAATATGTTTGTTTGGTCTAACTGGTCTGACCAGTTAGACCACTATTTCAGGGTTGGCTAAAAACACAAGGAAATCATAATGAAGTTCGCAAACTTTTTGACGTCATCGGTTGTTGGCGGTGTTCTTGCCGTTTCGGCTTTTGCGTCTGCAAATGCAGCAGATCTGACCGTTGGCGCCAATATCGGCAACGTTCCGTGGGAATTCGAACAAGCAGACGGCACCGTCGTTGGCTTCGAAGTTGATCTGGTCAACGAAATCGCCAGCCGTCTGGGTAAAACCGTTGAATTCGTCAACATTCCGTTCAACGGTCTGTTCCCGGCGGTTCAGTCGGACCGCATCGATATGGCGGTTTCCTCGATCACCATTACCGACAAGCGTCTTGAGTCTGTCACCTTCGCACAGCCGTACTATGACAGTGACCAGTCCCTGACCGCGATGGCCGATGGCGGCGTTTCCGGGCTTGCCGATATGGATGGCAAGGTTGTCGGTGTTGATACCGGCTCGACGGGCGATATGTGGGTCACCGAAAATGGCGGTGACTATGGCTTTGACGATGTTCGTCGTTACGAAGGTCTGTCGCCAGCCATGCTTGATCTGCAGGCCGGTCGTATTCATGGCTATGTCTCGGACATCCCGGCACTGCTGTATTATGTAAAAGACAAGCCGAACCTCAAAGTGGTCGAGCGGATCACCACCGGCGAAAAATACTCGATCATGTTCAACAAGGATGCCCCGCTTGCAACCGAAGTGAACGATGTGATTACCGAGCTGAAAAAAGAAGGCTTCATCGCAGACCTGCATGAAACCTGGTTCGGTGCAAAACCCGAAGACACCACCTCGACCGTCAAAGTGCTTGATATGCCGTCGATCGACTAAGCGCATATCGCACTTCAACACCACCGACGGCACCATGAGACTCCCGGTGTCGTCGGTGGGGCAACACTGACTTGGTGGTGAAATGGATTTATTTTCGACGTTCTTTAACATCCCCGTGCTGATGCAAAGCCTGCCGCAGCTTATGAACGGCTTGCTTGTCACCATCGGGATTGGCGCAACCAGTATTATTGCCGGGCTGATTGGTGGTCTGGTTCTGGCGGTGATGCGTCTTTATTCCGGGCCTTTGGTCAATGCGCTGGTGCGCGGCTACATCGATGTTTTTCGCTCCATCCCGCTTTTGGTCCTTTTGATCATTGTCTATTACGCGCTGCCCTTTGTCGGCATTCGCCTGTCGCCCTTCTTTTCGGCTGTGACGGCGCTGACCCTGGTGTCGTCGGCCTATACGGCTGAAATCTTCCGCGCCGGGATCGAAGCCATTCCCAAGGGCCAGTTTGAAGCATCCGCCGCCCTTGGTCTGTCAAACCGCTATACCATGACCGATGTGATCCTGCCCCAGGCGATCCGCATCGTCATCCCGCCGCTGACCAACAATTGCATCAACGTCCTTAAGGACACCGCCCTGGCGTCCGTCGTTGCCATGCCCGACCTGCTCAAACAAGCGACCCAGGCACAGGCGCTTGCCGCCAATCCGACGCCGCTGATCGGGGCTGCTGTGATCTATCTGATCCTGCTTCTGCCGATGGTGCGCTTTGTCGCGCGCCTTGAAAAACGTTTTAGCCGCGGGAGAAGCTGATGAAAGCGCCGCTGATCAAGATTTCCAATCTCCGCAAGACCTATGGCAATTTCGTTGCCCTGCATGGCATTGACCTTGAAATTGCACAAGGCGAAGTGCTGTGTGTTGTCGGGCCGTCCGGCTCGGGGAAATCCACCCTTATTCGCTGCATCAACCATCTCGAACCGTTTGAAGATGGCAGCGACATCACTGTTGATGGCATTCCGGTGCGTGCCGGACCCGATCTGGATCAGGTCCGGGCCGAAGTCGGCATGGTGTTTCAGTCGTTCAACCTGTTTCCGCATATGACCGTGCTGCGCAACGTTATGCTCGCCCCGATCCGGGTGCGCAAAATGTCGGAGGCGGACGCCGAAAAACGCGCGCGCGATTTGCTTGAACGCGTCGGCATTTCCGTACAGGCCGATAAATATCCCGCCCATCTATCGGGTGGGCAGCAACAGCGTGTCGCCATTGCAAGGGCGCTTGCCATGGAACCCAAGGTGCTACTGTTTGACGAACCGACATCCGCCCTTGATCCCGAAATGGTTGGCGAGGTTTTGGATGTCATGAAAAAGCTCGCCGGGACCGGGGTCACCATGGTGGTGGTCACCCATGAAATGGGCTTTGCCCGTCAGGTCGCCGACCGGGTTCTGTTCATGGATGGCGGCGCGATTATCGAGGCCGGAACCCCAGGCGAAATCTTTGACGCGCCCAACGAAGAACGCACGCGGAATTTCCTCCAGGCCGTTCTTGCTCATTAAAAACAAACTCAAAAATTCGGAGGATGCCTTCCATGGCAACACAGCGTACCCTTGATATGGACTATGTCCACAGCCAGTTTCCCGCTCTGTCACACGGCTGGACTTTCTTTGACAATGCCGGCGGGTCACAGATCCTCGCAAGGGCGGTCGAGCGGATGAACAGCTTCCTTTATGATCGCAATGTGCAGATCGGCGGGTCTTACGAAGTCTCCCAAAAGGCGGCAGAGGCGCTTATGGATGCCCGCAAGGCCGCGGCCCAATGGGTCAATGCCACGCGCCCGGAAGAAATCATCTTTGGCGCATCCACCACGGTTTTGCTGCAAAACCTTGCCCGCGCAATGGTCAGCCAGTTTGCCGATGGCGATGAAATCGTCGTGACGATTGGCGATCATGAATCCAACATCGGCCCTTGGGTCCGTTTGGAAGAGTCCGGTGTGAAAATCCGTTTCTGGGAACCCGATGTCCAGACCGGCCGGCTGGAGCTTGACGGTCTGAAAGCCGTGATGACCGATCGCACCAAACTGGTCTGTGTAACCCACGTGTCAAACATCATTGGTGAGATCAATCCGATCCGCGAATTTGCCGATTATGCCCACGCCAACGGTGCGAAAATCTGTGTTGATGCCGTGGCCTATGCCCCGCACCGTGCGGTGGATGTTAAGGCATTTGACGCCGACTATTATGTCTTTAGCCTCTATAAAACCTATGGCCCGCACGGGGCGCTGATGTATGGCAAATATGACCTGCTGCTCGAACTTGATACGCTCTATCATTATTTCTACGGCAAGGACAAAGTCCCCGGAAAGTTGGAGCCCGGCAACCCAAGCTACGAGATGGCCTATTCCGTCTGCGGCATTGTCGATTACCTGACCGAACTGGGCGAACGGGCAGGGGAAAGCGGCAGCACGCGCGATAAAATCGTTGCCGCCTATGACGCCATCGCCACGCAGGAAAATGCACTGACCGAACGTTTGCTGCGCTACCTTCGTGGTCGCAATGATTGCGTCATCATCGGGCAGGATGACAACCGCGACGGCACGCGCATTCCCACCATTGCCTTTCGTTTCGATGGCCGCAATGCCGAGGATATCTGCAAGGCAATTGATGCGGAAAAGATCGCCATCCGCTTCGGCGATTTCCATTCACGCCGTCTGGTCGAATATATGGGGTTATCGGATAATGCTGGCGTCGTGCGTGTTTCAATGGTGCACTACAACACGATTGAACAGGTGGACCGTCTGACGGCGGCGTTTGACCGCCTGCTTGATACGACCAATCAATAAGGGGGCAGGCCACATCATGCAGTTTGACCGCATCATCAAAAACGGCACCATCGTTACCGCCAGCGACACCTATGTTGCCGATCTTGGCATCACCGATGGCAAGATTGCCGCCATCGCGAGCGCCCTTGATGGTGCGGACGATATCGTCGATGCCACCGGGCTTTATGTCATGCCCGGCGGCATCGACAGCCACGTCCATATTGATCAGCCATCCGGCGATGGCATTGTCATGGCCGATGATTTCGAAAGTGGCACGCGCTCGGCCGCCATTGGTGGCAATACCTCGATCCTCGCATTCTGCATGCAGGAAAAGGGCGACAGCCTGCGGCATTCGCTTGATGTCTATCACGCCAAGGCGGACGGCAAATGCCATATTGATGTGGCATTTCATTTGATCGTCACCGACCCGACGCCGTCGGTTCTGGGGCAGGAGCTCCCGGCCCTGGTCGAGGATGGCTATACCTCGTTTAAGGTCTTCATGACCTATGAAAACCTGCGTCTGCGCGATGATGAAATCCTTGAAACGCTAAGTGCGGCCAAAAACACCGGCGCGCTGGTGCTGGTCCATTGCGAAAACGAAGACGCCATTCGCTTCCTGATCGGGCAGCACGAAGCAGCCGGCGAATTCTCCGCCAAATCGCACGCCACAACCCGCCCCATCGCCGCTGAACGCGAAGCCACCCATCGCGCATTGTCACTGGCCGAAATCGTCGATACCCCGATTGTCATCGTTCATGTCTCCAACCAGCAGGCGATGGAAGAAATCGAACGCGCCCGCGTGCGCGGCAGCAAGATCGTCGGCGAAACCTGCCCGCAATATCTCATGCTGACGGCAGATGATCTGGATCAGAACGAACTTGAAGGCGCAAAATTCGTCTGCTCCCCGCCGCCACGCGACAAGGAAAGTCAGGACGCCTGTTGGGATGGTCTGGAACGCGGCGTGTTTGACCTGTTCTCATCCGATCATTGCCCGTTCCGCTTTAACGACCTGGAAGGCAAGCTCAATGAAAAGGGCAAGAAAAGCTTCCGCTGGATTCCCAATGGCATTCCCGGCGTGGCAACCCGTTTGCCGATCCTGTTTTCCGAGGGTGTGCAAAAGGGCCGCATCGACCTCAACCGCTTTGTCGCGCTGACATCCACCAACCACGCCAAACTCTATGGCATGTACCCGCAAAAGGGCACGATTGCCATTGGCTCAGACGCCGACCTGGCCCTTTGGGACCCCAATAAAACCGTCACCATCACCAACGACATCCTGCAACAGGGCTGCGATTACAGCCCCTATGAAGGCTTAGAGGTCAAAGGCTGGCCCGTCCACACCATCGTCCGCGGCAAAACCGTGGTCAAAGACGGCGAAGTCACCGGCCAAAAGGGGGATGGCAAATATTTGCCACGGCAGAAATCAAATTTGGTGACCTCAACGCCGGTCTGATCAGACCGACACAACCTGCGACCATCCCACACCGTCATTCCCGCGCAGGCGGGAATCTCGAACTTCATTGAAGAAACAAGAAGAGCAGCGCAATTAAACGGCGCTGCTTTTTATGTCGCCTGCCGTCTTATTTTGTGAAGCGAAGGCGTCTGGCCGTAACGTGATCGTCACGCACGCTAGTTAGTAGTTCGATTACTGTGTTGTTAGTGGAGTTTATTATTAGTTGCTCGAAAATTGGTTCGAATTTGCCGTGGCTGAATGTGATCTGCGGAAGCTGGATATCGGCAAAAACTCCGGCGAGGTAGTCGGGTAGTCGAACAAATTCTGCATATTCCGTAGCCCCATCCATTCCGGGATAAGCAAAGTAGAACTTTGGACGAGTTAAATGCACGACAGGTGCCAAGTTTAGCCTAGTTACTTGGAAAAGGACCCAAGCAATATCAAATGCAACCCCATTATGTCGGTCAAAGATCGCATCACGGTCGGTTATCCAGAAAATATTCGAAGGCCTTTTGCGCTCAAGTAAGCGGAACGCGATACTAGCAAATGTTCCAGCAAGAAACATTTTACGTAATAGTTTTAGATTTGCCCTTTTCCCCTCAAGCTCCTGTTGAAGCGCGTTAAACCTTCTATCAAGGGGCGCATAAAAATGCGCATTTTCTGGTTCTTCAGCTAGCTTGTTAGCTATTGTCTCTCGCATACCAATTGCATGGTCTAGCATCGCTTCAGATGTAATAAAGGCTTTGAGATGGTCGCTATTGCGCGCAACGACAAACGTGATGCTGAAAGAAACGGGGCACGCTAAATATTTGATCAGTCCAGTTGATGGGGTGCGTGTTCCTTTGATGTCAACCGGTGCAACAGAATTGACATAAGATGATATATTCTCGGACGTGTCGTGGTTGAGCAGTATGACAAATGTGTAAGCATCATTTTGTTTGGATGAATTGTCGACACTGTAGTCAGATATCACACGCCATGCTGAACCGCTGGGGATACCTTCAAACCAACCTAAGAAATCTGACTCTACCGACGACAGGCTTTTTTCAATCAAGTCAATCAAATGAAGCAACTGGAGTCATCCTGCGCTTGAAGTTGTGCACAATAATGTGTCTTTTGTTCTCTAAACCCAATTCTCCAAACGCAGCCCATCCACGCGTGCAAACTCGCGGGTGTTGTTGGTGACAAGGACCAGACCGTGACTGCGTGCGTGCCCAGCTATCATCATGTCATAGGGGCCGATGACAGTACCTTTGGCTTCAAGGTTGCTGCGTATTTCGCCGTAATGGCCTGCGGCATGGGTGTCGAAATCAAGCACGGTCAGGCGGGCGGCGAATTCCTCGATGGTCCGTAGGTTGCTTTCCGGCTTGGCGGATTTCATCGCGCCATAGATCAGTTCGGCCATGGTGACCGATGAAATTGCCAAAGCCCCGCTATGGGTGGTGAATTTCTCCCGGCAGGACGGTGGGCGGTTCTTGATCACATAGATGCAGATATTGGTATCTAACATAAAGCGCAGCATTACAGCGCTTCCCGTTCCTGCATCGCGGGCTGATTGCGGTCTTCCATGAAGTCATCACTGACTGCATGCCCATCAAAAAACGTGTCCCACAAGTGATCGCTTGGCACAATCACCCGCGTCACCCCGACCGAAATCACCTCAACCGTTTTTGTGCCTTCAGGAAAGGCAACATCTTTGGGCAGGCGAACGGCCTGTGTTTTGTTATTCAGAAATACGGATGCCTGGGTCATCAATGCCTCCTTGCGCGGATAAGCTCTCAGGCATTGTGCGCTTGAGTCTTGTATATGTCAAGTGTATATACATTTGTGTGATTGTGAATGTATAGGGGTTAGAATTCTTTTTAGGTAACGCTTGTGAGGTGGTGGTCGATTTGCTTATTGGTGACGCATTGGCTTAGGTAGAAGGCAAATTAGAAGTGCTAGGGAAGTATTGGAATGATTACTCGATCTCAAGAAGTAACGCCTTTGGTATTTGGTGGGGCAATTCTGGGAATTGTCTGTTTTGGTTTGTTAATTGAGATTTCATCTCGGTCCGGTCTAAACGATTGGATCTACAACCATGAGACTTTAGCTGCAGGCATTCTTGGAGTTGGGGCCGCGTCAATGACTGCGCTGCTAGTTCTTTGGCAAATTCGCCAACAATACAAAGTTGTAAACGATGAACGAGAGCGTCAACTGGTTGCAGCAAAAAGTGCCATGCCTCTTGTGATTTCAGGTTTGCATGAGGTTTCTGCTATGTCGTTCGAAACTGCATTGAGAATGAGTAAAGGAGAAGCGTTCACACCTGATCTACCAGAGTTAAATGATGACTATGTTACGGCTCTTCAGGTTTGTATTCAGCATTCAGAACCCGTTCTGCAAAAGGCGCTTTCTAGGTTTATCCGAGAACTTCAAGTTCAGCGTGCTCGCTTAACTCGAGCTATTTCCAGCTATCAGCCGTGGTCTGAGCAAAAACGGTTGGAGAATGCAAAAACAGGTAATGCGTTGGCGGACAAAGCAACATTGACGAATGGCGGTTACTTATACAGTTCTGCTCTTGTGGTGATGATGGTGGACGAACTATGGGAGCTGGTAGGGCCTGAGGATGGTCAAGACCACGTGCCTAGCCGGGCACGTAGAATTGAAAATTTGTTCATTTTTGGCTGCAAAGAGGTGCCGGAGAATTGGCCGATATTCATAGGTCATTTCCAGAGGACTGCTGATAAGAGGCCTTAAGCATGTATCTAAGAGGTTAGTTCGTGACAAGCTTGGCAAGATACTCCACCGGATGCTGCGGCTTCGCGCCTTCATAGCGATCCACCTGACAGCGGCATGAATAGCCGGTCACCAGCATGTTTTGGGTGCCCGTGGCATCAACCTTCTTTTTCCAACTCAGGTCATAGAGCTCGCGCGAGGTTTCCTGGTGGCGGGTTTCGTGGCCATAGACACCGGCCATGCCGCAACAGCCGGTTTTTTCCGTGGTAAGCGTAAGCCCGAAGGCTTCAAAGATGTTCTGCCATTTCACGCCAACATCAGGAAGCGACGTCTTTTCCGTGCAATGGGGGAACAGGCTTGCCGGGGCCTCAGTCGTGCCCATGTTAACGCCGTTATCAAGTTTCGGCGGGGTCAGGCGGACGTGTTCGATCTCGCCCGCCAGCCATTCATGGAACAGATGCACGCGATAGTCCGGACGGTTTGAAAGGCGCTGGTCGTATTCCTGCCGATATGTAAGCGTCACACTGGCCTCGATCCCGATCATGGGCACGCCCGCCTGCGCGATTTTGCCCAGCACGATGTCATTTTGCGTCGCCTGATAATCAAAGCGTTTGAGGAACCCCTTCACATGCATCGCCTTGCCATTGGGGCGGTAGGGCGGCACGAAAACGCGGTATCCAAGGCGTTGCAACAGGTCGACATGGGCCAGAACCACGTCGGTGTCATAATGCGTGGTAAAGCAATCCTGCACGAGGATCACCGACTTGGCCTTTTCATCCGCACTCAAGCCATCCAGATCAGATTGCTTGAACTTGCCAATGCCGCGTGCGCGCAAGGCAGATTTCAGGCTTTGGGTATGGAGCTTTGGCAAATCGGTCAGGCCGATGAAGCGTTTGAAAATCCAGGGCATCGGCGGGATGGACTGCAGGGCGTTGAAAAGGCCGGGTGCGGTTGCCAGAAGCGGGGCCAGATATTCCAGCTTGGCAATCACATGGTCCTTGATCGGGCGTTTATAGCGCGTGTGATAGGTCTCCAAAAACCGGGATTTCATTTCCGGGATATCGACCTTGACCGGGCATTGCCCCGCGCACGCCTTGCAGGACAGGCAACCGGCCATCGCCTCATACACATCATGGGAAAAATCCCGGCTGTTGATGACGGCCAGGTCCTTGTTCATCGGATCGGTGCCGATGGAAAGCTGGCGGATCCATTCGCGGATCATTCCGGCGCGGCCCTTGGGCGAATGCACACGCGATCGCGTGACCTTATAGGACGGGCACATGGCATCCATCAGGTCCCAGTTAAAGCACGCCCCGTTGCCGTTACACCGCGTCGCATTAAGGTATTCATCGCGAAGCGCATCCTCAATCTCGCGGTCGAACTGGCCGCGCATCGGCGCTTCGTCAATCGCGGTGATGGGCGTGTTTTTGGAGTACGGCGAGGCGATCTTGCCGGGGTTAAGCTGCCCTTCGGGATCAAAGGCCTCCTTGATGCGGCGAAGAACGTCATAAAGTTCTTCGCCGAAATAGATCGGTGAATATTCCCCCCGGAAGCCCTTGCCATGCTCGCCCCAGATCAGGCCGTTATACCGTTTGGTAAGCTCCGCCACGGCGTCCGACACCCGGCGAATGCGGGCCTCGTCCTCCTCGTCCATCATGTCCAGCAGCGGGCGGACATGCAGGCACCCGACATCAACATGGCCAAACATGCCGTAATCAAGGCCCTCGGCATCCAAAAGGGCGCGGAATTCGGCAATAAAATCGGCAAGGTTTTCCGGTGGTACTGCGGTATCTTCGACAAACGGGGTGGCGCGGCGTTTGCCTTCAAGATTGCCCAGCAACCCCACTGATTTGGCGCGGATCGACCAGATCGCGGCAATTTGCCCCGGGTCGGTCGCCTGCACAAAGCCAATCGGCGCGAAATCTTCGGTCGGGTTGGCATCAAGATAGGTTTTCAGTTCGGCCTGCTTGGCGGCCACTTCGGCCTCGCTCTCGCCAACGAACTCGACCACGTTAAAGCCGCGTGTCTGAACCGTGCTGTTTTCCGTGCCAAGAAGCTTTCCCAGCATGTGCCAGCTTTCATCTTGCCGGGCCAGTTTCATGACCTTGTCATCGATGCTTTCAATCGCCACCGGATCAAACTGCACCAGGGTTTTGACGTGCCGCAGCGCTGAGTCAAAGCTGTCATAGCGCACCACCGTAACCGCTTTGTGCTTTGGCAACGGGATGACGCGGAAGGTAATCTCCTTGACCATGCCAAGGCTACCCTCGGCCCCGGCAATCAGGAACGACAGGTTCATGTCGCCTTTATCAGACACCGCTTCCTTCAGGTTATAGCCCGTCAGCCCCCGGTTCATTTCCGGGAAGGTTGATTTGATCTGATCCCGCCTTGGCGCGATTTCGTCATGGATTTTTTGATAAAGCTGCCCCACGCGATCCGGCCGGGCCATGGTTTCCTTGGCTTCAGTAGCACTCATCGCACGGGTATTGAAATCCGTGCCATCGATCAGCACGGTGGTCATGTCATGGATGTAATGGCTGGTTTTGCCATAAATCCGCGATCCCTTGCCCGAACTGTCCGACCCGATCATGCCGCCCACGGTCGCACGGCTTGCGGTCGACACCGCCGGCGGGAAGAAATAGCCATGTGGTTTCAGCCAGGCATTAAGCTGATCAAGCACCACACCGGGCTCAACATGCACAAGCCCGCGCTCCGCATCAAAGCCCAGGATGTTATTGAGGTGTTTGGAGGTATCGAGAATGATGGTGTTATTCAGCGACTGACCATTGGTGCCGGTGCCACCCCCGCGCGGGGTGATTTTGACCTCGGAAAATTTCTCCCGCCCCGCCAATTCCATCACGACATTGATGTCATCCCGCGTCTTGGGTTGCAGCACTGCGGTTGGCATCACCTGATAAACGCTGTTATCGGTGGCATGGATCAAGCGCGTCGGGAAATCGGCATGGATTTCACCGCGAAATTTCCCCTCCGCCTCCAGCGTTTTGAGGAACCCCAGCGTCAAGCTATCAAGCGACCGATCCGGGGTCAGGGCCGGCAATTTTTTGATCACGCTCTTATTCGACGCATTCGTAACCGGGGTGGCAGCCGGGGCAGGGACGGACATCGGGCTCTCTCAATACTCGTATGATAATATCATATGCCTTTTGGCGGGATTTTCCGGTGCGGGCCGGGGACCCCGATCTGGCATGAAAACCCATTTGACCTGATCGCGATTGAATACACAAATCGAAAATTCCGAACGATTATTCAAAAAAAATGAATAATCAAATTGCCGGGCAAAGCACCCCAAACCAGCGGTCAAAATGAGTGCCGACAGACGATTTTAAACCCTCATACAATTTGGTTCAGGCTGAATTTCAGGATGCAATATTTGCATCGGTCAGGGGATGGTCTTCGACTTGCCGCCGACGCCGATTTTGGTCGGTTTCCTGATGTAGGATTTCGTCCTGCTGCACAAGGAATTTTACCGCGTATGGCTGCAAAAGCTTGCGCAAGGCACGGTATTCTATCGTTTGCGGGTGATGGGGCGGTGGCAGTGGCAGTGGGGTGTGTTTGTTTGGGGCGGAAGCGGCTGCAAGGGGGCGATTTCCTTGCCTGAGGCACGGTATTGCCGGGCAGGCTGTGCTCTGCGGTGGTCGGGAGTCGTGGTGTGCGTAGCGCTGTGTTGCCCGGAATATGTGGCTTTGAACGGGTTTCCATGCCGGACAGGAGCGGGAATGTGCGGGGTTTGCTGTGAGCCGCACATTCCCTGTGCCTGAGCCTGTCGGGTGGTGGCAAGTCAGGCAGGTGTTTGTTTTGTCGCTTTGTTTGCGGGGCTTAGGCCGTTTTGCGGTGGTTGGCAGCGTCTTCGGCCTTGATTGCCTCGTCATGCATCAGTGACAGGATGGTGCGTTTGTAATCCATGAATTCCGGGCTGGTGAGCGCATCTATATGGCGCGGGCGAGGGATCGCGATATCAAGCGACTGTTTGATCAGGCCGGGGCGGGCGGACATCACGTGCACTTCATCGCCCAGGAAGATCGCCTCGTCAATGTCATGGGTGATGAACAGCACCGTCTTGCGGCGGCTTTGCCAGACATCAAGCAACAGTTCCTGCATCATCTGACGGGTTTGGCTGTCGAGCGCGCCAAACGGTTCATCCATCAACAGAATGCGGGGATCATTGGCCAGCGCCCGGGCAAGGGCCACACGTTGACGCATGCCGCCTGAAAGTTCCTTGGGATAGGATTTCTCAAACTCGTCAAGATGCACCGCCTTGATCAGATCATCGGCGATGTCTTCGCATTCGGATTTCGCAAGGTTTTTAAGCTTTGGGCCGAACATGACGTTTTCACGGACCGTGAGCCACGGAAACAGGGTGTAGCTTTGAAACACCATACCGCGATCAGCAGACGGACCGTTGATCGGTTCGCCATCAAGTTCAAGCCGCCCCGATGTCGGGGTTTCAAGCCCGGCGACAAGACGAAGTAAGGTTGATTTGCCACAGCCTGACGGGCCGACAATGACCGAAAAGGTATCATTGGCCACATCAAGCGATACATCATCCAGGGCCAGAACCGGCGGTTTGTCCTTGGGTTCGAAACGGACCGTGATGTCACGGAGGGAAAGCATGCTCATGAGTGTATCGCCCCTTAAAAATCAGCAGACCAGGGCAGCAAGCGCCGGCGTGCCCATTTAAAGAAGAAGTCGGTGATCAGGCCCAGAATGCCGATGGTAAAGACACCAAGCAAAATCACATCGGTAAACAGCCCGCGCATGGCATTGAGGATCATATAACCAAGGCCGGTGTCGGCTGCGACCAGTTCGGCGACAACAAGATAGGTCCAGGCCCAGCCCATGGTGACGCGCAGGTTATCCATCACACCGGGCATGCAGGCCGGAACCAGCACACGGGTGACGACGCGCCTGCGATCCGCACCAAGGGTGTAGGCGCAGTCAATCAGATCCTTGGAAATCCGGGCCGAAACGTCGGAAATCAGGATGAGCTGCTGGAAAAAGGTGCCGAGGAAAATCACCATGATTTTCTGTTCGATCCCGATGCCGATCCACAGGATCAGAAGCGGGATCAGGGCGGAAACCGGGATATAGCGCATGAAACCGGTGATCGGTTCAATCAGCGCCTGAACCGCGCGGAAACTGCCCATCAGGATGCCGATCGGAACGGCAAAGACGGAGGCAAGGATAAAGCCCGACAGGATGACAACAAGGCTTGCCGACATATGTTCAAACAGCGACATATTGCCAATGCGTTTGATGCCTGCTTGCACCACCTCGTGCGGGGCGGCAAGGAAGTCCTTGGGCGTAATCCCGCCATAGGTGAGCAAGCACCAAAGGGCCATGACAACTGCAACCGAAATCAGCGACAGGACGATATAGGTTGCCCTGTCAATGTCGGTCTTGGGCGAGAAAAGGGATCTGGTCCACATGATGCTTGCTCTTTAAGCTTGGGTGTTCTTGTTACTTGACGATGTCAGCAGCCAGAAGGCTTTCGGGATCGGCGTCCATGGTGAACAGGCCGCCTTCCTTGCCAAGGGTCATGGCATTGGCAATGGTGCTAACAATGCCGTCCGGGTTGGACGGATCCATGAAGGTCTTGTTCATGTCTGCATCGTAAAACGCAATGCCCGAACGGGTGTCGGCAAAGACCGCCGGATCATCAAGCCAGCCGCCAACGCCTTTGGCCATAATCGCGTCGGCTGCGTCTTCGTTTGCTTTCTGCCAGGCAACGGCCTTGGCCCATGCACGATACAGCGCTTCCATTTCCGGACGACGGGATTTGAGCGTTTCCTCGGTCGTGACCGCGATGTCAGTGATCAGGCCCGGTGCCTTGGAGCTGTCAATCAGCAGATGACCATGTTCGGTATCCTGCCCCCGGGTCAGCCACGGCTCCCAGGTCACAGCGGCGTCAACACGCTTGGCAACAAAGGCCGCACCGGCATCACCAGCCGACATGTTCATCGAGTTGACGTCATCAAGGCTCATGCCGGCTTCTTTAAGAAGGACACTGAGGAAGAACTGGGAAACAGACCCCTCGGTATAGGCAACGTTTTTGCCCTTAAGGTCGGCAAGGGATTTGATGTCGGCATTGGCAACAATACCGTCGCCGCCGCGTGAGTCATCAAGCGCAAACAGATAGGTCAGCGGATGGTCTTCGGTGTAGAAACCAAGCACGGTGTCAATCGTGGTGACGGCAACGTCAATCCGGCCAGCAGCCAGGGCGGGCATACGGGTTTTGACGTCTTCCATAACGACAAGATCAACATCAAGGCCTTCTTCTTCAAAGAAGCCTTCTTCCTGCGCGATATAAAGCGGGCCATAGCCAACCCAGGTGGAATGGGCGATGGTGAGTTCCTCGGCCGAGGCGACCTGGGAAAGCGAGAAGGCGGTTGCGAGTGCCGCACCCGACAGGCAGATTTTCGAAAGTACGCGTTTCATAGATGGTGTCTCCGGTGTGAGATGCTCTCTGATTGAGATTTATTGTGCCTCAGCCCGATTTTCGGTTCGGGTTATTGGTGGCGTTTGACCCGGCCAGTACGCACAGCAATTCATACATGAGCGAGATGCCAAGCCAGGCGGTTCCTCCCGAAGGATCAAACGGGGGTGAGACCTCGACAAGGTCTGCCCCGACAAGGTTCAGTCCGGCGAGCTGCCGGATCATTTTCTGGGCTTCGCGGCTGTTAAAGCCGCCAATTTCCGGTGTGCCGGTGCCCGGCGCAAAGGCGGGGTCGACGGAATCAATGTCAAAACTGACATAGGTTTTATGCATGCCGACAATGTCGCGCGCCTCGGCCATGACGGCGTCAATGCCGCGATCAAGGACCTCTTCCATGCGGATGATGCGAACCCCTTGGGCAAGGCCCCATTCAACGTCTTCGCCGTCATACATCGTGCCGCGAATGCCGATCTGAACCACGCGCTTGGGATCAAGGTAACCGTCCTCGATCGCGCGGCGGAAGGGCGTGCCGTGGGTGTATTTGTAACCGTTGAAATAGCTGTCAAAAAGGTCGGTATGGGCATCAAAATGCACCATGCCAAGCGGCCCGTCGGCTGCCAGTGCCTTGAGGATCGGATAGGACAGCAAATGATCGCCACCGGCGCTCAGCGGGCTGATGCCCTTTGATTTCAGCTTGGCAATAAAGCCGGTCACACTTTCGAGCGTATCCATGATATCGGCCGGATTGACCGGCGCATCGCCCAGATCGGCAATGTTGCGGTCTTCAAACGGGTTCTGGCCGGTGGCCGGGTGTTTGGGCCGGATCATGGTGGACAGATCGCGCAACTGGCGCGGACCGTGCCGCGCGCCGGGGCGGTTGGTGGTGCCGCCATCCCATGGCACGCCGATCATCGCGATATCGACCTCGCTTAAGGCTGCATCCTCAATCGAAAGATGCGGGGCGCGCATGAAGCTTGCGACACCGGCATAACGCGGCAGGGTCATCGCCGAAGGCGGAACAAAGGAAAGCGATGCACTATCGGGTTTGTCGGTGGCGTTGCTCATTGGCGATGTTCCTCAAGGCGATGGTGCTGGTAGCGCTGGTAGCGCGGTGGCGCAATAGAATGGTTCAAAGCGTGCGCAAACATTGCCACGGGGAGACGTGTTCAATAATATGAAACTTTCAAACTAAACGTCCGATTTTCTCAACCTATTGCTTTCACGAAGGTCTGCCGCCGATGTCAGTGACACTTCCGCCGCTCAGTGATGTGGATTTCCGCCAGTTGCGTATTTTCCGAACCATCGTCGAAAGCAACGGTTTTACCGCCGCCCAGGATGAATTGGGCATTTCCAGATCCACCATCAGCACCCAGATGTCCGCCCTTGAAACCCGGTTGGGGGTAAAGCTCTGTCGGCGCGGGCGGTCGGGCTTTTCGCTGACCGAACATGGGCAAAAGATCTATAGCGAAGTCATAAAACTTTTTGCCGCAGCTGACTCATTTCGCGCCGAGGTCGGGGCGATCCGCGGCAATATGGTCGGCGAGCTTCGCATTGGTGTGGTTGATGCGATGGTGGAAAACACCAATTGCAAGCTTGATCAGGCGATTGCGCTGTTTCATGAACGCGCACCGGGTGTGCATCCGACCTTTGTTGTCGTCTCGCCCAATCAGATTGAAAATGCGTTGCTCAGCCGGCAGATGGAAGTTGCCGTCATGCCCAACCAGCCGATGAATGCGGCGGTGCAGATGCAGCAGCTTTTTCACGAAGAACAGACGATGTATTGCGGCAAGGATCATCCGCTGTTTGAAAATGCCGACGCAAAAATGCCGATTGAACAACTGGCAGAGCAGAAATACGCCCGGCGCGGCTATTCAGTGGCGCTGGCGTTTCAGTCGCTGTTCAAACATCCGCCCAGTGCGACGGCCTATGACATGGAAGGTCTGGCGTACCTGATCCGAAGTGGGAAGTTTGTCAGCTTCCTGCCGACCCACTTTGCCCGGCAATGGGTGGAACGCGGCGAAATGCGGGCGCTGCGTCCCGATCTGCTCAGCTTCAAGATCGGCATGTGTGTGGCGAACTTCCCGCAATCGGTGATGTCACGTATGGCGCGCGTGTTCCGCGAATGTTTGATCGAGGTGCACCCGACGGTGACCGCAATCAAAACCGTGCCGCCGACGCTGGATAAGAAATGAGGTGGAGGCTGAAGCGGACTTTCAAGAATATCCTGCTTCGCGCTGATGCCGGATGACCAGAATGGTCACCGTATCCCCGTCAATCCGGTATCGCACGACATAGCCGCTGTCACCGAACTCGATAAGCCATTCCCGAAACGCTTCAGGAAGGTCATCGACCAGTCGGCCAAGGTTCGGGTGGGCGCCAAGCACTTTCACGCCTTGACGGATGGCTTCTCCGGCACGGCGCGCGGCATCGGGGTTTTGTGAGCGCAGAAAGTCACGGAGCCGTTGCAGATCCCGAATGGCTGCCGGTGCAAATCTTACTTGTGACATTTGGGTGCGGGTAATTCATCGTCCGTTCCCCAGCTCTCCAGCCAGCGGTCGACCTCTTCAGCCGTTGCATGAAGGCCTGTTTGCTGGAACTCTTCCCACGCCTGTAGCGTGTCACGCTTTAGCGCCTCACGCTTCTCCTCGCGTTCGACATATTGCGCGATCGCTTCGCGCATGATCCAGTGAGATGTACGCTGCCGGGCTTCGGCAAGATCCCGAACGCGACCTTTCATGTCGTCATCAAGCTTGATGGACGTTGCAGATACCATGTGAGCCTCCGAACCAAAAGGTAATACCTTGTACTACCCTATCGTGTTTCAGGCGGTTTTGTCTAGGTTCATCCCTTTCATATTGCCCCCCCCTGCGCTATTCAAATAGGGGGCTGTCCCTTTTTTTCGCGAGCAAAGCGGCTTTTTTGTTGCATATAACCTAATGTTTACCCAGGATTGTATGGTAATTTATTTGAGCAATTTAAAGGGTAGGGCTTGTCGTGTCGGGAGAGCTAAAATTCTATTTGTTTCGCTTGCAAATGTTTCAAACTCAGATGGATATGTTTCGTGATAACCCTCCACATGCGTCTGAACTGTTAGTGAAAACGCTATCAAACACGCTGAGGAAAGATACTCGATCAAGAAGCTACTTTACTGCCGACATTCATTTTGTTTCAGAAAGTGCTGTTTATCTGAAGCTGGCACGCAGCCGTCAAGTGAACACGATCGAATTTGAATCCGATAAACCTATCGTCATCGCTCATGAAGACAACCCCTATATCCACGTTTTCGTAGACTGTAAAAAACAAGTTCTAGCTTTGAATCGAGACAGCAGATTTGCCAACAGAGTAGAGTTCTCTGCAAAAAAACTATCAGACCTTATCGAAAATTCTAGTTTTTTGAAAGAGTGGGGGATGTCTGTAGAGTACTCTGCTCTAAAGGACCCAATTGATTTTATTCAATATTTAAAAGATGCAAAATACATTTCCAGGTTTAGTTTTGAGGTGCGCCGTGAGAATGTCATAGATCCATCAGAATATATTGTTCCCTTAAAAAAGCTTACGGGTAAAGCTGGAGGAACAAAAACAAGAGCAGATATATCTGGCGGTATGATCAAAAAAGATGTTGCTGAAGATATGGCTAGGGCAATCGCATCAACAGGTGACGAGGCATTTGCCGACGTTGTAATGCCTCATGAAGGTACTAAAACAAGAAAGCACTTAACTGGTGGGTTGGTTTCATTCTCATTTCATGGTGATGTAGAGGATAATTTCTCTGAAGTTTTCTCGATAATTGACCAGCAATACCGCTCAATACGAGATGGAAATGACCAAGAACAATAATGAAGTCTATGTCGGATACTGGACTTGGTTTTTAAAAGGGTCTGGGGGAAAGCCGGGGTATCACAGACTTTTAAGCTATTGGATAATGCTAGATGTTTTCGTTGGCGCTCTGTCAGGCTTAAAAATTTTGGAAATGTCTGATTTCTCAAGTCTTTTCTTGCCAATTATATCTGTAACGGTGGGATTGGTAATTGCTGTCGTCATTGGGGCAGTTTCAGTATATTCAAATTACCGGTTATACGAGTTGTCTGGAGGCCATTCAGGAGGATATTTTGATTATATTTATCCATACTTCATATCTTTAATGTTGTCGGTGTCATGTCTAGTATACTTTTTGTTTATGAAGTTAATCGGTGGCTCTTTGGAATATACGGAAATTAGTTGGTTATTGTTTGATGGGGTGCCTGTTCAAATAAACTTATATGTCTGTCTTGGCGGGGTATTGATTTCTATTCTGTTAAGAACTGTTTGGCGGACTGTTTGTGGTATTGCAACACAGATATTTTTTAGTCACAAATTTGAAGAATATAAAAAGACAGTCCGAGAAGATACTTTGGACTGATTTTACTTATCGGCAAAAGCGGACAGATTTATTTTTTAAGAATGATGCCTCTGGAGACGGAAACGGTTGCGCGAGCCAATAACACTTTTCCGCAATACCATTTGGGCGCTATGGTTTGATCGGGCAGGGGAATTAACCGAAACGGATCACCAAGACCATGCTGTCATCGCTGAATATCCGTCATATGCGTGTGTTTGTCGCAGTTGCCGATCAGGGGAATTTTACGGCTGCGGCCGGGGTGTTGGGCCTTGGGGTGCCTGCGGTTACCGCGACCATTCGCCAGTTTGAGGATGTGACGGGGGCGGCGCTTTTTGATCGTACGACGCGGCAGGTGGCGCTGACCCAGACCGGCGCGCGTTTTTTGCCGATTGCGCGTCGGTTGCTGGCCGATTTTGAAGAGGCGCTTGGCGATCTCGATGCGCTGTCAAAGGGTGTTGGGGGCAAGATTACGATTGCCGCAGCGCCATCTGTTTTGACCCGTATTTTGCCGACAGTGATTTCCGAATTTGTTGCCGCCCATCCCGATGCGCGCATTCGTCTTGATGAACGTAATGCTGGTGAAGTGCATGAGGCGGTGGCGAGTAATGCCGCCGATTTCGGGATTGCCGGGGAATGGCAGGCGTTGCCAGATATTGCCTTTCGCCCGCTGTTTTCCGACCGGTTTGGCGTGCTGTGCCGGGCCGATCACGCATTTGCCCGGAAATCGGTTTTGCGCTGGTCGGATTTGACCGGCGAGAGGCTTGTCGGGCTGGGGCCGGAATCCGGCACCGGCGCACTGATGGCGCAACCCGGTGTGACCAGCGATCTGTCATCAGATACCATGCCGGTTCTCAGTCCTGCTTTGCGTGACGCGGTGGCGGCAGGCATTCCGGCGGCGAAAACGGTTTTGGCACGGGCGCAAAAGGCGATGCGGGCCGAGGAAAAAGTGCTGCGGTCGCTTGATCCGAACGGCAGTAACGCATCAGACGAAGACGGCGATATCGCCTTGGGCGCGACCGGCCCGATCCTGCCGCGTCCGATTGTCGAAACATCGAACACCATCACGCTGGCGGCCATGGTGGCCGAAGGGGTGGGGATTACGGTTTTGCCGGAACTGGCCGCAAAGGTGTCGGATATGGCCGCCCCGGAAAAGCTGGTGTTTGTGCCGCTGACCACCCCGGAACGCCATCGCCATATCGGCGTGATTACGCGCAAAAGCAAAAGCCTGTCGCCGATTGCACGCCTGTTCCTGGATCAGGTGATTGCCCTTGCCCCCAAACAGGATCTTCCGGCCAGTTTGACGTGGTATTGAGCCGTTCCTGTCTTTGTAGGGAATAGTCGCATCGATCACCGATGATTGTTTTGTGTCTATATGTATTCAATCAATGATGTAATTCTGATATAACATTCCCCTGCCTTTGGGAAGGTTTCGGGGGGACTTGAGATGTTTGAACATCCGGTGATTGATGTCGCGTTGGGGCTGATCTTTTTTTATGTGACGCTCAGTCTGGTCGCATCGGCCGTGCAGGAGTGGATTGCCAGTTTTTGCGGTTTGCGCTCCACCAATCTTGAAGAAGGCATCACGCGGCTGGTCGGCGATAAATACGCCAAGGCGGTATATGCCCACCCCTTGATCAAGAACCTGTCGCGGAAAGGCAAGCTTCCGTCCTATATCGCGCCCGAGACATTGAGCACCGTGTTGCTTGAGGTGTTGGCCAAGAACGAAGACGGCAAGTCCTTTGTTTCCCTGAAAGCCGATGAAGTGCGCGATCTGATTGCCAAGCTGCCGCAAGGGGCGGGGGGCAATGTTGACGAGAAGAAGGACGATGACGACCTTGCTGCCGTTTTGACTGCGTTGGTAACTGATGGTGAGAAGGCGGCTATCGAATTGCAGGAGAAACTGGCGAGCTGGTTTGATGAAGGGATGACCCGTATTTCGGGTTGGTACAAGCGCAAGGTCAAGCTGATCATTCTTTGCATTGCAGGGGTTGTGGTCGTGGCGACCAACGCAAGCACCATCCATGTTGCCGAGGAACTCTGGACAAATGATGCGCTGCGGACCGAGATTGCGGCGCAGGCGACGGTCGCTGCGGGCAAGGAAAACGTGACGGAACTTGAAAGTGCCAATCTTGACGCGCTGAAATCGTTTCCGATTGGCTGGAAACAGCCGAGTTTTTCGGCAAATGTTGCGGCGTTTTTCACGGGGACGGAGTGGTTTAAATCCATCATCGGCTGGCTGATCACGATAGCCGCGATCAGTCTTGGTGCGCCGTTCTGGTTTGATCTGCTGGGCAAGGTTGCCAACCTCAAGGGCACCGGGGGCAAGGCGGCCGACAAGCCGAAAAAGACGCAAGAAGGTTCGAGCTGAAGAAGGGGGCTGATTTCCCGATTTGCGATTTCATTACTGGCAGCGCGGTCTGTTTGCGACATATCATGGGAGGGTCTGAACCCAATTGAATGCTTGAAATGGGTTCAAACCCTAGAAGCCTGACATGATGACCCTGTCGCAGGAGATGGCATGAGCGCGCACGCGAAAAGTTCTGACAAACCCCGCAAGAAGATCAGTCTCGCCCTTCAGGGCGGGGGATCGCACGGGGCGTTTACCTGGGGCGTTCTTGATCGGTTGCTTGAGGATGAGGAAATCGAGCTTGAGGCGATTTCGGGCACGTCGGCCGGGGCGATGAACGCCGCCGTGGTGACATCGGGCTTTTGCAAGGGCAAATATGATGGCGCGCGCGAGGATCTTGAGGCGTTCTGGTCGGCAGTTTCAGAAGCCGCGCGGTTCAGTCCGCTGCAACGTTCCCCGATTGATGTTTTGTTTGGCAACTGGTCGCTTGGCAATTCGCCGATGTATCAGTGGCTGGATATGAGTGCGAAAATGTTCTCGCCCTATGATCTGAACCCGGTGGGGGATAATCCGCTGGCGGGGCTTTTGGATGATGTGGTTGATTTTGATCTGCTCAACAAAAGTCCGACCAAGCTTTTCATTACCGCGACCAATGTTGAAACCGGACAAGCCCGGGTGTTTCGCAATCCTGATATCAGTCTGGATGTGTTGCTCGCCTCGGCCTGTTTGCCCAATATCTATAAGACCGTCGAGATTGATGGCGTGCCTTATTGGGATGGGGGGTATTCCGGTAATCCGAGCCTTGGGCCGCTGGTGCGGGAATGTTCAGCCAATGACACGGTTCTTGTGCAGATCAATCCGGTCAAACGGCCGGGGATCCCGAAAACCTCGCACGAGATTTCAAGTCGCCTGAACGAGATTTCGTTTAACAGCAGCCTGGTCAAGGAGTTGCGCATGATGTCGGTGATCCGCAAGGACATGCCAACCCATATGTGCGAAGCCAGCAAATGGGGCACCATGCGCATGCATCTGATTGCCAGTGACGTGATGTTGGAGCTTGATCATACCTCGAAAATGAATGCGGAATGGGACTTCATGACCATGCTGCGTGACAAGGGGCGCGAGGCTGCAACGGCGTTTCTGGAGGCCCATCGTGGTGATATCGGTGAACGACCGTCGCTTGATCTTGAGCTGTTTGCGCCGGACTATGTCTGAGAGACCGGCCTACGGTGCGTGGCCTGTTGTGTAAGATCAGGTGTTGATTATGTGCAATTTGCCGTACCGGAGAATTGAACAACCGCTTTGGGCCCAACCAATTTATAACTTGGCGCAAAATTGAACTGGTACGTGTCAGGAGCTTCCATCGGTGCACCGTTTTTAGATCGCATCGCCCAGTGAAACTCAAAGAACGAGAAGGTTGCGCCGGGTGAGAGGCTGTGCCGTTCAAAAGTCTTTATCGGGATGCGCTGATGTGTGTCCGAGAGATATGCCTCCCATTGTGTGGAGTTGTTGGTCAATGTCATTTCAATGTTGATATTCGCCAAGCTGCAGCCATCAGGATTGATATTTTTGATCGAAAGCGTGGATGTGAAGTAAGTGAATACGTCGTTCAGGTTGGCTATGTAATTTGGGTAGTTGAGCGTCAGTTCGAGATTTTTGTCGTAGCAAGTTTTGCTCTCGGATGACACTGCACCGTGACTGCCCGCCCAGTATTGTATTTGGGACATCGTCGTTTTTCCTTTGTTGTTTAAAGTTGCGAAAAAACAAAAAATACAATTAATGGTGTTTGTTCGCCAGTGCAAAGGTCGTCACCTCGCTATACTGCCGTGACGGATTAATCGGGAGGCGGGTAATTCGATAATCTGAACCTTGGCCATTGATGAGAGAATCTTTGATCGATTGCGCTGTGCTGGTGCGAATCAATCTTGTGAGGCACCTGGCGATGCCGGAAACCACATGCAGATATCGGCACCCGCACGACGCTTGATCTGGGGTAGTTTGCGCCGGATTATGTCTGAGCGTTAATCCGCGCGCTTGCCAAAACGCAACCCGTCAATCATCAGATCAACCATGCGATAGGTATGTTCCATGCCTTCTGTGTCGGCTGATTTTCTGCCGGCGCTGGCCAGATTGCCGATCGCGCGCAGCAGATCATAGGCATCGATATCCGAACGAGCTTCGCCCGCCTTGGCGGCAGCAGCCAGCAGGTTTTCAAGCGCGGGTTCAAAGTTGCTGCGGAAGTAATCGGGCAGGGCATCAAAGGCCGGATCGCCCGAATGAAGGGCTGATGCCAATCCTTTTTTCGTGACAATAAACTGGCAATAGCGGCGGAGCCAAAGCGACAGGGCCTCGCCCGGCGGGTAATCACGTGCAAGCGTTTTGGCATCAGTAGCGCAGCCATCGACTTCGCGTTTGAATACGGCGACGACAAGGTCGCTTCGTTTGGGAAAACGGCGATACAGCGTGCCGACACCAACTCCGGCGGCTTTGGCAATTTCACGCACCGGCGCATCAACACCCGATTTGGCAAAAACGGTTTTGGCGGCCTCAAGCACGGCGTCTTCATTGCGTGCGGCGTCTGCACGGATGCGTTTTTTTGTGCCGGTAAGATCTTCCTGCATCTCTTTGTTTTTCCACAGTAAGTCAGAACTCTTGGGCGCGGACGGAATCCAAGTGTTGAAAATCGCACTTGTTAAACGGAACATTGTTCCGTATATGAATTGACAACAGGAACGTTGTTCCGTTTGTTGGTTTATAGGCGAGATCAGCCGTTTCGCCAAGCAAAACAAGGATGTTTGCCATGAATAACCTGATCACCAGTGCCCACCATATTCCGGTTCGCGATGCGGTTCCGGCGGTATCAATCTGTCCGGTCACCTTGCCCATGGCAGATCGACCGCATCCGATTGAAATGCGGATTACGCTGCCAGCGGTTGGCGATAACCTTCCCATCATCTTGCTGTCGCACGGGCACGGGCCATCGCTTTACATTCCGTCGATGCATGGCTATGGGCCTCTGGCGCAATTTTATGCCGAGCAAGGCTTTGTCGTGATCCAGCCAACGCATGGCAATTCGAAAGTTGCCGGGTTTGGTGCGAACGCGCCGGGCGCACCGTTTTTCTGGCGGTCGCGGGTGGAGGATTTCAAGCATATTATTGATCATCTGGCCGAGATCGAAGCAACCCAGCCGATCCTTGCCGGGCGTCTGGACCATGACCGGATTGCGGCGGTGGGGCATTCGTTGGGCGGACATACTGTTGGCATGTTGCTGGGCACGCGCCTGAGTGATAAGGCGGATCCAGCGGTACAGGATGTGAGCCTGATTGAGCCGCGGATCAAGGTTGGGGTCTTGTTGGCCGCACCGGGAAATGGGGGCGAAAGCCTGAGCGCGCATGCACGTGCGAACTATACAATCATGAACCCTGATTTTTCCCACATGACCACACGGACCCTTGTGGTGGCGGGCGATGCGGATGACAACCCGCATCTGACCACACGCGGGCCGGCATGGCATACCGATCCGTTTCATTGCAGTCCGGGCAGTGACTTTTTGCTAACCCTTAAGGGCGGCAAACACGGGCTTGGCGGCATTGCCGGATATGATGCCAAGGAAACTGATGACGAAGATCCCGATCGCCTTGCCGTGACCCAGCGTATGACAGTGGCCTATTTGCAAAGTGCATTTGATGAAGATGACCTGGTGTGGGCAAGGGCGTGTGATGCGCTTGCGACCCGGGGTGCGGATCTGGCGCATGTGACGGGCAAGTAGGGTACTGCTTTGCCGGGCATGGTGGTCCGTGGCGGTCAATGGCGGGCGGTGCAGATTGCGGTTGTCGTCAATCCGGCGTAACCTGTTGTCCGTTCCCAACAACGTTCCTGAACATCATGTCCCACTCCGAACTTGAAAAAATGCAGGCCGGGGAATGGTATTCCTGCCTTGACCCGGAACTGTCGGCGATGCGTGCGCGTGCCTATGATGCCGTGCATGAACATAGCGTCTTGCATCCGGTGGAGCGTGGCAATATCGGGCCGAAATTGCGCGGGCTTTTTGCCGAATGCGCCGATGATGCCCGGATCGAGGCGCGGTTTCATTGTGCCTATGGCATCAACATTCATTTGGCCGAGGATGTGTTTTTAAATGTCGGCTGCGTGATCCTGGATACGGCACCGGTCAAGATCGGCAAGCATTCGATGCTGGGCCCGAATGTGCAGATTTATTGCGCCGATCATCACCGCGATCCGGAGCTTCGCAAGCAGCATCTTGAAATCGCACGACCGGTAACGATTGGCGAGAATGTCTGGATCGGCGGTGGCGCGATTATCCTGCCCGGTGTGACGATTGGCGATGCGGCAATTGTTGGTGCCGGATCGGTTGTGACGCGTGATGTGCCTGCCGGGGCGACGGTTGTGGGTAATCCGGCGCGCATCAGGGCGTGATTACCGGGCATATCGGACGGGATCGTTAATCGGGTTTGTGGTTTGACAGGGCCGGAATCGAACGAAGTTTCTGGCCTAGAAAATCACCAAAGGCACGGACACGCGCAGGTGTCAGGCGCGAGGGAGAGCGCAGGGCATAAACGTTCCATTCCGGTGTGATGGTATAGTCCGAAAGCAATGGCACCAGCGCGCCGCTTTTGAGATGTTCGGCGACTTCCCAGCGGCACTTTCGCGCAATCCCCAGCCCGGTCAGGGCCGCTTCGGTGACGGCTTCGGCAGAGTTGCTGGCGAAGTTGCCGGAAATCTTGATTTCATAGTCATCCGCATCCGGGCCGGTCATTTTCCACGTGCGCATATCTTCGCGGGCCAGACAGTTGTGATCCTGAAGGTCTTCGGGGAACTCTGGCTGTCCGTGTCGTGCGATATAGTCTGGTGCGGCCACAATCATGCGCGGGCTTTCGGCAAGTTTACGCGCCTTGAGCGTCGAGCTTTGCAACGCGCCCAGCCGGATTGCGAGATCAATACCCTGTTCGACAATGTCGATGACGGAATCGGTCAGATGCAACTGAATGGAGACATTCGGATGCAGGTCGATAAATTCGGCAATATAGGGGGCGACATGAATGCGCCCAAAGGATGCCGGTGCGGCAATGCGCAATTCACCGCGAATGGATTGCGGTTCGTATTGAATATCAGCCAGCGCGTCTTCGACATCGGCGATGATTTTTCGCGCATGATCGAGGAAGGCCTCGCCATCTGCCGATAAGGACACAGCACGGGTTGTGCGGTGGATCAGTTGCGTTCCGACCGCTGCTTCGAGTGCCTGAATGCGTTGGGTCGTCGCCGTGGGCGACAGGCCGAATTCCGCCCCGGCCTTGCCGATCGCGCCCAGGGTTGCAACCCGAATAAACAGTTCGATGGATTTCAGATCAAGATTCATTATTTGGGTATATCACATAGTATTTTTGATTTGCATCCGATTATTTTATAAAAATGGATTGTGTATAGCTTGTCCTTAACAGGCGTAGGAGCCTGAGTGATGACAAGCAAAGGGTTTCCCCATGAGTATACGTGCATTAATTTTCGGCGCCATGATGACTGGCGCGTCCGCAATTGTTCCGGTTCACGCAGAACCGGCCAGTGACGTTGTTTTACGATCTGATGTTGTGTTTGAGCCGCTTAACCCCGCGCGCGGTGACGCGAGCCCCCAAGCCGGGGTTCTGTGGGGCGACATGCGCAAGGATGTTCCGACCGGTGCGATTATCAAATTCGCCGATGGTTTTTCATCGCCGCCGCATATCCACAACATTACCTATCGTGCCGTCGTGATCGAAGGGGCTGTGCATAATGATGACCCCACTGCCGAAAGCATGTGGATGGGGCCGGGGTCATTCTGGACCCAGCCGGCGGGCGAGGCGCATATTACCGCGGCCCGTGATGGCGGCAGTGCGACGGCATTTCTTGAAATTCTTGAAGGGCCGTATCTTGTCCAGCCGACCGAAGAGCAGTTCGATAATGGCGAACATCCGGTCAATCTTGATGCGGGCAACATCGTCTGGCTGGCAGCATCAGACGTGACCTGGATCGATCATCCCGATACCGATGATGCATCAGGTGCCCAGATGGCATTTCTTTGGGGGCAGCCCAAAACGGGCGAGATGAACGGAACGTTCCTTAAGCTGCCCGCCGGATTTGACGGCGAATTGATCAGCAACGATTCCCAATTGCGTGCGGTGCTTGTTTCCGGGGCTGCGACCTATGAACTTGCTGATACGGGCGATGCCAAAGCGCTGACACCGGGTAGCTATTTCGGATCACAGGAAAAAGTCCGCCATCACCTTAAGGCCGATGCCAATCAGGACAGCGTTTTCTATGTGCGCACCGAAGGAAAATACGAACTGCGCGCCAATTAAAAACGCGGTTGATCCGTGATCGTATCAAGCATGCCGCACCGTGAAAGGTGCGGCATGTTTTTTGTGCCAAGGCGTGCGTTCGGGCAGGCTGGGCTTACTTGCCGACACCGACCTTGATGGCAAGTTTGCGCAGCGGGCCGATGCGGTTGATTGCGGTCAGGCCTGCGTAGCGCAGATCACGCAGCGGCTTGGGTTCGAACATGGAGGCGCGGTTCAGCAGATCAATGCCGCCAACGCGGGCCAGCGTTTTGGGAAGCTGACGGCGTTCCCAGGATTTCAGAAGCGCGGTTGCGCCGATATCCTCATTATGCAGTTTGGCCTTGGCCATCATTTCGGCCAGGGTTTCGATGTCATGCAGGCTCATGTTAAGCCCTTGCGCGCCAATCGGCGGGACGACATGGGCGGCTTCGGCAATCAGGGCAAGGCGCGCAGCAATCAGGCGATTTGGCACCTGTGACACCATCGGCCAGACCGCACGTTGGCTGGCGACTGTTAGCGGGCCAAACAGGTTCATGGTGTCATGGGTGATTTGTGATGACAGGGCATCGTCGCTCATGGCGTTGAGTTCATCGGCGTGGGCGGCGGGCGACATCCAGACGACCGACGAGCAGGGCTTGCCATCAAGATCGGGCATGGGAACCAGTGTCAGCGGGCCGCCAGTGCGATGAATCTCGGTCGAGATATTGTCGTGCGGTTTGTCGTGTGTAACGACAAAGACCAGCGCAGCTTGATCATAGGCCCAGCGTTTATGCTTGATGCCCGCCATATCGCGCAGGGACGAGTTGCGGCCATCTGCGGCGATGACGAGTTTGGCGCGGATGACAGCATCATCTGACAGGGTAACGTCGGCAAAACGCGCGGTATTTTTGAAACCGGTCACGGTGGTCGAAAAGCGGAAATCGACATTATCAAGGTCAGCCAGACGCGCCATCAGGGCAACGCGGGCGGCCTTGTTTGACACGTTCCAGCCAAAGAAACCGTTTTTGGTTTCGATGCCATCAAAGTCAGCAGTTTCACGCGGTTCGCGAAATTCACCGCCCGCATCGACGATGCGCATGACGCGCAGTTCAGCCCCCGTGGGTTTGATCGCATCCCAGACACCGGCTTTTTTAAGCGTCTCGATGCCCGGTTCGAGAAAGGCGGTGGTGCGTAAATCCGTGCCTTCGCCGATGTCAGCGGGGGCAGGGTCGACAATCACGATCTGATGGCCGTCCGCGGCCAAGCGTGCGGCGGCACTCATTCCGGCGATCCCGCCGCCTGCAATCAGAATATCGGTTTCGATCATGACTGTTGTTCCTGTCTTCTGGCCAGCATTGTGTTGCGACACTGTGGGGGCAATGTGCCCTGTCAAAATACTATACGCAACGGTTTTGCCATCCGTTTTGATCCAGATTACGTGTGGTTGATTTTATCCGCGAACGATTGCCCGACCGTAAGGATTGCCCCGGCAGGGAATTTCAGCCATTTTGAGCGGGCCTTGTACCAAGCTTTCTGATGATTGGTATCGCGCCACCACCCCCAAACAAGGACGTTTAGCCATGCTCGCCTGGGTATATCTGTTTATTGCGATCAGTCTTGAAGTGATCGGGACGATATCGTTGAAGTTTTCCGACGGATTTACAGACTGGCGTTTTACGGTGCTTAGTCTTGGTGTCTATGGACTGAGTTTCTGGGTGTTGGCAATCACACTTCGGATTATTCCGGTTGGCACGGCCTATGCGGTGTGGGCCGGGCTTGGCACGGCATCGGTTGCCATGATCGGCTGGTTGTTCCTGAAGGAGCCGATGACAGCGCTTAAGGCGGTTTTCCTGCTGATGATCATTGGCGGGGTGATCGGGCTCAAGACCATCAGCACGGAAAGTTAATGTCGTTAACTTTGGCCGGTTAAGGCTGCAGCAGAGGCCTTGATGTCTTGGTCGATATCAAGGTGTTTGGGTTTCCAGCCCAGCTCACGCATCGCCTTGGCACTGCTGACATGTTGATGATGGGCAAGTCCCGCTGCCCAATTGCCCAGACGGTCCATCGCAGTTTGTTTGCTGATGGTTTCAAATCGGCATTCCGCAATCGCGAAATGTTTGGCGATCAGTTCGGCAACCGTTTTGTTGGACACACCGTTAATGGCAACACCGATATAGCTTGAGCCGGCTTTGGCATTGATCAGGGCACGGTAATAAAGATCGGCGAGATCATCGGTGTGAACCATCGGCTGATTGATATCATCGCCGCCGACAATCGTGATCCGTTTATCGCTTTGGCCGGATGTGATGGCGCGGTGAAACAGGCCGATATGACCATGCCGTCCGGTGGCATAAACGCATCCCGGGTGAATGATGATGCCGTGTAATTTTTCATCGCCAAGAATGCGGTTGATCCCGGCAATCATCCAGTCAAAATCGGGCAGGGACGCAAAAGGAACTGTTTCATCGGCGATTTGCCCAGGTTTGGTTTCCGGGTAGCTCCAGACGCCGCCGGTGTAAACGAAGCGCACAGTACCGGGCATGCGATGCAGGGTGGGGATAAGATGATCAAGCAGATTGGCATCAATGCGGGGCATCTGATCGGAAAAATCACAGGCCGCATGAATGACGGCATCAATATCGGGCAGGGCAGTGATCCAGTTTTGCGGGGTGGTGATGTCGCCCATAAGCGGGGAGGCCCCGGCGACACGCAGTTTACTTGCCGATGCGCTTGATCGCGCCAAGGCGATGACGTGATGGTCCTTCTTGATCAGTTTGTCGATGATCGCTGATCCGATCAGCCCGGTGCCGCCTGTGATGAAAACGCGCATGAATTATTCCTTCTGTTAAGGGGATGCGCGTGGTTATCGGACCTGAACCACAGTTGAGGTCAAGGCCGTTTTCACACGGAAGTGACGCATGAAAAAGCCGGGCACATATGGCCCGGCTGTTTTGAAATTTATGATCGCATGGATCAGTTGGCGATTTCAAAAATCCCGTCGATTTCAACCGCAACACCAAGTGGCAGGGATGCCACCCCGACAGCCGAACGCGCATGTTTGCCTGCATCGCTAAAGATTTCGACCATGGTGTCAGACGCGCCATTGACGACTTTCGGCTGATCAACGAAGGACGGAGCCGAATTGACAAAGGCGTTCAGTTTGACAACGCGGGTGACCTTGTCGAGATCGCCAATAGCTGCTTTGAGTTGTGCGACAAGGTTAAGCGCGCACAGACGGGCGGCCTTTTGTCCGGTTTCAACGTCATAGTCTGCGCCAAGCTTGCCGACGAATTTCAATTCGCCATTTTCCATGGTGATCTGCCCGGAGATATGGACAAGGTTGCCCGCAATAACATAGGGCACATAGTTGGCAACCGGTGCGGTGGCCTGCGGCAGGGTAATACCAAGATCGGCAAGATGAGCGTCGATTTTTCCAGCCATGATGATCCATCCTTTTTTGGTGGCAGATGTTCAAACTTGCGGTCAATTTATCGGGGTTGATCGGCAAACAAAACAGTTTCTTTGTACCCATGCAATCATGCCGGGAGTGCATTGGATGTGCCGGGGTGTTTTGATCACAAGCCGACAAACCGGCGGGCATGACAGGTGCATGAGACCTATTTGCCAACAGTTGAAAAAAATCGAATTGCCATTAACGATCAGGATCGTAACAATGCAGCTTCTGCAGCACAGCCAAAACGCGTGCTGCTTTGTTTTTTGCGAGTTTAGGATCAGGACCTATTAATTTGATTTGAATGGCAGACGTTATATTTGTGAAACCCAAGGAAAAGCTCGCCGGGCGGGCTGGTATCCCGACCAAGGGGTTTGACGCCGGAGGTTGCAAATATAACGTCTGTCATTCGGATTCACCGGATTTGCACGGGCTACTTTGTCGTAAAGCCTTGAAAGATGCATATCTTCCGGCGGCTTTGCTTCGCGTATCCGCACAAATCCGGTGAACCATTCAAACCAAATTAATAGGTCCTGATCCTAACGGTGTGAGCCGGGAAAAGGTTGGGACAGATGGGGTTGCGGGATCGGTTTAACAATTTGCACGGTGGGGTGATCGCCCTGTTGGGGGTTTTGATCCTGTCGCCCGATGCGCTGTTGCTGCGGTTTATTGAGGCCGATGACTTTTCCACGGCTTTCTGGCGGTTGGGCTTTTTGTCCATGGCGCTTTTGATGGTCGCGCTTTGGAACGGGGCCAAGCGCGGAGACAGTGTTTTGCAATCGATCCTGCCCAGCCGGTTTGAGATGCTGACGGGGTTGTTTTACGGCGGGACCTGTACACTGTTCATGTTCTCAATCCGCAATACGGATGCGGCCAACACCTTGATCATCATCGCAGCAACCCCGCTTTTGGCCGGGTTGATCGGGGTGTTTATTTTCAAACGTGCCCAGCCAATGCGAACGTGGATTGCCTCGATTGTGGTGTTTGCAGCCTTGCTCAGCCTGATCAGTGCCGGGTTTGGTGGCAAGAATGCGCTTGGCGATGTATTGGCGCTTGGCGCTGCGATCTGCATGGCGTGTTATTTTAACGTGCTGGGTGCCAGGCCCGAGATTGATGCAATCAAAGGCATGCTGGTTGGGGCGTTTGTCGTGACCCTTTTGCTGCTGCCCGGTGCCGAGCCGTTAGCAGTGCAGGGCATGGATTGGGTGTGGCTTCTAATATTGGGATTCTGGGTGTTGCCGGTTTCCTTCCTGATGATTTCGCATGCATCGCGCAAAATTCCTGCTGCTGAAGTCAGCCTGATCATGCTGAACGAAGCGATCTTCGGATCATTTCTGGTGTGGTTGTTCATCGACGAAGTACCCAGCCAGACAACCTTTGTCAGTGGGGCTGTGGTGATTGTAACCCTTGTCGCGCACAGCATGCTTGGTCTGCGGGCCAGGAAACACGCACGCGCGCAGGCTTGACGTCAGGGGACTGTCGCGATAAATGAGTTCACTCAATGAGTGTGCTCATGTCCAAAGAGGCGACAGATGAATACGCGGACCCGCCAACGTGAAGAAACCCGCCAAAAGATACTGGAAGCGGCGCGCAATTGCTTTGATTGCGGGGATTTTGCCCGCGTTTCAACCCGCGAGGTCGCACGACAGGCCGGTGTTGCCGAAGGCACGGTTTTCAATCATTTCCCGACCAAGGAAGATCTGGTGATGTCATGCATCTGCAGCCAGATGGCCGAGGCGATTGAGATGGGGCTTTATACCATGGACCCGGAATGGTGTTTTGTGGACAAGCTGATGCATGTTGCATCTTATCGCTTTGCCCAGATTGGCCTGCATCCGGGGTTGTGGCGGGTGATCATGCAGCAGATTGTCTTTACCCCGCGCAAGGGGGTGGTGAATGAGGTCCTGGAAACCAGTGGCCTGCTTCGGGCGGTAAAGAACCTGATCGAAGAAGCGCAATTAAGCGGGGAACTCAACCCCGACCTGTCGCCGGAAATGATCCGCAAGAGTTTGATGGCGCTGTTTATATTTACCATCCACGAACATCTCAGCACCCAGAATTATGACAGCGAAGACATGTGCGCGACGTTGCGTGAATTGGTTATGGTGCAAACGGTCGGCCTTTGGGCGGCCAAACCGGAACTGGCCGCCTAAAGGCAACAGCCTTATTGCCCGATCAGATGCAGGGTGACCTGACGCCGGTGCGGTGCGTGGCGATGTTCAAACAGATAGATCCCCTGCCATGTGCCAAGCACAGCCTGGCCATCAGCGACCGGGATGGTCAGGGACACATCGGTCAGCGCGGACTTGATGTGGGCGGGCATATCATCCGGGCCTTCGCAGGTGTGGCGATAGAGGCTTGGGTTTTCCTGAACCAACTGAGCAAAAAATGTTTCCAGATCACGCCGGACATCTGGATCGGCATTTTCCTGAATGGTCAGGCTGGCCGATGTGTGCCGGACAAAGACGGTAAGTTGGCCGCAGGCAAGGCCTGTTTGCGCCACCCACGATTGAACCGGATCGGTGATTTCCGTCAGGCCCTGTCCATTGGTTTGAAATTCAAGCGTGGTCTGATCTTGTGACAGCATGGCGATGATGTCCTGTCTTGGTGTCAAGGTACTGAGCGTTTGCGCAGCACTTTTTAATGAGCAGCTATATTCCGGTTCATCAACCACGACAGAGGTTTGTAACTGGTGCCGGTTCACGGAATTGACATAGCAGTCGACCGAGGTGGGCCGAAGCCCAAGTTCAAATGCAATCAGCACGGTATGTGCGGTTATGTCTATCGGACCCTCGGTCGAAAACTTTATCGTCAATCTTTCCTGAGCCGCAAGGTCAAGAAACATGTTTGTGATCAGGCCCCCAACACAGGCTGATCTTGACAGCCATAATCCTGTCGGGTTTGCCACAATATTGCCACTTGACGCTATCTGAAACTGCCGATAATTGTTTTGCGTCGCAGTAGTGCAGATAGGATACCTAACGTTGCGGTTCATTTCCTGCTTAGTTTCAATCGTCGTTGTTCTGACAGTCATGCTGTCGGGGATCGGTGGTGTGCAGGCGAATGTTGGGAATTCTCATGATATGCATCATGGTGTTTCTGCAACTACTTCAGAAGGTATGCCTCACAATCAAAAAGATTCGCACAGTGATCTTTGCGGTATGGCTGTTTGCGGCCCGTTTGTTCAGGAAGCCGACGGTTCCTGGCAGACTGTGCCGACGTTGTTTTCAGTGCAATACTGGGGTGTCGATCGCATTGTGACATCCGTTACCCTGGATGTAAGCGGCAAGCCACCGCGCGCCTGAGATAATTCAGACCTTTTACGTATTTCCCTTTGCCAGTTTACTTGCGTCCACGTGGAAAAATGTGGGCAAGGACGCCAATGTGCGGCTGGAAAGGGGCGTTCAACTGATTATCTATCAGGAGCATTTATATGCCCATTTTCAAGACTTCTTTCATGCGTCGTTTTGCTGTTTCAACGATGGTCCTTGGAGCACTGGCTGGTTATCAGACATCTGCGTTCGCAGGTGCTGGGCACAGCGGTGGTCATGGCGGGGACGGTGCATCCGAGATCGGCGCACCCGGTGAAATCTCCGATGTGCGACGTACCATTCGGATTGCGATGGAAGACAATTTCTACGACAAGGAAAAAATCATCGTCCGGGGCGGTGAAACCGTTCGCTTCATTGTTGAAAACAAGGGTGAATTTGTTCACGAATTCAATATCGGAACTGCAGCCATGCATGCCGATCACCAGGACGAAATGATGATGATGATGGAGCATGGCGCGCTTGAGATCGACAAGATCAACATGGACATGATGGAAATGGACATGGGGAATGGAATGTCGATGAAGCATGATGACCCCAACAGTGTTTTGCTGGAGCCGGGAAAAACGGCCGAAGTGATCTGGACGTTCCCCAAAAAGGCAGAGCTGGAGTTCGCCTGTAACGTACCGGGTCACTATGAAAGCGGCATGGTGGGCAACGTCCGCTTGCAGTAACTCGCCGCCCTGTGTTTTGCGCCAGAGGTTGCTGTTCTTGATGCCTCTGGCGCTTCTGACTTTCTGGAAATGAAAAATGAAAATCAAATTCGCTGGACGCGCCATTTTGGGTGCGCTGGCCGCGATTGGTGTGTCTTTCACAGCAAATGCGGCGACATATGATTTGTCGGTAGATTATGTCACCATCGATACCGGCGGCATGCAAACCAAAGGCATCGGATATAATGGTGCCTCGCCGGGGCCGACCTTGCGCCTCAAGGAAGGAGAAGACGCTGTCATCAAGGTAACCAACAATCTTGATGAGGCGACGTCAATTCACTGGCATGGTTTGATCCTTCCATATCAGATGGACGGGGTGCCTGGGATCAGTTTCCCCGGAATTGAGCCGGGGGAGACTTTTACCTATCGTATTCCGGTCAAACAAAGTGGGACATACTGGTTCCACAGTCATTCCGGTTTTCAGGAGCCGGACGGGGCGTATGGTTCGATTATTATTGAGTCAGAAAAACGCGAGCCATTCAAATTTGACCGCGAATATGTCGTGGTGTTGAAAGACAAACACCCGCATTCGGGCGCACGTATCATGCGGAACTTGAAAATGATGCCCGATTATTACAACCGGAATCAACGCACCTTTGGTGACTTCATCAGTGATGTGTCTAAAAACGGTTTGGGCACGACACTGTCTGAACGTGGAGACTGGGGCAGTATGCGCATGATGCGAACGGATATCGAAGATGTTCAGGGTTTTGTCGGTCTGATCAATGGCAAGTCACCTGAACAGAATTGGACAGGATTGTTCAAGCCGGGAGAGCGTGTACGCCTGCGGTTCATCAACGCATCGGCAATGACGTATTTCGATGTACGGATTCCGGGGCTAGACATGACGGTTGTGCAAGCGGACGGCAACAATGTGCAACCTGTGAAGGTTGATGAGTTCCGTATTTCGGTTGCAGAAACATATGACGTGATTGTTCAGCCAAAAGACGACAAAGCGTATGGCATCATGGCGGAATCCACGGGGCGATCGGGATATGCTTTTGCCACACTAGCCCCCAAAGAGGGGATGCGTGCCGATATACCGGAACGTCGAATGGAGTCTCCTTTACTGACGATGGCCGATATGGGGATGAGCCATGGCAACATGGACGGCATGGACCATGGGGCCATGAGTGATACCGATCCGGGCATTATGGCTGGTATGGATCACAGCAATATGGCCGGAATGGATCATTCCAAGATGGGAACAACCAAAACCGACCCGTTCTATGCCGCAGGCAGCGGTTTGGCACCCGAGGCGGCAAATGGGGGCAAGTTTCTGTCATATGCGGATTTGAAAGCACAGAAGCCGCTTTATCCCGAACGTCCGGCAACACGTGAAATTGAATTGCGGCTGACCGGCAACATGGAACGTTACACATGGTCGATCAACGGTGTGAAATATGAAGATGCCGAGCCTATCCGCCTTAAATATGGTGAGCGTGTCCGGTTCAAATTCGTCAATGAAACGATGATGTCCCATCCCATGCATCTGCATGGCATGTGGTCAATCCTTGATACTGGACAGGGCAAATGGAACCCGGTCAAGCATACGATCAATATCAATCCCGGCACGACCGTCTATTCCGAAACCGAAGTCGATGAACCGGGGCAATGGGCATTTCATTGCCATCTGAGCTATCACATGGCGGCGGGCATGTTCCGCAAGGTCATTGTTGAAGGTGGCCCTGCAGTTGCTGCACTTGAGAACGGGAACCTGTAAGTCATGAAAATCATTAAACTGATTGCGCTGAGTGGTGGTGTTCTTGCCACTGTGCTGTCGTTCTCCTTGTCGGCCAAGGCAGATAATCACGTCTTTTACGGACTTCAGATGGAGCAGTTTGAGTATCGCGCCGGAGACGAAAGCGAGAAGCTGTTTGTCTGGGATGGTGATGCGTTTGTTGGCACTGATGAACTGAAGTTAAGGTGGCAGGGAGAAGGCGAACGTGACCTTGATGCTGATATCAATGAAAGCCTAGAAAACCGTTTGGTTCTTCAGACACCGATCAGCGATTTCTTCGATGCCAAAGCCGGGGTGCGTCTGGATACCCCCAAAGGAACGGATCGTTGGTATGGCACCGTCGGGGTTATGGGGCTTGCTCCGCAATGGTTTGAGGTCGATGCCGATCTGTTTGTCAGTGAGGCCGGGGATGGCAGTGCGCGACTTGATGTCGAGTATGAAGGGTTGATTACCAATCGCCTGATCGTGACACCATCTGTCGAGCTCAATGCGGCCTTTTCCGAAGATCGCGAGGTCGCAGTTGGTGCGGGTCTTTCAAGTGTCGAGCTTGGCCTGCGTCTGAGTTATGACCTGATTGATCGCAGTGTGGCACCTTATATCGGTGTTGCTTATGAGAGGAAGCTTGGTGATACCGCCGATTTTGCCAAGGATGAAGGCGAGGATTACGTGGCAAGCTTTGTGGTCGTCGGTGTCCGCCTGCTGTTCTGATCCTATGGCCGGGGAGAGGACTTCTCCCCGGCTGTTTTGTTGCTGTGACAATCGGAAACCTCTCCTGTGGTCTTTGAATTTGCCCATGATGTCGGACATCAGTTAACCCATTATATTTCCAGTGACACACACTGGTGGATCCATTTTGTGTTCCACTTGGTGGTGTTTGGGGTGCCGGTGGCTTTGATCATCCTGATCACGGCGGCAGGATTCCATTTTGTCCGGCAGCGAAAGAATAAATCGAAAACGCAAGAAAAAGGTGCCGGCAACTTAGGGGAGGTGGTGCGGCAAAATCACCTTTTGCGATATATATGTCGGATGACCTGGCAACAGCAATTACGGCTGGCCGTCTTGGCGGTCTTGTCTTTGCCGGCATTGTATATGAGCCTTGAGCTACCCAAGCTCATCATTAACAATGCAATTGAATCAGGTCACTTTCCGGCTGTTTACATGGGCGTTGAGCTGTCCCAGACGCAGGCTTTGTTGGGGTTGTGTCTGTTGTTTCTGCTGGTGATCGGCATCCACGGATGGTTGAAATATCAGGTCAACCTGAATTCCGGGAAACTTGCAGAACATATTTCACATCGTTTGCGGCTGGATATATCGCGGCATAGTTTTCGGCATGAAGGCAAAGGTCGTGGACATCTGATCCCGGTGATTGTGCAGGAAGTTGAACCGATTGCTGGCTACGGGGCGGAAGCACTTGTTTTACCGCTGCTACAAGGTGGGACATTTCTGACAATTCTTGCTTTTATGCTTGTACAAGACCCGGTTCTTGGCGTGGCGGCCATGGCGTTGTTGCCTATCCAGATTTTCATTGTACCAAAGTTCCAGCGCAAGATTAATGTCTTGTCACGGGCCCGTTTGCAGACCGTTCGTGACCTAGGGGAACGAATAGAGGGGCTGGGGCGGGGCAACAGATCAGAGTTGCGTGGCATCTACAAAGCGTACCGCAATATGCATAGTCTCAGACTGATGATCCACAAGAAGAAGTTCATGATGAAATCTTTGAATAATTTCATTTCACAACTGACACCGTTCTTTTTTTATACGATCGGCGGGTATTTGGTGATCACGGATGAATTGACACTGGGAGCGCTGATTGCTGTGTTGACGGCTTACAAGGATATGGGAGCACCGTTAAAGGAATTGTTCCGGTATTATCAGGCCCAGGCAGATGCGCATGTGCGGTATGGCGAAATAGCGCCATATGCGTTGGCGCAGCAACCTTTTACGGGAACCGAGGTGTCGGTGAGACCGGCTGGGGTGCCGTGATTTTGCCCCTTATCTCATGTTTGACTGGTAGTTTCGGTTTCATCCTGATCGTAAAAGCGCAGTGCCGTCATGGCAAGGTTGCCAAATTCATAGCTGTCATGGAGGACATCGGGCGTGAAATCATCAGACGCCGCACCCAATGCCACGTAAAACGGCATCAGATGGTCGTCTTCGGGGTGGGCCAGAACCGCGTGCGGCGCCAGGGTGCGATAGGCAAGCAGGGCGTCGATATCGCGGGTTTTGACCTTGTCGATCATCCAGTTGGTAAATTCCCTTGCCCACGGATCAATCGGCCCTTCGTTGCGATCAAGTGTGCGCAAATTATGGGTCATGGCACCGCTGGCAACCACGAGTACGCCAAGATCGCGCAAACCACGCAGTTTCCGGCCCAGTTCATAATGATCTTTGGGACTGCCGTTCACCAGCATGGAAAGCTGAAACACCGGAATGTCGGCAGCGGGGCGGGCAAGGATCAGGGGCATCCATGCGCCGTGATCCAGACCGCGTGAATTGTCTGTGGCAATATCGATCTGGCCCGCGATCTGAGCCGCCAGTTCCGGGTCACCAGCCACATCATATTTCAGGTCATAAAGCGGTTGCGGAAAACCGTAAAAGTCATGGATGGTTTCCTGCGTTGCCGCTGTTGAAATGGTCGGTTCTGCTGTTTGCCAATGGGCCGAAACCATTAGAATGGCACGCACATTGTCGGTCAGCGGGCCGAGTTCGCGTGAAAAGAAATCAAATGCCGGGGTGCTTTGACGTGCCACCAGCATGGGCGACCCGTGCGATATAAAGATCGGGGTCAAGGCGGGCGCAAGATATTTGGTCGATGCATCGGTCATGGGGCACCTTGATCAATTATATTCTGTACATTGAATATGATCGTATTGGCGAAGGATGACCAGACGCGGTTCGTCAACAGTGTGTTGCCATCGCCACGGCAAACAAATGTTTCAATCAAGGCAGAACGGTGCAACCTAATCGGAATAGACTCTAGTTGCGGGTCTCAAGCATCATCAATATTGACCCGGCAAGGATACCCGTTATGCCGGTAATCAAATACCAGATGGTTGCATCAAAATAGTGCCCGATATGCGGCTGAGAAACCATTGCTTCTGATGTGACATAGCCCATTACCAGAAGAACAGAACCAACAACAACAATGATCGAGCCTGTGACATGAACCATGAACATGACGGGTGCTCCTATATCGTGAGTACATTTGATCTGCGATATGTGCCTGTTTTGAGCCGTCTCATGGAAAAGCCATAGATACAAAAACCCCTAGAGGCCAAGGGGGAAGTGCGGGAAAAGGGCGATTTTGACGTTTTGCGGATATCGACAGCGTAAATCGGATATCGAATACTGTGAGAGCACCGAAAACACCCCCGACCCATGACCGGGGGTGTTTCGTGTGAAAGGTGCAATGGGAAGTAGTGCCGCCAAATGGGTTAATTGGGCAGGGCGACCATGACATCCTTGCTTTGGGCAAGCTTGCAATATTCCGAGGACAGCACAGCGGCATAGAGATCAAACACGTCCTGTGCGGCGAAGTGTTTGCCGTTGGCATCGGTCACGTCAATCGCACTGGTGGCGTCCAGCACCAGCCAGTTTTCAAAGCCAAGGCAATGGGCCATGCGGATGGTGATATCCATGGAATTATGGATGACCACACCGGTAAAGATCAGGCGTTTGATACCGCGGTCGTGCAGATGTTTTTCAAGTGTTGTGCCGACAAAGGCGCAGTTTTGCTGCTTGGTGATGACGGTTTCGTCGTCCATCGGCATTGCCTCGTCCTTGAATGGCTGACCCGGCCCGTTGACATAAAAACTTGAGGCCGGGTTGGCTTCTTCGTGACGGACATGGATGACGGGCAGGTTGGCGCTGCGGAATTTTGCCAGCAGCCCGGCAATCACATCGGCATAGCCGGGATTGTTTTTGGAATTCCAGCGCGGATCATCAATGGCTTTTTGTACATCAAGGACGATGAGAGCGGTGTCGTTTGAAATTGTAAGCATCTGCCCGATACTCTGCAAAACAAGGACACCCTCGCAATCATAAACCGCGAGGGTGTCCTCCGGTCTAGATAGAATTAGCGTTCTTTACGAACGCCCTTGAACGGTGTTCCATCTTTTTTACCGTCCATGAATTTGCCAGTTCTACTGTCGCGTTTAGTCCACGTTTCCGTTTTGGGATTGTGAACCTGTGAACGGCCTTTGACAGCGCCATTGCGTCGTCCGTCACCTGACGGAGGGTTAGTTGCCATGGTAGGCTCCTATACAAATGCGCCAAGGTTCCGCTCGACAAACTCCCCCGAATCAGTAATGGTCGTATTTCTCACGTACAAGCATGCCAACTCGGTGTGTTTGCCCCCATAAGTGCCTTGGCTGGTACTTCATGGGAAAGCCGAAGCTTTGTGCTTCGGCTTTTTTCGTATCAGGCAACCGTTGTTAGTTGGATGATGCGAAAATGTAAAAAGCCCCTCCCAATGGGAGGGGCTTTTTCTTTTTTGTTACGAGCAGCCGGTGGTCCCGCCGCAAGAGTCGCATTTAAGGCAGGTGCCGTTGCGCACCAGGGTGAAGTTACCGCAATCAGGGCAACCATCCCCTTCGTAGCCTTTCATTCGCGCTTCGCGGATCTGGTCCATTTTGGCATCAGCCTTGGCCGTGACTTCTTCGCCAGCGGTCAGGATCGCCGCAGTTTGCGGTGCGGACGGGGTTGCCGTCGTGGTCGCAGCACTTGCGGTTTCCGGGGTGTGGCTGTGGCCATCGGTGCCGGTCGATTTGACTTCGACAACACGTTCTTCGCTTTGGACACCACCATCTACAACATAGAGGTTGCGACGCACGAAGCCGCTTGATGCCACCTTGCGGATGGTTTCAATCGCCTGATCGCCGGCTTTCTCGGCGGTTTCGCCAAGGTCGCCTTCGGCAACGCCTTCGCCAACCGCATCGGGAAGAATGTCGGACGGCTGAACATGGGCGAGGTCGTTACGACCAAGATAGGAAATCGCCAGTTCACGGAACATGTAATCAAGGATCGAGGTCGACATCTTGATCGCATCATTGCCCGAAACCATGCCGGACGGCTCGAAGCGGGTGAAGGTGAAGGCTTCGACGTATTCTTCAAGCGGCACGCCATACTGCAGGCCGATGGACACTGCGATTGCGAAGTTGTTCATCAGCGAGCGGAAGGCAGCGCCTTCCTTGTGCATGTCGATGAAGATTTCACCAAGCTTGCCATCTTCATATTCGCCGGTGCGCAGGTAAACCTTGTGACCGCCAACGGTGGCCTTCTGGGTGTAACCTTTGCGACGGCCCGGAAGGGAACGACGATCGCCACGGATGACGCGTTCGATGATTTTCTCGACGATCTGTTCAGACGCCTGGGCTGCCTTGGCAGCGGTCGGCTGATCAGCGTAATCGTCTTCTTCAACCAGTGCGGAGTTGAGCGGCTGGCTGAGTTTCGAACCATCACGATAGAGCGCGTTTGCCTTAAGGCCCAGACGCCAGGACAGCATGTAAGCGTCTTTACAATCCTGGATGTTTGCGCTGCTTGGCATGTTGATGGTTTTGGAAATCGCACCCGAGATGAACGGCTGGGCCGCTGCCATCATGCGGATGTGGCTTTCAGCGGAAAGGTAACGCTTGCCGATACGGCCACACGGATTTGCGCAATCAAAGACCGAGAGGTCTTCGTCACGCAGATGCGGGGCCTGTTCAAGGGTCATTGCACCGCAGACATAGGTGTTGGCCTGTTCGATCTGTTTTTTATCGAACCCAAGGGCCGCCAGCATGTCAAAGTCCATGCTGTTGATCTGTTTGGCGTCAAGACCAAGCTGGTTGATGCAGAAATCGTCGCCAAAGGTGTATTTGTTAAACACGAATTTGACGTCGAATGCGTTTTTAAGCGCGCCTTCAACCTTGGCAATCGCATCATCGTCAAAGCCTTTGGCCTTGAGATCATCATGGGTGATGGACGGCGAACCAACCAGCGTACCGTGACCGACCGCGTATTTTTCAATGTCGCGGATCTGGTTTTCGGTATAGCCGAGCGTTGCCAGTGCCACCGGAACCGTGCGGTTGATGATTTTGAAGTAACCGCCGCCCGCAAGCTTTTTGAACTTCACGAGTGCGAAGTCAGGCTCAATGCCGGTGGTGTCGCAATCCATGACCAGGCCGATCGTGCCGGTCGGCGCGATAACGGTGGTTTGCGCATTGCGGTAGCCGTGCTTTTCACCAAGCTCGACCGCCTTGTCCCAGGCAGCACGCGCAGCAACCGGAAGATCGGCATAGGGGCTGTCAGCAGCAACCAGCGGAACCGGATTGATTGACAGGCCTTCGTAGCCTTCCTGTTCGCCATGGGCCGCACGGCGATGGTTGCGCATGACACGCAGCATTTCGCTGGCGTTGTCGTCATACCCCGGGAAGGCACCCAGTTCGCTGGCCATCTCGGCCGAGGTTGCATAGGACACACCACACATGATCGCGGTCAGGGATGCGCCAATCGCACGGCCTTCGTCGCTGTCATACGAGATGCCCATGCTCATCAGCAGGCCGCCGATGTTGGCATAGCCAAGACCAAGAGTACGGTAGCGATAGGAAAGTTCGGCGATACGATCAGACGGGAACTGTGCCATCAGAACCGAGATTTCAAGAACCACAGTCCACAGACGGACAGCATGTTCATATGCCTCGATATCAACGCCACCATCATCAGAACGGAAGTTCATCAGGTTAAGCGATGCAAGGTTACATGCGGTGTCATCAAGGAACATGTATTCCGAGCACGGGTTGGACGCATTAATGCGGCCCGAGTTCGGGCAGGTATGCCATTCGTTGATCGTGGTGTCGTACTGGATGCCCGGATCAGCACATGCCCAAGCCGCTTCGCCGACCTTGTCCCACAGATCGCGCGCCGAGATCGACTTGGCAACCTTGCCATCGGTACGACGGATCAGTTCCCAGTCACCGTTATCAAGAACAGCCTGCAGGAAGTCGTTCGAAACACGTACCGAGTTGTTCGAGTTCTGACCCGATACGGTCAGGTAAGCCTCGGAGTCCCAATCGGTGTCATAGGTCTTGAAGCTGATTTCGGTGAAGCCCTGACGGGCGAATTCGATGATCTTGTTGATATAGGAATCCGGGATCATCACAGCGCGTGCGGCCAGCACAGCTTCTTTGAGCTGCGGGTTGGCACGCGGCAGGAAGCGGTCTTCGGATTCGGCGTCGCCATCCCAGTTGGTGCAGGCGGCCAGAACAGCGGTCAGGTGCTTTTCAGCAAGTTTGGAGCCGGCAACAAGGGCAGCAACTTTCTGCTCTTCGACGACTTTCCAATCAATGTATTCTTCGATGTCCGGGTGATCGATATCGACCACAACCATTTTGGCAGCACGACGGGTGGTGCCACCCGATTTGATTGCGCCAGCAGCACGGTCACCAATTTTCAAGAAGCTCATCAGACCGGAAGAACGACCGCCGCCAGACAAGCTTTCACCGCCACCACGTACGTTCGAGAAGTTCGAACCGGTACCGGAACCGAATTTGAACAGACGCGCTTCACGGGACCACAGGTCCATGATGCCGCCTTCGTTCACCAGATCATCGGCAACGGACTGAATGAAGCAGGCATGCGGCTGCGGGTGCTCATAAGAGCTTGCCGATTTGGTCAGTTCACCGGTTTTGAAATCGACATAGGAGTGACCCTGTGCCGGACCATCAATCCCGTATGCCCAATGCAGACCCGTGTTAAACCACTGCGGAGAGTTCGGCGCACCCATCTGGTGGGAAAGCTGATAGCGCATTTCATCAAAGAAGGCCTGCGCATCAGATTCGGCGTCAAAGTATCCGCCTTTCCAGCCCCAATAGGTCCAGGTGCCTGCCAGGCGGTCAAAAACCTGGGTGGCGCTGGTTTCGCTGATGTAGCGCTTTTCGGACGGCATTTTGTTAAGCTTGGCGGTGTCGGCGGTCTGGCGCCACAGCCAGCTTGGCACGTCCTTTTCCTTAACCGGTTTGAGCGCAACCGGTACGCCCGCCTTGCGGAAATATTTCTGAGCCAGAACGTCACTTGCAACCTGTGACCAGGAGCCGGGGACGTCGATGTCGTTCATTTCAAAAACGACAGAGCCGTCCGGGTTTTTGATGACACAAGATGACTTGCGAAATTCGATATCGGCGTATGGGCTGACGCCTTCCTGGGTGAACTTTCTGGTGATCCGCATGGTCTGCTCCGGTTGTGATCAGACGTGACAGGGCGCTTACGGGTGATGCGCCAACATCGCCTGACTTTATATAGTTTGCTCAATGCTATTGCGCTGCCCCTGTAGCCGATATTTTCCGGCATTTTTAGAGCCACGCAGATATGGGTGTTCGGTGGTTTGGTCCCCCCTGGAACCATCCGGTCCGTGGGGAAGACTATAACGGCAAAATTTCGCCTCAGTCCACTAATCTTTGTGGTTGACAGTAATTTTTACCACAACATGTAGTGGGTCGGTTGTTGTCTTGCTGATTCGATGCTGGTGGGATTCTCGTTAACAATCTCTGAATCCGTCCGTAAGGCCCGGAAAACTGCGCTTTGTATCGCAGCGTGATTGTGTGTAAGTCGTAAGACTCGGACTACATATTGTGTGGGAGCGAGAGGGGCCCGCACAACGCAGGATCAAGCTAACGCTGTTTTCATTCCATTTCCAGTGCGAAGCCGAAAAATCATGGTTTTGGCGGTTTTGCTTGTGTCTTGGCCTATGATAACAGGTTGATATTCATATTAAAGTTTTCTTTTTGTTGCAGGCTCAAAGCCAAGCGTTCCAAGCGTCTTGGGATACTACATGTATGGCCTGTGTTGTGGATAAGCGGGTGGACAAAGCCCCCAGATGCAGGGGGATCAATGAGTCGTCGCACTACAAGCAGTTGTGGGTTGTTTTGGCGCTTGGTTTTCAGCGCAGGGAAGGCCCGTTTTTGAGATGTTTGCAGCACGGGTTGCGGGCAAGGGATGCGCGAGGTTTGTTTTACCTTGCCACGCACCTTGAAACATTGACTTTCACGCAACATCACGACATATAAGTCTCTTGCTTATCAGGGTGTGTTGCCCATATGCCTTGTGCCGCCGTCCCGTATGACAGGCGGACAAATCAAATCTGGAGAGAGACTCAACATGGCCACCGTCGGCACCCGTATTTATACTGCGCTGTTTGGCAAGCGCGTTGGCGAAGACCGTTTCGGCAATGCCTATTACACCGAAAAGACTCCGGCCAAGGGCCGTCGCACCAAACGTTGGGTCGTTTACAAAGGTGTGGTCGAAGGATCGAAAGTACCTGCAGAATGGCATGCATGGCTGCATTACACCGTTGATGCGCCGCTGTCGGAAAAGGCAGAAGACCGTTACGACTGGCAGAAAGAACACCAGCCGAACCTGACGGGTACCAAACATGCCTATCGCCCGAAAGGCCACGAATACAGTGGTGGCAAGCGCGCACCGGCGACTGGCGACTATCAGGCATGGTCGCCGGAAGGCTGATCGGCCATAAAATTCCGATACAGGCGGGCGCGGGGCAACTCGCGCCCGTTTTAGTTTGGGGGATTGTGAAATCGCCTGTTTTGAGCGGTTGTGTTTTCGAACTGCGCAATACAATATAAGTATCAATTAGATACAAAACGGATAAGGTCTATGAGCAACAGACTGATTGAAACCATTGCCGGTGCCGCCGTGATCGCAGTCGCGATCGGCTTTGCTGCCTATTCCTATTCCCGCGCGGGGATCAATACGGTGGAAGGCTATGAAATCATGGCCAGTTTCAATCGCATTGACGGTCTGGTTGTTGGCAACGATGTCCGTGTTTCCGGGGTAACTGTTGGCAAGGTTACCGCACAGGACCTTGATCCAGATACCTATATGGCGGTTGTCAAAATGTCGGTGCGTCCCGATATCGCCCTGCCGCTTGACAGTTCGGCCAAGATTGCCTCTGACGGGTTGCTTGGCGGCAAGTTTGTAGCCCTTGAGCCGGGCGGGGATATCGATATGATCGAGGCCGGTGGCGAGATCGAATACACACAAGGATCGGTAAACCTTGAAGATCTGATCGGGCAGGTTATTTATTCCTCGACCAGCAGTGATCAGTAACATCTGTTAAAATGCCCTGATCACAGCCATGATTTTGCCGGTTTTTCTGCGCAAGGTCCGTGGGGCGGCCAGTTGGCGCCCAAATCAAGCAGATCAAACAGATCAAAAGACAATCGGGAAGTCGTGCACAGAATGTCGGAGCGGCTGATGAAAAAGACCGGAAACCCGCAACGGGCGGAACATTTTCCCACATGGCAGGCAACCGATGGTTCGCCGCTGTCGTGTGTTGAGAAAATCAAGGTCCTGAACGATAATTTCGGTGAATTGCGCGAAATCATGCAGGATGCGCTTGAAGATGCGCTTCTGATGGGCTGTGACGAAGAGCAGTTCCGGGCTGTGATGCGTGATCTGGTTGCCGAACTGCACAATCCTTATGACAAAAGCGATAAACAGGACTGAAGACCACCATGAAACGATCTTTTGCGATTGCCGCGATTTGTTCGACATGTGCAATGATCGGAACGGCCTCTTCGGCGCTTGATTATCGCCCGGCCCCCGTCGCCCAGCTTCAGGGGCTTGATAAAATCACCGCACGCATTTCAACCTTTGAAGTGCCGGTCGGGCGCACGGCAAGTTTCGGCACGCTCGAAATTCGGGTCGATGCCTGCTATCGCACGCCGCCTGAAGAGCGCCCGGAAAGTGCAACCTTCCTTGAAATTGCCGACATCCGCGATAACGATCAGGCAAACCGCACGCAATTGTTTTCCGGCTGGATGTTTGCATCAAGCCCCGGTTTGTCCGCCCTTGAACATCCGGTTTATGACGTGTGGTTAAAGGAATGCCTCGACCCGGCAGAAGGCGGTGAGGCTGCCGAACAAGGGCAGGCCGCGCCGGAAAACCCTTAAGCTTAAGGGACCGGGAAAAGCATCATTCCGTCTTTGACATGATCAAAGCTGATCCTTTTGGGGCAGCTTTTTTATCGGGTCATTGTGCATGAAAGACGCATGCAAAACCAACGCAGACGTGCGATTTGACCAAAAATCAGGGTGATTTTGTCAAAAATAAGGTGTACTGATCGCGCATTGTTTCCAAAATCGAAAATATGTGTTGCGGTTTCACTGGCTTGAGAGGCGTTTGTTGGCCTGCCATTCTCCCCCCATGAATTATTGCGGTGCGGCAAGTCCTTGTCGCCCCCAGACATGAGGGAAAAAACAATGATGAATTCGCTTAAAAAAGCCGGTGTTGCACTGGTCGTTGCTGCAGGCCTTTCGGGCGCTGCATTTTCAGCACAGGCTGCCGAGACCTATAAACTCGATCCGACCCACACCAGTGTTGTGTTTGTTGTAAACCATCTTGGGTTTTCGAATTTTCAGGGCCGTTTCGGTGGCATTTCCGGCGAGCTTACCCTTGATCGCGAAAATGTATCGGCATCATCCGCAACCATCACGATTGATCTGAACCAGATCGATAGCGGTGTCGAAGCACTTGATAATCATATGAAAACGGCTGATTTCTTTGACGTTGAAAGCCACCCGACCGCGACGTTCAAAAGCACCTCGGTTGAGCTGGTTGGTGACAGCGCAGCAAAAGTCACGGGCGATCTGACCATTCTTGGGCAAACCAAGCCGGTGGTTCTTGATGTGGTTCTGACCGGGCAGGGCGAACACCCGATGACCGGTGATCAGGTTGTTGGTTTTGGTGCCACCACGACCGTGACCCGTTCCGATTTCGGTATGAACTTCCTTGTTCCGGGTGTTGGCGATGAGGTTGCGCTTCAGATTTCTTCGGAATTCCTGAACAAATAATCATCGGGTGATATGTCGATTTGCTGTGCGCGGTGACTCAAGGGATGCCGCGCACAGCATATTTCTGGATTTATGTCCGGATTTTTGGCCCGCACAGGTAAAGAGGGATACCGGTTATGGCGATGCGGAGTGACAAAAAGGCGTTTGGCGCGGTCACCAAATCCATTCATTGGCTGATGGCAGCATTGGTCATCACGGTGTTTTCAATTGGCTGGTACATGGATTTTCTGCCGCTGGGCATGGAAAAGCTCGAATGGATGTCGCGTCACAAATCACTTGGCATTACGGTTCTGGTCCTGGTGGTGTTGCGCGTGGTGTGGCGTATCAGCGAACCAAGCCCTGATGCGCTTGGGGCCTTGAAAATTGAAAAATGGGCGGCCAAGGCCGGGCATCTTGGATTGTATCTTTTGATGTTTGCCATGCCGTTGACGGGATGGACCATGTCTTCGGCGGCGAATTTCCCGGTCAGTGTGTTCGGGCTGTTTACCCTGCCAGATCTTGTGTCACCTGACGCGGAACTGTTTGAGACACTTCGGACCGTGCATTGGGGATTGTCGTGGACGATTGGCGGTTTGGTCGGGGTGCATGCCTTGGCAGCTTTCAAACACCATTTCCGGGACGGTGACGCGACATTGCGTCGGATGTTGCCGGGCAAAATCAAGGAAAACTGAGATGTTTCAGATATCACGCAAAAGCTTGTCCTCCCTCGCTGTTCTGACCACACTTGCCGGTTTTTCCGGCGGTGCGCTGGCTGCGGATCCTTGGGTGGTGGATGCCAACGAAAGTGAAATTGAGTTTACCGGTACCCAGCTTGGTGCCGAGTTTGAGGGCGAATTTGAATCCTTTGACGCGACCATCGTGTTTTCGCCCGATGATCTTGCCGGATCAGCGGTAGAGGTTGTGATCGATATTGCATCGGTCAACACGCAGAATGCCGATCGCGACAGTCAGATTGTCTCAGCCGACTGGTTTGACGCAGCGCAGTGGCCGACGGCAAAGTTCGTCACCAAGTCATTTCGCGAAATCGCACCAGGAAAATATGAAGCGGTCGCCGATCTGACCATCCGTGATGTGACGCGCGAAGTGACCATGCCGTTTGATCTTGAGATCACGGGAAATGAAGCCGAAGCCGAAGGCAAAGTTACCATAAAACGTACCGACTTTGGCGTTGGCCAAGGGCAATGGATTGATACAACCCAGGTCGGTGATGCGGTGACCATCAAGATTGAGATAGAGGCAACGCGTTAAGAAAAGCGGCGCCAGTACGCCAAGCGATTTTCACCAGATATCCATAAAAAAGCCGCCCCGAAAAGAGTTCGGGGCGGCTTTTGTTTTGATCAGGTCGTGTCGTTAGAGCGGTTAGTCTGTCGCCCGCTTGCGAAGATCGGCGAGGAAGTTTTCAACCGCTTCGTCAAGAGATTGTGCTTCATCGACCAGTTTTTCTGCCGAATGGGCCAATTGGGTGGTGCCGGAAGAAACCTGACCGGCATTTTCATTGACGGTTTCGATCCGTTGGGAAACTTCTGCGGTGCCGTCCGCAGCCTGTTGCACGTTGCGTGAAATTTCGCCAATGGCGGCATGCTGTTCTTCAACCGCGGCTGCGATGGCGGTTGAACTGTCAGCAACCTTGGCAATGGTTTCGGAAATCAGGCGGATCGCATCAACTGCTTCGCCCGTTTCGTTCTGAACCGAAAGGATCTGCTGATTGATTTCCTCGGTCGCCTTGGCGGTTTGGTTGGCAAGGTTTTTGACCTCGCTTGCGACCACAGCAAAGCCCTTGCCAGCGTCACCGGCACGAGCGGCCTCGATCGTTGCGTTCAGAGCCAGCAGGTTGGTCTGTTCTGCAATGTCACCGATCAGTTTGGCGACATCACCAATGCGTTGTGCCGCATCGGCAAGGCCGGTCACGGTTTCGTTGGTGCGTGCAGCCTGGTCGTTGGCCTGGTTTGCGATGTCTGCTGACTGCGAAATCTGATGGGCGATTTCATCAGAAGATGCCGTCAGTTCTTCGGTTGCAGAAGACACTGTCTGGACATTGGTCGATGTCTGGGTCGTTGCAGATGCCACGGCGGCGGACAGCTGGCTGTTGGTGCTGCTGGCCTCTTCCATCGTTGTTGTTGCCTGTTTCATCTCGGCGATGGAACTGGAAATCGACCGGATCAGGCCCTTGACGCGCTGTTCAAGGCTGTCTGCCATATCAGTAATGTCTGCACGGCGCTGTTTGTCAGCCTGTGCTTCCATTTGTTTTTGGCGTTCCTGAAATTCGCGATTTTCAACCGCCTGCTGACGGAAGGAGACAACCGTGCGCGCCATATCGCCCACTTCATCACGACGGTCCTGACCTTCGATATCACCTTCGAGGTCACCTGAGGCGATGATGTGCATCCGCGATGCGAGTTTGCTCAAGCCACCTGTGATGTCCCGGCCGATGGCAATGCCGATGAGAACGATGATTCCGACAATCAGGATGCTCAGCAGAACGACTTTGGTGGCCTTGTCCCAGAAAATTGTGTCGACATCATCGATGTATATGCCTGTACCGATGACAGCCCCCCAAGGCAACGGATGAGCATAGGAGAGTTTTTCAAAGGTTTGTTCCTTTGGCTCGCCGGGTTTGGGCCAGTGATAGGAAGAAAAACCGCCTTCAGGTTGGCTTCCGGCCGTGACCAGATCACGTATGAAATATGCCCCGTTCGGGTCTTGGATGTCGCCCATGTCCCGGTCGACCAGGGCGGCGTTGGCCCCATGCATCACCATGACATTATCCTTGGTCAGGGCAAAGAAATAGCCGATTTCGCCATCATATTTTCCGCTGGAGACAACCGTGTAATAGGCGTCAATGGCAGCTTGCTGATCGAGTTCGCCTGCGGTGACTTTCGCCTGATAGTCGTTGGCGATCGATACGGCGAATTCAGTGATGGCGCGGATTTTTTCCTTGCGGTCTTCAAGCAGGGCCGTGCGTAAACTTGACAGTTCAAAGGATGTGATACCGATCAGACCGATCAAGGAAATGACGGAAAGAATGGCAATCTTGCGACCGATTTTTATTTTCTGGAGCATGGAACTTTTCCCCGAGACGTCCTTTTTTTATCAACATACATCCCGTAACAAAAAACTACGGGATAGGATTGATACCCTTGCGTAGTATCAAACCTATACATAATAGGGTGTATGACGCAATTGGCGATCTGTTTCGGCAGTTTCAATAAGAAGTAGAAAAAAAATCCTGCAGGTTTCCCAAAGAAAAACGCCTGACATCAACAAGATGTCAGGCGTTTCAAAATTTCCCGAAGAAAGGGAACAGCTAACCGAGGTGCTGTTTCAGGAACTGTGTCGCCAGCCCCAGACCTTCTTCATCAATACCGTGTTGCAGACCGGCGCGTTCATGCAGGCTGACCTCTATGCCGTTGGTCGCAAGGGTATTCTTGGCCAACTGTGATGCTTCAATCGGGACAACCGGGTCGGCTGTGCCGTGAACAAGCAGCATGGGCGGGCGGGTTTTCAGATCGGCGGCAAAGGCCGCTTCGCCAAGCAGGGCACCGGAAAAGCCAACAACGCCGGCAATCTGTTTTTCACGCCGCGGGGCGGTTTGAAGCGACATCATCGTGCCTTGCGAGAAGCCGACCAGTGCGACCTTATCTGCAGATACGCCGTGAGCCTCCATGACGTGATCGATGAAATCATCGACATAGGCAGCGCTTTTGCGCGCGCCTTCGGCCATGGCGGCAAGGGCGCCTGACATGGTTTCAGGTGCGCGGCGCAGGAATTCCGGATCATATTCGGCCAGACTGAACCACTGGCGCCCAAATGGTGACATTTCACAGGGGAACGGGGCATTGGGCGAATAAAACGCCGTATCGGGCAGGGCACGCGCCAAATGCGGAGCGAGACCAATCAGGTCATTGCCATCCGCGCCATAGCCATGAAGCAGGATTACAACGCTTTTGGTCGTGCCGGATGCCGCTGGCAAGGTGGGGCCAGATAATAAGGTATCGGTGCTCATTATAACTTTCCTGAATATTCTTTGCCGCTGCTTAGCGATCAGGGACTATCAATTTGATTGGAATGGCAGAATTTATAGGTCCAGAGCCTAGCAATGCAGCGCCATTACCACCAGTGTTTTTTGGCAAAGCGGCAAAAGACCACAGGGCATTTTACCTGAGCCTGCAACAGCGTTTCAGAGGCCTGTGGATAACTTTGTGGATGGAAATTGAAATATCAGAGAAAACGCAATAACAAACCAATGTATGGTCTGTTTAGACCCCGACGTTCTATGCCCTGGTATAGGTTTGTCAGGTTTTAAAAATAGAACAGCATCGAATTTGTGAAATAAAATTTATTGTTCAATATCAGCGTATTGTATTGGTTCTCTGAGGCGGTCTATTGTTCCTTATGCCAAAAGACCGTCAGCGATGATCGGAAAGATGTATGCAAATTCGCCTACAGGCTGCATGTCTGATTGGGAAAAGTTAACAATGTGGATTTTTTGGATAGCCGGTCATTAAAACCCTTCTTTTGCCGCTTCTCATTCTGTGTCACAAGAAATCTTCCGGTTAACGCCGGTTGCCCCACAGCATGACGTAAAAACCGAGGCCCATTATGAACCGTACGCGCCGCTGGTTCGGTAAGGGAGATCGACGCGTACTGTCGTTGACCCTGCCGATTATTTTGTCCAATGCGACTGTCCCATTGCTGGGCGCGGTTGATACGGCCGTGGTCGGGCATCTTGATAGTCCGCATTACATCGGGGCGGTTGCGGTTGGTGCGCTTGTTTTTTCCTATGTGTTCTGGAGCTTTGGCTTCTTGCGCATGGCGACCACTGGCCTTGCTGCACAGGCCCATGGCCGGCGCGATGCCAATGGGGTGCGTGCGGTCTTTGCCCGTGCTGCGGTGATCGCACTTGCAGCCGGGTTGGCGGTGATGGCGTTGCAATGGCCGATCATTGAGCTGGCCATGGCGCTGATTTCACCAACACCGGCGGTCGAGGCCGCCGCACGGGAGTATTTCAATATACGTATCTGGGCGTCGCCCGCGACATTGATGCAATATTGCATGCTGGGTTGGCTGCTTGCCATGCGTGACAGCCGGGCCGTGTTCATCTTTCAGGTTGTTCTTAATTCGATCAACATCGTGCTTGATATCCTGTTCGTGCAGGGGTTCGGCTGGGACGTGCGCGGGGTGGCAGGGGCCACGGTGATTGCCGATTATTCGGGTGTGGTGCTGGGCTGGTTCTTGATGCAAAAGCACCTCAGGCGGCTTGGCGGGACGTGGCGCGGTATTGGCATTTTTGATCGCGTGCAACTGGCACGGCTTATGAAGATCAACGGTGATATCTTTGTGCGCACCATGGCGCTGACATCGGCCTTTGCGCTGTTTACCAGTTTTTCCGCCCGTTTTGGCGAGGTCACCCTTGCCGCCAATGCGGTGTTGCAAAACTTTCTGATGTTCGGGTCCTTTGCGCTTGATGGATTTGCCCATGCGGCAGAAACCCTTGTCGGGCAGGCCTATGGGGCGGAAAAGCGCAAACAATTCATGTGGGCGGTGCGCAAGACGACGATCTGGGGCATTGTTTCTGCGATCGGGATGTCGATTATTTTTTCCCTTGCCGGGCCATGGATCATCGATGCGCTGACCAGCATTCCCGAAGTGCGCGCAGCATCGTATGAGTATTTACTGTGGGCAGTGGTTTTACCGATTGCCGGGGTGCTTGGTTTTCAGTTTGATGGCGTATTTCTGGGCGCAATGCAGACCAAGCACTGGCGCAATATGATGCTGCTGTCCGTCGCGATATTTGCAGGCTTTGCCTGGGGCGCGGTTGTAATGGACAGCAATCATTTGCTGTGGGCCGCGTTTAACGGATTTTTCCTGCTGCGCGGTCTGACACTGGTTGTGCTGTTTCCGACAATCATCCCGGACCGACGGACTGCGGTGGCATAGGGCAAGGGTCAGGTCAAGGATCCCCGCCTTTGCGGGGATGATGGTGCGGTAACCGCCAATATGGATGTCGCCGTGCCCGCGACGGCGGGCATCCATCCGATGTTATTCGGCGTCGGCGACCGGCAGGGTGGTGCTGTTTTTGACTTCGTGGAGCGTGAAGCTTGATTTCATGTTCGCCACACCGGGCAGCTTCATCATGACTTCGGACAGGAAGCGCTGATAGCTGGCGGGATCGGGCACGACAATGCGCATCATATAGTCCTGATTGCCGACCATGGCATAGCAATCGACAATTTCCGGGTGTTCCTGCACGGCACTTTCAAAGCGGCGCAGGGACGGTTCGTCATGCTGGGTAAGTGACACCGTGACAAAGACATTGACGCCAAGCTGAAGATGGGCCGGATCAAGCAGGGCAACATATTTGCGGATTACACCACTTTCTTCGAGTTTGCGCAGGCGACGCAGGCAAGGGGAAACGGACAGGCCGACCTTGTCAGCCAGTTCGACCATGGAGATTCGCCCGTCTTCCTGAATTTCACGAAGAATTTTGCGATCAATTGCGTCGAAACCGTTGCGCGCCATAGCGTGCTGCACTCCTTAGGGCGGTAAAATATCAGGCCGTTTGCGGCCGCATCGGATTTTAGGTCCTGAGCCTGGATACAGGGGAGCAGATATTGCCAAATTTCTGATCGCCTGTGGGCATTCCTTGCTGCGCGATAAGCCATGACTTCACGTTTCTGTCAATCTTTGCGTCGCCAAAAAGGGCATTTTTCACCTTGTCTGCGTGTATTTCAGGGCGGGGCGGTGCAGGCGGTTTAGCCATGTGGAGACTTGCAAGATTTGTATAATCCCGGTATGTCGTTCAACTCCTTGTAATGCTTGGGTTCGGTACCGGATTCCCGCATGCGCAGCGGAACTTATCATTGCCGTGTGCCATCTGTGCAGTGTAGTATAATCGTACCAATTTACTTATTTTGAGTGTGGTCATTCTTCCGTCGGGAGCCGGGAGAGGTTGGCTTGGTCAACCGGGTTACTGAAAGGCACATATGGTGGACGCTGCGCAAAACACGCCGGGATACAACCTGGTCACTATTGGCGAGCATAAAATCAATATCCGTCCGGCGGTCCTGAAAGACTTGCCAAATGTCGTTGATCTTGATGACCGGACCACAGGGTTGCGAAAGCCCGATTATTGGGACGATTTGTTCACCCGCTATGGCAATCGCAAGGATTCCCGTTTTTTCCTGATCGCTGAAGAAGATGGCAAGCTGCTCGGCTGCATCTTTGGGGAAGTGCGGTCGTGGGAATTCAATTCTGTACCTTGCGGCTGGGTTGGTACGGTCAGTGTTGAACCGAACCTGCGCATGGGTGGCATTGGGACGATTCTTTATGATGAAATTTGCCGCTGCTTCCGCAATGCCGGGGTGAAAAAGGTTCGTACCATGATCCCGCGCGATGCCACCGACCTGATGTCGTTCTTCCGATCGCAGGGCATGATGGCTGGCCCGTTCATTCAGCTGGAAACAGATATGGAAGAGGGGGAATAAGCCAATGATGTCCTTGCAAAAGGCAACGCTGTTTGCCCTTTATGCCGTTCTGGAACTGGCCGAGGATACCGACCGGCAGCTTTCCGCATCCGAAATTGCCGAACGTTACAATATCTCGACCAACCATTTGGCAAAGGTACTGCGCGATCTTGGTCGTGCGGGGCTGGTTGAATCGGTACGTGGTGCCGGGGGCGGGTATCGTTTCTGCGGCAATGCCAAGCGCACCACGCTTCTGGATGTGGTGCAATTGTTTGAAGAAGTTGGCACAAGTCCATCAAACAGCATTGTTCAGGACACCAATGCAGGGGCGGCGCTGACCCTTGTCATGGATGAGATCGAAGAGATCACCCACGCGACACTGTTGTCGATCACGATTGAGACCATGCTGAAATTGATGCGCAAGCGTCGCCCGGAAAAACCGGCATCCACCGGATTGTTCCGCGCGGTTTAACCGGCTGGGATCAACAGCGCACAAGATACGAAAAAGGCCGCCAGAGAAATCTGACGGCCTTTTTGCATGATTGCTTGTCGCGCAGCTTAGCTTTCGCTGGTTGCCGGTGCTTCGCTTGGGGATTCTGATGAAGATTCCGGTGCGGGTGCTTCGGCACTTTCCGCAGCCGCGCTATCAGCCTTGGGGGCTGCTTTCTTGCGCGGGCGACGGGGGCTGCGTTTTTTGACTTCCTTGGCCGGTGCTGCATCGGTATTTGCATCAGCAGCAGGGGCTTCGGTCGTTTGCGCTTCTGGTGCTGCCTCGGCAGCCGGGGCATCGTCCGCAGGTTTTTTAGCCGAGCGACGCGGCGTTTTGGCGCGCGTGGTTTTCGGTTTGCTTGCGGCTGCCTTGCGCGTGGTCTTTTTCGGTTCGTCTTCGTCTTCCGATGGCTTGCGCAGCAGGCTTGATGCCGGGACCTTGGTCAGCAGGAAGCTTGGGACGTGATCGCCAAAGCCGACAACCGTTTTATCGTCGCGATCGTTGTGGTCGCGGCGGTTGTTGTTGCGGTTCGGCCGATCATTACCATTACGATCGTTACGATCATTACGGTTGTTGTTGCGATCATTGTTGCTTCTGGCGTCGCGGGCCGGTGCCTTTTGGGCTTCTGGCTCTTTGGCCTTGGCAGGAGCCGGATCAGCAGGCGCTTTGTCCTGAGGTGCAGGCGAAGCAGCCTTGGCAGGGGCATCAGATGCATCGCGGTTGCTGCTTGGTTTGGCTGATCGTGCCGGTTTGTCATCACGCGTATTGGGCTTGCGGCTTTTCTTGTTACGCCGTTTCTTGCCGGAAAAGTCCAGCTCAAGCGTTTCAATGCCATCAAGTTCGGACAGCGGGATGTCCATATTGATCGTTTTATTAATCGCAGCGACCAGTTTGCCGTCTTCGGGAACCGCAAGGGTATAGGCCTTGCCAGCGCGGCCAGCACGGCCGGTACGCCCGGTACGGTGAACGTAATCTTCGGCGTTGAACGGCACATCAAAGTTAAAGACGTGCGAGACGTCAGAAACGTCAATGCCGCGTGCGGCAACATCCGAGCAAACCAGAAGGGTGATCTCGCCGGTTTTGAACTTTGCCAGCGTCTCTGTACGTTCGCTCTGGGCCAGATCGCCATGCATGCGACCGGCATTGAATCCGTGCTTGGTCAGCGATTTATACAGGATATCGACGTCTTTTTTGCGATTGCAAAACACAAAGGCGTTGCGGACATCTTCGGCGCGGATCAGGCGACGCAGGGCTTCGCGCTTATCGAAATCGTCCAAAACAACCAGTTTATGTTCAACCGTGGTCGCCATCGTCGAGGGCGGGGAGACGGTGATTTCCTTGGGATTGGACAGGAACTTGTCGGCAAGGCGTTTGATTTCCTTGGGCATGGTCGCCGAGAAGAAAAGCGTCTGGCGCTGCTTGGGCAGCATGTTGACGATCTTTTCAATGTCGGGAATGAAGCCCATGTCGAGCATGCGGTCGGCTTCGTCGATCACAAGAAGTTTGCAATCAGACAGCAGAAGCTTGCCGCGCTCAAACGTATCAATCAGGCGACCAGGTGTCGCGATGATGACATCGGCACCTTTTTCCAGAACCTTGCTTTGTTCAGCAGCAGATTCGCCACCGATGATCAACGCCTTGGACAGCGAGATATATTTGCCATAGGTATCGAAGTTCGCAGCGACCTGGGTTGCGAGCTCGCGGGTTGGTTCCAGAATGATGGAACGCGGCATGCGCATGCGGGCCCGACCGTGATGCAGGATATCAAGCATCGGCAAGGTGAAGCTGGCGGTTTTGCCCGTGCCCGTCTGTGCACAGCCCAAAATGTCGCGTGCCATCAGCACCGACGGAATAGCTTGGGCCTGGATCGGGGTTGGGGTGTCGTAGCCGGCATCAGTGACGGCTTTGAGGATATCTTCGCTCAGACCGAGATCGGCGAAATTCATATGGTTCGTTTTCCCGCAATGAAATGCGTTGATGTAAAGCTTAGCGTCAAAAATCTGATTGCGTCGTAAAGCCAAGCCTTAATTAAGTCAAGAAAAACGCCGCAAAATAACTGTTGAATGCCCATTCTTTGGTTGTTGAGAGACTTGTTTGCAACAATTTGGCAGCGTAGGGTCAAAACTCATTCACGTGACCGACCCGGTGATACGAATGAGTTTTGCCCCTAATCTGCATGAATATAAAATTTTCAGGGAGATAAAGCAGTGCTGATGGATGCGACACGTTCAACTTTGCTGATCATTGACGTTCAGGAAAAGCTGTATCCGGCCTGTCAGGAGCCCGAACAGATCATTGCCAATGTCTGTTTCCTGATGAAATGTGCCAACAGATTAGGGGTGCCCGCAGTCGTGACCGAACAATACCCCAAGGGGCTTGGTCACACTGCCAAGGAAATTGCCACACTTCTGGAAAAACCCGGAGATACATCCGAGGGCGGCAATGTTGTCTCCAAAGTCGCGTTTTCAGCCATTCCGGCAGACGGTTTCATCGAAAAGATCGAAGAAAACCCCGGACGTGATCAGGTCATTGTCGTGGGCATGGAAACCCATGTCTGTGTCCTGCAAACCGTCATGGAACTGATTGAGCGCGGTCGCGAGGTTTATGTCGTGGCAGATGCGGTGACATCGCGCAGCATGCCAGACAAGATTTTCGGCCTTGAGCGGATGCGTGATGCCGGTGCGAAGATCGTTACCCGTGAAAGCGTGATGTTTGAATGGTTGCGGGTTGCCGGGACACCGGAATTCAAGGAACTGAGCGCGCTGATCAAATGACGCCGATGACAGAAACGGCGTCTGACCAGCAGGGCGGGCACACATCATCAGATGGCGTGCCCGTTGTATTTCTGTCGGGCATGTTGGCCGATCAGCGTATGTGGCATCCTGCACTTGGGGCCTATGACCGATTGGAACTTCCCGAGAAACGCTTGATCCGGCCGGTGTTTTGCGAGCTGTTTGAACAGGATACGGTTGCGCAAATGGCGCGTGTTGTTCTGACCAATGCGCCAGAGCGTTTTGCCTTGGTGGGGATGTCGATGGGCGGATATGTCGCCTTTGAAATTCTGCGCCGGGCACCCGAACGGGTTAGTCACCTGTTGCTGGTAAATACCCGCGCAACTGCCGATAGTGCCGATGTGCGGCGCAGACGTTTGTTGTTGTCACGTATTGTCGGCATAAAGCAGCCGTTTGTGGCGATTAACGACAGTATGCTTGATGATATGCTTCATCCCGATAACCGCCATGATGCGGCGTTGATCAAGCTTATCCATGATATGGGGGATCGCGGTGGTTCGGCGGGGTTCGTTCACCAGAACAATGCGGTCGCCAACAGACCCGATAGTATGGATATGTTGGCAGATATTGCTATTCCCTGCAGCGTTTTGGTGGGAAGCCATGATCAGGTGATCAGCCCGCAAAGCCACCGGGAAATGGCAAAAGCCATCCCCGGTGCGGTCTATGCCGAAATTGCCGGGGCCGGGCATTATGTGCCGCTTGAACAGCCGCGAATATTTGCCCGGTCACTTGCAGATATCTTGATGCGTTAAACCGTCACGAAATCCGAATGCTTAGCAAACCGGAAGCATTGGTGAGCAATGTTTGTCGCCCGTTTTATTCAGCGTGCGCGGGAAGAGCTTGTACATCACGGTGTCTGCATTTCGGTCCACCTGATTGGTGAAGTCTTCTTTGGTGAAACGCGCACGCAGTTCCGAAACGATCTTGTCACCGACGCAGAACCCATAGCGGACAACATTGCGTTCTGCGGCAGCATCACTTCCAATAGATTCCGGCGAGGTGCAAAGTGCAGAAGACATCGTTCCCTGACTTGGGTTGACCACAACCACCAACCGGTTTTCAGGTTTGATGACCGCATTTGCATCAATTTCGGCCGGGTCTGTTACAAATGTCAGGCGCGGGGGATAACCATGGTTGGACATGGTCGTGGCCCATTCCTGTTTTGGGATAAGGTTATCCTTGTCATGGACTTCAATCATCATGACACGACTTGGCGCACCGGCAACCTTGAAGCTTTCAACTTCGTGAACCTTGTAGTTCGGGGCTTCGATCAGGCCGCCTGAACAGCCCGCAAGCACGACTGCGCCAATTCCAGAGAGAACGAATTTCGATAAGAATCGTTTGCCGGTTTTCATGATGCTGCTCCTGCTGTCGTGGCCCTCGTGAAGGTCGATATAGTCGGTTTGTTTCGAACCGCCAGAGTTTAACAATAAAACCCCAAAGCCCGCTGTGCGCGAGATCACCGCATTCATCTTTTCAAAGTGTTTGGAAATCATACGCTGCAAACAGCGGGTTTTGATTACAAAAAGTGTAATCTCACGCCATTGTTATCACAAAGGTTGTGTGATGGTTCACGCTTTGGAAGATGGTTCACTGTCTAGAAGACTGAGCGGCCAATGGCGCGGATCAACATTTCAAGAGCGCGAATGCCCGCTGCTGAATTGCCGCGTTGATCAAGGCGGGGTGACCAGACACAGACCGAAAATTCACCGGGGATGACCCCAATGATCCCGCCGCCGACACCGCTTTTTGCCGGAATACCAACCGTAAAGGCAAAGTCGCCAACCCCGTCATACATGCCGCAGGTCAGCATAAGTGCGTTGATGCGACTGGTTTCTTCGGCATGGATGACGGGCGTTCCGTCCATGCCAATCCCCTTGCAGGCGAGAAAACGACAGGCACGTGCCAGTTCACGCGCGGTCATTGCGACCGAACATTGCTTGAAATAGGCGCGAACAACGTCTTCGACCGGGTTGTCGAGCTTGCCGAAGCTTTTCATCAGATAGGCGATGGCGCGGTTGCGATCCCCATGCTGGTCTTCGGACATGTAAACATCGTTATCAACGCGAATATCTGCATTGCCGCAAAGCTGCCCCAGAAATTCGGCAACGGAGCGATCGGGATTGGCATAGCGTGACGTGATCAGGTCTGCGACCCGGATCGCGCCGGCATTGATAAACGGGTTTCGCGGAATGCCATGTTCCTGTTCAAGCTGGATCAGGGAGTTGAAGGCGGAGCCAGACGGTTCGCGGCGCACGGCCTGCCAGAGGTCATCACCGTGTGCGCGTTGGGCCAGAACAAGTGCAAACACCTTGGAGATGCTTTGAATGGAAAAAGGCACATCGGCGTGACCGATGGAAAACTCCTGTCCGTCTGTGCCACAGATCACCATGGCAAAATGATCATCGGGTACGCAAGACAGAGCCGGAATGTAATCAGCCTTGCGCGCGGTGCCAAAGTCGGCCTTGGCGACCTCAAGCGCGATCTGTTCAAGAATGGCAGCATAATTGTGCGACATTATGCGTTCCTGTCTTGTGGCTTTTGGGGAAAGCGGACAAAAAACCCGGCACACATGGCCGGGTTTTTATGAAAATGCAGAGCGTCGATCAGACGTCGATATCCTCGACAAAGCGGGCATGTTCCTGAATGAACTGGAAGCGAAGCTCCGGCTTTTTGCCCATCAGACGGGTGACCAGATCCTTGGTCTGTCCGCGGGCATCGGGTTCGGCGGCATCGGGCAGGGTGACGCGCAGCAATGTGCGCTTTTTCGGCGCCATTGTGGTTTCACGCAACTGTGCCGGGGGCATTTCACCCAGACCTTTAAATCGGGAAATCTCGACCTTGTTGCGGTTTTTGAATTCGCTTTCGACCAGGACTTCTTTTTCGGCATCATCCATCGCATAGATTGATTTGCCGCCCTGGGTCAGACGATAGAGCGGCGGCATGGCAAGATAGAGATTGCCGCCTTCGATCAGACCGGGCATTTCCTGATAGAAGAAGGTCATCAGAAGGGATGCGATATGTGCGCCATCAACGTCAGCATCGGTCATGATGATGACGCGTTCATAGCGCAGGTCATTGATGCGGAAATCAGACCCAGAACCGCAGCCAAAGGCTTCGATCATGTCCTTGATTTCCTGGTTGGCCATCATTTTTTCACGGGTGGCTGACGCGACGTTCAGGATCTTGCCACGCAGCGGCAGGACGGCCTGTGTTTCACGGTCGCGGGCCTGCTTGGCCGAACCCCCTGCAGAATCACCCTCCACCAGAAAGATTTCAGTGCCAGATGCGATGGAACGTGAACAATCGGCAAGTTTACCCGGAAGACGCAGGCGACGCGTGGCCGACTGACGTTTGGTTTCCTTTTTTTCCTTGCGGCGCTGGCGTTCTTCGGCGCGCAGGATGATGCGTTCAAGCAGACGCTTGGCGTTTTCGGTGTCGCCCGTCAACCAGTGGTCAAAATGGTCACGAATGGCCGTTTCAACCAGTTTGGTTGCGGTTGCCGTGCCCAGTTTTTCCTTGGTCTGGCCCTGGAACTGCGGATCGGGGATAAACAGCGACAACATGACACACGCGCCGCCCAGAACATCCTCGGCGGTGATGTTTGCGGCCTTTTTCTGACCCAGCATATCGCCGTAAGACTTGATCGCCTTGGTCAGCGCATAGCGGATGCCTGCTTCGTGCGTGCCACCCAGCGGTGTCGGGACGGTATTACAATAGGAATGGAAATATCCCTCGCCGCTTTCAGGCCAGCCAACAGCCCATTCAACCCGACCGGCACTGTCAGAAAACTTGCCTTCGCCTGCGAACGGACGTTCGGTGACCATTTCGCGGCCTTCGAGCGTCATTTCGAGGTAATCGAGAATGCCATTGGGGAATTTCAGGACTTCCTGCTGCGGGGTCGGATCGTCGCTTGTCAGAAGTTCCGGATCGACGGACCAGCGGATTTCAACACCCTTGTAGAGATACGCCTTGGAGCGCGCCATGCGGAAGATCGTCGCTGCCTTGAGCTTGGCACGAGCGCCGAAAATCTCGGGATCGGGTTTGAAAATAACCGTGGTGCCGCGACGGTTGTTGATCGCACCGCCATCCTGAAGCGGACCAAGCGGGGTGCCCTTGGAGTATTCCTGAAACACCATCTTGCGGTCGCGGCAGACTTCAACGCGAAACTTTTCGGTCAGTGCGTTCACAACAGACATGCCGACACCGTGAAGGCCGCCGGATGTTTCATATGCCTTGCCCGAAAACTTACCGCCCGAATGCAGGGTGGTCAGAATGACTTCGAGTGCGGATTTGTCCGGAAACTTCGGATGCGGGTCGGTTGGAATACCGCGCCCGTTATCACGCACAAGGACAGTGTTATCTGGTTTGAGTTCCAGTTCGATCCAGTCGGCGTGGCCAGCAACGGCTTCGTCCATCGAGTTATCGAGAATTTCCGCGACCAGATGGTGCAATGCTGCATCATCCGTACCACCGATATACATACCGGGGCGTCGACGGACGGGCTCAAGGCCCTCGAGAACTTCAATATCCTTGGCGGAATAGGCTTTGTCGGTAGACTGGTTTGAATCTTCAAAAAGGTCGGTCATGCCCCGGAACGCAACTTCTTTTATTGTGTTAAAACAAGGACGAAAGCCACATATCTGTTAATCGATATTCTGGGCTTGGAAGCCTTGGCGCTAAACGAGTACCATAGATTTATCGGTTCGTACCAGATGATCGGTGCGCACCGCCCATAAAAATGTGTTTTTAAATCCATTGCAAGTGGTGGTCTTGCACCGGGACCATATTTTAAATGCAGGGGCGCAGAAAACCGTGACCGGGAGGTCCAATAAAAAATGGCGTGTCAAATGACCATGCCCAGACAGGAGTGAGCCTGATGGCGACAGACAAAGAGAATGCCCTATTTGCGGAAAGCACGATGCCGCGTGGCGATCTGTGCACCCGAACCCTTGCCATGCCCAAAGACACCAACCCGAGCGGGGATATTTTTGGTGGGTGGCTGATGTCGCAGATGGATATTGCCGGTGGTGTTCTGGCAAGCCAGATCGCAGAAGGCCGTGTAGCGACCATCGCGGTTGATGGCATGACATTCCACCGCCCGGTTTATGTTGGCGATACGGTATGTGTATATGGCGATATCGAAAGAATCGGCACCACATCGATTGTTTTGCATCTGGAATCCTGGGTGCTGCGCCGTAATCAGCCGCCGCGAATCAAGGTGACTGAGGCAACCTTTACCTTTGTTGCCATCGATGCCGAGGGCCGCCCGCGCAAGGTGCGCAAAGACGAGGACGAGGCATAGGTGTCGCCCCATAAACCCAAACAAACACCCAAACAAACTTCGAGGAGCCCCGCGATGCAAAACCAACTGAGATCCCGTCTGGTGACCTGTCTGGTTCTGGTGTGCGGGGCTTTTGTCTGGAGTTCGACAATTTCTGCCGAGGAAGCCGATGTTGTGGGCGCAAAGGCGACAAAATCATCAGATGACACATATCGGTTTGATGTCACCGTGGCCCATGACGATACCGGCTGGGATCATTATGCAAATGTGTGGGAAGTTGTCGGCCCGGAAGGGTCCGTTTTGGGGCGTCGTGTGTTGGCCCATCCGCATGTGAATGAGCAACCCTTTACGCGAAGTCTTTCGGGCGTTGCCATCCCAAGTGACGTATCGCGTGTGACCATTCGTGCGGGGGATCTTGTGCATGCGTTTGGCGGGAAGGAAGTGATGATTGATTTGCCATCCGCGGTTGGTCAGTCAACATCAATCAGCCCGTAAAGCTGAATAGCTCAAAAGAATTGCGGGGACCATCACCGGATGGTCCCCGTTGTTGGATTACCAGCTTTCCTTGGCGATGCGCATGAAGTTTTCACCCATGATTTTATCGACGTCATCGGGTGAATAGCCGGACGCAACCAGGGCATCGGCAAGGGCAGGGAGCTTGCGTGGATCAAATACCGCAGCCCCGCCAGCACCGGGACCGTAGCCGCGATGGGCGGGCCAGTAATAGGCTTTGTCGACCCCATCGGGGAAGTCGTTACATCCGGCGACTTCGGGCATGGTATCCAGACCAATGCCGACATGATCGACGCCCACCAGATCAACCGCATATTTGATATGGCGGACCATGTCGGGGACTTCTGGCGCGTTGGGTGATTTGATAAAGCGCTGGAAACCGCAAATGCCGATCACACCGCCCGTATCGGCACAGGCCTTGATCTGTTCATCGTCAATGCAGCGTTCATGACCGCCAAGCACCTTGGGGTTGGCGTGGCTGAATACGACCGGTTTGGATGATACCCGCATGATATCAAGCGAGCTTTGCCGCCCGGTGTGTGAACAATCCATGATCATGCCGCTATTGTTCACGGCCATGACCATTTCAACACCCAGATCGGTCAGCGGGATATCATTATCGTGACAACCGCCTGCGACCGAATTGTTGCGGTTATAGGCAAAGTGGATTTGTTTGACGCCGAGCCTGGCAAAGACCGGCACCATTTCGGGCATGTCTTGAAGCATCACCGATCCTTCAAGATCAAACCCGACACCCAGCAGTCCCTTGGATTTGGCAATGGCCAGATCATCGAAACTTTCGATCAGCATGTATTTGTCGGGGTGGGCGGCGATCTTGGCACGGAAGGCGGCGATCACGCGCAGGATGTGCGCAACAGAGTTCATATCCATGCCGACATTGACACAGACATAATCGACATGGCCCGCGACATAGGTATCAAGCAGTTCTGCCGGTGTTTTGGGATCAAGCGGCAGGCAGGCATGGGCATCCCAGGTAAATGACGGGACATGCGTGCGTTTGTAGTTGGTGATGGTGCTGTCCGCAGGCGCGAACGGTGTTGCAAAAGAGTTGGTGGCGGCGCTCATGGTATCTCCGGTCAATCCCAGTCTACGAAGCTGTCGACAACAGCACGGTCGTATCCTCCGGCCGCTTTGTAAAGCTGTTGCGAATAAGGATGTTCGAGTGTGCCATCGGCAAGCTGGGTCGCGGTTGCCCGTTCGACAATACGACCGTGGTTCATAATGGCAATATCGTCGCACATATGCGCAACAACGGCGAGGTCGTGACTGACCATGACATAGGTCAGGCCAAGTTCGCGGCGTAACCGCCCCAGAAGGTTGAGAACTTCGGCCTGAATGGAAACATCAAGGGCCGATGTCGGTTCATCCAGCAGCAGGATTTTGGGTTCAAGGATCAGCGCACGGGCAATTGCCACGCGTTGACGTTGCCCGCCCGAAAGCTGATGCGGGTAGCGAAAACGAAAAGCGTTATCCAGCCCGACCTGATTAAGTGCCTCGACCACGCGGGCATCGGAATTGCCAAGCCCGTGAATGTTGACCGGTTCGGTCAGGATGCGGTCGATGGTATGGCGCGGATGAAGGGACCCGAACGGGTCTTGAAACACCATTTGTACGAGACGGTAAAACGTCTTGTCGCGCTTGGGCCCAAGTTCCTTGTTGTTGACCAGAATGTTGCCTTCCCAGTCATCGACAAGGCCGGTGATGGTGCGAAGCACCGTCGATTTGCCCGACCCTGATTCACCGACAAGGCCAAAGGATCCGTTTGTGGGAACGCTGATATCGACATCTTTGAGAACGTGATTGTCATCGAACCAAGCGTTTAATTTGCTAATTTCAATCATGTTTGTCTTTCCCCTTAGCCTTCGGCCCAGCTTGCTTCGCGTTCAAGGATCGGCAGGTCGCTGTGGTCGCCATCCATTTTCGGCAAGCAATTCAAAAGGCCTTTGGTGTACGGGTGCTTGGCGTTGTGCAGTTCGGATGCACGCAATTCTTCGACAACGTGGCCCTGATACATCACCAGAACCCGGTCGCAGAAACTTGAGACAAGTTGCAAGTCGTGGCTGATGAAAATCAGCGCCATGCCACGATCGCGCACAAGGTCATCCAAAATTGCCATCACCTGAAGCTGTACCGTGACATCAAGGGCGGATGTCGGTTCATCGGCAATGATCAATTCCGGATCGGGGATCAGCATCATGGCAATCATGACGCGTTGCCCCATGCCGCCCGAAGCTTCGTGCGGATAGGCATTGAACACACGTTCCGGATCACGGATTTTGACCGCTTCGAGCATTTCAAGTGCCCGGCGGCGGGCTTCCTTGGCGCCGACCTTGTGGTGTTCACGGTAAGCTTCGATGATCTGGTCACCGATGGTCATGACAGGATTAAGCGAGTATTTCGGATCCTGCATGATCATGGAAATCCGCGCACCGCGCACCTTGCGCCATTGTTTGGGCGAAAGATTGGCCAGATCGACATCATGGAATTGCAACTGGTCGGCGGTGATTTTGCCGTTGGCTGCGGTCAGGCCAAGAATGGCGCGTCCGGTCTGGGATTTGCCGGACCCGGATTCGCCAACAATGCCAAGACGTTCGCGCCCAAGGTCGAATGACACGCCACGCACGGCATGCACATCGCCCTTGGGCGTGTTGAAGGTGACTTCGAGGTTTTTGACCGACAGAAGGGTTTCATTGGACATGATCAATCGCCTCCACGCGGGTCAAGAACATCGCGCAGGCCATCACCCAGAAGGTTGAAGCCCAGACTGACAACAAAGATGGCAAGACCCGGCACGGTGGCAACCCACCATTGTTCAAGCAGGAACTGGCGTCCATCAGAAACCATTGCCCCCCATTCCGGCATGGGCGGTTGCGCGCCAAGACCAAGGAAGCCAAGACCAGCGGCAATCAAAATCATGCCCGCCATATCAAGGGTGACACGCACAACAAGCGAACTCATGCACATCGGCGTGATGTGCCCGATGATCAGACCAAGGTTCGAGGTGCCCTGAAGGCGGGCAGCTTCGATATAGTCGGCCTTGCGCACGGTAATGGTTTCCGCCCGTGCGATCCGGGCATAGGGCGGCCATGCGGTAATCGCAATTGCCAGAATGGCATTTTCGATCCCCGGGCCGAGGGCCGAGACAAAGGCAAGTGCCAAAATCAGTTTCGGAAACGCCAGGAAAATATCGGTGATGCGCATCAGCACCGCATCCACCCAACCACCAAAGAACCCGGCAGCCGTCCCGACCAGAAGCCCAAGCGGGGCGGCGGTAATGGCAACAAGGCCGACAATCAAAAGCGTATATTGTGCGCCATAAATCAGACGCGAGAGAATATCGCGCCCCAGCTGATCGGTGCCAAACCAGTGTTCGGCGCCGGGGGGCTGAATGCGGTTGGTCAGATCCGCAGCCAAGGGATCATAAGGCGCAAGAATCGGGGCAAATATGGTGACCAGAATAAGCCCGATCACGATTGAAAGCCCGACCATCGCCAGTTTGTTTTCGGTAAACTTGATCCAGCCCAACCACGTGCGCCCGCATTGTGCCTGAAAGCGCGATTGCGGTGTGTCGGATGTCAGCCAATTTTTCAGGCCCGGTTTGGAGATGTGTGTTTGTGTGTTCATGATTATCTCCGCGCCCGCGGGTCAAGCAGGCGGTACAGCACGTCAGACAACATGTTTACGCCAATAAAGACGGCACCAACGACAACCGTACCGCCAAGAACCGCATTCATGTCGGCATTGAGCAGCGAGTTGGTGATGTAAAGGCCAAGCCCCGGCCAGGCGAAGATAATCTCGGTCAGAACCGATCCTTCGAGGAGGTTGGCATAGGAAAGCGCAATCACGGTCACCAGCGGCACCATGACGTTGCCAAGGGCATGACGCCAAATGATGCGGGTTTCGGAGATGCCTTTGACACGTGCGGTCAGAATGTATTCCTGACTAAGCTGTTCAAGCATGAAAGAACGCGTCATGCGCGCAATATAGGCCAATGAAAAATAGGCCAGAATAGATGCAGGCAGAATGATGTGTGACACAGCATTCCAGAACAGGTCCGTGTCACCTTCGATCAGGGTATCGACAAGCATCAGGCCGGTGGTCGGTTCGATGAAATCAAGATAGAACGAATCAAGGCGTCCCGGTCCCGCGACCCAGTCGAGTTTCATGTAAAAGATCAACAGCCCCATCAGGCCGAGCCAGAAAATTGGCATCGAATAACCTGCAAGACCGATGATTCGCACAAGATGATCAGGCCATTTTCCCTTGTGTACAGCGGCAAAAACCCCGGCAGGAATGCCAAGCGATACACCGATGATGGTGGCAAGGGTTGCCAGTTCAAGCGTTGCCGGAAAAACACGTTTGATGTCTTCGAGAACCGGGTTGGCGGTGAGCACCGACTGACCGAAATTGCCCTGCAGGACATTTGAAATATAGATAAAGAATTGCTGCCAAAGGGGCAGGTTGAGGCCCATTTCCTCGCGCACGCGGTCATAGACTTCTTGTGGTGCACGGTCACCAACAGCTGCCAGAACCGGATCGATTGGCAAAACACGCCCGATCAGGAAAGTGACAAGCAACAGGCCGAAAAATGTAATGGCCAGCGAAAATACCAACCGCAGGACCGTTCCTGTCGGGCCGGAGGTGAAACGGGCGCGTTTGCGCCCGTTTCGGTTATTGCGTGTAACAGCGGACATTACGACCGTTGTCTCCTTCGTCGAGGTTAGTCTTTGGTCACATAACGATAATAGTTGTTATCGAACGACGGACCGAGGACGAAGTTGTTTACATTGCCACGCATGGAGGCAATTTCGGTTTCCTGGAACATGATCACGAACGGGCCATTTTCCAGAACCTGCTTTTGCAGATCCACGTACATTTCAGCACGTTTGGTATCGTCGCGCTCAAGGGTTGCGGCATCGGTTTTTGCGGTCAGATCACCGGCATCCCACGAGTTGCGCCATGCAAGCGGCTTGGCAGAAGCATCGTCGGAGTTGTCCGGGTTCCAGGCAAAGGTCGATGCGTTGGTGTGCGGATCCTGATAATCCGGGCCCCAGCGACCGATATAGATATCGTGCTGACGGGCACGGTATTTGGTCAGGGTCTGTTTGCCATCGCCCGGAATGATTTCCAGATTGATGCCAACCTGTGCCCAGGTTGCCTGAATCGACTGCGCCATCGCCATGATCGACGTGGTGTTACGCGTATCCATGGTTACGCTGAACCCGTCCGGATAACCAGCTTCGGCCAGAAGGGATTTGGCTTTTTCGATGTTAAGCGAGTAGGGGTTCTCGTTGTAGGCACCCAGGAAGCCTTCTGGCAGGAAGGCCTGATGGATTTGCGAACGACCAGCCAGGATGGTTTCAGAAATGCCCTTGTAATCGACAAGGTATTTCAAAGCTTCGCGGACTTTCGGGTTCGACAGATATTCATTTTTCTGCGACAGGCCGAGATACCAGAGCGCGCCTTTACCCTTGGACAGCAGTTTGATGTCATCATTGTCAGCAATTGAGGCCAACTGATCTGCTTCAAGGTTACGGGCAATATCAATATCGCCTTTTTCAAGCAGAAGCTGCTGAGCGGCTGATTCCTTGACGCTTCGAATGATCACGCGCTTCATTTCCGGTGCGCCATCCCAATAGTCTTCGTTAGCCGTCAGGCTCAGGCTTTCGCCCGCAGTCCATTTGTTCAGCTTGAACGGGCCGGAACCGGCATAGTTGGTTTTAAGCCATTCGTGACCAAGGTCGCCGTCAACTTCATGGGCCAGGACTTCTTCCTTGTCGACAACTGCACCAACGCCGGCCGTCAGGCAGTAAAGCACGAAGCTTGGGGCGTAGGGCTGATCGACTTCCATGACAAGCGTGGATTCGTCAGCGGCATAAATCTTGTCTTTGACGTTTTCGGCAGTGAAGCCGAACTGGCCAAGGATAAAGGCCGGTGACTGATCAAGCAGGATCACACGCTGCAGCGAGAAGGCAGCGTCTTCGGCAGTCAGGTCATTGCCCGACGCGAATTCGATTCCGTCACGGATTTTAAAGGTGAAGGTCTTGCCGTCTTCGGAAACTTCCCAGCTTTCGGCAAGGACGCCATGGATTTTCGACACGTCTTCATTGTCGAAGCCAATCAGACGGTCATAGGTGTTACCGGCATATTCCGCGCCGGAAAATTCGAAAATCTGTGCCGGGTCAAGGGTGATGATATCATCGATGGAGAATGCCATGACCAGCGCGTTTTTAGGCGTTTCAGCCTGCGCCATCATAGGTGCGGTAGCGAGCGCGGTCCCCATGACCAGCCCTGCAATTAATTTGCGCATGATGCGCCTCCCGTTTTGTTGTTGTGGGACTGCAGGCCCAGGCGATGACCGATAGACAATCAAGTAATTCCCGATGGCTGAAAAGGTCATAAGCCCTTCTGACAGCGGGATGTGATCATTGCCCACAGGCCCAAAAGTGGGGCAGCCTGCAAGTGTTTTGCTAATAGCCTGCAAAGCTGAGCATAATTTATACGATTAATCAATGACCAGACGGTCAGGATTGCCAAATAAACAGTCAAAATTCAGTTTGCTGAGCGAGAAGCTGAACGACAGGTTGAGCAGCATCGGGCGTGATTGTGGTCATGGTAGTGGGGGCGGCACCGACGCGTACATGGCAGACCGTCAATTGGATTTGCGCTTGTGGGGGACGGCGATTGGGGAAGGGGCTATGGCCGGAAAACAAAGATGTAAAAACAAAAAAGCGCCAGCGAATAATCGCGGCGCTTTTTTTGTGCGGCATTCCCATCGGGAGGGAATGGCGCGAGTGACGAGACTTGAACTCGCGGCCTCCGGCGTGACAGGCCGGCGCTCTAACCAACTGAGCTACACCCGCATCGTGTGTGGCGCGGTTTATATAAAGACATCCCGGGACTGGCAAGTGTTTTTTGGTCGAATTTTCCAAGAAAAATTCAGCAGCCGATTTTGTCGGTGTGACGCGGGGAAAGAGGCGGAAAACAAAAAAGCGCCAGCGAATAATCGCGGCGCTTATTTTGTACGTCATTCCCATCAGGAGGGAATGGCGCGAGTGACGAGACTTGAACTCGCGGCCTCCGGCGTGACAGGCCGGCGCTCTAACCAACTGAGCTACACCCGCATTGTGTGTGGCGCGGTTTATATAAGGGGTGGTTCGCTCTGGCAAGGGCTTTTTTGCAAAAAAGAGACAGGCAGTGATTTTCATTCACGAGCGTCGCGAACTGGTTTGATTTCAAGGCCGTTATCACGGCCGAAAACGCAAGGGATCATGACCGGGGCAAAAGGCCTGGTTAAGGAAAAACGCAGACATTGATGATCGCGGGCAAAGCGACAGGGCGGGATTAAAAACAAAAAAGCGCCAGCGAATAATCGCGGCGCTTTTTTTGTGCATCATTCCCATCAGGGGGAATGGCGCGAGTGACGAGACTTGAACTCGCGGCCTCCGGCGTGACAGGCCGGCGCTCTAACCAACTGAGCTACACCCGCATGGTGCGTGGCGCGGTTTTTAGCAGTCGGTCACAAGGGGCGCAAGCGATTTCTCATCGCTATTTTCGAATTTTAAAGGTGGTTCTTCTTGCGGTGGAAACGCGGGATGGGCTGGGTGCGCATAAGTTCATTTCAAGTCCGGTTTTGCCGGTGTTCAGGCCGTTGGATGACTTATGTGATTTATGTGGTGTAAGGGGCGCCTGGCAGGTGGGGTGGATAAAAACAACAACACCGCCAACGCGTCTGGCGCGAGAGCGGTGCATTCAACCCGGCATGGTAGCCTGGTATGTGTGGGGTGCGGACCTTATTCGCGCGGGGCTTCGTAGCGTTCGGTCAATTTGGTGAGGGCAGCGACTGTTGCCTGTTCCACCGTGGTGCCAAATCCGGTCACACGGCCCGCCAGAATGACATAAAGCGAATCGATATGAAGCTGGATGACCAGCAACTGTTTTTCGTTTGCAGTTGTGCGATCCGCGACAAAAGTTTCCATCGACTTGGCGATTTGGGTCATTAGCGGATACTGGAACGTGCCCCCAAGCGCCTTGACCGAATAGGCGAGGTCGCTTGCGGCAACGACAGCCGCAGGTCGTTTGGATTTGTCGCCAAGAGCCGTGATGACGGTTTTGCGGCAATCCATCAAATCCTTGCCGATTTCGCGGACAAAGGTGTCAGAACTGCGTTGAACAACCTGTTCAAGCTCTTCGAGCTGTTTGGGCGACAGGTTGATGTCAAATCCCTTGATGAAATTTACAGCCCGGCGTTTCAGATCAGTCTGTGCAGGGATAATCTGTACGTTCTTTTTTTTCTTGGAATCTTCAGGCTTCACGACAGCTCCGCTTCCCCAGTCAAAATGGCTCATTCGTCGAGGCTCCTACGATCAGGACCATCAAACTGGACCTGTCTGCGACGTCGGTCCGGGCCAAAATACGTTCCGGTATTAATGAAACGTCTTGGTCGGGCGATGACCGAAACCAAACGACTGTATAGTGCCTTGGCATTGAAGGGTTTGGCTAGAAACTCTGTAATACCAAGGTCACGCGCAGTCGTCACATAACGGAGCTCTGAATGCGCGGTTAGCATAATCACCGGAATAAACCGGTTGGGCGAATTCGTTGAGTTGCGCATCACATCAAGAAATTCAAGGCCGTCCATGCCGCGCAGGCGCCATTCACAAACGACAATGTCAATTTTCTCGGTGCGCAATACATCAAATGCGTCGTTGGGTGTTTTCACCCGCTGGATATGACTGGCCCCCAAATAGGCGAGCGTGTCATAGACCACCTGAGCCGAAATCTTGTCCCCGTCAACGATCAAAAAACTAATTTTACTAAAGTCTATTTTCGCGTTCATCCGGCCTCGGTTCCTGAGCGTCATTACGAAATGCATCGCTGTTCAGGATTATACTGCAGCAGATCCCACCCTTCGCTGATGCATAAATCCTTATACCTTTGTCTGGTTTCCAGCAAGGCCAAACCGATGTGGCTTGCCTGTCGGAATCTGACAAATACTGACCCAAAGCCAGTTGATTTTGTTGAACAGTCGACGATTACGTCTTGTTTTTATCTGTGCTCGTGCCCAGTTGAACACACCCAATATTGGATATTCTTTTGCAGAGTTAAAGGGGAGAATGGTTTTTATTCCATGGGTTTGGTCGTGCCGTCATCGGCAATGACCTGAACGACCACGCCGGACTCCTCGAACATTTCTGTTGAGATTTTCATATCCTGTTCCCAGCGTTCAAGGAAATCGGGGGTTAATTTGGTCTTGTCGACAAAGACTTCGGCAATGCCTGCCTGTATGATGGCACGTGCGCAATCGCAGCAGGGAAAGTGCGTTACATATAGTGCGCAACCATCAAGCGATGTGCCGGTGTAGCTGGCGTTATAGATCGCGTTGCGTTCGGCATGTTCGGTATAGGCGTATTTTTCCGGGCGCTGATGGCGGTTTTCGACGGTGTCATCCACACCACGGGGGAACCCGTTATAGCCAACTGCGCGAATTTCCTTTTTCGGGCCGATCACGACCGCACCGACCTGTGTGCTGCGATCTTTTGACCAATCGGCAATATGTGCTGCGAGTCCAAGAAAGCGGTGGTGCCATTTGCTCATGAAGGGGGTCCCGTTCGCGCCAGAAATTTTTGTAATTGGTTTGCTGATCGTGACCGGCATTTTGTGCCGACACCTGTACTTTAAAGAAGGGGTGTATTGTAATTGTCCAGTTAAAAATCACATTTTTGTAAAGGCTTTTCTTGAAAACTCCCTGTTCAAATAGGGGATGATTGATTATTAAGGGGGTACCCCCAGAAAAGATCAGGACGCCTTTTCGTCTCGCCGCAGATGCAGGCCGAAGCGGGAAGGCTCATGTGTAAACCGAATAACAAGAGGTAGTAGCCGATGCGCCGTCAACGTAAGGCGAAAATCATCGCGACCCTGGGGCCGGCGAGTTCAAAGCCAGAAATCCTCGAGAAAATTGTGGAATCAGGTGTGGATGTTTTCCGCCTGAACTTCTCGCATGGGGAGCACGCAGAACATCTGGCCCGTTTCGAGGCAATCCGTGCCGTTGAAGAAAAAATCGGCCGCCCGATCGGTATTTTGATGGACCTTCAGGGTCCGAAAATTCGTGTAGGTACCTTTGCCGACGAGCAAATCGAGCTTGAGGCAGGCGACACCTTCAAATTTGATATGGATAAAAAGCCGGGTGACAAAAAGCGTGTTTCGCTGCCGCATCCGGAAGTTTATGCAGCACTTGAGCCGGGTGCAAACCTGTTGCTTGATGATGGCAAGCTGCGCATGCGTGTGGAAAAGTGCGACGACAAATCCGCTGAATGCACGGTGATCACGGGCGGTCCACTTTCGAACCGCAAAGGTGTGAACCTTCCGGATGTGATGTTGCCGTTGTCGCCCCTGACCGACAAGGACCGTGCCGATCTGGATTACGGTTTGGAAATGGGTGTTGATTTTGTCGCGCTTTCCTTTGTGCAGCGTCCTGAAGACGTTGCCGAGGCGCGCAAGATCATTCAGGGCCGTGCGGCCATTGTTTCCAAGCTGGAAAAACCGCAGGCGATTGATCACCTTGAAGGTATTGTCGAGCTGTCGGACATGATCATGGTCGCCCGTGGGGACCTTGGTGTTGAATGTCCGCCCGAAGATGTGCCGATCCTTCAGAAACGTATCATCAAATCGTGCCGGGCAGCTGGCAAGCCGGTGATCGTTGCCACCCAGATGCTTGATTCCATGGTGAGCAATCCGGCCCCAACCCGTGCAGAAGCATCCGACGTTGCGACCGCCATTTATGACGGTGCCGATGCGGTGATGCTGTCGGCTGAAAGTGCCGTTGGCAAATACCCGCTTGAAACCGTATCGATCATGAACCGGATTCTGGTGCGCGTTGAGCAGGATGAGCTGTATTACCGTATGCGTGATGCCAACCGTCCTGATCCCGAACATAACGCGCCTGATGCCATCAGTGCTGCTGCCCGTCAGGTGGCCGCGACCATCGGATCGAAGGCCGTTGTCAATTACACCACGTCGGGATCAACCGCACTGCGTGCAGCGCGTGAACGTCCGGAGGTGCCGGTTCTTGGCCTGACTCCGCGTATTCAGACTGCGCGTCGTTTGGCGCTTTGCTGGGGTGTGCATCCGGTCTTTACCCGTGATGCGACCAACTTTGCCGAAATGGTCGGTATTGCCTGTGAAGTGGCACAGCGGGAAGAATTTGCAGAGCCGGGTGACTCGCTTGTGATTACTGCGGGTGTTCCGTTTGGTACACCGGGGGCGACCAATATTCTGCGCATCGCCTGGGTCACCAATAATTAAGTTGTGGCCTGACAGCGATTGATTTTCTTAAGACGGACGTCCATTCGGGCGTCCGTTTTTTTGTGTTCTGCGCGCAGCAGAACAGCCAGGTTGTCTGCGGGGACCGGTAAAATCGGGCAGATCAAATGCAATATGCTTTAGGACCCTGTTTCGTTAATGTTTTTTTGAGTCTTTGCGTCGATAGTCGTTCTGTAATCAAGGCTCTATCCATTGGTTGGGGCCATTAAGGTTGGGCTATCAAATTTAGACGCCTTGTCTGGTTGTGTAACTTGGTCAGTTTCGGTTAAGCTGTTCTGACAAAACATAAAAACAAGGTATTCCGCCAAGGAATACCAAACCTGCCGCCAGGCAATGGGACCAGGGGAATAACTGCGATAATGCTGAGTTGGATGTTCAATCGGCAGAAAAATGCGGGCGATGGGGGGCTTGATGACAAAGCCTCGGCGAAGCTGCGTGATTTGGCCGACACTGTCCGTACAGTCGCACCCGAGACGTTTGGATCTGAAGCAGGTCAAGCGCAGGGGCGCGCAATCCCTCGTAAAAGCAATTCCGACGAGAATGCAGGTCCCGCAGGCCTTGAGCATGCCGCACGCCTTTCAAGCGAACTTGAGGATGACGGCAATATTGATGATGTGCCTGATTTCGACAGTGACGTGCGCATGGATGTTGCGCGCCGCCTGCGTCGCCACCTGACCGATGTCAGCCCGTCGCAGCGTCTTGAAATGGTCGACGAATTTGTCGCAGCGATGACCAACATGGGCGATTGTTACCGCCCGCAGGTGATTGCCCTGATCGAGCAGGAACTGGGCCATACCCCCTATATGACACGTCAGGCGGCCAATCGTCTGCGTCAGGATATTCAAGCCATCGGTCGGGTCTCGATCGCGGACTATATCGAACTTCTAAGTGATTCTGATTTCCTTGATATCATGCGTGGGCGCGGAGAATTTGTTCAAACTGCAGCCGAACGCGAACGTGCCGAGATCGAGGCCGCCGCCAAGGCGCGCCTGATCGAACAACAGGCCGAAAAGGAAAAAGTCGGGTTGTTGAACCGGTTGCTGTCGTCTGACGATGCGCCGCGCAATGTTGTGCCGATGACACCGCACCTTGCCGAAACCAGGGCCACGAAGCCGAATGTACCGGCAAATGATATTCTTGGTGGTCAGAACCGAATTTCCCGTCAGGCGCAGCGTCGCATTGCCCATTTCACCATGGCGTCCCTTTTTGACACGCTAGTGGAACAGGGACGGATGCGTACCGAAGTTGCGCGCGCCTTGCGTCAGTCCGTGCGTCAACGGATTGAAAAAGCCCGGTTTGAAAACCGCATGCCGTTGCGTCCTGAAAGTGATATGGGCGTTGAAATCGCCGATCATGAAATGGTTGAAAACGACATCGTTGAAGAATCCGATGCCAAGATGACGATCGACCAATATGTGCTTGATGCCTTGTCGCGCAACGACGATCCGCTTGTGGTACAGGCGTTGGCGCATTATGCGCAAATTCCGGTCAATGCCGTTTCAAAGATTTTGGATTCCGGGAGTGCGCGGGCGATTACAGCACTTGCATGGCGTGCTGGTATGACTGCACCGGCTGCTGTGGTTTTGCAGATCAGCAATGGCATTCCGGAATCTGCGATTGAAAGTGCCGCGGCGGGTGGTCGCTATGCGATGGCGGCAGCCGATATGGATTGGTATATTGATTTCTTTAGTGACGTGCGACCTGCGGTTTCGAGCGCGCGCGTTGAAAAAGAAAACGTGGCCGAAGAAAAGAACAAAGCAAAATCATCTTCGCGCAGTTCCAGAATGCGCCCACGTGCTGGCCGCAATAGTAGCGGTCTTGAAGGCTTGGTCTCTGACAGGCGATCCAAAGGTCGTAAAGAGGACTGAGTGCCATGCGCAGCAATCACGGCATCTCATATGACGGGCTGAAATACGCTCTGAACATCAAGGAAAGCTATCAAAGTGGTGAGCCCCTGACCGTTATGGGGGCGGCCAAGCAACAGCGCCTTTTGATGCCGGAACATTTGCTTAGCAATGACCTTGCCCTCATGCAGTATGATGATCCTTTGGCACTGGCGGTGATCGCAACCAAGGATCCGGAAAGCCCGATGGCGCTGGCAGCTGCCATTCGTATGGGGCCGCATGCCAAGTGCAAGGAACTGATTACCGGCGTGTTTGAAGTGGTTTCAGATGCCACCAAACACGAACTGGTTGCCGATTGCGCCAAGCTTCTGACCAAGAATGCCTTTAGCCCGGAAGCCTTCCATCTTGTGCGCACACGGGCATCGAACCACGTTGTTGAAATCCGCGAAGCCTATCGTCGGGCGATGGGCGATAACCTGCGTGCGTTGCTTGATGGTAAAATGGCAGCCCGGGAATTCGTTGAAGAATTCATCGAACTCGCATCGAATGGTAATCTGCGTATTGATATCTATCGCCGGCTGGTGATGAAGCTGATGCGTTCTGATGCAGTGCGTCCGAGTGTGAAGTTCATGTTGCTGGAACGGCTTGATCGTTTCCCGCAGATGGTCAAACTTCAGATTGTCAGCGAAGTAAATTCGGCACCCGATACGCCGGAATATCAGACGCTGAAACAGGAATTGCGCTGGATTTACGAAACCAGACAAAAAAGCCAAACCCCGCAGGCACCCCAGACACCGATCAATGCATCGGCACCGCGGATTAAGGCGGCTGATCTTGTCGGGCGTTCACAGATTGACTTTGGTGCTGCTGCAGGCATGCATCAGCGCAACAGCATCATCAAGCCAGCCGAACCGAGCTTAAGGCGCAATACCAATCCCCCGATCATGAGCAGTGGCGGGTTTAGCTCACGCGAACTTTCTTCTTGGTTGAACTAAGGGTAATCCGTTTACGGGCAGCATGCGTTAAACCAACGTGAGTGCGCCTTAATTGACCTGTGGGGGGCTTGATTGAATGTCGCGCACTGCAGCGTCTGTCACGCGCTTAACGATGCGTTCGTGGGTTCCATCTTCAAAGATTTCTGCCAGTGCTGTGTTGATCGGTGCAATCAGGTGGCTTTTGCCCAGTATCTTGGGGATTCCAAGATAGTTTGGGTCAAGCTTATAGGCAGGTGAGACGATCACGAATTCGTCCAGATGGTCGGTCAGCCAGTCATTGCTTGCCATGACACTTGCAAAGGCAATTTTCCCCGGACTGAGAAGAACAGCGTCTACGCGTCCCTGTGAAAGCATCAGCATCTGACCCGCCCGGTCAGGGGATTCAAGGATACTGAGCAATCCAAGCTCGCGGGCAAGTTCAAAGTCGTCGCCATATGATGCCCCGCGCTTTACCCCGATGGTGTAACCGCGCATGTTGTCTAGACCGGTAAAAGAAAACACATTGTCGCGGCTGGTCACAAAAACCAGTTCGTCGAAATACATCGGTTGGCTGTAATCAAAGGTGATTTTCCGTTCCTGTGTTTTTGACAGGCCGATAATCCCGCCCCAGCCTTTGCGGGCGGATTCATAGGCCCGATTCCACGGGACAAATGAATATGTGAATTCAATTCCGGTGCGCCGGGTGACTTCTTGCAAGACTTCGATATTGATGCCCTGTGGGGTGCCGTTTTCGTCAAGCCAGTTCTTTGGTATGGCGTTATCGTCAGCAAAGATATGCAAGGTTTCCCAAGCCTTGAGAGAGGGGCTTAGCAACATCAAAAAGCAAACGAAAACGAAAAGTTGTCTCACAACGGCTCCAAAGATGAGGGATGCAGGAAGGGCCATGCACGGTCACACTGTGCAAGACCTATTTGGCATATGCGCATCTTTGGCAGGCATTTAAATATACGGGCGCAAATTTCAGCTCGCGGTACGCGATGAGGCCGCGGGATGCTGTGTTGGCAAATGGGCCAGCATATCTTGATGCTCGGCCGTTTGCTTTTCGAGGTAAACCGTACAAATGACGCGCAGAAGTGATGCGAAGTTGGGAATATCGCCACGTTGGGCGACAACTTCGTCGTGAATTTTTCCAAGAAACTGCGGTGTGCTGAAACCCTCGCCAGCGGCGATTTCGTCAAGGATTTGCCAGAACCGCAGCTCAAGACGCAAGCTGGTGACAACACCATTGATCCGTACGGACCGGCTGACAGACTGGTACAGCTCGGTTTCGGTACCTGAATAAATTTGACACATCTGGACGGCCTTTCCTGTGAATGCTGCCGGTTCAAAGCATCCGGCGGCGTTTTAATTCGGGCAGGGCCATGGTCAGGCAAATGTCGCCCAAGCGCAATCAGCGATTGGGCGACCGGTCATCACAATTTGATTTCTGTGCCCAGAACCGCAAGGAAGGCTGCCATCCATTTCGGGTGAGCAGGCCATGCAGGTGCTGTAACAAGGTTGCCGTCAGTACACGCATCGTCAATGGCGATATCGGCATAGATGCCACCACCCAGTTTCACCTCAGGTGCGCAGGCCGGATAGGCTGATACATTGCGGCCCTTGATGATGTCAGCGGCAGCAAGAATCTGTGCGCCATGGCAGACAGCGGCAATCGGTTTGCCCGCGTCATTAAAATCACGCACCAGACGGATCACGTCTTCGTTCAGGCGCAGATATTCAGGGGCACGGCCGCCGGGGATGACCAAGGCATCATAGTTCTCGGCACGTGCAGACGCGAAATCAGCGTTGAGTGCAAAGTTGTGGCCGCGCTTTTCGCTGTAGGTTTGATCGCCTTCAAAATCATGGATGGCGGTTGCGATGCTGTCGCCGGATTTTTTGTCCGGGCATACCGCATCAACATGATGGCCAACCGCCAACAAGGTTTGAAACGGTACCATCGTTTCATAGTCTTCAGCATAATCGCCGGTGATCATGAGAATTTTTTTCGCAGACATTGGATGTCCTCCCGCTTGTTTTGTTGTGCCATTCAAGGGCAGTGAACTATAGGCCGCAACGAGGCCTTGCGGGTAACAGCGGGATACTACGCGTTGGCATAAGGCCAACCATTTGTCCCAATCAACTGGGAAAGCACAAAAAAAGAGGCCCGATCGGACCTCTTTTAATTTGATTTTGCAAAGATCGATCAGCTTTTCGCAGCAGGTGCCTTTTTGGCAGCCGTGGTTTTGGTGGTCGATTTTGCGGCAGTGGCGCGCGAACGCGTTGCCGGTTTCTTGGCAGGTGCCTTGGCCGCTGTTTTTGGTGTGCTTGCGGTTTCCGGGCTTTCGATGATGTGCAGATCGCGTTGCGGGAACGGGATCGAGAAGCCAGCGGCTTCGAGTTCCGTTTTCGACTTGCGGGTCAGATCAAAGAAGGCTGGCCAGAAGTCACCCGTTGCGACCCAGCCACGTGCCGTAAGGTCGACCGAGCTTTCACCAAGGTTGGCAACAAAGCTCATGGGTTCCGGATCCTTGAGGACGCGTTCATCAGATGCGACCAGTTTGGTCAGGAACTCAAGAGCAGCATCCACATCGTCGTCGTAGGCAATGCCAACCTTGATGTCGAGACGTCGGGTCGGGTTGCGGGAATAGTTTTTGATCGCGCTGTTCCAGATTTGCGAATTTGGTGCAGAGATAAACACACCATCTGGTGTTTTCAGCAAAGTGGTAAACAGCGTGATTTCAACGACGGTACCGGAAACAGAACCGGCTTCGACGAATTCATCAATCTTGAGAGGGCGCAGGATAAGAATCATGACGCCAGCTGCAATGTTCGATAGCGTTCCCTGCAGGGCCAGGCCAATGGCCAGACCGGCGGCACCAAGAACGGCGATGATACTGGTGGTTTCAACGCCAAAGTTCGACAGAACCGCGATGATGACAAAAACCAGAACGGCATAACGCACAATGCTTGATGCCAGCGGCTTGAGCGTCGCATCAACAAACTTTGTATTTTTCAGCGAATGGCGCACCAAGGCGGCTGCGCGACCGGCAACCCACCAGCCAACAATAAGTATGAGAACTGCGCCAAGCAGGTCGAGGCCAAAGCCCAGCGCAAATCCCTTAAGCATTTCTGTAATTGTCGAGACGTCGGTTTCGAGCATATGAACCTCGTGCGTTCCGTGTCATAATTGTGTTTATTGCAACTCATACATCTGTATGAAAGAATTACCATTGCAGGTTTAAGCGTTCTTGAAAAGCGCGATACAATCACCAATTCATTTTAGGTGTATGGAACAAATCGCGTTTTCGATCGTTTTAAGACATAATTCCACCATCATTGGTGTTAAAGTAGTATCCGAAGAACAACCTTCAAGGTAGGGGTAAAACATGCAAATTCGTCCGTCTATTCTTTGTGCACTCGGTGGCGTAGCGCTTCTTGGTGCGTGTAGCACTGTCGAGAATACCGGTACCGCTGTACCCTATGGCGGGAACCCGTTCACATACAGCAGCTCTGTTTCATCTGCGATGCAGAACGCGGAGCCGACCTCTGCGTTTGGCAAGGCGCTTAAGGCTGAGTACATCGCCTATGCACAGCGTGAAGCCGACGAATGGTACGATTATTTTGACGCCGACTTCTTTGCGAAGAAAGCTGGCAGCGTATCTGGCGACCAGGTGCCGCTTCCGGAAGATCCGGCAAACTGGCGTTTCTCCGATGAAGAAATCGCACAGAAGCGCGCTGTTCGTGACGAACTGCTTGGACTTCTTGATGATGGCAAACGTGAAGAGAAGCCTGATACCGCAGCAATCGCCCAGGCACGTTATGACTGCTGGGTTGAGGAAAGCGAAGAAGGCTGGCAGACCGAGCTGATCAGCCAGTGCTGGAAAGATTTCGAAGCTGCAATGGCAGAACTTCGTGCAGTAGAGCCTGAGCCGATGGCCGCTGCAGAGCCGGTTGCTGCTGCAGAGCCGCGCCTGTTCACCATCTTCTTCGATTTCGACAGTGTTGAAATCACCCCGGTTTCCGAGCGTGTTCTCGATGCCGCTTCTGAACAGTGGGCGACTTCGATGGGTGATGTTTCGATCGTTGGTCACGCCGATGCTTCTGGTTCGGCTGCCTATAACTTGCGTCTTTCCGAACGTCGCGCTGCAGCCGCTCTTGGCGAGCTGACCGGTCGTGGTGTTAAAGGTGACATGGTTGATAGCGACGCCGTTGGTGAAGGAGATCTTCTGATCCCGACTCCGGATGGTGTTCGTGAGCCGCGTAACCGTCGCGTTACGATCTCTGTCGACTAATCGCCGACATTTACCAAATCTTTGGCAACGAGGTGGCATTATGCCACCTCGTTGTTTTTGTATGTGCTTTTGGGAACGCAAGGTTATTTCGCAGAAACAGGTGTTGAATTTGGGACTAATGTGAATAATCTCTGCGATATATTCCTGATTGTGAGTGAGAGGCGGGAACATATGCTTAAGGTCATCACGTCGGTGTTTTCGCAACGCTCAGCGGGCGTTGTACTTGCATTGGCGGTTGCTGCAACCGCAGCCATGACACCAGCGGCAAATGCGGCGGACAAAACACCCGTCGTGCCGTTCGAACGTTATTTCGCTGATTTGCGTGGCGACGGGAAAACCTTGCGGTTTAATGCATTTTCCGGCGAGATTCCGGGGAAACGCATCAAACAGCTTCTGCGGTCCGGTCAGGTGATTGGGGATCGCATTCTTCTGGCCGAAGACGTGGCTGTTTATTTCCCCGATGGCTATATTGTTCAGTCCCAGACACATTTTGGAAAATATATTCCCAAGGCAGGGCTCAAGCCCGGTGCGGTATCGGATCGTGATCATCTGATGGAAAATCCGCGCTACGCTCTGGTCGAGCGTTTTGACACCATACTTGGCCGCGAATGCGCGCGCACTGAATATGCCAATGGCTTTGCTTCACTTCGGATGAAGCCAGATGGCGTGATGTCATTGGTGCTCGAGACGGCAGGCTACTTTGATGCGTTGGTTGATGAACACACCAAGGCCTATTCGGTTACCAGCGCGGTTCAACCGGTCTTTATTGGCAATCAGGGGCTTGTTCCCGAACTGATGGCGCAATGTGGTCGCGGCTGATAGCCACACCACACAGCAAAAACTCCCAAAGGGTACCGTATCGCAAGTACGGTGCCTTTTTTAGTGGGTTCAAGCGAAATGAAAAGACCCCGGTTCAGGACAGGCGGGGCAGCTCAATCGCCGGGCAGCGATCCATCACGGCGATCAGTCCATGTTCTTTCGCCTTGGTGCAGGCATCGGGATTGATGACGCCAAATTGCGTCCAGACCGATTTTGCGCCAATCGCAATCGCATCATCAATAACGCCCGCAGCGTCGTTGCTGTTGCGGAACACATCCACCATATCGACCGAAACGCTGATGTCTGATAGCTGGGCGACCACCAGCTGACCGTGGATTGTGCTGCCTGCCTGCCCCGGATTAACGGGGATGACGGTATAACCCTGATCAAGCAGGAACTTCATAACCCGGTTTGACGGGCGTTCAGGTTTCGGACTGGCACCGACCAGCGCGATTGTTTTGGTATTATCCAAAAGCGATTTGATTTCAGGATCGGTGGGGTTTTCAAATTTTGTCATCAGTTTCATCCTGTTGGGGCGCGATTACACCATGATAGTGGTATGTTCGGCGGTGCGTCGCAACGGTGAAGTGGTTTATTCTTCTGACTGCGGTGGGGTATACCGGGGGCCTCGCGGAAAGTTGATGGCAATTTAGATGACGTTGCGTGTCAGATGCGCTTTGACTGCAGGGTCGATTACACCTGACAGGCATATATTGAATGTATCCTTGGCTTGATCCATCCGGACGCTTTTCGTTTTTCAAATTGACCGTTTTTGTCGCACTTCTTGTTCCGGCCATCGCTTTGCTTTGGCCCGTGATCGCGCAGGGCGGGGCGACCATACCCGTCAAGGAGGCCATTCTTGAAAGCGGTGAATGGACCATCCGGATTTTACTGCTGACACTTTTGGTCACCCCCTTACGCAGGATCACCCGGTTTTCCAAACTGGTCTGGATACGCCGACAGGTCGGTGTCGCCGCATTTTGTTACGCGATGGTGCATGTCGGGCTATATGCGATTAGCCAGAACCTTGATGTCCTGCGGATCGTAAGCGAGATCGTTTTGCGGATTTATCTGACGATTGGCTTTGTGGCCGTGCTTGGGCTGGCGGTACTGGCCGCGACATCGACAAGGTCTGCGATGCGCAGGTTGGGGGCCAAATGGGTTCGGTTGCACAAACTTGTTTATCCGATCGCCATTTTGGGCGTGGTGCATTTCTTTATGCAGTCAAAAATTGATGTCAGCGAAGCTGCCCTGATGGCTGGAATGTTTGTCGGCCTGATGCTGTATCGTTTTGTCCATTGGCGGGGATGGAAGCTTCGTTCTTTCGTGACGCTGCTTGGTGTTGCGATTGTCGCCGGGCTGGCAACCGCAGGCATTGAATATGCCTGGTACGCCCTGGCAACCGGTGTTCCGGCGGATCGGGTGGCGGCGGCAAATCTTGAATGGATGTGGCCGCTGCGCCCGGCATGGAATGTCTTTTCGGCCGGTGTGGTGATGCTTGTGATCTGGCCATTCGGGCGCGACGGGGCTGCGGGCAGGATGCTTGCAAACCTGATCGCAGCCATGAAGCTTAAACCGCAGCACTTGCGCGGCGGGTAAGGGCGGTCAGCAGGCCGGCCCCGATCATGACACCCCCGCCGATCCGTGTCAGACGCCGCATGGCAGACGGATGACGAAACCGTTCACGCAGTGCGCCGGCCATCATCGCCCAGATCGCAACATTGATCGCAGCAAGACTGACAAAGGTTGCCGTCATGATGATGAACTGCGGCAGGATCGGAGTTCCGGCTGTTACGAACTGCGGCACGAAGGCAATGAAAAAGACAATACCCTTGGGATTTAGGGCCGTGACAACATAGGCCTGCAGAAACATGCGCGATGGGCGATTGCGTTTGGCATCCGGGTTATCGTGAACGGCTTCGGGTTTTTCACGCCACATCTTGATGCCGAGATAGATCAAATAGGCCGCACCAACCAGTTTCAGCACGGTAAAGGCCTGTGCCGAGGCCGCAAGAATTGCACCAGCACCGGCCAACGAAATCGACATGGCGGTCAAATCGCCCAGTGCAACGCCCGGAACGGTGGCCCATGCTGTTTGACGCCCTTTGCCCAATGCATAACTGACAACAAGCATGATTGTCGGGCCGGGGATGGCCAGAACAACAGCACAGGCAAAAGCAAAGGCAAGCCAGATTTCAAACGGCATGGATCGAACTCCGTAACAAGATTATGCAATCAGGATTGCCGCATTTCACGGTCTTTTCAAGGGGCACGCCCCATACATGCCCGTATGTTTTATTCGTGTCGCCAGCTTGGGTGACGTTTCTCGACAAAAGCCCCGATGCCTTCGCGGGCGTCATGCTTTTGCATGTTGGCAGTCATGACGTCAGAAGCATAGGAATAAGCTTGGTTGAGAGGCATTTCGACCTGCTTGTAGAAGGCCTGTTTGCCAAGCCTGACGGTCATGCCGGATCGGGCGGCAATTCCCGCTGCCAATGTGTGGGTGTGATTTTCAAGATCATCACCGGCGACGACATCAGATATCAATCCCATCGAAAACGCCATTTGGGCATCAATCGGATCGCCGGTCAGAAGCATGCGCATGGCATGTTTGCGTGCGATATTGCGACTAAGCGCAACCATCGGGGTGGAACAGAAAAGCCCGATATTGACCCCCGGGGTTGCAAATTTGGCGGTATCTGCCCCAACCGCCAGATCGCAGCTTGCCACCAGTTGGCACCCGGCCGCGGTTGCCATGCCATGGACCTGTGCAATGACCGGTTGGGGAAGGCTTACGATCCGCATCATTAGTTCACTGCACTGGTTAAACAGGCTGGCGTGCTGATCGCATTCGGTGATGCCCTGCATTTCCTTAAGGTCATGCCCCGCACAAAACACCGGGCCATTGGCCGCCAGTATGACGCAGCGAACAGCTTGTTCGTCGGCAATTTCGTCGAATGCCGTGTGAAGGGCTGTCATCATGTCCCCCGACAGGGCGTTGCGCCGTTTCGGGTTGTTCATGGTTAAGGTGACAAAACCGTTGTGGTCTTGTCGGGTGACAAGGTCTGTTTGTGATGGGGCATCAGTCATGGCGTTTATCCCTGATAGCGGTTTGAGTATGATGCTTTTTTTGATTTTCCAAACACAGTGTCTCATAGTAGAATTCTATTCAACGGGTAAGGGGGCTGCCCCACATAATAAAACCCTTGAGATGTGCCGAATTGTCCGGGCAGTCTGCCCTGATGTCTTGAGTCATGTAAAAAACTGATTTCGGCAGTGGTTGTGGATGGCTGAGAATACACCCAGTCGGCGTGGACGCGCACCGGGGCGCTTTTTACCGACCCGTACCGTCCGGGAAGCCGTCAAGCGGCAAAAACCTGTGCGAGAAACACCGATCAAACGGTTTGATCGCAAGGATATGATGGAACGCGACCTTGAACGGTATCGCGCAGAAGCACGTGCGCGGCTGTTAAAAAACGGCTTTGATATCCCCGCTTTTCTGATGCCAAAGCCGAAAACCGAAACCAATCCCGAAGACAACGAGGATGAATACGATCCGGCACATGATCTTGATGTGCAGCCACCGGCATTGATCGGGCCCAAACCAACGCCCTTGATTAGCAATGCGAACCTTGCAAGCGCCAAACAGGAACGGGGGCAGGGCGCTGAGAAAGTTAAACCCCGTCGACATGTTCATGTGCAGAACAAGCCGGGTGGTCTGATGTCGATGTTCCTGCCGCAGGATGAACAGCAGGCACTGCAATCGTCGCAGGGTGGCCCCGCAGCCCAGCGACAAGATCCGACTGTTGGTGCTGATGCACATGCGGCTGCGCAAAAAGCAGCGATTGCCAAGGAAAAAACGGCTTACGAAGAATACATCGACAGCCTGGATGGGGGTAGAACCCTGCTGGATCATGCCCGTGGTGAGGACGACGGGGCGGGGCACAGTAAAAACGACATTTCCGGTCGGGTAGATGACCTGAAAGAAGCAGATGCCCGCAAGTCCCGGATTGATTTGCCTGACAATGATTCGAATTGGGCCTCGCAGGAAGATTTTGCTGCCAAACGCAAGGCAATACTGGAAAAACAGGGGCGCGCGGCAGGCGGGCGTTCCGGGAAGGATCAAAAAGGTTCTGGCCGGTCAAAGAGCTGGAACAAGGCGGTTGCGCGGTTTGCTGCCTATGTGATTACTGCCGTTGCTGTTGTTTATGTGCTGATCCTGACGGTCAATGAATTCTCGCTGATTATCGGGAAGTAGGTCCTGGCCCCTGGCCCGTTCTGCTATTGCCGAACTATTGCCGCAATACCCATATATCAAGAAGCATAGGCATGATCATGTTGGCCGAGGGGATACACATCGGCCGATACCGGGATGTGCCATTGACGGATACGAGGACAGTTTTCGGGGACGACTGAGCGATAACATCCAAAACGGGGGCGTTATGGTTGAAGCACGGCGACATATATGTTTCGACGATGACGAAGGTTCGTAAATTTACCCTTGTCGCAGGAGCCAGCGAGTGACGCTGTGAAATCGCCATGATGTATGACGAAAATGGTCAGGATGACCGTCAGCCTGTTTACTTACCTGAGACCCGCCATCACTGGGCGTCAAATGACGAAGTTGCCAAACCCGTCCAAGACTTGTCACGCGGGCCGGTTCGTCCGCGCCTGAAGTCCAAACGTGATACAGGGCCACGCCCGTCGCCAAGTGAGTGGATGAAGCAAAACCTGCCAAAGATCGGTGCGACAGCAATCGTGGCGATCATCATTTTATGTGTGGTGGTTGCGATCTATACCGATGTCGCGGGAATTGTTGTCGACTAGGGTGTGTTGCATCAAATGGGTATCAATGGACGCAAATTGTTGACGTTAACGTAAACGTTATGCGAGGCTGTCTTCCATCAACCAAAAATGCTGCATTACAAGCGGCAATCAAGGGAGGCTGCCAAGCCATGAACAGTTCCGAAACCCGGACCGGTGTTACGCCTGCGGATTTTGATGCCATAATGCGTGAAAAGGTCCCGTTTGTCGGGGATATGGGCGTGCGGACCGTAAGCTTGTCCGATGATACCGCCATCCTGCGTTTGCCGTTTAACGAACGTCATCTGCGTCCGGGCAATGTCATTACGGGGCCCGCAATTTTCGCTCTGGCTGATATCGCGCTTTATGCGGTTGCGTGGCTGGTTGTTCCCAAGGCGGATCTGGCCGTTACGACCGAGGCGACGGTACATTTCCTGTCCGGGGCAAAGCCCGGTGATCTGATGGCAGAGGCCAAAATCCTGAAGGCGGGCAGGCGGCTTTTGATTGCGGAATGCCATATTCGATCCGCAGTTGATGGCAGTCTTTGTGCGCATGTGGTTGGTACATATGCGATGCCACCGGCGGAAAAATAGACTGGATTTGTGTGGTAAAATAATACCGCGACAAATAAGTCATTGTTTTAAAAAGAAATATTCCTGTTGTTTTCCTGTTGAATGCTGGCATAATGCGCCGACTTTCAACGAGGGAACAATCCCTCCGTGGAACCCAGTTTTCGAGTATAGAAATAATGAAAACCTTCACTGCGACACCGAGCGACATCGAGCGCAAATGGTTCGTGGTCGACGCTGAAGACGTCGTCCTTGGCCGCCTTGCTGCTGTTGTTGCCAACCGTCTCCGTGGTAAGCATAAAGCTATGTTTACCCCGCACATGGATTGTGGCGATCACATCGTCATCGTCAATGCCGAAAAAGTCAAACTGACTGGCCGTAAACTTCAGAACAAGAAGTTCTATTGGCACACCGGTTATCCGGGCGGCATCAAAGAACGCACCATGGACAAGCTCCTGAACGGTGAGCACCCGGAACGCGTCATCATCAAAGCTGTTGAGCGTATGATGAGCCGTGGCCCGCTGCGCAGCCAGGTTCTTTCCAAGCTGCACGTTTACGCTGGTACCGAGCATCCGCATGACGCTCAGAAGCCGGAAGTACTCGACGTTGCGGCTATGAACGAAAAGAATAAGCGGAGTGCTAAATAATGGCCGAAACCAAAACTCTTGAAGATCTCAAGGATCTGGCACAGAGCGGCGACGTCGCTGCTGCTTCTGTAGAAGAAGGCACCCTGCCGGAACCGAAGATCGACGCACAGGGCCGTTCCTATGCAACCGGTCGTCGTAAGAACGCAATTGCACGTGTCTGGATCAAACCGGGTTCGGGCAAAGTCACCGTCAATGGTCGTGAGTTCGAAGATTACTTCGCACGTCCGGTTCTGCGCATGGTGATCAACCAGCCGTTCACCGCAACCGATCGTAAAGATCAGTTCGATGTTGTCTGCACCGTTACCGGTGGCGGTCTTTCCGGTCAGGCCGGTGCCGTTCGTCATGGTATCTCCCGTGCGCTGACCACCTTCGAACCTGCACTGCGTCCGTCACTTAAAGCTGGTGGGTTCCTCACCCGTGACTCGCGTGCTGTCGAACGTAAAAAATACGGTCGCGCCAAAGCCCGTCGTAGCTTCCAGTTCTCGAAGCGCTAAACCGGCACGCTTACGCGATACGCGATTTCAAGATGGCCCGCTGGTTCAGCGGGCCATCTTTTTTTGTGCTTTTTTCATGGAAGTTCCAGATGGGCTTTCCGAAAAGGCAGCCTTGAAACCCCTGATCTGAAAGGGACCCCCGATATGCAGTACAGAAAGCTGCACGACGCCGATCTTGATGCCGCAAACGCATTCCTTGCCAATCATGCTGCAACCAGCATGGTTCTGCGCGGGAACCTGCGAACTGCCGGTATCGAGCGACGTCGTCATCCCCTTTCTGGATGCTATTTTGGGGAAGTTGCCGCTGATGGGACCATTCATGCGATGGTGGCCCAGTTTGCAAACGGCAATCTGTTCATTGAGGCCGGTGATCATCCCGCGATCCCCGCCGGTTTGACCCGGGCCTTTATCAGTGATCCGCTTAAGTCTGTTGCGGGTGTTTTTGGCGATGCGGGCCCGGCGCAAGACATGCTGGGCCAGCTTGGTCTTGGAAACGCACAATATGCCATCAATGCATCTGACATCCTTTATGCGCTTGATCTGAAAGACCTGATCGTGCCGGACAATGCGCGTGCCGATGATTTTCAGATGGTCGATGCCGGGCAGGTCGAACGCAATACACTTTTACGGTGGTTGCGGGCCTATGAAATCGAAGCACTGGGGGCGCAAGATACGCCAAGTCTTGATGGCAAGATCGCCTCGCGGCTTGTGCACGCACTTGATGCGCGTAACATGTGGGGTTTGATCGTTGATGGCAGGCCGGTGTCACTGTCGGGCTTTAACGCGACGCTGCCCGATATGGTGCAGGTTGGCCCGGTCTGGACCCCGCCCGAACACCGATCAAACGGATATGCCCGTATTCTGATTGCCAAGACGCTTCTGGCGGCACGTTCACGCGGGGTTGGCCGCGCGATCCTGTCAACCGACAGCGAAGCCGCCGCCAAGGCCTATGCGGCGTTGGGATTTGAAAAGGTCGGTCGCTATCGCTTGGCGTTGCTGAAAAGCCCGGTTAAGCTTGACGAAATGTTCGTCACAAGCCCGTAAACCGGTGTGAGGTCTGCTCTGTTTCGCAGCCAGCCATTTCATTTCAAATACAGATTGTTCCCGTCATTGGCCGTATTGCTGATGGCGGGAATGGTTGTGTTTGGATGCATCGGTCGTTCGGCGCAGGCGCAAAATCTTGCGCAGGTTTTATACCGTTTTGAAAACCGCGCCTTGACGTTGGGGCGATATGGGTCGGTTGCTGTGTTTCAGCAAAACCTTTTTGCGCAGGCAGCAAATTGTAGCGGCAAATCCCCGGGCAGCTATGGCGGGGCAGACGGGATTGTCGGGGCCAAAACCCGCCAGGCGATCATTGATTTGCAACCGTGTTTGAACGCAGCCGTGAGGGCTGCAGTCGGGGCGGAAAATTATGGGGCGATCACGGTTGGGCTTTGGCGGTTGTTAATGCCGACCAACATGGCACCACCCGATGCGATCACACGTGCCAATCATCTGACCTTCGCGCTGGAAGGTACCGATTATGACGTGATCCAGTTCAATTTCTGTCAGTCGAGAAATCCGCGCAGTGGCAAGACGTTTCTTGAAGGTGATCCCTATTGCCATACAAACGATCCACGCGCCTATCTGACCTGGGGGCCGCGCGGGGCGACGGCCGGGGCCGGGGCGGAAATCCAGCAAATCCTTTTTGCCGCAGAGCGCGCCAATCCCGGCCTGCTGCAAAGCGTGTTTGGCCCGTTTACCGAAGACATGCACAGACTTGCCCTTGGCAATAATGACGCGGCCTTTGATGTATTGTGTGCGATCTGGGTGGATGATCAGAAGCGTGATGACTTTACCCGGCGCTTTGCTGCCTATGGCGCGCGGGCAGAAGTACAGGCCGCCTATCATCGGGTTTATGACGCAGTCAATGCAGATGGCGGTAAGATAGCGCGATTTTTCAATCTTTATGGTGCGATCAAATCGGTCATTGGGCGTGATCCGACCGAGATTGATCTGGCATTCTTCATCGACCGGGCAACGCACGGGTCCGTGCCGCCGGGTGATATCAGCCAGCTTGTGGAACGGATGACAAAATTCGTCACCCGAACAAGCGATGTCCCAAGCCCCGGCGAGCTGCGCAAACAGCTGGCGGCGTGGCTGCCGACGCATCATAAATACAATGACCGGCTGGCACGCGATGCGATCTTTTTGGTCGATGATCCGCAGGTTGTCCTGTCTGACGCCCATCAACGGATGTGGCTGCAGCGATCGGGTTTGAAGGCCAGCGACTTTGGACTGTCTGACCGTCGATATGTCGCAAGCTATCCGGTCGCACGCCCGACCGGGTATGAGGCGATCGAAAAATTCTATACCGTATTGCCCGAGGACAAGCGCGCCTGTCCGTCCACCGTTCGCCGCGCACGCCAGAAATAGTGGGGGGGGAACTGCGGGCATGTTCACGCCTCATGTGAGCCACGAGGGCATGTTGCGGAATATAAGCGATATTTGCCGCCTAATTGCTTGCATCTCGGGGGCTTGTTTGCCAACATCCGCGCGTTATTGATACCTGCCCATCTTCGGGCAGCTTTTAGGAGCAAGATTTGAAATGAGTGACGTTAAGGTCAAAGTCGGAATTCTCGGTGCCAGTGGCTATACCGGGGCGGAATTGGTTCGTATTCTTGCGCACCATGATGCTGCGGACATCACCCTGTTGACCGCAGACCGACGCGCCGGACGTCCATTCGGGGAAGTGTTCCCACATCTTGCCCATATCGATCTGCCGACCATGATCAAGATCGAAGATGCTGACTGGTCAACGGTTGACCTGATTTTCTGTGCGCTGCCGCATGGCACGACGCAGGAAGTGATTGCCGGTCTGCCTAAACATGTGAAGGTTGTTGATCTTTCTGCCGATTTCCGTCTGTTTGATCCGGCGACCTATAAGGAATGGTATGGCGCAGACCACGCCGCACAGGATTTGCAGAAAGAAGTGGCCTATGGCCTGACGGAACTGCACCGTGAAAAGATCAAGGCGGCACGTGTGGTTGCCAATCCGGGATGCTATCCGACGCCGGTTCAGTTGGCGCTGACGCCACTGATCGAAAGCAAGCTTGTTCATGCCGATGACATCATCATTGATGCCAAATCCGGTGTGACGGGCGCAGGCCGTTCGCCCAAGGAAATGACGCTTTATGCCGAAGTGACCGAAGGCATTCATGCCTATGGCACCGGCGGGCATCGCCATGCACCGGAAATCGAACAGGGCCTTGCATGGGCATCGGGCAGTGATGTTGTGGTGAACTTTTCCCCGCATCTGATGCCGATGAGCCGCGGCATTCTTGAGTCCATCTATGTCAAAATGACCGATGGCACGACCGCCGAGGACATTCAGGCCGCCCTTGCAAAACGGTTTTCTGACGAGCCGTTTGTGCGCATTCTGCCATTTGGTGTCACACCGCAAACCCGCCATGTGCGTGGGTCGAACTATGTCCTGATGGGGGTCGTCAAGGATCGTGTGCCGGGGCGTGTGATCATTGTTGCGGTGGAAGACAACCTGGTCAAAGGGGCATCGGGGCAGGCGGTTCAGAATATGAATGTCATGCTGGGCCTGCCGGAAACCATGGGGCTTGAGATCGAGCCACTGTTCCCGTAATCGGACCAACAACAAAGCATCAAGGGCGGAGCCAGACGGTTCCGCCTTTTTTATTTTGCGCTGTTGTTGTCTTTGGTTGGGCGTTGGTCGAATTTTGTCACAGCAGTCTTTCATGTCGGGGGCGTCGCCCTTAAACTAACAGCAATTGTCAGAGCGCCATTTTGTGAAAGGTCCCATAGCCATGCGTTTGTCTTATCGCGGGGTGAAGCCCACCATTGATGAAACCGCGTTTATCGCCCCCAACGCGACCATCATCGGCGATGTCGAGATTGGGGCCGAAACCGGTATCTGGTTTGGCTGCGTCATCCGTGGGGATGTGCATGAAATTCGCATCGGATCTCGCACCAACATTCAGGACCTGACCATGGTGCATGTCGCCAAGGGCAAGTTCGGGACCTATATCGGTGATGACGTTACCATCGGTCATTCAGCAATCATTCATGCCTGCACCCTTGAAGACCGAAGCTTTGTTGGCATGGGGGCGACCGTGATGGATGGCTGCGTGATTGAGCAGGGCGGGATGCTTGGCGCCAATGCGCTGCTGGCACCGGGAAAACGCATTCCCGCAGGTGAACTTTGGGCCGGTGTTCCTGCGCGCAAGGTGCGTGATTTGACGCAGGAAGAGATCGAATTCTTCAAAGTGTCGGCCGATCGCTATGCCGATCTGGCACAGGAATACGTTCAATCCATCCCGAAGGATTTGGCGTGATTGTGCCAAATCAGACCGTACTTGCGATCGAACGATCATTGAAAAGGCGAACTCTTTGATTTTGCACCATTTTGGTGCATGATCTTTGGCAGGTGGCGGAGGAAGCATTCACCAAAAGGCAATAGAATTTCAGACAGCCCGATGCGTTCAAAAGAAAAAGGGTGTGCTGAACCAATATGGGGTGAGGGGAGAATATCATGGCCGCTTGGCGCCGTTTGCCATGCTTGGCTTTGTTGTTGATCTTGCTTGTGGGGGGCGAGACGGCAAGCATGGCAGAGCCGCTCAGCGCGTGTACACGACCGCTGACAATCAGAGCTTCGGAGAGTTATAGCCCGTTTAGCGTCAAGGACTCGAATGGCGTGGCGGTTGGCATCGACAATGTTTTTATTGCCAAGGTCATGGAGGCTGTCGGGTGCGAATTCCGTTTTGTCTTCCTGCCCTGGAAGCGATCCCTTTATGCGCTTAAGCACGGTCAACTTGATGTGTTGCCGTCTGCTTCCTTTACCGAAGAAAGATCAAAGATTGGCTGGTTTTCGGTCCCGTATCGCAATGAATTGATCGGGTTTGCCGTAAGGCAGGGTGATGCACAGGCCCTGCAAATTGACAGTTTGGATGATGTGATTACACAGAATCTTGTAATTGGGTCTGTCAACGGCGCATATCGTGGTGAAGCGTTCGAGGCGTTTCGCAATAGCCCGCAAGGGGCCAAACATGTCAGTGGCGTTTCTATCAGCGGGCATGGTTTACAGTTGTTACTGGCAGATCGAATTGATCTTTTGCTTGGTATCCCGGCGACCTATATCGCGCAGGCCAAAAAACAGGGATATGGCAACAGTGTCGAAGAACACCCCTTTGTCTTGGGCAGGGAGCCAGTCCGCCTGATGTTTTCAGCCAAAAACATTTCGTCTGACTTGGTGCGCAAGATCAGTCACGAGATCATCCGCCAGTCGCAAACACCCGAGTACCGCGCACTTTATGGGAAGCACGGCATCGGGGCTAACTGAACGACCATTGACTTTTATCAAGGCAGGGGGCAACTCTGTAGGTGTAAATGCAAAGCGTTCGCGATAGAAAAGCTGTCTGAACGCCACCAATCGCCGCCCCAGTCAAAGTATTATCCATGCGTCACATCAGTCACCATCGTTTCCGTGTTTGCATCTGCGCCACCATTGCGGGCCTGATGTTTGGCGTTGCAGGTGCCAGCATACCCGCCAAGGCCGAGGAAACATCAGCGTTTCTTGAACGACTTTCCGCCGCAACACCGCGGGATATTGCCGAGGTTTCCGCCGCACAAGATAACCCGTTTGCCAGCAAGGCAGAATTGGGCGAGGCGCTTTATTTCGATCCCAATCTGTCGGCCAACCGGACGATGGCATGTGCAACCTGTCACGAACCGTCAATGGCGTTTCGCGATCCGCGGGTTGATGTTGCCGGTGGGGCATTTTCACTTGGCGATGATGGTAAAAGTCTGGGGGATCGCAACACGCCAATGGCAGCCTATACCAAGTTTTCCCCCCCGTTTCATGTGCGTGATGACGGTGTGGCTGTTGGCGGCCAGTTCTGGGACGGCCGGGCAAAGGACTTGGCCGAGCAAGCCGCAGGCCCGCCCTTAAACCCGATTGAAATGGGCATGGCTGATGCGCCAAGCGTTGTTGCGCGCCTGCGTGAAGATGAAGACTATGTCGTCGGGTTCAAGGCGCTGTTTGGCGATGATGTCTGGTCAGACAGTGATCAGGCGTACGCCGCAATGACGCAAGCGATTGCCGCATTTGAACAGCAAGACCAATTCGCCCCGTTTGATAGCAAATATGACCGTTTTCTGCGTGGGGAATACAAAATGACACCGCAGGAAGAACTGGGCCGTGTTTTGTTCTTCTCGCAGCAATTTACCAATTGCAACACCTGCCATCAGTTGAAAACCAGCCCAACGGCAGAAGGTGAAACTTTCACCAATTACGAGTTCCACAATATCGGTGTGCCGCGCAATGTCGCGATGCGTGATGCGCACGATAAGGACGTGGCGTTTACCGATAACGGGTTGCTTGATAATCCGGCGATTGATGATCCGGCCTATCGCGGCAAATACAAAACGCCGTCTTTGCGCAATGTCGCTGTGACCGGGCCCTATATGCATAACGGCGTGTTTGCTGATCTTGAGACCGTGGTACGGTTCTATAACAAGTACAACAGCAAGGCCGAAATCAACCAGACCAACCCGGAAACCGGCAAGCCGTGGGGGCCGCCAGAAGTCAGCGATACGATTTCGCTTGAAGAACTTGAGCAGGGCGATGCGCTTGATAACCAACGCATCGATGCAATTGTTGCCTTCCTCAAGACGCTGACAGATGAACGTTATGAGCCGTTGCTGACGGAGCAGAAGTAGAAATACCCCAATCAGTTTCCTTTTTGCGCGCCTGAAGCTCTAACCAAGTGGCATGGGGTCGCCGCCCAGGGCAATGGCGGTTTGCTCTGCCATGGTTTGCAGGGTTTCAAACAGGCTGTCAGACAAGGTGTTGTCTGTACCTTGTACTTTCACGGCAGCCTTGCGGGCGGCGTCCTGATTGAGCGTTCCGGTTTTGGAAACCTCGACCTCATCTTCCTCGACGAATTTCACAAACAGATCGGAAAGCAGGAAGTAACTGTTTTGCGTGTCATTGATGATGGATGTCGCCTGTTGTGCCGCACTGTTGGGCTTCTTGTTGCTGTCCAGTCCGATGGTGTCGGAGATTTTGTCAAACGCCGTACAGCTTGTGATGATGTCATCGACATATGTTTTCAGTCGCTTGATGTCTTTGCTGCTGCGCTTGGTTTCTTGCTGATAATATGTCCAGGCGCGCTGCGCGGATTTTGCGTAGGACGAACCCATTTTTGGTCTCCTTAAAAGTAACGTGGCAAAAGCCATGTGCCCCACGCGGGGAGGCTCCACCAATGGAAATCATCATATTGAAGCGGGACGATGTATGTTTGACCGGCGACAGGTGGCGCATGGCCGAAATTGGTGAAATTCGTCGTTGCACGCTGACGCCAGTTGTCGGGCGTAAGGCCCGCTTCCCAGTGATTGAAGATTGCGGTTCGTATTGCGGTGACTGTGGTCGGATCTTCGATCATGGCGGTGACTTCCCCGTCATAATCCATGCTGCGGAAGGTCCAGTTGCTTGATCCGACAAATGCAACCCGATCATCAAACAGGGCGATTTTCGAATGCACATAAGGCCAGCGCCGATTGTTATCCTGCACAATCGGACTGTACATAACCGGCGGCGCGACGATGTTTGAAAGGTTCTTGAATTTGGTCTGGCCAGTGGTTCCGTCATTCAGGCGCCAGTTAAAGGTGCGCTGTTCGGACCAGGCAAGGGCACGGCCCCCGTTCACACCGCTGACATTCGTAATCAGATTGGCAAGTGTTCGACGATTTCTGCGAAACTCCGTGCGGCCAATATTGTTGCCTGAAATGATCGTGGAACTGCCGCCGGGAATGAGTGACGACAACTCGCCGCGCGCGATTTGCGTGCGCGTCATATTGACATTCGGGCGCCAGCGCCTTGCCGTTACCGACGTCAGATTGGCAAGGGCAAGAGTCATGTAGGTGTAGTACATCATGTAGGAGTAACCCGCATAACTGCCCATACTGGTGTTGAGCGGATGCGGAACAACAATGATCACCCGGACATGGGGCTGTCGGGCGATTTTCTGCGCCAGCGCCTCGACGATAACCGGGTCTGTCATGACCTGATTTTCCATATAGATATATCTTGCCGCGCGATCAATCTGATCGAGGATGAGGGGGCGGATATCGCGTGCAGTGTTGGGCGCATCGGTTTCCGTGGTGGCTATTGTAACCGGGAAACCGTTCGCCACGGCCGGGGCTTGTGGGATCGCTGATGCGGCGACAGCGGGATGCTGGTTGCCAGCGACGTTCCAGCGTCGCCGCCACAAATCTTCCAGTGTGTCACAGACGGGGCCTTGCAAGGCACATCCGCCGTCATGCCAGTAATGGGCAACGGTATGTGCCGGTGGCGACATATAGGAATTGCCGATATTCAGGCCGCCGACCAGGCCGGTCATCACGTTATTTGCCCGAAACAGGGCAACTTTCATATGCATGCTTTGGGCAGGATTCCAGAAGGCGCTGCCATAGGGATCAAGGTATATCTCGACATTGGCGACCCCATTGAGTGCATTCTGAAAGGCCCGCCACGCATTGCGGACTTCGGGGTAAAGGCCCTTCCACAACATGATCTTGATCGGACAGCCTGCGGTGGCCACTGCTGTCAGTGCTGCATCGACAGTGCGGGCAACCTGACCTGGGATCGCCGGAAGCATGGTGTTCGGTTCGGCTTTCCAGAACATCAGGCGAATATACGCGCTTCCGGCAGCGGGTGCCGGACCAGCATAAAGAGCCTCAATAGCGGTCAATTCCTGATGAAAGCGCGCAAAGAAGTGGTCGCCATCAAGAAGGAAGTCTGACGTATTGTTTAGCGTTCGTTGCTGCATTTTGGCTTCCGCTGTTTTTTCGTGCTGCGCTACAACGACGAAAAGACAGGTGCCCCTGTGACGTGGAATTTTCCCACGTCAGGCAGAACAGAAAATGCATAAAGAGGGTCGGGAAATAGTCCCGGAGCCGGCCTAGCTTTTGGCGACAGTTTCAATCACGGCACTTTGTGCCAGATCGCCCAAGCCTGCCCTGGTGGTTTTTTCGAAGACATCATGGGCGGCCTGTCCGACAGGGACGGTCATCCCGTATTCCTGTGCCAACGCCAGCGCATAGGATGCGTCCTTGGCGCGCAGGGCGCCGGTGAAATGGATGCCTTCGTGATGGTTGCCACTGACCATGCCCGGCACAGTCATAAGCCCGCTTGGGCTGGCGTTGGCACCATTCGAAAAGGTTTCCGCAACAAGATTACCATCAAGTCCGGCCTGCTTGGTAACGGCCACCAGTTCGGCCGCTGCGGCGATATGAACCGCACCCAGCAGGTTATGCATCAGCTTATAAACCGTGCCCGAGCCAATCGGGCCGAAATGGATGGTTTTCTTGCCGGTGTCGCTCAGGATCGGGCGAATGCGATCAAGGGTATCTGCCGCAGCCCCAATCAGGAAAGTCGTATTGCCCGCTTCGATGTCTGCGGGGATGCCGGTGACCGGGGCATCGACATATGCGCATCCGCCATTTGTAATTAATTGCGACAATTCCAGCACAAAGCCATGTGACAGGGTGGAACATTCAATGGCAACAGCCCCGTTCGTCATGGCCGCAAGCGCGCCATTTTCATCTAGCCAGACAGACTTGGCCGCCGTGTCGTCGGCCATAAAGGACATCACAACATCAACATCACGCGCCGCATCGGCAGGGGTGGTGCAAGCGATTGCGCCAAGTGCCTCAAGCGGTTTGATTTTATCCGCGCTTCTGTTCCAGACCTTAACGCCATACCCTTTGGCAAGAAGGCGTTTGATCATTGCGGCGGCCATGCGGCCGGCACCAAGAAAACCGATTGTCTGCGTCATATCTGGGTCTCTGAACAAGGTTGTTTGATGAAGTCGGGGTAAACGAAAGCGGCCCGCCGGGATGGCAGGCCGCGTTCTTGTGAATTACGGTCTGCGGATCAGGATAACCTTACTTTGACATATTCGCCCGGTGCGGGGCCAAGCACCTTCAGCTTGCCATCGCCTTCCTTGCGGGCATCGACCTTGCCGCCGGACCGGCGACTGATCCAGTTTTGCCAGTCAGTCCACCAGGACCCGTCATGCTGGGTTGCCTTGGCCATCCAGTCATCGGGGTCGGCCGGATTGCGGTTGTAAGTCCAATAGCAGTATTTATTGGCCGCAGGCGGATTGACCACACCGGCAATATGACCGGATGCGGACAGAACAAATTTCACCTGACCTGACAGCAGTTGAGTTCCGGCATAGGTCGCCTGCCAGGGCGCGATATGGTCTTCGCGGGTGGACAGGAAATAAACCGGGATCTTGATATCGCGCAGATCGATCGGTTCGCCGAACATCTTGATGCCGCCCGGTTCACGCAGCAGGTTCTTGTTATACATGTTGCGCATATAGAAACTGTGCATCGCCTTGGGCATGCGCGTGGAATCGGAATTCCAATACAGCAGGTCAAACGGGAAGGGATCTTTGCCCAGCATGTAATTGGACACGACGAACGACCAGATCAGGTCATTGGCGCGCAGCATGTTAAATGACATCGCCATGTCCCGGCCATCAAGATAACCGTCCTTGGACATCTTGTTTTCCAGACTTTTGATCTGTTCATCATCGACAAAGACAGACAGTTCACCCGATTTTTCAAAATCCATCAGGGTGGTAAAGAACGTCGCCGATTTGATCCGCTCATCCCCGGTCTTGGCCATATAGGCAAGGGTAGAGCCAAGCAGCGTACCACCGAGGCAATAGCCAATCGCGTTGACTTCTTTTTCTCCGGTGGCCTGTTCGATCATGTCGAGTGCGGCAAGAACACCGTCCTTTGCGTAATCTTCGAACGATTTTTCGGCCAGTTCGCTGTCCGGGTTGACCCAGGACAGGACAAATACAGTGTGACCCTGATCAACAGCCCATTTGATAAAGGAGTTTTCCGGGCGCAGATCAAGAATATAGTATTTGTTGATCCATGGCGGGACGATCATCAAGGGGCGTTTGGCGACCTTGTCGGTGCTTGGGGTGAAGTGCAGAAGTTCCATCAACGGGGTTTTGCCAATCACCGACCCCTTGGAGGTGGCGACATTTTCTCCGACCTTGAAGGCATCAAGATCGGTCATGCGGATTTGCAATTTCCCCTTGCCGCGCTCCAGATCATCCAACAGGTTCTGCAAGCCTTTAAGAAGGTTCTCGCCGCCGGTTTCGATGGTTGTACGCAGCACTTCCGGGTTGGTCATCAGGAAGTTGGTGGGGGAAATCGCATCCACAAACTGGCGGGTATAAAATTCAACCTTCTGGGCCGTTTTGTCATCCAGCCCGTCGACGTCATGGACAACATTTTGCATCCATTGCGAGGACAGCAAATAGGATTGCTTGATGTAGTCAAACAGTTCGTTGTTTTCCCATGCCTCGTCACGGAAACGACGATCACCTTTTTGCGGGGATACAACGGGTTCGGATTCTTCGCCCATCATACGCAGCGTCGTGTTGTGCCACAGCGTATAATACTGTTGCCACAGATCTATCTGTGCTTCGACCAGTTTGGCCGGGTTTTGCATGATGTGGCTGGTCAGTTCGGCGAAAGCAGATCCGATATTAAGCGGGTCAGGATCGGATATTTCCGGATCTTCTGCCTGTTTGGCGAGAAAATCAGAGACAAGTCGTTGACTTTTTTCGGCAATCTCTGACATTGCAGCAGAAAGCTTTTCGGGGTCCGGGTGCTTGATTTCAGTTTCGATGGCCTGTTGATCGCTCATGGGGCATTCCCTTATGATATCGCCGCAGATACCTTGTAACTTCTGAACGTTTTTTGCATCTTTGCGATATCGCAAGACTTTTGACGTTTCATGTTACAGATGTCTGATTGGCGTTCCGGGTTGAAACTTTGCTTGATCCCAAGCTTATCATGGCCTTAGCCTAGCGCGTCGTTTAGGGGTAGTACAAGAATTATAAGGTGACGTTCTTGCTCAGTGTATTGATGCAGACGTCGTCCAACTGAATTTGGAGCAGCGAAAACAAATGGGCGTTCTGAAATCGACGGCCGGGCAGGGGTCGTGGCAGGAGACTGCAAGGGGGAAGCTGCGGGTATTGCTACAGACTGGCTCGGCGCTGGCTGTGGTATTGACGCTTGGCGCTTGTTCTTCTGTTCCGGATGCAATCAACCCGGTCGAGTGGGGAAAATCCGTTGGCGACATGTTTGACGGCGAGGATGAAGAAGCCGCCGCCAAATCAGATGAAGCCATTCCCGGCGAAGATGGCGAATACCCAAGCCTTGCCAATACCCCGACCAAACCGGTTGTGACCGGCGATGCGGAACGTGATGCGCTGGTTGCGGGGCTGGCAGCAGATCGCCAGAATGCGCAATATACCCAAACTGGCCGCCGTCAAAGCAGTCCGCCGGTAAACGCGCTGCAAAGCGCCCCGGATGTTCCGGTGTCCGAACCGGTCATCAACCCGGCACCGACCACATCGGTCTCCAGCAGCACAATGGCAGAAACCACGACGACCGCAGCACAGAGTGAAACCACACGTGCGGTCAGTTCGGCGTCATCCGGATCAAAGATTGCCGATGAATGGAATGCCAAGGCACCGAGTTCGGGCCCATCGGGTGGCGCTGCAGCAGGGGCAGCAGCCGGTGCGGCAGCAGCGCAATCTGGTGATGCCAGAGAACAGCAGCTTGCTGCCTATGAGGCTGCACAAGCCGCACAGGCCGGAAATACGTCAAGCGCCTCCGGGGGTGTTGCAGGATCATCAGGGAATGACCCAGTGATGGATCAATATCAGCGCCGCCTTGCCGAAGGTCAGGGCGTGTTTGCCGACGAGCCATCATCTGTGGCCGCACAGGAATTCGATTATTCGATGTATTCCGACAACGGGTCGGTCACTGTTGATGAAAGCCAGTTTGGCGGATCTGATCCGATGTATGGCGACTCCGCATCGGTTGACATGACCGTGACCAATGATGCCCTGGCGTCGCGCCTTGGCGTGCGCTCCATTGATCAGGCGGGGCCGCCTGTAAATGAAGTGCAGGTCGCGCAAATTCAGTTTGCACACGGTTCAACCAAACTTGGTGGCGCGGACTATGCGGTGCTTGAACAGGTTGCAGCGACCTGGCAACAGACCAGCGGTTTCATTCGCGTGATTGGCCATGCGTCGATGCGTACCGGCAACATGTCGCTTGAACAGCATCTTGCGGTGAACCGCCGCGTTTCCGAAGGCCGTGCGTCGGCTGTTGTGTCGCGCCTGCTGTCGCTTGGTGTCAGCCCGGATGCGATCTTTGTCGGTGCTGATGGGGCCATGGACCCGCGTTATTACGAAGGTGTTCCGGCCGGTGAGGCGGGCAACCGCCGGGTCGAGATTTATCTCGATTATTGATCGCCAAGCCCGGGCCGATCAATCCGGGGCAGATCAATACAGAACAATATCAACGCGGAAGGAAATCTCCTTCCGCGTTTTTTTGTTTTCTGGGGCGGTGGAGAGCATGTTCGTTTTACAGGGCTTTATTCTGAACTTCGCCAAACCTGCCGAATTTATGCCGTTGCCCTGCCGCAAATGGCAATTATGCGTATTTTCCGCGCATTAATTCGTTGTGTCTGATTTCCAGAAAAGGTACATCCTTCGAATTGTGCGCTTTTAACTGCCCGTTTTAAGGGTGTTTACGCAACTTTTGTAAATTCGAGGATATGCTTTTCGCATAAAATTCGAAAAACAGTAATTTGATGAGGATATCGGATAATGTCCCAGGACTTCCACCGCATAAAACGTCTTCCGCCCTATGTATTCGCAGAAGTAAATGCGATGAAGGCGGCGGCGCGACGCGCGGGTGAGGACATTATCGATTTCGGCATGGGTAATCCGGACCCGGCCACGCCACAGCATATCGTCGACAAGCTGGTCGAGACGGTTCAGAACCCGCGCACCCATGGGTATTCGATGTCGCGTGGCATTCCCGGCCTGCGCAAGGCTTTGGCGGCGTATTACGACCGTCGCTTTGGTGTTGATATTGATCCCGAATCCGAAACGGTTGTGACGCTTGGTTCCAAGGAAGGCCTGGCCAACCTTGCTGCTGCCATCACAAGCCCGGGTGATATCTTTTTGGTGCCCAACCCGTCTTATCCCATTCATGCGTTTGGGTTCATCATTGCCGGAGCCGCTTTGCGCCATATTCCGATTGGTCATGATGATCAGGGCACGTTTAATACCGAAAGCTTTATGGAGCAGCTTCATCGCGCGGTAAAACACTCGGTGCCGAAACCCAGTGCGGTGGTGCTGAACTTCCCGGCCAACCCGACGTCGCTTGTGGTTGATTTGGCGTTTTATCAGGAAGTGGTCGATTTCTGCCGCAAGCATGAAATCTATGTTCTGTCTGATATCGCCTATTCCGAGATTTATTTTGATGGCAATCCGCCGCCTTCGATCCTGCAATGCAAGGGGGCAAAGGATATTGCTGTTGAATTCTATTCTTTGTCGAAAACCTATTCGATGGCGGGATGGCGTATCGGGTTTGCCACGGGCAACAAAAAGCTGATCAATGCGCTGACCCGAATTAAATCATATCTTGATTACGGGGCCTTCACCCCGGTTCAGGTTGCAGCAACCGCAGCGCTTAATGGTCCGCAGGATTGTGTCGAGGAATTCAGAAACCTGTATCGGGAACGTCGCGATATCTTTATCGAAGGGGCGCAAAGTGCCGGTTGGGAAATACCAAGCCCGGCAGCGACCATGTTCGCATGGGCGCCGATCCCCGATGCTTTTGCCGAACTGGGATCGCTTGATTTTTCCAAGCTGCTTTTGCAGGAAGCAGGCGTTGCCGTGGCACCGGGTTTGGGCTTTGGCGAGTATGGTGATCGCCATGTCCGCATTGCACTGGTGGAAAACAAACACCGTATTCGACAGGCCAACCGCAACATCAAACAGTTCTTTGCAAAGTGCCCTGATGCAGAATCTGCACGTGAACTGTTGAAGAAATCCGTCTGATATCTCATAAAGCACACTGTGTTTCGCCCGGGACATGTCCCGGGCGTTCTATTATGGGGGTGGGGTGACCTGTTTTTGTCACTTGCGCGCCTGCGGATGTAACCACGTGCTAAGGAGTTATCGTGAAAGACGTCGTTAAAATCGGTGTGGCAGGCCTGGGTACGGTCGGTGCCGGAACCGTTAAACTGCTGAGTGAACATCGCGACATTCTGACCGACCGTTCGGGCCGCCAGATCGTCGTCACAGCGGTATCGGCGCGTGATCGAACTCGCGATCGTGGTTTTTCAACAGATGGCCTGACCTGGTACGAAGATGCCCGTGAACTGGCTACGGATAAAGACATCGACATTCTGGTCGAGCTGATCGGTGGATCAGATGGCATTGCCTATGACACCTGCAAGGCAGCATTGGAAAACGGCAAGCATGTCGTGACCGCGAACAAGGCGCTTATTGCGCTTAAGGGCGCGGAACTGGCCCAGATTGCCGATGCCAATAATGTGACCATCGCCTATGAGGCGGCAGTGGCCGGGGGCATCCCGGTGGTCAAGGCACTGCGCGAAGGGCTTTCGGGCAATTCAATTTCGCGTGTGACCGGCATTTTGAACGGCACGTGTAACTTTATCCTGACCACCATGCGTGAACAGGGGCGTGACTTTGCTGACGTTCTGGCCGAAGCCCAGAAACTTGGCTATGCGGAAGCCGATCCGACCTTTGACGTTGATGGCATTGATGCCGCGCATAAGCTTGCAATCCTTGCCAGCCTGGCGTTCGGGGTTGAGGTCGATTTCGATGCGGTTTCGGTCGAAGGCATCCGCAGCGTATCTGCCCTTGATATTCAGCTTGCCGAAGAACTTGGCTATCGCATCAAGCTTCTGGGCATTGCCAAGCAGACCGCAGAAGGCATCGAACAGCGCGTTTCCCCGGTCATGGTCGATCGTGCGACGCAGATTTCCAAGGTCGAAGGTGTGTTTAACGCCGTCGCCCTTGAAGGTGACTATGTTGGCCCGGTCGTGCTTCAGGGCCGTGGTGCGGGCGAACGTCCGACGGCATCGGCCGTTGTTGCCGATATTGTTGATATCGCCGCAGGTCGTGCGGCACCGGTATTTGGTGTGCCTGCCGACCGGCTTAAGAAGAACGTCCGTGCATCGCTTGAGAAACATACCGGTGCTTATTACCTGCGTCTGATGGTGTGGGATCGCCCGGGTGTCATGGCTGAGGTGACCGCAACCCTTGCCAAGCATGGTGTGTCGATGGCCTCCATGATCCAGCATGGCCGGGCAGAGACAGAAGGCGGCGTCGTGCCGGTGGTGATTGTGGCCCATGAAACCACGGAATCTGCCATGTCGGGGGCGGTCAATGACATTGCGGCATTCGAAAGCAATTCTCAGCCGCCGGTTCTGATGCGGATTGAAAGCTTCGCTTCGTAACAAAATCAACAACACATATTCGCCCCGTATCTGTCATGATGCGGGGCGCTGTTGTAAAGTTCGGGTACAAAACCGGGCATCATAAATAAGAAGACAACAACGAGACGGGGCCCCCAGACCCCGCATCAGCAATACGAGGAAGACAATATGGATCGAAATCTCGCGCTTGAAACGGTTCGTGTGACCGAGGCAGCGGCACTTGCGTGCTCTGGTCTGATGGGTCGCGGTGACGAAAAGGCAGCTGATCAGGCCGCTGTGGATGCGATGCGCAATGCGCTCAACAGCATGGACATCAGAGGCACGGTCGTGATTGGCGAAGGCGAACGCGACGAAGCGCCGATGTTGTTCATCGGCGAAGAAGTAGGTTCCGGCGAAGGTCCGGAAATCGATATCGCGCTTGATCCGCTTGAAGGTACGACCATTTGCGCGACCGGTGGCCCGAACTCTTTGGCCGTTGTTGCGATGGCCGAAAAGGGTGGCTTCCTGAACGCGCCGGACACCTATATGGACAAAATCGCTGTTGGCGGTGGTCTTCCCGACGATGTTGTTGATCTTGATGCCAGCCCGGCCGAGAACCTTAAAAGCCTGGCTGCGGCCAAGGGATGCGATGTTGCTGATCTGGTTGTTTGCATTCTCGATCGTCCGCGCCATCAGGACATCATTGCCAAAACCCGCGAAGCGGGCGCACGCATCATGCTGATTGGCGATGGGGACGTTGCCGGTGTGATCGCAACCTCGCAGAAAACATCGGGCATTGACCTTTACATGGGCACGGGTGGCGCACCGGAAGGCGTTCTTGCCGCTGCTGCCCTTCGTTGCATCGGTGGTCAGTTTCAGGGCCGTCTTGTTTTCCGCAACGATGATGAAATTGCACGTGCGAAAAAATGGGGCATCGAAGACCTGAACCGCAAATACAAGCTGGGCGAATTGGCCCGCGGCAATGTCATGTTTGCGGCGACCGGTGTTACTGATGGTGCGATGCTGCGCGGTGTACGCCGTTTCGCCAATGGGGCCGAAACCGAAAGCATCGTGATGCGTTCCCAGTCGGGCACCGTGCGTTATGTCCGCGCTGTGCACGATTTCAGCCGGAAAATCTGGTACAAATAAGTCACCAGCCTCAAATTTCTATAAAGGGAGTGCCTTGATATAATTCTCGGCACTCCCTTTTTGTTTCTAAATGCTTGCAGCGAAGGGCGGTCCGCGTTACATCCTCCGCCCCCTTTGCTGAAGATCAAACGCTGGAGCCTGTGAAATGTCGGAAATTATTGCCCTTGATTTCGGTACGACCAACTCGGTTCTGGCTGTTGCGGACAGTTCTGGGAACGTGCAATCGGCAAAGTTTGAAGTTGGCGCTAACAGCTTTGATACCTATCGCACCATCCTGTATTTCTGGGAAGATCAGGATCTGAAGTCGCCGGGGGCACCGACGCATACCAAAAGCTGCTCCGGCCCGTTTGCGATTGCCGAATACCTCAAAGAAAGCCACGACTGCCGACTGATCCAGTCGATGAAATCCTATCTGGCGGCCAAGGATTTTGAGGGCACCGATATTTTCGGCACGACCTATTCGATCGAAGATCTGGTTGGAACGTTTCTTACGCAAATTCATCATTTTGCGCAGCACAGTCTTGGTTGGCTGGGACAGCGCGTGATTTCCGGGCGTCCCGTTGCCTTTGCAGGGAACAATCCGGACAATGATTTTGCTGAAATGCGTTTGCGCGATGCCTATGAACAGGCGGGCTTTGATGTCGAAGCCATGGTGTTTGAACCGCTTGCGGCGTCTTACTATTACGGACGCGAGCTTGAGAAAGAAGAAACCGTTCTGGTCGCTGACTTTGGCGGCGGTACGAGTGACTTTTCGCTGATCCGCTTTACGCCGGGACTTGGTATTCGCGGTGTGCAGCCGTTGGCGCATACCGGTCTTGGCATCGCTGGTGACCGGTTTGATTATCGCATCATCCAAAAGGCCGTCTGGCCGCGCCTTGGTTTTGGCTCAAGCTATAAATCCATGGGGGCGACGCTTCCGGTGCCGCGCCAGTATTACACGGCATTCTCGCGCTGGCATGAGCTCGCCATGATGAACCAACCCAAAACCATCAATGAAATCAAAAGCCTGATCCGATCGGCAACCAAACCCGACGATATCGAGGATCTGGTGGCGATTATTGAAGATGAAATGGGTTTCCATCTGTATCAGACGGTCTCAAAAGCCAAGGCAGAATTGTCATCCAAAGACAGCACCGTTCTGCAGTTCTCCCACGGCGGGGTTGAGATCGAAGAAAAATTCACCCGTGCTGATTTTGAAGCCGCGATCGCGCCTGACATGGCCGAAATTGAGGCCGCCGCAAAGCTTTGCCTGTCACAGGCGGGCGTAGATGCCCGCGATGTTTCGAAGGTCTTTATGACCGGCGGCACATCTTATGTTCCGGCCGTGCGTAAAATCTTTGAAGACGGCTTTGGCAAGGACCGCATCGAAATCGGCCAGCCGTTCCTGTCGGTCGCGCACGGGCTTGCGTTGATTGCGGCGGACGAGGGGATTGTCTGATCAGCAGGCAAAATCCCCGCCGCATTGAATTTGCAGCAACACGACCGCAACAACAAAAAGCCCGATCGCCAAGCCGCTTAGCGCATATAGCCAGATGCCAAGACGGTGGCGTTTGAAAACCCACGGCAGGATGCCACCCATCAGGCAGAGGACGGGGAAGGCCAGCACGCTGTAGAACAGTATCTGGGTCAGGGGATTGTTTTCCGATCCCGGCGCATCAAACATCATTGGCGACATCATCACCAAGGGGGCCGAGAAAAGGGCACCAAGCACGGACAGGACTGTAAGTCCGATCCGCCAGCCTTTTTTATCGTTCATTGCTTATGTCCATTCTTGTTTGTCGGTCAGTCTGCACAGGTTGTTCTTGCGTGCAAGGGGTGGCAGGCACCTTTTGTTTTCCGCTTTGTTTTCCACGATGCGCAAAAGTCCCTTCTTTGTGATTGCGCCGACCACATCTATGGTGAGGGCAAAGCGGGTGTGAAACGAAGCTCGCGCCAAAGAACACGACAGGGAGAACGCAATGAGTTCAGAGAGTGAAACGCACGTCATCGCGCGGTTGACGGGGCAGATATTGCCAGCTCTTCCACTGTCGGCAACCGATGGGAGTTCGGTTGATTTATCCGAACTGTCCGGGCGCACGGTTGTTTATGCCTATCCGCGCACGGCCAAGCCCGGTGTGCCGTCGCCAGACGGATGGGATGAAATCCCCGGGGCCAAGGGCTGCACGCCGCAATCCTGTTCCTTCCGTGATCACGCCGCCGAATTACGCGCCGTTGGCGTCAAGCACCTTTATGGGCTTTCAAGCCAGACAACGGACTATCAGAAAGAAGCAGCAGAGCGGCTTCATCTGCCATTTCCCTTGCTGTCGGATGCTGATCATCGGTTCATGGAAGCCATGGCCATGCCGGGTTTTGAGGCAGCAGGCATGCGGTTGTTCAAACGCCTGACCATGGTTCTTGACGGTGGCAAAATCACCAAGGTTTTTTATCCCATCGATGATCCGGCCGCAGATGCGCAAAACGTTTTGGGGTGGTGTCGGGAAAACCCTGCCAATTAAGGCCCGGTTCAGATTGGGGAAGTTTGCCTTTGGCCAAAATATCCGGTTCCAGCCCGCCCGAGATTACGCTATTTCATAGGGCATGACAGATCATCCGCAAGAAACGACTTTTATGGGTATTGAGCGATCCGTTACCGGCAAATGGTGGCGAGAACGCGCAAATGATGAACGATTGGCAACCACGATTGCCCAGCGCTTTGGCGTGCCGGAAATTGTCGGCCGTGTGATGGCCGCACGGGGCATCGATCTGGATGATGCCGAAAGTTTCCTGTCGCCGACTTTGCGTGATTTGATGCCCGATCCGTCAAGTTTGCAAGATATGGACAAGGCCGCAGCCCGCATTGCTGACGCCATCGAGAAGGGCGAAAAACTTGCCGTTTTTGGTGATTATGACGTTGATGGCGCGACCAGTACTGCCCTTTTGAAGCGTTTCTTCCGTGCGCTTGGCGCAGATGTTCCTGTTCACATTCCCGATCGCATGACAGAGGGCTATGGCCCGAATGCACCGGCCTTGCTGGCGCTGCAGCGCAATGGTGCCAATCTGATTCTGACGGTCGATTGCGGGGTGACGGCCTATGGCCCGCTCCAAGCAGCCAAGGACGCCGGGATCGAGGTGATTGTCGTTGATCACCATGCGGCCGAACCGGAATTGCCGCCTGCGGTTGCGGTGGTAAACCCCAACCGTCTGGATGATGAAAGCGGGCTTGGGCATTTGTGCGCGGCCGGTGTGGCATTCCTGCTGTGTGTGGCGATGCTGCGCGAACTGCGCAATCGTGGTTGGCTGGAGAAGGCCGGCGTTCGTGCGCCTGATTTGCGCAATTGGCTGGATCTGGTGGCCCTTGGCACGGTGTGCGACGTTGTGCCGTTGCGCGGGCTGAACCGGGCCTTTGTGACCCAGGGTATCAAGGTCATGAAGCATCGGACCAATATCGGCATGACGTCGCTTGCCGATGTGGCCGGCGTCAATGAAACGCCAAACGCCTATCACCTTGGATATGTGCTGGGGCCGCGTGTGAACGCCGGTGGGCGCGTTGGCGAGAGTTTTCTGGGTACGACACTGCTTTCGGGTGAAGACCCCGCTGAGGCGCAGGATATCGCGCGCAAGCTTGATGAATATAACCGCGAGCGCAAGGCGATTGAGGATATTGTGCTTGATCAGGCCATTAGCGCGGTCGAAGGCAAATCAAAAGTCGGTTCCATGGTGCTGGTGGGGGGCGATGACTGGCACCCCGGCGTGATCGGCATTGTCGCAAGCCGCCTTAAGGATCGCTACCACGTGCCGTCGCTTGTGATGGGGATGGTTGATGGGGTCTATAAGGGATCTGCGCGATCCGTGCGCGGAATAGACCTTGGTGCGGCGATCATTGCCGCACGCCAATCAGGGCTTTTGATCAATGGCGGCGGGCATGGCATGGCGGCGGGCTTTACCCTTGACCCGGAAAAGCGCGATGCATTTGAAGAATTTCTTGAAGAACGCTTTGCCAAAATCATCGAAGAAAACGACATTCGCCCGACCATCACGGTCGATGGTGCGCTTCATGCGCATGGGGCGACGCTTGATCTGATCAGCGCGCTTGAGAAACTTGGCCCATTTGGCGCGGGCAATGCTGAACCCCGGTTTGTTTTTGTCGATTGCCGTGCGGTGAAGGCCGATGTGGTTGGGGCTGATCATGTGCGGTGTATTCTGACCGGGGCCAATGGCAAGGGCAGGCTGAAGGCGATTGCGTTTCGATGCCTTGATAATGATATGGGCCAGACCCTGATCAAGCATGGTGGGCGGCCCCTGCACGTTTTGGGGCATTTGCGTCGCGATAGCTGGCAGGGTCGTGACGGGGTGCAGCTGATCATTGATGATGTTGCGCTGCCTGTCTGAGGTGCCGGGGCGGGAATGCGCATATTTGCCATGTTGTGCAATTACTTGCGGTTCCGACAGGATGGGATTATCCCAGATAACATCATGACAGATCACGCAAAAAAAACATCGCCATCGCATACGACGTTGGATTTCATTCTGGTTTTGGCGCCCATTCTTTTGGCGTTTTCACTCAGCCAGTTTTTCCGTTCGGCCCAGGCGCTTCTGGCGGAGCCGCTTCGCGGTGAGCTTGCCATTACCCCGGAACAGATCGGCCTGATTTCAGGCAGTTTCCATTTCGCATTTGCCCTGATGCAGATCCCGGTCGGTGTGATGCTGGATCGTTTCGGTCCGCGCATGACCAATGGCGCTTTGATGCTGGTGACGGTGATCGGCGTGATCATATTTGCCAATGCGCATTCGGTGATTGGCCTGATGATCGGGCAGGCGGTGATTGGAATTGGCTGCTCGGCAGCCTTTATGGGTGCGCTTGTTTTGGCTGCGCGCTGGACCGCGCCGGAAAAATTCGCCGCTGCCTCGGGATTGATTGTGTCGTTTAGTTTGCTTGGTGTTCTGGCATCGGCAACGCCATTGGCGGCATTGGTGGAAACCCATGGGTGGCGCACGGTTTATTATGGCCTGGCAGTGATTTCCCTTGTCGCCGTGGTGCTTGATTTTGTCGTTGTGCGCGATAATCCACCCGGATATGCCGCCCATGCCCAGCGTGGTGAAAGTATTTTGGATGTTTTGCGCGGCATGGTGTCGGTCTGGTCTAACCGGCAGGTTTGGTTGTTGTGCGGTGTGGCGTTCTTCAGTTATCCGGCCATCCTGACTGTGCGTGGACTTTGGGGTGGGCCGTATCTGCACGATGTATTTGATCTTGGCGCCGTTGACGTTGGCAATATCCTTCTGGTGATGACGATTGGCATGATTTTCGGTCCGCCGGCCTATGGGCAACTGTCGCGCATGATGCCGGACAATACCCGTGGTCTGATCGTTTTTGCCGTTCTGGTGGGGGCAGTCGCCTGTTTGCTGCAGGCCTTTGTCGGGCCTTTTGGCGCCGGGTTTGCCATGGTGTTCATGCTGCTGCATGGTTTTATCGGCAGTAGTGCGACATTGAATTATGCCGCTTCACGCAAGGCCGTACCAGAACATCAGATTGGCCGTGCGCTGACCACGATCAATCTTGCGACGTTTGCCGGGCTTTTTGTCCTGCAGGGGATCGCCGGTCTGATCATCGGGCAGTATGAAGACAATCCGGCTGCAGGTTATCAGGCAATGTTTGTTTTTCTGGGGATTGGTTTGGCGCTGGCAGGTGGTTGTTTCTGGTTCGGGACACGTCGCAAGACCGGGGCGTAAGAAAGTTTTCCCCCTTGTTTGCACCGGTTTGAAGATGCACCAGACGGGCAAGGTTGAAAATAAACCGTCTGGTTAAACAGTGGTGCTGGTTTTTTCAGTATTTGGTCGGGAATGACGTCATTTCGGGTGGGGGATTAAAAAAAACGTCACAGCGACGAAAAAGCCGCTTGACCTGACCCCACCCAATCGCTAAAAACCGGCCTCGTTAACGCGCTGCGTCCCCTTCGTCTAGAGGCCTAGGACACCGCCCTTTCACGGCGGCAACAGGGGTTCGAATCCCCTAGGGGACGCCACCCGTTAACATAGACTGACTTCGATTGGTGCGTTATGTGTCCCCTTCGTCTAGAGGCCTAGGACACCGCCCTTTCACGGCGGCAACAGGGGTTCGAATCCCCTAGGGGACGCCACCAACCGATGTCACGACATTTGCGCATATGCCTTTATGTGCCTGTGTCCCCTTCGTCTAGAGGCCTAGGACACCGCCCTTTCACGGCGGCAACAGGGGTTCGAATCCCCTAGGGGACGCCATCTTTTCTGACAGAGCAACCGGCTCTTGCATGAATGCCCGCAGCGTTTTGCTGACGGGCGTTTTTTGTTTCAGGCCGTATTTTCATCACGGTGTGCTGTCACGGTAAAGGTTGCGATCAGACCGCCTTGGGGGTTGTGCTCAAGCCAGATTTGCTCGCCATCTTCGCGGCAAAGGTCGCGACACAGTGAAAGCCCGACACCCGCGCCAAGCTCCCCCGATGTACCTTCTGTTGATGTCTGAGATCCGCTGGAGGTGGCAAAGTCGGCGATCATCTGATCTGTGACGCCTGCGCCCTGATCGATAATCTGGATTTTGATTTTGGTGTCTGCGATCTGGGTGCGCACCTTGATTGTGCTGTTCTTCTTTGAAAATTTGATGGCATTGACCAAAAGGTTGCGGCAAATCATTTCCGCATGTTGGGCAATGCCAAAGCCGATCAGTTTTTGTGGTGCATAGTCAACGGCGATTGATTTTGCTTGCAAAAGCGGGTGGGCAACCTTGACCGCACCTTCAATCAATTCATCAAGTGAAATTGTGCTGGGTTCAGTTTTACGATCGTCAATCAGGGTTCGCCCCCAAATCAACAAGTCATCAAGAAAACGCAGCGTTTCAGACGCAGATGAATGCAGCATTTGAATTTTACTGCGTGCCTCGTCGTGATTGCCTTTTGCGATATCCTGCTGTGCAAGCATGGACAGCCCCGCAAGGCCGTTAAACGGGCTGCGCAGATCATGGGCAAGAATTGCAAACAGGCGGTTTTTCGACTTTGCCTCGGCGCGGAGCGAACTGTTGAGCCCGATGATAATCATCGCGGTAAATCCGACCGCGGTTAACAGCTGGAATAAAATAATATCCAGGAATGCAAACATATGAACGGTTGGCGCATTCATGAAGCTGGTGATTTGTTGTCCGTCCAGCCACGTGTAAACGGCGCGCAGCATGTGGAAAAGACCATGTGCAAGAAAGGTGATCGCCATGATGTGCTCTGGCGCAGAGTTTTTGGCGGTGTCTTGAAGCCACAACGTCTGAACGCAGCCAAAAGAAAGCAGGGCGAGGACGGTTGAAATCACAATCACACGCGCTGGAATATCTGGCGAGACCTGGCTGAAATAAAAGAACAAAAGCACGACCGCAGTGATCGTGATGCCAGAAAGCCAGATGCTTGGTTTGCGCTCGGTGTAGCCTTCAAGGCCCAACCAGTAGAAAACGTGGGACAGGGCAATCAGGGTGTTGGCGATAATGATTGAGGCGAAGTCAGGCAATACTCCCCTGTAGCCCAGCAAGACAAAGCCGGTTGCAGTGCTGATGCCGCCGATGGCCCAAAGCAAGGTGCTGGATCGATGCCGGGATACCATCCATAGTGAAATGAATGTTATGGCCTGTACAAAAGCAGCAAGCGTTGCAATAAACGCAAGGGTCCGGATATCCAGTTCAACACCAAACAATTCAAACCCCCCATTCGAGTTCAATTTTGGCCTGATGTGCGTGTCGAGCTTAACTGTGCGCGATCATTACATAAATTGCCAGTTTCCTAATGCTGTATTGCATCTTGGGTGGGGTGTTGCGCATTACAATAATGCGGGTGTTGAATTATCTGTGAATGGCTTGGTCGAATGCGCGCTGTTTGGCGATGTTTGGTGTTGTGCCGCGCCAAACAAGCGGGGACAAATAGCAATGCAAGCGAAACGGAGCCGGTTTTAGAACGGGAACCGTTTCTGTTTGCTTTTGGGTCTATGCAGGCGATAGCGCCGTGTCAGGCTTTCGCGCAGTTGTTCTGCAGTGGGGCGGGGAAGATCGATGGTTGTGCGTTCGGAGCGTGGGGTGTTTTCGAGTATGGCGGTCTCTGTTGGCGGTGGGGAAAGGTTTGCACTTCCATCTGCAAACAGATCGACCGGGTCAGCCTGATCCGCGTCATATAGATCCGCAACGCCAACGCCTAACAAACGGTATTTCGTCCCATCGACTTCCTTTTTCAGCAGGGTCAGGGCAGCATCAAGAATGACGTCTTCGCGTAGCGTCGGATAGGTCAGGCGCATGTTGCGGGTGCGGATTTTGAAATCTGATGATTTCAGTTTGAGCACGACGGTATGCCCGGCAATTTCCTTGCGCGTCAGATCGCTGGCAACGCGTGCGGTCAATCGGGTGGCGATTTCTGTGAGTTCTTCGAGCGTTCCGACGTCTTCGTTAAAGGTGGTTTCCGAAGACAGGCTTTTGCGTTCCGTGCTTTGTTCAACGCGCCGGTTATCTTCCCCGCGTGAGAAGAAATAAAACCGTTTGCCGATACTGCCATAACGTCCCTGCAGGGCATGTATATCGAATTCCTGAAGCTGTCCGATGGTTGTGATGGCGTCTGCGTGGAGTTTGCGTTCCATTGCAGGCCCGACCCCCCACATCATGCGCACCGGCTTGTCAGCAAGAAATTCGACCGCCTCTGCACGGCCAATCATGGAAAAGCCGAACGGTTTGTTCAGGTCAGATGCAATTTTGGCGAGGAACTTATTATAGGACAACCCAATGGAAACGGTAATGCCGACGTCACGCTTGATGGTGGTCTGTAAACCCACAAGACATTCAGCGGGCGATTTGCCATGGGTTTCAAGCGCGTTTGACAAATCCATGAAGGCTTCGTCAATCGACAGCGGTTCGATGTCGGGTGTCAGGGCACGCATCATGTCGCGAATGCGATAACCTTCGCGCTGGTATTTCTTCATATCCGATTTCAGAAACACGGCGTCGGGGCATAGCTCGCGGGCCTTGAAGGCAGGCATGGCGGAACGCACACCATATTTGCGTGCGACGTAGCAGCAGGTCGCGACAACGCCGCGGTGACCACCACCAATGATAACAGGCTGATCAATTAGTTCCGGCCGGTCGCGTTTTTCAATCGAGGCATAAAATGCATCACAATCAAGATGCCCGATGGCAAGGTCAGGAAGCTCTGCGTGGGCGAGGGCGCGATTGCCGCGACAGACCGGACAGGCCACATAGGACCCGGCACCGCTTTTGGAAAGCGGTTGGTCAAGGTTCAGTCGCCATTTGTGATGGCAGTCCGGGCACAGTGCGTACAACATGCTTATTTGTACTTCTTTTGTTCCGGGTTTGCCAAGGGCCGTAATGCTGCTTCCTGTCAGGTTTTGTCAGGTGGGATCAATATATTTGACGCGTGGACATCATCGCGACAAAGCCACCGGTTCAAGCGCCCGACAGTGTCTTGGGGTGGCGGCGTTATTTTTGCTGCTGGGCTGCTTTTTTAGCCTTTTTCGCCCGGCGCTGACGGGCGATCATATTGTCGATATAGCGCCCTTGGAACAGGGTAATGCCAAGTGACTGGCCAAATTTAATCGCGGTTGGTGAGTCGCAGCGACACAGGATCACGCGTTCGCGGCCCGAATTTTTCACAAGATTGTCCATTTCGGAGTATTTCTTGCGGATGACATTATCGGTCATCTCGTCGCGCCAGGCGACCTTGATAAAATCAGCCTTCAGGCTTTTGCGATCAACAAATGACAGTGATTCCACCGTCAGGTTATCAATCAGAATGCGATACCCGCGTTCGTGGAAATCATCGCGAACACTCAGATATGTTTCCAGATTGGAAAACAGATCAACCTGATTGAGTTCAATGATGACATTGCCGGGCCATTTCCGGCGCACGGTTTCATCAAACTTGTCAAAATCCTTTGACGTCAGGGTTCCCAGATTGAGGTTGATCGAAAATGAACTCGCATGGGTTTTGAACGTCCGTTTGCACAGATAGTTCAGCATGCGTTTATCAAGGACTTCAGTCATGTGCTGGAACAGCCAGCGGTTTGATGCCAGATCAATGGTCGGCATCAACGCATTGCGCAAATCCGCAATAGAGACAAAGAACTCGTCAAAGACCGGGTGCAGTTCCTTGGATCCGCCATGCGCAAACACGCAAACCGGTTGCTGACGAATGTGTTCGGACAGATCGGCGGTGTGGATGGTTTCTTCAAGCTGTGCGAGGTTCTCGGCTGTGATCGGTGCAAGGCTGGTGTCTTTTTCGCGCTGGATGGCCGTGCGCATATTGCTGCTTTTCTGCAGTTTCTTGGCGCGCTCATCAAGATGCTGGCACAGCAGCAGGAATTCCTGAAACTCGGTATTAAGGTTGTACCAGGTGCAAAAGCCGGTTTCTTCGCTTTCGTCCTGTGACAGCGGATCGTCGCGAAACAGATAGCGCAGGGTATCAACAGCCGGTTCAACATCGGCGATCGATTTGTCTTTCCAGACAAAGATCAGATCATTGTTGGTCAGAACAAAGATACGCCCGACATAGAGCTTTACGTAACTTTCAAAGGTATTTGTCGCAACGCGGATGTGATAGTCGCGGCGATGGAACGGCTTCATGCGCGACAGGTGAATATGCACAGCACGGTGCCCGTACTTGCGGGTTTCAAGCCGCTGTACATAGTCCAGCAACAGGTATTCCTGAAGGGCCTGTTGGCCAAATTGCTGCGGTTCAATCACGCGAAACCCCTAAGAGAAAACGTTTTTTGATCGTTATAGGCCCGTTGCATACACTGAAGACGCAAGGTTGATCAAATCATAATGTTCTGAAGGGCAGGTTAATGCCGTACGTCCTGTTTTACTTATATGAACTATACATATGGCAGGACAAGTGTTGCGTTAAATCGACTTGTGGATGCGCTTTAACGAATTGTTGGCAAGCAGAGTGCAAAATCAATGCGGTATAAGAAAGTTCGCACCGGATTTGCCAGCATATGCTGGAATAACCGCGCAGGGCTTTCCGGGACAGGTTTTAAGGAATAGGGGATTGGCGCCATGCAGGTATCCGCAAAGCGGACCGGAAACTGGCTGAAGATCAGCAAGGGGATTGCTGTGATCGGTATGGTTTCATGGGTGTCGGCCTGTGCGCCGCTGCTGGATCAGGATTTTTGGGACGAAGCGACGTCTTTTGCTGATGATAATTACACGGCACTTGGCCTGCAGCAGCTTGCCACCGGCGATTATGCATCGGCTGAGAAGTTGTTTGACGAGGCGCTGCGCAAAAATCCGCAAGATGGTCATGCGATGTTGTGGCGCTCGGTGCTGTATCAAAACACCAACCGTCCGGATCGCGCACTTGATGGGTACGATACCCTGATTGCCATGAACCCGCCCGGTACTGTTCTGATGTCAACCGCCGCAGGAACGCAACCGCGCCCGTTACGTGATGCCGCAGAGTTTAACCTGTCACGCCTCAAACGCGGGTTGCCCGGATCGCTTAGCATCAATGATCAGATCGTCAGTGGCCCATCGGGACTGGGCAATGGTGCCGCGGCTGTTGCAAGTGGCAGATCCCCCGTGGTGGAAAGTCCAAATGCGATGATGGCAAGCGGACCGGTTAAGGCGATGGATATCCCTGCTGGTGCTGCACTTTCGGTCGGGGATGAGGCCATTGCGAAACGGTTCTCCATTTTGCGCAATCTTCAGGCGACCGGCCTTGTAACCCCCGAAGAATATTCTGCCCGGCGATCTGCCAACCTTGGTGCGTTGCTGCCCATGAGCCAGCCCGCCCCATCGGCGTTTCTGAACAATCCGCCGCCAGAAGGCACGCAGGTCAAGCAACGCCTTAATCAGTTGAACCGTGCGCTTCAGATTGGTGCGATTACGGTGCAGGAACATGTTGCCGAACGCACAGCCATTCTGGATGCATTGTTACCAGCTCAACCGCGTCAACGCGCAACCCCGCCGCCAGCCCCGCAAGGGTTGATGGATGCGGCTCGTCAGATTGCCCGGATCGAAGATCTGCAACAGATGAAGCTGGTAACGCCTGATGAATTCAAGCGCGAGCGTGATGCCATCGAAGCCGCCATTGTCGAACCCGCACAAGGTACGGCCGTGACGCTGAATTCTGGTGAACCAGTGCGTCGTGTCGCAACCGGTGAAAGCCGCCCGGTGCAGGCTGCTGAGGAAGCATCAGGTGCTGATGCCATGCCGGTTTCCAGCGGTTCCAAATCCGTTCATCTGGCGTCCTATCGTAACGAAGCCCAAGCTGAACGCGGTTGGCAAATCCTGCGTGGGCGCTATGGGCAGCTTGCCTCCCTGCAGCATGGGGTGACCCGTGCAAGTATTCCCGGCAAGGGGACCTATTATCGCCTGATGGCGACCGGGCTTAGCAACAGTGCAGCAAGCGCGCTTTGCGCGGATTTAAAACGGCGTGGGCAGTTCTGCGAAGTGAAGTAACACTTCGCTGCAGATGCCGTGTAACGGAATGAACAACGCCGGTGGGGACAAAGGTTGCCACCGGCGTTGTTGTTTCAAGGCATGGATCAAAGCGGATACCTTGGCAGCATGATCTTTATCTTTAGCGATTTTGGTGTGAATGGCCCCTATAGCGGGACGATGCGGTCCATGGTGATGCGCGGGGCCGGTGACGTTCCCGTGTGTGATTTGATGTGTGATGCGCCGGACCGTAATCCCAAGGCTGCAAGTTATCTTCTTGCTGCTCTGTCCCGCGAATTCAGGGCAGGCGACGTTGTATTGGCTGTGGTTGACCCCGGGGTCGGAAGTGTGCGCAAGGGGATTGTGGTTGAGGCTGATGGGGTTTCTTATATCGGGCCGGACAACGGTTTGTTTGAATTGATCATCCGTCGTGCAAGCAAGGTTACAATCAAATCAATCGACTGGCGCCCCGAGGCAGCATCTGCCAGTTTCCATGGGCGCGATATTTTCGCCCCGGTTGCAGCATGGGTTGCGACCAATCAGGCCTTTCGCGCAAGTCCGATGCAACTGGCCGATCGATGTGTCGCGGCACAAGAGTGGCCCGATGAATTGGACGAGGTCATTTATGTTGATACATACGGCAATCTGATGACCGGAATTTCCGCACGCGGGCAGGATGAAAAGCTTGTCATCAATAACCATGTTCTTGGCGGTGCGCGGACATTTTCTGATGTGCATCCCGGGGATGGTTTTCACTATGCCAATTCGATCGGGTTATGTGAAATCGCGGTTAATTGCGGGCGGGCCGATCAGGTGTTTGCCGCCGGGATTGGTACAAGGGTCTGTGCAGGTTGAATATAATTGCACAATCCTTGATTGATGTGATGTTATCGGTCGGTGATGCAGAAGCAATCCATTAGCGGGATTACGTGAATGGCGATTGAGGTCAAATTTTGGGGCGTACGGGGCAGTATTGCATGTCCATCACCGGATCATGTGGTGTATGGCGGCAATACCAGTTGCCTTGAAATGCGCATTGGCGATGAAGTTCTGATTTTTGATGCGGGTACCGGTATTCGTAACCTTGGCAAGGATTTGATCCGGCGCAAGGTGACCCACGCCAACATTTTTCTGACCCATACACATTGGGATCACATCAATGGATTCCCGTTCTTCGTGCCCGCCTATAACCCGAATGCAGCCTTTCGCGTGATGGCGGGGCATCTGACCAATCAAGGGGGTGTCGAGCGGGTGTTTTCCGCGCAGATGGCAGACCCGACGTTTCCTGTGCCGTTATCTGCGATGCAATCCAGGCTGACATTTGAAGACTTCAATGTTGGCGAAGAACTTCATCTGGATGGTGGCATCGAGATCAAGACAGCCCCATTGCGCCATCCCAATGGGGCGACGGCTTTTCGCGTTGAGCATGAGGATAATTCGGTTTGCTATGTGACCGATACCGAACATGATCCGGAAAAGCCCGACGAGATCATTATTGATTTTATCGCCGATGCCGATCTGGTGATTTATGACAGCACCTACACCGACGAAGAATTCCCGCAAAAAGTCGGATGGGGCCATTCAACCTGGCAGGAAGGCATTCGGCTGTGCCGGGCGGCCAATGCCAAGCGACTGGCACTTTTCCATCATGATCCGGACCATGATGACGCGGCAATGACCGTTATCGAACAAAAGGCACGTGCCACATGGTCAGGCGCATTTGCCGCGCGCGATGAAATGGTCTTGCATATCGAATGAGGCGGCTGTGATCTGTTGTCGCAAAAGGGCTCAAACGGCCCTTTTTTCCATTTCAGCGCCGGTACACAGTTTGGCCGGTTCTCAGGCAGAAAACGCCCTAGAAGACACGGGAGTATTTCGGGAATATCCTGATTTCGATCCGGCGGTTGGCCTTGCGGTTTTCCGGGATCGGTTCGCCGAAATCATCACGGTTGGGCAATTTCGGTTTTGTATCGCCATAGGAAATGGCCCGCATGCGTTTCTGATCCGGGTCAACACCCAGTGCGCTGAAGAAGCGCACCACGGCAATAGATCGTCCTGCGGCCAATTCCCAGTTTGATGGAAAACGCGGGGAGCTGATCGGGCTGTCATCGGTATGGCCGGTGACCTCAACCTGAAAGCCCAGATAGCGGGGTTCCTTAAGCAGATCAGCGACATCTTTCAGGAACAGCACGGCATCATTGGTCAAATTGGCGGACCCCGGCTTGAAGAAGGAGCCACTGCCCATTTCCATCAGGATGCCTTCATCATCGGTCGAAACATCTACGGCACTGTCCATTGCCATGTTGAAGACAACATCGCGCAGATCGGTTTCAAGAACCTGCGTTGGACGGACGACTTCGCGTTTGCCGATTTCTTCTGCGATCCCGGCTTGTACCTTTTCAAAAATCGGGATTTCAACCTTGGAGAAGCTGACAAGCATGACAAAGAAGGCCATCAACAGGGTGATGGCATCGGCATAGGTGGCAAGCCAATCTTCGTTGACTTCCTCTTCCTTGACCGGTTGCATGCCTTTTTTTCCGCGTGCCATGGTTATCCTCTATTTCGACGATTTGTCGATGTTGAAGTGAATGGCCGGATCAAGGAAGGAATTCATCCTGTCCTGAATGGCGCGCGGGCCCTTCCGGTCGGCCAGCATGATCAGGCCTTCGGCAATCAGATAGTTGCGAAACCGCATGATTTCTTCGCGCTGCTGAATTTTGCTGGCAGCAGGCATAAAGAAGAAGCGCGCCGCGACAATTCCGTAAAGTGTGGTGATCAACGCGATCGCAAGACCAGCCCCCAAGGATGTGGGGTCATCTGCCATTTTATCAAGCATGATCACAAGGCCAACCAGTGTCCCGATCATGCCAAACGCCGGGGCGGCTGCCGCCATGCTTTTTAGGATCGAGACAGGCACAAGATTGCGATTGAATGCGTTATCAATGGCGTTGTGAAGCATCTCGGCGGTTTCTTCGCCGTCATAGCCGGTAATGACCACTTCCATCGCCCAACCCAAAAAGGGTTCGTCCTTGCCAACGCGTTCGGCTTCCTGCTCCAGGGCATTCACACCCTTTTTCTGCAGAAGATACCCCCATTTGACTACACGGCCGACTTCGCCGGTCAGTTGGCCACGGCCCATCTGCGGGGCGCGAAAAATTTTGAAAATCAGTTTGAGCGCCAACAATACATAACGCGCTTCATAGGCAATAAAGGTCGCCGCCAATGTGCCGCCAACCACCATCAATGCGCTCGAAAGGCTGACAAAGACCAAATAGTTATCGGTTGAAATAAAGATCGATCCGATAAACAGGCCAAGGCCGACCATGATGCCTAAAATCGTCGTAAACGACATTGTTCCCAAAATCCCCCGGGACGTCCGATTGGGGTTTCAATATCTGAAACCGTCCAACATTTTAATGCAGTTTATAAGTTTTACGTAAGAATAGGCCTGTAAATCGTTGCGGTTAGGTTAATTTGGGCGCTGTTGACCCCGAAAACCGGCGCATTTCCCCGTTATTCTGAGTTCAGTTCCAGCGAAAATGCGCCGGGCAACGCTTGCGCATGGTGCATCATTTCTAGTTTTGATTGTCTGAGGAAAAATACAAGCCCGCTGATGCCCGACAATAACATCTCATCATGTCGCGGGGTGGCAGGGGTGCCCATGGGGACGGGGCTTGTCAGTGATGTGGCAAACAGGCATAAACACGCGAGAAGCAAAACGCATGAAATAACAGGATAGTCTGATGACGCTTTCCTACAGCGACACCCGCAAGAAGCTTGATCAGATCACCGCAGAGATGCTGGGGCTGATCCGCAAGTATGATCTGGATGCGGCAAACCCGTTTGACGTAATCGAAGTGGCCCGCGCCAAGATTACCGATCAAAATGACTATATCCGCTTTTTGGAGCTGTCGCTCGAAGGTCGGATTTACGGCGAATATGGCGATGCCCTGCAAAAGCAGATCGACGCAGAAGCCAAGCAGGCAGAGGCCGCCAAAAAGCTGAATTAAAGGCATCGCGCGCGTAGATCACGCCAATGCGATTAAGATATCAACAGCCCGTCTTCGTATCGTGAAGGCGGGCTGTTTTCAATTGGGGCAGGGGTGTCACAAAAGCTTCCTGATCTTGTCACCGTCTTGCGCTTTCGAGGTCACGAACTTCGGCTTATATCGCTGCTGTATAAGATGCATCGGTAAACGGTGCCTTCTTTCGCAAAAACGGTTTTGCGAAAATCAGCATGAGCAACAGGATGGCTGACATGAAAAAGAGTTATGTCCAGACTCTGATGGAAGTCGAAAAAGTATTCGGTCAGATCAATGACCATGATTATCGGCTCTACCGGGCGGTATGGGGCAATCGCGAAGCTGCTCAAACCGGTCTTTCGCGTGGCACGCGTGCAGAAATCAGTAAAAAGCTGGCCAATGACTTTGTGTCTATCGCCAAACCGGTGCGCAGCCCTGCAATGGGTGAAGCGACATCCCACGCAGCCTGAGTGCCGGTCAGGAATGCCTTGACTGCGGCGAAAGGGCACAAAACGGTTGTGCCTTGCCAATCGGGTTGGTTTCAGGCATCAAATGGCGCCGTATGTGATCCGGTCATGATGTTCATGGCCGGGTGATCGCGTGCGTTTTCCTGATTTCTGGCCGGAGCATTCCATGTCGATCAAATCCTTGATCCGTACCATTCCCGATTACCCTAAAAAGGGCATCATGTTTCGGGATATCACGACCCTGTTCGAAGACCCGTACGGTCTAAGCGAAGTTATCGACAGTTTCGCGGCTGAGTTTCAGGACAAAAAGATCGACATGATCGCCGGGATTGAGGCGCGCGGGTTTGTCATTGGTCCGGCAGTTGCGGTCGCACTTGGCATCGGCTTTGCCACCATCCGCAAAAAGGGCAAACTTCCGGCCGAAACCATTGGTGTGGAATATGAACTGGAATACGGATCGGACGTGATTGAAATCCACAAGGATTCGGTCAAACCCGGCAGTCGCGTTCTGATTATGGATGATCTGATTGCTACGGGTGGAACAGCCCTTGCCGCAATTGATCTGATCGAAAAGATCGGTGCCGAGGTTGCCGGTTGTGCCTTCATCATCAATTTGCCCGATCTTGGCGGCGCACAAAAAATCCGTGATCGCGGTGTTGATGCGTTCCATCTTGTCGAATTTGAAGGCGACTGATCACGCGCCCAAAAAGGGCAGGGATTGCGATTTCCCTGCCTTTTTCTTATATATTCATGTAGAATGTATAGGTTGAAATATATCTTTGGTTTTGCCGTTTTGCGGCAAGGAAGAGGAAAATGATCGCACCGCTTCAAAGCGCACAATCCGTATCACAGGTCGGCCAGTATGGCCGTCTTGCGGCGGCTGGCGCGCGCGGTGTATCGACGGTTGACCGTGAAAGTCAGGTTGAGGCGTCCTCTCAGAATTACACCTATGATCCGGATGACGACGGGATTTTGTTCAATGCCTATATCAACGGCAAGGAAAAACGTCAGTCCGGGCAGGGCAACCCCGGTGAACAAAAGGACCAGCGAGCCGAACAGCGCAATCTGTCGGCTGCACGGCGTGCAAGTGACCGCGAAGGTGCCGTCGAGGTGCAGGGTGATGTGGATTTCGCAAGTCTGCTTGATCCGTCAATCCCGCTTGATCTTAAGGTCAATACCGGAACGTCGTTTTATGCGGTCGTCAATGCGGTGACCCATGGTTTCGGGGTGCGCGGAATGCATCTTGATGCATCGGTTTAGGCTGTCGGGACTTCGCCCCCTTCAGGCCGATAGTTTTCTCGAAAAATGGAAATCTTAAAGCGGAATGCTTGTTGGCATCTGCCATAGCCCCTATGATCGGGCTGTGATTGAGTGTTCCCAAAGACCATCGGGCCCAGCATGAAGAACAAGCCGGTTCTTAGTACGGTATTTGAAGCTGCATTCAGGTTTATCGACCTTGCGCTTAACGATAACGAATATCTGCAGCCACAAAAGCTGCACCGTTTGCTGTATCTGGCACAGGCCTATTACGGGGCGAATTACCACGGCAATATGTTGATGCCTGCCATCTTCGTTGCCGAGGAATTTGGCCCGGTGGAACCAAATCTTTATGCGGTGATGGAAGAATGTCGGCCGGATGTGCGCCTGAAATCGGTGGATCCGAAAACCATCCATTTTCTTGAAAGCATCTGGTCACAGTTTGGCCATCACACGGTCGAGCATCTTAGCATGACGGTGCGCAATCATCCGCCCTTTACCAAAGCCTATAAGGAAGGGATCGGGACGATCATTCCGTATGATGAGCTGGTCGATTTTTATGCCTCTGTCCGCAAAACGGCGACCACGCCCGAGGCAAAGGAAGTCGTGCGCCCACGCGTGATGCGTTCGCATAAGGGTAAGCCGGTCGCAACAACCGACTGGCTGCCGCGCAAAATCAAATAAGTCAAAACTGTCGGGAAGGTTGCCGGGCTGATTTGTCGCGGCTGAATATCTGTGGTGTGGCCGTCGTTATCAGATGGGGCTATTGCCCGATGCGAAGGCCTTTGCAGGGATCATCGCGTTCAATGTCATTGGTGAACCACATGAAGTCGATGTCATCCATATCCCCGAACCGTTTGGCGTAATCTTCGATGTTGGCCGGGGCGTCATCCAGGTCGTCGGTTTCTATCAGGCTGACAACCGCGATATCGTTGTCTTCCAATTCGGGATCAAATCGGCGCAAATGCCATGGCACCGCAATGGTTTGGCGCACATGCATGGCACCGGCAATCAGGAACGCGCCATCAACATCGTCGATTGTCACCGCATCCGTCATGGCATGGGCCAAGGAGGCATCCCGTGCAAACTGCACACCGGAAAACCCGCCAAGCATGTTCTTTGGCAACATGTTGCAATGGCCCTCGGCAATTTCGGTGTTAAAGCGTTCAAGAATGTCTGATGGAATTTCCGGTAGATCGAGTTGGGTTGCCAGAACATCTGGCAGAACCGCGTTCCCATCATTGATCATCGGGCGGAGCAGCCCATCAGGAAGGTTGCCCGCAACCATCATCAGGTCGTTATTGCGCGCGGCCTCGGCGATTGGGGCATAGTCATGCCACGATGGCCAGCCGCGTTCTTCCCATTGGAGGGCAGGGCCGAGATCAGCAATCGGTGTTTCCTGCCAGTTCTGATCAAGCGCAACTTGTTGATCGCGGGTGAACATTTCCCAGACGAGTGCGCGGTTAAGGCCATCTGCTTGGCTAAGCGCGTCGACAAGCTGCGCCTGATGGTGATGGTGGATCGGATTGTCGTGCTTTTCGCCGATCAGGATGTATTGACGGCCCAAAAGACGTTCGATGAGCACATCAAACATGATGTATTCGCCCGCCTGCACATCAAAAATAAGCCCCGGTGCGGGCGGAAGGGCATTCACATCCATAAGCGTGTCAATCGGGGGAACTGTTTCCTGCGCACGGGCCACGGGGGATAAGACAGCCACGGCCCCAACAAGAATGGTCGATGCCCAAGCCACAGAAGCGACACGATAGAGTGCCTTGCGTGCAAATGACCTGATCATGAATTGCTTGGGCATCGATGCAGAGGTTCCGAATTAAAAAGCCTTGCGCTTTATTTGCTTAACGTCAGGGCTGTTTCAAGGTCGTTAACAAGATCACCGCAATCTTCAATGCCAACCGAAAGACGCAGCAAATCGCCGGGAACCGGGCTGGTTGGTCCTTCGACTGATGAGCGATGTTCGATCAGGCTTTCAACCCCGCCAAGGGACGTTGCGCGTTTGAACAGCTTGCAGTGGTTGTGGAAATCAACCGCACGCTTTTCACCGCCCTTCACGCGAAGCGACAGCATGCCGCCAAAACCACCTGACATCTGTTTTTTGGCGATCTCGTACCCGACATGGCTTTCAAGGCCGGGGTACTGGACCTGTTCGATTTCAGGATGGTTTTCAAAATGCTTGGCAATCGCCATGGCCGTTGCACTTGCGCGTTCAACACGGATCGAAAGCGTGCGCATGCCACGCAGCAGAAGCCATGTTTCAAACACCCCGAGAACAGCCCCCCCTGATGCATGCTGTTTACATACTCGCTGCCAGAATTCGCTATCCTTTGCGGCGGTCAGGGACCCGGCAAGAACATCGCTGTGACCATTAAGGTACTTGGTCGCCGAATGCATGACGATATCTGCACCCAATTCAAGCGGGCGGGTCAGAAGCGGGGTGGCGACGGTATTGTCCACGGCCACCACAGCACCCGCCGCATGGGCAAGATCGACAACGGCCTTGATATCGGTGATCTGCCAATCGGGGTTGGCCGGGGTTTCAAGCCAAACCAGCTTGGTTTTACCGGCAATGATATGTTTGTCCCAGTCGGCGATATCGGCGTTATCGACAAAATCAAACGTCAGGCCCGCACGCACGCCGCTATCAAGCATGAAACTGCGCAGCGCCCAATACATGACCTTGGGGGCAACTACATGATCACCGGGGTTCAGCGCATGCAAAACAGCAACGGCTGCCGCCATGCCCGATGCGAACAGACGGGTTTCGGCGCCGCCTTCAAGGGCGTTCAGAACTTCGCAAGCCTGATCATAGGTCGGATTGTCTGCGCGCGTATAGCAGCGCCCGTCATGATAGCTAAGGTCGGTGTTGCGTTCGAACGTGGTCGAGGGATAAAGCGGCGGGGTAACGGATTTGGTGGTCTCATCTACCCAGCCAAGCGCCTGGGCGGCTACGGTGGCGGGAGACTGTTTTTTTGCATGATCAGACATGGTAGCACCTGATTTGGTTGTGATTTATTGCCGCGCAACATAACTTGGTTTGCGCCACATACCAAACTGTAATCAGTATAAATTCCCACCCGGAAAGGCCCCACATGACAAATTATCCCGAGTTCGAATTGCCCAAGGAATGCGATGTCGTTGTCATTGGTGGTGGTATTCACGGGTCTTCCTGTGCCTACTACCTGACCAAGGCGGGCATGAAGGTCGTGTTGCTCGAAAAGGACACCATTGCATCGCATCAGTCTGGTCGGGCATGGGGATTTGTCCGCCAACAGGGCCGCGACCCGGTTGAACTTCCCTTAATGATCGAATGCAACCGGATCTGGCAGGGCCTGGAAAAGGAACTGAATGCCGATCTTGAATGGCGGCAGGGCGGGGTATTGTTTGTTGCCCGCGATGAGTCTGAAATGTCGGATTTTGAACAGTGGATTGACGATTCAAAAGGGTTTGGCGTTGAAACCCGGACGCTTGGCACCAAGGGCGTTGAAAAACTGATCCCCGGTATTACAGCACCCGGTGTTGGCGGCATCTACACCCCATCTGACGGACAGGCCGAACCCAAAAAGGCCGCCCCGGCGATTGCCAGACGTGCTCGTGAATTGGGCGCTGTAATTGCAGAAGGGTGCGGGGCGCTTTCAATTGAAACCGAGGCAGGTGCAATCAGCTCGGTCGTGTCCGAGCAGGGTGAAATCAAATGTAAATATGTGATTTGTGCGGCCGGTGCAGCCACCCATAAGTTCGTTGCGAAATTTGGCCGCCGCCTGCCACAGCAGACGACACGCGGCACGGTCATTCGCACAACACCCGTGCCCGATATTTCGTCGGCTGGGACCCTGGCCGCCGGGCTGGCATTTCGTCAACGCGCCGATGGATCGATGAATATTGCCGATGAATTCATGACCGATATTGACCTGACGCTGGGGCGTTTTAAATACGCACGTGATTTCATGCCGGGGCTTTTTGATAACTGGGCAACCTTCAAGTTCCACTTCAACAAGCGGTTCTTTGATGATCTGGTGGATCGTGTGCCGGGATCGGATGCGTCAAAACAACCGATGATCGGACGGCGTACCAATCAGGCGGAACCGTATCCAGTGCGCGTCAAAAATGCGATGCGCAACCTGCAAACGGTCCTGCCGCAAATCAAGAAAGTCGGCATTGCCGATACATGGGCGGGCGACATCGACGTTACCCCGGATGCGGTGCCGGTGATTGATCAGTTTGAAAACCCCAAGCACTTCTTTGTCGCATCGGGTTTCTCCGGCCATGGCTTTGCCATGGGGCCAGTGGTGGGAAAGGTCTTGTCAGACTGGATCACCACAGGGCAACCATCCATCACCCTGAAAGGGATGGAACTTTCAAGATTTGAAGATGGCACGCGCCGTCGTCCCCGCACGCGGGCCTGATTGAAATTCGGTAGGGCCTGTTGATGATCAGGATATCGCCGTGGTTGCCGCCTATGGGCGCGAAATTAGGAGTGAGGACGCAGGACATGCTTGGCATATTCAAGGACGAGGGACGCGGGTTCGCGCCCTTAGGCAGCAATCCCTCTGGACGGGGCGTATTTTCCCACCTGCGGCGTCGCGGCTGGCTTTCGTTGGACCTGCCACGCTGCGCCATCGACTTCTTGCAGGTGGGAAAATACGATCCCGCCACGACGGCATCCTGATCATCAACAGGCCCTAGGCCGGGTCGGTTACAGGCTGCGCGCCAGACGCAGGATAATCGCCCCGCCCAGCGTCATCATGGTTGACGACAGCTTTAAAAGATTAAGCTTCTCACCCATGAAGAACACGCCGATCAAAAGCGCAAAGACAATGCCCGTTTCGCGAAGTGCAACTACAAGCGGGATCGGGGCCTGTGTAAAGGCCCACATGACAGTGGCATAAGCCGCAAAGGACGCCGTGCCCCCAATAACAAAGACCTTTTTGCCCGACTTTGCGATATCGGCAAGGATGCGCGGACGCATCAAACTCGCGATCACCCCAAAGATCAGCACATTGCCAACGGTCTGATAGCTGTAGTAGGCAAGAGAACTTCCCGCCAATCTCGCCCCCGTGCCATCGACCAGTGAATAGCTGCTGATAAAGCAGCCGGTGATGATGGCGGCCAAGGCAGCATTGCGATTGCGAAGGCCATCGGCCTGCCGTGTGATGCACATGCTGATGATGCCAACGCCAATCACAACAATGGCCAGCCATTCACTGACATGCAGGGTAACGCCCAGCAATAATACCGATACAGCCGCAACAATCAGCGGCGAGGACCCGCGTGCAATCGGGTAAACCTGACTAAGATCGCCAAGCCGATAGGCCAGAATTAAAAACAGCTGATACCCGGTATGCAGCACAAGTGATCCAATCAGATAAGGCCAGCTTTCCGGTGCCGGGACGTCAACCATCGGCAACAGGACCAAAACCACCGGAATATGACCCAGCACGATTGCCGTCATATTCATAAGTTTGTCCGACCCACCCTTGACCAATGCATTCCAGACGGCATGCATCAGGGCAGCACCCATTACGGCAAGAAAGACGGTTAAACTCATGGCGGCGCAATCAATGTTACGGTTTTATGACGCAATCACTGATGCTTAGCATAGGCGTTTGGGATTTACCAAACCGCTCTTGCCGGGGCTGCTATGTTTGGGACGCTGTGTGCTCGACCTTTTGCGATGTTGTCTGTTGGCGCGATGTCTTGCCTGGAAAGAACCGTGTTGCACCAACCGGCGGGGCGATGAAATCGCCGTCATCAAGTCCGGCCGCCTTGCGTGCGGAGGCCAATCGAACGGGCGGTTCATCCACCGGTTCGGCCGTCAGAACGAACGTGCCCCAATGGATGGCAAGTGCGTGCTTGACGCCCATCTTTTGCATGATTTCGATGGCCTCTTCGGGGTTGCAGTGCGAGTTGCGCATGAAATCACGTGGGTCATAGGCGCCAATCGGGATCAAACCAAAATCAATCCCGCCATGCTGTTGCCCCAGTTCGGTAAACAGGGCTTCGTTCCAACCGGTGTCACCAACGAAATAGAACCGGTAGCCATCACCAAACTCCAGAACATATCCACCCCAAAGCATTTCCTTGCGATCCTTGGTGGTGCGGCTCGACCAATGGTTGGACGGCACATGGGTAATGGTCACATCATCATGGGCATGGCTTTCATCCCAATCGAGTTCGACATAACGATCGGGTGAGATGCCAGCCTTTTCCAGAAGCGGCCCGTTTTTAAGCGGCAGGACATAACGCGGCGCATTACCCAGTTTGCCAAGACTATCAAGATCGAAATGGTCGTAGTGATTGTGTGAAAGCAAGACCAGATCAAGCCTGGGCAATTGATCAATGGCAAGTCCGGGCAGGCTATAGCGTTTCGGACCAATGCGTTTAAACGGCGATGCGCGGTCGGAAAAGACTGGATCGGTCAGGATGTTGAGCCCGCCATATTGCACCAGAACCGTGGCATGACCGACCCATGTGACCTGCAAACGCGATGGGTCCGGGTTTTGGATGGCATCATGATCAGGTGTTTCGGTCGGGATCTTGCCGATCTGATGTTTGGCCTTGGGCCAATTGTCATCGCCGAAATAGCGCCGACGCAAAAACCGCCAGAATGATCGTTTGACCGGATCGGGCAGGGGGTGGCGGTTTTCAAATCCGGTGTCTGTGTGATGGGCTGGTTTTGTTTTTTGCTGCACGTCGATGTCCTGATCCGATGGTGGTGTCATGATCCGGCTGACCTATAGACGACCCAATATAAGGTAACGAGCAAATTCACCAGCGCAAGGGAAAGGCCGGAATACGGGGCGCATATTCCGGCCTTCCAGGATGGTCTGCACATGCGGACATGCAGCCAAACGCGGGGGGCGTTATCGGTTATTCGATTACTGTGACATAGGTCTCAAGTGCCGGGCTTTCATCGATCAGCCCCTGCTTGACCATGTAATCGGCAAATCGGGAATACCGTGCACGGTCGATGGCAGCCGGACGCAGCGCAAAGCGCGGCAGGGTATCGGCCCATGCCTTGATGTTAAGTTCATCATCAAGGTTCGGATAGGCACTGATAAAGGCGTCCCAGCTATCATCCGGGTGGTTGATCAGATATTGTACGCCTTCTTCCAGGGCATCAAGCATGCGGGCATAACGCGGATCATCGACCGCATCGTTACGCACCGTCAGGATCAGTTCGTCATAGGGCGGAACGCCTTCTTCCTCGACATAGAATGCCTTGCCCGGCTTGCCTTCTATTTCCATCTGATTGAGCTCAAAATTGCGATAGCCGCCAATGATTGCATCAACCTGCCCGGAATAAAGCGATGGCGAGAGCGAGAAATTCACGTTGATCAGTTCGACATCATCTATCGACACAGCATGATTGCCAAGCATCGTGCCAAGCAAGGCATCTTCGAACCCGGCCAGCGAATAACCGATTTTCTTGCCCTTGAGATCCGCGATTTCCTTGATCGGGCCGTCTTCAAGCACGATCAGGGTATTCAGCGGGGTGGCAACAAGCGTCCCAATGCGCGTCAGCGGCAGGCCTTCGGCTGCCTGAACATGCAGTTGGGGCTGATAGTTCACGGCAACATCGCCCTGACCGGCGGCGACAAGGCGCGGCGGGGCAGACGGGTCAGAGGGTTCGATCAGTTCGACATCAAGATCATGCTTGGCAAAGAAGCCCTTTTCTTTGGCAACGATCAGCGGTGCGTGATCTGGGTTCACAAACCAATCGAGAAGAATGACCAGCTTGTCAGCGGCAAATGCCGATGACGACGTGCCAAGAACCGCTGCGCCCAATGTGGCCGCTGTGATCATGGATTTCAGGCGTGACATGGAAGAACCTCCGTATTTATGCGCCATTGCGCTTTTGTATGAGGATTGTGCCCACCGCATCTTGCAGCAGGATGTGGTGTCAGTTTCTTGGCTTCAGGCTGTCTGGCTGCCAGGGCAGGGCGGCGCGCAGCACGCGATCGACAATGAAATATTGCGTGATTGAAAACGCGCACAGGATCAGCAGGCAGGCAAAAACCATATCAATTTGAACCCGCGCATTGGCATGCAGCATCAAATAGCCAAGCCCATGACTGGATCCGACCCATTCGCCAATCACCGCACCGATGGGGGCAACAGCGGTGGCGACACGAAAGCCCGATGCAAAGGCCGGCAGGGCTGCAGGCAATCGAATATGGGTCAAAAGTCGCCAACGACTTGCCCCCATGGTGCGTGCCAAATCAAGCCAGCCGGTTTCGGTGCGCGACAATCCGTCAAAGAAGGCGACAGTGACCGGAAAGAAAATAATCAGGGCGGCCATGGCGATCTTGGACGCCAACCCAAACCCCAGCCACAACACCAAAAGCGGGGCCAGCGCAAAGAACGGAATGGCTTGTGATACCAGCAATATCGGCATCAACCAGAAGCGTACCGGCGAAAACAGTGCCATCGGAATGGCCGCCAACGTGCCAAGGGCCGCCCCGGCAAACAGGCCAATCACTGTTTCGGCAATGGTGTAGCGCGCATGATCAAACAAAACATCATAGCGCGACAGCAACGTCGTCCAGACATCGACCGGGGTTGGCAGCATGTATTTTGGCGCGCCGGTGATCACCACCAGCAATTGCCAGGTTGCGATCAGGGCCGCGATGATGATCAGCGGGCGGGCAAATATGAGCCAGCGCCGTTCAGACAGCGGTTTTCGGTTTGTATGAGGATTGTTTTGCATGTTCATGACGGGATTTCCGCCATGTCGGAATTCTCGGCCCCAAGCTGGCGAAGAAGCTCTGCCTGTTGGGCGAGAATTTCCGGATCGGCAATGTTGCGCGGGCTTTGACCTTTGGGCGTGATGGCGTTTTGCAGTTTCGCCGGCGCGCCCGCCAGAACATGCACATCATCACCAAGCCGCAATGCTTCCAGCGGATCGTGGGTTACCAGTAATACGGTCTTGCCGCGCAAAGCCCGTGCGGCCAGTTCCTGCAGGCGCAAACGGTTCAGCGGATCAAGGGCGGAGAACGGCTCGTCCATCAGAACGACCGGTCGGTCTTCCATCAGGGTGCGGGCAAGGGCGGCGCGCTGTTTCATGCCGCCGGACAATTCCGCCGGGCGCAAGTGCGCCGCATCGTTCAAGCCGACCTGTTTGAGTAAATATGAGGCTTTCTCATGTTTTGGCTTTTCACCGCGCAAAACAGTGCCAAGCACGACATTTTCATGCACTGTTCGCCATGGCAAAAGCAGGTCCTGCTGCGCCATATAGGCGACCCGGCCCGTCAGGGGCAGGTTGTCTGAACAGGTGATGGTACCGCTAACATCGCCTTCAACAAGGTCTGCGAAATAGCGCAAAAGCGTGCTTTTCCCGACCCCACTTGGTCCCAGCAAACAGGTAAAACTGCCTGCCTGTAACGTCAGGTCAAGGTCATGGAAAATGTCCGCCCCGCCAAATGCCACGCGGGCAGCGCGCAGGTGAATGTCAAATCTGGTTGGATTTTGTGCCGGATTGGGCGTGTGGTCTGTATTGCGCATGCGATCCTTCCTACGCCGGTCTTAACCGGTTCAGGTTCTAAGGGTCGTTCGGCAACACCGAACCTCTCAGCCGATTTACGATCGGCCCCCCCGGAGATGACGGGACTATGCGCAGACATTTTGCTTTCGTCAAGTTTTGTGACAGCAGATTGCAGCACTGCAAGGTCGCATTCCTGAACGTTCCAACAATCAAAGCACAGCAGTGAGGGGCACGTGAGCGGTGAAAGACTTCACTTGCCCGCAGGTTCGTTTTCGGGCGTATTCGTTTGAAGTACAGGCGATCAAACAGGTGAAACCGTAAAACATCATGTCAGAGCAAAAAATCCGGATTGAACAAGGTTTAAGCGAGATCCACCGTGAGGCGGCCTGTGGCCTGTTTTGGGAAGCCTTTCGCCAAAAACTTGCCCCTGTCATGAAACCCGAAGACAAAGCCCGTGCCTTTTTGATCAAGGTAATCAGGTCCGATCATGCCATCAGTGTAGTTGCTCAGGATGGGCGGCTTCTTGGCGTTGCCGGGTTTAAAACGCCACAGGGGGCGTTTGTCGGGGGAAAGCTGTCCGATATGTGTGCTGTTTACGGTGGCTGGGGCGGGCTTTGGCGCGGTGTTGTGCTTGATATCCTTGAACGTGATCTGGAAGACAAGACGCTTTTGATGGATGGGATATTTGTTGATCCCGGTGCGCGCGGGCAGGGGGTCGGCACGGCCCTTTTGGATGCTGTTGCAACAAGGGCATCCAAAGATGGCTTGTCGAAGGTCCGGCTGGATGTAATCGACACCAATCCGCGTGCACGTGCGCTTTACGAAAGATATGGTTTTCGGTCGACCTCAACCGCGTATATGGGCCTGCTGCGTTACGTGTTCGGGTTTACGTCGGTAACGACCATGGTCCACAATACTGATCGACAGGCGGGTTGAACGTCTAAAACACCTGAAGTGGGATCGTTGTTGCCCAGAGATTTTTGGTCTACGCGGAGGCATTTTGGCTGAGTGACCTTTTGCAACATTTTGTTCAAAAATGATGTAGGGCTCTGTGTGGTGCTAGAAAACTCAGCCTGAGAGGGTGGCAATTCACGACTAGTTGTCACTCAAGTATTTTAGTCCAGACGTGTCCAAGTCTGCACGATTGTTCGCAAAAAAATCGAAAATCGCGAACATAGCTATTATCAAGCCAACGACGACCAATGGCAAAATTTTTTCCCGATGGGTCCTAGCTTTATTGAATTGGCTTGAAATCTGTGTAGATAACTTCGATTGATAGCCTTTGGGTAGCAAGTGTAAGAGAAAACAAATAAGCAGAATGGCCAACCAAAATGTTATGAGAACTGCGTAATCAACGCGCGCAACATCTTGATATTTGTCGTCGAACGGGCCGGTAAACAAAAAACCAAAACCAACGCCCAGTATGTTGCCGCGGCCTTCAAAATAAAATGGGGGAAATAAGGTTGTTAGTGAGATCACAGCGATTGCGAAGATCACGAGCCATGGTTTGATTTGCTTCATTTCTACCTGATTTCTTGGCGTTTGATGTTTTGAAAGTAGCATATTTTGGGTAAACTTGATCGTTCTTTCGCTGCTCAACCTGCTGGGAGAAAGTTAGATGCTTCTCAATTGAAGGAGTAAGCATCCTACTATTTATACACCTCTTGCGCAAAGCCGTGCTGACGCGCAATGATGCTGACACGCTTTGATCGAATTGGCTTATACCCACCGTGACCTTTCCCCATACCCTGCCTGACCTTCGTGCATCTCAGATTCCGCCACGCATGATCGCGGCAGAGATTTACCGTGGATCAAGCTATGGCCCGAAACATCCCCTGGCGATCCCGCGGGTGTCGCTGGTGGTGGATATGGTGCATGCCATGGGATGGGTCGATGAAAACACTTATTTGACCGGACCGGTGGCAACGCCCGAACAGCTCACGCGGTTTCATGATCTTGATTATGTAGAAGCCGTCATGCAGGCCGAACGCGATCAGGCCTTGCCAGAAGACATGATGAACCGGTTTGGGTTGGGCAAAAACGGCAACCCGATCTATCCGGAAATTTTCCGGCGTCCGGCGACCGCTGCCGGATCATCGATCATGGCCGCCCAATTGATCGCCGATGGCGGGGTGATCCATCATCCGGCAGGCGGCACGCATCATGGATTACGCAACCGGGCTTCGGGGTTTTGTTACTTCAATGATCCGGTTCTGGGGATTTACGCGTTGCTCGATTCGGGGCTGGATCGGGTGCTTTACGTTGACATTGATGCCCATCACGGCGATGGCGTGCAGATTGCCTTTGCCGAGGATGAACGCGTTCTGACGGTTTCCATGCATCAGGAAGACCTGTGGCCCAAAACCGGCGCAATTGATGACATTGCCGGTGGCATGGCACGCAATCTGCCGATACCTGGTGGCATGAACGATGATGAGATGCGCTATGTTCTACATGAATATTTGATTAATCTTGCATTAAGTTTTGTGCCCCAAGCTATTGTTTTGCAATGCGGATGTGATACTCTTGCCGAAGATCCGCTATCCAGACAGCTTTTGGGCAATCAGTCGATATGGGAAGTCGTGGGGGCGATGACCCGATTAGCACCAAGAAGTCTTGTGCTGGGCGGCGGAGGATATAGTCCATATGGCGTTGCGCGCTGTTGGTCAGGGGTGTGGGCAACCGTTAACGGGATCGAAATACCCCCTGTGCTACCCATCACAGCGGAAAATATCCTGCGCGTCATAAAATGGTCGCATAGCCGTGGCAGACAACCCGCAAGTGAATTGTTTACAACGCTTGCGGATCCATGGCGGGGTGGCGCCATCCGGGACGTGGTTCGGGAGCGCGTCAAAAGACTAAGAGGGTATGGGGTATGAAGTCGCTTTTTCAGATGGCATTTGTTGTGTGCTTTATCAGCGCAGCCGTTGTTGCGGGTCTGAATGCCAAAGCAACCGGATTTGAACGTTCGCGTCTTTTGGTCGATGGCGAGGTCTTCAATGTCGAGATGGCCGTCACGCCCGAAGAACGATCACGCGGATTGATGTTCCGCACCGAAATGGCCAATGATACCGGCATGTTGTTTGATTTCGGGGCCTCGCGGGATATTTCGATGTGGATGAAAAACACCTTCATCTCGCTGGATATGCTGTTTATTGATGCCAATGGCACGATTGTCGGCATTGAAAAGCGCACGGTCCCGCAATCGGAAACCATCATCCCGTCGCCAAAGCCTGTGCGCTTTGTGCTTGAGCTCAATGGTGGTTCATCGGATCGGATGGGATTTGAGATTGGCGAGAAAGTCGAAGGGCTGCCGCGTTAAGTTGCGTTGCGCCGAGCAGGGCGGACCCGCATCGCGTCCAAAAAGATCAATCAGCAATAGCAAGGCCGCGGATGATATCTGCGGCCTTTGGTTTTTGTGGCACTTTTTCGATAAAAAGCGACAATGCGGTCTTGCCCACCCCGCAAGATGGTGCTAAATCCACATCCGCGTCGGGGAGTAGCGCAGTCTGGTAGCGTACCTGCTTTGGGAGCAGGGGGTCGCGAGTTCGAATCTCGCCTTCCCGACCATTTCCCCTTTTGTTGCTTTATCTGATCCCAAACGGGATTTCCAATTGGCAGCAAAAGGTGTAAAAGATGAAGCGTTGGCGGGGGGTTAGAGAGGCCCATATAACTGTCAGCATCATCTTATCCCGACGGTCAAGACGAGGGTCCCGATGAAGGTCCGTGTTTACAAACCTGCCAAGAACGCCATGCAATCCGGTCAGGCCGCGACCAAGCACTGGGTCATGGAATTTGAACCGGGTGCGAAAAAGGTCGCTGATCAACTGATGGGGTGGATCGGTTCCACTGATACCCGTGGTCAGGTTCGCATGTATTTCGATACCCTTGAAGAAGCCCAGGCCTTTGCCGCGAAGCACAAGCTGATCGCCGATATCGAACAGCCCAAGCCGCGCAAAATGCAGATCAAGACCTATGCCGACAATTTCGCGTTCAAACGCGTGGTCTGATCTGGTGCTCGCCAGCGGCATCTGACCAATTCTCGGGGCGGATTTCCGCCCCGTTTCGTCTGACAGGGGACGTTAAACCCTGAAATCATATCGGGCAGGCGTCCAATGCTTTGCCCCGGGGCACTCAACCACCCCACCCAGCGGTCCCTTAGCTCAACTGGATAGAGCAACAGACTTCTAATCTGTAGGTTGCAGGTTCGAGTCCTGCAGGGATCGCCATTTTTCTTCAATAAAAACAAATGCTTGTGGGTTCAGTGTCGTTTGCTGGATTAAAAGTTAGTCACTGCTCGGATAAAAGTTAGTCACTTGCCCGACTTGATCAGCGCGGTTGATTTTGTCAATCGCCATTTTCGCGTTTCTTCGCTGGCGCGTATATTTCTGCACCATCGAGACTGTTTCGTGACCAACAATGTCGGCTATTTCTTCCCATGAAAGGCCGAGCTCTTTGAGGCGCGTTGCCGCTGCGTATCGGCCCCCGTGTGACGTGAAGTCTTCTGGTAAACCAGCTCCTCGATATGCTTTGCGCATGAATTTTGAAAATGCGGTTGCATCCATCTGCATGCCCATAGGCGAGGGGACAAGGTTCATGCTTGTTGTGTTCGGTAACCATGCATCAAGTGTATCTTTCAGTCGGTTTGCGACGGGTATGTCCAAGCGCTTGCCGGTTTTGCTCTGAATGACAGAGACAATGTTTGACCGGATGTGGTTTCGCGTCATGGTCCGCACGTCGCCTGATCTTTGTCCGGTATTCAAGAGCAATTCAAATGCCGTACGTTCCTTTGTGCCAATCGCCCAATGAGAACGGAATTGATCGATTTCGAACTCTTCCCATGGTCTATGGCCATCTCCTTCTTTCAGGCGCTTGAACCGAGATGCAGGGTTAACGGCGACATATTCCATATCAACTGCGAACTGCATCAGAAGGCGCAGTGTCGTAAGCAGGTTGTTTGTGTCCCGCGGTGTATCAGCCCCGGCATTACGGATGCCCAGAACCAGACGACGACTGATCGCGGTGACATGCTTTGATCCACAGAGTTTGCCAATCTTGTCTAGGGTCTGGACTCAATTGGCCCAACATCTGATTGCGAAAATCCGGACCATATTAAGGAAGTTTTCTGCGGACTTTTCGTATCTGATGGTCAGCCGTC
>NZ_JRJE01000002.1 GCF_000763295.1 Thalassospira australica | reverse complement strand
CGTTCAGATGACCGCAACCCTCATTGCACCGATCGCAATGGACGAAGGTCTGCGTTTCGCAATCCGTGAAGGCGGTCGTACCGTCGGCGCGGGCGTTGTTGCCAAGATCATCGAATAATTTTTTCTCTTGATCTTTGTGAAGCGGGCGGCTATGTAAGCCGCCCGCAACACTTTTGCGGCAATCGTCAACTCCAGTTGAGGGGCCGGTGTCCTTTTGAGGGCTCCGGTACATAATTACATGGATAGTCAGAACATTCGCATTCGCCTTAAGGCGTTTGACCATCGCGTGCTGGATCAGTCCACACGTGAGATCGTCAATACGGCGAAGCGCACTGGCGCAGAGGTCCGCGGCCCGATTCCGCTGCCGACCCGCATCGAAAAGTACACTGTTCTGCGGTCTCCGCACGTGAACAAAAAATCACGCGAACAGCTCGAAATCCGTACGCACAAGCGTCTTCTCGACATTGTCGACCCGACCCCGCAAACCGTCGATGCTCTTATGAAGCTCGACCTTGCGTCCGGTGTCGATGTCGAGATCAAACTTTAATCGGGAGTAAGCCGCAATGCGTAGTGGACTTATTACCCAGAAGGTCGGTATGACCCGCGTCTTCAACGACGATGGTTCCCACCTTCCTGTAACCGTTCTGAAGGTCGAAGATCTTCAGGTCGTCGCCAACCGTACCAATGACACCGACGGCTACGTCGCTGTTCAGCTTGGTTATGGCAAAGCGAAAGTGAAAAACGTATCCAAGCCGATGCGTGGCCACTTCGCCAAAGCTAAGGTTGAGCCGAAAGCCAAACTTGCTGAATTCCGCGTAAGCGAAGACGGTCTGATCGAAGTTGGTGCAGAACTTGCTGCAACTCACTTCGTCGAAGGCCAGTTCGTTGACGTAATCGGCACGTCCATCGGTAAAGGTTTTGCCGGTGCGATGAAGCGTCATAACTTCGGTGGTCTGCGTGCGTCGCACGGTGTGTCGATTTCGCACCGTTCGCATGGTTCCACTGGTCAGTGCCAGGATCCGGGCCGCGTCTTCAAAGGTAAGAAGATGGCTGGTCATATGGGTGCCGCACGTGTGACCGTTCAGTCCCTTAAAATCGTCTCTTCTGACGCTGATAAAGGTCTGATCCTGGTTCACGGTGCAGTCCCGGGTCACAAGGGTGCCTACGTCCTTGTCAAGGACTCTGTGAAGCGTGCTGCACCGGAAGGTCTTCCGTTCCCGGCTGCGCTCAAGGGTGCTGCCCCGGCTGCTGAAGAAGCTGTCGCCGAGGATAAGGAATAAGCATCATGAAGCTCGACATTCTCAAACTTGACGCTTCCAAGTCCGGCAAGATTGATCTCGCAGAAGAGATCTTTGGTCTGGAAGTACGTCGTGACGTCCTGCACCGCATGGTGAACTGGCAGTTAGCAAAACGCCGTGCCGGTACCCACAAGGTGAAGGAAAAGTCCGAAATTTCCGCAACCACGAAAAAATTCGTGCGTCAGAAAGGTAGTGGCGGTGCTCGTCACGGTTCCCGTAAGGCTGCACAGTTCCGTGGTGGTGGTACCGTGCATGGTCCGCGTGTTCGCGACCACGCACACGATCTGACCAAGAAGTTCCGTAAACTCGCGCTTAAAACCGCTCTGTCGGCTAAAGCAAAAGACGGTAAGCTTATCGTTCTTGATAATGCGGAATTCTCGGACGCAAAAACCAAGAATCTGGTCGCTGTTTTCAATAACCTCGGCTGGAAGTCTGCACTGATCATCGATGGTACGCAGGTCAATGAGGGTTTTGCACGCGCAGCGCGCAACATCCCGCAAATTGATGTGCTTCCGGAGATTGGTGCTAACGTCTATGACATCCTGCGCCGTGACACCCTGGTGCTGACCAAGGGTGCGGTCGAAGCGTTGGAGGCACGTCTCAAATGACGATCATCAGCAAAGAGCGGATGTACGAAGTCATCCGCGCCCCGCATATCACTGAAAAGTCGACGTTGATTTCTGAACACAATGCTGTTGCGTTCAAAGTCGCGATTGACGCCACCAAGCCGGAGATTAAGGCTGCTGTGGAAGGTCTGTTCGGGGTGAAGGTCAAGGCGGTCAATACCTCTGTGGTAAAAGGAAAAACCAAGCGTTTTCGCGGTATTTCCGGTCGTCGGAGCGATTTCAAGAAAGCGATGGTAACCCTCGAAGAGGGTCAGTCCATCGACGTGACTACGGGAATCTAAGACAATGGCTTTGAAGAAGTTTAAACCAACCTCTCCTGGTCGCCGTCAGCTGGTTCTCGTGGATCGTTCTGATCTCCACAAGGGCAAGCCGATTAAAGCGTTGACCGAAGGTCTTCGCAAAAAAGGTGGCCGTAACAACACTGGTCGTATCACCGCCCGCCGTATTGGTGGTGGTCACAAACGTCGTTACCGTATGATCGATTTCAAACGTACCAAGTTTGATGTCGTCGGTACCGTCGAGCGTTTGGAATATGATCCGAACCGTACTGCGTTTATCGCACTGGTTCGTTATTCTGACGACGAATTGGCCTACATCCTCGCACCGCAGCGTCTTGCTGTCGGCGACAACGTTGTTGCCGCTGACCGTGTAGACATTAAGCCGGGTAACGCCGCACCGCTGAAGAATATTCCGGTCGGTACCATCGTCCATAACGTCGAACTGAAAGCCGGTAAAGGTGGTCAGGTCGCACGTTCAGCAGGCTCGTATGTACAGCTTGTTGGTAAGGACCAAGGTTACGCCCAGCTTAAGCTGTCCTCCGGTGAGGTACGTTTGGTTCGTGGTGAATGCATGGCTACCATTGGTGCCGTGTCCAACCCGGACCATCAGAACTCGAACCTTGGTAAAGCCGGCCGTAATCGCTGGCTTGGCAAACGTCCTTCTGTTCGTGGCGTTGCCATGAACCCGATCGATCACCCGCATGGTGGTGGTGAAGGTCGTACATCGGGTGGTCGTCATCCGGTTACGCCGTGGGGCAAGCCTACCAAGGGCAAACGTACCCGCTCGAACAAAAAGACCGACGCGCTTATCATGCGCCGTCGTCACAAGAGCTAACGGAGGAGGCTAGACTATGGCGCGTTCCGTTTGGAAGGGTCCGTTTGTTGACGGATACCTTCTTAAGAAAGCCGATACTGTCCGTGCCTCAGGCCGGAATGAGGTAATTAAGACCTGGTCGCGGCGCTCGACGATTTTGCCGCAATTCGTAGGCCTCACCTTTGGGGTTTACAATGGCCAGAAATTCCTGCCGGTGCTCGTGACCGAAGATATGATTGGTCACAAGTTCGGTGAGTTCTCGCCGACCCGTACCTATTATGGTCACGCGGCCGACAAAAAGGCGAAGAGGAAGTAACGATGGGTAAGAAAGCTGACATCCGTCGGCTGGCGGATAACGAGGCTGCGGCTTCGCTCCGGGCAGTACGCATTTCCCCGCGTAAGCTCAACCTCGTCGCCGAGTCGATTCGTGGAATGAACGCAGAAGCTGCTTTGGCAGAGCTGACATTCTCCAATAAACGTATTTCGCAGGACGTCAAAAAGCTGCTGGAATCGGCAATCGCTAATGCCGAGAACAACCATCAGCTTGATGTCGATCGTCTCTACGTTAAAGAGGCATCTGTTGGTAAGGCCTTCGTAATGAAGCGCTGGCGCGCCCGTGCACGCGGTCGTGTTGGTAAAATTCTGAAGCCGTTCTCCAACATGCGCATCATCGTTTGCGAACGTGAGGAGGCCGAGTAATGGGTCAGAAAATCAATCCAATCGGTCTGCGCGTTGGCATTAACCGTACCTGGGATTCCCGCTGGTACGCCAACAAGTCCGATTTCGCTGATCTTCTTCATGAAGATATTGCGATCCGTAATTTCATCTTCGATCGTCTCAAGCAGGCGGGTGTTTCGAAGGTGATTATCGAACGTCCGGCGAAGAAAGCCCGCATTTCGATCCACACCGCTCGTCCGGGCGTTGTGATCGGGAAAAAAGGCCAGGACATCGAGAAGCTCAAGAACGATCTGCAGAAGCTGGCGAATGCCGAAGTGCAGGTTAACATCATCGAGATCCGCAAGCCGGAACTTGATGCCAAGCTGGTCGCTGACAACATCGCCCAGCAGCTTGAGCGCCGTGTTTCGTTCCGTCGTGCTATGAAGCGCTCGGTTCAGAACGCAATGCGTCTCGGTGCTGGCGGCATTCGTATTAATGCTGCTGGTCGTCTTGGTGGCGCTGAAATCGCTCGTACCGAATGGTATCGTGAAGGTCGCGTTCCGCTGCATACCCTGCGTGCGGACGTTGATTATGGCACTGCAGAAGCTCACACCACCTATGGTGTTTGTGGTCTGAAGGTCTGGATCTTCAAGGGCGAAATCATGGCACATGATCCGTTGGCTTCTGAGCGTAAAGCGCTCGAGTCGGCTGGTTCTGGCCGTAAGTAAGGAGATCCAGATATGCTTTCTCCGAAACGTACAAAGTTCCGTAAAGCTCACAAAGGCCGCCTTAAAGGTGAGGCCAAGGGTGGCACGGATCTTAATTTCGGCGCTTATGGCTTGAAAGCCATGGAGCCTGAGCGTATAACGGCGCGTCAGATCGAAGCGGCTCGCCGTGCGATCACCCGCCACATCCGCCGTCAAGGTCGTGTGTGGATTCGCGTTTTCCCGGATCTCCCGGTCTCGCAGAAGCCTGCCGAAGTCCGTCAGGGTAAAGGTAAAGGCTCGCCTGAGTATTGGGCGGCACGCGTTAAACCGGGTCGGATCATGTTTGAACTCGACGGTGTTCCGTTGGATCTTGCACGCCGTGCTTTCGAGCTGGCGTCGGCTAAATTGCCGATCAAGACCAAGTTTGTCACCCGTCTTGGTGAAGGGGAGTAATTAGTGATGAAAATTGCTGATCTCCGCGCGAAAAGCGCTGACGAACTGAAACAGATGCTGCTGGACCTGCGTAAAGAATCGTTCAACATGCGATTCCAGCAGGCTTCCGGTCAGTTTGAGAACACTGCGCGGGTCCGCCAGGTCCGTCGTGATATTGCCCGCATTAAAACCCTTCTCGGTAACGAGAAGGGTGCTACCGCGGCCTAACTGGACACGCAGAGGAGTAAACACACATGCCGAGGCGTGTATTGCAGGGGACAGTCGTTTCGACCAAAAACGACAAGACCGTGGTGGTCCGAGTGGAGCGCCAGGTCATGCACCCGCTGTATAAAAAGTACGTGCGTAAGTCGAAGAAATTCCACGCGCACGATGAAGAGAACCGCTTCAAAACGGGTGACGTTGTTCGCATTCGCGAATGCAAACCGATCTCGAAGTTGAAGTCTTGGGAAGTAGTGGTCGAGGAGTGAGTCCTCAGCCCAATCATAGTCAAGGGGTAAACCCATGATCCAGATGCAGTCCAATCTGGACGTCGCCGACAACAGCGGCGCTCGCCGCGTCCAGTGCATCAAGGTGCTGGGCGGCTCGAAGCGCAAAACCGCTCACGTTGGTGATGTTATCGTGGTTTCCGTTAAGGAAGCCATTCCGCGCGGTCGCGTTAAGAAGGGTGCAGTTCACAAAGCTGTCATCGTTCGCACCGCAAAGGAAATTCGTCGTGCCGATGGCTCGGCGATCCGCTTTGACCGCAACGCTGCCGTTCTCATTAATGCGAACGGCGAGCCGATCGGCACGCGTATTTTTGGCCCGGTAACCCGTGAACTTCGTTCGAAGGGTTACATGAAGATCATTTCGCTCGCTCCGGAGGTGCTGTAATGGCTGCCAAGATTAAAAAGGGCGACCGCGTCATTGTTCTGACGGGTAAAGACAAAGGGAAGACCGGCGAAGTCATCGCCGCATTCCCGACCGAGAACAAGGTTCTGGTTTCGGGCATCAATCTGGTGAAACGTCACCAGCGCCCGACCGGTGCTGATGCCGGTGGCATCGTCGAGAAGGAAGCAAAAATTGCTGTTTCCAACATCGCGATCGTCGACCCGAAAGAAAACAAGCCGACCCGCGTCGGTTTCAAGACCCTTGATGATGGTCGCAAGGTTCGCGTAGCGAAGCTCAGCGGCGAAGTCATCGACAACTGAGGGACGGAAAAATGACGCGCCTGCGCGAACATTATAAAGAAGTGGTGCGTGACGCACTCCAAGAGGAGTTCTCTTACCAGAACTCCATGGAGATTCCGCGCCTCGAGAAAATCGTGATCAACATGGGTGTCGGAGACGCCACCCAGGATCGTAAGAAACTGGAAGGTGCGGCTGCGGATCTCGCTGCCATCACCGGTCAGAAGCCTGTCTTCACCAAAGCGAAAAAGTCCGTTGCGGCTTTCAAGCTGCGTGAAGGCATGAACATCGGTTGTAAAGTGACCCTGCGTCGCGACCGTATGTTTGAGTTCCTGGACCGTCTGGTCACCATCGCGCTTCCGCGCGTTCGTGACTTCCGCGGCCTGAACAAAAAATCTTTCGATGGTCGTGGCAACTTTGCCATGGGCTTGAAAGAACAGTTCGTCTTTCCTGAGGTAGAGTACGACAAAGTCGACTCTGTTCGCGGGATGGATATCATCATTTGTACCACGGCAAAGTCCGACGACGAAGCTCTCGCCCTGCTTAAGGGCTTTGATCTTCCGTTCGGAAACTAACTGGAGGTTGGCCCATGGCCAAGAAGAGCGCTGTAGAGCGTGAACTCAAACGTGAACGCCTGGCAAAAAAATATGCTGCCAAGCGTGCCGCCCTTAAAGCGGTGATCGCAAATCGCGAGACGACCCCTGAGGATCGTATCGTGGCTGTGATGAAACTCGCCCAGTTGCCGCGCAACTCGGCCCGTATCCGTCAGCGTATTCGCTGCCAGGTATCTGGTCGTCCGCGTGGTGTCTATCGCAAATTCCGCCTGTCCCGTATCGCCCTTCGTGAACTTGCTTCGCGTGGTCAGATTCCGGGCATGGTGAAGTCGAGCTGGTAAGGAGGACATCACATGTCGATGACTGATCCAGTCAGTGATATGCTCACGCGTATCCGTAACGGTCAGCGCGTTGGTAAATCCAGCGTCGTTTCGCCGGCTTCGAAACTGCGTACCAGCGTGTTGGATGTTCTCCAGCGCGAAGGTTACATCCGCGGTTATAACGTTAATGAAATTCGCAAGGGCGTCAGCGAAATCACCATCGAACTCAAGTACTTTGAGGGTGATGGCGTGATTAAGCAGATCGACCGCGTCTCGACCCCGGGTCGTCGTGTATATTCGAAGATCAAAGATCTTCCGAAGGTATACAACGGTTTGGGCATCGCAGTCCTGTCTACTCCGAAAGGGGTTCTTTCGGATCAGGAGGCTCGCGAGCAGAATGTCGGCGGCGAAATCCTCTGCAAGGTATTCTAAGGAGGGCCACGATGTCGCGAGTAGGAAAAAATCCGGTGGTTGTGCCTAACGGCGTTACCATCACCTTGACCGATCAGCAGATCAGTGCAAAAGGCAAGCTCGGTGAGCTTAACCTTCCGCTGAACAGTGCCGATATTTCCGTAACCCAGGAAGACAACCAGATCTGGGTGAAACCGAAAAACGATGGCAAGCGCGCCCGTGCCCTTTGGGGTACCACCCGTGCGAACATCGCGAACCTCGTTACCGGGGTTTCTGAAGGTTTCACGAAGAAACTGGAAATCACTGGTGTTGGTTATCGTGCGCAGGTTCAGGGTAAGAAACTTGTTCTGCAGCTTGGCTTCTCGCACGACGTAGAAATGGAGATCCCTGAGGGTCTTAACGTCGTTGCCGAAAAGCCGACCCTTGTCGCCATTTCTGGCGCAGATAAACAAGTCGTCGGTCAGTTCGCTGCAAATGCACGCGGCTGGCGCGGTCCGGAGCCTTACAAAGGCAAAGGTGTCCGCTACGAAGGCGAGTATATCTTGCGCAAAGAAGGCAAGAAGAAGTAAGGACAGGCACGATGAAAAACGTGAGAAGCCTCTTCGAACGCCGCAAACGTCGCGTTCGTTTTGCGATCCGCCAGAAAGCGGCCGGTCGCCCGCGCCTCAGCGTGCACCGTTCGAACGCCCACATCTATGCTCAGATCATCGACGACGTCGCTGGCACCACCCTGGTGGCTGCTTCGACGATGGAGAAAGATCTGAAGGCGAAAGGCAGCAATGCCGAAGCCGCTGCTCTGGTTGGCAAAGCCATTGCCGAGCGCGCAGTGAAAGCTGGTTTGAAAACTGTTGTTTTCGACCGTGGTGGGTATCTGTTCCATGGCCGAGTGAAAGCTCTGGCCGATGCCGCCCGTGAGGGCGGTCTGGACTTCTAAGGAGCACGACCATGGCACGTAACCAGAATCAACAGCAGCAGGCGCCGAAAGCCCGTGAAGAAAACGAACTCGTCGACAAATTGGTTGGTATCAACCGTGTCGCCAAGGTCGTTAAGGGCGGTCGTCGTTTTGCTTTCTCCGCAATGGTAGTTGTCGGTGACCAGCGCGGTCGCGTCGGATACGGCACGGGTAAAGCCCGTGAAGTTCCCGAGGCGATCCGTAAGGCTACCGAAGCTGCTAAACGTAACATGATCCGCGTTCCGCTGCGTGAAGGCCGTACCCTTCACCATGATACGCAGGGCCACTTCGGTGCAGGCAAGGTTGTCCTTCGTTCTGCTCCGGCTGGTACCGGTATCATCGCAGGCGGTGCGATGCGTGCGGTTTTCGAAACCATGGGCGTTCAGGACGTTGTGTCCAAATGTACCGGTTCGAACAACCCGCACAACGTGATCCGCGCAACCCTTGACGCTCTGGTCAACGGTGCGTCCCCGCGTCAGGTCGCTGCTAAGCGTGGCCTGAAAGTCGGTGACGTCGTTGCCCGTCGCGATAGCGGTTCGGCTGCGGCCGCCGTTCTCGAAAAGGAGTAATTCGATATGGCTGCTAAGAAAAAAGCGACCGTACGCGTTACCCAGACGGGTTCGCCGATCGGACGTCCGGCTGATCAGCGCCAGACCCTTGTGGGTCTTGGCCTGAACAAAATGCACCGGACTCGTGAGCTGGAAGATACTCCGGCTGTTCGCGGTATGATCGCAAAGGTCAAGCACCTCGTCCGTGTGGACGAGGCTTGATTGACCCCAGATCGAAAAGGTGTTGAACGATGAAACTCAACGAACTTGCCGATAACGCTGGTGCCCGCAAAGCGCGCACTCGCGTCGGTCGCGGCATCGGTTCGGGCAAAGGCAAAACTTCTGGCGCAGGTCAGAAGGGTCAGAAGTCCCGTTCTGGTGTAGCTATCAATGGCTTCGAAGGCGGGCAGATGCCGATCTATCGCCGTCTTCCGAAGCGCGGCTTCAAAAACCCGTTCAAGAAACAGTTCGGTGTTGTGAACCTTGGTACCCTTCAGACCGCCGTTGATAACGGTGTTCTCGAAGACGGTGCGAATGTCACCATCGACGTTCTGGCGGAAAAAGGTCTGGCCCGTCCGCAGAAAGACGGTCTGCGTCTTCTTGCTAAAGGCGAACTGAAAGCAAAACTGAACATCGAAATTTCCGGTGCTTCCAAAGCGGCTGTTGAAGCTGTTGAGAAAGCCGGCGGTTCGGTTAAGGTTCTTGCCCCGGTCGCTGCTGCAGAAACCGCAGAATAAGCCGAGTAATGACTTCGAGAGGGTCCGGTTCCAGTAATTTACGGGACCGGACCCTCCAGTTTATGTGTATTGGGAGATGAGTGCATGGCATCGGCCGCCGAGCAGCTTGCCGCGAACCTGAATTGGTCCGCTTTTTCAAAGTCGACCGAGCTTAAAAAGCGTATCTGGTTCACTTTGGGCGCGCTTATTGTTTACCGTCTTGGAACCTATATTCCGGTTCCTGGTGTTGACCCGTCCATTCTTGCTGACATTTTCCGTCAGAATGCGGGCGGTGTTCTGGGCATGTTTGACATGTTCGCCGGTGGTGCGCTGGGTCGTATGACGATCTTTGCGCTGAATATCATGCCGTACATCTCGGCCTCGATTATCATTCAGTTGATGACGACTGTTTCGCCAACCCTTGAGCAACTCAAGAAAGAAGGCGAACAGGGTCGCAAAAAAATTAATCAATATACCCGCTACCTGACGGTGCTGATTGCAACCGTGCAGGCGTGGGGCATTGCTGTTGGTCTTGAAAGCATGACCGGTTCGACCGGTGCTGCGGTTCCGGACCCGGGCATGTTCTTCCGTCTTACCGCAGTGATCACCCTTGTTGGTGGCACCATGTTCCTGATGTGGCTTGGTGAACAGATCACCCAGCGTGGCATCGGTAACGGTATTTCGCTGATCATCTTTGCCGGCATTGTCGCAGGTCTGCCCAGCGCGATTGCAGGAACTCTTGAACTTGGCCGCACCGGTGCAATTTCCGCACTGGTGATTGTCACGATCATCGTTCTGGCGGTTGCCGTTATTGCATTCATCGTCTTTGTTGAACGTGCGCAGCGCCGTGTTCTGATCCAGTACCCGAAACGCCAGGTCGGCATGAAGGTCATGGAAGGTCAGAGCTCGCACCTGCCGCTCAAGATCAATACTGCCGGTGTTATTCCGCCGATCTTTGCAAGCTCGCTGCTTCTCATGCCGCTTTCGGTTGCCCAGTTCACCACCGGTGTAGATGCACCGGCATGGTTGACGACCGCAACCGCATTGCTCGGCCGTGGCCAGCCGCTTTATATCGCGCTTTACATCGGCCTGATTGTCTTCTTTGCCTTCTTCTACACGGCGGTTGTTTTCAACCCGGAAGATACGGCAGACAACCTGAAGAAACACGGTGGCTTTATTCCGGGCATCCGTCCGGGTAAAAATACCGCGAATCATCTGGATTTCATTCTGACCCGCTTGACGGTAATCGGTGCAGCTTATCTCGCATTTGTCTGTATCCTGCCGGAACTGTTGATCGCTGAATGGTCTGTGCCCTTCTACTTTGGTGGGACTAGCCTCTTGATCGTTGTCACGGTAACCATGGATACCGTCGCGCAGGTTCAGTCACATATGCTGGCGCATCAGTATGAAGGCCTGATCAAGAAATCCAAAATTCGTGGTCGCCGCCGATAAAGGCGACCACGGCATTCAGGGGGAAGACGATGAACATTATCCTTCTTGGCCCTCCCGGCGCAGGGAAAGGAACCCAGGCCAAGCGTCTCGAAACGGGACGCGGCATGATCCAGCTTTCAACAGGTGACATGCTTCGTGCCGCCGTTGCAGCCGGAACCGAACTGGGGCAGAAGGCAAAAGAAGTCATGGATGCGGGCCAGCTCGTATCTGACGATCTTATGATCGGTTTGATTTCTGAACGACTTGACCAGGATGATACCAAAGATGGTTTCATTCTGGACGGGTTCCCGCGCACGACCGCCCAGGCAGAAGCCCTGGACGTGATGCTGGAATCCAAAGGACTGGCACTTGATTATGTGATTGAACTGCGTGTTGACGATGCAGCACTGGTTGCCCGAATTGTTGGGCGCTATACCTGCGCGAAATGCGGGCAGGGATATCACCAAGAGTTCCAGAAACCTGCCAAGGAAGGTGTCTGCGACGTATGTGGCAGCACCGAATTTAAACGCCGTGCGGATGACACCGCCGAGACGGTCACATCGCGACTGGAAGCTTATCACAAGCAAACAGCACCGATCATTCCTTACTATGAAAAGGTCGGTAAGCTGAAAACAGTTGACGGGATGGCCGAAATCGACGAAGTTACGCGCGAGATTGAAGCCATCCTGGGGTAATTTCCCGGGCAGGGCGTTTTTTTGCTGGCGGGTTGGCAGTAATGCTGGCCCGCTTTTGCAACGTCCTACCCTACCGGATCTGCCCTTGGGTTTGTTAACAGGAAACAGGAGTCTCACACAGTGGCTCGTATTGCTGGCGTAAACATCCCGACCGCGAAGCGCGTCGTGATTGCGCTTACCTACATCACCGGCATTGGCCCGGCGAAAGCTAAAGAAATTTGCGCCAAGGTCGGCGTCGAATCGTCAACGCGTGTTCATCAGCTTTCTGATGATCAGGTGCTTAAGGTTCGTGAAGTCATCGACGCTGATTACACCGTCGAAGGCGACCTTCGTCGTGAAACCGCAATGAACATTAAACGTCTGATGGACCTGGGCAGCTACCGCGGCCTGCGTCATCGTCGCGGTCTCCCGGTACGCGGTCAGCGTACCCACACCAACGCTCGCACCCGTAAGGGCCCGGCTAAGCCGATTGCTGGCAAGAAGAAGTAAGGTAGGGGAACGACAATGGCGAAAGCTCCTCAGACTCGCGTGCGTCGCCGCGAGCGCAAGAACATTACGAACGGTATCGCGCACGTAAACGCGACCTTCAACAACACCATGATTACCATCACCGACGTTCAGGGGAATACCATCTCCTGGTCGACCGCTGGTGGTATGGGTTTCCGCGGTTCGCGTAAATCAACGCCGTATGCTGCGCAGATGGCCGGTGAAGATGCAGGTAAAAAAGCTGCAGAACACGGCATGAAAACTCTCGAAGTACAGGTTAAAGGCCCGGGTTCGGGACGTGAATCTGCACTTCGTGCGCTTCAGGCGATTGGTTTTACCATTACGTCGATCAAAGACGTAACGCCGATTCCGCACAATGGTTGCCGTCCGCGTAAACGTCGTCGCGTTTAATCGCGTCGATCCTTGCGGACGACCCCGCGTTTGGGCCCGGTGTACCCGGGCCCCTTCGCGTTTCTCATGAGGGCAAAACTTGCTCTCCTTATATTAGGCTCCAGTTGCGAAGGTGGGTCTCGTGATTCAAAAGAACTGGCAGGAACTGATTAAGCCGACGAAGCTTGATGTTACTCCGGGTACTGATGCCAGCCGTATTGGTACGATCGTGGCAGAACCGCTGGAGCGCGGTTTTGGTCAGACTCTGGGTAACGCGCTGCGTCGCATTCTGCTGTCGTCGCTCCAGGGTTCGGCAGTTACTGCGATCCAGATCGACGGTGTACTGCACGAATTCTCGTCGATTCCTGGTGTGCGTGAAGATGTCACTGACATCATCCTGAACATCAAGACCATGGGCGTGCGCATGCATGCTGAAGGTCCGAAGAAAATGGCCCTGAAGGCGACCGGCCCGGGTGCCGTCACCGCAGGTCAGATCGAAACCGGTGCGGATATCGAAATCCTCAACCCGGATCTCGAACTGTGCCATCTTGACGATGGCGCTACGCTCAACATCGAATTTACCGTTGATAACGGCAAAGGCTATGTTGCGGCAAGCTCGCACAGCTCTTCGGATGCGCCGATTGGTCTTATTCCGATCGATGCGATCTTCAGCCCGATCCGTAAAGTGGCCTACAAGGTGGAAAACACCCGTGTTGGTCAGGATACCGACTTTGACAAGCTGTCGCTGACCGTTGAAACCAACGGTGCGCTGACCCCGGAAGATTCGGTTGCACTTGCTGCCCGCATCCTCCAGGACCAGCTGTCGCTGTTCGTCAACTTCGAAGAGCCCGAAGCGGTTGTCGAAGAGAAGAAAGAAGACGAACTTCCGTTCAACCGTAACCTTCTTCGTAAGGTTGACGAGCTTGAACTGTCGGTCCGTTCGGCAAACTGCCTGAAGAACGACAACATCATCTATATCGGTGATCTTGTTCAGAAGACCGAAGCAGAAATGCTCCGTACGCCGAACTTCGGCCGTAAGTCGCTGAACGAAATCAAGGATGTACTGGCTCAGATGGGTCTGCATCTTGGTATGGAAGTCGGCGGTTGGCCGCCGGAAAACATCGAAGAACTTGCTCGCAAGTTCGAAGATCCGTTCTAAGAACGGGTCTTCGGCCTTCGGGCCGTTATCGGAGCAATCATTGCTCCAAACCGGAAACATCAGCTATTTGGCGTTTTCGGCGGGCTTGTTGCCCACACCGCACGTGCATGACCTGACACTGGTTTATCGGTGATCAGGGTGGCGGCGCGGTTTTACAATCGGTTTCGTGAGCGAAGCCAGGCTATTAAGGAGAGTTACCATGCGTCACGGTATGCACGGCCGTAAGCTTAATCGTACTTCGTCCCATCGTAAGGCGATGTTTGCCAACATGGCAGTTTCACTGCTCACCCACGAGCAGATCAAAACCACTCTTCCGAAGGCCAAGGATCTTCGCCCGTATGTCGAAAAACTGATTACGCTGGGCAAGCGGGGCGACCTGCATGCACGCCGTCAGGCTATTTCGATCCTGCGTGACGACAAAGTCGTAGCCAAGCTGTTCGGCGAAATCGCCGACCGCTACAAAGAGCGTTCGGGTGGTTACACCCGCGTTCTCAAGGCTGGCTTCCGTTACGGCGATGCGGCTCCGGTTGCTGTGATTGAACTTGTCGATCGCAACGCCGATGCAAAAGGCGCGGAAGACCGTGCTCGCCTCGAAGCAGAGGGCGAAGGCGAAGAAGCTGCTGAATAAGCAACGCTTCGGCCTTTAAGAAACAAAAACGGGCGATGCCATGCGGTGTCGCCCGTTTTCTTTTATCCGAATCTGTTCATATTTCTGCCAAGGTTGCGCGGCAGTTCTGTATTTCATAGGTTTCCGACCTATGTCAGACCCTGACAGGCCGAACAAAACAAGAGAGAACACCGTGCAGGCAAAGTGGATTTCGACCATCCTCACTGTTGCAATGATCAGCATGACGGTCATTGTCGGCGTAAACCCTATGGCCCATGCCCAAAACGATGAATTGGCGGTCGACCGGCGGCTTCCGACCAGTCAGGCTGAAGTCAAAATGTCGTTTTCGCCATTGGTCAAGCAAACCGCCCCGGCTGTGGTGAACATCTACACCAAGAAAGTAGTGGCCGAACGGGCACGCACGCCGTTTTTCAATGACCCGTTCTTCAAACAATTCTTTGGGAACCGTTTTGGCGGTGCTTTTGGCGCCCCGCGTCAGCGTGTAGAACGCTCGCTTGGCTCTGGCGTGATTGTTTCGGGCGATGGCACGGTTGTCACCAATCATCATGTGATCAGCGGGGCCAGTGAAATCCGCGTTGTTTTGCATGACAACCGCGAATTTGATGCCGATCTGGTTGGCTCCGACGAACGCACCGACCTTGCAGTGCTGAAACTGCGCGATGTCGACAATGAACTCCCCGCCATCCCGTTTGGGGATTCAGACGCGGTTGAGGTCGGTGACCTTGTCCTTGCCATCGGCAACCCGTTTGGCGTTGGCCAGACGGTGACAAGTGGCATTGTATCCGCGCTCGCCCGTGCAGGTGTCACGGGCCAGGACTTTCAATCCTTTATTCAAACCGATGCGGCGATTAACCCCGGCAACTCTGGCGGGGCCTTGGTCGATATTGATGGCAAACTGATCGGGGTAAACTCGGCGATCTTTACCAAGTCCGGCGGGTCGAACGGTATTGGCTTTGCCGTCCCGGCCAATATGGTCAAAGTCGTCATGCGCGGGCTGATCAGTGGCGATTTGCGCCGTCCGTGGCTTGGTGCTGCGGGGCAGGCGGTGACGGCAGATCTTGCATCGTCACTTGATCTGGATCGCCCGCACGGGGTTTTGATTAACAAGGTCCGCGAAGGTAGCCCGGCTGCACGCGGCGGGCTCCAATCGGGGGATGTGGTGATTGCGGTCAATGGTCTGGCGGTTGATAACCCCAACGAACTTAAATTCCGCATCGCCACGCTGGAACTTGATCAGGACGCCGAACTGTTGGTGTTGCGGCGCGGGGTGGAAACAGTTCTTGTGATGCCGCTTGAAGTCGCACCGGAATTGCCGGCCCGTGACGAAAGCGTGATTGAAGGCCGCAATCCGTTCAGCGGCACCAAAATTGCCAATATGAACCCGGCACTGGCTGATGAGATCGGCGTCGATACGCTTAGCGAAGGTGTCATAATCCTTGCAGTCGCGCGCGACAGCCTTGCGCGCCGCACCCGCCTGAAGGCAGGCGATTATATCGTTGAAGTCAACGGCGTGACCATCGATAGCGTTGCGCACTTCAAGGAAGTCATCCGTGCCGGTGAAAGCCGCCGTGAATGGCGCATTGCCGTCAAGCGCGATGGTAAGGTCCTGACCGGTGAGTTTACTCTGTAACGATCCGGTCTGAGACATATCGAAAAAGGCGCGTTACCGTTTCTGGCACGCGCCTTTTTCGTAATGCAGCCTCGGCGGAATGTCAGTTGGCTGTGTCCCCGCGGTGTTCACGGTGACGCAGCATCATCAAGGCACCGAAAGTCAAAAGACCCAAGCCAATCGTCAGCACGATGGCATATTGTCCGTAATCATCGATCAAAAGCCCGAACACAAATGGTGCAGCCGCCTGCGCAAACCGCGACGGGGCCATGATATAGCCTTGCCGCGCGCCATATCCGGCCGGGCCAAATGTTGCCAGTGGCAAGGTTCCCTTGGCGATGGTCAAAATACCATTGCCCACCCCGTGCAAGCTGGTAAACAGCATTCCGACCGGTCCGCCAAAGACCAAAAGCAATACAGCGCCTATCGGGTGGGTCAGGGCCGAAAGCCGCGAAGAAATCAGTGGATGCATCTTTTTAAGCAACCCGAATTCCAATAGCCTCCCGGCAACCTGTGCCGGACCAACCAGCGATGCGGCAATCAGCGCACCGGCGGCATCCATCCCCGATATCTGCAACAACCGCGGTAGGTGGGCCGCCATGGCGGTTGCGGTAAACCAGCTTGCAGCAAAGACAATGGCAAGCAGGATCATCGGGGTATTAAAGATGTCCTTGCGTGATAGCTTCGTCGGGGCAGGGGGCGTTTGGGCTGTGTTGTCGTGTGTTTCCGTCGGCCGGTTGGCTTTGGTGCGTGGAATCAAAAACAGATTAAGCGGCAAGCCAAGCACGATATGCATCACCGCCCAAAAGTAACACGCCGTGCGCCAGTCAAATGCGGCCTCAAGTCCGGCCGTTATCGGCCAACAGATCGTGCTGGCAAACCCGGCAATCAGGGTGATTCCGGTAATCGGTCCACGCGCATCATGGCCAAAAATCCAACTGAGTGTGGCAAAGGCCGACTCATAAAGCCCCATCGACATGCCAACGCCAATCACACACCAGGCCACACACATCATGGTCAGGCTGTCGGCTGTGCCCAGCAGTGCCAAGCCGGATGCAAAGATCAGGCTGGAGATCGCCAAAACTGTGCGTCCGCCAAACTGATCAATGCGGGCACCTGCCGAAGGCCCGAGAAAAGCGGCAAAAACCAATGCCAATGAAAACGCCCCGAATGCCCAGCCCGGCGGAATGCCCAACTCGTTGGCCATTGGTTCTGCCAAAATCGCCGGAAGATAAAGCGTTGTCCCGAAGGCAAGCGTCTGGCCGGTCCCAAGCCCGATGACAATTGGTAACTTCTTTGGTGCTGTGGTGGCTGTCATCTTGCACCTCGACGGTGGCGGTAGCTGTTGGGCGTGATTGCAATGGCATTAGTCACAGCAGGAATCTCCGTCCTTGGTCTTGGTGGCTGCGTGGGGGGATACCGCAAGGTCGCGGCTGGCGATAATATGGCTGGTGACCTCCATCCATGCTTCGGTCGCCACCAGAAAGGCGTCACGGCCCTTGTCGGTCAGGGTGTAAACTTTGCGCTGGCGACCCTGCACCGTTTCCGGGCGCGAGGTCATATACCCGCCGGTTTCAAATTCCTTGAGAACCGGATAAACCGTACCTTCGGACGGAGAGCAGCACCCCTTGGTGGTTTTTTCAACCGCCTGCACGACTTCATAGCCATGCATCGGTTTTCTGTGCAAAACACACAGCACGAAAAATTTCGAAAGCGACATCTTGATCGTGCCCTGCCAATAGGCCCGATCTGTGTAATCAACGGTGCTGCTCATGGGATGACTTTCTTGCCAGAGATGCCACAGAATTATGCCTCGACCATCGAGGTGTCAATTGCCGATGTTTCATCTGTCCTGATTGTCATCTGCGTGTTACGTTTGCGGCCTACCCACCCATACAACATCATGATGTCTTTACATGGTTTCCCTGTTTGAAAGTCAGGTCACGCGCCCTTTGGCCGATAGACTGCGTCCCGCCAAGCTTGAAGAAGTGGTGGGGCAGGGGCATCTGTTTGGCGATGACGGCCCGATTACCCGTATGATCAAGACCGGGCGTGTGCCCTCGGTCGTGCTGTGGGGGCCGCCGGGCTGTGGCAAAACCACATTGGCCCGCCTGATGGCCGATGTGGCCGATATGGCGTTTGAGCCATTATCTGCGATCTTTTCCGGGGTGGCCGATCTGCGCAAGGTGTTTGAACGGGCGCGAGCACGCCGCTCGACCGGCGGGGCGACCTTGTTGTTCATTGATGAAATTCATCGCTTCAACAAGGCGCAGCAGGACAGCTTCCTGCCCTATGTCGAAGACGGCACAATTACACTGATTGGCGCGACAACCGAAAACCCGTCTTTTGAACTCAATGCTGCCCTGTTGTCACGCTGTCAGGTACTTGTGCTCAAGCGTCTTGATGATGCGGGGCTGGAAGAACTTCTGGTGCGGGCCGAAAAGGAAATGGGCTTTGATCTGCCCGTAACACCCGAGGCCCGCGAAACCCTGCGCGCCATGGCTGATGGGGATGGGCGTTATTGTCTTAATCTGGCAGAAGAACTGTTTTCGATGCCGCCCAGTGATGCACCGGGCGAAGACGGTCCACTTGGCGTTGCCGAACTTGCGCGTACTGTGCAAAAGCGCATGCCGATTTATGACAAGGGCGATGACAGCCATTACAACCTGATCAGTGCCCTGCATAAATCCATTCGCGGATCTGACCCGGACGCAGCCCTTTATTGGTTTAACCGGATGCTGGCAGGCGGGGAGGACCCCAAATTCGTTGCCCGGCGACTGACCCGCATGGCGGTCGAGGATATCGGTCTTGCCGATCCCCAGGCCCAGCAGTTCTGCATTGGGGCGTGGGAATCTTATGAACGTCTCGGCAGCCCCGAAGGCGAACTGGCTTTGGCGCAAGCGGTGATTTATCTGGCATTGGCGCCGAAATCAAACGCCGGTTATACGGCTTATAAAAAGTCTCTCAAGATCGCCCGAGACACAGGCTCCTTGATGCCGCCCGCCCATATTCTGAATGCCCCGACCAAGCTGATGAAGGATATCGGCTATGGGACCGGGTATGCCTATGATCATGATCAGGAAGACGGTTTTTCCGGTCAGGATTATTTCCCCGAAGGCATGCGTCGGCAGAATTTCTATGAACCGGTCGAACGCGGGTTTGAACGTGATCTGAAAAAACGTGTCGATTATTTTGATCGCCTGCGCGCAGAGCGACAAAAGAAAGGCGACAATAAATAATCCTTGGTTGGTTATGGTGCCAAATTGGAAACAATCTGGTGAAGACTCTTTGGCTAAACAGGGTGCTTTTGCAAGAGTAAGGTCAGGTCAACAAACACACGCATTTGGAGACCTCAAATGACCAATATTTTGCATGTTAGTGCATCTGTGAATGGTGAGAACTCAAACTCCCGTCAGATCGCATCCAAACTGATCAACCGTATTGTTGCAGCAGATCCGACTGCCAATGTCGTTGATCGCGATACCAACGCATCCGAAATTTCCGCTCTTACCGGCGAAACCGTCGGCGCATTCTACACCCCGGCCGAAGACCGCAGTGATGCCCAGAAGGAAGTCATTGCTGTATCTGAAAAATTGGTTGCCGAAGTTCAGGCCGCAGACATTCTTGTCATCGGCGCGCCAATGTATAACTTCAGCATCCCCTCCACGCTGAAAGCCTGGGTTGACCTGATTGCCCGTGTTGGTGTGACTTTCAAATACACCGAAAACGGTCCTGTTGGTCTGCTGACCGGCAAAAAAGCCTATGTTGTTGTTGCCACGGGCGGTGTTCCGGTCAACAGCCAGGCCGATTTTGCGACCCCGTTCCTCAAGCAGGTTCTTGGTTTCGTCGGGATCACCGAAGTTGAAGTCATTGATGCGTCCGGCTTTGCGGTAAATGCCCAAGAGGCGATGGACCGCGCAATCGCCAATGTCGAAGCTGTGGAACTGCCCGCCGTCGCTTAATCGACGTTTCCTCAACGTCCTGCAAAACCGGAACTTGGCGAAACCATATATCCCCCCCCCGCTTCGCCAGGTTGCCAGCTTTGCATCATAAGATGCCCGACTGTTTGCGCAGTCGGGCATTTTGATTCTGGTCTGTTCCGGTTTATGCTGTGAAAACAACCGTGCGTGGTCGGCAGTCGAACCTGCACACAGGCAAACAGGTGGTATCATTGAAACGGCTGGTGATGGTTGCAATTTGGGGTGTTGTGGTCTTGGCAGGGATCTTCGTGACCGTTCGGTTTACAGGCCTGATTGACCACATGTTGCCGCCCGGTGATCCTCCCAATTTTGCTTTTGGGCGTGATGCTGATCTTCCGCAAGATCCGAACTTCTTTTTGGCCTGCCCAGATGATTTGCGGCCCGATACTGATCGCTCGATGCAAAGCCCGTCCTTTAACGCATCGGTCGCAGCCCTGACAGAGGTGCTGGTCGATACTGCCCCCGATCATGGCATGCGGCTTATGACCGATATCTCGGTGGGTGAAGCCGGGCGCCTTTATTTCCTTGCGCGCAGTCCGGTGCTTCATTTCCCCGACTGGGTGGAAATCGAACTCATCCTGCCGGAAACAGGCAATGACGTGTCTTTCTGTCTGTTTGCCCGTTCGGTCTATGGTATTGATGATATGGGGCAAAACGAAAAACGCACACGTGCCTGGCTTGCGGATGTCAATGCCCGTATGGGGCAGGTCAACTGACTTTTAATTTTAAAAGCGGCCCCCCGTTTCAGGTGTTCAATTGGGTGCAGGTTCAAGTGATTTACCAAAAAGTGACTTCACAAATTGGCTTGTAGGGACCGGAAGTAAATCGACGGGATGGTCTCCTCCAAAAGTCGCCCATTTACTGCTTGCGCTTAGCGTGCTGGTGGCGAGCATATCTTTTTGCTGCACATCGAACGCCTGATACAGGATCGTAATACGGTCCGGGCGGCCGGACCACTCGGTTGCGCGATCTTCCCAGTGCATGATTTGCGCATCAATAAGAACATTTAGCTGCAAGTTCTGTGCTTTATTAAAGGCATTTTCTCGCGTTTCGATGGTCGATGCCTTAACGACTTTACTGCTATATGGGATGAGTTGTTTGTGTAACTCATTAGCCAGCATTCTGCCTGATCCGGCATAATTGATGTCGCCGAATATTCCATCAGCCGGTTGCAAGATGTAAAAACTCTTACCTGTTGTAACTGTTTCGACAACTTGATGGTTGTCCGTGCGATATTTGCTGGAACAAGCACCAAGGCTTAAGGCTGCAACAAAAGCGCACAACATACCAACGACACGAATACTCATTATTTCCCCCTCTCGATTAACCACAAAATCGAATATACAGGATTTTGCATGGCTCAAGCGATTGTAATCCTGCTGTTTTCCTTATAGGCAATAATGCGAGTTGCCTATACCGTATTCACACGTGACTTTTGACGACTGAGGGAATAGGTTCCGCGCCATGCAATTTTCACCGTTGTTAATCGCATCCATTGCCTTGGGGGGCGCTATCGGCGCCGTTGCACGTTATAGTGTTTCGGTCATGATGGGCTCGGTCATGGGCAGTGGATTTCCCTGGGGAACCCTGACGGTCAATGTCGTCGGATCATTCCTGATGGGGGTGCTGATCGAAGTCTCGGCCCAGAAACTTTCCATGGGGCTTGAGATGCGCGCACTCCTTGTGACCGGTTTTCTTGGGGCGTTTACAACTTTTTCGACTTTCTCGCTGGATGTCGCGACCCTATATGAACGGGGCAATATGGGGCTTGCGGCCCTGTATGTAATTGGTTCCGTGGTGGTTGGTGTTTCCGCGTTGTTTGGCGCAATCGCGCTGGTAAGGGGTGTTCTGCAATGAGTGGTGTCACTCTGCGCAAGGTAAAGGCAGACGAAGCCGATATTCGGCTGGATCGCTGGTTTAAGCGCAACTGTCCGGAATTTACCTTTGGGCAGGTCCAAAAGTTCCTGCGTGGCGGTCAGATCCGCGTTGATGGCAAACGTGCCAAGGCCAACCAGCGGGTTGAGCCGGGGCAGGAAATCCGTGTGCCGCCCGTGCCGGTCATGTCCGGTGGCGGTGCGGAGCCATGGACAAAAGACGGCGCAGGCTATAACGCCGCCGAAGTCCAGCAGCGCAAACACGCAGGTCCGGCAAAATCAGACGCGACCGAAGAAGAACTTCAGGCGCTGCGTGATTCCGTCATTTTCTATGACGAGTTGGTTCTGGCAATCAACAAGCCTGCCGGTCTTGCCGTGCAGGGCGGCACCAACACCAACGTTCATGTCGATGGCATGCTTGATGCGCTTAAGCTTGACAGCAAGGAACGCCCGAAACTGGTGCATCGCCTTGACAAGGACACCAGTGGTGTCTTGCTTCTGGCGCGCTCGGCCTCGGCGGCCCATGCGCTGACCAAGGCGTTCAAGGATAAATCCACCCGCAAACTTTACTGGGCGATTGTCACCGGCGCACCGGCGGAACGCGAAGGCATGATTGACGCGCCTTTGGCCAAACTCGCCAGCAAGGGCGGCGAGAAAATGGTCATCGACGAGAAGCAGGGCAAATCTGCACAAAGTGTATTCCGCCAGCTTCACCGTGCCGGGCGCAAGGCAGCCTGGCTTGCGCTTTCACCGCTGACAGGTCGTACTCACCAGTTGCGCGTTCATAGCGAAGCCATTGGCTGCCCGATCCTGGGCGACGGTAAATATGGCGGGCCAAAAGCCTTCATTGATGATCTGTCAAACAAGATGCATCTGCACGCCCGTGCGATTGATTTCCCGCATCCCGTTACCGGGCACCGCGTCGTGATCGAGGCCCCCGTGCCGGAACATTTTGCCGAAACGCTTAAAAAGCTGAACTTTGATCCGAAAACGCCGACGAAATTCCTGACCCCGGAAATTCATCGCGAAAAGGAAGAAAAGCCAAAACCCAAGGCAAAGCCGTCGCGCACGCGCAAAAGATAACCGACTTGGCACCAGGTCTGAAACAGCGAAAAGCCGACGCATTGCGTCGGCTTTTTCGTCCTCCTGATCAAACGGCGTTGAAACAGAGTATTTTGCTTCAGTTTTTCGCGAAACGTTTCATGAAGGCATCATAGACACGGTTCAGGTGACGGGCATGAACCGTATTGCCTGTGCGTTCACACATTTCGGCCTGGCCTTTTATCATCACGGCAAGCTGTTTGCGGCCGCTTTTGGTATGTACCATGTACTCACCCTCCTCAAGGGCGGTGACGAGTGGAATATGCTCACATTCGGCAATGGCAAGCACTTCCTCCTCGGTGAGGTCGCTGAAGTCGATGCAATCGCGAAGCGTAAGCATGATCTGCCTCCTGTCATGGCCCGGCCTTTTCAGCGGGGCTCTATCGACCAGAACATAAGTATAGCGCTCATCGAACCTGTGAAGAAGTAATACAAAATTCACTTGTAGTTTCCGCAGCTTCCCGCGCAGCACAAAAACGCCAGATATTTCAACCGCACGAGACTCGATCTTTTCGATGCGATCCATTAGTCTCCGCTTTCCCAAAAATCGGATGAAAGACCCCACATGACCACTGATCCGCTCAGACTTGTTGTATTTGATTGTGACGGCACACTTGTTGATAGTCAGCACGCCATTGCGCATTGCATGGATCACGCCTTTGCGCAGCACGGGCTTGATTGCCCGGGGCTTGAAAATACCCGCACCATCATTGGTCTGAGCCTGCCCGAAGCCATTACCAAACTGGCAAGCCCGGCGCAGATTGACAACCATGTGATTGATGCGGTCACTGCGGCCTATAAAACCGCCTTCTTCACGCTCCGCCAAACCCCCGATTTCCACGAACCGCTGTTCCCCGGTGTGCGCGAGGTTCTTGGTGAACTTGATCGCCGCCAATGGCTAAGCGGTGTGGCGACCGGCAAGGCGCGGCGTGGTCTGGATGCGGTTCTGGCCCGCAATGAACTTGAAAGTCATTTTGTCACGCTTCAGACCTGCGACAACCACCCATCAAAGCCCAATCCGGCCATGCTGGTTGCGGCCCTTGAGGAAACCGGTGTTGATGCCCCCAATGCGGTGATTGTTGGCGATACCAGCTATGATATCGAAATGGGCCGTGCGGCTGGCATGATCGCCATTGGTGTTGATTGGGGCTATCATGAGGTCGACACCCTGCATAAATCCGGTGCCCATGCCGTGATCAGCCATTTTGATGAGTTGGCATCGGTTCTTGATGAAATTTGGGAAATTGACCGTGATGCCGCATAAAAATCCTGATCTGGCACCGATCACGTTCGAACTGACCTTGGCAATCGATCCCGAGGATGCGTTTGACGCATTCACGACGGGCTTTGGTGATTGGTGGCCGACGGACAGCCATTCGATCTCCAAAAAGGATTGCCGTGGCGTCGAACTTACGCCCGGTGTTGGCGGCGATATTATCGAACGGGTCAAGGGTAAGGATGATATTCGGTGGGGTCGCGTTCGAAGCTGGCACCCCGGCGAACATCTGTCCTTTACCTGGCACCCCGGTTGGAATGCCGGGGACTTTACCCTTGTTGAAGTATCGTTTGATCTCAACGACTTTGGCCGTTGTGTCGTCCGTCTTGAGCATAAGGCCTGGGAAAATGTCGGCGACATCGCCCCCGCCTTGCGGGAAGGCTATCTCAAGGGCTGGGAATTTGCCTTTGGTGAATGCTTTGGCAATTACCTGCGTCAAAAGCGCTGATCAGAACAGCCGGTATTCGATCAATTCACGCTGCAATTTGACCGGGTCGCGGAACCAGTGCGTGATGAACCCCATTTCACGCGCCTGCTGGATATTGCGGTCGCTGTCATCAATAAACAGGGTTTCGCGCGGATCAAGCTTGAACCGTGTGACTGCCAGGTCAAAAATACGAGGATCAGGCTTGGCGAGCTTTTCCTGCCCGGACACCAGAATATCTTCAAAATGATCAAGGAACCCAAAGCGTTCCAGTGCAAGGGGCCATGTTTCTGCTGACCAGTTGGTCAAGGCAAAAAGGCGGACCTTTTTGCGCTTTTTAAGGTCCTCAAGAACGCCGACCGTGCGGTCAATCGCCCCGCCAAGCATTTCCGGCCAACGATCATTCCACGCGGCGATCTGATCAAAATAATGCGGGTAACGGTGCTGCAAATCCGGGATCGAATTGGAAAAGCTCAGCATCCCCTGATCATGAAGATGGTTCCAGTGCGGATGGCACACTTCGGCAAGAAAACGCTCCATTTCGGCGTCATCCTTGAAAATCTTGCGATACAGGTAACGCGGGTTCCAATCGACCAGAACGCCACCAAGATCAAACAGAACCGTTTCAATATCGCGCATGTCATCTCCGTCTGCTGTGGTGTTGGCGTCGTATAGCTGTGAACCTGCCCCTTAAATCAGCTGACGTGCCCGCGCGCAAGCTGCAGTTGGGTGACAGAACAGCGTGCTGTCATGATCCTTGTGGTGAACGGCATCGTACAGGAACTGGAATGAAATACCGGCGCGCATGATCTTTGGTGACGGTGTTAATGACGATATTGTCATTTGCCAACAAGGTCTGGCGTCGCAAATGATGCTGATACGGAAACTTCCGAAAAACAGGAATACGAGGAGGCTAGAACATGTGTACGCTTGATGGATGTGGCTCCCACGAACATCTCGGTCCGCCGCCAAAGGCAACCGATGAAGATCGCCGACTGTTTCTAAAGGGCGCTGTTGCCCTGCCACTTGCTGTTATTCTTGCCGACCCGATGCTGGCCCATGCGGCGGGTATGGGACTTGATAAGGTGACCATTACCACGCCCGAAGGCGATGAAATGGTTGCCGAAATTGCCATGCCGGCAACGCTTCCAGCCCCGACGGTGATCCTCATTCATGAATGGTGGGGGCTTAACGATCACATCCGTGCCGTGGCTGCCGAATATGCCAAGCAAGGTTATATTGCCCTTGCGGTTGATCTGTATGGCGAAGAACCGGCAACCACGCCGGATGGGGCGCGTGCGCTGATGTCGGGCATGGATCCGGTGGTCGCGACCCGCAAGCTGCAATCATCTGTCGAATTCTTGCGCAACCACAAGGATTCAACCGGCAAGGTTGGTTCGGTCGGTTGGTGCTTTGGCGGTGGTTGGTCGCTTAACACGGCCCTTGCGACCGATGTTGATGCGGCTGTGATCTATTACGGTAATGTCAAAAAGACCCCGGAACAGGTTGCGACCCTGAACGCGCCGATTATGGGGCATTTCGGCACCCTTGATAAATCGATCAACAAGGAAATGGTCGATGGGTTCGAACGATCCCTGCGCGTTTCCGGCAAGTCGCTTTACAAGTTCTATTGGTATGACGCCGATCACGCCTTTGCCAATCCGACCGGTGGGCGCTACGACAGCGAAGATGCCCAACTGGCTTGGGAACGCACCATGGCGTTCTTTAAATACCATCTGAACAAATCAGCATAACGTTCGATGCACCCGGAATGAAGAAGGCCGGGCAAAATTGCCCGGCCTTCTTGGTGTCTTGATTGGGGCAGGTGCCTTAGGTGTTTTGATTGCCGCGATTGGCCCATTTGGTCGAACGGCGCTCAATCACGTTGAATATCTCATACATCGCGATCCCCATCACCGCGATCACCAGAAGGCCGGCAAAGACAAGCGGCATGTTGAATTTCGACGATGCCGACAGCATCAGATATCCCACACCAACGTTCGATGCCACGGTCTCGGAAATGACCGAGCCAACAAAGGCCAGCGTAATCGCCACCTTAAGCGATGCAAAGAAATACGGCATCGCGCGCGGGAAGCCGACCTTGATCAGAATATCAAGGCGCTTTGCACCAAGGGACCGCAACACATCGCGCAGTTCCGGTTCCAGTGTCGCCAGGCCAGTCGCGACATTTACCACAATCGGAAAGAACGAAATCAGAAACGCTGTAATGATGGCCGGCACCGTACCGATGCCAAACCACATGACCAAAACCGGCACAAGGGCGACCTTGGGGACCGAGTTGAAACCAACCAGAAGCGGGTTGGCTGCGTCATAAATTGCCCGGCTTGATCCGACCAACGCGCCCAGAACCACGCCAAACACGACGGCAATGGCAAAGCCCGCCAGCGTCGTATAAAGCGTGTGATAGGCATGCATCCAGATCGCTTCATGGAACTGCCAGCCAACAATGATGCTTTCTGACGGGGTCGGCAGCACATAAGGCGGAATGTTGAAAATCCGGACAATCAATTCCCACAGTACAAACAGCGCAATGGCGCTGATCCACGGGGTTGCTTTGGAAAGGTTTGTTTTCTTTTTCATGATGATATCCGCAAGCCCCCTTTAAGTTTCGCGCACGTCACGAATTTGATTGCGCAATTCGTGGACAAGATCGGTGAACGGTTGGGTAAAGGTGGTTTCCTGATCCCGTGGACGGGGCAGGGTGTTTTCACGTTCCACCAAAATCTTGCCCGGGCGTTTGCTCATCACATAAATCGTGTCGGCAAGGTAGGCCGCCTCACGCAGGTCATGGGTGACCAGAATAACGGTAAACGGCTTGATCATCCAAAGGTTCTGCAAAATGTCCCACAGCTCTTCACGGGTGAAGGCATCAAGGGCACCGAACGGTTCATCAAGCATCAAAAGATCGGGTTCGTGGATCAGTGACCGGCACAGCGATGCGCGTTGTTGCATGCCGCCTGAAAGCTCCCACGGATATTTGTCTTCGTGGCCCTCAAGGCCAACGGTCGCTAAAAGCTTGCGCGCACGTTCCTCGTATTCGGCGCGATGCTTGCGCAGGCGGTGGCGGTGCGGCTTGACGATTTCCATCGGCAGCAAGACGTTATCAAGCGTTGTGCGCCATGGCAGAAGTGTGGGGTTCTGAAACGCCATGCCAACGATCTTGAGCGGCCCGGTGACTTCCTGATCATCAACGATGACAGACCCTTCAGAAGGGGGCATCAGGCCCGAAACCAGTTTCAGCAAAGAAGATTTGCCGCAGCCTGATGGCCCGACAACAGCGATGAATTCGCCTTTTTTGATCTTCATGTTGGTGGTTTCAAGCGCCAGCTCATCGTCTTCGCTATAGCGAAGCTTGACGTTATTAAGTTCGACGAAGCTCTTCGACACTGCGGTTGGTCCCCCTGCCTGTCCGTTTCGGATTTTTGTTCTTGATCGGGCGAAAATGATCCGGGGCGGATTGACCGCCCCGGATATCAAGATGACTTACTTGATTTTGCGGTCTTCTGCGCCGGGCATGAATATGTCGGTGAAGACATCGCCAACAGTTGGTTTGTTTTCAAAACCGAATGCCAGTGCTACCTGATCGATGGCCTTTGCCATGCGGTCGGTCTTTACAAGGCCCATGCCGTTTTCGATGGTGTCCGGGGTGACGACATTTTCATCAATCGCCATCTGCAGGCGCTGCAATTCAAGGTCGGGGTTGATCAGCGGGTCAACTTCCTTCAGCGCCGCGATCGCCGAAGCAGGATCAGCAATCGCTGCACGCCAGCCTTTGACAACACCGCGCAAGAAGCCGCGCAGTTCTTCTGCGTGGTTTTCCATCATGTCCGGCGATGCCAGAAGGCCATTGCCATAAAAGTCCATGCCGTAATCCTTATACATGAAAACGGTCAGGTCATCCTTGGCAAGGCCTTGTGCCTGCAGGTTCAGGATCGAGGTGAAATAGTGACCGGAAATCGCATCCACATCACCGCGCACCAGCATTGGTTCACGCAGCGGCGGGTCCATGCTTTCCCAGGTTACCGCATCCAACTCCAGACCAGTTGCCGATGCAAAGGCCGGATACAGCTTGCGTGACGCATCAAAGACCGGTGCGCCAAGGGTTTTGCCAACCAGATCTTCTGGCTTGGTGATGCCGGAATCCTTTTTCATGAACAGCGCGAAAGGCGGGCGGTCATAGACCATGAAGATCGACTTCATGGCACGATCAGGGTTCGATGCGTTGAATTCGACAAGCGAGTTGATGTCGGCAAGTGAGACATCGTAGGCGCCACTGGCAACGCGCGTGATCGCACCGACCGAACCATTGCCCGAGTCAATCGTCACATCAAGGCCTTCTTCCTCGAAGTAGCCGTTCTTCTTGGCCAGAAGATACGGCGCGGCCGGACCTTCAAATTTCCAGTCGAGCGAAAATTTGATCGCCATTTCTGCCATGGCTGCTTGTGCGCCAAGGGCAACGGCCGCACCAACTGCGGCACCTAAAAGTCGGTTTGTAAGCTTGGTCATGTTTAAAGAAGCCTCCTGATTTCGGACTGTATTTACAATCCGGCCACCGATTATAATTCAATGCGCAGTTAGCAATGGTCGTGCCATCTGGCTGATGCGCCCGCTTTGTCGCGGTTTTGCAATCTTCGCCGAGCAGAGTAGAGGTGTTTACTATTTGGTCAATGGGTTAAATTGATCAAAAATTATACAGATAATCTTGATAATCGCCCATTTGGCATTCTTTATCTGGCAAAACTCTTGCGTGACGCGCCCGTTTTGGGCATATGGCGGTCATGCTTACACAATCAATCAAACGTTTCTATAAAAAGGCCGAAGCCAGTGCCGATGACAGCGGGGCTGGCTGGCGTGTGCTTCTGGATGGTCGTGCGGTGAAAACCCCGGCAAAGGCCGACTTTGTGCTGCCGTCAGACGTGCTGGCAGGCGAAATTGCCCGTGAATGGGATGCCCAGGGCGAGAAAATCCAGCCTTCGACCATGCCGATCATGCAGCTTGCAGCGACCGCCATTGACCGTGTGCGGCCAAACCGCTCCGTCGTTGTTGCTGAACTGACTGGCTATGGTCGGTCTGATCTGTTGTGCTATCGCGCATCCTTCCCCGAAGACCTGATCGAACGTCAGGCCAAGGCATGGCAGCCGCTACTTGATTGGGCCGAACGCGACCTTGGTGTTGCGCTGCTGGTGACCGAAGGCGTTATGCCCGTCACCCAGGACGAACAATCGCTGCTGCGTTTGCAGGAACATATCGACGCATTCGACGATTATTACCTGACCGCCCTTCACAGCCTGACAACGATATCAGGGTCCGTAGTCATCGGGCTTGCCGTCATGAAGCAGCATATCAGTGCCGAGAAGGCATTTGAATGCGCCATGCTTGATGAAGAATATTCGATGGAAAAATGGGGCAAGGACGACGAGGCGCTGGCGCGTCGTGAACGTCACAAGGCAGAGTTGCTTGCAGCAGCACGGTATCTTGGCTTGCTTGGCTGATAATCGTCGAGTGTCAGAGGTATCGAGATTTTGCAAAAAGGGGCAGGAAACTGCTCCTTTTTTGTTTTGGGAATGCCGTTCCCTTCAAAAGACGAGTTATATCTCTGCTACCTTGGAATAATATGAGCAATTGTATCCTTTGTTTTTCAATTGCTTGGCCAATCGTTTTGTCCGGCCCGCATTTTCACTTGTCGAAACTGCTTTGCATGCGATTACAATTCCGCTAAACATATTATACTAATGTATTGTGTGTTTATAGATATCGTATAGTGATTCCCAGTCAATTGTCGTGACGTGTTGCAAAAGCAGCTTGTCGCATCGCAAGATGAATCAAGGCGTAAAATGCGTAAAGCTGCAAAGTATCAACCCGATCTGGCAGAAGAACTCACGGCGACTATGGTTTTAAGGGGCATGTCTGACGACACTGCCAACGAAGCTTTTGCCGATGATGTCGCACCGCTAGAGCCTGCATCGCTTGCGAACATGGCTTCGACTGCAGGCAGTCGTTATGAGCGATTGCTTGGTGCCGTGGCCGAAGGTGTTGTTGTGCATGACGCGACGGGCGCAGTTGTTGAGTTTAACCCGGCCGCGCTTCGAATACTGGCACTCAGTGCAGAAGAACTTACCGGCGTCAGACCAATTGATCCGTGCTGGAGCTGTGTGCGCAGTGATGGGTCGCCTTTCCCGGGGGGAGAACACCCTGCTGCTGTCGTGTTGGCGACAAAACAACGCCAGTATGGCGTGGTTATGGGGGTCAATCGTCCCGACGGCGACCTTGCCTGGATCCGCATCAATGCAGAACCTTTGTTTGACGAGAAAACTGGTGCGTTTGACGGGGTTATTGTGTCCTTTGCCGACATCACCAAAATCAAACAGGCTGAAGTCGCGCTGAACGAGCGTGAAATGCTCTATCGACGGATGTTCAAGAACACCACGGCTGTTAACTTGCTGATTGATCCGCAAGATGGCCGGATTGTCGACGCCAGTGACGCTGCCGTGGCCTTCTATGATTTTCCTGATAATGATCTGATCGGGCGCAGCATCCTTGATCTCAATGTAAAGGGCGGTACCCCTGTCAGGAAAAACATTGATGCCGTGCTTGAAAACGGCACTGCATCCTTTACCGTCCGCCATCGGCTGGGCAATGGGGGTATTCGCGATATCCTGATCCATTCCTGCCTGCTCGAACTGCAGGAACGCAAACTTATCCATTCGACCAATTTTGATATTACCGAACGCAAGGCCTTCGAACAGCAACTGACCGATGCCAATCAGAAACTTGCAGAAGAACGTCGGCGTCTGAATGAAATCATCTGGGGCACCAACGCCGGAACGTGGGAATGGAATGTGCAAACCGGGGAAACCCGCTTTAACGAACGCTGGGCGGAAATTATTGGCTATTCCCTTGCAGAGATTGCGCCAACCAGCATCGAAACATGGACGGCATATTGCCATCCGGATGATCTGGGCGCATCAAATGAGCGCCTGCAACGCGTCTTTGATAGGCAAGATGACTACTACGAATGTGAATGCCGGATGCGCCACAAGGACGGGCATTGGGTCTGGGTGCTTGATCGCGGCATGGTCGTGCAATGGGATGAGGATGGCAAACCCCTGCGCATGTCCGGAACCCATACCGATGTTACACCCTCCAAAACGATTGAAACCGAAATTCGCCGCCTTGCACAGACCGACCAATTGACAGGTCTGTCCAACCGGCATCACTTCAACACGATGCTGTCCCAAATTCTGCGAATGAACCAGCGGTCCAAGAAAAAAATCGTATTGTTGTTGCTTGACCTCGATCGTTTCAAAAAGGTCAACGATACATTCGGTCATCCGGTGGGGGACAAGCTTTTGGTGCGTGTTGCCGACATCCTCAAAGCCAATTGTCGCGATGCCGATGTGGTTGCGCGGCTGGGCGGGGATGAGTTTGCAGTGGTGTTGCCATTGATTGATGATGTCACCAAGGCCGCCATTCCCGCAAAGCGGATCATTGATGAAATCTCAAAACCGCACATGATTGATGGCATCGAGGTTCACGTCGGTGTCAGTATTGGCATTTCGACCTGTCGCAACCGCGAAAGCAATTCTGAAATAATATACCGGGATGCAGACAAGGCGCTCTACCGCGCCAAAAACTGCGGTCGTAATCGATATTGCTATTACGCCGAAGGCGAGGTCGTGGAATGCGGGGCCCTTGCACCGGAACTATGTGGGCGCTTTAACGCAAAACCATGCAAATAGCGCCCCGGCCGCGATGGCAATCTGAATGGGGGCGGTTTCTTACTGCATCCAGCGCGCAATCATTTTGTGTTGAACGCTCGCCTGTGCTGCGACCCGGTAATAAGACAGTAACTCCCGCATGGGCGATGACATCCGGTCAAACCCGGAAATAAACGCCACAATAATCCCCACCGATGTCTGGCCTTCGATCACCAGATACCCGCCGATAAACAATACGCAAACCGGTGCAAGTGCATTCAGGAAGTTCACCAGCGACTTCATCGCGAACTTGAACAAAAACAATCGCATCCGATTGTCAAACAGGCCCGATATGCCGTCATTGATCGGGCGCAAAAGATCATCATCCTGATCCTCGGGGGACAGTTCGGACAGGTCATCGCTGACCGCGCGCATCTTTTCAACCCGTGCCTCGATCAGGGCGTTGATGCGTTTTTGAATGACCGGCACCAGGGCCACCTGCGGGATCAGGGCCGCAACCCCGATCAATCCGATCATCGGTTCAACACTGATCATATAGCCCAGGCCAAAGATCAACATGCCGCTATTGACGACGGGCTGTGACAGGCCATCGCCAACGAACCCGCCCAGCTTTTCTATCTCCGACCCGATGATCGAAACCGCGCGTCCGTTGCTTTCATTGCCGTCCCCGGTCTGATTGTGTGCATGCAGGCGCGACAGATGTTTACGGTTATATTGGATCGCACTTTCGCTGAGCCACCCTTCATACATGCGCAGCACGAATTTGATCACCCCATGCGCAACAATCAGCCCCAGATAAAGCGCGGCCAGTGTCATCAGAAGGTCAAGATTCTGCGGGGTGATGGCGTCATCGACAATCCGGCGTTGCAGTTCGATCGGCGCAATGCCAAGGGCAGCAACAATCACTGCCAGACCACAAACGACAACCTGATGCCAGCCGCTCATGCGCCAGATATACCCCCAAAGCGAGGATGCCGGGCGATCATCACCAGTACGTTCGGGGGTGCGTGGGGCCAATTTCATCATGATGCTCAAATGGTTGTGGCGATATGGCGTTTGTGGTTCGGGTCGTAAAAATTCATGCGGCAGTGGTTGGTTTCTTAATTGTATCAATAACGCAACGCACCCCGCGCCCAATTGATCCGCAAGCGCTACGGTTGTGCAAGGTCGCTAGACTTTAGTTCATTCTATCTGCATATGACGCAATGACGTTAGGGAAATCAGGCCTTTAAGGCTTATTCTGGGGGAGTCTTGGAACTGTAAAAATAATTGGCATTCCAGTACCGAATAATGCTATTTCATTCTCAGGACGCGCACATTGGGCGAAATGTGCCAAACGGCCGATCACAGCGAGGAAACCCAACATGCAAGATATTGTCGCCAAACTCGAAGCGAAGCGCGCTGAAGCTGCCATGGGCGGTGGTCAGCGGCGCATTGATAATCAGCACAAAAAAGGCAAGCTCACCGCGCGCGAACGCCTGGATGTGTTGCTTGATGAAGGCTCCTTCGAAGAATGGGACATGTTTGTCGAACATGATTGTGTTGATTTCGGCATGACCGAAAACCGCATTCCCGGTGATGGTGTCGTCACCGGCCACGGCACAATCAATGGCCGTCTGGTGTTTGTCTTCTCGCAAGATTTCACCGTTTTCGGCGGCGCACTTTCAGGCGCACACGCCCGCAAGATCGGCAAGATCATGGATCAGGCGATGAAGGTCGGCGCACCGGTGATCGGGATCAATGATTCGGGCGGGGCGCGCATTCAGGAAGGTGTCGAAAGTCTGGCTGGTTATGCCGATGTGTTTCAACGCAATGTCGAGGCCTCCGGCGTCATTCCGCAGATTTCGCTGATCATGGGGCCTTGTGCCGGTGGCGCAGTCTATAGCCCGGCCATGACCGACTTCATCTTCATGGTCAAGGACAGCTCCTATATGTTCGTGACCGGTCCTGACGTGGTCAAAACCGTGACCCACGAAGAAGTCACCCACGAACAGCTGGGCGGGGCATCGACCCACACCAGCGTTTCCGGTGTTGCTGACCTGGCCTTTGACAATGATGTCGATCTGCTGTTGCAGACACGCCGCTTCATGGATTTCCTGCCACTGTGTAACAAGGAAGACCCGCCCGCACATCTGTGCGAGGATTCCATTACGCGTGATGATTTCTCGCTCGATACCCTGGTGCCAGAAAATCCCAACATGCCCTATGACATGAAGGAACTGATCACCAAGGTCGTGGACGAGGGCGACTTCTTTGAAGTGCAGCCAGATTACGCCAAAAACATCATTATCGGCATGGCGCGCATGGATGGCCGCACCGTTGGTGTCGTCGCCAACCAACCGATGGTGCTGGCCGGTTGCCTTGATATCGACAGTTCCAAAAAGGCCGCGCGCTTTGTGCGTTTCTGTGATGCCTATAACATTCCGATTGTCACCTTTGTTGATGTGCCGGGCTTCATGCCGGGCACCGCACAGGAATATGGCGGCATCATCAAACATGGTGCCAAACTGCTTTACGCCTATGCCGAGGCCACCGTGCCCAAGGTCACCGTGATCACGCGCAAGGCCTACGGTGGGGCCTATGATGTGATGGCGTCCAAACATCTGCGCGGTGATGTCAACTATGCCTGGCCGACCGCCGAAATTGCGGTGATGGGGCCCAAGGGCGCTGTGGAAATCATCTTCCGGGCGGATATGAACGATCCGGCAAAGATCGAAGCCCGCACCGAAGAATATCGCGAAAAATTCGCCAACCCGTTTGTCGCGGGCCGCAAGGGATTCATTGATGATGTCATCATGCCGCACGGCACACGCCGCCGCGTTTGCAAGGCGCTTGGCATGCTGCGCAACAAGGACATCAAGAACCCTGAAAAGAAACACGGCAACATTCCGTTGTAAGCCGCCAAGACAAATTGGGAGATACAAAAATGTTTAGCAAAATCCTGATTGCCAACCGCGGTGAAATTGCCTGCCGTGTGATCAAATCAGCCAAGAAAATGGGCATTAAGACCGTTGCGGTCTATTCCGATGCCGACAAGGCCGCCCTTCATGTCCAGATGGCCGACGAGGCCGTTCATATCGGTCCGGCGCCGTCGAATCAGTCCTACCTGATCATTGAAAACATCATCGCGGCCTGTAAATCCACCGGGGCCGAGGCCGTCCATCCGGGCTATGGCTTCCTGTCGGAAAATCAGGCCTTCGCCAAGGCCCTTGATGCCGCTGGTATTGCCTTCATCGGCCCGCCGAATGGTGCGATTGCCGCCATGGGCGACAAGATCACCTCAAAAAAGATTGCCGCTGATGCGGGTGTTTCGACCGTTCCGGGCTATATGGGCGTGATCAAGGATACCGACGAGGCGGTCAAGATCGCCAACGATATCGGCTATCCGGTGATGCTCAAAGCATCCGCTGGCGGTGGCGGCAAGGGCATGCGCATTGCGCGCAATGACGCCGAATGCCGCGAAGGGTTCGAACGTGCTACGTCAGAAGCCGCAAGCTCCTTTGGCGATGACCGTGTCTTTGTTGAAAAATTCGTCGAAGAACCGCGCCACATCGAAATTCAGGTGCTGGCCGACAAGCACGGTAACGCGATCTATCTTGGCGAACGCGAATGCTCCATTCAGCGCCGTCATCAAAAGGTCGTTGAAGAAGCCCCATCCCCCTTTATCGATCCCGAAACGCGTAAGGCGATGGGCGAACAGGCCGTGGCACTGGCGCGTGCGGTTGATTATTGCTCGGCGGGCACCGTGGAATTTATTGTCGATAAGGACAAGAACTTCTACTTCCTTGAAATGAACACCCGCCTGCAGGTCGAACACCCGGTGACTGAACTTGTCACCGGCCAGGATCTTGTCGAATGGATGATCAAGATCGCCGATGGCGAGAAACTGACCCTTAAGCAGGATGACGTCAAACTCACCGGCTGGGCAATGGAAACCCGCATCTATGCCGAAGACCCGTTCCGCGAATTCCTGCCATCAACCGGGCGTTTGGTGCGTTATCAGCCGCCAGAAGAATCAGATACCGTGCGTGTTGATACCGGCGTCTATGAAGGCGGCGAAATTTCGATGTTCTATGACCCGATGGTCGCGAAATTGATCACCTATGGCGAAACCCGCGATCAGGCGATTGGTGAAATGCGGCGCGCCCTTGATGCCTATTACATTCGCGGCATCTCGCACAATATCCCGTTTTTGGCGGCTGTCATGGCCAACAAGCGTTTTCAGGATGGCAACATCACCACCAACTTCATCGCCGAAGAATACCCCGATGGTTTCTCGGCCGATGATCTGCCAAATGATGATCCATCAACCCTGATCGTGGTCGCGGCTTATCTCAATCAGCGTTACGTCGAACGCAATTCCGGCATCACCGGCCAGGTCAGCGACCATCCGCTGGAAATATCCGAAAGCTGGGTGGCGGTATGTGGCGATGAGCATACCCCGTTTGATATCGAGTTTGATGGTGTTAACGGCGATTACATTGTCGCCATCGGTGATCGCAGCTATGGCGTGGTCTCGGACTGGAAAATCGGCGATCCGATGTTTGTCGGTGAAATCGACGGGGCGCCGGTCTGTGTGCAGATCGACCTTGAAGGGGTCGGTTTCCGCCTGTCGGCCAATGGCATTCAGCGCAGCTTCAAGGTGATGCTGCCGCGTGTCGCCGAATTGCAAAAACTGATGCCGTTCAAGGCCCCGCCGGATATGTCGAACTTCCTGCTTTCGCCCATGCCGGGCTTGCTGGTCAAGGTCTCGGTCGAAGAAGGCCAGACCGTCCAGCCGGGCGAGGAGCTTTGCATCCTTGAAGCCATGAAAATGGAAAACGTCCTTAAATGCGAAAGCAAAGGCGTGGTCAAAAAAATCCACGCCGAACAGGGTGCAAACCTCTCGGTTGATGCCATCATCATCGAGTTCGAAAAAGACGAATGATTATCTGCCTTGATGCAGGATGACCTGAAAATAAACGGGGGCGTGATCCATTCACGCCCCTTGTTCTTTTAGGGGCTTTGTCACGCGGTGACGGGCCCTAAAGGGCATTATCCTGTGCAAGGATCTTGGCCAGGCGTTTTGCCCCGGCGGTTGCCTGATCACCATAAAGCGGCCAGCTTTGCGTGAGGCCATCAAGAATGATCGAAATTTCGACTTCTGCACCGTCAAGCCCGGTGATTTGGGCGGTTTTGGCAGCGACATCGTTTTTGTTTTTTTCAAGCAATGCCCGCAAGGCCTGATCGTCGGGGGCCGCAGCAACTGCGGCATGAAACAGGCAGCCATGTGATGCTTCGGTCCGCATCCAGACTGCGATCCGATCAATAATGTCGTTAAACGCAGCGCCACCACGGGGCGTCAAACCATCAAACAACATGGTCATATACCGCTGGTGGCGGTGTTCAAGGGCCGCTTGCATCATCTCGCTACGCGATGGGACGTATTTATAAAGCGTCCGCAGACTGACATCCGCTGCATCACGCAGGTCATCCACACTGGGATTGGCAAATCCGTCGGTCGCAAAGGCGCGTTCCAGACCGGCGGCAATCTTGTCCATGGTGTTTGGTTTGCTTGTCATGCTTGACGAAGTAGAACATTTCCTTTACCTCCGCAAGTAGAACAACCGTTTTACCTGTATTTGGCCCAAGGAGATTCTGATGACCGAACTGCCCGAAACGATGCATGGCATGGTATTGACAGGTCATGGTGGTCTGGAACGTCTTGAATGGCGCGAAGACCTGCCGGTGTCGAAACCGGCCAAGGGCGAGGTGCTTATTCGCGTTGGTGCGGCATCGGTCAACAATACCGATATCAACACCCGCATCGGCTGGTATTCAAAATCCGTGCGGGGGGATACCCAGTCCGGTGCAGTCACCGGATTTGATGACAAGGCATCCAAAGACGGCAGCTGGAGCGGTACACCCTTGCAATTCCCGCGCATTCAGGGTGCTGATTGCGCAGGTGAAATTGTTGCTGTCGGCGAAGGTGTGTCGGAAGGCCGCCTTGGAGAGCGCGTCATGGTCCGGACCCTGCAGCCGCGTGAAACCGAAGATGGTGCCTTTTACACCTTGACGCTCGGCTCTGAACAGGATGGCGCTTTTGCCCAGTTTATGGCCACCAATGCCAGCGATGCCATCACCGTGAATTCCCTGCTTTCGGATGTAGAGCTGGCCTCTTTCCCCTGTGCCTTTTCCACTGCCGAAGGCATGATCCAGCGTGTTTCGCTGGGGGCGGAACGTGTTTTGATCACCGGCGCGTCAGGCGGTGTTGGCTCGGCTGCGATCCAGCTTGCCAAGCGTCGCGGTGCGCATGTAACGGCAGTGACCAGCCCGGAAAAATCGGCCGAGGTCAAGGCCCTTGGCGCAGATGATACTCTGGGCCGCAATGACGGTATCCCGGCGCAGTCCTTTGATGTCATCATCGATCTGGTCGGTGGTCCGCGCTGGCCCGACCTGATCGAAGGGCTGCGGGTTGGTGGTCGTTACGTTACCGCTGGTGCGATTGCCGGGCCGATTGTCGAACTGGATCTCAGGACCTTGTATCTGCGGGATTTGTCCTTCTATGGCTGCTGCTATCAGCCGGCAAATGTATTTACCGATCTTGTGCGTTATATCGAAAAGGGCGAAATCAGACCGGTAATTGCGGAAACCTATGCTCTGCGTGATCTTCACGCTGCACAGGAACGCTTCCTTGCCAAATCATTCATCGGCAAGATCGGCATTCAGGTTGCGGATTGAATTTTTTGACGTGACGGCAAAATCTGCGGCACCGGTGATGTTTCTTGCCGGTGCCGTTTTGTGTCTGGTCGATGGTGATCATATTTCAACCCCTTTCGAACGATGGTCACGCATATTAAATACAAAGAACGGGGCTTTACGGCAGGTTTGCGCTGCAATAAGCTCATTGATCGAGGCTGTAATTCCCGTTGAATGAAGCCATCCAATAACAAGAAACGAGGCGTGAATATGTACAAACTGATTGCTTTTGATGGCGACGATACCCTGTGGCACAACGAGCCGCTTTTCCGTCAGGCCCATATCGAACTGCGCGAAATGCTGGGCCATTACGTTGATCCCGAACAGGTTGATGATCGTCTCTATCAGGCCGAACTGGCCAACCTTTCCATCTATGGTTATGGCGTGACGGGCTTTACGCTTTCGATGATCGAAACCGCGATCGAGCTTTCTGATCGTAAAATCAGCGCCGAGGACATCCACAAACTGGCCGAAATCGGCAAATCCATGCTGCGTGCGCCGACCCGGATCATTGACGGGGCAGAAGCCGTGCTAAAGCGCTATGCCAAAGATCCGAACTACAAGGTTGTTCTGATCACCAAGGGCGATTTGATTGCCCAGCAGCTCAAGATCGACCGTTCCGGGTTCGAAGATCTGTTTGACGGGATTGAAATCGTCTCGGAAAAGGATCCGCTGACCTATCGCAACATCTTTGGCCGTTATGGTGTTGAGCCCGAACAGGCTGTGATGATCGGCAATTCGATGAAGTCTGATATTCTGCCGGTCCTTGCGTGCGGTGGTGCTGCGATCCACATTCCTTATGAAATCACCTGGGTCCATGAAATGGTCGATCAGACAGAAATCGACAACGTAAATGTCGAGACCGCTGAAACCATCTCCGATGTGCCCGGGATTATCGAAAAACTTGAACAGCGCAACACCGCCGGGAGTATGGAACATGTCTGATTGTGCCGGTTCGGAAATGTCGACCGAGGCCGTTCTGGCCAATGGTCCGGCCGCCGACCTTGATCCGCAAACCAAACTCGAACTCGAAGCGGCTGCCTTTCGCGGGTTGGTCATGCATTTGCAGGATCGCACGGACGTTCAGAATATCGATCTGATGAACCTTGCCGGGTTCTGCCGCAACTGCCTGTCGAAATGGTATCTGGCAGCCGCCCGTGAAAAAGGTGTCGCCATGGATTATGATGGGGCACGCGAAGTGGTTTACGGCATGACCTATGACGCATGGAAAAACACCCATCAGGCACCGGCATCCGAAGAACAGAAACAGAAGTTTCAGGATACAGCCCACCTGCATGCCAAAATTCCGGGTGCGAAGTAAAAGGCGGTTTAAAACCACTTTCGCCGATATATGCCCGGACGGAAGGAGGCCCAATCATGACCGATACAAGCCCTGATCCATCAACCGGGGCAGGCAACATATCCGTTCATGCCCGGATCGAAGGCCGGGTGCAGGGGGTGTGGTATCGTGCCTGGACGGTAGAAGAGGCCCGCAAGCGGGATCTGACAGGATGGGTGCGCAATCGATCAGATGGCTCGGTCGAAGCCGTCTTTTGCGGGCCGGTCAAGGTAGTTCAATCCATGATCGATGCCTGCCACGAAGGCCCAACGCATGCGCGGGTGGATCGTATTCACGAAGAACCCGCCCTTGAAGACGGGTTTGCGTCCTTTGAAAAGCGCCCGACAGCTTGATCTGGGCGGCGTAAATCGGTGGTCCGCGCATTGATTGGCGGCTTTGTCATAATGCTTTCATAAGCCTTTTTCACAGTGATGGGTGAAAAAGGCTTTTTCTTTACCGCAACGCAGTGGCATTCTACTGCGATCTTGTCTGCTTGGTCAGTAACCGGGTGGTCGGGAAATCAACAGGGAGAATATAAGATGACTTCTTTTGCGAAATCATTCGGCGTGGCTGCCATTGTCGCGACCAGCGCCCTTTGTGCATTTGGTGCACAGGCGCAGGAACCGGCACAGAATGACGGCCTTAACGGCACGTTGTGGCTGCAGACTTCGGTTGAATACAAAACGACCGCCATGTCTGTCTTTGCCGGGGCAACCCGTCTTCTTGATGCCGCCATTGGCGATCATAGCTGGACTGCGGCCCTTGAGCAGGACGGCAACTATATGGCCAAACCACCGGCTGTTATCCTTGATGTCGATGAGACGGTTCTTGATAACTCCGCCTATCAGGCATGGGTTGTCACTGAAAGCACCCATTACAGCTCCAAAACATGGGCGAAATTCGTTCATGACATGATTTCCACCCCGACACCGGGCGCGCTGGAATTCACCAAGGCGGCTGCGGCCCGTGGTGTTGAAATCTTCTATGTCTCCAACCGCAAGGCACCGCAAGAAGCCCCGACCATCGAAAACCTTCAGAAATACGGTTTCCCCTATGCTGATGCAGAACACGTCATGCTGCGCGGCGAGGTCGAAGAATGGGGCTCGAACAAAACCCCGCGCCGTGCGGCCGTAACTGAAGATTACCGCGTGATCATGCAGTTTGGTGACAACTTCGGTGACTTCACCGATGAAATTGATGGCACCGTCGAAGAACGCCTCGACGTCATGGAAAAATATGGCAACTACTGGGGTGAACGCTGGTTCATGCTGCCGAACCCAAGCTACGGCTCCTGGGAGTCCGCAGCCTTTGGGGGCGATTGGGGCAAGTCGGGCGACGAACGCCGTCAGGACAAGCTCAACGCCATGACCCCGTGGGCCGGTCCGGGCGAATAAGCTTTCTGCTGCTGTTATCTTACGGGCACCCATCATGCGGGTGCCCGTTTGCTTTTTCGGCCTAATATTCTGCCGTCGTCAGAAAGACGATAAGACGATAAAACGATAACAGGTGTTCAGACGACCTTGCCGGGATTAAGCCTGCCATCTGGATCAAGTGCGTCCTTGATCGTGCGCAGAAGCGTCATCTTTTCCGCGCTGGCATAATGGGCCAATTCACCCCGTTTAAGCTGACCAATGCCGTGTTCCGCACTGATTGACCCGCCAAGATCGACGACAATGTCGTGAATGACGGTGTTCAAGCTTTCCCACTGTGCCAGATATCCGGCTTTGTTGGCCGTGGCAGGCTGGCTGAAGTTGAAATGAATATTGCCATCACCAACATGTCCGAACGGGCAGGGGCGAATGCCGGGAATAAGCGCATCTGCTGCTGCCATGCCGCGCTTTAACAGTTTTGGTATGGTCGATACCGGTACGGACACATCATGCTTGATCGACCCGCCTTCAAAGCCTTGCGCTTCGGGGATGCCTTCGCGGATCGCCCACAGGTTTTTGCGCTGTGCCTCGGACTGGGCGATTGTGGCATCAGTTGCAAGGCCGATCTCAACAGCCTGGCTCAGCAAGTCGACCAAAAGCGTTTGCAAATCATCATTCGGGCGTGACGATGTCAGTTCAATCAACACATGCCAGTTGGTTTTGGTCGCAAGCGGGCGCATCAGGCCCGGAAGATATGTGACCGAAAGATCATGGGCAAAGTTGCTCATAAGCTCAAAGGCGGAAATACCATCGCCCGTATGACGGCGCGCCAGTGCCAGCAGATCAATCGCGCATTCGGGTGACGCCACCGCAAGCCATGCGGTGGCGGTGTGCAGGGGACGGGCAAACAGTTTCAGCGTCGCTTTGGTAATGATGCCAAGCGTGCCTTCCGCGCCAATGAACAGATCGCGCAGATCATAACCGGTATTGTCTTTGCGCAGTTTCGATAACCCGTTCCAGATGCTGCCATCTGGCAAAACAACCTCAAGCCCCAAGCACAAATCCCGTGCCGTACCATAGCGGATCACATTCAATCCCCCCGCATTGGTCGCAAGGTTCCCGCCAATCTGACAGGTTCCCTCTGCACCAAGCGACAAGGGAAAAAGTAAATCCTTCTTCTCGGCGGCTTCCTGAATGGTTTGCAAGATTGCACCGGCCTCGACCGTTGCCGTGAAGTCGCGGGGATCAATCTCGATCACCCGGTTCATGCGTTTCAGGTTGATCAAAACCTGTTTGTCTTCGGCAACTGCTCCGCCGCATCGGCCGGTATTGCCGCCTTGCGGCACGACGGCGACATCATGTTTGGCGCAAATGCCAACTGCTTTGGAAACTTCATGTGTGCTGGCGGGAAACAGGATCAGTTCCGCCTTGCCGTCAAACTTGCCGCGTGCTTCCGCATTATGGCTGCTTAAAACATCCCCATCCATGCTCCAGCCTTTCGGCCCCAACAGGTCTTTTAATTCTGTAATCGCGGCATCGGGCAGACTTGACATGGGTTGGGTCCTGACGACCGTTACGGGGACGGGTGGGGGCTGCGCGGGGCAGCCGCACGTTTCATGCGGTCATTGATTGCCATGCCCAATCCGTGATCGGGGATCGGGGCGATGGCAATGCCATCAAAGTGTTTCTGGTCGGCTTCATGAAGCTTGGCAAACAGGTTGGCTGCGGCTTCGATGTCATCACCGGATTTCGACAGCCACAAGACCGCATCAAATCCCTTGGTGTTGCAATCGCCAAATGCCAGCAAAATCTCATGGCCGAATGTCGCATGATCAGCAGTTTTCGCATCCAGCCGCACCGGCAAACCCGGCGCATAATGGCTGGTCAGCATGCCTGGGCTTTTGGGGGCGGTGTCATCACTTTCGGCCATGACGACTTCACAGTCCAGAACTTCTGCGACCTGTTCGGCCGTAATGCCGCCGGGGCGCAGCATCACCACCCGTTCTGTCGTGAGGTCAATCACCGTGCTTTCAAGTCCGACACCACACGGCCCGCCATCCAAGATCATGCCGATATCATCGCCCAGCGAATGGGCCACATGGCCTGCCGTGGTCGGGCTGATCCGCCCGGACCGGTTGGCCGAAGGGGCGGCAACCGGTCGCCCGACAGATCGCAACAATTCACGTGCCATCGGATGGGCGGGGACGCGAACGGCAATGCTCGGAAGCCCGGCGGTGACAAGTTCACACACCGTGCTGTCTTCACGGCGCGGCAGCACAAGTGTCAGCGCACCGGGCCAGAATGCATCTGCCAGTTTATCGGCACGCGCATCAAAAACCGCATGTTGGGCCGCAGAATCCCGGTCGGGGAAGTGACTGATCAGGGGGTTAAAGCTTGGGCGCTTCTTGGCGGCATAAATGCCTGCCACCGCATCGGCGTTGGTCGCATCCGCGCCCAGCCCGTAAACTGTCTCGGTCGGAAAGGCCACCAACTCGCCCGCACGCAGCTTTCCCGCCGCCTGACTAAGGGCACCTTCGGAATAGGGACGAATGGTAAGGGCTGGCGACATGCAATGTTCCGCGAAAAGATATACTACTCAAATACCTAGCGATGATGCAGTGCCATGACAAGGAAGAAGGGCCTGCATTGTGTGTATGGCAGGCAAAAAACAATAGCATGATTGGATGGCATATGCCCCAAACAGCGCAGCGCCGCCATACAGAATGGCGGCGCCAATTTACGCTCTAGCCCTGCCTCGCCCTGCAGTGGTGAAACAAGACCGCGTCGCCGTGATTCCGGCGGCTATTTACGTCACCTACACGTTGTGTGGCGATGAATTATGTCTACGCGAAAACATCCCCAAAGTCAAGAAAACTGCGGGGTGTGGCGGGGTTTTGGCATTGTCGGAAACATGCGGCTTGCCCATGCTGCATCGCGCAAAAGACAAGCCGCTGATCGTGCTCTGAAATTCGGTTCTGATCCCGCTCTGCGAAGGGTTATGCTTCGTATTTCACAGGGACGCTCGGGCTGCGTGCGATGAAGAACGGGTTGCGGAAATCGGCCTTGCCGTAAAGGAATCGGGAACCATCCATATTTTCAACCACACCGCCTGCGGCTTTCAAAACCGCATGCCCAGCCCCGATGTCCCATTCCATGGTCGGGCCGAGCCTGGGATACAGGTCCGCTTCACCGGCTGCGACCAGGCAAAGCTTAAGCGAACTTCCCGCCGGGCGCAGTTCCTTGACCGCAAGATCGCCCAGAAACGCCTTCATCGCTTCGGGATCGCCGTGCGAACGGGATCCGACCACGACAACGCCATCTTCGGGCATCTCGCGCACGGTGATCTGGGTGGCTTTCGGGTCCATAACGTCGCCTTCGATCAGCTTCGCGCCATCCGGGCCACCGTAATAAAGCTTGTCGATTGCCGGGGCATAAACCACGCCCAGCACGGGCTGGCCCTTGGCGATCAGGGCAACATTGACGGTGAACTCGCCATTGCGCTTGATAAACTCCTTGGTGCCATCCAGCGGATCGACCAGCCAGAAAAAGTCGGTTTCGCCATCTACATCGGGCACATCGCCCTTGGCTGCACTTTCCTCGGACACGATTTTAACATCGGGGGTCAGCGCACGAAGACCGGGCAGGATCACGGCTTCTGCCGCGTCATCGGCCTCGGTCACCGGGCTGGCATCGTCCTTGGACCGCACCTCAAAATCGGTCTGATAGATTTCCATCATCGCCGCCCCGGCCTTGCGGGCAATCTCGATCAATCCGTTTTCAAGTGCTTGGGCATCAGCAGGCAGGGCAATGGTCATCGGGGAACTCTTATGTTGGCGTGAAATCTGTAAGGTGCTGAGATACCTTGGACATAGGCAATTATACGCCCAAGGTCCAGTCCGGCTTGGCGGTGATGACAAATTTTAACTCTGCTTGCCAAGCCGCTCGGTCATGACATCCTTAAGGGCGGTCATCATATCGGTGCTGAGCTGATCGGGGGTGACGACTACAGCGGGCTTTACCGGTGTCGGGCAGATGCCGGCATGAATATCCTCTGCCCGCCATTGCACCATCAGGCTTTCCATCAGTTCCACCAGGGTCACGGCCGTTGGCACATGATCGCTCTGAATGCTTGCGCCAAAGCTTTGCGCATCATTGCTGCGCGCAAACAGCGGGCAGAATTTCTGCCCTGTTTCCGTGGTATGGAGCAACCAGCCATTATGATAAAGCGCCCAAACGCCTTCCCATTCGGCAACTTCCCTGATGAAAGCGACGTAGCGGTCATCATCGCGCCCGTGCGTCGCGCCGTTGTCTGCGGATGTTGTTGCCATTGTTGCTGTTACCCTTTGGGTTGCCAGAACCCGGTCGGGTTCAGGTCTTTTGAAGAAACGCCGCGTGTAATAAAGCGTTCCGCACGCAGGCTATCAGACCAGTAATCCATCGCAAGTCCCGCCTTGCGCTTAAGATGGGCAAGGAAATCCGCAGGATCAGGCAATTGATCCCAAACTTGCGGCAGGAACAATCCCCGCCGTTTGCCATCCGACAGGATAATTCCGTCTTCAAACGGCGTCAGCCTGTTAATCAAATCGGCCTGATTGTTAAATCCAAACGGCTGCGGTGGGGACAGAACCGAAATTGAAAGTTCCAGATCATCATTGATCTCAGCGCCCGACAGCCCGGCAAAGCGCGGGTCGCGAAAGGCTGCCTTGAACGCATTTTCACACAGATCATTGCCCAGATCGGTATGCGCGATGATCGATCCGATGCAGCCACGCAACTGCCCGGATTTCTTAAGCGTCACAAAACTCGCCCCCGGTGCGCAAAGTGCCGTGCTCATTTCAGTGGGCGACACCCGAAGCGGCGCGCCGGCTTCGATCCCATGCAGGATCGCCCGCCGACACAGATCAAGCATTTCTGCCCCGTGATCGGCAATAAGCTGTTCGGTCGGCCCGGTGAAGTCATTAAAATCGTCTTCGCTGTAATCGGTCATCGGTTGGTCTGACCCTTCATACACCGCCCATGCGCCGTATCCGACCACACGGGCCTTGTCCCCGGTCACATCACCGGAATTGCGCATGCCAAGTGTTTTGATCGTCATTTTGCGCGCCCGCGCCGATACCAACATGCCCGACACTGGCAAGGCACCGCAGGCATCATTGGTATCAATGTTTTCCGCCTCACATTGCTCGATCATCGTGCGCGTGCGGTCATCCATGCGCCTGGCGGTGTCATAATCATGGAAATGCGACAGATCGGATGAAATGACAATCAAGGTTTCCGACCCGCCCCAAAGCTTTTCAATCACCTCATTTACCTGACGCGGGCTGCACCGGCTGACCAGAAGCGGCACAATGCCGATATCGGCGTTCTCGCCAAACAGGCGCTGGATAAACGGCAATTCGATCTCAAGCCCGTGTTCAAGCTTGTGTGCCTCATCCAGCATCTGAACCTGTGGCAGCGCCAGCGCAGTTTGAAGGGCCGGCAAATCACAACGCATATTCCCCAACGGTGTCGCAAACTGATCGGCGCGCGCCAAGGCAATCCCCTGAAACGCCATGCGGTGTGCCGGGCCAACAATCACAATGCGTTTGACGGTATCTTTCAACGCCCGCACCGTTGCAAAGCCAAGGGCAGCAATCGCGCCCGAAAACATCAACCCCGCATGCGGCACAATGATCGCCTTGGGGATGCTATCATTGGCAATCACATCGGAATGCAGGGCCGCATCAATCAGCCCGTCAATCTCGCTGCGCAAGAGATCGGCATCAGACGGATAAAACGTTCCGGCAACGGCAGGGGGGCGGATGATGCTCATTTGCGCTCCAATCGCATGACTTCCTTTAAAAAGATAGCGATCAGGACTAGGTTTTCAAAGAGGAAGCTTTGCCAAAAGAAAGCCCATGCCATGAATATGACCACACCAGAGGTCGATACAGTCCCCGGACGCTACTGGCACCATCTTGAGGATGGCCGCATTCAGTGCGATGTCTGCCCGCGCTTTTGCAAGCTGAAAGACGGGCAGCGGGGCTTGTGTTTTGTCCGCGCCCGCCAAGGCGATCAGATGGTGCTGACCACATGGGGCCGGTCCTCGGGGTTCTGCATTGATCCGATTGAAAAGAAACCGCTTAATCACTTCTTGCCCGGCACCCCGATCCTGTCGTTTGGCACGGCGGGCTGTAATCTGACGTGTAAGTTCTGCCAGAATTACGAGATTTCCAAGGCGCGCGAGATGGACAAGCTTTCATCATTGGCGACCCCTGAAATGATCGCCGAAACTGCCAAGGCCCATGGCTGCTCGGCCGTCGCCTTTACCTATAATGATCCGGTGATCTTCCTTGAATATGCCGTCGATGTGGCGCAGGCCTGCCGTGAAATGGGCATTCGCACCGTCGCGGTCACCGCCGGTTACATTGGCGATAAGGCCCGCGAGGAATTTTTCCGCCACATGGATGCGGCCAATGTTGATCTGAAGGGTTTCACGGATCGCTTTTATCATCAGCTGTGCTCAGCCCATCTGGATGATGTGCTTGAGACGCTTAAATACCTCAAACATGAAACCGGTGTGTGGTTTGAGCTCACCAATCTTGTCATCCCCGGCGAAAACGATGGCAATGCGGAGTTCGAGGAAATGACAAACTGGGTGGTCAATGAACTTGGTCCCGATGTGCCCATGCATTTCACCGCCTTTCACCCGGACTGGAAAATGATGGATCATCCGCGCACCCCGGCCGAAACGCTGGTGCGGGCGCGCAAGATCGCCCTGCAAAATGGTGTGCGCTATGCCTATGTCGGCAACGTGCATGACAAATCACATAGCAGCACCTTTTGCCATGGCTGCGGCGAAATCCTGATCGGGCGCGACTGGTATCAGCTTTCCGACTGGAACCTTGATGCCCATGGGGCGTGCAAAAGCTGCGGCACCCATTGTGCCGGTGTGTTTCGCGCAACGCCGGGCACATGGGGACCAAAACGCCAACCGGTGCGCTTGATGGCCGGGAAATGAATAGTCACAACCAATAATCTTTCAGGAAGGACGCTCTCCATGGAAATCAAACGCGCCGGGTCGCAGGCCTCAACCGTCGCCTCGCCGGAATATTTCACCGGGCAGGTCCGTATCGAGCCGATCATCAGTGCCGCTGACCCCGCACGGGTGGCCGCGGCCAATGTCACGTTTGAGCCGGGTGCACGCACCACCTGGCACACCCATCCGCTGGGCCAGACACTAATCGTCACCGCCGGATTTGGCCGGGTGCAACGCGAAGGCGGGCCTGTTGAGGAAATCCGCCCCGGCGATATCGTCTGGTTTGACCCGGGTGAAAAGCACTGGCACGGCGCTGGCCCCGAAACCGCCATGACCCATATCGCCATTCAGGAAAAGCTCAATGGCTCGCCGGTCGATTGGCTCGAACCCGTGAGTGATGCGGATTATCTCGGGGGGTAAGCCCGCGGACCTGACATACCCGACCAATGCCGTCATTCCGGGCGGAGCGAAGCGCAGACCCGGAATCCACTGTGCGGTGGTGCGGAACTGGGCCCCCGCACCCGCCTTCGCGGGCACAGGCTCTGCGCGGGCACGACAGTGTTGCCGGTGCGCGTCCACCCGAAGCCGTGTCGATTTCGCTGGCACTATGGCGTCATATCGCTAAATTGCCGCCAAGTTTGACGCGGTTGGATAGAAAGCAAACGCAGTGGCCGGATTGAAAATCAGAAAAGCCCGCTTGGGCGATGTCGGGGCAATTTTTGCCATCCGAAGCCGTGTCCGCGAAAACCATCTTTCCGCCTCCGAACTTGCCGAACGCGGCATCACCAAGGCGGCCTTTGGCAAATGGCTGGAACAGGGCTATGGCATCTGGCTTGCCGATCTGGATGGTTCGGCCGCCGGTTTCGCGATTGCCATCCCAAGGGAAGCCACCCTTTGGGCGCTGTTCGTCGATCCGGAATTTGAAGGACGCGGGGTCGGGGCAGCTTTGCTGCGGACCGCCGAAGACTGGCTGTTTGCCCAAGGATGCAATGACATCTCGCTGACCACCGGGGCCAACGCGCAAAACCGCGCGCATGGCTTTTATGAAAGCCATGGCTGGCATTCCACGGGTGATATCGAAAACGACGAGATGGAATACATAAAATCCAACCCGTCACTTTCGCTGTTTGATTTTGGCTAAGTACGTGCCGGTCAGGCGGCCTGTGCACTGCTGTCTTGCTTGGCGATCCGTTTGAGGATCCGCCGCACATTCGGGCCGATCATCAGAACGCCGGGGAATGCAATCACCCAGGACGACACATAAGCGCCCATCCACAATTCAAAAAACTTCGACCAGTCGGAAATCGCAATTGACGTCGCGATGCCCGAAATCAGAAACGACGGGATACCCGAAAGCAGGAATGCAAAGGCAACGTGCTCCAGGCGGCGGGGAATAAAAGGCTGCATGGGCTTTTCTTCCGATAATGCGAAAACTATACCATAAAATTATGATGTAATGTTTTGGCCTGCAAGTCTCTGCGCAATGTCAATTTGCCGTGTCAGAAAGATCAGATGTCATGACTGCAAGCTGGGCGCATCGCGTTCTTTTTCAACGATAAGCCTTTTCAAGCGCGTTATTCACGCTAGATTAGGAGGCAGTATTCAATGACGCAGGTGCTTCTTATAAGGCCTGCGCGCCCCGAAACATGACAGGAGTCCTGTTCACCATGAAGATCACGTTTTCCGATCTCGCCATCCCGTCCAGCGGTGCCGTTATCGCCTTTGCAACCGAAGGTGCCGATCTGATGCCAAGTGCCGTCGCACTTGACGAAGCAACCGGTGGCGCGATCACCAAGGCGATCAAGGCGTCGACCTTCAAGGGCAAGTCGGGCCAGAGCCTGCAGGTGCTGGCACCGGCCAATGTCGATCTGTCGCGGGTGATCATTTTCGGGATCGGCAAGGAAGCCGAGTTTGACGTGATTGCTGCCCAGAAGCTTGGCGGTTCGGTCGCGGTACGTGCGCTTTCGACCGGTGAAAAGGAACTTTCCGTTCTGTTTGACATGGAAGGTCTGGCGTCTGATTTCGCAACCGGTGCGATGCTGCGTGATTATCGCTTTGATAAATATCGCACGACCGAGACCAAGGACGACAAGCCGGTCTTAAAGGCATTGAAAATTGCCGCCCACGATCACAAGGACGCCAAAAAGCAGTTTGATTCTGCCAAAAAGGTTGTCGAAGGCGTGTTCTTCACCCGTGATCTGGTGTCCGAACCGGCCAATGTTCTTTATCCCGAAAGCTTTACCAAGGAAGTCGCAGCCCTTGAGAAGCTCGGGGTCGAGATCGATGTCCTTGATGAAAAGGAAATGAAAAAACTGGGCATGGGCGCACTTTTGGGCGTTGCCATGGGATCGGCCCAGAAACCGGCGATGGTTGTCATGCGCTGGAACGGTGGCAAGAAAAAAGACGCGCCCGTCGCCTTTGTCGGCAAGGGTGTGACCTTTGATACCGGTGGGATCTCGCTCAAACCTGCGGGCGGCATGGAAGACATGAAGTTCGATATGGGCGGGGCCGGTGTTGTTTCCGGCCTGATGAAGGCGCTGGCTGGCCGCAAGGCGAAATGCAACGTGATTGGCGTGATTGGTCTGGTTGAAAACATGCCGTCCTCGACCGCACAGCGTCCGGGGGATGTCGTGACCTCCATGTCAGGTCAGACGATTGAAGTCATCAATACCGACGCCGAAGGCCGTCTGGTTCTGTGCGATGCCCTGACCTATGTGCAGGAAAAACACGATCCGCGTTTGATTGTGGACCTCGCAACCCTGACCGGGGCTGTTATCATCGCGCTTGGCCATGAAAATGCCGGTCTGTTTTCCAACAACGATGATCTCGCCACTCAGATCAGCACCGCAGGCCTTTCGGTCGATGAAGGTGTATGGCGCTTGCCGCTGGGGTCCGGCTATGACAAGCAGCTTAAATCAGACATCGCCGACATGAAAAATGTGGGTGGTCGTGCGGCTGGTTCAATCACGGCGGCCCAGTTCCTCCAACGCTTTATCACCAAGGATCGTCCGTGGGCACATCTTGATATTGCCGCCATGGCCTGGTCGACGTCTGACAAGGAAGTCACCCCGAAGGGTGCTACCGGCTTTGGCGTGCGTCTGCTTGATCGCTTTGTCGCGGACAACTACGAAAACTGATCGCGTTCACCGGAATGACGGTGTTGAAATATATGGGGCAGGGTGTTGATCACCTTGCCCCGTTTTCATGTTCGGGCTAAAACCGCCTTATGGCTGATATTTGGTTCTATCATCTCACCAGCATGCCGCTGGAACGCGCACTCCCGACATTGCTCTCCAAAACGCTGGAGCGCGAAAAGCGTGCCGTCGTGATGGCCGGCACCGATCAGCGCGTTGATGCCATCAATACCCTGCTGTGGACTTATGAACCTGCAAGCTGGCTGCCGCACGGATCAAAATCCGATGGCGATGCGCAAATGCAGCCAGTCTGGCTGACGACCGAGGATGAAAACCTCAACGGGGCACAGTTCCTGTTTCTGACCGACCGCGCCATGAGCGACAAGGTCGCTGACTATGAACGCGTCATCATGCTGTTTGATGACCGCGATCATGATGCCGTGGCCGAAGCCCGGACCCGCTGGAAAGACTGGAAAGACGCCGGACACAAACTGTCCTACTGGCAGCAATCCCCGCAAGGCGCGTGGGAGAAAAAAGCCGAAAGCTGAACTCTTTTGCTTCGGTTTCAGTCATTGGGTGCTTATGTCCCCAAATGGTCCTTATCCTCAAACAGGATTTCAACCAGCGCCTCGACCAGTTCATCCGGGGTCACCTTGCCCGACGAAATTTCATTAACAGCAGGGAAGCAGTCGTGCGCAAGCTTGGAAAGCCCGGTCTGGATTTCCGATGCGCGGTTGTTCCAGTCATGGTCGATCTTCGACAGGGCAAGCAAACCGGCCTTTGCAATGGCATTGGCATCACCTGACGAAATTGCCATTTGGACAAAACCCAGTTTGCGCGCTTCGGAGACAGCAACTTCAAGTGTTTCCAGATGGTCCGCGACCTCTTTTGCCTCAGTTTGGATATCGCTCACGGGATACTCCTTTTCGATTTCATGAAGGACCGGGACAGCCGCAGAAGTGCCGTAACCAGAAAGATAGTCAATCATGGCTGACAGCTTCCAGTCCGGCATGGTCTTCCATGTGCCGGTCTTGAGGTCTTCAGTCATCGGTGCCGCAATACTGTTGCCATATGCTGCGAAAATGGCGGCCATGCTCCCTGCGTTGGGGCGACCGGAAACTCGACCAGCTGCCGTCTTCTCATGATCCGAAATCTTGCTGAGTGCGGATTGATAGTCCTGTTGTGCGCTCATTTTGCGTACTCCTGAGAATGGGACATTGATGCAGCTTGACTGCGATCAGATGGCCCACCATTTTTCATCGGTTTGCGACGGTTGCCGGATTTCGTTCGTACCACAATGAATTTCCCCGTCGCACGCATGGTAGTCATCCCAGTCATCAATGAAATTACAGCTCAGCGCACCGTTGAATTTGGCAATTTCGTCTTTCAGGTACTTTTCAAAAAGATCAAAGCTTGTGGCTTCATCGCTGGTGTCGATCCAAGGGCCATACGGCTTGGGAATATAAAGCTGAGTGTTGCCGACAAACATGTTGGGCATATCGGCGGTCAAAGCGCCGCATTTAAATCCCTCACCGCGGCCAGGGAAGATGTTGAATCCGTTCCGTCGGCTTTTGGTGTTGTCGACCTTGTCGGTGCTCGGAAGTACATATGCGTGACCACCACTAACATGATCACTTGGATAGAATATCACCGGCACGCGAACGATATCGTCATCTTCCAAGTCAAACTCGTTTTTCAGGATATCGATATTGTCACCGATTGCCTTTTCCACCCCGCCAACGTTCCAGTCTTTAAGGCGATCATATGTATATACATAACCGTTCGGTGCCCGGAGTGGCGCATTCCCAGTCCCGAGTAAATCGTTGATGGAACAGCTAACCACGGTTTTGTGCAGCTTGAGGGCCGTATAATTAAAGTGATCGGTGTCCCATTTCGGACGTTGCAAAACTTTTGCTCCGCCAAAAATGACGTTCTCAGCTCTTTTGTCCGTCATCAGGTCATAAGCCTTCTTGGGGCTTGCGACCAAAAGTTTCCACTTTTTATTCTCACCACCACCCGGGTAAGGCAGGAAGGTCATCATTTCATCAACATGGCCAACAGCAAGCCAGTCGGTATCAAGTTCAATCGGGGACTGAAGTGTTTGTGCCTTGATAAAAGATCTGGTGTTGTCATCAATCTTATGACGGCTTTTCCTTAAAGTGCTGTTCGCGCCAAGTCGGTTTTTTGCACTGTGGCCGTAATATATACGCCCGAGCGGATAGGTGTTCCCACCGGTTTTCTTGATCGGGGGCGTTACTTCAAAGTTTCCACCCGAATTAGCGGAATTTACTGCATCCCCACTTCCTGCTGCAGGGTAGTAAACCGCAAAATCTTTACTCAGAAGGTCACGAAACACCCAGTTCTGCAGATATCGTTCGCGGTGCATCTTTATGAATGTTGTTTGAGTCTTAACGTCGCCTGCGGTTCCCGGCCAGCTGCTATAGCCCGAGAAAATTGTGTCACGCATCCATTGATCTGTTGCAGGGCTAACGTCATCTGATGGTTCCTCCAAAGCCCATTTGTTCGTATCAAGATATGGAATTGGCACCTGCTTCTGATCAGATTCCATTATCTGATAACTCTTGTCTGATGGGAGTTTCGGTTCATTGGCAACCGCAGTTTTCAGTCCCTCAATAAAGTCGACATTGTCATCATCGCTCACCACAAGAAGTTTCGTCACCTGATGCAAGTGATGATTGGCGATCCACCTTGCCGCGACGACCTGTTCGGTGAAGGTATAGCTTGGGGTGTCTGGTCCCGCATATTCGGGTTGAATGACGCTGAGTGTTATTTTGACGGTGCCAGACTCAAAATCCTTCCCGGCAAAGCGGATCATCTCAAGCGGCAACACTAGGTTCGGATTGATGTTGGCTGCATTCAACGTGGCTGTTTTGCCTTTCTGGGGACTGATGAGCTCCGTGGCATCTGTCCCGGCCTTTGAGAAAATGCGAACATGTTGTTCTGCCGGGTTTTCAACGCCTGTTGCCTCCACTGAAAGCTTGATGACCCAGGTTGCATCGACATCCGCAGCCTCACCGGCGGAATGCTTGATAATCTTCAGACGCGAAAGCCCGGTTAACAGGTCTTCGTCGGAATTGATCTTGTCATCCTGGCAATCGCTATAGGCAATTGCGGTATTGTTGCCATCCCGATTGCAATTGACCGGAATGATCGCGCCAACACCATCAACGCCAAAGGTGATGGCTGCGGGCGAAAGGCCGTTTATCGCTGCAGGTGTGTCATCACCATTTTCGATTTTTCCATCCCGGTCCTGATCCGTATGCAGCGAGAACCACACTGATTTAAGGGCGATCGTTGTTTCGCCAGCATCTGACACAGTAACGTTTTGTGCTTGCGTCCTGAGGTAACCGGGACCAGTGACTGTGATTGTATAATTATTACCTGGCTCAAGCTGAAATTCTTGGGAAAGCGATTTGTCATCGTCTCCGAACGATGGAGTCTTCTGAGCGTTCGTTGTCCCCGCAACGTCGATACTCACAGCCTTCAGAAGCTTGTTTGATGCGGGTCGGGTAACTTTTACTGTGAATGTGACCATTGCATTTTCCTGTTGTGGGGAAGACGGTTAGGCGGCGTCCAGGATCGGCAGATCAAGCTTGCGGCGCATTTCCACAGCATTGCGCAAAATCAGAATGCGCTGATCTATCGTGCCTAGTTGCGAATTGTTGAGAATGTCGTTGACCCAAGTGATCTTTGTGCCGGGGTCGAGAAACTCCGGGCCATAGGTGAAGGCCATAACCACATAGCTTCTGACGGCCTCGTTCGAGTTTGCGCCAAGTTTGATGGCAGCATCCGCATAGATTTTGCTTTGCGTTAACAACGCCGTGTCATCATATTTTTTAACGATTTCTGGAATTGTCGAGCGCAGGTAACCGGGCAGGGTGATAATCGTATCTTGCAGGGTCGGGATCGTTGGCGGCTGAGGTTTAACCGGCTCTTCCGGTGTTGGCTTTGGTGTGCTGGCGGGCTTGGTATCCGGTTTCTCGGTATCGCTCTTGCCCAGTCCGGAGACTGCCTTGGCTTCCTGTGTCAGCAGCGTGGAAACCTCATCGGCAAAGCGCTTCTCCGCGGACATACGGTTCTTTGCATAGGCATCAAACTTCTGTTTGCTGATGATGCTCATCGATTTCAGGCGCTCGGAGTCTTGGGCGGCAAAGGCTGTCAGCAGGGATGAAATCTGCGATGTGTTGAATTCCAGTCGGGTGGAAAGCCCTGCCGGATCCTTACACGTGCCACTTGCAATCGCAGTGTCTCCTTCGGCGGCCAGTGCTTCGAGCTTTGTGGTTTCGGCAGAAAGTGTTGCCAATTGTTCGTTGGTACGCACAGCAACTTTGTTACCCATTACCGTGACAGTGGTGGGATATTGCGCGAGTGTTCTGGAAAGGTCGCTGATCCGGTTGGCAAAGGCCATCTGTCCAATCCCGCTGTGATATTGACAATCGATAGACGGACTGGTTTCGGATTTGTGATTTCATGATGCAGCAGCAGAAGCCCGCACGCGTTGGAAAGACTGGAAAGATTGGAAAGATTGGAAAGACGACGGACACAAACTGTCCAATTGGCAACAAGCCCCGCAAGGTGCGTGGCAGAAAAAGGCCGAAAGCCGATTGCCTCCGGCCTTGAAACTGTGTTTCCGTCACAAATTCCAGCTGAAATTCGTATCCTTCTCTGATCGATCCCACAATTTGACCATGGTGTTTTTGTCATAGGCATAAGGCTCCAGAGTGCCTTGGCCGACCGGGCCGACCCATTCCATCCGACCCGTCGGGCCATAAAGGGCACGTTGTTCCAAGCCATTCTGGGTCGCGCACATGACTTCGGGATAGGATCCTTTTTCGGCCGATTGCACCAAGGGGGAGCGCGACATCAGGCGGAAGATGATCCGGGTGGTAAGGCTGCCGCTGGTTTTGATCAGGGATGTCGCCGATGCGCCGGGATGGCACACATAGATTTCAACGTTTTTGCGTGCTTGCCTGACCCGGTCCTGAAGCTCATATGCAAACATCATTTGTGCCAGTTTGCTTTGGCTATAAGCAGAGTTCGCCTGATAATTATCATCCCAGTTCATGTCGTCGAACCGGATCGTTCTCAGGCCCATTTTATAGCCAAGGCTCGCCACAACAACGATCCGTCCCGCAGAAGCATCAAGACGGTCAAACAGCTTCCCGCACAGGACGAAATGTCCGTAATGATTTGTCGCGAGTTGGCTTTCAAAACCATCCTTGGTTAAGACCCGTTTGGGCACCTGGGCTATGGCGGCGTTACAGATCAATGCATCAATTTGCGGGACCGTTTTCATCACCGCGTCTGCCGCGTCATGCACACTGGCAATCTCTGCAAGGTCCATTTGAATAAAGCTCACGTCGGTTTGCGGGCCGAATTCGTGTTTCAGCTTTTCAATGGCGATGGCTGATTTTTCGGCGCTGCGGTTCAGCATGACCAATTTCGCGCCCTTGGACAAAAGAACGCGTGAGGCTTCAAATCCTGTGCCGCTATTTGCGCCGGTAACAACATAGGTTTTACCAGCAAGTGAGCCAAGGCGCTCTGGTGTCCAGCCGTTGGGACCAAATTGGGTATTTGTCATCGTTATGCTCCTGTTGGCGACGACGAAGGGGTCGCACGATGTCGGGGATTGTCATGTGGATGGAGATAACTCTTGGATTAGATAAAAAACAGACGAAATTATCTTGAAAACTTGCCTAATCGTATCGTTGTGATTGAAAAGTGCATTTTCTGGATTTAGGTTGGCCATATGACCAAGCTACAAATCAGACACCTCATAGAAGAGCGTATTTTCGAAGACGGCCTGATGGAAACCGGGGTGAAGGGGGTGCAGATTTTTCGCGCAACCCAGTCGGTTCCCTGTGCCCCTGTGGTGTATGAACCCAGTGTGATTGCCATCGTAAGCGGGTCCAAAGAAGCCATTCTCGATGGTCAGAACTATGTTTATGATAACAGCCGGTACTTGTGTTGCCCGATGGCAATGCCGGTACGGGCAGGGACACCCGCCGCGTCACCGGATAACCCGCTTTATGGCATTTACATCTCACTCGACCAGCGAATGATGACCGAGTTGGCTGTGGAAATGGACCGTGTCGGAGGTGTCATTGGATCGAGCAAGTCGAACCCGGCCGCCCAAGGGATCGACCTTGCCTATTGGGACGCAGCATTCTCGGATGCACTTTTGCGGCTGCTAAAGCTGTGCAGCAGTCCATCCGATATCGCTATTCTCGGGCAAGCCCGGCTGCGCGAACTTTACTACACCATCTTAAAGGGAGAGGCCGGTTATTTTGCCAGGCAGGCCTTTAGTGTTGGCAATGCCATTGCTCGGTCTATCTCCCACGTTTCATCTAATTTGCGCGAACCGGTTTCCATCGATGATATGGCCGCACACGCAGGAATGAGTCGCGCCGTGTTTCATCGCAAGTTCAAAGACGTCACCACGATGTCACCGATTCAGTTCGTGAAGTCGATGCGTCTGGGGAGTGCCGCAACAAAGATTGCTGCAGGCATGACGGTGAACGAAGCGGCCATGGATGTGGGCTATGTCAGTACGTCTCAATTCAGCCGGGAATTCAAACGGATGTATGGGCAATCGCCCAGACAATGGTGCAACATTCAGCAACATCCCGAAAAACCTGTGCCCGGCCCGCAAATCGCACAGGGCGCATAGTCGAAAGGCTGGCGGTTGGGCCTGATCCGGGGCGTTTGATATGCCCGGATATTGCAATTTAAACACTGAATTTGATGTAATATAAAAGAGTAACATGCATGCCATGCGTAAAATGCATGCGCTTGCCCATTGAACAATGACGTCAGGTCAGATAAATAGTTGGGTGTTGAACGCGCCGATTTGCTCCTCAGCTTGCGGGCGCGCTAAAAATGCGGCTAAAGCGAGAGGGCGTATATGCTCCGTATGTACGACCGCCTCGGTGAAGCCGCGGCGGTTTTTTTGTATCTACGGAAAGGTTGGGATCCATGATCCGGCTCTCGAACGTCCAGAAAACGTATCCGGCACGACGCGGCAATGACGCCCATAACGCTTTGCGCGGCATCAATCTTGATATTGAGGCTGGCGAAATTGTTGGGGTTATCGGCCGGTCCGGTGCGGGCAAATCCACTCTGATCCGTTGTATCAACCTGCTCGAAGCACCGACATCGGGTTCTGTCGTTGTTGACGGGACCGATGTGACGACCCTGTCAAAACGCGATCTGCCGCTGTTTCGCCGTCAGCTTGGCATGGTGTTTCAACACTTCAACCTGCTGTCTTCGCGCACGGTTTATGACAACATCGCATTGCCGCTTGAACTGGCCGGGGCCAGCAAGGCCGAAATCGCCGCTGCGGTCGATCCGCTGCTGCCCCTTGTTGGCCTTGAAGACAAGCGCGACCGTTTCCCGGCGGAATTGTCCGGCGGTCAGAAACAGCGCGTTGGCATAGCGCGCGCGCTGTCGTCCAGCCCCAAGGTTTTGCTGTGTGATGAAGTCACCTCGGCCCTTGATCCGGAAACCACCCGTCAAATCCTGACCCTGCTTAAGGACATCAACAATCGCCTTGGTCTGACCATGGTGGTGATCACCCACGAAATGGCGGTGGTCAAAGCCCTTTGTGATCGTGTGGCGGTGATGGATGGCGGTGTGATCGTCGAAGAAGGCGGCGTTGAGGGCATTTTTGCCGATCCCAAACATGCGACAACACAATCGCTTCTGGCCGATGAATTCATGGATTTCCGGGCCGGTTCAGATGCCAACAACAACGTCACCGGTAACACAGCCGGGCAGGAGGGCTAAGTCATGTTTTCAACCCTTGCACCCATTCTGCTGCAGGCGACCTGGGAAACCATTTACATGGTCGCTGTGTCGCTTGGCATTGCAACCACCTTTGGCTTGCCGCTTGGCGTATTGCTGGCAACTTCTGGTCGCGGCGAGCTGTTTGAAGCCCTTTGGTTCCAGCGCATCTTTGGCCCGATTGTCAATGCGACCCGCTCGGTCCCGTTCATCATTCTGGCGGTCGCCATTATTCCGTTCACCCGCTTTGTCGTCGGGACCTCGATCGGCACGTCTGCTGCCATTGTGCCGCTGACGGTGGCGGCCATTCCGTTTATCGCCCGCATCATCGAAGGCGCAATCCGCGAAGTCGATAGCGGCCTGATTGAAGCGGCCCAGGCCATGGGCGCGCGCCCGGTGCAGGTTGTGACCAAGGTGCTGTTGCCCGAAGCATTGCCGGGCATCATTCATGGCCTGACCCTGACGGCGGTGACACTGATTGGCTACTCGGCGATGGTGGGTGCTGTTGGTGCAGGCGGGCTTGGCGATCTTGGTATTCGCTATGGCTATCAGCGCTTCCGCCCCGATGTCATGGCCGCAGTCGTCATCACCCTGATTGTGGTGGTGCAGGTGGTGCAAAGTTTTGGCGACTATCTGGCGCGCAAGGCCGACAAGCGCAATATCTGATTAAAATTCGAATGTGAGGGTTCCTCACGTTCATGAAATTCCCGCACAAACCCAAAAGAAAACAAGGAGTTTTACAATGCGGTTTCTACTTAAAATCACGGCAGCTGCCGTTCTGGCATCGGCCCTGACCGGTCAGGCACTTGCCAATGATGCGATCAAAATCGGCGTGACGCCGGGTGCCCATGAAGAAGTCATGGAAGAAGTCGTCAAGGTCGCAGCAACCAAGGGGCTTGATATCGAACTGATCAGCTTCTCGGATTATGTGATCCCGAACCAGGCGCTTGATGATGGCGATCTGGATGCCAACAGCTTCCAGCACCTGCCGTATCTCGACAACCAGATCAAGGACCGCGGCTATGAGCTTTCGGTCGTTGGCTACAACATCCTGACCCCGATGGGCATTTATTCCGACAAGATCAAAAGTCTCGATGAGCTGCCAGAAGGTGCCGAAGTCGGCATTCCGAACGATCCGACCAATGGTGGTCGTGCGCTTTTGGTGTTGCAGTCCCATGGCCTGATCAAGGTTGATCCGGAAGTCGGCCTGGTGGTCAGCCCGCTTGATGTGATTGAAAACCCCAGAAATATCAGCTTTGTCGAGCTGGATGCCGCACAGCTTCCGCGCTCGCTTGCCGATCTGGATGCTTCGGCGATCAACACCAACTACGCGCTCGAAGCCGGTCTGAATCCGATCAAGGATTCGATTGCGATCGAAGGCAATGACAGCCCCTATGCCAACGTGATTGTCACCCAAACCGCCCGCAAGGACGAGCCGTGGGTCAAGACGCTGGTTGAAGCTTATCACGATGACACGGTCCGCGAATTCATCGAAACCAAGTATGAAGGTTCGGTCCTGCCAGTATTCAAACTTCCTGAATAATCAGGTCGATTATACAAAAAAAACAAACAACGCCCGCGTGCCAAATGGTCCGCGGGCGTTGCTGTATTTGTCTGACTGTTTGATGCCGTCCGCTTTACACGCTGGGTGGTCTTGTCAGGTTTCGGATTTGATCGCGTCGAACCCGTAAACCTCTTGCGGGTTGTCGCACAGAATACGTTTTTGAATGGCGGTATCGGGTGCCCATTCAGAAAGCAGTTCAAGCATTCTGGTGTCATCCGGGCGCGGCGTGGTCATAAGGTACGGCCAGTTTGACGCCCAAAGCATCCGTTCAGGCGCATGGTCAACAAGCGCGCGGGCAAGGACAGAGACATCATCATATCCCGGAGCACCCACGCGCGATACCTCATACGGGGAGGAAAGCTTTATCCAGACCCGACCAGTATCGACAAGGCGCAGCAGGCATTTAAATGCGTCGTGGTCGGGTGTCACCGGCTCAAGGAATTTGCCAATATGATCAATCACGATCCGTCCGGGCCAGGACAGAATCTGCGCGGCGCGATCGGGCAGGGTGCGCCCGTCGAGTTGCAATTGGGAATGCCATCCAAAACCATGGACCCGTTCTGCAATCCTGTCGACCTGATCCCAGCCAATAATCCCGCCGGGTAACATGTGAAAGCGCGCACCGCAAAAACCGGCATCTGTCAGTTCACCTAACAGAGCATCGCTTGCTGTTTCGTCAACAATGGCAATGCCGCGCGTGTCCTTCGCACCCAATGCCGTGATGCCCTCGGCGGTGATGCTGTTATCCGTGCCATAAGCTGTTGACTGAACAATGACAGCGTGTGTCAGGCCAAGGGAATCGCGCATGGCGCGGTAACGTGTGACGGTTTCTTCCTCTGGCGCGGCAAGGGCGCCGGGGATGGTTGGTGCGCCGCGTTTAAAAACATGAAAGTGGCAGTCGCACGCCCCGTTCGGAACAACAATATTGCGGGTCATATCGTACCTTTGCTGGTTGGGGACGTAGCGGCAAAGCGCGTGTGCAACCGATGTGCCGTAGATGTATTCACGGCTTCATCCGGGAATTCATGGTTCGCAAGCTGCATGATCTGCTTAACCACATGCATGGCCTGGCCTTCACTTGCTTGCGGGGTTTGCCCGCCGATATGCGGGGTGGCAATGACATCTTCCCGACCGGCAAGGTGGGCTGCCGGGCATTGATCCTGTGCGCTGCCGACATCCATGGCCGCACAGGCGATCTGGTTCGCATCAAGCGCCTGTTCGAGTGCGGCTTCGTCAACCAGCTCACCGCGGGCAAGGTTGATGAACATTGCGGTGGATTTCATCTTGGAAAATGCCGCAGCCCCGAACATTCCGGCGGTTTGCGGCGTGGACGGAGCCAGACAAACGACAAAGTCCGCGGTCTCAAGCAATGTATCAAACGCAACATTCCTGATTCCGTCGGGCAGGGTGCCCAGGGCCGGATCGGTGATGATGACCTTCATGCCAAGCGCCTGCGCAAGAGCTGCAAGCTTCTGACCAATGACGCCAAACCCGCAAATTCCAACGGTCTGTCCGGATAACTGGTTCCCCATCGGAAGTGTTGGTTTCTGCCCGTTGCGATAAGTTGCAGCAGCCCGGCTGATGCCCCGTGCGCCATCAATCATGAAGCCGATTGCAAGTTCGGATACCGAGGTCGCAAAAGTCGGGACGGAACGGGTTACTAGCACCCCATGACGTGATGCCGCATCGACATCAATTGTGCTGATATCAACAGCGCAGCGCATGACGGCAAGCGTATCCGTCGTGGCCTTGAAAAAATGTTTATCCACGGGGGTTTGCCGGTCAGCAATCACCAGATCGCAGCCGGTCGCCGCAGCGGCCAGCGCTTCACCGGACAGCACGTCATTGGTTGGGTTTACGACAACATCACATTGTTCCGTCAGGGCGTTCAGGATGCGCGGTGGAAATTGCAACGCCAGTGCCGTCGGGGTGTGGGCAAGAAAAACTCGAAACATTATGAACTTTCACGAAAAATTTTCTGCGTCTCGGGGACATCACCCCATACTATGGCGGTTGCGTTAAAATATGTAAATATTTGTAAAAATCAATGCGAGAATCCCAGAGTAATCGGGGTGTCGAATTCATATGCCTTGTCGACCTGGAACCAGGGCAGAGCACGGCGTTCGTCGAACAGACGGTCCCATGATCGCATATGGTCCTTTTCACGTTCGAGATGCGCCTTGCGTGCGGCAAGCCATTCCGCACGGGAGACAATTTTGGGTCGGGTCATTGTCGTTCTCCTTCTCCTATGTACAGGTAGGCCGATGATTTCAGTAAGCTTTGATCCGGGGGGCAGTGTTGCATCACCGGTCCTCCTGATCCTGCGTGTCGTTCTCGACAAAGGCGGCCAAGCGGTCAAGGCGATCAGACCAGAACCGCTCATAACGGCGCAGCCATTCCATGGCGTGCGCCATCTTTTCCGGCTGCAGCCGAATGTGCCCGTGCGCCCGGTTTTTTGCCGGGCAATCAACCCGGCACCGGACAGCACATTGAGATGCTTCATCACTGCAGGCATTGAAACATCAAACGGTTCGGCGAGCTCGCTGACCGAAAGCGCGTCGCCGCCGTCGTCCAGCCGCGCCAGCAATGCGCGGCGCGTCGGATCGGCGAGAGCAGCAAAAATGCAGTTCAGGTCGGTGTCTTGATACTTAACCATGGGGTTAAGTATTGATGGAAAAAAATCCGGGGAGTCAGTAATGGGTTGTTGATCCGCGATTGATAAACCAACGCTGCTGACAGGCTGTTGTCAGCAGCAGTGCGGGAATTTCAGGCAGGCAGGAAGGAGTATTATGCCGCAACCGGAGAGACAACTGGACGTGCGCGCTCAATCCGTTCGCGACGGTCAGGGATGTTCAGGGCATCCCAAAGGTCGTTTCGCATCTGGGTGTTGATCCAGAATTCGGCACTATTACCAAAAACGCGGGCAAGGATAAGGGCGGTGTCGGCAGTAATCCGACGACGATTGTTGCACAGTTCGTTTACATGTTTGCGCGGGACACCCATGGCATCTGCCAGAGCGGTCTGTGTCAATTCCATCGGCTCCATGAACTCGGTGACGAGCATTTCACCAACGCTGACGGGTTTTCTTGCTGTCGTGATCATGGGGGGCCTCATTGACACCTGTGATTTTCAGGATAGAGGCGAGCGTTGATTGTGGCAATCTTTGGTTGAGTTCCGGTTGTAGTTTATGTGCCGTTTTCGGTTTTTCTTCGGGGCATAGGTGGATTTCCGCCTGCGCGGAAATGACGGCGAAGAGGGGGAGAACGGCATCTTTGCTGTGTGGCAAAGATGGAGTCCCGTCCCCCTCCTGCGCGAGGGCAGACTGTGCGGGGGTGACGGGGTTTTCAGGTGACGGGCGTGGGCGAGCCGTGGCGACTTACGCCACCTTGGCGTCGTATTCTTCCTGCTTTTCGATCCATTTCTGTTCGATCATGGCAAGGTCGTTTTCGATCTTGCCGAGTTCTTTTTGAATGTCGGCGAGCTTTTGCGCGTTGGCGTCTTCATAAAGCGTTGGGTCGCCCATCTTGTCTTCGATGTCGGCCTTGCGCTCTGTCAGCTTTTCCATCTGTTTTTCAAGCTTTTCGACTTCGCGTTTGATCGGGGCGGCGGCCTTGCGCTTTTCGGCGGCCTGTTGGCGTTCGGCCTTGCGGTCGCGTTTGGCGGGTTTGCCGTTGCCCTCTTCGCCGCCGTTTTTGTTCGCACGGCGTTCCATGCGCGCGCGATCCAGAAGGTACTGGCGGTATTCGGCAACATCGCCATCGAACGCGGAAACCGTGCCGTCAGAAACCAGTACCAGACGATCCGCGCAGGCCTCGATCAAATAAGGATCGTGGCTGATGATGATCACCGCACCTTCATAGGCATTGAGCGCATGGTTCAGCGCATCGCGGCTGTCGATGTCAAGGTGGTTGGTCGGCTCATCGAGGATGAGCATATGCGGGGCATCAAGCGTCATCAGCGCAAACAGCAAACGGGCCTTTTCGCCGCCTGAAAGGTCCTTGACCTTGGTGTCGCCTTTCTGGCCCTCGAAGGCAAAGCGGCCAAGCTGGGCACGGACCTTGTGTTCGATGACATCGGGCATCAGGGATGCCATATGCTGATAGGGCGTTTCGTCGCCGCGCAGCTCGTCCGTCTGATGCTGGGCAAAATAGCCGATGCGCAGCTTGTTCGAGGCCATCTTTTCGCCCGACATCAGTTCAAGCCGGTTGGCAAGCAGCTTGGCCAGGGTCGATTTACCGTTGCCGTTGGCCCCCAGAAGCGCGATGCGGTCGTCCATATCAATGCGCAGACTGATATTGCGCAGGACCGGTTTGCCTTCTTCGTAACCGACATCGCCTTCGTGAATGTTGATCAGGGGCGGGGGCAGTTCCTTGGGGCTTGGGAAGTCAAAGGAAATGCCGCGATCCTCGACCACCGGGATGGCCGGGCCCATTTTTTCAAGCATTTTGACACGGCTTTGCGCCTGTTTGGCCTTGCTGGCCTTGGCGCGGAAGCGGTCGATGAAGGATTGCAGATGCTTTTGCTGGGCGATCTGTTTTTCGTAATGCTTGGAGGCCAGTTCCATCTGTTCGCGGCGCGTTTTGGCGAATTTGTCGTAATTGCCGCCATAAAGCGTGACAGTGCCGTCATGCAGATGGGCAATCGATTTGACCACCCGGTTCAAAAGATCACGGTCGTGACTGATCAGGATGATCGTGCCGGGATAGTTGATCAGATAGTTTTCCAGCCAGATGGTGGCTTCAAGATCAAGGTGGTTGGTTGGCTCATCAAGCAGCAGCAAGTCGGGGCGCAGGAACAGGGTGGCCGCCAAGGCCACACGCATCCGCCAGCCGCCCGAGAAATCATCACAGGCGCGTTGCTGCGCATCGCCGTCAAAGCCAAGGCCCGACAGGATCGATGCCGCGCGCGCCTCGGCGGTGTGGGCGTCGATGTCGGCCAGGCGTGTATGGACCTCGGCAATGCGGTGCGGGTCCGTGGTGGTTTCGGCTTCTTCCAAAAGGGATGCCCGTTCGGTATCGGCTGCGAGAACCGTTTCAAGCAGGGAACGCGAGCCCGCCGGGGCTTCCTGGGATACGACCCCCATGCGGGCACGCTTGGACAGGCGAATGTCGCCGCCATCGGTTGCCAGTTCACCGGAAATCAGTTTGAGCAGGGTCGACTTGCCGGCGCCATTGCGGCCGATCAGGCCGACCTTGTGCCCGTCCGGGATGGTCAGCGTGACCTGATCAAGGATGACGCGGCCGCCAATGCGGTAGGTCAGGTCGGATATTTGAAGCATGGTCTCTTTCGCCGGTGTCGGGAATGTTTTCGGTTTTTAGGCTCAGGGCCTATTAATTTGGTATGAATGGTTCACCGGATTTGTGCGGATACGCGAAGCAAAACCGCAGGAAGATATACATCTTTCAAGGCTTTGCGACAAAGTAGCCCGTGCAAATCCTGTGAATCCGAAGGACAGACGTTATATTTGCAAACTCCGGCGTCAAACCCCTTGACCGGGATACCAGCCCGCCCGGTGGGCTTTTCCTTGGATTTCACAAATATAACGCCTGCCATTCAAATCAAATTAATAGGTCCTGAGCCTAATCGGGGGAATCGCAAGGATTTCTGTGCTTTCAATAGGGCAGACAGCGCTTTGACGCAAGGATTCTTCAAATTGTCATGACAGGTGTGATTTTGATGACAGAAGCAGGGAAAAGCCCCCCGAAGGCGCAGTTTCATGCCTTTTGGCAGCGTTTTGGCGGCGAAATAGCCCAATGCAAAGCCTGCAGGTCTGGAATGCGGGGGTAGAACTATGTGTTGCGTTGCGATCCAAGCCCGTTTATATAGCGCCAACCTTCGGGTCTGTGGATGATAAGGGCGGTCGTTTGTGCCGCCTTTGTCTTCCGCAGGCCCTTTGTTCTTGGGGGACTTTCTGATGGTCCTCTTGGGGGTAACGAATTTTTACAAAGCTTAGGTGAAACCAATGGCTGTCGAACGCACTCTTTCGATCATCAAGCCGGACGCAACGCGCCGCAACCTGACTGGCAAAATCAACGCCGTCATCGAAGAAGCTGGCCTGCGCATCGTCGCACAGAAGCGTGTGGCTCTGACCCGCGCTCAGGCTGAAGGTTTCTACGCAGTTCACAAAGAACGTTCGTTCTTCGGCGAACTGGTAGACTTCATGGTCTCTGGCCCGGTTGTTGTTCAGGTACTCGAAGGCGAAGACGCCGTCGTGAAATACCGCGAAGTAATGGGCGCAACCAACCCGGCAAACGCCGATGAGGGCACCATCCGCAAACAGTTTGCAGAATCCATCGAAGCGAACTCGGTCCACGGTTCGGACTCGCTCGAAAATGCTGCAATCGAAATTGCATACTTCTTCGCTCAGACCGAAATCGTCGGCTAAGCGTCGCAAGACGAATACCGGCCTTGCCGGATACAAAAACGCCCCGCAGATTGCGGGGCGTTTTTTGTTGGTCCGATCACATCAGAAATGCCACGAGCAACAGCAATAAGACTGCAATGGAAAGTACACTCCAGAGCATGAACTTCGTCCAGTGCTGCCAGCCTGTTTCATGCTCGGCAACCAGATTGGTATCGTAATCGCTTCCTTGCATTTTGTTCCTCCCCGAGTTGTGGGTCCGATTATTTCGGAATGCAGGGCTTTGCGCCCCCTGTTATCACGCAAGACAACGTTGAAATCTTAGCGGTTTTTAACTCTGGGGTGAATATGTTTTGAGGTGATGTCTTTTTGCGCGCTGCAACATGTTGGGCAAGATACTGGACAGCGTGAGTCCATCATGCGAAGATTGCTGTATGGAAAACGTCGTCGCCCAGATGAATACACGTATTTTTACCGCCTCTTATAGAGTGGCGGGGTAGAGACGTTTTGACCAAATGATATCCACCCGCCGGCGAGGCGGGTTTTTTGTGGCTGTCTCCCGGCCCGTTCAAAAAAGGGAGAATGAAATGACAAATCCCCCATCACAATGTGACCGGCCCACGCCGGGGACAACAGATCAACCGGCGGCAACGTTGCATATGCTGTGTGGCAAGATCGCTGCAGGAAAATCGACATTGGCCGCAGAGCTGGCCCGCCAGCCGGGCAGGGTTCTGATTGCCGAGGATGAATGGTTATCGACCCTGTTTGCCGATCAGATGCAGTCGGTTGCCGATTACGTGCGGGTATCGCAAAAGCTGCGCGATGTCATGGGGCCGCATGTTGCGATGTTGCTGCGTTCGGGGCTGTCGGTTGTGCTGGATTTTCCGGCCAATACCCCGGATTTCCGTCGCTGGATGCGCGAGATCATCGACGCGGCCAACGCCCGGCACGTTTTGCATTATCTTGATCAGGCGGATGATGTTTGTATTGCGCGTCTGCGGGCGCGCAATCGTGCAGGGGCGCATCAGTTTGCCGCAAGTGATGCCCAATTCCATCAGATCAATGCGGCCTTTGTTCCGCCCGGTCCAGAAGAGGGGTTTGATGTGGTGTCCCATAAGACAGATACGCTTTGAGCATAAAAAAAGCTGCCGGTGAACGGCAGCTTTTTGCGCTTGTGAGCTTTCGGATCAATGCCGACCGGCAGATCACAGAAGGAAGATCGCCATCAGTACAAGAATGGCAATAACCGAAATGGTGCCCCATTTAACGAAGCTGGTGTAGCCGTTGTAAATGTCGACATGGGTTTCAGTGAGTTCGTAATCGTTACCCTGCAATCTGGCCTCCTTGGGTTTGGAATTTTGCAAATGTATATCCACCAAGTTGGTGCAGTGCAAGATGTCAATTAACCTAAGGGTCGGACCTTTGACCGACTTCACATCTGAGCGGCTTATGGTTTGATCCCAAGGGTTTATTGGATGCTGGATTTGCAGCCATAGGGCAGGAAGGTGCCTGAAAGCCCGTGGCTCATCATCGCAAGGGACATCTGGTTGGCGTATTTAAGCTCGGTCTTGGTTTCAGGGCAGGCATAGGCGCGGCCAGAGCAGCCATTTGCGATATAGTCTTCTTCGGCCTTGGCAAATTCCGGGCTGAGCGCGCCGCGCGGGATGGTTTCAAGCATGTCGGTCCGGGTTTCCTGATAGACCGCGCATTTTTGTGCCCGCCACGATTTTTCGCCGGTTTGCATATCGGCTTCGTAGGACTTCAGATTGGGGTCCGTATCGGCGATTGCGGCGCCCGGCAGAACGGCGAAAAGGGCGAAGGCGATGATCAGTCTGTGGGGCGTGTGCGTCATGATATCGGTGGTCCGTGGCAGTGGTGGCAACGATCGAGCCCATCACAGCAGCAGAATGCGCAAAGATTATGGCCCCGGTTTAGTGATTTGACAGCAGACACGAAAAAGCTGGGCAAAATGTTCTTTCATCCGGGGTCAGGGTCGCATCTGATTTTGTTCTTCAAACTGATCGAATAGCCAGGCTTTTACGGCGTCGATTGCATCTGTTGTTGAGGCGCCTTTGGGTCTGACGAACCAATATGCATGGCTGGCTGCCAGAGAGACGTTGAAAGGTGCGACCAGGCGCCCTGAGGCGATATCATCGGCGACGAGTAACGACCGTCCGAGTGCGACCCCCTGACCCTGAACGGCTGCCTGCAAAATCGCACTGTCATCCCCCAGGCGCGGCCCGGCGGGTGGCGGGCGTTGGCACCCGGCGGCTTTGAAGCACGCGCTCCAATCTTCTGGAAGATCGGCATAAAGAAGCGTGGCGTGATACAGGTCTTCAAACGTGTTCAACTTGTTTTCCCGGGCATATTGAGCAGAGCAAACCGGCGTGATGGTTTCAGTGCCGAGCTTGACCGCATCGAGATCGCCGGACGGCGCAGGGCTGTAGCGGATCGCCGCATCAACACGTTCCAGGGTAAAATCCACAAGATGCCGAGACGCCGTAATCCGAAGATCAATGTCGGGATTTATCGCCAGAAAGTTACCGAGTCGCGGCGCAAACCATTTTGCGGCCACCGATGGCAGCATGGAGAGTGTGACAACTTGATGGGATCGTTGTGCATCTGCCACGGCGGACCAGATGCGAGAGAAATTGTCTGCTAGTTGACGCGCCAGCCGATCCCCGGCCAGAGTTAGGCTCAGTCTTGCGCCGTTGCGCAGAAACAGTGCAACGCCCAATGTTGCCTCCAGGTCGGAGACCTGACGCGACACGCCGCTTTGGGTAAGGCCAAGTTCCTGGCCGGCTGCAGTGAAATTGCCGCAACGGGCGGCAACCTCGAACACCTGAAGGGATCGCAATGGTGGTCTGGCATGAGCTGTGCGCATTGCGTCCCTCATTATTTCTCATTTAAGCATTCACCTTGTGTCATCTAGCATGAGTACAGCTCAATTAAAAGGCTGGACCCATCATGGCAGAGACGCCTTCAACATCATTTGCGACCTTACGTTTGAAAAATCATGTGCCGGACTTGCCTTTGGTGATCTGGATGGTCTTGTTGACTGTACTCATCGGCTTGATCGGAGGGCTTGAAGCAAACGAGGTCACCGGACAATTCAACACCGGTTTCGGACGGGCCCTGGGCGAGTTTGCCCTTATCCTTTTGCCATCCTTTACCTTGGCCGCAGTCCTGTCGCAGCAAAACATCGCGTCCAAAGCGGCGGGCCGTGCGGTTGCACTGGTGTCGCCGATTGCAGGGGCGGGCATGATTTGCCCTGACTCCGCCTATGCCGCACTTTCGCCGGCGGCGGGGCGCCACAAGATGGATACGGCATTTGGTGCCTATGCCGGGTTCAAGCTGCTGTATCCGGCGGGCCCGCTTATTGTTACGGCTGGGCTTGGCGTGACGGGGGGCACCGGGATTGAACCTGTGTGGTTGTTGCTGTGCGGTGGGCTTTTGATGTTGCCTGTCTGGGCTGCAGGTGTGGTTTGGGCGCGCTTTGCGACCAAGAATAACGGGGCGGCGATCAAGCAAGACGGTGCTGCTGACAGCAGAGATTTGCTGATGACCTTTACGCCATTTGTCGTGATGGCGGGCCTGCTGGTTTTGGGGGGTGTTGTTGGCCCGACCGGTATTGCGGCATTGGATTTTCTTTTGCTGCCAAAGGGCGCGTTGATCATCGCAGCGATCATCGCCCTGTTGCAAACGCCAGCTGAAAAACGGCGCGGCTGCCTGGACAGCGCGGTTCGACGCACGGGATCGCTTTTGTTTGTGATTGGTGCCGCAAGTGCATTTGGAACGGTTCTGACCGGGATTTTGTCTTTGGATCATCTGGTGCCGCAAGGCGACGGCGTGATGACCCTGATTGCACTCTTTGGCCTGACCGTGCTGTTCAAGCTGGCGCAGGGATCATCAATGGCAACCTTCGCCGCCATTTCACCTGTTGCAGCCCCGATTGTGCTTGCAAGTGGCGTTAACGAGATTGCGGCTGTCTTCGCAATTTGTCTTGGCTCGTTTGTCGCAGTTTTGCCCAATGACAGCTACTATTGGCTGGTTCGGCGCGACGCCTTGGAGAACGAGCCAAGCGAGGGCCGCGCCATTCGCGTTTTGATGGGTGGGACGTTGGTGCAGGCCCTGGTCGGTATGGTGGTTCTGTTGACCATCGTGACTCTGTGGCGCTGATAGCACGACAAGAAAAAGGCGGGCCAGATCACTTTGGCCCGCCTTTTTAAGCGTTAAGCAACCTGCGCAGCCAGCGCCAAAGGTTCTTTCATCCGGGCTCTAGCGTCGGGTTGATTTCTGCCATGTCGGCCGGTTTGGCATCGGCCACGGTGACAATGCCCTTGGCATCGACCGAGACTCGGCCTTCGGCGATCCAGCGGATGACCTGTGGGTAAATGCGGTGTTCCTGTTTGAGGATACGCTGGGCCAGTTTCCCCGCATCATCGCCGGGCAGAACCGGAACCACGGCCTGGGAAATGATCGGGCCGCTATCAACTTCGGGTACGACGTAATGCACGGTGCATCCGGCGAATTTCACCCCGGCATCAAGGGCGGCCTGATGGACATGCAGGCCCTTGAAACTTGGCAGAAGGGATGGGTGAATGTTGATCAGCTTGTCTTTCCAGCGCGCGGTGAAGCTTTCACTGACCAGGCGCAGATAGCCCGCCAGAACAACAAGGTCGGCACCGCTTTCCTCGATCAGGGCACTTACCGCATCATCATAAGCTTCGCGGCCACCGGGATAGCCCTTGTGCGAGATGGCTTCCGTGCGGATGCCAGCACGGCGGCCGCGTTCCAGCCCGCCAGCATCAAGCTGGTTGGAAAACACCAAAACGATTTCGGCCGGATAGTCGGGGGCATTACAGGCATCAAGGATGGCCTGCAGGTTGGACCCGCCGCCTGAAATCAGTACTGCAAGCTTAAGCTTTTTTCCCTGTCCCATGACCTGCTTACTTGTCCCAGGTCCGGGCCATATTTTTGATCACGACCTGTGGGCCATCGCCCGCACGCGGGCCGATGATACCGATCTGGCTGACGGTTTCACCGTTTTCACGCAGAAGGGCTTCGGCTTCATCGGCTTTATCAGCGGGAACAACCACACACATGCCAATGCCGCAGTTAAAGGTGCGCGCCATTTCCATCGCCGGAATGCCGCCCTGTTTGGACAGCCATTTAAACACCGGCAGGTATTCCCAGCAGCTGGCATCAAATACAGCGGTCAGGTCATCGGGCAGAACGCGCGGCACGTTTTCGGTCAAGCCGCCACCGGTGATGTGGGCAAGCGCCTTGACCAGACCGGCCTTGTGTGCGGCAAGGCAGCTTTTGACATAGACTTTGGTTGGTTCGAGCAGTGCTTCGCCAACGGTCTTGCCCGGCGCGAAGGGGGCATCATCGCCGTAGCCAAGGCCCGCTTTTTCAACGACCTTGCGCACCAGCGAATAGCCGTTGGAATGCACGCCACTTGAGGCCAGACCAAGAATAACGTCGCCCTCGGCCACGTTGGAGCCATCAAGCAGTTCACCGCGTTCGGCCGCACCGACGGCAAAACCGGCCAGATCATATTCACCATCGGCATACATGCCGGGCATTTCGGCGGTTTCACCCCCGATTAGTGCACAGCCTGCCTGTTTGCAGCCTTCGGCAATGCCGGCCACCACATCAGCGGCGTTATCGACGGAAAGTTTGCCGGTGGCGAAGTAGTCAAGGAACAGAAGCGGTTCGGCGCCTTGCACGACAAGGTCATTGACACTCATGGCGACCAGATCGATGCCGACCGTGTCATGTTTGTCGGCCAGAAAGGCGACCTTGAGCTTGGTGCCGACCCCATCGGTGCAAGACACCAGAACCGGATCGTTATATCCGGCAGCCTTCAGATCAAACAGGGCACCGAAACCGCCCAGGCCACCGGCAACACCGGAACGGGTGGTTGCCTTTGCAAGCGGTTTGATTCGTTCGACAAGGTCATTGCCGGCATCGATATCAACACCGGAGTCCTTATAGGTCAGGCCGTCAGAGGTGGTCATTTTGGGGGTCCTTGGCATCAAGCATGCATGAAAAACGGGCGGCATAACCCGCGTTTTTCATCAGTACATCCCGACTTCCAAACGTCGTGGACCGGTTATACACCGGGCACTGTGCGGTCCGGGTCGCAGCAATTGTGCCGCTGTTTGACCAATCCGCCTTACTGACGCCTTTAATCAGATGTTGAGTCCTACTGATAAAAAACGCGGGCTTGATAATTTCCGCTGGGCCGAAAATACTCAAACGCGGGCAATATGCAATGATCACCTGCGCATGACAGAGTTTTCTTTGCAGAATGCGCTCAACATGCCACAAAGAGCGTTATGGGCTGACCCAGAAAGAATCGCACACGACAGGATTTAGGGCAAAGAGGCATACGTGCTTACTTCATTGAAAAACATCAAGATGTTGGCGGCCACGGCAACGGTTGCTGCGATCATGGCATTTCCGGCGAGTGCGCAGGACATTTTCACCGTGACCGGTGTGCATGTCGATGAAAGTGCCGATACCGCTGCTGCTGCGCGTGAACAGGCGCTTGAAATTGGTCAGCGCAAGGCATTTGAAGAAGTTGTAGCGCGTTTGACCCTGCCAGAAGATCGTGCGGGACTTGAAGTGCCCGAAACATCCGTGATCACCAATATGGTGCGTGATTTCGGGGTGTCGAATGAAAAGACATCTTCGGTGCGCTACATCGCCGATATGACCGTGCGGTTCAAGGATGACGAGTTGCGCCGGTATTTGCGGTTCCGCGATGTTTCCTTTGCCGAGCTGCAATCAAAGCCGGTGATGATCGTGCCGGTCTATCGTACATCAGGCTATGTCACCCTGTGGGATGACCCAAATCCGTGGCGTGAGGTTTGGTCGCGCAATGTTGCGACATCGGGCCTGGTGCCGATCAAGGCGCCGATTGGGGATTTGACCGATATCGGGACTGTTTCTGCCGAACAGGCGGAAAACGGGGCCATGGAACGTTTAAACCAGCTTGCACGACGCTATGGCGCGGATGTTGCCGTGGTCGCCAGTGCCGAGGTAACAGGACCAACCGGAGGCGAGACGGTTGATGTATCGGTTACGCGCTATGACCCGAACGGGGCGCCGCAGGTTTTTGGCGTTCAGGAAAACACCCTGCCTGACGAAACGCTAAATGAAACGCTGGTGCGGGCGGCCAAATCCGTGCAGGACCAGTTGGCCGATGGCTGGAAACGGGCAAACCTGATCAATTACAGCACGGGGGGGAGCCTGATGGTGTTTATCCCGATTACCGGGCTTAAGGATTGGGCGGGGATCGAGAAAAAACTGGTCGGGCTTCCGGTTGTGCGCAATTCACGTGTGGTTGCGATGTCACGGCGCGAAGTGCAGCTTTCGCTTGAGTTCGTTGGCTCCACCACGCAATTGCAGACCGCGCTTAATCAACAGAACCTTAATTTGAGCCGCATGGGCGAACTGTGGTTTATCCAGCCAAGCGGGACAGACCGGCTGGAAGGCTTGTCGCTTGGCGGTTAAAGCGAGGTTGTTGGTCACATGCCAACCCGTCTGATGATTTGAAATTACATTTTCACGCCTGGGAAAAAGAGGGGAGCCGGTCATGACATTGCAGAAGCAAGCACGGTTTTGGCTGATTTTTATCGTCGGATTCTTTTTCCTGATTTGGCTGTTTTCCGGAATCCTGTTGCCGTTTGTGACCGGGATGGCGATTGCCTATTTCCTTGATCCGCTGGCCGACAAGCTTGAAGCGCGCGGCGCAAGCCGGGTGGTTGCCACCAGCATCATTACAGTTCTGTTCTTCCTTGTTTTCATTTTGGTGCTGCTGCTTGTCGTGCCGATGATCGGAAGCCAGCTTGCCGGGTTCCTTGAACGGTTCCCGGGCTATGTCGATGCGCTGCGCTCCAATGTTGCGCCCTATCTTCAGAACGTGCTTGACCGGGTGGCACCTGAAACGCTGCAAAGTGTTTCGGATGCGATCAAGGGACAAAGTGCCAATGCCCTTAAATGGGCGGGCAATGTGCTTAGCAACGTTTTGTCGGGGGGGTTGGCGCTTTTGAATTTCCTGAGTTTGCTGTTCATTACGCCGGTGGTGTCATTTTATCTGCTGCGTGACTGGGACCGGATCGTTGCCAAGGTCGATAGTTATCTGCCGCGTCGTTCGGCGACGGACATCCGCCAATGTGCATCCGAAATTGATGAAACCCTTGCCGGGTTCGTGCGTGGGCAGGCAACGGTATGCATGTTGCTTGGCCTGTTTTACGGACTTGGCCTGACGCTTGTCGGGCTTGAATTCGGGTTTGTCATCGGCCTGATGACCGGGCTTGTGTCTTTTGTGCCGTATTTCGGGATGATTGCAGGCTTTGCGGTCGGCATGGGGGTTGCGATTGCCCAGTTTGGCTTTGGGCTTGATCTGGCGCTTGTGGCGCTTGTGTTCCTTGTTGGACAGGTTCTTGAGGGCAATTTCCTGACACCGAAGCTCGTTGGCGACAAGGTCGGGCTGCATGCGGTCTGGGTCATGTTTGCCTTGCTGGCCGGTGGTGCGGTGTTTGGCCTTCTGGGTGTGATGCTGGCCGTGCCGGTGGCGGCAGTGATCGGCGTGCTTGTGCGTTATGGTCTAAGGCAGTATCTGAGTAGTCGGCTGTACGATCATGGGCCTGAGCCGCAAGGTGCAGATGGGCAGCCAGAGACCGAAAATTAAAACCCACGCATTAAAATCAGCAAGTTGAGTTCACTGTGACCCGGGCAAAAGCCAAACCGGCAAAGCAAGCCGATATCTCGCCAAGTGAGATGCTTGGCGATTCAGGTGATGTTGGCCTTGATGGGGGGCCGCAGCAGTTGCCGCTTGCGCTTGAAATGCGTCCGGCTTTGGGCCGTGATGATTTCATGGTGGCCGATTGCAATAGCGAAGCGGTGGCCTGGATCGACCAGTGGCCGAAATGGCCGGTTCCTGCTTTGTGCCTGTATGGGCCAAGCGGATGTGGCAAAAGCCATCTGGCGGAAGTCTGGCGGGCACGTTCGGGGGCGTTGCGCGTTTTGGCGCACGACCTGACAGGCGTGGACCCGGATGAACTTCTGGGGGATGCACAAGGGCTGTTGATCGAGGATGCCGATCAGGTCGGCGGCGATGGCCTTGATGAAACCGTCTGTTTCCATCTGTACAATATGCTTAAGGAACGTGGCGGGCATTTGCTTTTGACCGCAAGCCAGCCACCATCACGCTGGAAGATCAATTTGCCGGATTTGAAATCACGGCTGGGGGCTGCTCTGGTGTGCGAGATTTCCCCGCCCGATGATGACCTGATTGTTGGTTTGTTGCTGAAGCTGTTTGCGGATCGGCAAATTCAGGCCAATCCGCAGATCATCAGCTATGTCCTGCCGCGTATGGAGCGGTCCTTTGCATCGCTGACAGCATTGGTCGCGGCCATTGACCGGCGGGCACTGGCGGAAAAGCGGGCAGTGACCTTGCCGCTTGTGCGCAGTGTGATGGAAGATCTTCAGAAAGTCTCCTGATCTAACCTTTGTTTTCGCAAGGTGATCATGCTGTTACAGGTTATAGTCGACGGCAATGAATTGATGGCACGTTCAACAAGTGGATACTGCTGTGAGCCCGCAACGCGTAAAAGCAAAACCGTCGTTTAAAGCACAGACCGCTTCCCTGATTGCCGACGGGCATGTTCTGGGCTGGCGGGAATGGGTCGGGCTTCCCGACCTTGAAGTGCCGGTTATCAAGGCCAAGGTTGATACAGGGGCACGAACGTCATCCCTGCATGCGCTGAACCCGGTGCCGGTCACCCATGACGGGCGTGACTTTGTGCAGTTTACCTTGCCGCACTATCCCGGAGACGGGCATGGCCGTGTGAAGTGTCTCGCCCCATTGGTGGAGATTCGCGAGATTCGTTCTTCAAACGGAAATGCAGAAGAACGCTTTGTTGTGTCCTCTCATATCGTGGTGGGGCACCACAAACTGAAAGTCGAAATATCGTTGGCGAACCGGTCGATCATGGGCTTTCCCATGCTTTTGGGGCGCACGGCGATGAAAGCAGGAAGATTTTTGGTCCTGCCATCAAAATCTTATCTTGCAGGGAAGCCGGAACAGAGTTAGACGCGCAGCAGAATGATCGCAGATCGGAACAAAGACCGGTTTGGATCGTTTTATTTTCTGACCAAGTTTCACTTTCTGACCAAATAGCATTGGCCCGCTGCCGGTATGACACCGTCTGCGTGCTCGTTCATGCCGTTAATGGGGGTACATTCTATGAAAATCGCGATGCTTGCACGCAATCCCAATCTTTACTCCCACAAACGGCTGGTCGAGGCGGCCGAAGCGCGCGGGCATGAGATCGACATTATCAGTACGCTGCGCGTGTCGATGAACATTACGTCGCTTCGACCCGAAATCTATTATGGTGGTGCGAAGCTGACCGGTTATGACGCCGTGATCCCGCGTATTGGTGTGTCGATCACGCAGTTCGGTTTGGCGGTGTTGCGCCAGTTTGAAATGATGGGTGTTTATCCGCTCAATGAATCCGTGGCGATTGGCCGGTCGCGCGACAAGTTGCGGTCGCTTCAGATCCTTGCACGACGTGGCATTGGTCTGCCGGTAACGGCCTTTGCCCATGATCCGAAAAAGACTGACGAAGTGCTTTCCATCGTTGGTGGTGCGCCGGTCGTTATCAAGTTGCTTGAAGGGACGCAGGGTATCGGCGTGGTCCTGGGCGAGACCGAAAAGTCTGCCAAATCCGTGATCGAGGCGTTCCGTGGGGCCAATGTCGCCATCATGGTCCAGGAATTCATCAAGGAAGCCGGAAATAGCGATATCCGCTGTTTTGTGATTGGCGGCAAGGTGGTTGCCAGCATGGAACGCAAAGGGGCAGAGGGCGATTTCCGGTCGAACATTCACCGTGGTGGATCATCGCGGTCAATCCGCATTACGCCGCAAGAACGCGCAACTGCCGTTGAAGCAGCCAAGGCGATGGGGCTTAATGTCTGTGGGGTGGATATCTTGCGTTCCAATCACGGGCCGGTGGTGATGGAAGTCAATTCGTCGCCGGGGCTGGAAGGCATTGAAAATGCCACGGGCAAGGATATTGCCGGCATGGTGATTGATTTCATGGAAAAAGACTTCAAGCCCGGTAAGGTGCGCACCAAGGGCAAGGGATAAGAGCATGAGCGAAACCGGATTGACCAAGGCCAAAGGCAAAACACCAAGAACGCCGAAGAATCCCGATTTTGAGATCGGGGGGCAAAAGGTTGCTCCGGGCACGCGCCAGATCGTTGATATTCCGATTTCACTGCTGTCAAACCACACGCCGGTGAACCTGACGGTCAATGTTGTTCATGGCAAACGTCCCGGGCCGGTGATCTTTGTCAGCGGGGCGGTGCATGGCGATGAAATCGTTGGTGTGGAAGTCATCCGCCGGGTTTTGAAATCACCTGCCTTGCGCGGGATGCGTGGCACATTGCTTGCCGTGCCGGTCGTCAATGCCTTTGGGTTTTTAAACCATACACGCTATTTGCCCGACCGTCGTGATTTGAACCGGTGTTTTCCGGGGCATTCGCGCGGATCGCTTGCGGCACAATTGGCGCATTTGTTCTTAAGTGAAATTGTTGAACGTTCTGACTTCGGGATTGATCTTCACAGTGCGGCAGTTAACCGTGTTAACTTGCCGCAAATCCGGGTTAATGAAGATGACCCTGAAATCATGAGCTATGCCGAGGCATTTGGCACCCCCATCATTCTCACCAGTCCGCTGCGTGAAGGGTCGCTTCGCGAAGCGGCGCGTGAAGTCGGTGTGCCGATCCTGCTGTATGAGGCGGGCGAGGGGCTTCGGTTTGATGAAATGTCGATCCGGGCAGGGGTGTCGGGTGTTTTGCGGGTGATGCGCAAACTTGGCATGCTGTCGCAACGCACCGTGCGCGAACCGCGTGTGGCATCGTTCAAATCATCAAGCAGCCATTGGTTGCGTGCGCCAGCAGGCGGCATTTTGCGGACCTTTAAACTGGCGGGGGATTTTGTCCATGCCGGGGATGTGGTTGCAGCCGTCGCCGATCCGTTTGGCCAAACCGATGAAGAGGTTCTGGCACGCGAAGACGGGTTGATCATCGGGCGGACCAACCTGCCGATTGTCAATCAGGGGGATGCGCTGTTTCATGTTGCCTCGATCAAACGCCCATCCGAGGTTCAGGAACGCATGGATGCCATCGAAACCCATCTGCAATCCGACCCTTTGCTTGATGAAGATGAGATCATTTAGGCGTCAATCCCGCGAAGACCAGCTTTGCATTCAAGCCACTGGCGAATTGTGCTCTGCAATGCTATAGCAATCTTCATGGAACCAATTACAACTACAGAAGAACTGCGCGCACTTTGCGAAAAACTGCGCACGTTCGAATATGTCACTGTCGATACCGAATTCATGCGGGATTCGACCTACTGGCCGCAACTTTGTCTGGTGCAGCTGGCAAGCCCGGAATTTTCGGATGCCGGTGCGGCGGTTGATCCGCTGGCTGAGGGGATTGACCTGACGCCGCTGTTTGATCTGATGCAGGACGAAAGCGTGATCAAGGTGTTTCACGCGGCCCGTCAGGATATCGAAATTTTTGTCCATCTGTCGGGCAAGGTGCCCCATCCGGTATTTGATACCCAGGTGGCGGCTATGGTGCTGGGCTATGGCGATCAGGTCGGCTATGAAACGCTGGTCAACAAAGTGGCGCGCAAAAACATCGATAAATCGATGCGCTTTACTGATTGGTCGCGTCGGCCGCTTTCGACCAAGCAACTCAGCTACGCGCTGTCTGATGTGACCCATCTGCGGGTGATTTTCGAAGATTTCCACGAACGTCTTGAAGCCAATGGCCGTGCCGTTTGGCTGCGCGAGGAAATGGACCGCCTGACCGATCCGTCGATCTATTCGATTGATCCGGCTGATGCGTGGAAGCGTCTTAAAACCCGTTCCAATAGCCCGAAATTCCTGGCGGTTGCCCGTGCGCTTGGCGAATGGCGCGAAACTGAAGCGCAGCGCAAGAACCTGCCGCGCAACCGGATTTTGCGTGATGACACCTTGCTTGATATCGCCGCCCGTCAGCCAATGACGGACAAGGATCTCGATAAAACCCGTGGTGTGGGGCGCAACTTTGGCACGTCCAAACCCGGTTTGGCGATCATTGACGCCATCAAGGCGGCCCTTGATAGTCCGCAGGACCAATGGCCGAAACCCAAACAGCGCATCGAACTGCCTGCCGGGATCGGCCCGACGGTTGAGCTGCTTAAAGTGCTTTTGAAGCTGTGTGCCGAGGAAAAGGGCGTTGCCCAGCGGTTGGTTGCCTCAAGCGATGATCTGCAAAACATCGCAGCTGATGACAATGCAGATGTTCCGGCCATGCGTGGCTGGCGACGCGAGCTTTTCGGGCAGTATGCACTGCGTCTTAAACACGGGCAGCTTGGGCTTAAGCTCAAAGACGGCGAAGTGGTGTTTGTCGATCTTGAAAGCTAGGGGCGTGCCCAAGGTGTGGCCCAAGTGTGTGCCAGGTTGTCGACCAACAAAAAGCGGGGCCCGATGGCCCCGTTTTGTTGTTTCTAGGTGATTTTTCCTCTGCCGGGATCAGTCACGCAGGGCAGCATCAAGAAGGCCGGTTGCGATTGTTTTGGCAATACGCGCCGATTCGGGCATGCCCCGCACCTGGGCGGTAACAATCGCACCTTCTTTGAGCAGGGCCAGTTCCTCGGCTAGTTGTTTGGGGTTGGATGCGCCTGCTTTTTCACACAGATCGGTAATATGCTCAAGGACACAGCGTTTGTGTTCAGCCGCGATCTGATGGGCGGGATGATCAAGTTTTGCAAACTCGCTTGAGGCATTGATGAAGGCGCAGCCCGAAAAGCCCATGCCCTTGAAGGCGCGGCCATGAAACCATTCTTCGAGTGCATCATACATCGCAAGAATCTGTTCGCGCGGATTGGTGGATGCCTTTTGCATTTCCGATGTCAGCCAGTCGCGGAATTGTTCATCGCGATGGGTGAGAGCGGCGAGAATAAGGTCATCCTTTGACTTGAAGTGCTTGTACATCGTCATTTTGGCAACGCCGGATTCTGCGAGAATCTTGTCAATTCCGGTGGCGTTGAAGCCTTGGGTATAGAAAAGACGCAGGGCCGTATCGACGAGAACGTCGCGTTTCGATTTCAATTTTTTCACTCCAGTGGTCGGATTCGGTACCTCAATAGTCAGACCGGTCTGTATCTTTGTGGCGAGAAATCCGCAGAATTGCAAGATTTTCCGAAGACAGAATGACCATTTCAAAAATATATTTGACATATAGACAGACCTGTCTGTATATATGTTTTCAACACTGATCAACCCGAACTCGTTAAGGAGAGTTTCAATGACCCGCATTTCTCTGCCTGCTTCGATTGACGCTGCACCCGAAACCGCCCAGCCGCTTCTTGAGGGTGTGAACAAGATGCTTGGTTCGGTTCCGAACCTGTTTCGTCTGACGGCAAACAGCCCGGCAGCCCTTGAAGGCTATCTTGGTTTGAATGGTGCGCTTGCCAAAGGCGCACTGGATCCACAGACCCGCGAACGCATTGCCCTTGCGGTGGCTCAGCTCAATGGTTGTGACTATTGCCTTTCGGCGCATACCTATCTTGGCAAAAACATTGCCAAACTCGACGATGCCGAAATTGCGGCAAACCGCAATGGGACGTCGACCGATCAGAAGGCGGATGCGGCTGTGCGCTTTGCCGTGGCTTTGGTGAAAAACCGTGGCCAGGTCAGTGAAGGTGACGTGAGTGCCGCCAAACTTGCCGGTTACAGCGAGGCTGAACTGGTCGAGATCGTGGCCCATGTTGCACTCAATACCCTGACCAATTACCTCAATGAAGCCTTTGATACGCCGATTGATTTCCCGGTGGTGAATGCCTCTGCTGCCTAAGGGCAGGGGAAACTTCCGGTACTTCCCCGGTCGGCGATCCCCCCTCCGCATGTTGCTCCCTGTCGACCGGGGCCCCCTTATTGCCCACAGATCAAAGGATCAGATTGATGTCACGGCCACCGCTTCCGCCTTTTACCGTTGAAACCGCCAAGCAGAAGGTCCGTCTGGCCGAGGATGGCTGGAACAGCCGTGATCCGCAGAAGGTATCGCTGGCCTATACGCCAGACAGCCGCTGGCGTAACCGGTCCGAGATATTTGAGGGGCGTGGAAACATCGTTGCCTTCCTGACCCGCAAATGGGGCAAGGAAATTGAATATCGTTTGATCAAGGAGCTTTGGGCGTTTCATGAAAACCGTATCGCGGTGCGCTTTGCCTATGAGTATCAGGATGATAGCGGCAACTGGTTCCGTGCCTATGGCAATGAGAACTGGGAATTTGATGAAGATGGCCTGATGCGTCACCGCGTCGCATCCATCAATGACAAGCCGATTACCGAGCAAGAGCGCCTGTTCCATTGGCCGCTTGGCCGCCGCCCGGATGATCATCCGGGGCTGTCAGACTTGGGATTGTAATCCCGATTTAGATCACCCCGCCATGTTCCGGCTCCGGCAACGGACAGGAAAGTTCGGCGGAAACAAGCTCTACTAAGGGTCAGGACCTATTAATTTGATTGGAATGGCAGAGTTTATGTTTGTGAAATCCAAGGAAAATACCGCTAAGAGGGGTGGTATCCCGCTTAAGGGATTTGACGCAGGAGTTTGCAAACATAAACCCTGTCCTTCGGATCACTCAGATTTGCACGGCCTACTTTGTCGCAAAGCGTTGAAAGATAAATATCTTCCTGCGGCTTTGCTTCGCGTATCCGCACAAATCTGAGCGACCATTCAAACCAAATTAATAGGTCCTGACCCTAGACAGGCAGGGCGTTGCGTCCCCGGTGCTGCCTTGCCTGCTCCCCCGCAAAGGACCCTGAACATGATTATCAAATATATCGCCTTTTCGATTACATCGACCGCTGTGCTTTTTGTCTCCTCCCTGCTGACGTTTGCTCCGTAACGTCGGTTCTTAGATGCCTCCCTGAAAACTTGCCGGGCCCCGAAAGGGGCCCGGTTTTTGTTTTTGGGGCTTTGGCTTAGCTTGCCAGTGCGGATTTGATGAAAGCCTCAACCGATTGAGGCTTGCGGCCCACGACTGTTTCAAAATCATCACTGATAGTTTCGTAGTCGCCTTTTTTCGCGCCGACATAAAGCCCCGAAAGGGCCTCAACCAGATGGTCCGGCAGGCCGAGGCTGCCGAGAATGCCGGTATGGATATCGGCCGGGAGATCGACAAATTTGACCGGTTTGCCGGTGGCATCCGCTATGTAGCCCGCGATTTCTGTGTGGGTGACGCCCTTTGTGCCGGTCAGGTCATAGGTCTTGTTGCCATGATCGTCCGGGTTGGCAAGGACGACGGCGGCGGCCTCTGCCAGATCATTGCGCGGGATATAGGTGATTTTGGCATCCCCGGCCGGTGCGCCGTAATCGCCGGTTTCAAGGGCGTGTGGAACGCCCGCCAGCAGAATATCGGCATAGAAGCTGTTGCGCAGCAGGGTGTGTTTGAGCCCGCTTTGTTTGATGTAGTTTTCCGTATCAAGGTGAATGGCGGAATAGGTGAAATCAGCATCGGCCCTTGGATCAATGATGCTGGTATAAACGACATGTTTCACGCCTGCGGCCTTGGCGGCATCAACCGCAGTGCGATGTTGTTTGATGCGGGTGGCGTTGTTATCTTCGGCCGAAATGATCAGTGCGGTTTCAACATCCTTGAACGCAGCCGTCATCAGGGCAAGGTCATTGAAATCGCCGTGACGCACGTCAATGCCCTTGGCGGCAAGATCATCTGCCTTTGATGGGGTGCGGACGCTTACTGCGATGTCGTTTGCCGGTAGTTGGTCCAGCAGATGTTTGACGACAAGGCGTCCGAGCTGGCCGGTTGCACCGGTAATCAATGTTTTCATGGTGTCTTCTCCAATTGAATGGCAAGTCATTGGTTGCCTATGGCAGAAGTCTGATCTGAATTACACATATGATCAATTCGATGGGTATGATAATATATATGCATGAATGTTGATGAATTGGGTTTGGATTATCGTTTGTTGCGGCTGTTCCTGACCATCTATGACGAAGGGTCGGTGACGGCTGCCGCCAATCGTCTTGGTGTTGGGCAGCCGACCGTCAGTCATGGGTTGGACCGGTTGCGCCAGATTATTGGTGACCCGCTGTTTGTTCGATCTGGCCGATCGGTTTCACCGACAGCCCATGCTGATGAAATTGCTCCGGACATCCGAAACTTGTTGCAAGGCATGCGCAACCTGACCCGCGTTGTGTCATTTGATCCGGATGATGCCGGGCACAGCGCACAATTTGTTTTGGGGACAAATGATTATGAGGTGGCCGTGATCCTGCCTGCCTTGATGAGCCGATTGCAGGCCTGTGCGGCTGATATTCGCTTAAAGGTTCTGCCTGTCACGGGGGAGGATCAAATGGTTCGGCGTTTGCGTGATGGCACAATTGACCATGCAATCACAATTCAGGCATTTGGCAAACATGGCGATATAGCGGGCCAGGGTCTTTTCCGCGAACGGATGCGTTGCTTTTACGATCCGGCATTTCACGACAGCCCGCCAGATACGCTTGATCGTTATTGTCAGGCAAGTCACGCGCGGGTGATGATCGGTGCGAACGACAGTTCGGAGATTGATGATATTCTGCGTGCGATGGGACGTACCCGGCGCACTGTTCTGCAGGTGCCAACCTTTGCCAGTGTTGCCAATCTGATCCGTGGCACCGATATCATCGCCACCCTGCCATCACGCCTGTCAGATTGCATGATGCAGGGTTTTGGTCAGTGCGACCTGCCCCTGGAATTTCCGAAATATGGTTTTGCCCAATATTGGCACGTGCGCAATGCCGCCAATGCGGCGCACAAATGGCTGCGCCAGGAGGTTTTTCGAGTGTCACGCGCGATGGGGTAGCGGCTGCTCCGGCGTTTGGTTTTAGTTCGTATGGTTCTTCCACCAGGCGATACAGTCTTCAAGCGCTGTTTTCAGCGTGTACGCTTGTTCGAAACGAACTATTTGCGTGATACGCGTTGTATCTGCGACCAGATAGGGTGGATCATCGGGGCGGTCAGGCATGCTGCCCGGTTCGATGGTGCCGCGTCCGATGAGATCGCGCAGGGTGTTGGCAACATCAAGCAGGCTATGTCCGTTGCCTGTGGCGATGTTGATAATGCCGGTGAAGGTATGATCGATCAGCTTGACAAAGGCAGCACCGGCATCTGCCGTATGCATGAAATCGCGGATCTGTTTGCCTGAGCTCATCTTGGCCGTATTCCCCGCCAGAAGCGCGCGCGTGATGGCCGGAACGAAGCGGGCAGGGGCCTCCTTTGGTCCGCAGAGCAGGAACAGACGACCCCACGCGATGGAGGCACCTTGGGTATTCAAATCAAGGCAGTGCTTGGCAAGCTTGAGTTTTTCCTGCCCATAAAGGGTGTGCGGGTTACACGCCGCGTCTTCGGCCAGTTTCTGGCCCGGCGCAATTCCCTGCCAGTCATATTCGGCACAGCTTCCGGCAAGAACAGCGCGTTTGCCACCCTGATCATGGAAACGGGCAAGCAGATCGATGCTGGCATCGCGCCAATCGGGATTATCCGGCGCGTTCCAAAAATGCCCGTGTTTGGTCTGCCATGCGAGATGGAGCAGGCCTTCGGGGCGTTCAGACGTGATCAATTTTTTGCGAAACGCACCATCCAGAAGGTCGCCTGAGATGTGATGATCCGACGCCGTTGTGTCGTGCAGGGCCGACCGACCGCAGGTGATGACTTCATGCCCGGCCAATTTCAGTTTGGCGCAGGCATAGGGGCCAATCAGGCCGTTGCCACCGGTGACGAGAACCTTCATTTTGTGGGCTCGTAATCAAGATAGTTGGCGTCTCGGTCATTGATGATTGCCGGCTTTTGGGGCCACTTAATGCCAAAAGCCGGATCGTTCCAGCGCACGCCCGATGCAAGGTCAGGTACAAAGGGCGCCCCCATCAGATAGAGGACCTCGGTATCGGGTTTAAGCGTCAGGAAGCCATGTGCGCAGCCTGCGGGAATGATCAGGGAATTACGGTTGGTGGCGGATAATTCAACGCCGACCCATTGGCAATAGGTTGGTGAGTCCGTGCGCAGATCAATCACAACATCGAAGATTGATCCTGAAATACAACGGACAATCTTTGGGTCACCGACCGGGGCGGCCTGATAATGCATGCCGCGCAGGGTGCCTGCATGATGATTGAACGACAGATTGGCCTGGTCGATTGCAAAGTCATGACCGTTATCGGTGAGTTCCTTTTTACAGAAGGAGCGTGCGAAAAAGCCACGGTCGTCGCTGTGCTTTTCAAGCGTGATCAGGTCGACACCTGCGATATCTGTCGGGGTGAACTTCATCCGATCACTTCGACCTTGGGGATGGCTACCATGAATTGTCCACCCCAACCGCTGACATGCGACATGCTTTTCATGATTTCGTTCGACAGGTTCCATGGCAGGATCAGGACATAGTCCGGTTTGGCGACCTTGAGGTGATCGGGCGCATGGACCGGGATGTGGCTACCGGGTAAAAGCGTGTTTTGTTTGTGCGGGTTGGCATCAACGACAAAATCAATCAGATCAGTGTCGATGTCGCAGTAGTTCAAAAGCGTGTTGCCCTTGGCGGCAGCACCATACCCGGCCACGGTTTTGCCTTCTGCCTTGGCTGCTTTCAGGAAAGCCAAAAGGTCTTCGCGGATTGTGCGACACTTGGCATCAAAGCCATCGTAGGCGGCAAGGGTATCGATGCCTGCATCTGCTTCCTTGGCACGAAGGGCCTTGAGCCGGTCTGTTTCGGGGCGCGTGCCAATGGTTTTCTGTGCCCAAACGCGCAGGCTGCCGCCATGGGTCGGCACTTCTTCGACGTCAAAGACCTTAAGGCCATTTTGCTCGAAGCATTTCTCGACCGCATAAAGCGAGAGATAGGAGAAATGTTCGTGATAAATGGTGTCAAACTGGGTCTTTTTCAGAAGGTTCAGAAGGTGCGGAAATTCAAAGGTCGATACCCCGTCATCGGCCAGAACCGTGGCAAAGCCCGATACGAAGTCATTGATATCCGGCACATGGGCAAGAACGTTATTGGCTGCTGTCAGGTTTGCGTGGCCATGTTCGGCAACGACCTTTTGTGCGGTTTCCTTGCCAAAGAAGGCGACCAAGCTTTTGACGCCCTTTTTCTCGGCTTCCTTAGCGATATTGGCAGCAGGCTCGACACCCAGAACCGGAATTGACTTGGCAACAAAATGCTGCAGCAGATAGCCATCGTTGGATGCCACTTCGACCACAAAGGAATTCTTGCCGAGGTCAAGCCGCTCAGTTGCGGTTTCGCAATATTTGCGGGCATGTTCGACCCAGCTTGAGGAATAGCTTGAGAAATAGGCATAGTCGCTAAAGATTTCCGAAGGCGGGACAACGTCATCAACCTGCACCAGAAAGCAGTTGCCACAGACACGCGCGTGCAACGGATAGCGCGGATCAGTTTGTTCTGAACGGTCCAGCGGCACATAGGAATTGGCAAGCGCACTTAAGCCCAGATCAACAAGCGTGTGGTTCAGGTCGGTTCCGCAGGCGCGGCAGGTTGGCGTTGTCATTTCGTATCCATCATCAAGTCTGTCGAGGGGATTACAGCCCCTGAATTTCGCGCACTCTCAGCCATCGTCAGGTTTGGGTTACCAAATCTTCCAAGGCGCCTTGCCCTCAGACCACAGGTTTTCGAGCATGTGCTTTTCGCGGAGCGTATCCATCGGCTGCCAGAAACCATCATGACGCCATGCTGACAGTTCGTCCTGATCAGCCAGGTTGCGCAGCGGCTCGGCCTCCCAGACGGTTTTGTCTTCGGAAATTTCACTCAGCACTGATTTCTCGCAAACAAAGAAGCCTGCATTGATCCGCGCACCATCGCCAAGAGGCTTTTCCTGAAAGGTCGAGACCCGGTCGCCTTCAAGCACAGTGGCACCAAAGCGGCCGGGCGGGGAGACAACGGTCATGGTGGCCTTGCGGCCCTGTTTTTTGTGGAAATCAATGCCGGCGGTGATGTCAATATCACCCAGACCATCGCCATAGGTCAGGCAAAATGGTTCGTCATCATCAAGATAATCACCAACGCGCTTGATGCGGCCGCCAGTCATGCTGTTCAGCCCTGTGTCGACGAGTGTTACCTTCCACGGTTCGGCATTGGCATTATGGTATTCAAGCTGATTGGTCGCCATATCGATTGTGACATCGGCATGGTGCAGGAAGTAGTTGGCGAAATATTCCTTGATCACATAACCCTTGTAACCAAGGCAGATCACAAACTCATTGACCCCGTGGGCGGCATAAATCTTCATCAGGTGCCAAAGGATTGGCTTGCCGCCGATTTCAACCATCGGCTTTGGCCGAACAGATGTTTCTTCACTCAGTCGGCTGCCGTATCCGCCAGCAAGAATTACTGCCTTCATTTGAAACGATATCCACTTATTCTGGTTTGGCGGCCAAAAGCCGTCAGCGATTCACTGCGCGTGGCAGTCTGGATGCTCTGACCCCTATTGTGGCTGCGATTGAGCCGAAGCATCGTGCCAAATCGCGCCAGCCTTTCTTGCGCTGCAGGGTTGCACCGTACAGCAACGCCTTCATTGCGAAACGTAGCGCGTGTTTTACACCAAGACAGGTGGCAGCAAGGCGGCCTTTGTATTTTCGTTCAAAGTATATGCGCGACCAGGCAAGGTGCCAGAACTTTTCCCAGTAATAAGCCCGGTTTGGCCGTACAGAGCCACCATTGAGGTGTGTAACGACTGAGTCGGCAACAAGGATCATGCCATGTCCTGCACGGAGCATACGTGCACACATGTCATCGTCATCAAAATAAAGAAAGATTTCCCGGTCATAGAAGCCGACCTGTCGCATGACATCCATGCGTACCAGATTAACCGCACCGGACAGGAACTCGACACAAAGCGGTCCTTCGGGAACGCATTCATAGGCCAGCGTGCCATAGTCACCGCGTTTCCAAAGCTCGACATCGTGACTGGGTTCGATATCGCCATTACCATCTTTGTGAATTGGGCCAAACATGGCTGCGTCGGGATACTGATCTGCTGCCGCGATCAGGGCATCTATCGCCTCGCCGGTCATCAGAGAATCCGGGTTGGCCAGCAGGGCAAATTCGGTTTCAACAAGTTCAAGCCCCTGACTTGCCGCAGAACCATAGCCGAGCCCAACCTTGTTGCGGATGATTTTCGCATCCGGGCGCAGCTTGCCAACGATATCAAGCGTATCGTCCTCAGAGGCATTGTCGATAATGATCAGTGGCAGGTCGGCGGGAAGCGATTTCAACAGCCCGCCAATGACGAGCCCCCCATTATGGGTAATCGTGATAACTGTTGTTCTCGCCGTCATTTATGTTTCCTGCAGAATATCCATGTCCCTTGTGGGGCTGAACATACTCAATCCGAAGATAATGTCCAACGACAGATTCCGCGCAAATTGAAAATAATCACGTACATTCCCGAGCCTTAAAAAGCCTTTAGGTTTTCGCGAGATTGCAATGATGTTTGCTGTTGAAAGCATTTTCACGAGGATTTAGAAAATGTGGCTAGGGACACCTTTGTTTGTTCGCTTTGCCAATGCTGCCAATTGTGCTGTAGAACGAACTTCTTTACGCGCATATCAACAGAAAGACTTTTCATGAAAGTATTATTGACCGGTTATCAGGGCTATGTCGGAAGTGTCATGTCCGCGTACCTGAAGTCTCGCGGCCATTCTGTCATTGGCCTGGATACGGGCTACTTCAACGGTCTTGATCTGTGGACGCCGCCATCCGTCGATGAAGTCAGAACAGTCGATATGCGAAATGTTGAGGCAAAGGATGTCGATGGCGCTGAAGCCATTATTCATCTGGCAGCGCTCAGCAATGATCCATTGGGCGATTTCGCGCCGGAATTGACGGACGATATCAATTTCAAGGCGACAATGAAACTGGCAGGGATTGCCAAGAAGAACGGTGTTAAACGCTTTGTGTTTGCGTCGTCCTGTTCGCTTTATGGTGCGGCAGATGTTTCCAAACCGGTCGATGAAACGTCACCGACGCTTCCGCTGACTCCGTATGCGAAAAGCAAAATTGATTGCGAAAATGCATTGCTGGCGATGAAAGACGAGAATTTCGAGCCGGTGTTTATGCGTAATGCGACTTGCTACGGCGACTCTCCGCGCATTCGTATTGACGTGGTGCTCAATAACCTGACAGCGCGTGCAATTGTTTCAGGTGAAGTGAAGCTGCTTTCCGACGGCTCTGCATGGCGCCCGCTTTTGCATGTTGAGGATATGAGTGCCAGCTTTGAAGCCGTCATGACGGCACCTGCAGACCTTGTAAGCGGTGAGGCGTTTAATGTTGGGACCAACGAGCAAAACTATCAGGTCATCGATATTGCAAAGACCGTGCAGAAAGTCGTTCCCGGTTGCGATCTAACCTATTCCGATGACGCGCAAGCCGATGCGCGAAGCTATCGCGTGGCGTTCGACAAGTTGCACAGCGTGTTGCCTGACATTGGCTTTAAATGGAATGCTGAAAAGGGTGCTGCTCAGGTTGCTGAACGCTTGAAAACAGAGAAAGCAAAGGCAGAGGATCTGTTTGGCCGAAAACACATCCGTCTTGAGCAACTGAAGTATTTGGTCGATTCCCAAAACGTAAATTCAGAGCTTTTCTGGAACAGCTGAGGTCTGCATACGGACTTTCGCGAAAACATTTTGGCGTATTGAGGTTGGCGGTGTCAGGGCGCAAAAGGTTGCCCTGTCCGAATGCCGCCAACCCAACGTGTGCCGAGGAAGTTATCTAGGAAATTGCGTTTTCCCAGCAATGTGTCTTTGCCGGTTTCGGTCAGGGTGATGGTGCGTTCTGCCCAAATCTGATCCGCATTTGCCGGGGACAAGGTGAAAAGTGCATTCTTGCATTCGGTCATCAGTTTGACCTCGGCCCAGAACATCAGATCGCCAAGATAGGGCAAGGGTTCATAGCTTCGCATCAAATGCCCGAACACCTTGCCAAGCGGAAGTGGCCCGTGGTCAGCGATAATTTGCAGGGTTTGTTTTTGTGTCAGTCCAAGGCCTGTGTCGGGGGCGGGGAATTCTGCCAGATGGCGTTTAAGGGCGGCTGGCATATGGGGCAGGGGTGCCGTTTGCCTATTTGCAAGGGACGTTAGCAACGCAGGGTCAGTGGCGCGGATGGCTTGCCACGCGTCCTTACCGAACGCGATCATGTCATCGCTGAGTGTCATGCGATGGTTTTCCCAAACCCAGATCAGCCCATCGGGGGCCAGTTGACCCAGGCCGGTGAAGCGTTCAATTCCCGGTGCATGGTCAAGTGATATCACCTCAATCCGCGTATCCGGGCGGCTGGTCGCGATGTAATCCATCAGAAAAGCCAGAATGAGCTGGTCGTAACTATCATGTTCGAACCACAGCACCACATGCTCATAATTGCCAAGGGTCGCAAGCGCACCATATTCCCGCTGACAGCGTGCAAGAACATCGTCCAGTGACAGTTCATATGCCCCGGCAATAAATGTGGCCCGGGTCTTTATGAATTGCCCCAACGGTTGGTCAGGGACAGGGCCCTGACAGAACGGATCGGAAAATTCAAGGAAATTACCGACAAATCCGGCCTCTTTCAGGCCGTCGCGGATATCTGATCCACAGCGCAGATGCAGGGTGGCTGTGGTGTCGATCCGGTTCATTCTACGTCCGTGCTCGTGGACGCCTTGAGCGCGGTCAGCAGTGAGAGCATGTTGTCCGGAACGTCGCTTTGGGAGAGTTTGGCGTTGGTGGGATCGTCATCGGTGTTGGCAAACAGGGGAGCGATATCGCAAAGCCTGGCACCCTTTAGCGCGATCAGAAGGTCAATGAGTGATTTCTCATCATCACCAGCCGCAGAGCGAAGCTTTTCAAGCTCGGAATCACTGTCGGGCAGGACCGCTATTTCCTGACAAAGCATTTGAAAGGACATGTTTGCCAGTACAGCCAGGACGTCGCGATGGGCGTGGTCGGATGGCTGATTTGTGTCGGTCATGACATGGCGCTCCTAATTAAAAAAGGAGCGTAATCGTGCCGGTTTTGGTGCGATGCGTCAACAAAATGCACGTTTTGATTGTGGTGTTTTCGCAGCTCTACTCGGCAAGTCTGACCATACTTTCACGGTTCATCAGCTTGGCAAGCTTTGACAGGCGCTGTTCGACAACTTCACCATACAGGGTGGAGGCCTGCTTTTCGAGTTGCAGGATCAGCTTGCCGTCTTCAAGCAATAACCGGGTTTGCGGCAAAATCCCCTCGACCCCACCAGAAAGGGTATGGCCCAGTCGAATAACATGGCCAAACAGGCGCCCGTTCAGACGGTCGTCATCATCAAGGATACGGTCGCTGGCGGCATCTCCCTTGAAGTTGCCGGCATAGCGCGACCCAATCGTATATGCGAGGAACACGCGATCATGATGGTTCAGGTCAATATAGGGGTGGCGCAGAATGCGGTTATAGCTTTGTTCGGCGCGGTAATCGGGATGCTCGTTCCAGCCGATGTCGCCGATGATGCAGGCTGCCAGTCGCAAGCGTTCAATATTTTCGGGTAACTTGGCAAAAACCGGGGCACACCAATGGGCCACTTCTTCGCCGTGCTGATGGAAACGTTCGCCATCTTCGGCGAAGCTAAAGCAGGCCTCAAGAACCGGATCGCGTTGCCGAAGGTCTTCAGGCAGGACTTCATACATCCAGCCTTCGCGCAAACCATGCCCGGAAAAGACAACTTCGTTTGGTTGCATGCGCGCCATCAACATGTTCATGACAAGAGAGGCATGGGGAAGGCTATCGATGCGGCGCTTGGATACTCCGCCGATTTTTTCCAGTGATACCCGGCTTTGCTGCGAGATGATGTGGGTAAGCTCAGCCATTTCCGACCGGGGCATGGCAAGGTTGTGGACGACCGAAATCGGATAGTCTTCTTGGGCGATGAACAGTTTGGCGATGGACCGCCAGGATCCGCCCACAGCAAACAGTTGCTTGCCTTTTGCTTCTTGCAGCCAGTCAATCGTATCAAGGTGCTGATTGATTTCAGCCGTCAGGCGTGCCCGGTCAGAGCCAAACACCGTATGCAGACGCATGGCACCAAGTGGCAGGCTGACGCGTTTTTTGATTTCACCCTGATCAAGCAGCACCAGTTCAAGCGACCCGCCACCAATGTCGCCCATGATGCCCGATGCCAATGGATCACCGGAAATGATGCCAAGGGCTGAAAGACGGGCTTCTTCAAGGCCGTCAATGACCTTGATGGTCAGCCCGGTTTCGGCGGTCACGCGATCGCAGAATTCCTTGCCGTCGGTTGCCGCCCTTACAGCGGCGGTGGCAAGCACATCAACATGGGTGACTTTCATCGCCTGCAACAGGGTTGCAAAACGGTGCATGGCAACAACGGCAAGCTCGACCCCTTCGGGGTTGAGCTTGCCAGTGCCATCAGGGTCACGACCAAGGCCACACATGACCTTTTCGTTGAAGATCGGAACCGGTGCCCGTGTCATGCCATCAAAAATGACAAGCCGTACCGAGTTGGAGCCAACATCAATGATTGCGATGCGGTTGGAAGCCCGTTGGTCAGTCAGCATAGTATTGTTGGCACCTGTTGGTCGTCTTTGTGCGGTCTGGTCACGTCAGAGTCTGAAATCTAGTCATCAAGCTGCAGAACAGGAACATTGGGATCTGCTTCATCCAGTGCGCTGCCGCGGCCTGACAAGGACGGGTTGGTCATGAAATACTTATGCGATGAGAAGGGTTTGTCACCGGTTTCGCAGCGTTCATAAGACCCGTCTGGCAGCAGATACCATGCTTGGGCAGTATCTTTCAGATTGGCGATCATGATCTGTTCGACAATCTGGCGCTGACAGGTAGGATTTTCAACCGGAATAAGGGTTTCAACGCGCCGGTTCAAATTGCGTGGCATCCAGTCTGCAGACGATATGAATGCCTTGGCCTTGCGTGAGGGCAGCTTGGCACCGCAGGCAAAGACAACAATACGCGAATGTTCAAGGAAACGTCCGACAATCGATTTAACACGAATGTTTTCCGAAAGCCCCGGAACCCCGGGACGTAAACAGCAAATCCCGCGCACGATCAGTTCGACATTTACCCCCGCCTGACTTGCGCGATACAGCGCATCAATCACCACTGGATCGACCAGACTGTTCATCTTGGCCCAGATACCGCTTGGTTTGCCAGCCTTGCAGTTTTCGATTTCCTGATCAATGTGGGTCAGAAGCGTCGGGCGTAAGGTGTGTGGGGCAATTGCAATTTTTTCAAGCGACCGTGGGGTGGCGTATCCGGTCATGAAATTAAAGATGCTGCCCGCGTCACGGCCCAGTGCCGGATCGCACGAGAAGAACGAGATGTCGGTATAGAATTTGGCGGTGATCGGGTGATAGTTGCCGGTCCCGAAATGGGTATAGGTCTTAAGGCCGTGGGTTTCACGGCGGACCACCAGCGACACCTTGGCATGCGTTTTCCAATCCAGGAAGCCATAGACCACCTGACAGCCGGCACGTTCCAGATCAGCCGCCCAGCGCAGGTTGGCTTCTTCGTCAAAGCGGGCCTTGAGTTCTACCATGGCGGTAACGGATTTTCCGGCCTCGGCCGCAGCAATCAGGGCCTTGACGATCGGGCTGTTTTCCGAGGTGCGATAAAGGGTCTGTTTGATGGTGACCACATCGGGGTCGCGCGCGGCTTGCAGCAAGAACTGAACCACCACATCGAAATCTTCGAACGGGTGATGAACCACCAGATCCTTTTTGCTGATGGCGGCAAAGCAATCGCCACCAAAGTCACGGACCCGTTCGGGGTAACGCGCGGCATAGGGTGAGAACAGCAAGTCATGATGCAGTTCGGAATCGATCAGCTGTTTGACATCGACAACGCCCAACAGTCCATCGACCTTGACGACTTCTTCAAGTGCGACATCAAGTTCATCAATGACGAAGTCGAGCAAATCTTCGGGCATCCCGGCATTGACTTTAAGGCGGATGATGCTGCCGCGACGGCGACGTTTCAGGGCCGTTTTGAAAACGCGGACCAGATCCTCGGCTTCTTCTTCGATTTCCACATCCGAGTCCCGAATAACGCGGAAGAAGCCGTGTTCGATCATATCAAAGCCCGGGAACAGCTTGCCAAGATACAGCAAGATCGCCTGTTCGACCGGAAGATAGCGTTCATTTCGGCCGGGCAGGCGCAGGAAACGGCCGATTTTTTGCGGTACCGGGATCAGGCCACGCATGTTGTGACCGTCCGCAGGGTCAAACAACTGCATTACGATCGTAAAGCCGAGGTTTGGGATAAACGGGAACGGGTGGGACGGATCAATTGCAAGCGGGGTCAGGGTCGGGAAGATTTCACGCATGAAATAGCCATCAAGCCATTTGCGATCCGTCTGGGTTAGATCTGACTGGTCGATGACGGAGATGCCCTGTTTTTCCATCTCGGAACTAAGCTGCCGCCAGACGCGCTGCTGATCCTGCATCAACTGGTTGGCATCAAAGGTAATGGCACGCAATTGTTCGGACGGGCTCATGCCGTCCTGACTGACCTTGGTCATACCCGCACGGAGCTGGCCCACGAGGCCGGCGACGCGGACCATATAGAATTCATCAAGGTTGCTGGCCGAGATTGACAGAAAGCGCAGTCTTTCAAGCAGCGGGTGTCCCTTGTTCTGGGCTTCTTCAAGAACGCGATTGTTGAACGCTAGCCAAGATAACTCGCGGTTAATAAAGCGATTTTCCGAATCAATGGTGATCGCGCTTGACTGAACTGCAGCGGCGTGTGTCACGCTATGCCTCCTGCGGATTGAGGGAATGTCCTTGAATTTAAGCGACAGTTCCCGGTTGCAAATGGAGTATAGGATAACTGGTTGGGTGGGTGCAATTTTCTTAAATTTATATGTCAGTTTTTCTGATGGTATCCGGGCGCGCGATATGGCATGCAAGAACACCGTTGGATCCTAGAGAAACGATGACATGAAGACGTTGCTGTTGCTTCGGCATGCAAAATCCAGTTGGGCGGACCCCGGACGCGCCGATCATGACCGTGAACTCAATCGTCGCGGTGAAAAGGCGGCCCCCTTCATGGGGCGCTATTTGCGTCAGCATGAATTGGTTCCCGACCTTATCTGGTGTTCAACGGCGGCCCGTGCGGTTCAGACGCTTGGTCTTTTGGGGCGTGATTTCGCCATCCATGCAGACGTGATTTACAACGAAGACCTTTATATGGCGAATGATCGGGTATTGCTTGAAAACCTGCATCATACCTACGAAGACGCAAGTCAGGTCATGATCGTTGGTCACAATCCGGGGCTGGAGATGTTTGCGCATGCCCTTTATGCCGGTGGCAATGATGCTGCCCGCGACACTATGGTGCGCAAATACCCGACATGTGCCCTGGTGCATTTCGAATTTGATGTGGAACATTGGCGCGATATTGCATTGGGAACCGGACGTCTGATCGATTTTATCAAGGTCAAGGATCTGCAGGCCGAGAAAATCAGCGGAGACTGATTTGATCTTCGACGCGACGGGCACTTGACGAACCGCGCCCGGAAGCGTTTTATACCGCTGAAATTTTGGACGCCGCGCACGCACGGCAGCAAACCCATCACGCATCAACGCCCGGATATGACCGTGGCGCATGGGCTGTGGTGCGTTTTTTGTTTGACAGCGCGGGTCTGGCATGCACCTTTGCGGCCAAATTTGCGGCCCAAAATATAAAGCAACCTGGAATGACAATGCATCCTTTTCGCTCACACAATTGTAATGCGCTGCGCGCGACTGACGCCGACGCGGAAGTTCGCCTGTCTGGCTGGATTCACCGTAAACGTGACCACGGCAACCTTCTGTTCGTTGATCTGCGCGACCATTACGGCATCACTCAGGTCGTGATCGATATTTCGAGCCCGCTGTTCGAAACACTTGATAAAGCACGTGCCGAAAGCGTGATCACGGTCGATGGCAAGGTTGTCAAACGTACGGCTGAAACCATCAACCCTAACTTGCCGACCGGCGAGATCGAAGTTTACGCATCGAACATCGAAGTTCAGTCTTCGGCCGAAGTTCTGCCGATGCCGGTGTTTGGCGATGTCGAATACGGCGAAGAAGTTCGCCTGCGTCACCGTTACCTTGATCTGCGTCGCGAAAGCGTGCATTCGAACATCGTTCTGCGTTCGCAGGTGATTTCGGCGATGCGTCAGAAAATGACCGCGCAGGGCTTCCTTGAAATCCAGACGCCGATCCTGACGGCAAGTTCGCCGGAAGGCGCGCGTGACTTCCTGGTGCCGTCGCGCATGCATCCGGGCAAGTTTTATGCCCTGCCGCAGGCGCCCCAGCAGTTCAAGCAGCTTCTGATGGTGTCGGGTTTCGACAAATACTTCCAGATCGCACCGTGCTTCCGTGATGAAGATGCGCGTGCCGACCGTTCGCCGGGCGAGTTCTATCAGCTTGACTTCGAGATGGCCTTTGCCACCCAGGAAGACGTGTTTGCTGCGATCGAGCCGGTTCTCCATGACATCTTTGTCGAGTTCGGCGGTGGTCGTGATGTGACCCCGTATCCGTTCCCGCGCATTCCGTTCGATGAATCGATGGCGAAGTATGGTTCGGACAAGCCGGACCTGCGCAACCCGCTGATCATTTCCGATGTGACCGAGCCGTTCCGTGGGTCAAGCTTTGGCATCTTTGCATCCAACATCGAAAAGGGTTCGGTTGTTCGGGCGATCCCGGCAACCGGTGCTGCGGGCCGTCCGCGCAGCTTCTTTGACAAGCTCAACAATTGGGCGCGCGACGAAGGTGCGGCTGGTCTTGGGTATATCGTCTTTGCAGAAGGCGGCGAAGCCAAAGGCCCGATCGCCAAGAACCTTGATGCCGATCGCATCGCACAGATCAAGGAAATCACCGGTGTTGCCGATGGCGATGCGGTGTTCTTTGTCTGTGACAAGGCCCTGGCTGCAGCCAAATTCGCCGGTAAGGTCCGTGACAAGGTATGTGACGAACTGGAACTTCGCGAAGAAGGCATGTTCAAGTTCTGCTGGATCGTTGATTTCCCGATGTTCGAGGAAGACGACGACGGCAAGATCGAATTCAGCCACAACCCGTTCTCGATGCCGCAAGGTGGCCTTGATGCGCTGGAAAACATGGACCCGCTTGATATCAAGGCGTGGCAGTATGACATCGTTTGTAACGGTATCGAGCTGTCATCAGGTGCCATTCGTAACCACCGCCCGGACATCATGTATCGTGCGTTCGAAATTGCCGGTTATGGCAAGGAAGTTGTCGAAGAACAGTTTGGCGGCATGCTCAACGCGTTCAAATTCGGCGCGCCGCCGCACGGTGGTTCGGCCCCGGGTGTTGACCGTATCGTCATGCTTCTGGCCGATGAACCCAACATTCGCGAAGTCATTGCCTTCCCGCTGAACCAGCAGGCACAGGATTTGATGATGAATGCACCGTCGGACGTCGAAGACAAGCAGCTCAAGGAACTTCACCTGCGTGTCCAGATGCCGCCGAAAGCGAAAAAAGACTGATATGCTTGCGGTCTTCGGACCCAAACATTGACCGATACAAACGGCCCGGTTTTCCGGGCCGTTTTCTTTTGGCTCAGACGCTTACCTAATATTAACTGCCAGCAGGCCAAAATAAGGCAGACATAATAAATTTGATCCTTCGGGGGATGGCCTGTGAGAAAGATTTTAGTGGTAGCGGCACCTTTGGCGCTTGGTGCATGTGGTGGCCCGATTGAGCTTACCGTCGCCAAACTGGCCGGGGATTTGATCAGCTATGTTTCAACAGGCAAAAGCACCACCGATCACGCGGTGTCCTTCGTGGCGTCGCAGGATTGTGCGCTTCATCGCCCGTTAATGGATCAGGACATCTGCAAGGACGAAGAAGCCGTTCTGGCCGAAGAGGCCGCTGCCCTTGCTGTTTTGAACGAACCTGAAATCAAACAGGAAATCCGCACAGCAGCCCCGGAAATCTATGCCGTGAATGCGCCTGCGGAAGATTGGTCACAGCCCAGCAAGAGTGCCGCGAAATCCAATGTTGTTGTCACAACGGATTTGCCGCCACTGCCTGCAAAACAGGATGCCAAGACCAGGGTTTCAGAAGATGCAGTGCAATCTTCGCGCCCGACAGAGGTAGCCTCTGCGCGTGAACAGATTGCACCAGAAGACGTTTCCTTATCCTTGGGCGATTTGGGCCCGATTGATCCGCAGGTCGAAGCCGATGCCGCCGTTGCAGGCTATGTCAATGACGCGCCGCTTGCAGAAGTAAAAGCCCCCAAGGAAACCGTTACCGCCGCATTGGTCGACACGACAACGATGGGCGATGGTATCGAGCAGGCCACAGCCCCGGCTGAAGCAAAAGCCGATGGCAAAACACCAAGCGGTGATGACCTTGTCGTGCCGCTGCCCGGTGACTATGTGGTATTGGCAAGCTTTGCCGATGAAGCCCGTGCGCAAAAGGCGCTTGGGATTTATCAGGAATATCAGCCGCGTCTTTTAAGTGCCGAGGTCAAGGGCACGCCCTATCTTCGGGTTGCCGTCGGGCCGTTGACGCCAGAGCTTGCACATGATTTGCGCCTTCTTGCTGCCAAAAAGGGGGTAAAGAATCCCTGGATTGTTGGAGTTGGCCCCACCGGAGAGTGACATTGTCTGGATTTGTCTCGGAGATAAAAAATCAACATCAGCGTTCCTTTAAGGGAGCGCTGATCTTTTGTTTGGGGCTTGGCGGTTGTGCTGCGCAGGCGGGCAATGTTGCAAATGTTGAAGATGCAATTGTGCCGCATATGGCCGAGTATCATTTCAAACTCACCCACGCAGAGCAGGGCAGCTCGGTTGTTGATGCGTCCGGTGTGCTTGGTTATCGCTTTGAGAAAATGTGCGATGGCTGGGTAACTGAAATGCAGCAGGTCATGATCTTGCAGGGATCGGAAGGCACGCCTATCAATTCGGCCTATTCCATAACCCAATGGGAAGATTTCGCAGGCGATGAATATCGTTTCCGCATGCGTGATTACCTGGATGGTACCAAGGTCGATGAAGTTGCGGGCAAGGCGGTGCGTGGCAGTGATGCGGTCAAGGTCACCTACGAAATTCCGGTTGAGGTCGAAGAAGAATTGCCGGTTGATGCGATGTTTCCGACCCAGCATTCGCTTGTTTTGCTCAGGCGGGCTCAGGCGGGAGAGAAATTTGGCAATGATCTTGTCTTTGATGGCAGCGGAGATGACCCAACCAACCGGGTCGCGGTTGTGATTTCGGGGCGCAAGGATGCCGACAACACCGCTGATGATCCTGACATGATTGCACAAAGCACCTTCCACCGCATGAATTTGGCGTTCTATCCGATTGGGGCTGCGGAAAACGGCCCGTCAACCGAGATGGCGGTTGATTTCGGCGAGAACGGTGTCGCGCAGGGGATGCGGTTTGATTATGGCGGGTTTGAAGTGCTTGGAACGCTTGATAAAGTGACTAGGTTGCCCATGCCCGAGTGCGGTTAAGGTACAAAAAAAGCCCGCCACGAATGGCGGGCTTTTTTTATGGGGCATGCCCTGATCTTGGCTACGCAGCTGCAGCCTTGTTTGTGGCGTCACAGTAAAGCCCATACAGCGTTTCAATAACACGCAGGGCGTCATCACCATTCAAGGAATAGTAGATGGTCTGTGCTTCACGACGCGTCTGAACGAGTTTGTCACGACGCAGACGTGCAAGATGCTGCGACAGGGCGGACTGGCTTAGTCCCACGATACGTTCGAGTTCACCAACCGACTTTTCGCCTTCATTCAGTTGGCAAAGGATAAGCAGTCTGCTCTGATTGCTCATGGCCTTTAACAGGGTGCTCGCCTGTTCGGCCTTTTGTTCTAAATGGTTAAGTTCCATTTGGCTTCCTTATAAGCCTGACCGCAAGCGGTCATTGTCCCAACGAAAATTCGACAATCAGTCAACCGATATCATCTGACGATGACGTCTGACCAACCGAAAACTGCATCCATGTTGTTTCCCATGTGATTGCAGCCATTGCCAGAGCCAAATATTAGAAGACTGGCTCTAACCTTATTCTCAAGTATATCACTATTCTGTCAAGAGAGTGTTTAATATCTTAAAACCTCATTCTTGGCGTGGATTTACCTGAGGATCAGGTTTCCTGTCGAATCATTTTCCAAATATCAGAACGGTTTCTGATGGTGCTTATGGTTGCCCGCGTTACCTGTTGCGGCCTTGTCAAGAAAGGCCGCGCCTGATGCGAGCCATCTTTCACAGACGCACGCCAGCTTGGTTGTGCGAATGAGTATCCCCTATAGAACACTCTGAAAACGGCAAAACTGTGAAAGCAATCCGGATTGCCTGCCAAGTTTGGTTCAGATGTTTTATCCGTCCCAAAGAACTTGCAACCAACATGCCCGATGTGCTGATTTAGAACAAAGAACGGCACAGTGGATTGCTGTAAAAACAAGCCAACGATGTGAAACAAGCGGGAAACGCCAAGCGTAATCTCGCGATCAGAACCATTGCATGTTGGTACTTCAGGAAGGCGACCCAGAAAAATGGCGACTTTGTTCGTGACCCATCACGACTGCATCGATCATGATACCGGCCCCGGTCATCCGGAATGCCCGGACCGCCTGCGCGTCATTCAGCGCGTTTTCGAGGCCGAGGAATTCATGTTCCTGCATCGCGAAGAAGCACCACTTGCCGATCTCGATTTGATCAAGGCGGTGCATGACCCGGCCTATGTTGACAAGGTGATGGCAAGTATTCCCGATCACGGGATTGAGGCGCTTGACGGTGACACTTATGTCTCGTCCGGGTCGGGCAAGGCTGCCCTGCGGTCTGCGGGCGGGGCGTGTGTTGCCGTTGATGCGGTAATGGACGGGCATGAACGTAATGCCTTTGTCGCGACCAGACCACCGGGCCATCATGCCGAATATGATCGTGCAATGGGATTTTGCCTGTTTAACAACGCAGCGATTGCCGCCCACCATGCGCGCCGGAAATACGGGATCAAGCGCGTCGCGGTGATGGATTTCGATGTCCATCACGGCAATGGGACGCAGGATCTGTTTTATAATGAACCGGATCTTTTTTATTGTTCGACCCACCAATGGCCACTTTATCCGGGCACAGGGGCGGAGACGGAGCGCGGGTGCGCGAACAATATCCTTAATGTCGGTCTTGCCGCGGGCTCCGGGACGGTGGCGTTGCGCGAAGCGTTCAATTCAACGGTTCTGCCGGGAATCGCGGCTTTTGAGCCAGAACTTCTCATTATTTCGGCCGGATTTGATGCCCATAAAAACGACCCCCTGGCGGGCTTGTGCTTTGAAACGGATGATTATGTCTGGATGACGCAGCAATTGATGGCACTTGCCGATCAGCACTGTGGGGGGCGTGTGGTGTCTTTGCTTGAGGGGGGATATGATCTGCCATCCCTTGCCAGCAGTGCCGTGCAGCATGTTCGTGCCCTGATGGGGGATATTGCCCCCTGATGGCGACAGACAAAAACAGGCTCTGAGGCAGGCGAAATTGCATTCTGTCCGGTTGCCCTGATCAGAACTTGGGCGTAAACTCCGCGCCGATCAACGAAATGGAGCTTACATGTCCGAGGCTAGTGCATCTCCCGCCATTCCCGAAGATATCGCGAAACTGAGTTTTGAAGAGGCGCTTGGGCAGCTTGAAACCCTTGTGCGCCAACTCGAACAGGGGCAGGTTGGACTTGATGATGCCATTGCGTCATACGAACGCGGTGCGGCATTGAAACGCCATTGTGCGGACAAGCTGCGCACTGCCGAAGAGCGCATCGAGAAAATCACCCTGAATGCGGATGGCCGCCCGTCGGCAACCCCTACCGACATCGAATAACCAGATATTGAATAATCGGAGACCGTCGTGAGTTACGACTTGCTTGCCGGACTAAGTGCGGCGTCTGCTGATCTGGGCGAGACGCTTGACGGGATTTTGCCCCGTGCCAATGGCCAGATTGAACAACGCCTGTATCAGGCGATGCGCTATTCGACGCTGGGCGATGGCAAACGCCTGCGCCCGTTTCTGGTGATAAGTTCTGCCGGGTTGTTCAAGGTATCACGCCGGTCTGCCCTGCGCGTGGCAGCGGCGGTCGAAATGGTCCACAGTTATTCGCTGATCCATGATGACTTGCCTGCGATGGATGATGATGATCTTAGGCGTGGCAAGCCAAGCTGCCACAAGCAGTTTGACGAGGCGACAGCAATTCTGGCCGGGGACGCGTTGCTGACCCAGGCGTTTGAAGTGCTGGCCGATGAGGATACCCATCCCGATCCGCGTGTCTGCACCGATCTTGTGCGTGCCCTTGCGCGTGCGGCAGGACCACATGGCATGGTAGGTGGTCAGATGATCGATCTGGCCGGGGAAGGGCAATCCTTTGATCAGGCGCAAGTCACTCACCTGCACTTGCTTAAAACCGGGCGGATGTTTGCCTTTGCCTGTGAAGCCGGGGCCATTCTTGGCAAGGCACCAAAAAGTATTCGGATGGCATTGCGTTCATACGCCCATGACATGGGGTTGGCGTTCCAGATCAAGGATGACCTTCTGGATGTCGAGGCAAGTTCGGAAGAACTGGGCAAGACGGCTGGCAAGGATGTTGATCAGGAAAAATCCACCTTTGTGAAGTTGCTCGGCCTTGATCAGGCCCGCGATCAGGCCAGCATGCTGTGCGATCAGGCGATCAATCACCTGAATTGCTTTGACGATGAAGCCGAACCACTTCGTGCGGTGGCGCGTTTTGTGGTTGAGCGTGGCCGTTAAATCGGTCTGTACAGTGATGAAGGCAAGTTTGCCAAGTGATGTCGCAGGGAAAGGACACTTCTATTTCAGGCCCTTTATATATTTGGGTGCTCGTGAATATTAGGGGTAAACAATGTTGCTCACCTTAAAATAACTTAATACTCTGTGTTTTGTTATTTTGAGTAGTATGAGGGTGACATGAGTTGGGAAGAGCGTTTTCAAGCTTGGTCGAGAGGCCCTAGTCAGTCAGAAACAGAGCGTTGTGAAAACGCCATTAGAGCGATCAAGGATGCAATTAATGCCAGTGATGCTCTGCGACAACGTAATGTCACCGTGTTTCTGCAAGGATCATATAGGAACCGCGTTAATGTGCGGCAGGATAGTGACGTCGATATCGGTGTTTTGTGTAACTCCGTACACTTTGCAAACTATCCAGACGGAATGTCTGGGAAAGATTTTGGCGTAGTTGATAGCGATTACACTTACGCGACCTTCAAAAGGGATGTCGGTGAGGCTTTGCTAAATCGCTTTGGACCAGAGCATGTTACTTTGGGAAGTAAAGCTTTCGACATAAAATCAAATACTTATCGCGTCGAAGCAGACGTTGCAGCTTTTTTTGAGCACCGCAGATACTACCCCAACAGCAATTACACTTCTGGCGTTGAACTGAGGTCAAGTCACGGTGGGCGGGTTATCAATTGGCCAGAACAGCATTACACCAATAGCACAAATAAGAATGCTAGAAATGCGCGGCGTTACAAAAGAATAGTTAGAATTCTCAAGAAAATTAACTATGAAATGCAAACGAATAACGTTCCATCTTCACAAAATATTCCAGGTTTTCTCTGCGAGTGCCTAGTATGGAATGTGCCAGACAAAATTTTTGATGAGCGTCAGTTTTCCAATATTTTGAGAGACTGTTTAGCTTATTTGTATGAGCAACTTAATATAGAGTCATCCAACGAATGGGGAGAGGTTAGCGAGCTGAAGTATCTCTTCAGTGCAAACCAAAAGTGGACAAAGCAACAGGCAATAAATTTTGTTGTTGGTGCCTACAATTATGTCGGGTTCGGTCAATGAACATGACTATTGTCAAGTCACTGATCTATCTTATCGTTGGAACCTCCGTTTGGGCGTGGATAGGATTGGCGGTTGTCTCCGGTAGCAATTTCAATGGGGTTTGGGAGTTTGTAAAGCTTACTCCCAAAGTTCTAACCATTGATGGCATTGTTGCTTTTGTGATTATCAAATGGGGGTGGAGATATAGGATTTTCAGGCCGTGGCTGTTTCAATTCCCTGATTTAAATGGCTCGTATACCGGTTTTATCTACTCAGATTGGGTCGATCCCCAAACCGGCCGCAAACCAAGTCCAATTCCAGTGCTCCTTACTATCCGTCAGACTTGTTTTTCCATTCATTGCTTGATGCGTACTTCTGAGATGGAAAGTCGTTCTTACTGCGAGGGATTCGATATTGACCCAGATAGGCAGATGAAGAGATTAACCTATACTTACACCAGTAATCCCAAGTTGAGGTTGCGCGAGCGCAGCAAGGTGCATGATGGTACTATGCTGTTCGATATCGTTGAGGGTGAGAAAAACGCCCTCAATGGGCGATATTGGACAGATAGAAAAAGTACGGGAGAAATAGAATTGGAGTTCTATTCTTCTGAATTGCTATCGGATTTCCCAGAAGGCTTTGGTGAACATCCTGTGACCGAGCCACATAATCGAAGATGAGAACAATTGTCGATGTTTTGGGGCTGTCTGTAGCCTGCGCAGTATGATTAAGTTCTGTTAAAAAATTTACATACCGTGGTTTTTAGGAATGTTTTTTGAGTGAGAAGTACACAGCCGGTTTTCGCGACCGGCTGTTTGACAAGGATCCGTTTCCGCTTGCCATCTGGTATCCGGCAATGGAACCGGAAAGTTCGGTGCGCCATATGGGCGTGGCATCCGGCGCGGCGCGCGGGGCGGATTTTGCTGGTGATGGCCCGTTTCCGATGGTTTTGTTCTCGCATGGCTCGGAAGGACATCGGTTCAATCAGTTCTGGTTGGCGGAATATTTGGCACGGCGGGGCTATATCGTCGCGGCCCCGCAGCATCATGGCGATAACTACTTGGATGCGTCCGAAGCGCGGCAATTGGCAATTATCGAGCGCCGACCGCGTGAAATGCGTCTGGCGCTTGATTTGCTGCTGGATCACGCCGACATCAGTGATCATATCGATCGTGACAAAATCTATGCGCTTGGTCATTCGGCAGGCGGGGCGACTGTCCTGAAACTGGCGGGATGGGATTTTGATGCGCAGGCCTGGCAAAATTATTGCAATGTAAATGCAGAAGCCGACAAGGTGATTTGTCAATTCGCGCCATCAGATGATCACATTGATCAGTTACATCAAGCCAATGGCGGGCCGGTAATTTCCGAACGCGATGATCGCATCGCCGCCATCATCGCCATAACCCCGGCCTTTGGGGTTGCTGCCACCGATGAAGGCCTAAATGATGTCAATGTACCGATGCTGTTTATCGAGGCCGATACAGACGAAATCCTGCATGATCATGTCAATGCGGCGCATTTCCGCAAGCTGTTGCGCGGGCGGGCAAAATTCGTAAAGGTCAAGGGGGCAGGGCACTATTCATTCCTGCCGAAATGCACCCCATATATTGCTGAGAATTTCAGCTATTTATGCCGTGATTTCGGGCAGGATCGTGACACCATTCACCGAACGGTCGAGCAAGTCATCCATCGGTTCCTCGATCGCGTAAAAACAGGTGAAATTCAGGGTCGCTAATTCGGTCGAACCCCGCTATTTTACGCAGCTTGCAACATGGGGCCATTCACGTCACCTTGTTGTTGGGGCCCGACCCTAACCAACGTCCTATAAAAACTGAAAATAGAGATCGGAATGAGCACGACCTCCAAGACCCCGCTGCTGGACACCATCAACACCCCTGATGAACTGCGCCAGTTGCAACCTGCCCAGATGAAGCAGGTCGCAGACGAGTTGCGCGCTGAGGTGATTGATGCGGTTTCTGTCACCGGCGGCCATTTGGGGGCCGGTCTTGGCGTGGTCGAATTGACCGTTGCGATCCATTACCTGTTTGATACGCCATCTGATCGGTTGATCTGGGATGTCGGGCATCAGTGCTATCCCCATAAAATCCTGACCGGGCGGCGTGACCGCATTCGCACGATCCGTCAGGGTGGGGGATTGTCCGGTTTTACTAAACGATCCGAATCCGAATATGATCCGTTTGGCGCTGGGCATAGCTCGACCTCGATCTCGGCCGGGCTTGGGATGGCGGTTGCCAACCAGCTTTCGGATGACAAACGCAAAAACGTCATTGCCGTGATCGGCGATGGTTCGATGAGTGCAGGCATGGCCTATGAGGCGATGAACAATGCCGCTGCCACCGACCAGCGTTTGATCGTAATCCTGAACGACAATGACATGTCGATTGCCCCGCCCGTGGGCTCCATGTCGGGGTATTTGTCGCGCCTGATTTCCGGCAAGGGGTATCAGGGCTTTCGCAATGCGGCCAAGGGCCTGACCAAACATCTGCCGCGCCAGATCGAAGAAGCTGCGCGCAAGCTTGAAGAATATACCCGTGGCATGGTCACGGGCGGCACCCTGTTTGAAGAAATGGGTTTCTTCTATGTCGGGCCGATTGATGGTCACAACATGGATCATCTGTTGCCGGTACTTAAGAATGTGCGCGATGCGGATGTTGATGGCCCGATCCTGATCCATGCGGTCACGCAAAAGGGCAAGGGATATGGCCCGGCGGAAAATGCCGCCGACAAATATCACGGTGTTGCCAAGTTTGATGTCGTGACCGGCAAGCAGGCCAAGCCGACACCGAATGCACCAAGCTACACCAAGGTGTATGGCGAAACGCTGGTGAAACTGGCCGAGAAAGACGACAAGATTACCGCCATCACGGGCGCGATGCCGTCCGGCACGGGTGTGAATATCTTTGCCGATCGTTTCCCCGACCGTGCCTTTGACGTCGGGATTGCCGAACAGCATGCGGTGACCTTTGCCGCCGGGATGGCATGCGAAGGATATAAACCGTTCTGCACGCTGTATTCGACCTTCCTGCAGCGCGGCTATGATCAGGTTGTGCATGACGTCGCCATTCAAAACCTGCCGGTGCGTTTTGCCATGGACCGTGCTGGGCTGGTTGGTGCGGACGGGGCGACCCATGCCGGGGCCTATGACATTGCCTATCTGGGTTGCCTGCCGAACTTCGTTCTTATGGCCGCCGCAGATGAGGCGGAACTTGTGCATATGACCACGACCGCCTGGGCGATTGATGATCGCCCATCTGCGTTCCGCTATCCGCGTGGTGAGGGCGTTGGCGTTGAAATGCCGACTGAGGGCAAGGTCCTTGAAATCGGTAAGGGCCGTATCCTGCGCGAAGGTGGCAAGATCGCGATTCTGTCCTATGGCACGCGACTGGCCGAGGCCCTTGTTGCTGCCGAGGATTTGGCTGCACGTGGGCTTCCGGCGACGGTGGCCGATGCGCGCTTTGCCAAGCCACTTGATCATGAATTGATTGCCGATCTTGCGCGCAATCACGAAGTGCTGATCACGATCGAGGAAGGCTCGATTAACGGCTTTGGCGCGATGGTCCTGCAGCACATGGCAGGCCAGGGCTTACTTGATCACGGGCTTAAGGTCCGCACCATGGCATTGCCCGATGCGTTGATTGATCATGACAAGCCGGAAATCCAGTATCAGAAAGCCGGACTTGATGCCCAAAGCATCGTCAAGACAGCACTTGGTGCCCTTGGCATGAGCGAGAACAAGGCACGCGCCTGATCCGGAAGACTGGTCAAAGATTTTGATGAAATGACGAACGCCGCCCTGTTTTGGGGCGGCGTTTTATCTTGTCAGTCGGCATAGATCATCTTGTATGTCATGCCACCATCTATGCGCATGGTTTCACCGGTCATGAACCCGGATTTATCTGCATCAAGCAGGAAGCTTACGGCTTGTGCGATATCTTTTGGTGTGCCGACACCTCCGACCGGATGTTGGGATTTATCGATGTCGCTGTGATCTGGCGTGGTGTGGTCTGCCGATTTCTGCCAGTCGCTTACCTCAATCCAGCCCGGTGCGATGGCATTCACCCGGATGTCGTGTGCAAGGCTGACCGCCAGCGCATGGGTCAGGGCAACGATCCCGCCCTTGGATGCGGCATAGGCTTCGCTATTGGCTTCTGACTGAAAGGCACGGGTTGACGCGATATTGACAATCGCACCCTTGGTTTGGCGCAGGTGCTGTGTGGCGTGTTTGGTCGCAAGAAACACCCCGCCCAGATTGACGTTGATCACGCGCTGCCATTGATCCCATTCAAGATCTTCGATGTTGGGCGCGTGCGGGTCGGCGATTGCAGCATTGTTGATCAGCCCATCTATCCGACCGAAACGATCAAAACATTGCTGAATGGCAAGTTTGATGTCGGCCTCTTTGGAAACATCACCATGGAAGAAAAGGGTTCTGTCCCGTTTGGCTTCGTCAAGCGCGCTTAGCGCCTCCTGACCTGCTTCTGCATCAATGTCAAACATTGCGACCTTCCAGCCATGATCAAGAAGATGGCGTGAAATGCCAAGGCCAAGTCCCTGGGCACCACCGGTTACAAAGACCACACGTGGTGAGGGCACAGACGAATTTTGCATGGATTCCCCTAAGGTCAGGAGCTGTTGATTTGGTGCGAATGATCCGTCAGATTTTATATTTGCGAGATCTGACGTCAAACTCCTTGTGCGTGATAGGTGCGACTTGTTCTGCTTCGTTCCCAAAAAAAATCCGGTCAGAAGCGTTCTGACCGGAAGGTTGGGTCGATGACCCGTGGGTGCTGCGGATTAGGCAGCGGGAGTATGAGAAGGTCTTGACCCTAAGTCGCGGAGGTAAAAGTATCTTCGTATTCTTTGCGCAACTGGGCCTTTTGGATTTTGCCCATGGTGTTACGCGGCAGTTCCTTGATCACCCAGATGCGTTTGGGGACCTTGAATTTTGCAAGCTTGTCCTGGGTGCGCTTGATCAGTGCATCGGTGTCAGGCTGATCACCGTTGGCGGCAACAATCACGCCCGCGACCGCTTCGCCAAAGTCGGGGTGGGGCAGGCCAAAGATCGCGACTTCTTCGACTTCGTCATAATCGGCGATGATTTCTTCGACTTCCTTGGGATAAACGTTAAAGCCACCGGAAATGATCAGGTCCTTGTCACGTCCGACAATGGTGACATAGCCATCTTCGCCAATGGTGGCGAGGTCGCCGGTGATAAAGAACCCGTCATCGCGGAACTCGGATGCGGTTTTTTCCGGCATCTGCCAGTACCCTTTGAACACATTCGGGCCACGCACCTCAAGCACGCCGATCTCACCTGCGCCAAGGGTTTTGCCATCCTTGTCACACACACGCGCCTCGATCCCCGGCAGGGTCGGGCCAACTGCCCCCGGACGGCGTTCGCCATCAAGCGGGTTGGATGTGTTCATGCAGGTTTCTGTCATGCCATAGCGTTCAAGGATTTTATGCCCGGTGCGTTCAAAGAATGCATCATGCGTTTCGGCCAGAAGCGGGGCCGAGCCCGAGACAAACAACCGCATGTTAGCGGTAACATCCTTGTTAAACTGAGGATGGGACAGCAGTCGGGTATAGAAGGTCGGAACCCCCATCAGGACGGTGGATTGCGGCAGGCGTTCGATCACGTCATCAGCATCGAACTTTTGCAGCAAAATCACCTTGCCGCCATTCATCAGCATGATGTTGATGGCAACAAACAGGCCGTGCGTATGGAACAGCGGCAGGGCGTGCAGCAACGTATCGCCGGGTTGGAAGCCCCATGCCTCATGCAGGGTTTTGGCGTTTGACGCCAGATTGTTGTGGGTCAGCATCGCACCCTTGGACCGTCCGGTTGTGCCCGACGTATAAAGGATTGCGGCAACATCGTCCTTGTCGGCATCAACAACGTCGGTCATTGCGGTGGCGGTGGCTGCTTCGTCATTGAGGCTGCCATCCCCGTTCGCACCAAGCGACAGAACGGCTGCAACATTGTTTTCAGTGCCAAGCCGTGCGGCAGCACCGATATGATCCGGGCGGCAGACAAACACACGTGGTGCGGCGTCCCCCAGGAAATAGGCGATTTCATCGCCGGTATAGGCTGTATTCAGCGGCAGGTGAATGGCACCAAGTTGCAGGCAAGCCAGATACAGGGCAATCACATCTGATGATTTGTCGACCTGTGCGGCAACACGGTCACCCTTGACCACACCGTGGGCAGCAAGGACAGTGGCATAACGCCCCGTGCGGTCAAGCAGCCATGCAAAACTGCGTTCGGTTCCGTCACGTTCGATCAGAAACGTGCGGGATTTATCTGCCGGAAAACGGTCCAGAAAGGTTTGAAAAAGATTATCTGACATGGTCATACCTGTTTAAATTCCGGCAAGCTGTGCGACGGATTTCGATGTGGCGATCTTTCCGTCATTCATCAGTGCTTCGTGGTTTTTTTCTATATCATCAAGGTGATAGGCATAATTCACCATCATGCCACCCGCCTGACGCAGGCCCTTTTCGGATGTGTCCCCCAACCAGTTCAGCCGTTCAAGCTGTGCACCATTGCCAAGATGGAAACGTGCGGTGGGATCAAGCGGGGATTTGCCGCGTTTGCAGGTGGCAAGATAGGTCGCACAGAGCGCCAAAGTCGGCTTTTGCAGCTTGGCGACTTTCACCGGATCATTGATCCAGCCCTCTTCGCTTAAGCCGTCAAGCACCTGACCGGCAAGCTGGGCGTCGTTGGCCTTGCTTTTCTGACGGGTGCGCAACCAGCCCATGAAGCCCGGAATGGGCGACAGGGTGGCGAACTGTTTAAGCTGCGGGAATTCACGTTTGAGTTCATCGACAACCTGCTTGATCAGGAAGTTGCCAAACGAAATGCCCTTGAGCCCGGCCTGACAGTTGCTGATCGAATAGAAAATCGCGGTCTTGGCTGTTTGCGGGGCCTTTTCATCAATTTCCGGGGCCAAAAGTGCCTGAACGCTATCGGCCAGACCGTGCACCAGTGCGACTTCAACAAAAATCAGCGGATCGTCAGGGATCGCCGGGTGGAAGAAGGCAAAGCATTTCCGATCGGTTGCCAGACGACGGCGCAGATCTTCCCAGCCCTGAATTTCATGGACCGCTTCGTAACGGATCAGTTTTTCAAGGATGGCGGCTGAGGTATCCCAGTCGATATGGCGCAGTTCAAGGAAACCACGGTTGAACCAGCTGGTCAGCAGGTGCTGCATATCGGCATTCAGCGGTTCAAGATCGCGGTTGTTTTTCAAAAGCCCGATCAGGGTTTCGCGCATATCGACAATCGCGCGCGTTCCGCCCGGGGCCATGTTGATCTTGCGCAAAAGTTCCTGACGCACCGGCTCGGATGCCTGGGTCAGGACCGCCAGATTGGCTTCTGACGGGTCCTTGGCAAAGGCATCGGCGGCTTTGGTGACTTTGGTGCGATCCGCACTAAAGTCATTTTGCATCATCTGAAAGAAGGGAAGGTAATCTTCCTTGCTCAGATTTTCCCAAAGCCGCACCACTTCACGGGCGGCTGCCGTACCACGTGCCTCGCCCTTTTGGGATACAAGGTCCTTGCACATGGCACGGAGCTGCGTGAGCGGTTCCTGCGGGGTGGAAACCGGCAGATCAAGCAATTCCCTTCCGCGATCAGCAATGCTTGAAAGCCAGCTTTTGACAGACATGCCTGACATTAGCGTCCTCCAATAACCGTTTCCGGAAGCCAGGTGGCGATTTCAGGGAAGAAGCACAGAATGACAATCGCCAGGATCATGCACAGAACATAGGGGAACGCGCCCTTGAGGATGCTCTGCAAACGAATGTCAGGCGCGATGCCATTGATCACATAAAGGTTCAAGCCAACTGGCGGCGTAATCAGGCCGATTTCCATGTTGATGGTCAGGATCACGGCAAACCAGTAGGGATCGAAACCGGCATTGATGATCACGGGCAACAAGATCGGCGCGCTCATCAGGATCACGGCAACCGGCGGCAGGAAGAAGCCGCTGATCAGCAGGAACACATTGATGAAGCCCATCAGGACCCAACGGTTGACCTCAAGTGCTGAAATCCACTGTGCAATCGACTGGGTGATGAACAGCGAGGACAGCATGTAGCTAAACAGGCCGGCAGCGCCGATGATCAAAAGGATCATCACCGACTCTTTGGTCGTGTCACGCATCACGTTCCAAAGCTGGCCCGGCTTCCACATGCGATAGACAATCATCGCCGTGATCAGGCAGAACAGCGCCCCGACACCAGCCGTTTCCGAAGGCGTGGCAACGCCACCATACAGGGCAAACAGAACCGCACCGATGATGACAAGGAAGGGCAGAACACGCGGAAGGATTTCAAATTTTTCCTTCCAGCTATATTTGACGACACCAAGGGCGGCCTGGGCATTGCCCTGGCGCCAGGTCGAATACAGCGACCATGCCATGAACAGCGCCGTCACCAGCAGACCGGGCAGAAGACCGGCAAGGAACAGCCGCCCGATGGAAGTTTCGGTCGAGATGCCATAAACAATCATGGTCACACTTGGCGGGATCAGGATGCCAAGTGTCCCGCCTGCGGCAATCGAGCCAGCCGCAACGGTGTCAGGAAAGCCCCGTTCGCGCATCGCCGGGATGCCCATCTTGCCGATCGCGGCACAAGTAGCAGGCGAGGAACCGGACAAGGCCGAAAAGATCGCGCAGGCGCCAAGGTTTGAAATCACAAGCCCGCCCGGAACACGGGTCAGCCAGCGATCCAGAACCGAATACAGGTCCCCACCGGCCCGCGAAGATGCGACAACAGCCCCCATCAGGATAAACATCGGGATGGCAAGAACTTCAAAACTTTCGAGTTTGCCAAACAGGATTTCTGGCAAAAGCGGCAAAGACCCTGTGCCATCAAAGATGACGATAAAGCCGATGCTGACCAATAAAAGGCCAATACCCACCGGAATGCCGGAGAAAAGAACAAGGGTGGTCGCGATGCCAACGATGGCCGCAAGAAGCAAGGGATCCATGGTGCGGCCTCCTTTAAGATGCGTCTTTGTGCAGATCGAACGGGGTCGACCGGCGGGTGATCAGGGACAGGAAATCGGCAAGGAACTGCAGGAACAACAGGCCAAACCCAATCGGCAGGGCCGAGAAGGGTTTCCACAGCGGAACCGCCCAAATGGTTTCAGATAGCCAACCGCCTTCGTAGGCTTCGATAACAAGTTCAAGACCGTAAAAAGCAAACATCGCAGCGATTGCCATGCCCAAAGTCAGGGTGACAATCGCAAGCGTCATGCGTGCGCCGCGTTTGAGATAAAGCGGCAGTAGATCAACATTCACATGACCGCGCAGCAACTGCACATAAGGCAGGCCAACAAGTGTTGCGCCAATCATCAGGAAAATCACAGCTTCTGTCTGCCAGACGGTCGAGTCATTAAGGACATAGCGCATGAAGACCAATTGACAGATGATCAGCATGGCAATGGCAAACATCGATGCCGCAGCCACACCACAGACGCGCGATGCGAAATGAATGGTGTCGATCACAGGGTCAAGCGGGCCTTTGGGCCGATGAGACGTGTGACGGGAATCTGAATTAGGATCGTCGATCGGTTCGACATCGGGCGGGGGCGGCATATCTGATTTAACGGAATGCGACGCACGTGGCCCGCTTAAGAAATCATCGGGCAGATCAATTGGAAGTGGGTGCGGGGACATGGCGTTCGACACGCGCTTACTCCTCTGACGGAACCGTAGTTTAGTCGTGTTCGGGAAATGGGTGGTGCCGGATTGCCCGGCACCACCATCACATCAGGGATGGATCACTTAACAGAAAGCGCCAGATCCAGAAGTTCCTGACCGTTCGGGGTTTCTTCCACGAACTTGGCATAGGACGTTTTCATGGCAATTGCCTGCCATGCTGCAAAGTCCTCGTCAGAAAGATCGGCAATTTCAACACCGGCTTCCTTGAATACTTCAACGCTGTCAGAGTCCTGTTTGCGGCCTTCGGCGGTGTAATAGGCTTCCGCCACCTTGGCTGCTGCGGCCAGTGCTTCTTTCTGTGCGTCGTTCAGTCCGTCATAGCTTTTCTTTGACATCAGGACCGGCTGATACATGAACCACAATGCATTGCCTGCAGCCGGGGTGTAGCATTTAACCTGCTCATAGATACGATAGGACACAAAGCTTGAAGAGCTGGTGTTTGCCGCATCAAGGACGCCGGTCTGCATGGCCGGATAGATTTCCGAGCTTGGCATTGCGGCGATCGAACCGCCGGCACCCTGAAGCATCTGCTCAAAGGATTTACCTGCGGCACGGATCTGCATGCCTTTCACATCGTCAGGCTGCTTGATGCAGCCCTGGGTCGAGGCAAAACCACCAGCAAGCCAACCCTTGGCGACGGTGACAACACCGTCTTCATTGAGCAGCTCTTCGATTTTATCCATGAACGGGGATTCGTTGATGCGGTTGGCATGGTCGTGGTTTTTAACCAGTGCCGGCATCAGGGTCAGGTTAGTTGCAGGAATACGACCACCGGCATAGGCCAGCGGATAGACAATCATATCAAGCTGCCCGCGCGTCATCGGGGTCCACTGTTCCTTCGCCTTGAACAGGGAGCCGGATGGGAAAATCTGGATTTCCAGATCAACATCAGCCGCTTTGACTTCGTCGGCAACAATCTGTGCGACCTTGTGACGGATATCGCTGGTCGACCACTGGTGTGACAGCTTGAGCGTTTCGGCCCCGGCTGAGGTGGACATGCCAAAGGCGGCAACAGACATGGTAATGGCGGCGACGGACGCCGTAAGAGTCGTTTTAAAAGTCTTCATCTTTTCCTCCCGGATGAAGCATGCGTTTTGAATGCATTGCGACGGCTTTTGCGCGTCTTTTTATTGATGCGGTTTTCGCATTGGTTAAAAGCGTTACAGATTTCTGGCATTCTGTCCATGCAATTTTGTATACCAGAAATACATTTTGCAGTGCCACAAGTCCGCGTGGCAGTATTGGCCTGGAAATCGCAGAAAACGGCGGGTGAATTTTTGCATCGCAGCACGAAAACCTTGCGAAGCAGCATCGAAAAGGCTTTGATTGGTACCAGATTATATGTTCTGGTATACCAGTAAGTGTTGATCAATGAGGGCGCAAATGTCGCAAAACGGAAAGCTTGCCACCGATCTGGTACAGAAACTTGAACGCGATATTGTGACCGGCGTGCTTAAGCCCGGCGATAAACTTGATGAACGTTCGCTGAGTGAACGATTCGGTGTGTCGCGGACTCCGGTGCGCGAAGCATTGCAAACGCTTGCCGGGTCCGGCCTTGTGGCGACCATGCCGCGACGCGGGACCATTGTCGCGTCGATCACTGTTGCCGAACTGATCGAAATGTTCGAAGTCATGGCGGAGCTTGAGGCCATGTGTGCCCGTTTGGCCGCACGTCGTATGCCGCGCGCTGATATTGAAAATCTGATTGCGTTGTCTGAAGACTGTAGCGCGCTTAAGGATCACGCGGATGCCGATGCCTATTACGAGGCTAATGTCTGCTTCCATGAAGCGATCTATGCCGGGTGCCGAAACAGTTTCCTTGAGCGCCAGACAAAAAATGTGCGCAACCGTTTGGCGCCATATCGCCGGTTGCAGTTGCACCGTCCGGGCCGTGTAAAAACATCAAACAATGAGCACGCAGATATCCTCAGCGCAATTTCCAATGGCGAGGCCGAGGCGGCAGGAAAACTGATGCATCAGCATGTCGCGGTTCAGGGCGAATCGCTTAATGATCTTCTGGCGATTGTACCGCGCGGATATCTGGAGCCGCTGGCAAGCTAGGCTCAGGACCTATTCCACACAATTTCCGTGACCAAACGCGTGACCTTTTGAGTTTGGTGCGCTAGAACGCTTTCATGGCAAAGAAACGTTTGGATCAGTTGCTTGTGGAACGCGGATTGGTGGAAAGCCGGTCCAAGGCACAGGCTTTTATCATGGCAGGCAATGTTTTTAGCGGTGAGCAACGGCTTGATAAATCGGGCATGCAGTGCAAGGAAGACATTTCGATCACGCTGCGCGGGCAGCCCCATCCGTGGGTGTCGCGTGGTGGACTTAAGCTTGAAAAAGGCTTGGCCGAGTTCGAGATTGATGTCACCGGGTTTATCGCCGTTGATGTCGGGGCGTCGACGGGCGGCTTTACCGATGTGTTGCTTCAGAACGGGGCGGGCAAGGTTTATGCCGTGGATGTCGGGCAGGGGCAGCTTGATTGGAAGCTGCGCAATGATGATCGTGTTGTCGTCATGGAAAAAACCAATGCGCGCCATCTGACCGAAGAAGATATCCCTGATCCGATTGATATGGTTGTTTGCGATGCCAGCTTTATTGGTCTGCGCACCGTTCTGCCCGCCAGCATGGAACGGGTCAAGAATGGGGGGTATCTGATCGCACTGATCAAGCCGCAGTTCGAAGTCGGCAAGGAACGTGTTGGTAAAAAGGGCGTTGTGCGCGAACCCGAATTGCATCAGGAAGTCTGCGACACGATTTCAGACTGGCTTTCAAACCTGCCGGGGTGGGAAGTGCTTGGCCTCACCAAAAGCCCGATCACCGGGCCCGAAGGCAATGTCGAATTTCTGATTTGCGGGCGGAAAGCTGTTTAGGATTCAGGGAAGCCGCATCCATGGTTTTTCCCAACGTTTCGCAATTTTTTCAAGAGCCATATAAATCTGACTTCGGTCGCTTGATTTATCGCCTTGTGGTCGTAATTCACGCAAATGCGTGATGTAGTTTGACGCATATTGATGCAGCGTCACAAGCGTGTAGCGTTCTGTCATTCGGATCAGTTTTTCATCAAAATCCTTGCGCAGAATGCCAACACATAGAAACTCATAATAGTTCAGGCACGCTCTAAGACCAGTTTGCCAGCAATCGTGTTCCTTTGTGCCGGGAAGCGGGTACCTGCCTTCTTTGACATACGGGCGCACGATTGTAAGGCCTTTCTGAAGGTTTTCGTCCTTCAGCATGACCGACATGGTATGTTGTTTTCGGTTCAGTTTTCGTGTTAGGCGGTTTGATTGAGTCCAGCCTAAAGTCGCAAGAATAGCGGAAACCAGAATTGCTTCTTGGGAAGAAAGGCTGTCAGCATAGCTTTTTATGGTCGCAACGCCGGGCAGGATCAGGTCATAAAGAATGTCCATGAGTCTGGATCAACTTGCTTGAGAAGCTTTAGTTTTGTATTATCGGCTTCAGGAGTTGAATGTCCACTGCTCGAAAGGATGGGTTTATGATGCGCGAAACAGAACGCGGCCTCTAAGAACTTTAAATTCCGCAAAATTTCGAAGGCGCTTGTGGTTGCACAAGCGCCTTTCTGATTATTTGCCGATTTTCTTCATGAAGAAATCAATGCCCGCCTGGGCGCAATCCTGGTCCTGCGGCGGTGTGCCGGAACTGACCCCTATGCCGCCGACGCATTCACCGTCCACCATAACCGGAAGACCACCGGCAACAATCGACAGGCGGCCACCAATCTCGGAATCAATGCCATAGGCCGGTTTGCCAGGCTGTGCTGCGGCGGCATATTCATGGGTGCCTTTGCGTGCGCCCGATGCGGTAAAGGATTTGTCCTGGGCGATGGTCGCGCTGGTGACCTTGCCACCATCCATGCGTTCAAATGCAATCAGAACACCGGATTCATCGGTAATTGCGATGCACATCGGAACCCCGATTTCAGTTGCACGGTTGCGCGCACCTTCGATCAGAATATAGGCGTCATCTATGGACAGGCGTTTGATGGTCAGCATCGGACTTCTCCCGGATATTCATTTAACTGGCGGCATCTTACGGGCAGCCCCAAAAGTCGATCAATCAGATAAAACGGCTTTCCGTATGGTGGAATGTGCTGTGCGTTTGGATCCTAGAAGTCCGGACGCATGATCATGAGATAAAGGGCACCCAAAGGGAACAGAATCGCGATCCGGCCCACCATGTTCCATAACCTGCGGCACTTCTCGTAGCTTGACGGCATTTCGGTTTCGCCGTTTGCGACGGTTTGTGCCGCGATTTTCGACATATATATTTGAAGTGGCAGCAGGCCTGCCAGCCACAGCATCGCCGCCATGCCATACAGGCTGATGCCGTAAATCAGATATGGGGCTTCTGAAAGCGATATGCCCGTCGCGTAGAAAAGTCCGATACCGCCAATCACGATCAGCGCAGAGCCCAGCGTGGTGAAGGCCAGATCGGTAATATTGATCAACCGGCAGGCAAAGGCGATCACGACCGGATCATTGGTGCGGTCGGCCTGTATTTTCCAGACGGCTGAGACAATGATGTTGCCCAAAAACAGGATAGCACCAAGAACGTGAATGAGTTTGACGGTTGAATATTCCATCGTGAGTTCCGGTTGGTTAAGGCAAATGCCAAGAATGCCAAGAAGGAGGCATGGTACGTTTGTGTTTTACGTGCTTTCGGGGATGGTCAGATCTTCGGCCAAAAGGCCCAGGACGAAGTCTGAAAGATCCTGATCGACAGGCGGAACGATCATGCGGTCAATCACCAGCATGGCAATGCCGTGCGCACGGCTCCATGCGGCAAGTGCACGGTTATAGGCACTGGCGGCCTCCGCCAAGGTCATTTCCGCCTTGCGATCAACCGAGGTCACGGCACGTTGCAAGACATCAAACGCATTGTCTGCGGCGTCGCGCAATTCGGGATATTGATCAAGCGGCGGGCGTTCCCGGCCAAAAATCAGTCGGAAATGCTGCGGGTTTTCAACTGCAAATCGAACGTACGCGGCGCCCAGCGCCATGATGCGTTCTTCGTGCTGTTCAGTGGTGTCGGCAACGGCTTCAAGTTGTGCGGCAAAGCGTTCCAGGGCGGCAATCGCCACTGCCGCCAAAATGCCATCCTTCCCGTCAAAATGACGATAGGGTGCGGCTTCGGACACACCGGTCAGGCGCGCAAGGCGTCGCAGTGACAGGCCACTTGGGCCTTCGTCTGTCAGGATGGTTTCGGCTTGTTGCAAAAGGACATTTCGGACATCACCGTGGTGATATTTTCCCATAGGCTCGTATCTCGATTTTCTTATGTTAACTTTGTTAACATTAAAGTCAGACGTAACCAGACGCAAGAGCAAAAATCACATTTCTACGTGTTACGTGGTTTATGGAGATGTCGCGAAACAAGTGTGTTTGGTGATCATCAACAGGCCCTAGCCCAGAACAAAATCAAACCGGCCGATTTCGCCGTCGCTGACAGTTTTCACGTTCATCAGAAGCGCACTGTCATAAAGGTGATCAAGTTCGTTACGCGGTTCATCAGGGAAATAAAGCTGCGTGGTCAGGGTTCGACCCGCCGGCAGGGTTATTTTGACATGATAATGCGGGGTGCGTCCGGCATATTCAGCCGGGCGGATGGTTTCAAAGTAATAGCGGCCCTGCGCATCTGTTTTCTGATAACCGCGTAACTTAAAGCCCTGATTGTCGTATTGGCCTTTGTGATTGGCATGCCAGAGGTCCACAATCGCACCGGGAACAGGTTGGCAATCGGCGCTAAGTACATACCCGATCAACGTCACGGGAGGGCCGTCTACATCGGATCGGAAGTCGCGTTTTTCAGGTGGGTTTTCGGAATAGAACGGGCCTTCGGTCGCACTCCGTGTCGGGCCGGTATCTTCGCCACAGGCCGGGGTGATTGACAGGTCCAGGCGATCAGCATGCGACTTGGGCGCAAGGATGGTATTTGCCAAAAGGACCGATCCGGTTGCAAGCCAGCCTTTCAAAACCGATCTGCGCGACAGTCGGGATAAATCCATTGTAACGTTCATGCGCGTCATGCCTTTCCCGGCCATTGGTGACCGATGATTATTATGATGTATGAAACATATGGTGCATATGGCGCACTACAAGATCACGACGCAAGAAAAACGGGTCGTTCCGATAAACAAAGGCACCGCCCGTTCAGGGGCGGTGCAGTTGGTTCAGGAGGTCATTAGGTCTTCAAGTCACCGGCGCGGGCGGGCAGTCTATCCGGCAGGAGTGGTCTCGCTGGATGTGGCCGGTTTTGGTTCTGCCGGTTTTTGATCTTCGTCTGCGGTGCTGTGTGCTGTGTTGGGCTGGGAGGTGCTGTTGCCTTCGCCTTCGGCGTCCTTGGGCGGTGGTGTTGTATCGTCGGTTGGTGTCTCTGCTGTCGATGTTGATGTCGTGCTGCTGGTGTCAGAAGGGGCTGTAGTATCAGTTGTGCCTGTCGGGTCAGTGGCGGCGGCGTTTGCTGTTGCCGGGGCAGGCGGTTCAGCCTGCGTCGTATCTGCGGAATTGGGGGCCCCGGATGTGGACGTTGGATCCGTTGCATTCGTTGCATTCGTTGCATCCGTTGCGATTGTATCATCGCTGCTTGAAGCTGCTGGCGGATTGGTGCTGGAATTGGTGTCGGGGGAGGCCGTGTCGTCCGATTGCGGTGCGTCCGCCGTCTTTCCCGTTTCATTGCTGTTTGGGGCGGTTGGCGTGTCAGTCTGTGCCGCAGACGCATCTTGATCCGTTGCATCTGTGTCGGGCGGTTGGGGTGTTGCGGGCTGGGCGTTGCTTTCGTCCGTTTTGGCCGCTTTGGACGGATCGGTTTGGGCCGTGTCGTTGCTATGGTCGCTGTCGCCTTGTGGTTTGGGCGTTAAATCGACCGAGGGGGCTTTGGGCGATTTGGCATCTTCTGGTCGATCTGGGCGGATAAGGAATTTGTCCCCAAGCGTATCCTTGCCAATAAGAAGAGGCTGTTCAAGGCCGCCCATTTCCAGCAGGCCAATTTCAACATCGCGTTTGATCCCGCCCAGTTTGATTTGGGTTTTTATCACGGGTGCGCGCACGCTTGGGCTGTTGGCGGTGGTTTGCACATCGCGATAGCCCGAGACGGGCACTGTCAGTTTCCAGACGATGGTGCGTGCTGAAAGGCGGCTGCCTTCTTCGGGTGGGGATTTGATGGTTAGTGAAAAGGATACTGTGTCGGCGGATGGAGTATCGTCGGGGGCCTCATCGTCGGACGCCTCTGAGGTGGGGCTGTCCGCGTCAGGCGTATTGGCCGTAAGGTCGCCGACAAACAGGCAGGTTTGCGGTGCCGCGCCAAGGATCATTGCCGGAAGGCCTGAAATGCCCCATTCGGGAATGTCCGTTGCCTCGTCCGAGAACAGGACGGTACGGTTTTTCAGGTGCGTATCACTGCCAACAGTCCCACTGGCGGCGGGCTTGTTATTGGATGCTGCGAGCGAGATCAGGGTTTTGAGCAATATCGGGTTCATGCCACATAGACGCGGCATTTCCCGGTTTGTGATGCAAAAACCAGAGTGGGGAGGGGAGATCAGCTTGGGAAATGCTTGTCCGTGTTCCAGCCGTCGCATTGCCCGCGATGGCGCAGCAGGTGGTCTGCCAGAACGATGGCGGCCATGGCTTCGCCAACCGGAACGCCGCGAATGCCAACGCAAGGGTCATGACGGCCCTTGGTCACGACATCGACTTCCTTGCCATAGATATCGATGCTTTTACGCGGGGTGAGGATCGAGCTGGTCGGTTTGACGGCAAAGCGAATGACAATATCCTGACCCGATGAAATGCCGCCCAGAATGCCGCCCGCATGATTGGAACCAAAGACAGGTCTGCCATCATTGCCAAGGCGCATTTCATCGGCGTTTTCAATGCCAGTCAGCTCGGCGGCTTCAAAACCATTGCCGATTTCAACGCCCTTGACGGCATTGATCGTCATCATGGCCTTGGCCAGATCGGCATCAAGCTTATCATAAACCGGATCACCCAGGCCAACCGGAACGCCTGAACAGACAACTTCGATCACGGCACCCACCGATGAGCCATCCTTGCGCAGCCCATCAAGATATTCTTCAAACATCGGAACGGCTTGCGCATCCGGGCAGAAGAACGGGTTGTTATCAACTTCGTTCCAGTCCCAGTTGTCGCGGTTGATTTCCTTGGTGCCCATTTTGACAAGGGCCGCGCGGATTGTAATCCCGTCGCCCAGAACTTTGCGGGCAATCGCGCCGGCGGCAACGCGCATCGCGGTTTCACGGGCCGAAGAACGCCCGCCGCCGCGATAATCACGTGTGCCGTATTTTTCCCAATAGGTGTAATCAGCATGGCCCGGGCGGAACTGGTTTTTGATCTCGCCGTAATCCTTGGAGCGCTGATCAACGTTTTCGATCAGAAGCCCGATGGGGGTGCCGGTGGTTTTGCCTTCGAACACGCCTGAAAGAATTTTGACCTGATCAGGTTCACGGCGCTGGGTGGTAAAGCGCGACTGACCGGGTTTGCGTTTTTCAAGATAATCCTGAATATCAGACTCGGACAGTTCCAGAAGCGGTGGCACACCGTCAACGACACAGCCAATAGCAGGGCCATGGCTTTCGCCGAATGTGGTGAAGCGAAAGAGCGTTCCAAAACTGTTGCCAGCCATACCGAAAATCCAGAATTAAATTTTTTAAGAGACAAAACGGGCCGCCCGGAAAGGCAGCCCGCAAAATCATATCATGTTCAGATCAGGATTTCTGAACATTGATGTCAGGTGCGTCCGCCTGTTTCATGCCGACCGTGTGATAGCCGCAATCGACATGATGGGTTTCACCCGTAACGCCGGTTGAAAGGTCTGAGAGGAAATACAGACCCGAACCACCAACATCATCAAGGGTGACGTTGCGGCGCATCGGTGAATTGAATTCGTTCCATTTCAGGATATAGCGGAAATCGCCAATGCCCGAAGCCGCAAGGGTCTTCATCGGGCCTGCGGAAATTGCATTGACGCGAATGCCATCCGGGCCAAGGTCATTGGCCAGATATTTTACACTGGCTTCAAGGGCTGCTTTGGCAACACCCATGACGTTGTAATGCGGCATGACTTTTTCCGCCCCGTAATAGGACAGGGTCAAAAGCGAACCACCCGCAGACATCATCTTTTCCGCGCGCTGTGCGATGGCGGTAAAGGAATACACCGAGATGTTCATCGACATCGCGAAGTTTTCCGGCGAGGTGTCAACGTAACGGCCACGCAGTTCGTTCTTGTCAGAGAAACCGATCGCATGCACGACAAAGTCGAGCTTGCCCCATTTTTCCTTGAGCGTGTCAAAAACCGCATCCATGCTGGCGGCATCGGTCACGTCGCAGGGTAGAACGATATTACTGCCGACAGACTCGGCAAGCGGGCGCACGCGTTTTTGAAGCGCTTCGCCCTGATAGGTAAAGGCCAGTTCAGCACCGGCAGCAGCCGCGGCACGGGCGATACCCCAAGCAATCGATTTATCGTTGGCGACCCCCATGATCAGGCCGCGTTTACCGGCCATCAGGCCCGAAATGTTTTCGGTGGACAGGCTCATAATTCCTCTCGTTCCCACGATCTCTCTCTGGCAGGTGGAGGCATTCAAAAAAGGCCGCGACCAGCGCAGAAATCATTAGACATTCGGCGCATCCTACACAAAGCGCGGGCAAGGTCAATCTGACCTGTCATAACATGTGCAGGCACGCTATCCTGTTGATCACATGCAGTATAACCGGAAAATGCGTGGGGATAAGTGTTTATATGGTCGAAATTCATAAATTGATCCGTGATCGGACCGCATTCTGGCGCTATGCCATCATGCGATTTGTCCATGACAAATCCATTCAGCGGGCCGCTGGGCTGTCTTACACGACGCTTTTGGCCATGGTGCCGTTTCTGGCCATTGCGCTTACCGTGTTGTCGGCATTTCCGGTGTTTGATCAGTTCAAGGATCAGATCATGGATGTGGTCCTGAACAACTTCCTGCCCGAAACCGGCAGTCAGGTGACAGGTTATCTGGGCGATTTCCTGCAAAACACCGGACAGATGACCGCGATTGGCACAATCGTTCTCGGCCTGACGGCAGTGATGCTGCTGAGCGCGATTGAAGGGGCGATGAATGACGTCTTTCGCGTCACCAGCCCGCGCAAGTTGCTTGCCCGCCTTGTCGTGTTCTGGACGCTTCTGACAGTCGGGCCAATGTTATTGGGTCTTAGTCTTTCACTGGCATCGTATTTCTTTGCCATGCGTCATCTTGTTGGTGGCGATGCGCTGGGTGAGCAGATCGGACAACTGGCCTTCCTTGCGCCATTTCTGTTATCGGCAGCCGCCTTTTCATTGCTGTTTATCGGGATGCCGAACCGGTCGGTTGAAATCATCGACGGGGTGGTCGGTGGCCTTGTTGCTGCGGTGTTGTTTGAATCGCTTAAAAAGGCGTTCGGGTTTTACGTCACCACTTTCCCGACCTATCAGACCATCTATGGCGCGGTTGCGATCGTGCCGATCTTTCTGCTGTGGATGTATCTGACCTGGATTGTTGTTTTGCTGGGCGCACAGGTGGCCGCGGCCCGATCGGAATGGCGTGCGGCACGGGCCGCCGGTTTGATACCCGATCCGCGCGGGGCAGTACCCGGGCATATGGAACGGATCATTGCGGTTTTGCGGGTTCTTGAATATTTGCAGAACCGGTTTCATGACGGGATCAAACCACCAACCTATCGCCGCATGATGCGCGAATTGAAATTGGGCGGGCGTGATTTGAACTGGGCGCTTGCTGCCCTGCGTCGTGAAAAACTGATTGAACGGTCCGAAAGTCATCGCTGGCTGCTTTCAAGCAATCTGCAACGGTTGCGCCTGATTGATTTGATGACCCGTTTGGGGCTGTTCCTGGATTATGACCGCTTGCTCGTGGTACAGGCCGATGGCGGTTGGCCGTCCATGATGCGTGAAAGGCTGATCGCGCTTGAAGAAACCCGTGGCAAGGTCCTTGATATCATGGTGGGGGAATTGCTTGATACGCCCAAACCCGACGATCAGGTACCCGAACCGGTCAAACCAAGGGACGATGTGCCCAAAGAAACCGAAATTGATCAGAACGATATGGTTCAGACTGTGGAATAGGCGGTTTCGACCCGAAAGGATTGTCAGCGCTTAATCGTTCTGTCTTCCGATGGTATCGCCATTTGCCGATTGTGTGGATGGTGTTTCCATCTGAACGCGCAGGGTGGCATCGCCGCTGCGCAGATGCAGATCGCGTTGCGGGAACGGGATTTCGATATTGTGCTCCTTGAAGGCGTCCCAGACGTTGAGCAAAATCTCGCTGATGATGTTGCCGCGGCCGTTTTGCGGATCATTGATCCAGAAACGGATTTCCAGATCGACCGAATTATCGCCAAAGCCACGCAAAAGTGTGTTCGGGCCGGGATTTTCAAGAACGCGCGCACATTTCGCCGCAGCGTCGTTACATAGTTTGATCGCGAAATGCGGATCGCAGCTATAGGCAATGCCGACTGGAATTTTAAGACGCAGTTTGACGTCCGAATGGCTCCAGTTTTCGACCTGGGTTGTGATCAGGTCTTCGTTCGGGATCAGAAATTCCGTCCCGTCACGGGTGCGAACAGCGGTGTAGCGCGCGCCCAGCGACTGGATCCAGCCAAATGTTTCGCCAATCGCAATTACATCACCGGGCTTGATCGAACGATCCAGAAGCAGGATCACGCCGCTGATCAGGTTGGCAACAATGCGTTGCAGGCCAAGACCGATACCAACACCAACCGCCCCACCAAATACAGCAAGGGCGGTAAGGTCAACACCGATGGTCGAAAGCGCAAACAGAACCGCGACCGACAGCAAAACAAGCTTTAGCAGCTTGGACATCAGGACCTGAACCGATGGGGTCAGGCGTTGTACCTTGCGGATGCGTTGTTCAAACAGGCGCGAGGCAAAGGACGCTACCCACAGCAATACGGCAAGCGACAGGACAGCCTTGATAATCCCGTAAACGGAAACACGAAATTCACCGACCTGCAGCGCGATACCGTCAAGGATTTCAATGCCCGGGTCGAGCCATCCGACGATGTTAAGTGCTGCCAGCGTCCAGGCAATGGTGGCAATGGTACGTGACCAGATCGGGTCGTTGACAATCGCCGCTGCCAGCCGGATCACGATCCACGCATTCAGAAGACTTGCCACCAGCCGGATAACGTTGTGGCGATAACCTGCCTGAAGGGCGATGGCATCAATCAGCCAGACCGTGACCATCAGTAAAAGCGGAAAGGCCAGATCAGGCAAAACCTGTGCAAAGCGGCGAAACCCGGCATAGGGCAACAAAGGTTTCCAGTCTTGCAGCCGTGAGAGCAAGGATGCCAGTCGACCACGCAACAACAGGGCTGGAATGACGGCAAGGATACAGGCGGCAATCTGGATCAGAATGGGGACCAGCAGAACGTTTGCAGAAAGCCAGGCGATTGCCTGTTCAATCCATTGCAGATAGATATCCGGATCGGTCAGATGTTCCATTTTGTCCCTGATGTTCGTTCTGCTCTTTGCGACAAAGCCCTTTAAAACAATATGGTAACACGAAATCAAATTAACAGGCAGAACACAAGCAGCGCCAAGGCCGATGATTGCCAAAAGTCATTTGGTGGGGAATTACAGACAAGAAAAAAGCCGGTTGTTACCGGCTTTGATCGTTGGGCCTAACGCGCCTGATAGGGATGTTTTTCCGTCCATTCCTTGATGAACTCGATCAGGTCATCATCGCGTTCTTCGGGCAGCTTGACCGTCAGATGGACATATTGATCACCGCGTTTGTTGCCCCGGTCATAGGGGGCACCTTTGCCGCGCAGGCGCAATTTGGTGCCGCTATTGGCGTTGGCAGGCAGCTTCATATTGACCTTGCCATCGACAATGGGCACTTCGATGGAACCGCCCAGAACCGCTTCTGAGAGGCTGATGGCAAGATCGCAATGAATGTCATTGCCTTCACGGCGAAAGGTCTTATCGGGATGAACATGCAGCTTGATCAGGGCATCGCCCGCTTCACCACCATTCATGCCCGCCATGCCCTGACCTTTCAGGCGAAGGGTCTGTTCATCTTCGCTGCCCGGCGGAATGCGGACTTCAAGGCTTTTGCCACTGGCAAGGTTGATGCGTTTGGTGGTGCCAAGGATTGCTTCGGCAAAATCAAGGCTCAGCTCATAGGAGATATTGGGGCCTTTGACCTTTTTGGGTTTGCGTTCCCCGCCAAAGCCACCAAAGCCGCCTCCGCCACCACGACTGCGTCCCTTGCCGAAAATCTCGTCAAAAATGTCTTCGGCATTTGCCCCTGAAAAGCCGAACGGATCACCGCCGCCGCCACGCGCACTGCCCCCGCGGGCGAACGGGCTGGTTTCGCGGCCGTCGGCATCAATTTCGCCATTATCGAATTTCTTGCGACGGTCTGCATCGCCCAACAAATGATAGGCGCTTGAAACCTTTTTGAAGCGTTCTTCGATTTTGGCATCGCCGGGGTTGACGTCGGGGTGGAGTTCACGCGCCAGCTTGCGATAGGCTTTTTTGATTTCGTCCTGACTGGCAGATTTGGAAACGCCAAGAGTCTGATAGGGATCCTGCATTTACTGACCGGTTCTAAAAACTAAAAAGCACGTTGATGCGTCATTATTAGATCATGCAGGGCAAAAGATGAACCGTTTTGCCGCAGATGATCCGAAACTATGGAAACGGCCGGGGAACAGCAGCCCGAACCGATCCTCAAATATGAAAAGGCGGCGCAGATCGCAAGGATCGCACCGCCCTAAATTTCAGGTGTTTTTCGAAGATCAGTTCACGACCTGCCAACTGCCGTCCGGTTTGCGGCATGCGGTGCCATAGGCGGTTTCTTCCTGACCGCCGATCATGACCGTTTGCTGGTATTCACGGCAGTATTCCTGCGTTTTGGGCGCCTGATAGGTGCGGGTCGGGGTGACCGTGCCCTGAACACCAGTATCGGGGTTTTGCCAGGTTGTGGTTTCACCCGTAGGCGTAGCTTCAAGGGTGCGTTGCGTGTTTTTCGCCATGATGGCACGGTCTGCGTTATCAAGTGACCGGCCCACTTCGCTGCCGATGAAGGCACCGGCAAGCGTACCAAGCGCTACACCAACAAGCTGTCCGCTGCCTTTGCCAAACTGCGAACCTGCGACAGCACCGCCCACAGCGCCCAGAAGCGTGCCGGCGGTTTGCTTTTGACCTTGATCCTGGGCGCAACCCGCGATGAAGGCGGTCATGACGACCGGAATAACGATGTGACGGAATTTCATGTTTCTTTTGCCCATCTTGTCTTTACAGTCCCAACCGATATGCTTTGGGTTTATATGTTGATCCAACGTCATTGCTGCCACCGTAGTTCCCAAATTAATGGCCTGCCGGGCAACAAAACCAATCAGCTAAAGGAATTATTTTCCTAATGAACGAAAAAAATACGCCAAAAATTGGGCACGAACCCCACGACGCCCCGTTTGAGATGTTCGACACATGGTTTAACGAGGCGAAATCAAGCGAAGTCGCCTATCCGGATGCCATGACGCTGGCGACGGCCGACGCGCAAGGTCGCCCGTCAGCGCGTATCGTTCTGCTTAAGGACTTTGATACACGCGGCTTTGTTTTCTATACCAATTATGAAAGCCGCAAGGGTGATCAACTTGCCGAAAACGGTTTTGCGGCATTGTGCTTTCACTGGAAGTCGCTTGAAAAATGCGTGCGCATCGAAGGCCGCGTCGCAAAGGTTGATGGCGCTGAATCGGATGAATATTTCGCATCCCGTCCACGCGGTAGCCAATTGGGGGCTTGGGCATCGGTTCAATCCCGCCCGATGAGCGGCCGGTTTGATCTTGAAAAACGCGTGGCGGAATTTACGGCCAAATTTGGCCTTGGCAAGGTTCCGCGCCCGGATCATTGGGGCGGCTTCCGACTTGTGCCTGGCCGGATCGAATTCTGGTCTGAAGGGAAATTCCGCCTGCATGACCGCAAGCTGTTTACCCGCGATGATCAGGATGCGGGCTGGAACATCGAAAAACTGTTTCCGTAATTGCCCAAATAAAAAACGCACAGGAGATTCTGCCTTGTGCGTTTTTTTGTGATTCGGTCAGTCTGTAATTATGCCCGTTTGGCAGCGGTTTCTGGCGGGCAGAACGTATCTTGCAAGACAGCAATGATTTTCATGATGTCGGGATTGGCAAGTGAATAATAGATGGTTTGGGCATCGCGGCGGGTTTTGACCAGGCCTTCGCGGCGCAGACGCGCAAGGTGCTGTGACAGCGCGGATTGTTTTATGCCCAATTCGTTCTCAAGCGTCCCGACCGATTTTTCGGCGTCGCCTAACGAGCACAAAATCATCAAACGCCATTCATTGCCGAGCGTTTTCAGAAATTCTGCGGCTTCACGTGCATTTTCATGCAGTGCTTCGTAATCCATTCGTGCGTCACCCCGTTCCTGTCGCTGTGCGCCACACCGTTTTGGGGGTGCGCCCATTATCATGCTCTAAAGGATAATATCTTGACGTTCAAAGCGCCATCGTAATCACAACCATTCATGTTACAATCATTTTATGCACGGTCTGGTTGGTAAAAGCGGCATCAGCGGCGCAGCATGAAACAACAACAAGAACTTTCGCAATATTTTGATCTTGAACAAAGAAATCAGGCGGAAAGAAACGCATACTGCTTTCGATAGGGGCATATACAGACCATATTAAAAGCAGGTTCAGTTACCTGATGGACAGGCGGGAGAAACCAAAATGGCAATTCGCACAATTCTGGCACCAGTGGCAGGCACGGCGATTGATGAACGCGTCATGACAACGGCGTTTAACATCGCCAAATCGTTTGATGCGCATCTCGAAGCACTGTTTGTTGCCGCCGAACCCCAAGACGCCATTCCGATTGTTGGTGAAGGCATGTCCGGACTGATCATCGAAGAAATGATTCAGGCCGCATCACAGGAAACCGAAAAGCGTGAAATAGCAGGCAAGGCTTCCTACAAGGCCGCTGTAAGTGCATCGGGGCTTGAGGAAACCAACACGCCATCAACAACCGCCAAGCCAACCTGCACCTGGCGTAAGGACAGCGGGCGCGAAGATGAAACGGTCGCGCGGCGTGGGCGGCTTTTTGATCTGGTTGTGATTGGGCGCGATCCCAAAGAAGCATCCGCGTCGCTGACGTTTGATGCTGCCCTGATGGAAACCGGTCGTCCGATCCTTGTGGCTCCGGCGAAGGCCCCGGCAACCTTGGGTGAAAAGGTCATGATTGCGTGGAATGGCGGGATAGAAGCGGCGCGTGCGGTGACCTCGGCCATGCCACTTTTACGCAATGCTAAGGAAGTCACAATCGTCAGTGTTGGCGATGTTCCATATGGCCGCGCCAGTGCCAAGGCCCTGGCAGAACAATTTACCTGGCATGGAGTCGAAGCAAACGTCGTTGAAAGCACCGAGACCGGACAGGTTGCTAATACCTTGATTTTCGAGGCAGAAAAATGCGGTGCCGATACGATCGTTTTGGGGGCTTACAGCCATTCACGGTTCAAGGAAATGATCCTTGGCGGGGTGACGCAGGATATGCTTGCAAAATGTGCTTTGCCGCTTTGGATAATGCATTGACCTAAAGGTAAGGGTAAGCGCCTGATATTGCGTCATATAATCGCCTGTCCAATTATACGTTTCTGAAAAGGCGCATTCTTTTGCGCCTTTTTTGTTGCATCCGCGAACAATCCGCGACAGGGTTACTGTTAAATGACATAGACGAAACCCCGAAAAACGAGGTGTTTCGCATTGAGGAAAAGAAACGTCTGACAGGGGAACACCCATGTTGTCTTTGCGCGATATCATTGATTTTGCATCGATGTCCGAAGACCTGGCACAGGAACTTAACAATCCGCGGGTTGGCGTGCCTGATCTTGGCGCGGTGGTTGCCGGGCAATCCGGTCTTGGTGCGGCTCTGCCGGGATGCAGTGCAACACCCTGCGCTGCGAACGACATCGAAACCGAATAACACCCGACAGACGCACATCGGCTTTGCCGGCCTGCGTGGCACATTCCTATTTTGAGAACAGATTAATCTGGTTGGCATCCTGATCGGCGTTGTCCGGATCAGGTGTTTCCTCATGCCAGGATAAAACATGATCTGGCAGCGGGCCGAGCATCGGGCGAAGGTCATTGAAGTCATTGGCGGGATCAAGCCACTGCAAGATATGGTTTGGGCCAATCACAGCGGGCATTCTGTTATGAATATGGGCGATTGATCCCGATGGTGCGCAGGTGATGATGGTGGCTTCACGCCCATTTTCCAGACCGGCAAACATAAACGGTTGGTGATCGGGCAGGGTGATACGGTTTTTATGTTTGGCCGTACCATCCTTGCGCCATTCATACCACCCATTGGCCGGGATCAGGCAGCGGCAGTTCAAAAGGGGCCGGAATGTCGGCTTTTCAGTAAGTGTTTCGGCACGTGCATTGATCATCGGGTTGTTCAGCCCCGAAACACTTAACCCCCAAAACCGAATGCCCGCCTTGCGATGGGGCAGAATCGCGGCGATGGGGTCTGTCGGTCGGCGTGTGCCGGTCAGGCTTTCAAACGCGGCCTCTTCATCGTCATTGGTCGGGTCTGGATTGCTGGTAAAGTCATTGGTAATATCACTGGGGCCGCCTGGCTTGACCATACGGCGGATGTCTTCCATTTCCAGGCCAAGCTGTACCTGAAAGGCACGGATATCATCGTTCAGATCAAAGCGGCTGCACATGGTTCTGCCCGTTGTGAGAAGGGGAAACATAACGTGTTTGCACGGGCTTGCCAATTATCTGCACTGTGCCATATCCCTAGAGTCTGGTCCGACTAGGTTGCACCGTTTTGCCGATGGTTTGCAGCGTTACACCGCTTGAACGATGCCCCGCATCGCTCTTGCGTGCTGTGCCTTGCCAAACAATTCGCCAAACACAAAAAAAAGCGCTGCAACCTAATCGGAGCAGACTCTAGGCAGAGCAAGGGGCAAAGCGGGATAAAAATCACCGACGTTTGGGCTTTTCCTTAGATGGCGTTTGTTTGCAATGCTATAACGTGGCGATGAGAATACTGACCCTAATCCCCTGATTGCGCTCAGAACGCGTGAAGTGAGTATATTCGATGACCAGCAATGCCCCGAAAACAATCGTCCTGACAGGTGCCAGTCGTGGCATCGGCCATGTCACGGTTGGTTATTTTGCCAAACGGGGCTGGCGGGTGATTTGCTGTTCGCGCGAAGCACCGCCGCCAAGCTGCCCGCGTGACCCGGCGCAGGGCATTCATATCCGTGCTGACCTTTCCAAACCTGAAGAGGTCGAAACCTTCATCCATGAAACCAATGAAATTCTTGGCGATGATCCGCTGCATGCGCTGGTTAATAATGCCGGTGTGTCGCCCAAGACGCCCTACAAAGAACGACTTGGTTGCTTGAATGGGGATATTTCGGCATGGCGTGATGTGTTTGAACTGAATTTCTTCACTCCGCTTACGCTTGCGCGTGGGTTTGCATCCGCCCTTCATCGTGGCAAGGGGGCCGTTTGCAATATCACATCAATCGCCGGGCATTATGTTCATCCGTTTGCCGGATCGGCCTATTCGACCTCAAAGGCGGCCCTGTCCGGGCTGACACGTGAAATGGCCGTGGAGTTCGCCGAGCTTGGTGTACGGGTCAATGCCGTTGCCCCGGGCGAGATCAAAACCGATATGATTTCCCCGGAATATGAGGCACTGGTGCCGCGCATCCCGATGAACCGCATGGGCACGCCCGAAGATGTGGCCGCCGCCGTTCACTATCTTGTCGGCGAAGACAGCAGCTATGTTACGGGCACGGAGATATTCGTTACCGGCGGGCAGCATCTTTATTGATGTTTGCCTCAAGCAACGGGCAGTAAGTGCCGCGCGCTGTATCAGTTTGCAGCGGTGATATAAAAGGCAGGATTGTAATCAACTTTGCCTTGTGGGACTTCATCGACCAGCGGACGGGCCATGAAATAGGCATCGGGCACGCCGTCAAGTTTCAGGTCGGGCAGGGGGGCAAAGCCAAACCGGCTGTAATATTCCGGCTCGCCCAGAACAACGCAGCCACGCGCATCATCAGCGCGCAAGTGCCTCAGGCCGTATTGGATAAGTTCGGAGCCAATCCCCATGCCCTGACGGTCCGGGGTCACTGCAACCGGGCCCAGCCCGTACCAGTCACAAGATTTTCCATTGATTTTAATCGGTGAAAACGCAATGCAGCCAACCAGTTCACTGTCCTGCTCTGCGATCAGGGAAAGCGTCAGGTTCCCCGTTTTTCTGAGCGCCTCAACGATCAGATGTTCGGTCTGCTGGCTGTGGGGTGCTGTTTCAAAAGCACTGGCCAGTAACGCGTGAATCGCCGCGATATCCCGTTCGGTTTCTTCACGTATTAACATTTCCCGTCCCTGCCTGTGACGTTGGACCTGCTTCCTGCTGGTCATGTGTCACCACTATAGCGGGAAAATGCCCTAGGTAGAAAGGCTTTTAAGCCAGTCACGCTTTTGTTCAAGGCGCCGGACTTCCATTTCAAGCCAGCCCGTGAAATTTTCAGCCTCATTGGCATGTTCGTCACGCAGCGCAAGTACCCGTTCCAGATCAAGCTCGCAGACATCAAGCAGAATTTCGAGCTGTTCTGTGCGAATGTCCTCATCAAGCAAATGCAGGTAACGCATTTTAAGCGCCATGATCAGACGCGAAAGTTCGCCCGATGTATCGCGCAGATTGCCCTGCATCAGTTCGACAAACTTGGCATGCCCGGCATCGGTCAGGCACAGTTGAGCATCGGAAAACGTGCCATTTGCGGTGTCTTCCTTGACCAGGCCTTCAAGTTTAAGGAGTTGAAGCGAACTTCCCATCATATCAAGCGATGGCCCCATGATATGGGACATGAAATGGCGCACCGAATTGGCCAGATCAGGATAGCTGATCGGTTTGTCGGAAAGGGCCAGCGTGCCAAGAGCGCAAAGGCGGAGACATTCTTTGGGAAGCAAGGTTCTATCCGAATACATAAAGCGGTCCCTGTTTGATGACAGGTCCGACGTTAACGCGAACGGTTCTTAATTGCAAGAATGAGTTAAGGTGATGTCACACTTAGTTATAGGCAAGTCCCATTATATAGGATTCGACTTTGCACATGCAAACAACGAACGATGCTCTTTTGTTACGCGGAATGCTTTACAGCATGGAATATTTGCATTGATCTGCAATCTGAGGTTTAATTAAATATCATTAATTAAGAGTTTGTGCAGAAAGTGATAGGCAATGGATATCTGGGACATAGACAAAATTGTGCTGTTCCTGACTTTTGTGATCCCAGGTTTTGTGAGCATAAAAGTATATCAAATAATTTTTCCTGGAACGGAAAGATCTTCGTCAGACCTTCTAATAGACGCAATATCATATAGCTGCATTACGTATGCTATTTTGGGTGTTCCTATATATTTGGTCGAGAGTGGGAAGTTACGGGAGCAAAGTGGGTTTCTATATTTTCTTTTCTATGTATTTGTTTTCTTTGTTTTTCCAATAATACTCGTCAGCCTGTGGAAGGCTATTCGCACCTCAGATTTTATGCAAAGGCGTGCTCCACATCCCACAGCCCTCCCTTGGGATTATGTGTTTTCGCAGGGACAACACTATTGGGTCAAAGTAACGCTGAATGACGGTAAAGCCATATATGGCAAGTATTCAGAGAGGTCTTTTTCTTCTAGTGCTCCAGCCAAAGAGCAAATTTATCTGGAAGAAGCGTGGTTCGCAGATAAGCGTGGTGGGTTCAAAAAACCTAAAAAAAATTCCGCTGGAGTCATAATCGTGTCCAGCGAAATATCGACGGTCGAATTTTGGCATCTAAATTGAGAGGGACTGCAAATGTCGAATCAACACAAACCGTTTAAGGATGGCTATAAGCCTGCAAACGAAGGGTACAGCCCAAGTCAACGAGGTTACAAACCCAAAGACAATGTCGAAGGCGGACATAAACCAGAGAAACAGGAGAGTAAACCTCAAAAAAGTCCTCCAAAGAAGACCTAAGATCGCGAATTTTAAAAAGAGACGTGAAGTATTTTACTTTCTTGCTGTTTTAGTTCTCGTCTCTTTAATTCCTCAGGTTGTATTTCAGGCCACCTTGGAAATGCCGAGCTTGCTCCAGACCGTGAGAAGCGAGTCGATCAGATGATCAATCAGTTCGTCATTATGGAGCGGCCCCGGTGTAAAGCGCAGGCGTTCGGTACCGCGTGGTACGGTCGGGTAGTTGATCGGCTGAACATAGATGTCATGTTCAAATAGCAACCGGTCGCTTGCTTCCTTGCACATCGCCGGGTCACCAACCATCAGCGGGACGATGTGGCTTGGCGCATCCATCACCGGAAGGTCGGCCTCGCGCATGCGCGCGCGAAGGGTATCGGCGCGCTCTTTCTGGGCTGCGCGTTCGACATCGCTTTCTTTCAGATGGCGGACGGATGCCAGCGCACCGGCGGCAATGCTTGGCGGTTGGGAGCTGGTAAAGATGAAACCATTGCCAAAGCTGCGTACGAAATCGACGATTTCGGGTTTGGCCGCGATATAGCCGCCAATCACGCCAAAGGCCTTGGCAAGCGTGCCCTGAATGATATCGACCCGGTCCATTACGCCATCGCGTTCGGCAACACCGCCGCCGCGGGGGCCATACATGCCAACCGCGTGGACTTCATCGAGATAGGAGAACGCATTGTATTTTTCGCACAGATCAAGGATCTGACCGATTGGTGCAATGTCCCCGTCCATGGAATAAACGGACTCAAAGGCAACAATCTTGGCGCGCTGCGGGCCAAGATCCTTGAGGATTGCCTCAAGATGATCGACATCGTTGTGATTCCAGATGCGGCGTTCCGCCTTGGAATGGCGCATGCCTTCGATCATGGAATTGTGGTTTTGCGAGTCCGAAATGATTACGCAATCAGGCAATTTAGAGCCCAGCGTCGACAGCGTCGTCCAGTTCGCAACATAGCCTGACGTCATCAAAAGGGCGGCTTCCTTGCCATGCAGGTCGGCGAGTTCATGCTCAAGCGCGACATGCAAATGGTTGGAGCCGGAAATATTACGCGTGCCACCCGCACCGCCACCCTGGCCGGTGATGGCACTTTGCATGGCATCAAGAACTTTGGGGTGCTGGCCCATACCCAGATAATCGTTGGAACACCACACTGTGATTTCACGGGGTGCTTCGCCATTATCCGGGTGATAAAGGGCCTTGGGGAATTTTCCGACAATACGTTCGAGATTGGCGAATACACGATACCGGCCTTCCGCTTTGAGGCCAGCCAACGCATCTTTGAAGAAAGTGTTGTAATTCATACTTGTTTCTTTCGCCTGTCTCTTTGCAATGTCACGCACATGATCATTCGTCGTGGCATCACAAAGCTCTGGTCTCGTCCAGATCAGCGTACCGATTCTGGACATATCCTCCGGCTTGACCGGGTCGTTATATTTTCCTTATCGGTCATGACAACCGACAGGGCATTGACCCTTGTCAAAAATTAAAGCGATTCCAGATTTCTTTGGAACCATCAGATCAGAGAAGGCGATCCATCTCTCTTTTGTCGATCTCGGGTCGGAGCATGCTCCGTTTGACGTTATTCCCCAATTTGGCCCTATTGGCTTCATTTGGCAAGGATGCGAAGGGCTTTTGCGCCGCAATTAATTCAATTTTTTACATCGAAAAAATCTATCAACTATTGGGTTTGGTCTGGCTATGGCTATTTCTGGGGCCATTTTTCCAAAATCACCCCATCAATGCGCCGCTGATTTTTGGATGTGCAAGGGCCAAGAAGCGCATCATAACGCCGCAATTTAACAACGCCCCGAAGCGATCAAATACCGCGCGGGGCGTTGTTGCCAGGCGTTTGTGTTCCATGCAAAGTTGGGGCAGCGTTAAAGGGTTGCTTCCCATTTTGTCAGGGCGGCTTCAACCCCGTCAAACATGTCGTTGATCTGGGTTTCCGTAATGATCAGCGGCGGGCAGAAGGCAACCGTGTCACCCAGTGCGCGCAGGATCACGCCTTCTTTCAGGCAGGCTTCCGACACAGCCTTGCCTGCCGCGCCGTAGGGTTCGAACGGGGTTTTGGCACATTTATCGGCCACCAGTTCAAACGCCCCAATCAGGCCCCGACCACGTGTTTCGCCAACGTGGGTGAATTTGTTCAATGCCTTAAGCCGTTTCTGGAATGGCGACATGACGTTACGTACGTGATCAATGATCCCGTCATCCTCATAGATTTTTAGCGTCTCAAGCGCGACGGCGGCTGCAACCGGATGACCGGAATAGGTAAAGCCGTGACCAAAGGTACCAACCTCGTTCGATCCTTTTTTCACACCCTGATAAATCTTGTCGTTGATAAACAGGGCCGAGATCGGCTGATAGGCCGAGGAAAGCTGTTTGGCGACCGTGATCATGTCGGGTTTAAGCCGGAAGGTTTCGGTTGCAAACATCCGTCCGGTTCGGCCAAAGCCGCAAATCACCTCATCGGCGATAAACAGGATGTCGTATTTTTTCAGGACGTCCTGAATTTTTTCGAAATAGGTGCGCGGCGGTACAATCACGCCACCGGCCCCCATGATCGGTTCGGCGATAAAGGCACCAATGGTTTCCGGACCTTCGGCGTTGATCAGGTCTTCAAGCTGTTCGGCCAGACGGGTGGCGAAATCTTCTTCTTCCTCGCCCGGCTGTGCTTCGCGCCAGTAATGCGGTGTTTCGGTATGAAGAATACGATCAATTGGCAAATCAAAAAGCTTGTGATTGCCCGGAAGGCCGGTCATGGAGGCTGATGCAACCGTCACCCCGTGATAGCCCTTCTTGCGTGAAATGATCTTCTTCTTTTCGGGCTGGCCAATGGCATTATGATAATACCAAACCATTTTCACAGCAGAATCAGTCGCTTCGGAGCCGCTATTGGCAAAGAAGACCTTTGACATCGGCGCCGGCACGATTTCCAGAAGCTTTTCGGCCAGATCAATCGCCGGGTTGGTGCTGCGCGAGGCAAAGGTATGATAATAGGGCAGGGTGTTGAGCTGTTTGGTGGCGGCATCGACCAGACGCTTTTCACTAAAACCCAGTGATGCGCACCAAAGCCCGGCCATGCCTTCGATCAGTTTGTGACCCTGATCATCTGTGACATAGATGCCATCCCCGCCGGTAATGATGTGCGGCCCGGTTTTTTCATGGGCAGCATGATTGGTATAGGGATGCAGATAGCTTGCAACATCGCGGCTGGCGTCGGAGTTGCCCGGAACGGTCGGGGCAATATCGGGGCTGACGTTGGTGGCGTCGATCGTCATTTCAAACCTCTGAATTTCGGGGTGGGCGCTTTGCTCGCCAATACATAGATCGCACTTTAAGGCAGAGAAGATGTGGCGCAATGTTTTCCTGCAGAGGAGGGCAAGCTTTATGGAAAACAACCGCTTGCAAACGAAAAACCGGCCAGAAATTCCGACCGGTTTTTAAGCGTGGCAGACTCGGGTCTGGGGTCTGGGGGCAGGGGCCAAGCCTCAGGTCTAGTGTGACATCAGAACCGGGACCGTCATGTGACGCAAAAGATGCTGTGTCACACCGCCCATCATCAGTTCGCGCAGGCGCGGACGGCCATAGGCACCACAGACAATCATATCAATGCTTTCATCGGCCGCACGTGACAGCAACAGATCACCAACCCCGATGCCCGATGCATTCATGGTTTCCTTGCGCGCATTGATGCCATGGCGTTTCAGGCGTTCGCCGATATCGACACCGGGAACCGGCAGGGTATCGCGCGCGCCCTTGTTCGGATCGGCACAGAGAACCAAGGCGCTTTTGGCTGTTTCAAGGAACGGCATGCTGTCGTTCATGGCGCGTACCGCTTCGCGATAAGGTTTCCAGGCGACCATGACACGTTCGCCGATGGTGGAAAATTTACCGACATAGGGCACAATCAAAACCGGCGCGCCAGAGGTCAGAATGGCCTTGTCGGGCATTTCCGAAACAGAACACGGGTCCGAACTTTCGGGATCATGTTGCCCCAGAACTGTCAGGTCATGGTGACGGGCATACATTGCCGCGGTGTCGGCAATTTCCGATGCCGGGCAAGAGGTTTCCTGCCAGCTGAAGGCAATGCCTGCAGCGGTGCAGGCAGCCTCAAATTCCACGCGGGCGGCTTTGGCGGTTTCGGCCATTGCTTCGCGTTGCTGGGTGATGATTTCTTCGGTGATCTGGACTTCCATGAAACGCGGAATTTCAGGATAGGGCAGCAGGAAAAGACCGGTAAGGTGGGCGTCCTGTGCCTTGGCAACTTTCAGTGCCACGGAAAGACGTTCCTTGCAGGCGGCTGACGTGTCGATGTGAACAAGAATATCGCGATACATGATCCGATCTCCATTTGGTTGGCGCGCTGTGCGGTGTGAAATGCATCAATCCGCGTCAGGGCTTTACGGTATGGAGAAATCTTATCGGTGTTGTCGGGTGGATTCTTTGTTCTATCTCAAAGAGCGCGCTACAGCGCGGAATTTTCAAGATATTGCCGTGAGGTTTTGGTGTTAACCGTCTGCGCCCGGTTCTGTCATCGGGATTGTTTTTCACGTCCATCTGATTCTTACGTCATATGAATGCAATTGAAATCTAATGGAGGGCCAAATGGCACAACCACTGCAAATTATTACAGATACCTGGGGGCGCTGGAAGGCAGAGCAGCTAAATACCAGTTTGTTCTTTACAGCAAGCACAAATTACGGTCCGCACGGTCAACTCGATAATTATCACCAGTATCAAGTTCAAGTTGCGAATAGCACGATTGAATACTTAGATGGACAGAGGTCGGTGTTGCCTGGAAACTCCTACTATACTTATGGAAAATACATTAACGATACAGGTGTTGAGCAGACCACAGAGTTCAGTAGAACTGAATCATCTGAAACTAAAATGCTTTGGTCTGTTACTGAAGCTGAGAACCTTGGAGTGAGTGTAACCGTAAAGGTAGGCAAACCGGGCTTTGTTGAAGGAAGCGCAACTGTTGAGAGAAATATTTCCTTATCGGAAACTAGAGAAGAGAGTGCTTCGATTGTTCAACAGTTTTCAGTACATCAACAAGCGAAATGTGAGCCGTATACAATGCTAGAGGCGACGTATGTATTGAAAACAGATAAGTACAAGACACCATTTGTTGCTTCCACGCCCCTTACTGGTTGGGTGGCTGTTTGGTTCAATGATCGTGTGAAAATTAGTTCTGGGTCAGGGGACCATCACCTTTACTTTGTTCCAATCCAGAACGTATTCGATGAATGCTATAAGCATGGTATTATAAATACCGACGGCTATACCAAAAGGTCTTCTAGCGTCGTGGCGCACGCCCAAGGTGAGTTCTCAGGAGGGCAGGGTATAGACTACTTCTTGAAAATGAAGTCCATCCCACTTTCTGGTCGTGAAGAACCTCGAGAGTATGTTTTGGATAACGTGAGTGTAGGTATTGCAGAATTGGATCATGGGCGTATGCCGCCGTCCTGATACATTGATATAGGCGGACATTTTGTCCGCCTATAGCTGCTTGCGGTTGCTTGAAGCAAAGCGGGGCATGGTCGTTTATAAAAAAGACTTTGTTAACCGTCTGCGCCCGGTTCTGTCATCGGGATGGTTTTTTCCATGGTGGGCGCATTGCTGTTTGCCGGGGCGTCCATCGCAGGCGCGGCGGCAGGCGCCATTGGTGCTGCGGGGGCGCTTTCATCCATGGCAGGCATTGCTGGATCGTCTGCCGGGATGCTGTTTTGCATTTGCATGGTATCCCCTGCCATCATTGACAGGGTTTTGTGCAATTGTTGCGACAGGCTGTTCCAGTTGCTTTGCAGGGTGGCACAGGCCGCTGCGTCACCGGCCTGAACGCAGCGTTGCGCCATGCGATCAAGAATGCCCAGTGCAATGCGGGCTTCGTCGATTTGTTTTTGCTGAATCTGGTCAAGGGCCTTGCGGTTGGCGTCTTCCATCATGATCAGATTGTCATTTTTTACCGCTGTTGCTGCCATTGTTCCTGTGGCGGAGGGATCGGTCGTCCCCGTTTGCGGGCGCGATGCACCTGACGGAGCCCCCCACGGGGTGACAATGGTATCGGAACTGTTGGAGACGGTGACTGGTTCTTCGACCGGCGCCATGCAGCCAGACAGGGCCAGGCTCATTCCCATTCCCAGTGCAATGGCAGGCAGGCATTTGGCAATCTTGCGCATCGACATGCATTGCTCCTTGGACCGGTGGCGGCACGCCGTGGTCACGTCATTTAGTTATCCCGAAACCTGTCATAGTTTCTGCTATGACTTTGCTTTTGCTTGGCAACATATTGAACCCCCTTGCTGAATGTGTCCAGTCCGGGCAGGTTGCGATCTGATGACATGGCGAAACCCGATTTGCGTTTCAGGCGGAGTTGTTCGGGATTTCGGTGGGCACCGTAAGCCGAGGTTCGTTTCGCAGTGATCTGGTGATCCAGCGCATGGTTTCGCGGATACGCGAGATGTTTCTAAGATCAGGATGGGTTAGCACCCAAAGTTTGTTGGCGGTGATTTCCGGTAAAGTGCGGAGCAACCGCAACCCCGGAATTGCAAGGTCAGATGGCAGGCAGGCCAGCCCGACATCAGCCCGTGCCAATTGTGCCATCGCGACCAGATCGTCTGTATGATGGACAGGGTGTGTGCGTAACTGCCGTTCAAGCCACTTATAGGGGGCATAACTGGCCAAGGTGCCTGACGCGCCAATAAATGCTTCACTCAGCAAGCTATCCGGATTTTCCGGGAACGACTTGTTTTGTGCGCCATAGATCCCCCATTGCAGTTCGCGTACTTCCGTTCCAACAAGGTGTTCTGGCGGGTGCAATGATACCCGAACAGCAATATCGGCATACCGTTGGGTCATGTTGAATTCCTGATTGCTCGACAAAAGGTCGATCTGGATATCAGGAAAATGTTTGTGAAAGTCGCTGAGATATTCGGGCAGCAGAAAATACGAAAAGCTTGTCGGCGCGGTAATGCGAACCAAGCCCGATGGCGATGTGTCGCGTCCCGATACATCAGTGCCGATTGTTTCAAAACAGTTCATGATCTGGCGGGCAGGTGCAAGCATGTCATTGCCGGCCTCCGTCAGATGATAGTGCCCCCGTATGCGGTCAAACAATCTGGCTCCGGTATGATCTTCGAGCGCATGGATGTGGCGAAATACGGTTGTCGTGCTGACCCGCAATTTTCGGGCTGCCAGTTCGAGGGAGCCTGTCTCGACAATGGCAAGAAACGACTTGATGTGATTCCAGTCCATTCAATCTTCCCGATTACAAATTTGCAAAGTTACAGTTCAAAAGTGCCTATTCATTACAAAAATGCAAGTCAGTAGGTTGAGTGACGTAACGCCACGCGCGGTCACAACTTAGGAAGAAATGATGATTGGTTATACATCGGTCGGGACGAATGACTTGTCTCGTGCGGCAGGCTTTTATGACGAACTGCTGGGGGCTTTTGGCGCGCAGCGTGTGTTTGAGATGCCCGACTTCATTGTTTGGGCGGTGTCTGAGAATACACCTGCGTTCTCGGTTCACATTCCAATTGATGGCAAAGCGGCAAGCGTTGGTAACGGCACGATGATCGCATTGTCGGGGAGTTCCCGTGCACAAGTAGATGAGGTCTACAAAAAAGCAATCGATCTGGGAGCAGTATCAGAAGGTGCACCGGGGCAGCGCCATGAAAACGGGTTCTATGCGGCCTATTTCCGGGACCCGGATGGAAACAAACTCAATGTCCATTTCATGGGATAGGGGGCTGTGATGTATCGGGCATTTCATTTGGTTGGACATCGGCTATGCCCTTATGTGCAGCGCGTTGCGATGATGATGGCCAAAAACAATATTCCCCATCGCAGAACGGATATATTGCTTGATGATAAACCTGACTGGTTTCTAAAACTTAGTCCAACCGGCAATGTGCCGATCCTGATCATTGACGATCACAAGGTCCTGTTTGAGGCAGATGCGATTTGCACCTATCTTGATGATCTTAGCTGGAAACACATGTTGCCGGGTGATGCCTATGAGAAAGCCCTGCATCAAGGGTTAATTGCAATCGGCGGGCAAATTCTGTCACGGACAGCAGACCTGATCTATCGTGACCTGTCTGAAGACATGGTCGATGTCACGCTGCATCAAATCCACGCGCAACTGGAAATTGTTGCATCACTACATAAGCCCAAACCCATTGCCGAGCGCGACGAACTGGGCCTTCTTGATATGGTTTTTGCAACGGTTTTCAGACCCTTTCCGCTTATTTCACTTGCACTGAACAGGGATATTTATGCCGGTTTCAAATATCTGAAGGCCTGGTCGCAGGATTTGGCGGCACATCAACACGTAAAACAGGCAGTACCCGCAAGCTATTTGACGGAAATGCACAGTTTCGTTTTGCAAAAAAGCGGATATCTGGCCGGGCGTTTGCAGATGATCCCGCCGGAAACCACGATGCTGGCGAAAGAGGACACAAGCAACGTCATATCAATCTGAAAACTGGCCTGAACTGGTTTAATGTAAAAAAAACGCCCGCCGGATTGACCGCGCGGGCGTTTTGTTTTCGTGCGCGATGCAAGCTTAGTCGTGCTTGCCGCCATTGGCCTTGGACCATGCAATCGGGTCGTTCAGGAAGGAACGCACACCTTCGATGGCATCCTTGCTGAAATATTCGCCTTCTTCGGCAACGGCCAAAACATCAGCCCAGGTTGCCAGATAATGCATTTCGATGTCGTCCTTGCGCAGTTCATCAAGCGCGCCTTCGAAAATGTCATAGAAGAAAACAACAAAGGCGTGTTTGCATTCAGCACCGGCTTCGCGGATGGCATTGACGAAATTGACTTTCGATGCGCCGTCGGTTGCAAGGTCTTCGACCAGAAGAACGCGCTGACCTTCGTGAATGTCACCTTCGATGCGGGCCTTTCGGCCAAAGCCTTTTGGCTTTTTGCGGACATACTGCATCGGCAGGTCAAGTTCATCAGCAAGCCACGCGGAATAGGGGATACCGGCTGTTTCACCACCGGCAACCGCGTCAAAGGCCTCGTAGCCGGCCGCATCGGAAACCTGACGGGCAGCAAGTTCAATGACCTTGCGACGTGCACGCGGGAATGAGATCAATTTGCGGCAGTCGATATAAACCGGGCTGGCCCAGCCGGAGGTCAGAATATAGGCTTCTTCCGGGCGGAAATTCACAGCCCCGATATCAAGCAAAATCTTGGCGACGGTTTTGGCAGCATAGGTGCAATGGGCGGTCGGTTTTTCATTGGTCATGGCAACTTTACCCCAGTGGTACGAATATTTGCGCACCTCTTAGCGCTTTTGGCCCCAAAGCGCAAAGAAAAGCCGCTGACCATTTGGTCAGGATGGTGCAAAAGTACCACCGCTGCGAACAGCTATGGAAATCAGAGCTGGAAATGCGGTTTAATTGCCAAAGCTTTTAATCAGGATACAGCGAAATGAGCCAACAAAGACGCCGCCGTTTGATCGTGGTTCGCCGCAAGGGGATCGGGCTTGTGCTGGTGATGGCGATTTCCATGATCGCGGGCATGACAGATGCCATCGGGCTTCTGATGGCAGGTGACTTTGTTTCTTTCATGTCGGGTAATACCACGCGCGCTGCCCTTGCCCTCGGGGAGGGGGACTGGTCAACTTTTGGCATTCTGATCGGGGCAGTGGGATGCTTTATCCTTGGGAATGCCTTTGGCGTGGTGGTTGCCAGCCGGTTTCGCAAACGTCTGGCGGGGTTGCTCATTGTGGTCGCAGCCTTGCTGTGTGTGGCGGCTGTTTTACCGATGGGAATGCGCGGGTCATCGGCGTTCTTTGTTGTGGTTTTGGCCATGGGCATGATCAACGCTACGGTCGAACATATCGAAGGGCTGCCCATCGGGCTAACCTATGTCACCGGGGCGCTGTCACGGTTTGGCCGTGGGATCGGGCGTTGGATGACGGGGGATCGCCGTCGTGACTGGATCATCCAGATCGTCCCATGGGTCGGTATGGTCGCGGGGGCTGTGATCGGAGGTCTTCTGACCTTTGAAATTGGTCAGCAAGCATTGTGGTTTGTCGCTGGATCCACCGCCATCATTGCCGCATTTGCCCTTTGGGTGCCAAGCCGTTTGCAGACCCGTTTCCTGTCCCCGTCGGGCAGTCCTGTGCCAAAACGTAAATAACAGACACCATTGGCAAAAATCTCATTTGGGTTTATTCGGTACAGGTCTACCGAATTAAATTACGCCCAAACAGCAGCCCCACAAGCCCAAAGGAAATGTCATGTCTGAGCTGACCGGATTGAATGTCACCATCAATGATCGTGTTGCCACGATCTCCATCTGTCAGCCAGAGCGTAAAAATGCCCTGACCAAACCGATGTGGGGGGAACTGGCGCGGATTGCTCAGGAACTGTCAGATGATCTTGAACTGCGCTGTGTGATCATTCGCGGTGGCGAAGGGGCCGGTTTTGGCGCGGGGGCGGACATTCATGAATTTGTGCGCGAACGGGCCGGGTTCGAAAAGGCACGTGATTACGGCATGCTTCATGCCGAAGCCATTCAGACCATTCAAAATTGCACCCATCCGGTGATTGCGGCGATTGATGGTCCGTGCATGGGGGCATCGTTTGTTTTGGCGGCATCGTGTGACCTGCGAATTGCCGCCGATAATGCCAGGTTTGCCGTGCCACCGATGAAGCTTGGCGCGACGCTGGGCTATCCGGAACTTGAAATCATGCTTGATCTTCTTGGCGAGGCCGCCCTGTTTGAAATCTTGCTGGAAGGGCAGGTTTTTGACGCAATGCGAGCGCGTGAAATCGGCTTTATTGCGCGTCATGTGCCGCTTGAGGATTTTGAGGCCGAGGTCACAAAAACTGGTGCGCGGATTGCCGGGGGCGCACCGATTACCCAGCGCCTGCACAAGAAAATGATCAATCGTCTGCGTCAGGGTGGTGCAATTGATGCACGTGAATTTGATGAAGGCTATCGCGCCTTTGATAGTGACGATTTCAAGGAAGGCTACACGGCATTTCTTGAAAAGCGCAAAGCGGTCTTTAGCGGCAAATAACCCGCACGCTCATAGCGGCAGATCAGGCGTGAAGGGCAGGTCGGTATTGCCGTAATCAATGCCCATTTTGTGTAGTTCTGCTGTGATTTGGGATCGGTGATGGGTTTGGTGGTTAAACATCTGAATCAGGAAAAGCTGGCGGGGCAGTTTGCGCTTTACCCGGTCAAGTCCCTGCATCTCGATCGTTTCGTCCTGCCAGCTATGATCGCTTTTATCAACAAATTCACTGATTTTGGCATCGACGTCGCGGCGCATGGACGTAAGCGTCGAAAAGTCGTCGGCAACAATGGTTGTGGCGTTAAATGCCCCGACCTCGCCGGTTTCAAGAAAATCGAGAATACGCTGATCAAGATAAATGATGTGATTGAGGGTGTTGTGGATTGACCCGAAAAACATCCCCAGATCACGGCGACGTTCCGCGTCGCCAATTTGATCACAGAGTTCAAACAGGACGCCATTTTGCCAACTGTTATATTTGGCCATGCAGCGTCCATAGTCATTGAAATTCATTTTCGACATCTCAGCAGCACTCCGTCATGCCAATAAGGCTTCAAGCTTTGCGTTGTCTGCGAAATTCTGCGGGTATGATGCCGTATTTGGTCAATTTGTCATAGAATGTTTTACGCGGTACCCCAAGTGCAGTGACCGTGGCAGTAACATTTCCACCGTGTTTGCCAAGAGCTTCGATGATCAGTTTTTTTTCAAAGCCTTCCACCTGTTGGGGCAGGGAAAGGCTGCTTGGTTCGCCCTGATCCGTGGCTGCCATCATCGGCGCAATTAGACGATCTTCCCCCAAAACACGACGTTCGGCGGCATTGCGCAACGCGCGAATGTTGCCCGGCCAGTCATGGGCTTTGATTTGTGTGATCTCAGCCAAGCTTAATGCATCAACCGTGCGGCCCAGTCGTTTGGCAGCATCACGGGTGAAGTGATCAAATAGCAAGGGAATATCGTCTGGACGTTCGCGCAAAGGGGGGATGGAAAGCTCGATAACATTTAACCGGTAATACAGATCCTCGCGAAATGCCCCTTGGGTTGCGGCTTTGCGCAAATCGATCTTTGTTGCTGCAATGATGCGCAAATCAGCTTGGTGTGGTTGCCCGGGATCGGGGCGGGCACGGCCGCGACTGCGTTCTTGCAAAACACGTAACAGTTTGACCTGCAGGGCAAGCGGCAGGCTTTCTATTTCATCAAGGAAAAGCGTCCCTGTATCGACCAGATCAAGCTTGCCGATCGGGTGGGGATTGGTCCCGGCTGTTTCAAAAGGCCTATCGCCAAACAGTTCTGCGTCGATCAGGTGTTCGGGCATGCCACCACAATCCACCACAACAAATGGTCCGGGGCGTCGCGACATGACGTGCAGGTTCCGGGCGATGACTTCCTTGCCCGACCCGCTTTCCCCATGGATCAGGACATGGGCATGGCTGGCGGCAGCCTTGGTCAGGGATGCGCGAAGTTTTTCCATGGCCGGGCTGGTGCCGATGATTGCAGGGGCTGTGTTGGTATAGTGGGCCAACGCCCCGCGCAGCATCCGGTTTTCAAGCACAAGTCTCCGATGGCGCAGCGCACGTTGGGTGATCTTGTTGAATTGGGTGGGGGCGCAAATTGGCCCAATGACATCAAACGCCGCGTCATGTTGGGTCGGGTCTGGTCGGGTGGTTTCGCCAAGGTCAGACTTACCATCCACCAAAATAACCGGCAGTTCCGGATCAATTTTTTCAATCGCAGTCAGAAAATCGGAGATGTTGAAATCCGCAATACCATGGTCAGCAATGATGACCCCCGTCCAACCGCTGTGAAGTTGGTCAAGTGCCGATGTCATGTCTGAAAGGACCTGAAGATCAAGATTGGCGTGCGCAAGGCTTTGTTGCGCGGCGTTGCGCACATCCGTGTCATCGGTAAGAAGCAAAACGCATTGGCTGACTATTGACACACATTTATCCTCTGACCCTGATCAAGATCAGGGGACAACGCATCGTCTCCTGTCCATGATCTTGAGTGCCTTCACGGGACACGCTGATTTCTGAAGGTGTTGTAGCAGGCGCGTCCGCAACCGTCGAGATGCGGTTATTGTTCGTATTTTGCACACGCATGATTGCGGGTGAAATTCGGATCGTGCCCGAACAGACCAACGGTCGATGGTAATCCGGCTGGTGATAAATGCCTGTGTTAAAGCATTTTCCGTGGCTGGCGCTTGATAATAAGCGGATCAGGCTGTACCTATCAGAAAGGCGTCCGCACTTCCTCAGAACGGCCAAGCCGATGCGCGGATTGAAGATGCGTCCATAAGCAATAAACCTGTCAGGAAAGTTCCCTGCATGAGCGATCAAGACACACACCTGATTTGGGTTTTGGCCGATGATCGTGCCGGGAATGTCAGTCAGGCCGTCGGTGTCGCCGAAGCTTTGGCGCAGCCCTTCAAGCGGGTTGATATCGGCTATACAAAATTGGCCCGCCTGCCAAACATCATTCGCGGCGCCAGCCTGATTGGAATTGATGAAGTTTCCAAAAACCGTTTGGTGGCCCCGTGGCCGGATCTTGTGATTTCTGCCGGGCGACGCACGGCCCCTGTGGCGCGATGGATCAAAAAACAAAGTCGTGGCCATACCCGCATTTGCCAGATCATGCGTCCGGATGGTGGCGAGAATGCGTTTGATCTTATTGCTGTCCCCGCCCATGATCGCATGACGGTTCGTGAAAATATTGTCGAACTGCCTGGTGCGCCGCATCGTGTGACCGAAACCAGATTGCTGGTCGAGGCTGACAAATGGCGCGCGCATTTCAAAGGGCTTCCGGGGCCGCGCTTTGCCGTGATCATTGGCGGAAGCACCAAAAAAACCACCTTTACCCGCGCCATGGCCGAAGAGGTTATCTCGCGGGCGATTGAAGCCGCCAGCGCGGTAGATGGAAGTTTGCTGGTGACCACCAGCCGCCGCACAGGGCGCGATTGCGAAGAACTGATTGCAGATCGTCTGGCGGCGTCTGGTGTTGCCTATCATCTGCATGACTGGACGTCGCAGGACGAAAATCCGTATTTTGGCTATCTGGCACTTGCCGACGTTCTGATCGTGACCAGTGATTCCGTCTCGATGTGCTGCGAGGCCGCCGCTGCGTCGGGCGGTGTTTACATCTATGCTCCGACAGGCTTGGCCAGCGAGCGTCACCAACGTTTGCACCAGACCCTGTTTGAAGGGGGCTTTGCGCGCCCGTTATTGCCGGAAACGGAATTGGTACCGTTTTCGCATCCCTCTTTGCAACCGGCCCGGCTTGTCGCACAGCGCTGCATGGAATTTTTAGGCTCGTGACCTATTAATTTAGTTTGAATGGCAGACGGTATATTTGTGAAGTCCAAGGGGTTTGAGGCAGGAGTTTGTAAATATAACGTCTGTCCTTCGTATTCACCGGATTAATTGGTCCTGAGCCTGGCGCGCCTGCCCATCAGGACAGTGGATAACATCTTGTTTTATAATGGTGCATAAGGTCTATTCGTGGAGCCACCCCATTTTGGAAATGCCCCACGATGCCCTCGACCAGCCCAGGCCAAGCCCCTTTGCGTCCACATAATGCGCCACAGCTTTTCCCGCGCCAGATTGCGGTGATGATTTTGGCGGCGGTTGCCTGTTTTTTTGCCGGCAATCACGTTGCGGCGCGATTGGCTTTTGAAAACGGGACCGGATTGTTGCTGGCGGTGTTGTGTCGCTCGGCGGTGGCCTTATCCATACTTGCCGCCCTTGTCTTTTTCCAGCGCCATTCGATCCGTTTGCCACGTGGTTTGGGGTGGTGGCAATTGGTGCTGGGCCTGATGATCACGATTCAAAGTCTGTGTTTGTATTCTGCCGTTGCAAGGGTGCCGGTTGCGCTGGCCCTGCTAACGGCCAATACCTTTCCGATCATTCTGGCTCTTTTGACCTGGGGATTGGGTGGGGCGCGCCCGAGCCTGCGCGCAGCCGCCTTGATGCTGTTTATTCTATCAGGGCTTGTTCTTGCCCTTGATCTGCCAACCATTTTGGGGGGCGGGGCGGATGTGCCATCAGACTGGTGGCTTGGTATCGGTTTTGCCTTGATGGCGGCGAGTGCACTTTCAGTCGCCTTTTGGGTCACCGATCATAAACTGGCGGGGATCAACGGGCAGGTGCGGTCCATGTTTACCATGGTGGTGGTTTTCATTGCCATGATCATTGCCGGGATTGGCGATGTTCTGCCCGGTGGCATGGGCCTGCCGGATGCGACAGTAGGCTGGATCGGCCTTGGAGCGTTGATGGTGCTTTATGGCAGTGCTTTTTCAGTATTGTTCATCACCGTGCCGCGTCTTGATATGGCACGCAATGCGCCGGTGATGAATGTTGAACCGGTGGCAACATTGCTTTTTGGATGGGTGGTGCTTGGTCAAATGATCAGCCCGATCCAGATGGTTGGCGGTTTGATCGTGGTCAGCGGTATTGTAATCCTGACGCTGCGTAAGGCTGAATAATTTCGGTTCACTCGGAACGATTGGCCGTTTTCATGTTTTCGGCAAGAAAGTCGATAAAAGCCCGGATGCGCGTTGCCAAATGTGCGTGCCCGGCCCAAACGGCATGTACCGTTTCGATATCGGTTCTGGTCCATTCGGGTAGAATTTCAACCAGCTCTCCGCGTTCGATAGCGTCGCGAACGTGAAAGGCACCAATACGTGCAATACCTATTCCCGAGATACACATTTCCTTGACCAGCGGGCCGCTATTTCCATGGAATTGGCCGTTGATGGTTTGGTCAAACTGGTGGCCGGTATCAGGGTCGGTAAAGGGCCAGAAATTCCGACCCTTGATAAAATTGAAGCGTAGGCAATTGTGATCCGGCAAATCCGTCGGTGTTTGCGGTGTCCCGTGTCTTGCCAGATAGGACGGTGCCGCAACAATCATGCGCCTGGTTTCAAGTAACTTGCGCGCCATCAGGTTTGAATCGGGTAACGCCCCGGATCTAATCGCAATATCTGCACGTTCTTCGAGTAAATCAACAATGCCATCGGTTTGGGTCAGGTCCAACTCGATGTCGGGGTATTGCTGCATGAATTTCGGCAGGACCGGAATAATGAAAACCTCGGAAAAGGCGATGGATGCATTGATGCTGAGTTTACCACGTGGGGTAATTTGTCCGCCGCCTGCAACCAGTCGATCCGTTTCATCGATTTGATCAAGAATTGTCCGCGCCCGGTGCAGGTATAGCTCGCCTTCGGGGGTGAGCTGCAGTTTGCGCGTGGAGCGCACAAGCAGGCGTGTTTCCAGGCGGTCTTCAATCCGGGTCACCAGTTTGCTGACGGCGGAGGGTGACATGTGCAAATCACGCCCGGCCATCGAAAAACTGCCATGCTCAACGACCTTGATGAAGGTTTCCATTTCGCCTGCACGATTGTCCAATACTTCCCATCCTTTGAATTGAATTCACATATGGTTGTCGCGCAATCCGGATTATCGCGCAAGGCCCAGTTTGGCATAGTCCCGTCAAATTTCGGGGGATGTCCCCGTTAGCAAACATGATCCGTGTCCGTCGCGGAAGGAGAATTCGAATGCCACTTGCTTTGTTTGCGTTGACGATTGCGGCCTATGCAATCGGTACAACGGAGTTTGTGATTGTCGGGCTTTTGCCGACGGTTGCAACCGATCTTGATATTACCCTGCCGTTGGCCGGGTTGATTGTCAGTGTTTATGCGCTTGGTGTGACCTTTGGGGCACCAATTCTGACGGCACTTACCGGCGGGATGAACCGCAAATCCCTGATGCTTGGTCTGATGGGGATTTTCCTCATTGGTAACGTTGTTGCCGCCATCAGCCCGACTTATGAAATGCTTTTGGTTGCGCGTGTGATTGCCGCCTTTGCCCATGGCGTATTCTTTTCGATCGGGGCAACGATTGCGGCGGATCTGGTGCCTGAAGACCGCCGGGCATCGGCCATTGCCATGATGTTTATGGGGCTGACGGTTGCAATCGTTACCGGTGTGCCGCTTGGTACCTTTATCGGTCAGATGTTTGGCTGGCGTGCGACCTTCTGGGGTGTTGCCCTTCTGGGGTTGATTTCCTTTGTCGGGATCGCGGCCCTGTTGCCATCGAACCTGAAACGCGGTGAAGCCACCAGCATCATGGAACAGCTCCGTGTTCTGGGCAGCTCGCGTTTGTTGATTGTCTATGGCATGACGGCCCTTGGATATGGTGGAACCTTCGTTGCGTTTACCTATCTCTCAGCGATCCTTCAGGAAATCACCGGTTTTGCAGAAACGTCGGTTAGCCTGATCCTGATCTTTTATGGTGTCGCAATTGCCATCGGTAATGTTGTCGGTGGCAAGGTCGCCAACAAGAACCCGGTAACTGCCCTGAGCATCCTGTTTATTCTGCAAGCCGCCGTGCTTGTCCTGTTTACCTTTACCGCGATTTCGCCAATCGCTGCTGTTGTCACACTGGGTGCACTTGGTTTCCTGCAATTTGCCAATGTACCGGGCTTGCAGCTTTATGTCGTGCAGCTTGCCAAACGGCACCGTCCGGGGGGCGTCGATGTTGCCTCGGCCCTTAATATCGCGGCCTTTAATCTTGGCATTGCCCTTGGTGCGTGGATTGGCGGCCAGGTGGTTTCTTCAAGCCTTGGTCTGGGGGCGACCCCGTGGATTGGTGCGGTGCTGGTGATTGGTGCACTGGGCCTGACACGACTGAGCGGCGCGCTTGAACGTCGTGATGTCACCGCATTGCAACCAGCAGAATAAGCAGAGTGATTTAAGCCAAAGAAATTCGTTCTTCTGTGGAACGAATTTCTTTTTGGCGTGTTTCGCAACTAAACCCTGTGATCAAAAGGTATGAAAATGTTTGATATCAAAACAAATGGTGCAACCATTCCGGCACTTGGCTTCGGTACATTTCGTATGGCCGAAGATGACGTGAAACGTATCGTGCCCAAAGCGCTTGAAACCGGTTTTCGCCATATCGATACGGCCCAGATATATGAAAACGAAGCAGCGGTCGGCGAAGCAATCGAAACGTCCGATGTCCCGCGTAAGGAAATCTTCCTGACGACCAAGGTATGGGTGAAAAACTATCGCCACGATGATTTCATCGCATCGGTCGATGAAAGCCTGAAAAAGCTGCGCACCGACTATGTTGATCTGCTTTTGTTGCATTGGCCGAATGACGAGGTGCCGCTGGCAGAACAGATTGGCGCGCTAAATGACGTTAAAACTGCCGGCAAGGTTCGCCATGTCGGTGTCAGCAACTTCACCACCGCCCTGATGAACGACGCCGTCGAACTTTCCGATGCCCCGATTGTTACCAATCAGATCGAATATCACCCGTTTCTTGATCAATCGGTTGTCATGGATGCTGCCAACAAGCTTGGCATGTCGCTAACCGGCTATTACGCAATGGCCGATGGCAAGGTGTTTGAAAATGAAACGCTCAAGGCAATTGCTTCTGATGAGGGTAAATCGATTGCCCAGATCGTCTTGCGTTGGGTCATTCAGCAGAACAATGTGATTGCCCTGTCCAAGACCGTAGGCGAAGCCCGCGTTGTTGAAAACTTCGATATCTTTGATTTCGAATTAACCGGCGAACAAATGCAGGCAATCCATGATCTTGCCAACGAAAACGGCCGTATCGTCAGCCCGGATGGACTTGCCCCCTACTGGGACTGATCACATCGCAATAACCAATGAAAAAGGGGCTGGTTGCAGCCCCTTTCAGATTGCTGACAAAGTTCTCGCCAATGGCGGGGACTTTTGATTCAATGGGGCATGCTTAAGAAGAAGACCTCCCACCAAGAAGAGCTTGAGATGGTC
>NZ_JRJE01000001.1 GCF_000763295.1 Thalassospira australica | reverse complement strand
GGCAACATCTTCGCCGTCAGCCGATTGGGCGGTGACGCCGAGATCAAAGCTGCCAGAGAAGTCATCAGCTGGCGTAATCGTCAGGCCTTCAAGGTCATCTGCAGATAGCGTCCACGTGCCATCGCCATTGTCCGAACCAGCAGACAAGGTTGCACCATCGGGAACACCACTGATCGTGACTGAGAGAGTTTCCGAGCTGTCCGTCAGGCCGGCATCGATATCCAATGCAATCGCATTGTCTTCCGAACCAGAAGCATCCGCGACATCCAAAGTCGGCGCATCAGCCACACCCGCCACATCAACCGTGATTTCTTCCATCACGACGGCGGTGTCATTGCCATCGGTTGTAGAGACCAGAACAGAAAGGTCTATTTCACCGCTGAAGTCACCTGCAGGTGTGATGCTCAAACCTTCGAGTTGATCCGGGGTCAGCGTCCAGGTGCCATCACCATTGTCGGCGCCCGCGGACAAGGTCGCGCCGTCTGGTACGCCTTCAATCGTGATCGAGATGTCTTCGCTGTCATCAAGAAGTTCGGTATCGATATCAAGCGCAATGGTGCTGTCTTCGCTGCCGGCGGCATCCGAGACATCAAGCGTTGCACCATCAGCAACACCTTCGACGTCGATTGTGAAGCTTGAACTGTTTTTCGCAGTGCTGCCATTTGCTTCGCGGCTGGTTGCCGTCACGCCAAGGTCAAAGCTGCCGCTGAAATTCTCTGGCGGGGTAATGGCAAGACCTGAGAGCTGACCAGCAGAGACGGACCATGTGCCGTTCCCGTTATCAGTACCAGCCGAAAGCGTTGCCCCGTCCGGCACGCCTGAAATCACAATCGAAAGGGTTTCGCTGCCACCATCGAGGTCATTTAGCGCCGCCGAAAGATCAAGCGAAATCGCACCATCCTCCGAGCCACTCACATCGCCCGCTGAAAGCGTTGGCGCGTCAGCAACCTTGGGGGCTTCAACGACTTCTTCTATTTCCTCGGCAACGGCAGTTTCTTCGGCCTCTTCAACCTCTTCGACAGCTTCTTCTTCGAGATCAAGAACCTCTTCACCTGCTGTCGGTACGAAGTCGGGCTCCAAAGATTCCCCACCCTCGGCACCGGGGTTCTCACGATCCCCGCGCAGCGTATTCGTATCATTGGTTGAAAGCGGAACATCGGGAAGATCGACCGTGCTCGGGTCCGATTGCAGGGAGATTTCGTCAGAACCACTGTTTCCGGCGTTGGTATCAGAAGTCTCTGCACCGGTATCAATTTCACTATTGATTTCGGCTTCTTCGATCTGCGCTATGGCTTGTTTTTCGGAGGCTTCCTCTGCCTGTGCAGTTTCTTCACGCTGAGAGGCAGCATTCTGGCGACGAAAAGCTTGCTGTGCTTCACTCTGTGGTGTGAAGACCTGATTGCCGTAATGAACAGAGCCAAGTTCTTCCTGTGCCGGCCGACCGGAAGAGTTCTGGTCGTCATGCAACTCGACCAGTTCGTCGTTTTCGTTTTCCTCACCGCTCTCGCGCTGAAGATCATCTGGCGCGTCTTCATTCCCGAAGCCGCCATTGCCTTCACTACGTGAATTTTCAGTATCGCGAGGATCGTCCGCCATTAAACCCAATCTCCATGAAATGTAAGATGGGTATAGCCCAGCTCACACTTCTATACCTTAGTATAGATTCCCCGATGTAAACCAGAGAAATGTGCGGCCAGGCGGTAGAAATGAAATCTTCATTTCCAGCGGGACCAAAAAAATCTGCTCAACGTTCGCTAAACGCTTGATCAAGAGACACATAAACCGGCTTCAGAAGATACTGAAGAAGTGTCCGTTCCCCGGTTTGAATATCGGCCTGAACTGTCATGCCCGGAATGATCCGTTGAGCCGTCGCACCTTCGCCGACAGAGTCGTCATCAAGCGCAACCTTGCCTTTATAATATGGCTGTCCTTCTTCATCAATAAAAGTAGATGCAGAAATCGATACCAGTTCACCGGTTATACCACCATATCGTATAAAGTCGAATGCACTAACTTTGACGGTTACCGGCTGCCCAAGATGAACATGACCGATATCCTCGGTCGAAATGCGCGTTTCCGCAATCAGGACATCGTCAACCGGCACAAGCTCCATAACGACCTGCGCCGGGGCAATAACCCCGCCAATTGTTGTAAACTGCAGGCCCTTGATATAGCCGCGCGTCGGCGCAACGATTTCAAGACGTGCAACCCGGTCACGCAACTTGCGCAAGGCTTCGCGGGCCTGGGCAATCTCGCCACCAAGACGTCCAAGCTCGGTAATGGCTTCTTCGCGCTGACTTTTTTCAAGTTCGTTCAAACGCAAATTGGCTTCGGCAATGGTTTCGCGCGCCCGGGCTTTTTCGGCAACAACGCCGGAAAGATTGCCCTGTGCTTCGTTCAGTTCACGCTGAATATTTAAAAACAGCACCTTGGAATTCAGCCCCTGCTCATAAAGCGAGCGGCGCATGGTCACTTCCTGACTAAGCAAATCAACCGATTTGCGAAGCGTTGCTTCCTGTTCGCTAAGCTGGGCGAGTTCGGCGTTACGTTCCTTGATCTGGACCTGAAGGATTTCACTCTGGTTCGCATCAAGTTCCGTCTGGATATTATAGATTTCCTGCTGGTTACGCGCCAATACGGGATATTGCGCCAGAAGGGTTGTGAAATCCGGTTCACGGCCTTCGGCCAATGCACGAAAACGCGCGGCTTCAAGCTGAAGGTTGCCAAGGCGCGTCTCGGTCTGGGACAGTTCCGCACGTGCGCCATCGGCCTTGAGCCGCATCAACACCTGCCCTTCTTCGACAAGATCCCCATCACGCACCATGATCTGTTCAATGATGCCGCCCTCAAGATGCTGAATCTTGTTCACGGCACTTGTCGGCATCACCTGACCAAAGGTGATTGCTGTTTCCTTGATTTCGGTTGTTGCCGACCAGGCCACCAGCGCCAGAAAACCGACCGAAAGCATAACCATCGCCGAGCGCACGAAAACCGAAATGCCACCTTCTTCAAGGAGAACAGCATGTGACAAATACCGCGCCATGCGCCGGGAGCGCCGGAACCGCGCGATCGCGGTGTCCTGAGTTGCAGCATCACTCATAGGTAGCCTCCGTCTATCACCTGTTGCTTGATGCGTTCAGGCGGGCCATCCCCGCGCAATTGACCGGCTTCAAGCACAAGAATGCGGTCCGCCAAATCAAGGTGACTTGGCCGATGGGTAATCAGGAAAATCGTTGAACCACCACGCAAACGGTTGATCGTACTTTGGAAAGCACGATCAGCACGCTGATCCAGACCATTGGTTGGCTCATCAAACAAAATAACCGGTGCTTCGCGCACCAACGCACGGGCAAGTGCCAATCGCTGCAGGAAGCTTGCTGAAAAACGTGATGAATGCTGATCACCAACACGGGTATCAAAACCGTCCGGCAGGGCTTCGACCTCATCAAGAATGCCCGCTGCCATACAGGCCATGCGCAGGTCATCATTTGAGGCCACCGGGTTCGCAAGCCGCAGGTTCTGGGCAATGGATCCCCGGAAAAATTCGATGTCCTGCGGCACATAGGAAATCGCCTGACGCAAGGTTTGCGGGTCCATCTGACGGATATCCGCCCCATCAATCAGAACCGCACCGGCTTGGGGTTGATACATGCCTGCAACCAATTTGATCAGCGATGATTTCCCTGCGCCATTGGCCCCGACCACCGCAACAACCTGCCCCGGCTCGATATCAAAATTCACCCCGACAAGGGCCGGATCGGAATCCGCACTATATCGGAAACTCACGCGTGAGAACGTAACCCCCCCGTCAAAGCGCCGCTGTTCAACCGAACGCGGCACAAGGTCACCTTCCGGTGCAATGGTCATCAAACGGTTGATCTGGCGAACACTGCCACGCAACTGCGCAAGCCTTGGCATCCCCAAAAAGGCCTGATTTATCGGCCCCAGAACGCGCCATGCCAGCATCATCGAGGCCACAAGCGCACCAACACTCATATGGCCATTCATCACCTGTTGCGCCCCAAATGCCAGAACCAGCGCACCAGCGGTAATCATCAACACCTGGGCCAAGGTATTGATCACATTATTGACCATGGCAACGCGAAAACCGGCATAGGCCGTATCGGCCGAAACTTCGCGAAAACGCCCCAACCAACGTTTTTCCGAGGCGGTATATTTAAGCGCCGACATTTTCCCAACGGTTTCAACCAGAAACTCCTGTCGGCTTGCCCCATGTCGGCCAAGCTCCGAAACCCTGCGCGAAACCACCGGAAATGCCACAAATCCAATCAGCACAAAGACACAGATCAAGGCAATCGGCACCATCGCCAACCAGCCGCCCAGATAAAACATGACAATCAGGAACAGCGGCACGAATGGAATTTCCATCATCACCAGCGCCATCGGACCGGTAAAGAATTCACGCACACTTTCAAAATCGCGAATACGCGAAATCTGCACCCCGACCGGAGCACGTTCGGTAAAGGCGGGCGGAAGCGATAACAGGCGTTCAAAAATCGCGCCACTGACCAACGTATCAAGCCGGGCCCCGAAATGGCTGACAATCTGACTGCGCAGCGCCCGCAGAACCCAACTTAAAATAAGGACAATGCCAATCCCGATGGAAAATTGAACGAGCATCGGGATCGACCGTGTTCCAATCACACGATCATAGATCCCCATCACGAAAATCGGGGTTGCCAATGCCATGATGTTCAGAACAAAGGTCATCACAAGCAACTGGCGCCCCAGTCCGGAAAACCGATCGGCAATGCCACCAAACCAGCCACGTTTGTCATCTTCAAAATGACGTTCGCGGCGGTCGGCCTGCGTGAATTGATAAATCTTGCCCGGAAGCGACGATAGCTTGATCACCATTTCCCGGTCCGTACCACCGTCAAAGACACGAACCCCGTTTTCTTCGGGGCGGATCACGACAAGAGCCGTTCCGGAATCAGGCACGAACAAGCACGGCATCAGACGCTCATCAATCTGATTGAGCGTCGCGTCAATTTCGCGCGACTGATAATTCAGATGCGCCAGAACATTGCGAAAATCTGTCAGATCAAGCGCCTGATCCATATGTGGCAGGGCTTCTGCAACCTGCCGGGGCAACCCGCGCCACCCAAGAGACTGCAGCAAGGGCCAAAGACATGCATCGAAATCAGACAGGGCATCCGTGCTGGACAGTCCCATCCGATAGTTCAGCGCATAGTCCATGTTTTCGAGTTTTTTCATCGTGCCCCCGTCCTGACTTGCGCTTTGGGTGCAGCAGCCTGACCAAGGGGAACGGGCTTGTTCGAACGGCGCAGGACCGGCACCAGATGCTTGTCGACAAGACGATATTGTTTGTTCGCCAACGCAATCAGCGATGGCCGATGCGACACCATCACAAGCGTGCAGTGTTTTTTAAGTTCCAGCATCAGGCTGGACATGATGTTGTCACCTGCCATGTCCAGCGAACTGTTGGCTTCGTCAAACAAAACGATCTGCGGATAATCGATCAGGGCCCGGGCAACAGCGATCCGCTGTTTCACACCACGCGGCAGGGTTTCTGACGCCTGCCCGCCGACTTCGGTATCGTAGCCTTCCGGCATACGCATGACGATATCATCAAGCCCCAGCCGCCGGGCAATTTCAATCACCCGTTCAACGCTGATGTCCTTGCGGAAACCCGTAATGTTTTCAAGGATCGTTCCTTTGAACATCACCCCGTGTTGGGGCAAATAGGCAATCTGCCGACGGGTGGACTCTGCTGTGTAATCCGACGGTTTTTTATCATCAAGCAGCACCTCACCCTGATCGGGGCGCAAAGCCCCCATCAGCAACCACAACAATGTGGTTTTACCCGTCCCGTTATCACCGGTGATCGCAATTGAGTCCCCGGGCTCAATGACCAAATCAAGGTCCTCGAACACCCTTTTTCCGTCAGAATGCGAAAAGGAAACATTGCGCAGCTCAATCTTGCCCTCAAGCAGCGGCATGTCCGAAGAACCGGGCTGATCTTCTTCTTCGATTTCAAACAGCTCGTTCACGCGCTGTCGTGCAACACGGATGTTCTGGAATTGGGTCCATAAACTCATGGCACGCTGAAGCGGTTGAATAGAACGCCCAGACAACATCGTACAGGCTGCCAATCCACCAACCGTCAGGTTGCCGTTGATCACCAGCACACTGCCGACAGACGCCACCAGCACCATTGTCAGTGTCGAAAAAGTCGCACTGGCATTGACCGCACTATGCGCCGAACGCGCTGAGCGCAAATCATCCTCGGCGCATTGATTTTGCAATTGCTCATGACGGCGGATCATCAGGTTTTCCATCGCCATCGATTTGATGGTGTGAATTCCGGTCAGTGTTTCAATGATGAAGTTGTAGCGCCGCTCGTCCGATTGACTGCGATCATCAAGTGCGCTGCGCAACTGCCGTCCAAGGAACATCGCCGTGACAAAGAAGGCCAGAAGAATTCCAAGCGGAACCACCACCAATTCACCACCGATCACCGCGATCAGCGCAAGGAAAAGAACGATGAAAGGTAAATCGACAACCGCCCCAATTGCCTGACCTGAATAGAAGTCGCGCAGCATATTGAGGCTATTGAGGCGCTGCAAATGCAGGCCCGGCGCGGTCCGCCCATAGTCGGTCAAACTCGTTGACAACAGATGTCCAACCGCTTGCTGAGAGCTGTAATGTTCAAACTTCGCCGCTGACAGGGAGGAAATATAAGCCCGCCCAAGGCGAAGGATTGCTTCAAGCACAAGTGCGCCCAACACCCCCAAGATCAAAAGCGTCAGTGTCGGGATGGAACTGTGAGGCAGCACCCGGTCATAGACCTGCAGCAACGTAATCGGCAAGGCAAGCGTGAGCAGGTTGATCACAAGGGCTGTGATCAACAGGGCAAAACGGCCCGTGCTCAAGTGCGACAAAGTACCGATATTTAATCGAGACCGGCGTCTCATCAGGCTGGCATGCTCCAGAACTTTACACAAGCCACCCTAAAGTGGTGACTATATACCATTAGATAGTATATCTATCGGATCGTCTTATCTAACGCAAGAAGTTAGCGCGACAAATACAACCCGCCAGTTCCTTGTACATTCCAACCATGCGCGCGGATCAACGAACCGCCCCTGCACACATCAAATATCGCACTTTATGCGTCGCCATCCTCACCGCGCAATCGGTCAATTGCCCGACGCTCTGCCTTCGTCGGGCGTCCTGCCCCGGCTTCGCGTTTGGCAATCGGGGCAGTACGAATGTCTGCCGCGACGTCCTGTTTCGGTATTCGCGGTGGCGAATGATCGACATACAGGGTCTGGGCTTCCGGGGCGGGGCCACGGCGTTCGCCCAAGGCGACAACTTCGACCACACGCAAATGCGTCCCTTGAAAAAACTGCAGGCGATCCCCGGCGACAACCGTAACACTGGCCTTGGATACCGACTGACCGTTCAGAACAATGTGGCCGGCCTGACATGCCTTGCTGGCCAGCGACCGTGTTTTATAAAACCGCGCATGCCAAAGCCATTTATCAATCCTGAGCTTCTCAGCCTGTTCCTTCACAGCCAATGTTTTCCCGCAACCATCTGAATATTATACATTTGGAACGCAGAACGGCGACCCGCATGAGCCGCCGTTCAAAACACAGTCTTCGATGCAATCAGCCTTTGGCTTCAAGCATTTCCTTAAGCTTGGCAAAAGGCGAATCTTCGTTGATCTGGTTGCCTTTGTCCGGTGCCTGCCCCCGGCCACCACCAGGCTTGCCACCGCGACCACCTTTGCCACCCTGGTTCGGGCGATTGCCACCCTTGCCTTTCGGGCCACCTTTGCCACGTGCATCCTGACGCGGACCACCACGCTGGCCACGGTTTGCACCGCCACCGCGTTTACGACGATCAACACGGACGAAGTATTTGACTTCGACCAGTTCATCCCCATCGGCATCGGTTTCAACTGCCGGGCCTTCCTCGGCGGTATCCGAGGTGGCGTCAGCCGTCGCGTCAGCTTCTGCTGCTGCTTCAACCGGCGCGGGCGCTTCTGCCGGGCTATCGGCTTCTGCTTTTGCTTCGGTCTCTGCCGGTGCTGCACTTTCGGCCTTGTCGGCTTCAGGTTTTTCAGCTTTGTCAGCCGAAGCAGCCTCTTGCGGCTTTTTCTCGGCTTCCTTGGCTTCAAGTTCGGATTTCTTGACCTTGGTCACTTCGGCACGCCAGCCAAGAGCGGTAAACACGCCTTCGGCTTGCTCAACCGTGCAGCCCAAAAGCGACAACAGATCAGGATCAGGACGTACCTTGCCATCGTTTTCACGTGCCTTCTGGCGCAGAAGGGCGGCAAAACGTTCCAGCATGTCCACACGGGCCGCAAGTGGACCAACCGGCATATAACCTGCTGCCAGATAGAACCCCTTGGAGTTTGCCCGATCATTCGGGACCGAGGTACGGCCCGCTGGCGGCAATTCCGGAAGTGCTTCAAGTTCGCGTGCAACAGCCCAAAGAATGCCGCGCAACTCAACCGGATCGGGTTTGAGCGCATCAAGCACATGGACGGTTTCAACGCCAAGACGCACGCCAAGTTTGGCAAGTGCCTTGCGGTCCTCGTCAGACAGGTCTTTGACCAGGCTTTCAAGTTCCGAACGCGGAACGCAGCCCAGACCTTCGTTCAATTGGAACAAAAGACCCCGAATCGGCCCGGAAAGCTGACAATCGCGCAGCCGTGTGAGCATCTTCAGGCGCGCTTCAATATGAGCATTGATGAAATTCTGCAGACGGGTGCGTACCCGTTCGCGGGTCGGGCCGTCAAAGAACTCGCTGTCGATGACCTGAACTTCGGGCGACAAAACCGTGTCGCCTTTTTTCAGAACGCCAACTTGTGCACCGTTCCAGAGCACATCAAGCTGCCCATTCACTGCGAACTTGTCGTCTTCATCGGTTTCAAGTTGTTTGACACGCTGGGCGATTTCACCCGTAAGCGCGCGACGTGCGGCACTGGCAATAGCCTTGCCTTCGAAAGCAGCATCGGTTTCATCAGCAATGAAACGGAATCCATCAAGACGGCCGACAAATTCACCTTCGACCTGTACTTCACCATTCGCAGTGATGGTAGACATGAGTTCAGACTTGTCCTTGAGACTTTTCAATAAAACCGAAGTTCGCCTGTCGACGAACCTTTGGGTCAGGCGTTCATGTAGCACATCAGAGAGCTTGTCCTCAATGGCCCGCGTACGTTCCTGCCAATGATTGGCATCTTCGAGCCAGTGATGCTTATGCGATACATATGTCCAGACGCGAATACCTGCCAAACGTGATGATAACTGATCAATATCACCATCATAACGATCCAGACGCAAGATTTGTTCGCCCAACCAGTCGATGGGCAGTTTGCTTCCGGGTTTCGCAAGATAGCGATAGATAGATGTTAGCAGCCTTGGATGCGCATCGGTATGGATATTTCTGAAATCGGGAATCTGGCAGACTTCCCACAATAACTGTACGCGATCCGGTGCGGTTGCAATGCGTGCGACATCCTCGTTTTGCGCCAGATGATCCAGCATGATCTCATCAACCGGCTCGCGCGCAAGAATAAGGGTCGGGTCATCGGATCGGCGGCGCAGCGATTTTTGAAGCGCGCCAACAGTGCGAAAATCAAGCCGCGCATTACGCCAGAAGACTTTGGCAAGGGGTTCGAATTCGTGCTCTTCGATCTGTTCGATGATATCGGGATCAATGCCAGACAGATTTCCGGTCACCCCGAACGTACCATCATTCATGTGCCGCCCGGCACGTCCGGCAATCTGCGCGATTTCAGCCGCACTCAAGCCACGATTGAACTTGCCGTCGAACTTTTTCATGGCGGCAAAGGCCACATGGTTCAGATCAAGGTTAAGCCCCATGCCGATCGCGTCTGTCGCGATCAGATGTTCAACTTCACCGTTCTGGAACATTTCGACCTGCGCATTACGTGTCCGCGGGCTCAGCGCACCCAGCACAACCGCAGCCCCGCCCTTTTGACGCCGCACCAGCTCGGCTACTGCATAAACTTCCTGTGCGGAAAAGGTCACAACCGCAGACTGCGCAGGCAACCGCTGGATTTTCTTCGCTCCGTTATAGGTCAGCGTCGAAAAACGTTCGCGACGATCAAATTCGACGTTATCGACCAACTTGCGGATCACCGGACGAATGGTTTCCGCACCCATGAACATGGTTTCATGACGCCCGCGCGCATGCAGCAACCGATCGGTAAACACATGTCCACGTTCCGGATCTGCACACATCTGAATTTCATCTACGGCCAAAAAGTCGACTTGTTTGGCGACCGGCATCGCTTCGACGGTGCACAGGAAATAACGCGCTGTTTTCGGAAGAATGCGTTCTTCGCCGGTGATCAGTGCCACGGCACCTTTGCCGACTTTGGCCACTGCGCGATCATAGTTTTCACGCGCCAAAAGTCTGAGCGGGAACCCGATCATCCCGGTGGTATGCGCCAACATCCGTTCCATGGCCAGATGGGTCTTGCCGGTGTTGGTCGGCCCCAATATGGCAAGGATACGTGGGCTGGTTCGGGTTGAAATCTGCATCAAACTTTTCCAATCGACAGCCCAATGATCCGGACCGTCGCAATCATTGCGCCTTTCAACACGCGAACCAGCGCAATGTCAAGCTTTCTGCCCATGTTCATGCGGCTGCGCCGTGAATGCGGTGGCGGCCCCATCACGCAGATCCGAGGCAGATTATTCCTCTTCGAGTTCCAGCAATCTGGCACCGGGACCATCATCGGCAAGCGCATCTGCCGGGTTACGCAACGGACAATCGGAAATCGACAGACATCCACACCCGATACATTGCCCCAATTGATCACGTAGACGGGTAAGCTGTTCGATACGGTCATTCAGATCATCGCGCCATTGCGATGACAATTTGGCCCAATCCTTGGCCGTGGGCACCGTATTATGCGGCAATTTATCAAAGGCCGCGCCAATTTCCGACAGTGGAATGCCGGTCTGTTGCGCCACCTTGATAATGGCAATTTTCCGTAATATTCCACGATGGAACCGGCGCTGATTGCCATCGGTCCGGATCGAACTGATCAGGCCCTTGCGTTCATAAAAATGCACTGCAGACACGGCAACACCAGATCGACGGGCAACCTCACCGACACTCAAATAGCGCTGTAAAACGCCCTTTTCTGCCATTTCCCCACTTCGCCTCTTGTTTGTTGGCGTGATGCTATTTCGCGCTTGACCTCAATATTAGTTGAGGTTTTAGAACTCTACCCATTGAAGAGAAATTATCAAGGGTTCATCGCCATGAAAGAGGCATTCAATATCGCCGTACTTTACGGAAGTGCACGGGAAGGTCGGTTTGGGGACACTGTCGCAAACTGGGCGGTCAGCACACTTAAGACCGATGACGATCTTTCGATTGAAACACTCGATCCGCAACAGCTCAATCTGCCTGCTGCCCATGTTGGTGCCGACCATCCCGGCGTGGCGCGACTGCAGTCCACCCTTGCCAAGGCCGATGCCTTTATCGTCATCACCCCAGAATACAATCACAGCTTCCCCGGCGAGTTGAAACTGATGATTGATGCGGCCAAGGACCAGTGGAAACGCAAACCGCTTGCCTTTGTCTCCTATGGCGGGGTGTCGGGCGGCTTGCGCGCTGTGGAACAATTGCGCCTCGTCTTTGCCGAACTGCATGTGGTCACCATGCGCGATGTGGTTAGTTTCGCCCAAGCCTGGGACCGGTTCGATGATACAGGTCTGCCCACGGACCTTCAGGGCACCAATCGCGCCCTGCACCATATGACGACTGATCTTAAATGGTGGGCAGCCGCACTGCGCAACGCCCGATCACCGCAGACCATCCCCCAACAACTAGGCTCAGGACCTATTAATTTGGTTTGAATGGTTCACCGGATTTGTGCGGATACACGAAGCAAAGCCGCAGGAAGATATACATCTTTCAAGGATTTGCGACAAAGTAGCCCGTGCAAATCCGGTTAATCCGAAGGACAGAGGTTATATTTGCAAACTCCTTCGTCAAACCCCTTGGCCGGGATACCAGCCCGCCCTGCGGGATTTTCCTTGGATTTCACAAATATAACGTCTGCCATTCAAATCAAATTAATAGGTCCTGAGCCTAGAAGCCATGGCGTCTTAAACGCGTCTGGTCTTCACCTGTTACATCGACCTGACACTGTCACCTGAGCTCCCCCGCCCCCCCGGATGGTGTTGGGTCGATGTTCCCCTATATGCGGGGCGGCCATATGGCCGCCCCGTGTCTACCTTATGGATTGGGGAAGGTTTTAATGGTTACGCATCTTGTCTGCGTATTCCTTAAGCTGTCTGCGGGCTGCCTGAAAACTGTTTTTCAACGCGATATATACGTCTTCATGGGCATGATCCGCACTGTCGCGTTTCACCATGATTTCCTTGCCCGGCACGTTAATACCAAAATGCACAGCAAAACGATTTCCATGATTATGCGATGCGTGCGGGCGCTCCACTACGACATGACAACTGGTCATGCGATCGAAGGTTTCTTCAAGTTTTTGCACCTTGAAACGGATGCGCTCATCGAGTGCATCAGACTGATCAACATCACGGTAGGTGATTTGAACGGGAACCTTCATGATACGGCCTCCTGTATAAAGCCTTGGACGCAAGACAGGGCGTTGCACCCTGCGGATTAACCCGGAACAATTGCGATGCGCATCTACTGTTCCGGGGCTTTCGGGGACGCTTCCAAACTGTGTTGGGCGCCCCTGTAAAAAAACCGTCTTACTTTATACTTAGGATACAAGACTTGCGCTGCAAGATGCGTTGACGCATATCAAGCTCGGTTTAGATTCAGGACCTGTTAATTTTGCCGCCATGGTCAATCAGATTTGTACGGGTACGAGGAGAAAAACTGCAGGAAGATTGCCATCTTTCAAAGTTTTACGACAAAGTAGTCCGTGCTAATCCGTTTGATCCGTAGGACAACCATTATGTTTGAGAAATCCGAGGAAAAGCCCGCTGTGCGGGGTGGCTCCCCGGACAAGGGTTTTGACACAGGAGTTCTCAAACATAATGGTTGCCATGACGACAAAATTAACAGGTCCTGAATCTAAAGTTTAACCCCGTTGAGGTGTTGGTGCTTTTGCCAATATCGGAGAAGCCCGACAGACGCTTGAAACAAAGGAGAAATAAGAGGTCATGACGGAAGAAAAAATGCGGTTCGAGGCCGAGGTCAGCCGACTGCTCGATATCGTTGTCCATTCGCTTTATTCCAACAAGGACATCTTCCTGCGCGAGTTGATCTCCAACGCTTCGGATGCCTGCGACAAGTTGCGCTATGAAGCGATTGCAAAACCAGATCTGCTCGCTGGCGACGCTGAATTCAAGGTCCGCCTGCTCACAGATAATGTCCGCAATGTTCTGACGATTGCCGATAACGGGATCGGGATGAACAAGGAAGACCTTGTCGAAAACCTTGGCACCATCGCCAATTCGGGAACCGCAAAGTTCCTTGATGCTGTTTCGAAATCCGACAATGCCAAGGATGTTGACCTGATTGGTCAATTCGGCGTCGGTTTCTATTCCGCCTTCATGGTTGCCAACAAGGTCGAAGTCGTCAGTCGCAAGGCGGGTGAAGATCAGGCCTGGAAATGGTCATCTGACGGCAAAGGTGAATACACCATTGCCGAAGCTGAAATGGAAGGTCGTGGCACGCAGATCACCCTGCACCTGACCGATGACAACAAGGAATTCACCGAAGAACAGCGTCTGCGCCATATCGTCAAAACCTATTCCGATCACATCGGCATTCCGGTGGTCCTGATGAAAGGTGATGGCGACGAGACGCTCAACGAGGCCTCCGCCCTTTGGACCCGCCCCAAAAGCGAGATCACCGAAGAGCAATACAAGGAATTCTACAAGCACACCTCGCACGCCTTTGATGATCCGTGGAAAACCATCCACTACCAGGCCGAAGGTGCGATCGAATATACAGGCCTTCTCTATCTTCCGACCATGCGCCCGTTCGATCTTTATGATCCCCAGCGCAAAGGCCATCTGAAGCTTTATGTGCGCAAGGTCTTCATCACCGAGGGTGCCGACGAACTTCTGCCGCCGTGGCTGCGGTTTGTCTCGGGCGTGGTTGACAGTCAGGACCTGCCGCTGAATGTCTCGCGTGAGATGCTTCAGGACCATCCGTTGCTGACCAAAATCAAGAACGGCCTGACCAAAAAGGTCCTGTCCGAACTTGAAAAGGCTGCCAAGAAAGACGCCGAAGGATTTGAAACCTTCTGGGAAAACTTTGGCTCGGTCGTCAAGGAAGGCCTGTATGAGGATCACACCCACCAGGACCGTATCCTTAAAATCGCCAAGTTCCGTTCGACCAACGGTGATGGCTGGACGACCCTTGCGGAATATGTCGAACGCATGAAAGAAGGCCAGAAAGCCATCTATTACATCAGCGGCGAAGACATTGATGCGCTTAAACGCAGCCCGCAACTTGAAGGGTTTGACGCCAAGGGAATTGAAGTTCTGCTTCTGACCGATCCGGTTGATGAATTCTGGATGCCATCAGTTGGTCAGTTTGACGAAAAAGACTTCAAATCGGTCACCCGTGGCGGTGCTGATCTGAACGACGTCAAATCTGACGATAAGGATGACGACAAGGACGCGAAAAAAGACGATGCACCAAGCGATGCATCCCTTGATGCGCTGATTGCGTCGATCAAGATCGCGCTGGGCACCGGCATCAAGGATGTTCGTGAATCCGATCGCCTGACAAGTTCGGCCTGCTGTTTGATTGCCGATGAAACCGGTATGGATTTGCGCATGGAACGCCTGATGAAACAGCACAATCGTGTTGATGAAATCAGCCCGCGTATCCTTGAAATCAATCCAAAGCACAGCCTGATCAAAAAGCTGTCTGACATTGCCATCAAGGATGCCAAGGCACCGATCCTGAATGATGCAGCCTTGCTGTTGCTTGATCAGGCCCGCATCCTCGAAGGCGAAGCCCTGCCCGATCCGGTCAGCTTCGCGCGCCGTCTTGATCTGGTAATGGAAAAGGGTCTTGGTGAATAACCTGCCCCAAATGTGATTAATCTTGAAAACGGCGCGTCATCTGATGCGCCGTTTTCTCTAGGGTCAGGACCTATTAATTTGATTGGAATGACAGACGTTTTATTTGTGACATCCTGGGAAAATCACGCTGGGCGGGTCGGTATCCCGGTCAAGGGGTTCTACGCCGCATTTTGCAAATACAACGACGTCTGTCCGGCGGATCGATCAAATTAATAGGCCCTGCCCCTTAAGTTTTCTGCAAAATTTAAAATGCTTATTTACCAACAGTGGGCATAAAGGCCCCATATGCTCAAGATCCAAAGCCCGACCGGAAGGCGCGAAATACCATGACTGCGATGATGAACTGGCAAAAACTGCTTTCACCGGCGCGCCTTGGCACCCGTCATTCCAGTGTCGGGCCATTTGGCCGGTCCGACTTTCACAAGGATTATGACCGGATCATTTTTTCCGCTGCCTTTCGTCGCTTGCAGCGTAAAACCCAGGTCCATCCATTGCCGGAAAATGACAATGTCCATACCCGCCTGACCCACAGTCTGGAGGTATCGTGCATTGGTCGTTCGCTTGGCCTGATGGTCGGGCATCGCCTGCAGGAAAAGGGCAGCCTGCCAAGCACCATAGAACCAGACCATATGGCCGCCATTGTTCAGGCCGCCGCCCTGTGCCACGATATCGGCAATCCGCCCTTTGGTCATGCCGGGGAATATGCCATTCGCCAATGGTTTATTGATGCCGCCCCCGAATTTACCCAAAGCCTGACCGCCGAACAGTTTGCGGACCTTACGACCTACGAAGGCAATGCCCAGGGTTTCCGCCTTCTGACCAACAAACGGACTGGTCTGTATGATGGCGGGATGCGTTTGACCTATGCAACGCTGGCCAGTTTTCTGAAATATCCGTGGTCAGCAGCCGGAAGTCCCTTCCCGCAGAAGAAAAAGTTCGGTGCCTTCCAAAAGGAATTTGGCCTTCTGGAAGATGTTGCCAATGCCACCGGCCTGATCCGCACCGGGGATCAGTCCTTTTGCCGCCATCCGCTTGTTTATCTGGTCGAGGCCGCAGACGATGTTTGCTATGCCCTGATTGACATCGAAGACGGGGTTGAACTTGAACTGGTGGAGTTCGCCGTTCTCGAAAAGATGTTGCTGCCCTGCATCACCGATGAACTGCCCGGCGAATATCATCGCGAACCCAATATCAGCCGCAAGATTTCCTTCCTGCGCGGCAAGATCATGACCGGTTTGCTTGATGCGCTGGTTGATGCCTTTGTCGCCAACGAGGAGGCCCTTTTGGCTGGCGAGTGGAAAGGCGACCTTCTGGCCTGTGCGGCAGGCCCCTATAATGACCTGATCAAAGAGGCCAAGTCGTTTTCTGAAAAGCAAATCATCCTGAACCGCCGCAAGGTCCAGATCGAAGTCGGGGCGTTCGCCCATCTTGACACCCTGCTTGAAACCTTCTGTAAAACCGCCCTTGATGTGCACCGCGCCGGGTCGGAAGCCGATATTCCCTATCGCGCCGGACGGGTGCGTGAATTGATCGGTACCGATGCCATGCCGATTGGTGCCTCCCTATACGAGCTTTATCTAGTGATCCTTGATTACGTATCAGGCATGACCGATGACTTCGCCGCGCGACTTGCCCGCGATATCGGTGGCGGACAACATTAGTCATGTGGTTGCTCGGCCCCTTTATCGCACGTTATCGACGCCGGACGGCTTTCATTGCCGCCGCTGCAATGGCTGCGATCATTTACGGTCTGGTCGAACAAAGCACACGGCCCGAAATACAGGCTTGGTACTGGCCATCGGTTGCCAGTGCGATCACCTTTGTCCTGACCCGTTTCATCGTTTCACGTGTCATTGGCCGGTTTATCGGCGGCGTCCGCCGCCAAATGCATTAAAAGCCCCCAAACACAAAAAAGGCAGGCCCGAAAGCCTGCCTCCTTATTTCGGGTTTTCGCTGTTGCCGGTTCCCCGACAAACAGGGCCAGTTATTCCTGACCGCCACCCATGGCGCTGCTGATTTTCTTGTCGGTGTTATACTGGCTAAGCGAGTAAACGGCCCAAATCGCGGCCGGAACCCAACCCACCAGGGTAATCTGCAAGATCAGGCAGATAACACCTGCAATCGGACGCCCGATGGTAAAGAAAAGCAACCAGGGCAGAAGAAGTGCGATCAATAGACGCATGGATGAAATCCCCTATATTAATTCGACGTGCTTACATGCCGTCTTCGAAAGTTACCGTCACAACGCGGTTGCCCTGTTCGGCAACACCGTCAGCGGTTGTAACCGGCACATCGGCTTCGCCGCTGACGCTGATTACAAGTTTGCTTGCCGGGATGCCCGCACCGCGCAATGCCTTGACCACCGCATCAACACGCGACTTGGCAAGCATGTCATTATACATCGCATCGCCCGCACGGTCAGCATAAGCAACCAGACTGATCATTTCCGGCTCGTATTTGCCATATGCCTCAACGATACCATCAACAACAGACATTGCCTTGCCGCTGAGGTCAGCACTGTCGAACCCGAAATAGACATTCATTGGAACCGGCATTGCCATCGGCGCTGCCATTGGTGCAGGGCCAGTGTCGAGTTCGGCCTGAACGATGGCAAGTGCCTGATAGAAAGCAGCACGGCAGTTATCGATGTCTTCCTGCTGGATGTTTTCTTCAAGTTCCTGCAGCCAGCAATCGAAGCTCGATTGGGCACGTGCCGCCGCCGAAGAGGCTTTTTCACGTCCACCGGCATCAAGTGCCGCCAACAGATCACTGCGGGCAACTTCAACCTCGGACATGGTGCCTTCCGGCAGGGTACGCTCGGAAATCATCTGCGGGCCGGTATCCTGGCTCATGGCGGCCATTTTCGAACGATCTGTGAAGTACCGTGCATCCGACCAATCGGCTTCATCATATTCTGCCTGGGCAAGATCGGCGTAATTCTGGTGAAGGGCCGCGTCAAAGGCCGACCCTTCGTCAGCCATATCACGCACCCCTGGAATGTTCATGTTTGCGCACGCGCTTAAAAAGGCCGCGGCGGACACAACAGTAAGCAGTTTCGCTTTCATCGGTGTTTCTCCTTGTCTGACCGAATATCGGAATCCCAATCCCATTATTTTGTGGGCATATCGACATTTGTCGCCAATGTCTTCGATGCCCGCGAATTTGATTTGTTGGTCTGTCTGCTTCCATGCAGTTCTTGTTTCCGATCAGATCAAAACGACCCGACCCCACACGTCGGCCACTCCAAATTTGCAGCCGAACACCCCAAGACAATACAGAGTTTGGATACAACCGTCCCTACCCAACCATATATAGAAGTCAATTTCCTGAAAAAAAGCAGTGGGATAGAGAAAGTTCACACGCCGTTTACATCACGCACCATACCGCGTCCGGTATCCTTGAGTTTTCATTGCGTTAAAAACCACTCTGAACACAACGCGCGCTGACCTGCGAAATGACAAAAATGGGCCCGATGAACGATGACACGTTCATCGGGCCCATATATTAAATCCAGATCAAAGGCACTGTGATCACGTTAATCCGATGATCCGCCAAACAATCCTTTGACAGCACCCCCAAGCGCGTCGGCACCGTCTTTCAGTTTGGTACCGCCGCCACTGGCTGCACCACCGACAGCCCCCACGGCACCGACAACACCCTTGCCAAGATCACCCACACCTTGCAGAAGACCATCAACATTCAGGCTGGAAACCGCCTTGAAGACAGATGCGTTGATCGCGGTCAGGATTTCACCGGCAACCTCGGCCGGTGTGGCACCGCCCTCATCCTTGCCAACATCGGTAAGGTGGATTTCCGGCAGGCTGGCCGACAGCTTTTTGCCCTGCAGCACCCCGGCAGAAATACCAACATCACCATTTCGAACATAGACGTTATCGATAATGATCTTGGTTCCGCTACCTTCAGAGCCGGCAACATCATCAGCCGGTTCTTGATCCGCGCCGCCAGCACCGGTCGGCCCCGAAACACGCTGAACAAAGGCTTCGACATTGCGCTGAATGGTCGCGATGTTCGAGCTGCCATTCCCCAGTTCGTAAATCACGCTTGGCGAATCAACGACAACTTCAATGATGCGGATGGTATCACTGGTCAGGGTCGAACCATCCAACCGGACCGAGATATTGCCCAGCGAGAACGCATAATCGGTATCGAACCCATCCGGATTGCCAACCACCAGCCCGTCGATGGCGGCTGTGTTTTGCGTTGGTTCTATCGAAACGCCGCTTACAGTCACGTCGGCCAGGGTTACACGTGTACCGGCCTTCTCGATGGTGGTTTTCACAATGTCATCAAGATTTGCGTAGACATAGATAAGGCCACCGACGACCAAAACGATGATCGCTGCCAGACCAATCAGTATCTTTTTCATTGCCCGTATCCTGCGTAATGTGTCACCGAAACTTAGCGAAGTTCGCCCCGTTCTGGATCAAATGGGCATTCTTTCGGTTCCGTTCAACCAAAAGAGTTACCCCGATCAGCCTGACAATCAAGTTATTTCCCATGACAAAACAGCGGATTAAGCATTGCTAATCCGCTGTTTTATTCTGTCAGTGCGCCGTATGGCTCAAAGATTGAATTCCACCACCACTGGTGCGTGGTCCGATGGTTTTTCCCAGTCACGTGCGATATCATAGACCGATGCCGTACGCACCGTTCCCGCCATATTCGGGGTCATCCAGACATGGTCAAGGCGGCGCCCCTTGTTGCTCGCACGCCAGTCACGTGCACGGTAGCTCCACCAGCTAAACAGTTTTTCCGGTTCCGGAACCACTTCACGCACGGCATCGATAAAATCGCCCGACTGACGAAACTTTTCGAGAATTTCGATTTCAATCGCCGTGTGGCTGACAACGCGCAGAAGTTTCTTATGCGACCAGACATCGTTTTCCGAAGGGGCAATATTAAAGTCCCCCACCAGAACCGCCTTGCGATCCGGGTCCGTTGTCCGGCGTTCATCCCACCAGTTTGTCATTTCATCCAGAAAGGACAGCTTGTGGGCAAACTTCTCGTTGATTTCCGGGTCCGGCTCGTCACCGCCCGCCGGGATATAGAAGTTGTGCAGCTCGACACCGTTTTCAAACTTCGCCATGCAGTGACGGCGGTCTTCCTTGCCACAAAAATGTTTGATGTCGGTTTCAACGAAAGGCAGACGTGAAACGATGGCAACCCCGTTATAGCTTTTCATGCCATGATTGTGGCGATGAACGTACCCGGCGGCTTCAAATGCCTCGTGGGGGAAATGCTCATCGGGGCATTTCAGTTCCTGAAGGCAAAGCGCATCGGGTTGCTGTTCCTCAAGGAATTTGACGACCTGCTCGATGCGCAGACGAACGGAATTGATATTCCAGCTAACGATTTTCAAAACGGGCTCCGTTTTCATTTTGATTGAGACGGGCTCCTGACCCTGGCCCCCGTGGTCTGCTTATTTCAGGGTCACTGAAAGTTCCGCGACATCGGCAATCACCAAATCCATGCGATCGCCGCGCACAACCTGGCCGACGCCTTCGGGCGTTCCGGTAAACAGCAAGTCACCCGGTTTGAGTTCAATCAGGGTCGAAAGATGAACAAGTGCATCGACCACCGGCCAGATCATTTTCGCCGTGGTGTCATCCTGACGCACATCACCATTGACCGATAATTTCAGATCGGTCGCATGCGGGTTTCCGGCATTGGCCTTTGGCTGAATGGCAGAAATCGCCGCACTGCCGTCAAAGGATTTCGCCATATCCCAAGGAAGTCGGCGTTCTTTAAGACCCGCCTGAACATCACGCCGGGTCATATCCAGTCCGGCAGCATAGCCAAAAATGGCATCTTCAACCGCCGCACGGTCCATGTCCTTGCCGCCCTTTGACAGGGCCGCAACCAATTCGCCTTCGTAATGCAAGTCTTCCGTCGCGGACGGATAAGGCAAATCACCACTGCCAACGACAAGGCAGTCTGTTGGCTTCATAAAGACACAGGGCGGCGTATCAGAGGGATCCGATCCCATTTCACGCACATGATCGGCGTAATTTTTACCGATGCAGAAAATACGGTTTACCGGAAAAAGGTCATCAGTTCCCTGAACGGGAATGGTGATCGGTTTGGGTGCATCAAAGATCAAGCTCATTATGGCCCCTTGGCGGTTATTCCTATCATGCAACAGTCATAACCAAGCAGCCCGCAGAAAGAAATGTTCAATACGGTTAATCGTCAATCTACTGTCAGGAATTGTCAGGAGCCAGAATTTCGCGGCCAATCACGCAGCCATGCTGCAATCGCTCAACTTGCGGCCTTGCCCAGAAGCATGTCCTTGTATTCAGCTTTGATCGCCTGAACTGCTGCAATCTGATCGGGGTCGTTTGAGGCCGGAATCATAAGAACAAGAAATCTGGCAGTACCGCGAGTCGTCACATGCAGATGATATCTTTGACCACACGGGATCGAGAAACAATTGCCCTCGTGCTCCATAATGTTTCCATCACCGTCAAAAACATCGACCGCCCCTGACCGAACGAAAACAAGTTCTTCGGCACAACGATCCTGAACACCTGAAACCACACATGGCCCATTAAGCGTCATTTCTCGGGCTTCAACACCTGACGTCCCACCGTCAAACGACGCTGTTTCTGAATTGGGTGCTGTAACAGGTGTCTCTGTGTGTTTTACCATTATCGGGTATTCCGGAACTCAAGCTTCTCTCTTTTGGGTGTCGGGAAAATGCCTTGTTCGGGATCGGCTCACCATCCACAAATGGGGAGTATGAAAAAGGGGCGATGCAAAACGCATCACCCCTTTGAAATCATTACTTAAACTGGCGCGGGATCAGGGTCTAAAGAAGCCCCTCGATCACACGATCGGGTGGCGTATGACCATCGACAAAGGTCTTGATATTGATCAGGACCTTCTCTCCCATGTCAACGCGGCCTTCAATTGTCGCCGACCCCATGTGCGGCAGCAGTACTGCATTTTGCAACTCAAGCAATTTCGGATTTACTGCCGGTTCATGTTCAAACACATCCAGTCCAGCACCGGCAATTTCGCCATCGGCAAGCATGCGGGTCAATGCCGGTTCATCCACGATTTCACCGCGCGCGGTATTCACCAGAATGGCATGGGGCTGCATCAGCTTCAAACGGCGCGCTGACAGCAAATGATAGGTTGCCGGTGTATGCGGGCAGTTGACCGAAATGACATCCACATGCGCCAGCATCTGGTCAAGGCTTTCCCAATAGGTCGCATCAAGCTCTTCTTCGATATCGGGATGGACACGACGACGGTTGTGGTAATGCACTGAAAGACCAAACCCCTTGGCGCGCCGCGCAAGCGCACGGCCGATACGCCCCATGCCAACAATCCCAAGACGCTTGCCCCAAATCCGGTGCCCCAGCATCAAGGTCGGGCCCCAGCCGTCCCATGCCCCTTTGCGGATCAGACGTTCGCCTTCGGCCAGACGGCGTGACACCGACAGGATCAATGCCATCGTCATATCAGCAGTATCTTCGGTCAGGACATCTGGCGTATTGGTCACGGTGATGCCACGCGAACGGGCAGTCTGCAGATCAACATGATCAACACCTGTGCCAAAATTGGCAATAAGACGCAGGTTGGGACCGGCATGTGCCAAAACCGCTGCATCGATCTTGTCGGTCACGGTTGGGACAAGAACGTCTGCTTCTTTGACCGCATCAATCAGCTCTTGTTTGCTCATGGATACATCATCAATGTTCAGACGTGCATCGAACAATTCCATCATGCGGGTTTCAATCGCTTCCGGCAGCTTCCGGGTCACGACGACAAGCGGTTTTTTCTTGGTCATGTGCCGTTCCTATGCGGTCTTTTAACTTTTTTCAGACAAACTAAGGCATGGTTCACTTTTGTGCCCTGCCGCAATGCAGTGATGCCATGCCAAAAGGTACAAAAGCAAGGATTTTGACGCAGTTTTTGTAATTTTATTTCGCAGACGCGAATATGCACAAGAGCGGCTCAGATAAAGTAAACAGGGGAATACCAACAAGATGCCGCAGTTTTTGCGCAGTTTTCTGTATCGCTTCATGGCTTTGGCGATTCTGGGCAGTCTGACCGCGCCGATTGTGGCCAGCGCGCAAGAATCCGGTCTGCCCATTCCGCGATTTGTCGCACTGCGCTCCGACAAGGTATTTCTGCGGGCTGGTCCCGGCCTTCGTTATCCCAAGGTCTGGATTTATCATCGGCGCAACATGCCGATGGAGGTGGTGTCGGAGTTTGATACCTGGCGCAAGGTTCGCGATTGGGAAGGAAGTGAAGGCTGGGTCCATCAAAGTCTTTTGATTGGATCACGTCATGTCATCGTAACCGATGACAGCATCACGCTTTATTCCGCTGCTGATGAAAACGCGCGCAAGATTGCAATGGTATCTGCCAGTGTCATCGGCAGGATCGAAGATTGCCCGTCAACCATGAACTGGTGCCAGTTGCGCTTTGGCGATTTTGAAGGCTGGGCCCCCCGCCATGGCTTCTGGGGCATTTATGACGGTGAAAACATCGAAGGTTAATTGCGCACCGAACATGCATCATAATGCTGCTATCCTGGGCGCATGATCCGGATTGAATTATTCAGCATTCCGGGATGCCTGTATCCATCAGGCATCGACGGATACGCGGTTTGACTGACGTTCTGTCGTGCCCCCACCGCCACTTGATGTCCCATTGCCGCCACTGTCATACCCGCCAAATACCGGGGCATTGAACGGCTGGCCACCACCCGCACCGTTGATGGTTTGACCAAAGAAGTCCTGACCAGATGTGCCATCCTCGTCAACCGTCGGATCAAAGACCGGCGCGTCTTCCTGCTCAAGGAACGGATCAGATTGTGGTTCTGGCAGGCCAAAGCCACCAACAGTCACTGTCTGACTTGCCAACTGTGATGCTATGTTCCCCAGATAAGCCTGCAGGTTTTCCGAAATGCGGCTTTGCGCATCGTCGCGGCCGCTCGTTTCTGATGCTGCCAGTTGCGCCTGCAAGATGTTCTCGCCGGCAACTTGGGACACACGGTTCTGATCGCGGGCCGTTGTCAGGCTGCCCTGATCTGCAGCCAGCGCGATTTCCCGATCCCGCAGCGCTTCCTGTGCGTCATCCACCAAGCTGCGCGCATTGGTAACACCGCCATCATCAGATACATCAATATCGGAAAGTCCGGTCGCGAGATCCTCGGACGCAGAAGCCGACAATTCGACATCAAGGCGGTTGTCTGAAGATGTCCCGGACCCGACTTGCAGCGTGATCGTCTGTTCTGAAGCCAGAAGGTCTATGTCGTTATAGGTACTGTTTGCGGCAATATCGTCGATCTCGGCCAGATAATCTTCGATTTGCGCGTTCAGTTGCGCTCGTTGCTGGCGCGAAAGATCGCTGTTTTCTTCGACGGTGGTGACGATCGCGTCAATTTCGTCAAGCGCATCCCCGATCCGTGAAAGATCGTTTGACGCCTGATCCAAAAGCGCCCCCGCACTGCCAAGCGAACCGTTAAGCTGTTGGCTGGCGTAGCTCGCACTGCGAAAGGCATCCGCATTGCGGTTCGTACTTTGGCTATTGGCGGAAAACTGGCTGTTTTCAGATTCAGCTAACCTGTTCTGCGGTGCGATTGCACGCGCAGTATTGGTATAAATCGGCAGCTGACTGGCCAGTGGTTCCATCGTCATTCCGCACAAACAAGCCGGCAAGGCAACTACATGCTGCGCAGGCAGATGGATCGAACATGCTCAATCCCTTGCCCAATCGACCATCCTGGTGTCCGGTGGAAATATCAGCTAACAGTATAGTATATTAGGCAAGAAAACTTAAGCCCCAAAAGGGATTAGCCGCAGAATCCGCTATAATCGGACGGATTTTGCCGGAATCTTGATGGTGTTTGCGTGGCAAACCACTCTGAAACCTATACGAATCGGTTCCCTATTGGACCGATGTGCGACGCAAAACGGCAAACAATTCCAGATGCGAAGACCACAAAAACTGGTCAACCGGGACAAGTTTCAGGATCTCATAGCCACTGTTGCGCAATACACGCATGTCGCGGCTAAAGGTTGCCGGATTACACGAAACTGCCAACACCCATTCCGGTCCGTCTGCGGCCAATGCCTCGCACTGGGCCAATGCACCGGCGCGCGGCGGATCAAACACCACAAGATCGAAATCACGCAGTTCATCACCAGACAATGGCTGGCGGAACAGATCGCGCTGCACGACCTTGATCGGGCTTCCCGACTGGCCAACCGCATATTGCAAAAGTTCGACCGCGCGGGGGTCACTTTCGACCGCCGTGACCGAACGCCGCTTGCCCGAAAGTGCCAGCGGAAATGTAAAACTGCCAACACCGCAAAAAAGATCGGCAACATGTTTCGGGGCAATTTCCGCAACCACAGATGTCACAGCCTTGACCAAGGCCTTTTCGCCTTCGTTGGTAGCCTGCAAGAAACCACCAGGCGCAATTGGCACATCAACATTTTCAAAACTGACAAGGGGCGTCTGGCGGGCTGCAACCGGTTCATCCGGCAGATCACCGGTTTTCCAGCTCAGCCGTGCAATATTCTGGGCATCGGCAAACTCTGCCAGATCCTGACGCATATCAAGATCAGGGTCCTTGCCTGCCTGCACCAGAACATCAAGACCGGTATCGGTCAGGGTAACAAACACTTCCTTGATGTCACGCGCATCATCGGGCGGACAGGACGAAAGGAACGTCACAAATGCCGCACGAAATGCCATGATTTCGGGGCGCAGCACCGCACAATCGGGCACATTCAGCACCGTATGGCTGAAACGGCCATGAAAACCGACAAACACACCCGTCGCACCGACATGCACCGAAAATCCAGCCCGTCGGCGACTTGCAGGCGGCGAAATTTCAACGTCAGCAATGATGTTTTCGGCATCCTGCGGGTCAACACCTGCACGCTTAAGTGCAACCATCGCCTTGTCGTGTTTCCACGCACGGTAATCGGATTCTTGCATATGCTGCAGGGCACATCCGCCGCATTCTTTAAAATGCGAACATTTTGGCGGGGTATACCCCCCGCCATGGGCGATTTCCTTGATGACTTCTGCGCCATAGCCATCCCCGCGCTTCTGACGCAAGGCAACACGCACCTCATCATCGGGCAAAACGCAATCGACATAGATCAGCACAGATTTTCCATCTGGTGCTGCGACATGCGCAATCCCGTCGCCACGCGCACCAATCTGTTCGATGGTGACGTCTGCTTCAAACCCGATAAGCGGATCACGCCGGGAAGGTTGGCGCTTGCGTCCCCCACGGGCACGGGGATTGCGGTGATGGTGTTTCATGAACTCTCTCTGAGGGCGATCTTTGTCACGCGATTCTTCGCCGGTTTGTGGCGGACGCCTGATTCCCGCCTGAGATACAACACTTCTCTGCGTCCGAACAGGGTCTAACGCAGATTTATATCCGTATTCGCGCCCTCCGACCCCGTCCTTGGAAAGCTTTTTATGCGCGGTATGGAAAATTAATTCCTTAAATGAAGGCGACCCCCCCCTTAAAGTCGTGTAAGAATAACACCATAAAAGAAACAATGCGGATTGACCCGGATCAAGGTCCTTGCCACCGTTTTCGGTAAATCCATCAGCGGGCAATACACCGCTGCAAACGGGGAATACCTTATTTGCACGCGCATCAAGATGGTAAACAGCGCGGTGTCGGGGGATAAATGGAAGAAGAAGTACAGCAGGCTGAAGAAAACGCATCGAAGCAAACGTCACGCTTGAAAAAGCGTGCATTGGCGGCGGGATTTCTGACGGCTGCTTTCTTTGTCGCAGTCACTTTCATGGCCTGGAAAACGGTTGAAACCAACCGCAAGATTATCCTTCAGTCCGCCGGCGAAATCACCGCAAACGCTGTTGCCCGACAGGTCCAAACGATTGTGGAAAACAATCTGGCGGTGCTCGAAAGTTTTGCCGACAACTGGCAAGCTGGCCCGCCCGAAGATGAACGTGAATATCTTTCGGTTGCAACCCCGCTACAAAGCCGGTTCCCCGCATTGCAGGCGATCAACTGGATTACCCCCAACTACATCATTTTGTATGTTGCCCCGATCAAGGGCAACGTACCGGCCATGGGCGCGGATCTGAAACGCCACCCCTTGGCGGGGCCTGTTCTTGATATCGCCCTTGATCAACGCCGCACCCAAATCACACCAACCCTTGAACTGATGCAAGGCGGACGTGGCTTTACGGCCTATAGTCCGGTTCTTGGGCGCGACGGTGAAATCATTGGTGTGATCAACGGGGCATTTCGCATCCGATCCATGCTGGCCTCGGTGATTAACACCGAACAGGTCGAAGATTACACGGTGCGTGTGCGCGAAGGCGACACCGTACTGTTTGAGATCCGGGGCGAAGGCGACGACGAAACATTGCAGCAAACCGTTGCCGTTGATGTCGTTGGCCGCCAATGGCTGGTCGATGTGATCGCCAACCCCGCACTGGCATCGCGCGGAACGGTCAATCCGGAACTGGTCTTGATATTTGGCGGCATCACGGCTGCCCTGTTTTCCGTAATTGTCTTCTTGTTGGCCAACCGGCAAAAAGCAGCAATGCGACGCAGCCTCCATCACATCAACGCCGGGGATGACATCAACGATCTTTTGTTGTCGATCACCAAGCTTGATGGGCATTTGAAATCCATGTCGCCTGAAACGGCGGAATTCTTTGATCTGCGCGAAGAAGATTACGGCTTCATCCGATTCTATAACCTGGCGCCGGAATTCCAGTCAGACGGCACCGCATCGCGCCGGTCACAGGAAAAGATGCTGCTGGCGATCAATCGCGGCGATGAAGAACTCAGGCGTGAATGGATCGTCCGCAGTGCCGAAGGTGTTCATGTTGTCTGTAACCTGACGATGAAGCCATCGACGACAAATCCGGATTGCGTCGACATCACCCTGCACCACAATCCGGCTGCCAATGCATCGGTCAACCGGTTGCGGTATCTGGCAACCCATGACCCGCTGACCGGCTTGCCAAACCATGCGCTGTTTGAAGACCGCCTAAACCAGGCGGTTGCCCACGCCAAGCGGTATGAAAAGCTGTTGTCAGTACTGGTTGTTGATATTGATAACTTCCGGGCCATCAATGACCGCTTTGGTGCCGATATTGGCGATGAAACACTGCGCACAATATCCGGGCGCCTGCGGGCAACAGTCCGTGAAAAAGATACCTGTGCGCGGTTCTCGGGCGATATGTTTGCCATCATCGCAACCGACCTTTCCGAAGCAGAGGGTGCCGCCCTTGTTGCCGAACGGGTGGTCGAGGCGATGTCCCAACCGATTCAAACAACCACCGGCGAGGAAATCCGCCTGCATGTCAGTGTCGGCGTTGCCCTGTACCCCAATGATGCGCGCGCACCATCACAATTGATGGCGAATGCGGATGCGGCAATGTACCGGGCGCAAAAATCGGCCGAATCGTCTTATTGCTTCTTTGTCGAGACGATGAACAATGTGATGCATGCGCGCCTGTCGATGGAAACGCAGCTTAGGCGCGCTGTTGATGAGAAACGCTTTGTCCTTGAATATCAGCCGCGCTATCGGACTTCGGACCGCAGCCTGACCGGCTTCGAAGCCCTTCTGCGCTGGATTGATGACAGCGGGAAACGCCGCCTGCCACCTGATTTTATTGCCGTTGCAGACAGAACCGGCCTTCTGTCACCGCTGGGGCACTGGATCATTGAAACGGTCTGCAAACAGGTTGCCGATTGGCGTCAGCAGGGCTACATGCCTGTGCCAATTGCACTTAATGTCTCAAGCCGCCAGTTCATTCAGGCTGATCTGATCAAGAACATCACTGATCTGACGGCAGAATATGAAGTTGAGGCCGCCATGATCGAGATCGAAGTTTCCGAAGATATCGCCATGCGCGATCCGGAACGCGCCCTTGGTCAATTCTATCGCTTTTCCGAAGCCGGCATTGGCCTGACCCTTGATCACTTTGCCGCAGGCAATACATCACTTCGCTATCTGAAACGGTTCCCGGTTCAACGAATCAAACTGTCCAAATCACTGTTTAATGTGGCACTCGACGAGCAGCCGGAAAACAGCGTCCTTCAACCTGCGATCCGGCTTTGCAAAAGCTTGAACCGCAAGGTCGTCGCGGTGGGTGTTGAAACCGAAGAACAAATGGCCTCGCTTAAGGCTGCCGATTGTGACGAGATGCAGGGCTTCCTGCTGTCTGCGCCACGTGATGCCATTGATACCTACGAGTTGCTAACACAGCAAAGTACGCCGTCGTCGAAATCGGATGCAAAACCCAACTCGTCAGAAAGCCAAACATCGGGCTGATCCGAACGTCAGTCTGGATCGCGCAGGTAAATCAAACCCCGCATCGGTTCTGGTGCGGGGTTTTTCATCATCAGGAAATTCATAGCTTTGCTGGGGTAATGGGGCTGATGGGCCGATGCCCAACACGACTCAAAGCAGGAAGGCCGCAGCAAGGCCAAGGAAGGCAAAGAAGCCAACAACGTCGGTGATGGTTGTCAAAAACACCGATGACGAGACAGCCGGGTCAATCCCGGCGCGTTCCAGACCAAGCGGGATCAAGGCCCCGAACAACCCGGCAAACAACAGGTTGATGATCATCGCCACCCCGATAACCCCGCCAAGCATCAAATCGTCAAACCAAAGCCAGGTCACCAACCCCGACAAAATCGCAAAGGCGACACCATTCAACCCACAGACCGCAACTTCCTTGCGGATGACGCGCCATGCGTTGGTGCTGGACAATTCACGGGTTGCAATCGCACGCACCGCAACCGTCAGGGTCTGGGTTCCGGCGTTGCCGCCCATGGACGCAACAATCGGCATCAGAACCGCAAGTGCGACCAGTTTTTCAATCGTACCTTCGAACATCCCGATCACGGCAGATGCCAGGATCGCCGTTCCAAGGTTGACCAGAAGCCAGGTAAAGCGTGATCGCGTCGTTGCGATGATGGCACTCGACAGGTCATCTTCCTCGCCAACACCGGCAAGGCGCATCATGTCTTCTTCGTATTCTTCGTCAATAACGTCAACGACGTCATCGACCGTGATCACCCCGACCAGCCGGCCGTTGTCATCCACCACCGGGGCGGAGATCAAATCGCGCTGCCGGAACAGATGGGCGACGTTTTCCTGTTCTTCGGTCACGACGACCGTGCGCATTTCATCGGATTCCATGACATCGCGCACCAGAACCGGGCGGTTCGTGCGGATCACGCGTGACAGCGGCACAATGCCCACCGGGCTGTAGCGCGGATCAACCACGATGATGTCGTAAAAATCTTCGGGCAGGCTTTTGGCCGACCGCAGGAAATCAATGGTTTGCCCGACAGACCAATAATCCGGGATCGCCACCAGCTCGCGCTGCATGATACGACCGGCGGTATATTCCGGATAAGACAGGGCCTCTTCAACGCGCGCACGTTCGATGTCCGACAGCGCGCCAAGAAGTTCGCGTTGTTCGTCCTCGTCAAAGTCCTCGATGACTTCGACAACATCATCGGAATCCAGTTCCGTAATGGCCTCGGCCACCACGTCCGTGCCCAGAAGCCCGATGACTTCCTCGCGCAGTTCATCATCAAGTTCGGTCAGGAATTCCGGGTCAAAATCCGGGCGAATAAGATCGACAAGCTGTTCACGCTGGTTGGAGCTGGCCCATCCCAGCAAGTCGGCGATATCGGCAAAATGCAGCTCGGCAAGCAGATCACCTGCCGTATTGCCTTGGTCTTCCCCCAGCGCATCAAAAATCTCACGCGCATATTCAGGTGTCAGATCGACATATTCATCGCCGGTGGACGCATCCGCCGGGCGGTCGAGCTCTTCAACTTGACCTGTCATCTGCCGCTCCCTGATGTACGTGTGGTTTTGCTTCCTGACCGTAAAACGCCGTGCCGGGAACTGTTTGAGATTTCCCGACACGGCTGTTTTTGCGCTATCGCCTGGCCCCGGTCAAGAGCCCGATAGCAGTTTGGTGTTAGGCGTCTTCCTGACTGCGGGTAACCGCATCGACAACCGCAATCGCCGTCATATTGACAATACCGCGTACCGTGATGGACGGACTGACCACATGGGCCGCCTTCGCCGCGCCGACCAGGATCGGCCCAACCGGCAAGCCATCGCCCAGCATTTTCACCATGTTGTAGGAAATATTGGCGGCATCAAGGGTCGGCATCACCAAAAGGTTGGCCGAACCGCTCAGCATCGAATGCGGGAAGATACGATCACGGATCGGCTGCGAAATCGCCGCATCCGCATGCATCTCGCCTTCGACTTCAAGATCGGGGGCCTGGGTCCTGATAAGCTGAAGCGCATCCCGCATCTTGCAAGCCGACTTGTTTTCGTGGCTGCCAAAGTTGGAATGCGAAATCAGCGCGGCCTTTGGCGTAATGCCAAACCGCTTGACCACATCCGCCGCCATGATGGCGGTTTCCGCCACATGTTCGGGGGTTGGATCAACCGACACATAGGTATCGGTCAGGAAGAACGTCCCCTGCTTCATGATCATCATGTTGACGGTCGAGAAGTCGGTAACACCCTTATTCAGGCCGACAAGGTTACGGACATAGCGCAGATGACGCAGGAAACCACCCTGACAGCCGCACAGCATCGCATCGACCTCACCCCGACGCAGCATTAGGGCTGCGATCACAGTCGGTCGTGTACGCACGATGGCACGGGCATATTCCGGGTTGATCCCGCGACGGCCCATGATGTTGTGGAAATCCTGCCAATCCTGTTCGAAATGCGGATTGTCATCGGGATCATGAATTTCGATCTGCTCATCTGGCACAAGACGCAGGCCAAGTTCGGTAATCCGTTCCAGAATCACCTCGCGACGGCCAATCACAACCGGATGGCAGATGCCGTCATCGACAAGCACCTGACAGGCCTGCAAAACGCGACGCGATTCGCCTTCCGGATAAACAACGCGCTTCTTGTGCGCCCGGGCGACGTCAAAGACCGGCTTCATGACAAGGCCAGACCGGAAGACAAAACCTTCAAGCTGCTGGCGATATTCATCAAAATCGGCAATCGGGCGTTTGGCAACACCACTGTCCATCGCGGCCTTGGCAACACGCGGCGGAATTTCAAGCATCAGGCGCGGGTCAAACGGCTTGGGAATAAGGTATTCCGGGCCAAATTTCAGCGCCTCTCCACCATAGGCAGTTGCCACAACATCCGATACTTCCGCCGTTGCCAGATCCGCAATTGCCTCAACCGCAGCAATCTTCATTTCCTCGTTGATCTCGGTCGCACCCACATCAAGTGCGCCACGGAACAGGAACGGGAAACAAAGTACGTTGTTCACCTGGTTGGGGTAATCTGTACGCCCGGTGGCCATCACCGCATCAGGGCGGATTTCCTTGACCAGTTCCGGGGAAACTTCGGGGGTCGGGTTGGCAAGCGCCATAATGATCGGGCCTTCGCCCATCTTGCGCAATTCTTCCTCGCCCATCACGTTTGGCGCTGAAAGCCCAAGGAAAATATCCGCACCCTCGATCACATCGCTCAGTGTGCGGGCATTGGTTTCAATGGCGTATTCGGCCTTCCAAGGGTCCATTTCCTCGGCACGGCCTTTGTAAACCACGCCAAACCGGTCAGTCACAGTGATGTTATGGCGCGGCAGGCCCATGGATACCAAAAGATTCAAACATGCAAGCGCTGCGGCACCGGCACCGGACGTCACAAGGCGGACCTTGTTGATATCCTTGCCAGTCACCCGCAAACCGTTCAGAACGGCTGCGGCAACACAGATGGCCGTGCCATGCTGATCATCATGGAAAATCGGAATATTGCAGCGTTCGCGCAATGCTTTCTCGATGATGAAGCATTCCGGCGCCTTAATGTCTTCAAGGTTAACACCCCCGAAAGTCGGCTCAAGCGCAGCAACAATATCGATGAATTTTTCCGGATCGGTTTCGTTCACTTCAAGATCGAAAACATCGATATTGGCGAATTTCTTGAACAGAACCGCCTTGCCTTCCATCACCGGCTTGGAGGCCAGCGGCCCAATCGGGCCAAGGCCAAGCACCGCTGTTCCGTTGGAAATAACACCAACAAGATTGCCGCGTGCGGTGTAATCGACTGCTGTATCGGGGTTTTTGACGATCTCTTCACAGGCAAACGCGACACCCGGCGAATAAGCCAGGGCAAGGTCACGCTGGTTTGCAAGGGTGGTGGTCGCCGTTACGGACAATTTCCCCGGGGTGGGATACCGGTGATAGTCCAAAGCTGCTTCGCGCAGCTTGTCATTTCTATTTGCCATTATAATACCTTTTAATTTCAGGTATTTACATTAATTAACCGTGAATCGGTTAAATCCTGATAATTCACTCTAGCGGGACCGGCAGACTAATGCAGTTTTCCCCGCGATTGAAGCATTCAGTTCACATCAAGTCCGTGGGCAGCATTGCACAATTCTCAATGCCGTACTTCACAATAAATCAAACATGACGCCCACCGGACACTGTCAATACGGTTCCGGCATTCGTTGGTTGATCATTGTAAGGTATATGGGGTGGGACCAAAAACGAAAAACCCGGTTGGCCAAACTTATTGAAACTCGGCCATTGCAACATATTCCCCATGGTGCAACCGCGGCTGACGGCCTGATCGCAGGTAGCGACTTTTAAATTCTTCTGTCGCGTCAATCGAATGCAAAGCACATCCCTGTTTTTCAAGAAACGCCCCCAAGCGCGGTGCCTCCATCGACCATTTGATCGGTTCACCAATCAGCTTGAGATACAGGAACAACGCAAGCCGCGTATTGTTGCGCGGGCTTTCACGTGGCTCAAGTGCCGTAAACAGAAATTTGGTCCCCACACCAGCAAGATTGCGTATGGACTGAAACATATGCGTTATCTCGTCCTCAGTCAGATACATGGTCACCCCCTCACTGATGAAAAGGGTCGGACGGCTGCTGTCAAACGCGGCAAAACCTTGTAATCGGCTCTCGATGTTCTGGTGGGTAAAATCAACACTCAGATAAGACAGGTTTGCCTGATCGGTCGAAACAGCATCCGCCTGATCAAAGGCATTTTCTTTGAACTTCTGGGTATCGGGATGGTCGATTTCGATGAAATTCACATCGGTAAACTCCCGCGACAACCGATACGCCAGGCTGTCAAACCCCGCGCCGAGGCTGATCACCTGCGTCACCCCGCCGGCAATTGCTTCGCGTGTTTTTTCTTCGATGCACCGCTTGCGCAAAATGTAATGCAGCGTAATGCCCGGCAGAAAGATAAACTCGCGAATGGCTGTTTTGATCCTGATTGCCGGCTTGTCCAACTCTGCCAACCGTTTGCGGCCTTCGTCGGACGCCAGCAGAACCTGTTCGCCCAGGCGATACATTTCATCTGGCACCAGATACCGGTGTTCGGTGCATTTCGCGATATAGATAAGCCCCTGCAAAACCGTATAGGCTGTCGAGCTTGCGGTGTTTTCCTTCAAGAGTCCCTGCCTTCAAAAAAGGTGATCTGGTGTTTGGAATATTCCAGCTTGTTTTCTGCCTGAAGCTTATCAAGGAAACGCTCTGCCTCTTCCAAAGAGGCGCGCGACATGTCGGCAAATTCGTGCACGGTCATTTTGGACCGCAAAATATCGGGGTTCCGAACATCTTCGACCGCCGTTCTGCGCAGCATTTCGACAAAATAGCTCAAACGTTCGCCCAGAGAGGCATATGCATAGATCATGCTCAGGTTGTTTGCGTCGCGAAGTCGCGCAGCCAGAACCCGCATCAGGTCTTTCAGCCGCGTTGGATCCTCATAGCTTTTTTCCCAGAACACATCGCGATTGATCACAATCAATTCGGTATTGCGGCTCGCAACCGCCGTTGCGGATCGTTCGGAACTGTCAATCAGTGAAAGCTCGCCGAACATATCGCCTGGTCCCAGCCTCGCCAGATAGAGCGTTTTGTCCGCAGCTTCATGAAAGCAGGTGATATCAACGCCACCCGTGGTGATCAGATATGCTTCGTCGCCCGGCTCCCCCTGGGAAAAGATTTTGGTCCCCTTGTCGACCAGATACCAGGTAAAGCACCCGCTGAACTGTTCCAGCAGGTCCTTTTTCTCCCGGAACATGCCAAAGGCCCAGCGATACATTGACGCCATCGGCGTTGCAAAGGGCGATATATTAACCCCAAAGTCCCCCATCGGCACCGGCGAGGACAACCTTTCCCACCCCAGCCGTTCATAGATGCCCGCTGTCTCATCGTTCACCGTCGCAACAATATGGGTAACCCCCAACATGTGACCGATATCAACAGCCATCCGCAGAAGCCCTGCAAACACATTGCGACGATTGCGCCACTCTGCTGCAATCGCAAGCATCCCGGCACTGGCAAAGACCGGCTGGCTCCGACCAGCAGCCTGTTCCTCTGCGGCAATGCGTTCCCGGTAAGGGGTGAAATCAAAGGTGTGATCTGAGGGCAGCTTAAGTGCGGTATCCAGATTGACCCGGATCGTCGCAATTGGCACATCATCGCTATAGGCGATGATATTGGCAACCGACGGTATGGCGTCGAATACATCGACGATTGCATCATCATATTCTTCGGCAAAGCGTCCCAACTCGGAATAGACCTGATAACGCAACCGATAAACATCACTCAGTTCTTGTTCGGTTTCGGCAAGTTTTATTCTGATAGACATCGTATCGCCTTCACGCCTTCGCTATCCCGATGGCCTTATCGAGGGCAACCGCAAGAGGCTATGGCGACACCGACTGAAAGGGTATGGGACTTCCTTTAGTACCGACCTTCACACCAATACGTGTCCGACAATAGCCATAACCATAGGTTATACAAACAAAATTTGTGATGTTTTGGGCTGCGCGATGCAAAGACATGCCGGAATCAAAAAGGCCCTCCCTTAAAAATAAGGGAAGGCCTTTTTGGTGCGGTCGAGAAGACTCGAACTTCCACGGGCTATTAACCCACAGCGACCTCAACGCTGCGCGTCTACCAATTCCGCCACGACCGCATATGTATGTCCACAAGCCCTTGAGGTATCGAAGCGGGCTTGCCTTGGCGCGGAAAGGGAGATAGCAAATTGGTATCCCCTGATCAAGGGCTCATTTCACTTATTTGACAGGAAAAATGCAAAGCAACGCCCCCACCGTGCAAATCCCCGAGTGGCGCACCACCTCCGGGTTGGTATCCTACCCCGAAGCGCTTGCCGAAATGGAAGCCCGCGCAGAAGCCATTCATGCGGGCGAAGCCCATGAACTTGTTTGGTTTCTTGAACATCCCCCGCTCTATACAGCGGGCACCAGCGCGCATATTGACGATCTTGTCGATCCAAATCGCTTTCCTGTCTACGATGCAGGGCGTGGCGGCCAATATACTTACCACGGCCCGGGTCAGCGGACAGTTTATCTGATGCTTGACCTTAAGAATCGCGGTCGCGACGTGCGCGCCTACGTCCATAACCTTGAAGAATGGGTGATTCGCACCCTTTCGCTTCTGGGAGTCACGGGTGAACGACGTGACGGACGCGTGGGCATCTGGGTCGCACGTGACAATGGCCGCGAAGACAAGGTCGCCGCCATTGGTGTGCGTGTGCGCCGGTGGGTCACTTTCCACGGCATTGCGATCAACGTTGCCCCGGACCTGTCACATTTTGGCGGGATTGTACCCTGTGGCATCGCAGAACACGGTGTGACGAGTCTCAAGGACCTTGGCGTGGATATTCCTATGGAAGAACTCGACCGCCTGTTAAAACAAACCTTTAGTGAAATTTTTCCCGGACCTTCTGAATGAATGACAAGTCGCAACCGGCCAGGGCAGAAAACCTGCCAGCCAAAAGCAGGCAAACGGGCCACAAAATGCCCGAAAGCGTTGCTGATGGCGGCATGGCCGATGCCGAACGCGACATATTGGCAGAACTTGAAAAGGCGCTGGGTGAACATATTGCGCTGTTGCTGCGCTGGAATCGCAAACTGCTGCTGCCCAATTCATCAGCGCCAAATGATCCGCATGATGCCGACGATGATGACCATGACTGCGATTTTGGCGCCTGGCACGCCCTAAACCGCCACAATCGCCTGATCGACCAGCCCGCCATGCACGCCTTGGCGACCACCCATCAGCAACTTCACGATTCTGCAAAACGGCTTTTGTCGGCCTACGAAGTTGATGGTGAAGTCGATTCGGCAGAATTTGACATGATGTCTCTGCGTGCGGAGTCGTTCTTTGCCCAACTGCGTCGCCTTGAACGGGCGTTTCGAACCGCACGATCCGATGTCGACCCGCTAACAGGCACCTACAACCGTCAAACCATGATGGGCGACCTTAATTCCGAACGGGAACGTACCATTCGCACCCAGGTGCCGACCGCAATTGCCCTGGTCGACCTTGATCACTTTAAATCGGTCAATGACACCTATGGTCATCAGGCCGGGGATGTGGTGCTGCAGGCGGTCGCAGGCATCCTGCAATCGCATGTGCGCCCGTTTGACAAGGTTTACCGTTATGGTGGCGAAGAATTCCTGATTTGCCTGCCCAATGCCGACATGAAGCAATGCGCGCGCGTGCTTGAACGTCTCCGGCGCGTGATAGAAGCCTCTCCCGTCGCCATCTCTGACGACACCGTCCTGCCGATCACGGCCTCTATCGGCGCGGCCCCGATGACCAAAAACAGAACCGCCGAACAGATCATTGAAAAGGCCGACAAGGCCCTTTATGCCGCCAAGGAAGGCGGTCGCAACCGGGTGCGTGTCTGGCGCAATCCCGATCGCAAACCTCGGGCCGGAAAACACCAAAAGTAACTCGGCAGAATCCGAGATTCTTTTAATTTCGCCTCAAGACATCTGTTACCGCATCAGGCCCGATTGTGCCCAACGGCCCGCAGGCGGTGCACCTTATGATTTGGCAGCCCCGCTGGATCACACGGAAAATATTTATCGGCCTTATTAGACGATAAAACGCGCAACGATCGACGGCAAATCCCTGCGCCTTTTCAATTTAATAGCCATCAAATGTGTTCTGTTTCACTCATGGGAATGAAAACTTTCATTCTCATGCAATCTTGTCTTCACAAGTTGGAAACATATCTGCAAACTATAATAACAATAAAGCAGCAGGGTTTATAAACCCGAGGAAGAGAAAAGCTGCTGACTTGGGAGGGAATTCGTTTTGACTTGAACGGAGGCCCATGAATGTCCAGTTCTATGGATTTCGCGCCTGGCGATCCCGCCTTGATGCTGACCGTGCTTCGCAGTGCCGAAGCAAACCTTGACCGCAGCATGTTGCTGCGCCGTGTCTTGTCTCTTTTCTGCACCGATGATGATGGCAATCAGATTACCATCGAAGACGGCCCTGATTTGAAGCGTCGCATCGATAGTGCCATAGCCCATCTTAAAATGGCGGGCCTGATCCGCGAAACAGCCAACGAAGAACTTTCCATCACATCCCTTGGAACAGCCATGATGATGGCCTATCCGCTCGGCATTGACGATGGCGTGCTGTGTTCGCTTCCCGCATTCCGCAACAGCATCTATGAAACCCATGCACCGGTTGTGCATGAACGCCACCTGCCAAATCCTGCATATGGCTCGGGTTTCTCGGCAGGCATTGATGCCCATCGCCTGACGGAAAACCCCTATCCCTCTGATTCCCGTGATCATGAGGACTGGTTGATGGGATGGGACGAGGCCCTTGACCAAGCCAAGCGCGAAGCAGAAACGCTTGTGAATTGAACTGAACTGAACTGAACCAAGCCTTGTCCAATGCGCTGACAAGGCAACCAAAAGATTTGTGATCAGCAACCGGCGACCCTGGCCTTTCGGTTGTGTGATTTGAAATCCCGGCGCAGAACGCCGGCCGCGCCGTACATGCATGATGTAACGGCCCCAAACCTGCCCGTGTGATACGTTTGCCGGTACAATGCTGGCAACCACACCAACAGCATAGGCAGCGGCTCAGTGCCCGCCAAATCCTGCCCCGAAGCGATTTCAGGTTTCAGCCTTATGCCGGGGAATTCAGAAACGATCAGCCCACGCCTCTTACCCCCCCGCCTCTCAGGGACTCTTGCCATCCGACAAAACGCCTAAACATGTTGCAATGCCGATGGTCAGTCGATGGCAGAAGGTTCGGGGGCAAAGATCGAAATCACATTATCCTCATCCTGCCCCTTTGTCTTTGGGGCCTTGGCGACAACATCTGTGACAGCATCATCGGTTAAAGGGGTAGCATCCTCATCAACACGCTTGTGCCCATCGTGTTGCTTCTCGGCATTCTGGCGTTGCTGATCGCTTAAAGTACGCTCATGGCGGGGCCGCCCGTGCAAGGCACGGTTTTGCTCGGCCGACTTGGCCTTTTCCTCACGCTGTTTGCGTTTGCGTGCCTGACGCAAATTTACAAGATCACCCATGACACACTCTTTTGCGCATTTCCCAGTCACCTGCGCCTAAAACAAACGGGTGCTTCGAAATTCGAAGCACCCGCATGGCCGTTCTTGAAATCCGTATGTCGTCCCGTCGAACTTAGCGCACGAAGACGTGCACCTCGTTTGCCGAGACGGATGCGCTGGTCGCATCAGATGCGCGCACACGCGAGCTTGGCATCCCCATATCGGTCAGGGACCGAAGGACTGCCTGTGCATTACGCTTGGATTTATTGGCGTTCAAGGCAACTTGTGCCGGGGTTCCACGATTCGGTGTCACCGCAACAACATCAAAACTTGCCTGCGGGCGACGTTCCAGAACACGGTTCACCGCGTTGTACAAGGCCTGTTCGTATTTCACGCTGGCCGTGTCAAAGCGAATAACCACCAATGGGCGGTCGCTTGTGGCTGCCATGCGCGATCCGGTCGATGCCGGTGCGGCTTGCGACTGGAAAACACGTTTGGAAAGCGAATCCCCGAAGATTTCGCCATTTTTAACAGCCAGAGCAAGCGCATTAAGGTTAGCACGCTCCGTGCTGACATATGACGTCTGACGGGCAAGGCTTTCACTGATTTCGTTAAGAAGACGATCAATCAACACCGTGGTCCGGTTGGTTTCATCTTCAAGCAGGGCCAACTGACGGTGATCTTCGTCAATCGCGCCTGAAACCTGATAGGCCGAGCGAACCGACTCAAGCAGGAAGGTCGACAGCGTGCTGTCGGCAGCAACCTTGTTGGCCAGCGAATTGAGCGCGGCAATATCGTCGTTCACACGGTCAAGTTCGCCCTGTGCGGTATTCCACTGCTGCACCAGAACCGGGTTGCCCGGGGTCGTGCCAACCTGCAGACGCGCGCTGATCGCTGCTACAGTGCCATGATAGGCCTGCGAGTGCGAGACCGTCTGTCCGCGAAGCTGTTGCAGTTCATTGCTATGCTCGTTCAGAGCCGCCTTCAGGCGGTTGAGTTCCTGCTGCATGTTCTCGACCTTGGAACCAACAAAGGTCCCGGTCTGAGATACACCGGTCAGCGGTGCCGTGCTTGCAGCAACGTCATAGCTGGTGGTGGTATTGGCACCAGACGGATCGGATACGACTGCATTTTCCTGCGTCGCCTCTTCTTCTCCGGCAAGTGTCGGCCACAAGGCCTCAGAAGAGAAAGAACATCCCCCCAGCATCAGGGCGGCGCCAATTACGGCAAGGTAGGTTTTACGAACGGCCATTTCGATCTATTACCTAAGTAGAAATATGCGAATCTCCCTGGGCCTGCTCTTTTTATCTAGGTGAAACAAGCCCCTGCTCCCCCGGGATTGAAAGCATCTTAGTCTACGACCACTTATGGAACAAGACGCATTTGCCCCTTTTTTGCCGAGTCTTGTCCTTAAACCCGTCAAACTGGACAAAGCCGGGCAAAACAGGGCCGTAGCAGCAAGGTAATCCGGGCCTTGCGAAAAAATGGTGAAATTTGAAATTTACCACTTGCAATGCCATGCTCATTTGCATAAGTTCCGCTCCGCCGACGGGGAGCACACATGATGCAAGCCGCCGGAACACAAGGCAAAGCGCCCGTAGCTCAGCTGGATAGAGCATCTGACTACGAATCAGAAGGCCGGGAGTTCGAATCTTCCCGGGCGCGCCATTCAAAGGCCCGACGTTACCCGTCGGGCCTTTGTCATTTCCGATCTATCCCCTCAATCCACGCCCAACATGCAAGAAACAGTTCTTGCGTGACCGCCCCCATCCCCCTTCGATCCTAAGACGTTGATGGCAGGCCAGACAAAGTCACTGCAGATCAAGCCGTCCAATGCTATGATTGGAACGGCATCAAGCCCCTTGCACAAAAAGAAAACTTCCATCGGACGGAGCGTCACATGAATGCCAACACCCGTATTACCATTTCCTGCGACGACCGTGTCGGCCTGGTCTCGGACATCACCGGGCGTTTGTTTGACATCGGCACCAATCTTGGCCCGACCTCCTTTGCACTGAACGGCGCAACAGCACGTTTCGAAACAACCTGTGAACTTCCCGATGATTGCCCGATATCGGAATGTGAAACCGGCCTGAGTGAACTCGCACTTGAAAATGCCGATATCACGGTCGAGGCGATCGCAGCAGCACCAAAACTGACCACCGCACCGGGTGCGACCCATCTGATTGAATGCTCGGGCGTTGATCAACCGGGGCTGATCGCACGTTTGTCGGAAATCTTTATCGAATATAAGGCCAACATCGTAAAGCTGGCGGCATCGGCAAGCGACGAGAAAGACGCACGGATTTATACCCTGCGTTTTGCGGTCGCCATTCCGCCCGAACGCGCCGCCAACTGCCTGGCAACCCTTGCCAATACGGCGGGCTCCATGCGGCTGGTCTTCAAATTTGATGAACTCTGATTGGGCGCGACGCCCTTAAAGAACCACGCGGTTTCGCCCGGATTGTTTGGCGTCATAAAGCTTTTTGTCTGCGCGCTTCAGAACCTGCCACGGATCGGTAGTGTCCTCGTCGCGTTCGGATATGCCAACTGATATCGTAACAGAGACGGTTTTGTTTTTCTCTGGCGGGGTGATCTTGTTTTCGGCGATGCGCTTGCGCAGGGCATCAAGCGGTTCCTGTGCGCGTTCTGCCGTGCGCCCGGCAAACAGAACGGTGAATTCTTCCCCGCCATAACGAAATGCCTTGCCGCCGCCGCCAACACGGGCCAGTTCACGCGCCACCTTTTTTAGAACAATATCACCAACGTCATGACCATAAGTGTCGTTGAACTTCTTGAAGTGATCAACGTCGAGCATCGCAATCGCATACTGGTTGCCCAACTCTGCCATCGCATGACCAAGCGCACGACGCCCCGGCAAACCGGTTAGATCATCAACAAAGGCCATCCGCCAGGCTTCCTGCGCCAGCCCGGCCAGGACAACACCGGTTGCGGCCAAATAGCCATATTGAATAAACCCGGTTCCCATGACGGTGGCGACACTGATCGCAATGACGGCAGCAGCAAAACTGGTTTCCAACGGTTTATGACGGATCAGCAACAAGACCACCGCCAGCACGGACAAGATCATGGCCGGATGGGGCATGGCATCAAGCACGCCCGTGCTGTCAAAGAACCGTACATCAAGCAGCTGATAAAGTGCCGAACCAACGTCTGGCTGCCCTGCAAGCATCAGCATGATGAATATCTGCAGGCCCAAGACCAGCATACGCGCAATACCGCGTGGGTTCAGCACCCCGCGCTCGGCCGTAAAGCCCAGAAACAGCAGATTGACTGGAATAAGATAAAGTGTCGCGATCCGAAGAAACGCCACCCCCTCGGCCGAAAACCCGGCCCCGTTGCCCACCAGAAGCCAATAGCAGATCAACAAAAGCAGCATCACGAAAACCGCACGACCACGGTTAAACCACCAACCGATCGCACTGCCCAGCGCTGCCAGCAAAAACGGCCCGTATCGCACCAGTCCGGATAATTCCACAGGCACCAACGTCGGTGACACCGCCAGCACCAAACAAGCACCCATGATAAGGACGGGTGCCAAACTGGCGGAAATGACGATGGAAAAAGCGCGACGCATGGGTCGTTTGTTACTACCTGTTGAGAAGACATGGGGAACGCGCGCGATGCATGGCGCCCCGGATATCGGCGGTAATCTAACGACAGTCCGGTTAAGGGGCTATTGCTTTATCGGGCTTATCCCGACTTTTTCTTAAATACTGATCGTCTCCGTCGAAAGCACAACGACAGAGCCTGTATTAAAGCTTGTCAGAATTCGCATTCGCACCATAGATTGACCTCAGGCTTACTGCGGCGCACAATGACCGCAGAACACATAACTGTCACGGCGGCCACGGTACGATCCCGAAAACGGGACGCATAAATACGCCACATGCTTCGTGCGATGACTTATCGCCTGCGATGCATTGATTAAATGACAGGTTCTGGAGAAACGTTACCATGAGCTTCACCACACCAACCCCGGCCCCGGCACGTCTGAACCGGTCCGAACTTGCCGTTCCCGGCAGCCGGATCGAACTGTTTGAAAAGGCCGCCAAATCCAAGGCCGATGCCATTTTCCTTGATCTGGAAGACGCCGTTGCGCCCAGCGACAAGGAACAGGCGCGCAAAAACATCATCGAGGCCATCAACGACATTGATTGGGGCGACAAGGTTCTCTCGGTCCGTATCAATGGTCTTGATACGCATTACATGTATCGTGACGTTGTCGATGTTCTTGAACAGGCCGGTGACCGGCTGGATCTGATCATGATCCCCAAGGTCGGCACCGCTGCCGATGTCTATGCGCTTGATATGATGGCAACCCAGATCGAAACCGCCAAAGGCCGCAAAAAGCGCATCGGGTTTGAACTGATCATTGAAACAGCCCTTGGCATGCAAAACATCCACGAAATTGCCGCCGCCTCCCCGCGCAATGAAAGCCTGCATTTCGGTGTGGCCGATTACGCTGCCTCGACCAAGGCGATGACGACCGGCATTGGCGGCCCGAACCCGCATTATGGCGTTTTGACCGACAAGGACGGTGACACGCCGCGTGACTATCACTGGGGCGACATGTGGCACTACGCCATTGCCCGCATGGTGGTTGCGGCACGCGCCAATGGTTTGCGCCCGATTGATGGTCCGTTTGGCGATTTTTCTGATCCCGATGGCTACCGCGCGCAAGCGGCCCGCGCCATGGTGCTGGGCTGCGAAGGCAAATGGGCCATCCACCCGAGCCAGATCGCCCTTTCAAACGAAGTCTATTCGCCTTCCGAAGAAGAAGTCACCAAGGCCAAGCGCATCCTTGAAGCGATGGAAAAAGCCCAATCCGAAGGCGCTGGTGCCGTCGCCCTTGATGGTCGTCTGATTGATATCGCATCCATCAAACAGGCCGAAGTCATGGTCCGTCAGGCCGAAGCCATCGCCGCACGCGACGCGGGCCAGTAACAGCCAAGACAAACCTAAATCACCAAATCAAAAGCGGGCTGGTAATAACGCCAGCCCGCTTTCATTTTCGCTGTTACGACACCAAACGCCGCACCCGTCCGCCCAGGACTTCTTCAGGATCTCCCGGCTGCACCAGATGAATGCGCGTACCTCTTTCCTGATGTCCCAGACCGGGTTTTAATCGACGATCGCGATCATAGTGCCCGCCATTTTGCGTACGATAGGGGATCGGTGCGTCGGTAAACAGCCCGGACAAACGGTCCTTGAATTTTTCTGCAACACCCCGCCAGCCGTCCGGATCAAGCCGATCACTGCCATAGACCGCAAATGGTTCCATCACCTCCATGCCCGGATAAAAAAGCATTCCATGCTGGATTGGCCATAAAACATCTTCAAGGCTGCCGTTAACCCCGCGGTCGCTGTAATGCGGGCCGTGCCCCCCGATCGGAACGATAACCATCGCACGACGACCGGCCAACGTTCCCTCGCCATACCGATCGCCCCAGCGTTCGGGGCCATGTTCGCCCACGCCATAGCCAAATCCGTTGGCAAACACACGGTCAAACCAGCCCTTCATGATGGCGGGCATGCCATACCACCACAGCGGAAAGCTAAACAAAACGGCATCGGCCCAAAGCAATTTGTCCTGTTCTGCCCGGATATCACTGGTTTGCGTTCCGGCCTTAAAGGCACGCTTGGACTCCCGGATGTATTTCAAGCGTTCTGTGTCTTGAGGCGCGCTAAAATCATTGGCATCAGCAACGGCCTTCCAATTCATGGCATAGAGATCGGAAACCTTGACCTCGTGCCCATCTGCACGCAAATGCGCAGCAGCCAGATCCTTGAGCGCGCTGGTCAGCGATTGCGGTTCCGGGTGGGCATGGATAATCAGGATATTGGACATCGGGCCCGTCCTTATTTTCTGTTGATCACGTTTGATGCGTGATCATGGCCCAGGTTTTTGCTATATCTGAAATTCAATATTTTATGTTCTGGTATAAACTCAATGGATATAAGCAAGCTTGATCTCAACCTGCTTGTCACACTCGACACCCTGTTGGCCGAGCGCAATGTCAGCCATGCAGCCAAGCGACTAAACCTGAGCCAGCCGGCAATATCCACACGGTTGACCCGTCTGCGCGATTTATTGGGTGATCCGCTTCTGATCCCGGCACAGCGGGGCATGATCCCGACAGAACGCGCGCTGGAACTTCAGGCCCCCTTGCATGCCGCCCTCGAAGGCGTCCGGCAGGTTGTGACAGAAAGCAGCCCGTTTGATCCATCAACTGCAACGGCAACCATTGCCATTTCTGCCAGCGACTATGTGCAGTATTCGATCCTGATGCCGTTTTTGAACATCCTGCGTGCCGAGGCGCCCGGCATCACGGTTGCTTGGCGGACCATTGATATGATGGCGCTGGAAAAACAAATGGCCGCGGGTGAAGTCAGCCTTGCCCTGACCACACCTCAAGCCACGCCCGATACCTTGCGCATGCGCAAAATCTATCGCGAAGAATATGTCGCGATTGTCCGCAAGGGGCACCCGGCGCTTTCAAGCGCCAACAGCCTTGATCTGGAAACATTCTGCGACCTTGTTCATGTGATTGTATCACCCGATGGCGGGGGGTTTCACGGGCCGACCGATGATGCGCTTAGCGCTTTGGGGCGCACACGCAACATCGCACTGTCTGCACCCGGATTTCTGGTTGTGCCGGAAATTATCGCCTGCAGTGACATGATCGCGCTTGTGCCCGAACGTGTTGCCAAAGGTCGCTCGCACAATCTGCAAATGTTTCCCCCACCGCTGCCTGTGACGGGGTTTGATATGGCCCTGGTCTGGCATGACCGCGCAACCAGTCACCCCATGCATCGTTGGTTGCGCGACAGGCTGGCCACCTTGGTAAAACAAGGCCGTTAACCGCCCATGAAAAAGCCGCCTCACACACGCGAGGCGGCCTTTATCTAGTCCAATTTCAGGTAATCAGTCAGCGATACCTTCAAAGGTGATCTTGCCGATTGCCTTGCCACTTTCAAGCAACGCATGCGCTTTCTGAAGGCTTTCCGGCGACAACGCGCCAAAGCTTTCATTGGCCGTATTGGTGATCGTTCCGTCATCAACCAATTGGGCGACCGTCGTCAAAAGCTTGTGCTGCTCGATCATATCGGCCGTTTCAAACATCGAACGGGTAAACATGAACTCGTAGGAGAAGCTGGCAGACTTGGCTTTCAGGAGATCCACATTGTGGTTTTCCGTGGCCTCGGTAATCGTCACGATCCGGCCCTGCGGAGCGATGATTTCGGCCATCACATCAAAATACTGATCGGTTTCCGAGGTGCAGAAAATGTAATCGACATTGGCGACATCAATCGCTGCCAGTTCATCATTTAGCGGATTGCGATGATTGATCACCTGATCTGCACCAAGCTTTTTGACCCAATCAATGGTTTCCGGGCGCGATGCGGTCGTAATCACCTTAAGACCTGCAAGCTTGGCCAACTGAATGGCGATGGAGCCGACACCACCGGCCCCCCCGATGATCAGGATCGATTTCGATGCGTTGGCATCCGTTGCGGTGCGATCAATCAAAAGTCGGTCAAACATTGCTTCCCACGCCGTGATGCTCGTCAACGGCAAGGCAGCAGCGGCGGCAAAATCAAGTGACTTTGGTTTCGGTGCCACAATGCGCTCATCAACCAGCTGGAACTGCGCATTTGACCCCGAACGGGTCACATCACCGGCATACCAAACTTCATCCCCCGGGCGGAACAGGGTCACATTTTCGCCAACAGCCTCGACAGTACCGGCTGCGTCCCAACCAAGCACCTTGAATTCACCATCATCCTGCTTGCCCTGGCGGACTTTGAAATCGACCGGATTAACCGCGACACCTTTTACCCGAACGAGGATGTCATGGCCCTCGGCCACCGGGATATCTGTTTCGATCTGGGTGAACAGGTCCGGGGTTTCAACCGGCGCGGATGTGTAAACACCAATGGCTTTCATTTCTGCATCCTTTTCATCAAAGGTTTGAATTGTGAATGCAAAACAAATAGACCATAATCACGATTATGATAAGTACGCACAATTTATGCATATAGTATCAATTTGTATACTATTGCGACTTTCTGCGGAAAACGAAACAGCATCGCGCCTTCCCCGTCGATATCGACGCCGTCAAAGGAGACACCTGATGAATATCTGCCCGCCCAACAGAAGCCCCGGCTGCCCGGTCGAGGGGGCGCTTGATGTGATTGGCGGCAAGTGGAAAGGTGTTGTGATGTTCCATCTACTCGATGGCACCAAACGCTTTAACGAGCTGCGCCGCATGATGCCCGGCGTGACCCAGCGGATGTTGACCCGCCAGTTGCGCGAACTTGAAGCCGATGGACTGGTGCACCGTGAAGTCTATGCCGAAGTGCCGCCGCGCGTTGAATACAGCATGACGCCAAAGGGCGAAACTTTGCGCGACATCATTCTGGCACTTAAAGACTGGGGCGAGACCCACGTGCCCTACTACGCGCTGTCAAAACAACCATCGCCAGAAAGCGAAACGGCCTGACTGCCGACCTTGGCCTCCAACACTGTGATCTGAAATACTGCCTGAATACTGGACGTATGACATTTCGACGTGCAGACTGCCCGGCATGAACGCAGACGCAGGCCATGTTACGCAAAATTTGCCCCCCGATATCCTCAGCCCTTGACGTGGCGGGCCGATATACTATGTTCCGCTCCATTGTTTCCCAGTCGGATATGATGCCCTGATGCATAACTTCCTCGATTTTGAAAAACCGATCGCCGAACTTGAAGGCAAGATCGAAGAGCTCCGTCACCTGACGGGCAATGACGAAGTCAACATCGCAGACGAAGTCTCGCGCCTGCAAGACAAGCTGACAAAGCTCTTGCAAGGCACCTATGGCAAATTGACGCCCTGGCAGAAAACCCAGGTGGCGCGCCATCCTGATCGTCCGCATTTCACCGACTATATCGCCAACCTGTTCGAAGATTTCACCCCGCTTGCCGGTGACCGCCAGTTTGGCGAAGATGCCGCAATTATTGGCGGGTTTGGTCGTCTTCAGGGGCGCACGGTAATGGTGATCGGGCATGAAAAAGGCCGCGATACCGAAACCCGCGTTAAACACAATTTCGGGTCGGCCCGTCCTGAAGGCTATCGCAAGGCAATTCGCCTGATGCGGATGGCTGAACGGTTCAACATTCCGGTTGTCACTCTGGTTGATACCGCCGGTGCCTTCCCCGGTGCCGATGCCGAAGCACGTGGCCAGTCCGAAGCCATCGCACGTTCAATCGAGGCCTGCCTTGATATCAAGGTTCCGTTGGTATCGGTTGTCATCGGCGAAGGTGGTTCGGGTGGTGCGATTGCGCTTGCCGTTGCCAACAGCGTTCTGATGCTTGAAAATTCGATCTATTCGGTGATCTCGCCGGAAGGTTGCGCATCGATCCTGTGGCGTTCTGGTGACGAAGCCAAAACAGCGGCCGAAGCGCTGCGCCTGACCGCACAGGATCTTTTGCAGCTTGGCGTGATTGACGAGATTGTCCCCGAGCCACTTGGCGGCGCACAGCGTAACGCCAAGGAATCCTGCAAACGGGTTGGCGATGCCATCATCAAATCACTTGAAAGCATGGACAATGTCGAAGGTGGCGTTCTTAAAGCACGCCGCCGTGACAAGTTCCTTGAAATGGGCCGCAAAGGCCTTAATTGATTTCTCATTCAGGGCGCAGGACACCGATAGCGGTGCTGCGCCCTGTCGTTATTTTCCGGCGCAGTCTGTCCGTCGGTGACATCCGGCAAAATGATGCGCCCATTTCCGACTTGGTCGGGAGGCATCATGAACATTCTTCGCCGGATTGTTGAATCCAACCGTTTTAAAAACTTTATCACCGCCGTCATCGCAATAAATGCGGTGATCCTGGGTCTGGAAACATCGACGACCGTCATGGACATGGCCGGTCCTGTTCTGCATTTCCTTGATCAGCTTGCGGTCGCGATCTTTGTCGTGGAATTGTTGATGAAGCTTGCGGTTTATCGATTGGCCTTCTTCAAGAAGGCCTGGAATATTTTCGATTTTACCATCGTCACGATAACGCTGCTGCCCGCCGGTCAGGGCCTTTCCGTACTGCGTGCGTTGCGTATTCTACGTGCCTTCCGCCTGATTTCCACAGTGCCTTCCATGCGCAAGGTCGTCGAAGCACTGATGCGGGCCATTCCCGGCATGGTTTCCGTCCTGACACTGCTGTCGCTGGTGTTCTATGTGTCGGCTGTGATGGCAACAAAACTGTTCGGTGAAGGTTTCCCTGAATGGTTTGGCAGCATTGGCGCGTCGCTTTATTCCTTGTTCCAGATCATGACGCTTGAAAGCTGGTCGATGGGAATTGTCCGCCCGGTGATGGAGTCTTATCCGCAGGCGTGGCTTTTCTTTGTGCCGTTTATCCTGATCACGACGTTTGCGGTCCTGAACCTGTTCATTGCGATTGTCGTGGATGCCATGTCCACACATGTCGATGTTGAAGAAAACATAACCCGCGACGGGATCGAGCTTGACCACACCGAAATCATGGCAGAACTCCGCGCTCTCAGGGCCGAAATGGGCAAGCTTGCCGATGCACAAAATCGGGTTCCCGAGAATACGTCGTCGGAAAAAAACCAGTAAATGTGATCCCCAAAGACGGGCGGTCAGAAACGGCTGTCGGTAAAAATTAGAACTTTCCTCATAAAAGGGGGTGGTTAAACGCCCCGAACCTCGTCTAATCTTTCGACAAAATATCGGGAGATCGGGGAATGAAGCTTACGTTTGCGGGGACAGGTTCAGCCTTTTGCATGGCTGCCGACAACTTTCAGAGCAATATGGTTCTGGAAACCACCCCGTCAGGCAACGATACACCGCAGCGCCTGCTGATTGACTGCGGTTCAGATGCGCGCCACTCGCTGCGCAACCTTGGTCATATGCCAAATGACTTTGAGGGCGTCTATATCAGCCATTTGCATTCCGATCATATCGGGGGTCTGGAATGGATGGCGCTTGCCAATTATTTCGTCTTTGACGGTCACCGCACGAAACTGCTGGCGGTTAAGGAATTGCTTGAACCTCTATGGGAACATTCCTTGCGCGGCGGGCTGGAAACCAGCGATCATGGCAACAGCGAACTGTCGTCGTATTTCGATGTTGTACCGCTCACCACCAAGGACGGCTTTGACTGGCAGGGCATGCATTTTGATATCATTCCCGCCCCGCACGTTGTAACCCCTGAAAATACGATGTTCTCCTATGCCTTGTTTGCGCATGGCAAAAACACATCCTTTTTCCTGACAACAGATGCGATTTTCAATCCCAAAGACCATATGCCCTTCTACAAAAAGGCCGATATCATCTTTCAGGATTGCGAATTGGGCCCCCGGCATTCAGGGGTACATGCACATTACGATCAACTCGTTACCCTGCCCGACGACGTAAAGGCCAAAATGTGGCTCTATCATTATCAGGCGTATGACAAGCCCGACGCTCAGGCGGACGGTTTTTGCGGGTTCATTGACCCGGAACAAAGTTTTGATCTTGGTTGATCAGACTTCCGGATCATAATCTGCATCAGGGTCCTGACCCTGCCCAAACAAAAACGAGCGCCCGGAACACAATGGTTCCGAACAAAAAGGTGGGACGTGCGAATGCCCAAATCGGTTTTTGCCTATATCTGGCGACATAGCCGGCTGCAGCAGATCATTCTGACAGTGATCACGCTGGCGTCATTCCCGTTCCTGTATTACTCGCTCGACCTGCCCAAACAGATCGTCAACGAGGCCATCGGTGGTGCTGGCGCGCCTTATGATTTTGCCGGCGTTTCAATGACGCAGGTCGAATATCTGTTCGCGCTCTCGGGGGTTTTCCTTGCCCTTGTTTTTGTCAATGGCGGCTTCAAGTATTTCATCAACGTCTATCGCGGCGTGATGGCCGAACGGCTTTTGCGCCGGTTGCGCTATTTGCTGTTTGATCGGGTTCTGCGCTTTCCTGTTCCGCATTTTCGCAAAACAAGTCAGGGCGAAATTGTTTCCATGATCACCGCCGAAGCCGAACCGCTTGGCGGTTTCTTTGGCGAGGCAATTTCACTGCCGCTCTATCAGGGCGGCATCCTGATTACGATTTCTGCCTTTATCTTCATTCAGGATCCGTTGATGGGCCTTGCGGCCATCGCCTTTTATCCCTTGCAGGGATATTTGATCCCGAAACTGCAAAAACGCGTCAATCTTCTGGGGAAACAGCGTGTTCAGAACGTGCGGCGCATGTCTGAGCATATCGGTGAAGCCGTTGGCGGCGCGACCGATATTCGCGCCAACGAAACGCAAGGGTTCGAGCTGACCCATTTCACCCAGCGTCTGGGGCGCATTTTCGATATCCGCAAGGAAATCTATTATCGAAAATTCTTTATCAAGTTCCTGAACAATTTCATCGCCCAGATCACCCCGTTCTTTTTCTATTCGATTGGCGGTTATCTGGTGATCACAGGCGACCTTAGCTTCGGCGCACTGGTGGCAGCCCTTGCCGCCTATAAGGATATGTCCGCCCCCTGGAAAGAACTTCTGGCCTATTACCAGCGTCTGGCAGATGCGCGGATCAAATACGAACAGCTTCACGAACAGTTTGAACTGTCCGACCTTGCCCCCGAACATCAGCTCAATGCAACTACATCACCGGCCCTGACCGGCCCGCTTGATGTCAGCGCGCTTTCATGGACCGATGATGACGGCACACGCGTGGTCGAAAACGTGTCCTTTAACATGCCCCTGCCGGGCAAGGCGCTTTTGATCGGATCATCAGACAGCGGCAAATCGCAACTGGCCCGTCTTCTGGCCCGTATCCTTGATCCCACCGACGGACGCATCCAGTTTAACGACCTTGATGCATCGCGCCTGCCTGCGGCTGTGGTCGGGCAACGTCTGGCCTATGTCGGGGCGGATGCATATCTGTTTAACGGCAGCATATCCGACAACCTGTTTTATGGCTTGAAACACCGTCCGATCATCATTGATGCCAACAGTGACGATGCCAAACCAATCGCGCCATCTGGTGACAATGACACTCCCGCGCCCGAAAAGAGGAAATCGGGCAAGGCCATTGCAACAACCCTGTCGACAAGCTCTGACGAAGCGGCTTTCCCCGACCCGAAATTTGTTGATGTGATTGAACTTTCCGATCCGGCAGAACTTCCGTGGAAACTGACCCGCGAAATGTATGACGAGATCAAACTTTCGGGCAACATCCCCTATGATCCATCAGCCGATTGGGTCGATTATGTCGGGCCGGGCTTTAAATCACGCGATGACCTGCAGCGCGAATTGATGCGGCTGCTTGAGGTCGTCGGCCTTGATCGTGATATCTATCGCATCGGTCTTCAGCGCCGTATCCGCCCCGATGAGCGCCCCGATCTTGTGCAGTCGGTGCTTGATGTCCGTCCGCGCCTTAAGGAAATCCTTGCCGAACGTCAGTTGTCCGACCTTGTCGAACCCTACGACTTTGAAAAATACAACGACAACGCACCGGTTGGCGTGAACCTGATGTTCGGGACACCGTCACGCACGGAATTCAAGCGGTTCGACTTCCTGTCGCATCCCTATATGCAAAACAGCCTGCGCGAAAACGGCCTGTACGACAAGATGGTCACGATGGGCCGTGAAACGCTTGATCTGATGATCGAACTGTTTACCGGCCTGCCGCCGGGGCACGAATTCTTTGATCGCTACAGCTTTGTCTCGGCTGATGAAATTCCCGAAGTCAAAAACATCCTGCGCCGGACCGACGGTGTCGCAATTGATGATATGCGCAAGGAAGACCAGTTGCAGCTTCTTGATGTTGCGATGCATCTGACCCCGGCACGTCACCGTTTGCGTGTGATTGATGATGACTTCCGCGAACTTGTCTTGCAGGCCCGCCCAAAGGTCCGCTCCAACCTGCCAGAAGAACTGGCAAAATATATCGACTTCTTTGAAACCGATGGATACGCACCGGCCGCACCTATCCTTGACAACCTGCTGTTTGGTCGGTTTGCCTATGGCCGTGCGAATTCCGAAGAACGGGTCGGCGAAGTCCTGTTTGAGATCGCCCATGAAGGCGGACTTTACGAAGGATTGGTTGCACTGGGCCTTGAAAGTCAGGTTGGCGTCGGCGGCAGCCGGATGTCACAGACATTGCGCCAGAAGATCGCCCTGGTCCGTGCCCTGATCAAAAATCCTGATCTTCTCATCATTGACGAAGGTCTATCTGCGCTTGACCGCGAAACCCGCGAAAGCATCGTCAACTACCTGACCGGCGAAACCGATCATACCAGTCTGGTCTGGGTCGATGATGATGATCATGATAGCGACAAGTTTGACACATTGCTGCACATGTCCAATGGCAAGCTGGTCAAACGCAAAAGCACCGCTGATGACAGTGCTGCCGACACCGACGAACCCGACGAAGAAAGCTCTGCAACCGGTGGCGACATCGATCAGGAGGTCCGCCTGCTGCGTACCATTCCGCTGTTCTCCGGTCTTGATCCAAGTGTCGTCAAGCTGCTTGCCTTTACCAGTCCGCGCCTGACATTCAAACATGGTGAGGTTCTGGTAAAACAGGGCGATCCGGGCGATGCGGCCTATATTGTCATTTCCGGACGCGGCGAAATCTGGTTGACCACCGATGAACACCAAACCCTGAAACTGCGTGATGTTCATCCCAAGGAAGTCATTGGTGAAATTGCCCTGCTTGTTGATGCGCCGCGCTCGGCCACGATCCGTGCAGTTGAAGACATGACAGTCCTGAAACTTGATAAGGCCGAATTCCTTGGTCTGGTAAGACAGGACCAGGCGGTTTCCAATCAGCTGATCCGTGTTCTTGCCGATCGCCTTGATCAGACAACCAAACAGCTGTCAGCAGCCCGCAACAATGGCTAACTTCAGTACCCGACCGTGATCAGAAACAAGACTTGATCCTTTATGAATAAGATCGCCTCCATCCTGCTTGCCGTCGTGCTTGCCGTTATCATGCTTGGTGGTTTTGCTGCCCTTGTTGGCGGCAGCATCATTGGCGGGTTGCTGTTCATTGTCGGCATCCCGGTTGCATTTCCAATGACGACCAGCGTTGTTGTCCTTTTCTTTGCGGTGATCATCATTCGTACCGTGTTGGAAAAACGTCGTCAGAAACGCGAAGTGCAAAACTACCTCGACAGCCCAAAAGACTGATTTTCTGCGGTTTGTCGCATCTGGCAGAAAAAACACATCGATTTTGCCACCTCGGGCCAAAAAAAACGCATCAAATGGCGCCGAGTTCGGTCACCTCCTCTGAACGCCTGCTGCTACCTTCCTCCCAGTTCAATGACATGCTTCGCGCAACCCGCGCCAAGCTTAAGGAAGGAGGCCACCATGACGGCACAATCAAAGGAACAGCGTTGCGTATCGCTCAGCCAGCTTTCCGATCTGCGTTTGCTGCGCGAACATGCCTATATTGATGGTCGCTGGTGCTCGGCTGACAACCTTCAGGTGATCGAAGTCACCAACCCGTTTGACGGCAACTTCATCGGCACCGTTCCGAACATGGGCGTTCACGAAACCCGCAAGGCCATCGCGGCTGCCCGGGAAGCTTTCCCGACATGGGCAGCCCTTCTGCCCCAGGAACGCAGTGCCGCTTTGCGTCGCTGGCATGATCTTCTGATCGAAAACAAGGAAGATCTCGCCCTGCTCATGACGCTTGAACAGGGCAAGCCGATCAACGAATCCCGCGGCGAGATTGATTACGCCGCAAGCTTTGTCGAATTTTACGCCGAAGAAGCCAAACGGGTGAATGTTGAAAACATCACATCGCACCTTCCGGGTCGCAACATGACGGTCAAGCGTGAGCCGATTGGCGTCACCGCCGCGGTCACCCCGTGGAACTTCCCCTGCGCCATGATCACACGTAAAGCCGCCGCCGCACTGGCAGCAGGCTGCACCATGATTGTCCGTCCGGCCACCGAAACGCCGTTTTCCGCCACCGCACTGGCCGAACTGGCCGAACGTGCCGGCATTCCGGCTGGCGTGTTTAACATCGTCACCGGCGATCCGAACCCGGTGGTGGGTGAGCTTTGCGGCAATACCGAAGTCCGCGCCCTGTCCTTTACTGGTTCGACCGAAGTTGGCCGTTTGCTCCTGTCCCAGGGCGCACAGACCATCAAGAAAATGTCGATGGAACTCGGTGGTCATGCGCCGTTCATCGTCTTTGATGATGTCGATCTCGATGAAGCGGTTGAACATGCGCTCAATGCCAAATTCGCCACCAGCGGGCAGGATTGCCTCGCAGCAAACCGCATCTTTGTTCAGCGCGGTATTTACGACGATTTCCTTGATAAATACGCCAAGGCGATCGCCAATCTGCGCGTTGGCAATGGCATCGAGGAACATGTTGAAATCGGCCCGCTGATGCATGACCGCGCGGTTGGCAAATGCGAAGAGCACGTCACCGATGCCCGGGCAAAGGGCGCACGGGTTTTGACCGGCGGCAAGACAATGGGCGGGCTGTTCTATGCGCCGACCCTGCTGGCCGATGTCACAAGCGACATGCAGATCTACCGCGAGGAAACCTTTGGTCCGGTCGCACCTGTCATGGCCTTTGATTCCGAAGACGAAGTCGTCGCCAAAGCCAACGACAGCGAATACGGGCTTGCGGCTTATCTGCTGACCAGGGACAACGACCGTGCCGCACGTGTTTCAAATGCGCTGGAATACGGTATGGTTGCTCTTAACTGCGTGAAGATTACCGGCGCACCGATCCCGTTTGGCGGGGTCAAGCAATCCGGTCTTGGCCGCGAAGGATCGCGCCATGGTCTCGAAGAATTTACCGAACTCAAATACGTGTGCGCGGCCTACAAGGCATAGCCTGCGCACTTGGCGCCACCACAGCATTCACATGGGAGAATGAAAATGAATGTCATCAAAAACACCACTGCTGATCTGCAGGAAATGGACCGGGCGCACGTCATGCACCCCTCGACCCATATGCGTCAGCACGCCGACGGCGAAACCCCCAACCGCATCATCAATGGCGGCAAGGGCATCTACATCCATGACACCGAAGGCCGCGAAAGCCTCGATGCGTTCGCCGGTCTCTATTGCGTCAACATCGGCTACGGCCGTACCGAAATTGCCGATGCGATCTATGCCCAGGCCAAGGAACTTGCCTATTACCACACCTATGTCGGGCACAGTAACGAAGCAATCATTCGCCTGTCAGACCGTATCATCAAAAGCGCGCCCGAAGGCATGCAGCGCGTCTATTACGGCATGTCGGGATCGGATGCGAACGAAACCAACATCAAGCTGATCTGGTACTACAACAACATTCGCGGCCTGCCGCAGAAAAAGAAAATCATCTCGCGTTGGCGCGGGTATCATGGCTCTGGCATCATGACCGGCAGCCTGACCGGCCTTGCTGCCTTCCACAATGCATTTGATCTGCCGCGTGCGCCGATCCTGCACACCACCTGCCCGCATCACTACTGGAATGCAGAGGCCGGTGAAACCGAAGCCGAATTCGCCAAACGCTGTGCCGATGATCTGGAAAAAATGATCCTGCGCGAAGGCCCCGAAACCGTTGCCGCCTTCATCGGCGAGCCGGTCATGGGCACGGGCGGCATCATCACCCCGCCAGAAGGCTACTGGGAAGCCATCCAGGCCGTTCTGAACAAATATGACGTTCTGCTGGTTGCTGACGAAGTTGTCACCGCATTTGGTCGTACCGGGTCGTATTTCGGCTCCCAGCATTACGGGATCAAGCCGGACCTGATCACCATTGCCAAAGGTGTGACATCGGGTTACCTGCCGCTTTCGGGCGTCATTATTGGTGAGCGCGTCTGGAAAGTCCTTGAACAGGGTTCTGATCAGATGGGCCCGATCGGCCATGGCTGGACCTATTCCGCGCATCCGGTTTGTGCGGCTGCGGCCAATGCCAACCTTGATATCGTTGATGGTGAAAACCTGACCGGCAACTCGGCTGAGACGGGTGGGTACTTCCAGAAACGCCTGCGGGAAACCTTCAACGAACATCCGCTGGTTGGCGAGGCACGTGGTGTTGGCCTGATGGCAGCACTTGAATTTGTTGCCGACAAAACCAAGAAAGAGCGTTTCGACCCGAATGCCAAAATTGGTCCGCGTGTATCGGCTGCCTGCCTTGAGCGTGGCATGATTGCCCGTGCCATGCCGCATGGTGACATCCTTGGCTTCGCACCGCCGCTCAACATCACCAAAGCTGAAGTCGACAAAGTCATCGACATCGCCAAACAGGCCGTTGATGCGGTTGCCGACGAAGTTGCCGCTGGCAAATAAGCCAAACTGATATCACTGCGATATCACCCATATTCGCCGCGTCATTCCTTCTTCCCGACGTGGCGATACACAGGGGCCGGGCCCATGACCGGCCCCTGTTTTTATGCCTGAGCACCGGAAATCCAGCGCATCAGCAGTTGGTCTCAAACTTGCCATCAGAACCTTTTTTTGACGACACCGTGCAACTGCCTGTCGGGCTGCCCGATGCATTGATGATTGTAAGTTTGATTTCGGCATTTCCGCCGGTCGTTGCTGGCTTCCACCAGATCGACCCGGAACCATCAGATCCAGACAGATTCAAATAGGGCGCAGCCGCCGTGTTGGTCACCCCGGCAACGACGTCGGGATTCGCAGAATTGCTCAGCGCATCCTCTACGGTCACCTCTGCCGCATCCGGCGATTTCTCGGCCAGCTCGGCTTTGGAAATCGGCACACCATTGGGGTTGCGAACCTCGGCTTTTGGCGCGGTCACAAGCGTTCCAAGCAACAGCACCGCAAACATAATCGCCGGGAAGATAGCATCGCGGACACCGTGAAGCAGGTTGAACATATTCACAGCCAGATCCTTTCACGTCAGTTTCATCACCACAGTCCGATCATCGGAAAGGGCACGTGTTAGACGCGGGACGCTTGATGTTGTGAGCATCCCAAGGGTGTATCAACAAACCTTCCTGTCCGGATTTCCTGGCGTCAGAACCCGTAGGCCAGGACAAACAAAAACCCCCGCAAGCATCGCCTGCGGGGGTTTTGCGAAATCCCGTTAAATCGGGGACGTCGAATTACATCGCGGTACCGAATTCTTCGCGAAGCGATTTCAGCACTTCTTCGGTGTCACCACCGACTTCTTCGACAAGGCTTGCGCCAACGCCTTTGGAAGCTTCCTTGAAGACCGAACGCTGTTCTTCATTCAGACGGATAACTTCGATTTCCGGCTTGGCTTCCTTGATGCGTGCAAGGGCTTCTTCGTTTGCTTTTGTCTGGGCGTCATAGATGAAGTCGTCCAGTTCGGCTTTAACTTCTGCCAGCATCTCTTTGCGCTCATCAGACAGGCCATCATAGAAGGCGGCATTTGATACCACGGTGGTGGTGTACTGCTGCTGACCGGCATAGATCAGGTAATCGGTCACTTCGTAGAATTTCGCACTTTCAACGAAGAAGATCGGGTTGACCTGTGCGTCGATCACGCTGGTCTGAAGACCGGAATAAACTTCACCCCACGGCAGGGCAACCGGATCAGAACCAAACGATTTATAGGTTTCGATCAGGATCGGCGATGTCATCACACGGAATTTCACACCGTCGAAATCAGCCGGTTTTTCGACCGCTTTCTTGGTGGTCCAGACCATTTCACCTTCCGGATACATGGTATAAAGCTTAAGCCCCTTGGACTCGAAATCCTTGGAAAGGCCTTCATAGATGGTCGGGCTGGACGACAGGACTTTCTTGTTCACTTCGTTATCCTGCGACAGCAGGTAAGGAACGCCGAAAACCTGAATTTCCGGAACGAAAGTACCCAGATGGCCCGGCGACGCGTTGGAGAACTGAACAGCGCCCGCAGCGGTCAGCTCGGTAATGTCGTTCTCTGTACCCAACTGGCCATAGGTGTAGATGGTAACGGTCACATCGCCATCGGTCTTTTCTTCGACCAGACGTTTGAATTCCTGTGCATAAAGATCCTGGACATCACCCGGGCTTTCTTCGTGGGCGAATTTCCATTCCTCGGCGTGGGCGGCGGTTCCGGCTACTGCAAACAGGGCAGCAGCAGAAAGAGTCGCCTTAAGAAGTTTGTTCAAACTCATATCGAAGTCTCCCTGGTTGTCGCGCGCAACGACGGGCGATTAGGCCTACAATCGGCAGCGCTAAATTAAATTTCAGAGTCATAAACGCGCAAAGTGTTGAAATGTTCCTGCATCAGGTCAATGCTAGTTTTGTATCATGACAAATTAACAGTAACGCCTACACATCCGACCGCCAGCCATGTTAGGGTCTGAAAAAACATCAGGGATGGAAATTGTGTCATGTGGCTACCAGAAATCGACCTCAGCGGCGAAACTGGTCCGAAATACAAAACGCTTGTCGAAGCAATCATTACCGATATCGAGTCCGGAAGACTGCGGCATGAAATTCGAATGCCAACGCACCGTGAGCTGGCCTACCGCCTAAAAGTCAGCGTGCAAACAGTAAGTGCGGCCTATAAGGAAGTTGAACGTCAGGGGTATCTGCGCTCTGAACGCCGGCGCGGAACATTTGTTCAGGCGCGCCTGACCGACCGTGCGTCATCCTTCATCCTCGACAGCCGCCAGCCAGATGTGATTGACCTCTCGATCGTGCGCACGGCATTTACCGACTTTCACACAGACCTGTCGCGCCAGATGCATGCCAAACTGGCCGACGAACCTCATCAAAGCTGGATGGAAAGTTGCCGACCGGTTGCGGGTTTTGAATACCACCGCGAGATTGGTCGAAGCTGGCTTGCAAGCATGGGGGTAGACGCCGAAGTTCCCAATATCCTGATCACCAATGGCGCCGCCCAGGGCGTCTTCACCGCCCTGTCGACCATCGTGCAACCTGATGACGTGGTGCTAACAGAAAGCCTGACGGACCATGGGGTTATCGGCTCGGCGAGTATCCTGCGCTTTAAACTCGGCGCACTGCCAACCGATGACGAAGGCATCCTGCCCGACGCGTTCGAGCGCGAATGCAAACAACGTCAGATCCGTGCCCTTGTCGTCACACCGATCTTCACCAACCCGACAAACTGCCTGATGGGTCTGGAACGGCGCAAACAGATTGCCGAGATCGCCGAACATTACGGCGTCTACGTGATCGAGGATGACGTCTATCGACCACTTCTTGAAGAAAACCTGCCGCCGATCACAAGCTTTCTGCCCAAACTCGGCTTCCATGTTTCAAGCCTGACCAAAATCGTTATGCCCGGACTTCGAACCGGCTTTTTGACCGTGCCCCAACACTTGTCAATTCGTGCCAGCAGCGTTTTGCGCGTCACCGGATGGATGGGGACTCCGTTGATGGCAGAGATCGGCGCACGCTGGATTGCCGATGGAACCGTTGAACAGGCCGTCACAGTCCAACGTGCCTTGATGCGTGAACGACAAGCTCTTGTCGCAGAAATTCTGGGGGATGCGGTCGTGCGTCATCACCCCACATCCCTGAGCGCCTGGGTCCGAATCCCCGAACACTGGCAGGAAGAATGGTTTGCCTCTGAACTGCGCAAAAACGGCGTGGCTGTTACGATTTCCGACCCGTTCATGACGGTAAAAGTCCCCCGTCCGAACGCCATTCGTCTTTGCCTTGGCGGGGCACCAGACACACCGACAACGCATCGCGCCCTGATCCAAATCCGCCATACAATGGATCAGATGCCGGGCGTACACGGCTTCGACGTCATGTATTGATTTTGTCTCATGACAAAAATCTGATTGAACCGCCACAAAGCGTTTTTATTCTGGCATAACTGGCGCGAAGCGAACGGCATCCCGTGTGGGGGGAACCATCAACCACATAGATCGTTTTACAACAATGTCTCGCACGCGCATCAAGGAGGTTCTATGTCAGGTTCTAATGGGGAGGCCCCCGCTCCAAGTGGCGGGGCGCTGGGTATTCTGAGAAAACTTGATCACGGTTTATCCGTGGTCGAGCGACAGCTTCTTGGATGGAGCATTGTGATCATGGCGGTGAATACCGTCGCCAATGTGATCATGCGTTTGGGGTTCAATTCGAGCATCTTCTTCTCCGAAGAGCTCAATCAGTTTCTGATCATTCTTGTGACGTTTGTCGGCATCAGCGAAGCCGCCCGCATGGGCCGCCATATTCGCATGTCCGCCTTTACCGATATGCTGGGGCCGCGCGCAAGCAAGGTCATGATGATCATCATTACATTGGGCACAGCCAGTCTGCTGTTCCTCTTGGCGTGGTATTCGATTGATTACGTATCCTCGTTGATGACGTCCAACCGGCTGACGCCAGCGTTGCGCATTCCTTATTACCTCACAGTCCTGATCGTGCCGTTTGGTTTGTGTGTTACCGGCATCCAGTTTGTTCTGGCCGCACTGACCAATATCCTCAAACCCGGGACACACCTGTCCTATCAGGTTGAGGATACTTTTAGTGACGCCGACGAGCATCATCTGTAGGGGGACAGAAAAATGGATTTAGGAACGACAATCCTTCTGGTGATGCTTGTACTGCTTGTGCTCGGCTTCCCCATGATGGTGCCGCTTGCGACTGCCAGTGTCGTCGCATTCCTGTTTTACATGCCGATCCCGGAACGCATTCTCATTCAGCAGATGGTCACGGGCATTTCACCGGTCGCACTAATCGCAGTGCCCATGTTTATCTTTGCCGCCGATATCGTGACAAAGGGCCATACAGCCAACCGGCTGATTGACCTTGCCATGACCTTTGTCGGCCATGTTCGTGGCGGCCTTGCTGTGACCACTGCCCTTGGCTGCACCATGTTCGGGGCTGTTTCGGGATCAACGCAGGCAACCGTGGTTGCCATGGGCGGGCCTTTGCGCCCCAAGATGCTCAAGGCTGGCTACGAAGACAAATTCGCCATGGCGCTGATCATCAATGCCAGTGACATCGCGTTTTTGATCCCGCCGTCCATTGGCATGATCGTGTTTGGTGTAGTTGGCAAAGTCTCGATCGGGGAGCTGTTCTTGGCCGGTATTGGTCCGGGCATTCTCATCCTGATCATGTTCTCGCTGTACTGCATGTACTACGCCAAAAAGAACAACATCCCGACCATCCCGCGCATGACCTGGGCCGAACGCGGCAAAGCCGTGATCAATGCCGGACCGGCCATCATGTTCCCGGTTCTGATCGTTGGCGGCATTTATCTTGGCTGGGTCAGCCCGACCGAGGTTGCCGCAGTCGCCGTGGTCTATGCCGTGATCCTTGAAGTTCTGGTCTTCAAATCGGTCAAATGGTCAGAATTGCTATCGATTGCCCGTTCAACCGGCCTGATTACCGCCGTTGTTTTCATTCTGGTCGGTGCCGGGACGACGTTCTCGTTTGTGATTTCCTTTGCCCAGATCCCGCAACATGTGATCGGCGCATTGGGACTTGAAGGCGCGCATCCCTACATCATTCTGGCGGCAATCTGCATTGCCTTCTTTGTGGGTTGCATGTTCGTTGACCCGATTGTTGTCATTCTGGTTCTGACCCCGATCTTCATGCCGCTGGTCAATGCAGCGGGACTTGATCCGGTTCTGGTCGGGACGCTTGTGACCCTGCAGGTTGCGATCGGCTCTGCAACGCCACCGTTCGGGTGCGATATCTTTACCGCCATAGCAATCTTCAGGCGACCCTATGCCGAAGTCATCAGCGGAACACCGCCCTTCATCATTATGTTGTTGCTGGCTGCGGTGATCCTGATCTTCGTGCCGCAGATCGCCTTGTTCCTGCCTGAACTTGCATTCCACTGATCAGGATCAGGCAATAAAATCCCGGGCACGCCCGGATACACGCAACTTTAAAATTTGAAACAGGGTCGTCCTGCCAAAATGGCAAGGACGACCCGCTTCTGGAGTTCAGGATGATGTCCGTTTCCCATGCGGTCACGCCAGAGCCGGTAGATGTGTCGTATTTTCCTGATCCGGTCGGACCGGCAGGACGCATTGGCCTGATCACACTGGCAACAGATTTTAACAGCGAGGATGACCTGCGTGGCATCCTGCCCGCTGATATACGTCTGTTCACCACCCGCATCGAAAATGCCAACCCTGTGACGGTTGAAAACCTGAAATCAATGGCCGCTGATTTGCCGCGTGCGGCCAAAACACTGCTGCCCGGTTATGGCGTTGATGTTGCCATTTTCGGCTGTACGTCGGGCACTGCTGTCACCGGTTCGGACAAAATTGGCGAACTGATCAATCAGGGCATGCCCGGTGCCAAGGTCACCAACCCGCTTTTGGCCAGTGAAATGGCACTGCATGCCGTTGGCGCACAAAAAATTGCCATCCTGACCCCCTATATTGCCGATGTGACCCAATCGGTGGCAGACGAATTCCGCGCCAGGGGATTTGATGTCACCCGTATTATGGGCTTTGGCCTTGATACCGATCTGGACATGACATCGCTGCCCCCCACGGCCCTGCTGGAAGGGGCGCTTAAGGTCGACACATCCGATGCCGATGCGGTGTTCATTTCCTGCACGGCGGTTCGGTCTGCCGAGATTATCGCAGAAGCCGAACGACAACTGGGCAAGCCCGTGATTACAAGCAACCAGGCATTGGTCTGGCATGCTTTGCAACTGATGAACTACGCAAAACCGGTCACAGGGTTCGGAACCCTGTTTGATCAAGATTCAAAACCATAGAAAAAAGTCGAGGTCCCATGAAAGACCCCATCACATTTGCTGATGTTCTTTCTGCCCGTAAAACCATTTCGGGTCATGTGATCCATACGCCGTTGCGTCCGTCAGCAAGCCTGTCTGATCACGTCGGCAGCCCGGTCTGGCTCAAATGCGAACAGCAACAATACACTGGCAGTTTCAAGCTGCGTGGTGCGGCCAATGCCGTCTTGCGCCTGACGGATAAAGAAAAGGCCAAAGGCGTTGTCGGTGTATCCACCGGGAACTATGGCCGTGCCCTTGCCTATGCCGCGCGAAACGCGGGCGTCCGGTCGGTGATTTGCATGTCCGAACTTGTCCCGCAAAACAAGGTCGATGGCATCCGTGCCCAGGGCGCGGAAGTGCGCATCATTGGTCAATCACAGGATGAAGCACAACACGAAGTCGACCGCCTGGTGAAGGACGAAGGCATGATCATGCTGCCCCCCTTTGACCATGCCGATGTCATTGCAGGTCAGGGAACTCTTGGCCTTGAAATCATCGAAGCCCTGCCAGATGTCGACACCTTGCTGGTGCCGCTGTCCGGTGGGGGGCTGCTTGCCGGTGTGGCGCTGGTGGCCAAGTCGGTCAACCCGATGATCCGGGTGGTTGGCATTACGATGGAACGCGGCTGTGCGATGATCACAAGCCTTCAGGAAGGCAAACCCACCGCGGTCAAGGAACTGCCGACACTCGCAGACAGTCTTGGCGGCGGCATTGGCGAACAGAACCAATACACCTTTGATATGTGCGGGGATCTGACCGACGATTTCGTACTGGTCAACGAAGCCCAGATCGCCGATGGCATTCGTGCCGCCTATCTTGATGACCAACAGGTGATCGAAGGCTCCGGCGCGGTTGGCATTGCCGCCCTTCGGGCCGGACTGGTCGACAACCCCGGTCGGACCGTTGTGCTGACCACCGGGTGCAACATCGATATGGATTTACACAAACGCATTGTCGGCGGCGAAGACGTCGACCTGATGGCGGAGTAACCGACATGCCCGAAATCAGAATTCTCACAGAAACCGACCTGCACAAGGTCATTGATCTGGACATGGATGCAATTGACTGTGTGGAAAATGCGTTCCATGCACTGGCGACCAAAGATGTCCGGATGCCCCCGATCCTGCGCTTGGATATTGATGAATATAATGGCGAGGTCGATGTCAAAACCGCCTATGTTCCGGGCATCGACAGCTTTGCCATCAAAATCAGCCCGGGCTTCTTTGATAACCCCAAACTGGGCCTGCCATCTGTAAATGGTTTGATGAACCTGTTTTCCTCAAAAACCGGCATGCTCGAAGCGGTGCTGCTTGATAACGGTTATCTGACCGATATCCGCACTGCCGCCGCAGGCGGGGTTGCCGCCAAGCATCTGGCCCGATCTGATGCCAAACATGCCGCCATTTACGGCGCAGGTGTTCAGGCCCGCTTGCAGCTCAAGGCGCTGACCCTTGTGCGCGATATTACATCGGCCACGATTTGGGCACGCGACCTTGCCAAGGCCGAAGCCTGCGCCAAAAAGGCATCGCTCGAACTGGGCATCCCCGTTAGCGCAACCAGTGACGGCAAGGATGCAGCACAGCATGCTGATATCATCGTCACAACCACCCCATCACGCGACCCGGTTCTAAGGGCCGATTGGGTCACGCCGGGCACGCATGTAACGGCCATGGGATCGGATGCCGAACATAAAAACGAAATTGATCCAGCCCTGATCGGGACGGCTGATCTTTATGTTTGCGACAGTCAGGCACAGACCAGCATTCTTGGCGAACTTCATCACGCCTTGACTGCCGGAATTGCCGATAAGAACGCCACATTCCCCGAACTTGGTCAGATCATTGCCAAATCAATGACGGGCCGAACTTCTGCCGATCAGATTACGATTTGTGACCTGACCGGAACCGGTGTACAGGACACCGCTATCGCCACCCTCGCCCGGAGCCGCTGCAATGCAGTTGGTGCAGGGGTCGAGATTAATTCTTAACAACAAAGGGAAACAGGGTCTGGACCCACCTTTATCAGGAGGCCTGCGATGAGCCAGGTTGAATTAAATTTCACGCGTGAGGAATACACCGAACGCCTGGAGAAAACCAAAAAAGCCATGGTGGAAAAAGAAATCGATCTTCTGATCGTGACTGATCCGTCAAACATGGCCTGGCTGACCGGCTATGACGGCTGGTCGTTCTATGTCCATCAATGTGTGCTTATACCCATTGAAGATGATCCGATCTGGTTTGGCCGTTCTCAGGACGCCAATGGTGCAAAACGCACGGTTTACATGCCCCATGATCGCATCATTCCCTATGCAGATTATTATGTGCAATCGACCACGCATCACCCGATGGATTATCTGTCCGAGGTGATCGAATATCGTGGCTGGGCATCGCGGCGCATTGGCGTGGAAATGGATAACTACTATTTCTCGGCCAAGGCTTTCCTGCAGCTTCAAACCCATTTGCCAAACGCAACATTCTCGGATGCGACCGCACTTGTGAACTGGCAACGTGCCGTTAAATCCGAGACAGAGATTTTCTATATGCGTCAGGCGGCCCGCATCGTCGAAAACATGCATGAGCGCATTTTTGAAATCGTCGAACCGGGCATGCAAAAGAACGAACTGGTCGCGGAAATTTTCCGTACCGGGATCGCCGGCGTTGATGGCATTGGCGGTGACTATCCCGCCATTGTGCCGCTTCTGCCATCCGGCCAGGATGCCAGCGCCCCGCACCTGACCTGGGATGAAAAACCCATTCCGGGCGACGCCGGGACCTTCTTTGAAATTGCCGGGTGCTATCGCCGTTATCACGCGCCGCTGTCGCGCACGATCTATCTCGGCGAGCCGGATCAACGCTTCCTTGATGCCGAAAGCGCATTGATCGAAGGCCTTCAGGCCGGGCTGGAAGCTGCCAAACCGGGCAACGTCTGTGAAGACATCGCCAATGCCTTCTTTGGCGTTTTGCAGAAATACGGCATCGAAAAAGACAGCCGCTGTGGCTATCCGATCGGTCTGTCCTATCCGCCGGACTGGGGCGAGCGCACCATGAGCCTGCGCCCCGGTGACCGTACGGTTCTTGAACCAAACATGACCTTCCACTTCATGCCGGGCCTCTGGTTTGATGACTGGGGCATCGAGATCACCGAAAGCATGATGATCACGGAAACCGGCAGCAAAACGCTGACCAGCTATCCAAGGCAGCTTTTCGTCAAGAACTAGCCCGCCTGAAACCGCCGGACGCTGCCAGATAATGCCTGCAGCGTCCGGCTCCAGATGCCACAGCCTGGCAACGGCGGTCGCGGCGCCAGGCTCTTTAAGGACACGACCATGACAAAACCATCACCCATCAGCCCGACGATCCCTCTTGATCAGGATGGCATTCACCACGGCTTTTTGAAGTTGCCCTATTCGCGTGATGATTCCGCATGGGGTGCTGTGATGATCCCGATCACCGTGGTCCGCAATGGCGATGGCCCCACCGCCCTTCTTACAGGGGGCAACCACGGCGATGAATACGAAGGACTGGTATCCCTGTTCAAACTGGCCGGGGCATTATCCCCGTCCGAAATTACCGGACGCGTGATCATCTTGCCGGCAATGAATTACCCGGCGTTTCGCAATGCGTCGCGGACATCCCCGATTGATGCCGGCAATATGAACCGGTCCTATCCGGGCAAACCTGATGGCACCGTCACGCAAAAAATCGCCGATTATGTGTTGCGTCATCTCGTGCCAGAGGCCGACATCGTTCTTGATATTCATTCGGGCGGCAAAACGCTTGATTTCATTCCCTTTGCCGCCGCCCACGTCCTGCCGGACAAGGAACAGGAAGCCCGCTGTGTGGCCGCCATGAAGGCCTTTGGCGCGCCCTATGCCATGATGATGCTTGAACTTGATGCGGTTGGCATGTTTGACACCGTCGTCGAAGAAGCTGGCAAAACCTTTGTCACCACCGAACTGGGGGGTGGCGGATCAACCACCGCAGAACGCGTTGCCATTGCCGATCGCGGCGTGCGCAATCTTCTGATCCATGCCGGCATTCTGACAGGCGAACTTGAAGCTGCCCCCGAAGACACGACAATGCTTGATATGCCCGATGACCGATGCTTTGTCGCATCCGAAACATCCGGCCTTTACGAGCCCTGTGTTGATTTGGGCGAGATGGTCAAACAGGGCGAGCTGATCGCACGCATCTATGATGTTGAACGCACAGGTACACCGCCACGCGAATATTTTGCACCGCGCGATGGCATCGTGTCATGCCGCCATTTCCCGGGTTTGATCAAGACAGGTGACTGTCTGATTGTGATTGCCGAGGTACTCTGAACATGATCAGGCTTGATGAGCTGGATCTGAAAATCCTCAAAACCCTGCAACGCGAAGGGCGCATCACCAAGGTCAAACTGGCCGAGGCGGTGAACCTTTCGCCCAGCCCATGCTGGGAACGCTTGAAACGCCTTGAAGACCTTGGCGTCATTTCGGGCTATCACGCCCATATCAACTTGGAAAAACTGGTCAAACCAACGCTGGTCCTGACCGAAGTCACCCTGCGCCATCATCAGCATGATGACTTCCAGATTTTTGAAAAAGCCGTTCAGGACATCCCCGAAATCGTCGAATGCTATGCGTTGGGCGGCGGGGTGGATTACATGCTCAAGGTGCTGTGTCATGACGTTGATGCCTATCAACGTCTGATCGACGGACTTCTGGTGTCCAATATCGGCATTGACCGCTATTTCACCTATATCGTCACCAAGAAAGTCAAAACCACGTCAATCACGCCGATTGAAAATCTTGTCGATTCTCCCGAACGGAAATAACCGCGTAAAAAACGGGGCAGGAAGTGCTTCCTGCCCCGCAAGTTTGCTTGCATCCCCAGGGGGTTTTCCCCCTGTTGGATCAGTGTTTGTCTTCCTTGTGGCCCATTGCAACATGCCAGATATCCCAGCCGGCAAGACCAACAGTAACGGCAATAATGATCGCAAGGTCCCAGCGCGGCACATATCCCAGAAGAATGCCGACAAACCCGACAAGGATTGCAAAGGATAGCAGCGCCATAATCCGGGTTAAAAGAGTGCTCTGCATCACGCGGCCTCCTGACTGTTAAGGAATGTTTTCAACCAGTTTGCAGTTCGCATCAGACGCGCATCATCGCCAACCCGCCCAACAAGCTGTATGCCCATCGGCATGCCATTTTGTGCCCACAACACCGGTATGGTCACAGCCGGTGTTCCGCAATATGTCCAAAGCCCGTTAAAGATCGGGTTGCCGGTTGTCTGAAGGTTCGCAGGCGCCGGTCCCGGCGTTGCTGGCGTGATAATCGCATCACAGCGGTTGAACACTTCATCAAGCCCCGCATTCAGAACCTTGCGCCAATCAAGGGCGGCAAGATAATCACGCGCCTTGACGTCATTGCCCTTGTCAATCGCCTCGACGATTTCAGGCGACAACTGATCGCGTCCACGTTTTTCATAGGCATAGAAATCCTTTGCCATTTCGGCAAAGTTGATCTGCGCGCGTAAACTTGCCGCATCATCAAATGCCTTGGGCAGCGGCACCTCAAAGCATTGATCACCAAGCATCCCCGTGACTTCACGAAACGCCATCACGGTTTCTTCATCCGCCACATCATCAAATTGTGGTGGTCGGACAAACCCGAACATCGGTGTGACAAGCGGCTTGCCTTTGGCGACGTCAAACAGACGCGGTGTCGGGCTTGGGGTCGTTGCAGGATCACCTGCATCATGCCCAAACAGGCTTTCGGCAACCAATGCCGCCCCGTTGACCGAATTGGCAAACACGCCAATGGTATCAAGGCTGGGGCTTTGGCTCAGCACCCCGGTTCGGGCAATCGCGCCAAATGTCGGTTTGAACCCGACCACCCCACAGAACGCCGCAGGGCGGATAACCGACCCGCCGGTTTGCGTTCCAACGGCCAACGGCACCATGGCCGCGGCAACGGCCGCCGCCGATCCGGCAGATGACCCACCCGGTGTATGGTCCGGGTTGTGCGGGTTACGCGTTTTGGACGGATGCATAAAGGCAAGCTCGGTCGAAACCGTCTTGCCCATGATAATCGCCCCTGCCGCTTTCAGACGGCTGACCAAAACAGCGTCCTCTTCGGGCACCCGTCCCGCGTCAAGTGGCGTTCCGTTTGACGTCGGGATTTTCGCCGTATCGATCACGTCCTTAAGCCCGACTGGCAACCCATGCAGCGGGCCAATCGGTGCGCCGGACTGACGCCGGGCATCCAGGGCACGTGCCTGGGCAATGGCATGATCGCTGTCAAGCCAGGCCCAGGCTTGCACCTGTGGTTCGATCTCGGCAATGCGCGCAAGGCATGCCTCGACATATTCGACTGCGCGCACCGCCCCGCTGGCAAGGCGGTCGCGCAGATCGACAACATCAAGTGTCAGTAGTGGATTGATCTCACTCATCTCAAGCTTCCCTTACCGCGCGCCATAGAACAGGTCAGGCAGGTGGAATACGATCTGAGGGAAAGTGTACATCAGAACCATGCTGACAATCACCATGAACAGGAACGGCATGATGCCCTTGAAGATATCGGTCAACAATATCCCGTTTGGTGCCACCCCCTTAAGGTAATAGGCCGACATGGCCATGGGCGGAGTCAGGAACGATGTCTGCAGGTTGAGCGCCACAAGGATACCAAAGAACAGCGGATCGATATCAAACAGCGGCAACAACGGCAGGAAGATCGGCACAAAGATAATGATGATCTCCGACCATTCCAGCGGCCAGCCCAACAGGAAGATAATCAACTGCGCAAGCAGCAGGAACTGAAGCGGCGTCAGATCGAGCCCGCCAACAAACTCGGCAATCACATGTTCACCACCAAGATAGGAGAACACCGACGAGAAGGTATAAGACCCGACAAACAGCCAGCACACCATCGCCGAGGTCCGCACCGTCAGATAAACCGACTCACGCAACCGATCAAAGGTCAGCGCACGATAGGACGCTGCCAAAACCATGCCGCCAAGCGCACCGATCGATGCCGCCTCGGTCGGGGTTGCCAAACCAAACAGGATCGACCCAAGCACAGCCAGAATAAGGAAGGCCAGCGGGAAGAACGAGGTCGCCAGCATCCAGAGAACCTTGGGCAACGGAACTTCGGGCACTTCTTCTGGGGTCGGACGCGGGGCTGCTTTGGGCTGCAACATTGCACGGCCCATCACATACAAAAGATAAAGCCCGACAAGCGTCAGTCCCGGCAACAGCGCACCGGCATAAAGGCGCACAATCGAAACACCCGATGCTGCCGCATAGACAATCAGCATGATCGACGGCGGGATCAGGATACCAAGTGTCCCGCCCGCACAAATGATGCCCGATGCAAAGCTTTTGTCATAGCGCGCTTTAAGCATCGCTGGCAGGGCAAGCATCCCCATCAGGGTCACAACCGCCCCGACAATCCCGGTCGCGGTTGCAAACAGCGCACAGGTGATCAAGGCAGCAACACCAAGCGATCCGGGGATGTTGCGCGCCGCAATATTCAGCGTCGAGAACAACCGGTTCACAATATTGGCGCGTTCAACGATATAGCCCATGAACAAGAACAGCGGCACCGCTGTCAGGACCTCGTTGGACATCACCGTGTATGTCTGGTTGATGAAAAGATCGAATATTCGGTTGTTGAAAGCCCCTTCAAACCACGTCAACGCGGATGTCAGGGTGTCACTGTCTTCGGCAAGACGGTTAAAGGATCGCCACATCCGACCCGCATCGAAATAGGCGTAATACCCATACCCGATGCCCAGTGCCATCAGGGTGAAGGCAACCGGGAAACCCAGAAATACCAATAAAATAAAGATGCCCAGCATCATCAGGGCGACATGTGCGTCAATCACTTTGGCTGCTCCGTTCGGGGGCGTGTTTCGCGAATGGCAGGAAATCCGTCATTGATCAGTCTTCCTTCGTCACGCGCTGTTTCATCAGCAATTCTTCGGTTTCCTGAACATCATCATCAGCATTGCGCCAGTACCCTTCACGGATACACAAAATGCAACGCATCACCTGTGCGATGCCCTGAATGAACAGAAGAATACCCGCCGCAATGATTACCGCCTTGAATTGAAAGATCGGAACGCCCGCCGGGCTGTTCACACTTACTTCCCCATAGCCCCACGACCGGACTGCATATTTCCAGCCCGACAGGATCAGGGCGGTCACGCCCGGGAAGAAGAAAAAGATGTAAAGAACCAGATCAACCTTGGCCTGGGTTCTGGGCTTCCACAGGCGATAAAGGAAATCGCCGCGAACATGCCCGCCACGCGACAGGGTGTAGGCCCCACCCATCATGAACAGCGTCCCGTACATGATGAAGGACACATCAAGTGACCAAGTGGTTGGTGCATTAAAAAGGTATCGCGACGCCACCTCATAGCTCATGCCAAGCGTCATGAGGATGATCAACCAGCCAAAGGCTTTGCCAAACCAGGCCGACAGCTTGTCCGCGAATTCAATAAATCCGATCATGAAATCCTGTCCGTTCGCATCGTGACCGCTCCGCCCACCGCAATAACGCAGCAGGCGGAGCAGCCAGGGTCATCGAAACACTGAAAAACCGGTTAGGTCGATCAGAGCTTCAGTTTGCCCGGGAAGTAGTGGTCATATGCGAGCTGATAATCAGGCGAGTTCATCAGTTCGTAGAACGTTACACGTTCGACCCATGCACGCTGGCTATCAAGAACACGCTTCATGAACGGATCTTCTTCAAGCGTCGGGATCAGGTTGTCCCAGGCTTCAAGCTGTGCAGCCAGGATCTCTTTCGAGGTCCGGTGAACTTCAACACCTTCGTCCTGAAGTTTCTGCAGATCGGCAGAATAGTTGTCCATTGCCAATGCAGTGTTGGAGGTCGAAGCCGCCTCAACCGCATGGCGCAGGATGGCCTGCAGATCCGGATCCATATCTTCCATCAGCGATTTGCTGAACAGGAATTCAAAGCTTTCCGACGCCTGGTGATACGAAGAAAGATAGTAGTTCTTCGCAACGTCCTGTGCCCCGAAACGCATATCCGATGACGGGTTGTTGAATTCGAACGCGTCAATCACGCCACGTTCCATTGCCGGCACGATCTCGCCGCCCGGAAGCTGCGCAACCGACATGCCCATCGACTGCAGAAGATCTGCTGCCAGACCCACAGTACGATATTTGAAGCCTTCGATATCCGCGACCGAATTTACCGGCTCCTTGAACCAGCCAAACGGCTGTGCTGGCATCGGGAAGCCCAGAAGACCAATAATATCAAGACCCATCACGTCCTGAATCAGTTCGCGATAGAACTCTTCACCGCCACCGGCATAGAACCAGCTCAGCATGGTGGTTGCAGAACCGCCAAAGACCGGGCCCGTACCAAACAGCGATGCCGCCTTGTTCTTGCCGTACCAGTAAACCGGAACGGAATGGGCGATATCAATCACACCGTCATTCACACCATCCAAAACCTGGAAAGCGGCGACAACGGCACCAGCCGGCAGAAGGTCGATTTTCAAACGACCACCGGACATGGCTTCAACACGGTCAACATATTGTTGGGCAAACGTCATCCAGATGTCGGATGATGGCCAGGACGTCTGCATTTTCAGCACCATCGGTGCTGGCTGCGCATGAACTGCAGGTGCGGCAAACATGCCTGTTGCTGCTGCACCACCTGCAACCACCCCGGTCGCCCCTTTGGTAAGGAACGAACGGCGGGATACTTCCTTGGATTTCATGTCGTCTGACTTGGTTTTCATATCCATTTTCCTCCCAGAAATACCGTCTTTTCCCGACAACCATTGTCGAAAACACACGGTAATTGTCAGCCTCAAAAGCCCCTGACCTCAGAATTGAAGATCATGTTTGATGCGCTTGATCCGTTTCGGGACTCCAAAAAACGGCACGCATTTTGTTATTTTTAAAACCTTGAACTAACTGAATTCCGGCGGTTATCCCGCCTGTTTATGCAACCCGGTCACCGGGTTCTTTTCCCTGAAAATAGGCATCCAGGTTATCAAGTGCGCGAAAGCCCATCGCGTCACGCGTTTCTTCAGTTGCGGAGCCTATATGTGGTAACAGAAACACGTTATTCAACGCGCTAATACGTTGGTTCCCGCCGGGTTCATCACAGAACACATCAAGGCCTGCCGCAAACAACTTACCACTTTGAAGGGCATCTACCAACGCATCCTCGTCAACAAGGTTTCCGCGTGCGGTATTTACCAATATGGCCCGATCCGGCAACAAGCCGATTGTCTTGCGGTTGATGATGCCTTTGGTCTCAGGCGTTGACGGACAATGCAGCGACAGCACATCGGAATGGGCAAACAGATCTTCGATGGTGTCATGGAAAATCGCCCCCTTGGCCAAATGATCAGGCAAAGGTTTGCGATTATGGTAATGCACCTCCATCCCGAAGCCACGGGCACGTTCTGCTGCAACCTGACCAACGCGGCCCATGCCCAGAACACCGAACCGTTTGCCGGTAACCTGACGCCCGACCATAAAGGCCGGCGACCAGAAATCCCATTTCCCGGCACGCACCAGCGCATCCCCTTCTGCCCCGCGGCGTGCAGCACCAAGCATACAAAGCATCGCGATTTCTGCCGTGGCATCCGACAGCACATCGGGCGTGTTGGTCACAACGATCCCTGCCGCCTTTGCGGCCGCCAGATCGACATGATCCACCCCGACAGAATGGTTTGCGATGATTTTAAGGGTTTTGGGTAATTCTTTGATCACGTCAGCAGAAAAATGCTCGGAATGGCACGGCAGGACAGCATCGACCTGCTTGCATTTCTCGATCAGTTCCGCGCGTGAAAAGACGCGGTCTTCGGCATTGGTCAGCACCTGATAATCCTGCGCTGCGCGTGCCTGAACGGCATCACGTAAACGGCGCGTTATCAGAAGCTTTGGCTTCTCGGGCATGCGGACGCTCCCCGGTTTTCCCTGAAAGTAGAGTTATTTTTTATGATCCAAGGAAACACCTATAAGGAAAAAGCAGCAATAGGCGATCAACCAAGCAGCAATTCTTTTTCACTTCGTGGAAAACCAGTGACAACATCACGCTACGTTAATACGCACAATTTCCCGGTTAACATTTTGATTTTAATGATAAAAAATTGCGTCAAACATCTTTGAAACGCCGCAATATTTGCGCCCTGATTTCACCATGCCAATGTATACACTTCTTGACACAATCCGATAGAATCGGCGCAAGGCAGGATAAAAAAAGGCCGCTGCCCTTGATATGAGGCAGCGGCAATGTGGCCGGCAAGACGCCGGTCGGGAAGAACCCATTTCTCAATTCAATGCTTGGTGACACACATTCGGTAATCCCCAGATTTACAGAATGTAAGCCCCAATCACATTTTGACCCAAACGGCCCCGTCCCGACCGGATCGAACGACGGCCTCAACAAATTTCATGCCCTTAAGCCCCTCGACCACACCAGGCACCAGAAGCGATCCCGCATCAGCAGTCGTGCCGTTAATATGGGCATTAAGCTGGTCGGCAAAATCGCTGTACAGGTTGGCAAACCCTTCAAGGTAACCTTCCGGATGTCCGGGCGGTACGCGCACACCGCGAAGCCCCTCGGCACCAATTCCGGCGCCACCACGGGTCAACAATTCCGGGCGTCCCTCAAGGGGGCTGAAATGCAGGTGGTTGGGATGCTCCTGCGCCCATTCAATTCCGCCCTTGTCGCCATAAACCCGCAGACGAAGACCGTTTTCATGGCCCACGGCAACCTGACTTGCCCACAGCATCCCGCGTGCACCATTTTCATAGCGCAACAGGATCTGCACATTGTCATCAAGCTTGCGGCCCGGAACGATGGCATCAACATCAGCACACAATTCGCTGATTTCCAGACCGGAAACAAACCCGGCAAGATTATGGGCGTGGGTGCCGATATCGCCCAACGCGCCGCCCATTCCGGCCTTTGCCGGATCGGCACGCCAGCTGGCCTGTTTGTTGTCGGTATCTTCAACCCGCGTTGCCATCCAGCCTTGCGGATATTCGACCTGAACAAGGCGAATATCACCAAGCTTTCCGTCACTGACCATTTTGCGGGCTTCGCGCACCATCGGATAGGCGGTGTAATTATGCGTCAGCGCAAACAGCAATCCGGTTTGCTCAACCTTTTTCTGAATTTGCTCTGCCTCATCCACTGTCATGCACAGCGGCTTGTCACAAATGACATGAATACCGGCATCCAGCATCGCCATAGCAGCAGGGAAATGCAGATGATTGGGCGTGACAATCGCACAGACATCAATGCCGTCTTCGCGGTCTGCCTCTGCACGTGCCATGGTTTCAAAGCTGTCATAGCTGCGATCAGGATCGATAAACAGCTCGGCTGCCGATGCCGCCGCAACATCGGGTTTCGATGACAATGCGCCCGCGACCAGTTCATAGCGATCATCAAGCCGGGCTGCGATCCGGTGTACCGCACCGATAAAGGCCCCATGCCCGCCACCAACCATGCCAAGACGGATGCGACGACCGGGAGTGGAAGGTTTGCTCATGTCTGTCTCCAGATTTCTAACTGTGTTCAATCATGCTTGCCTGCCGGGGCAAACTTAATCCAGACCAAGAATACGGCGATTTGCCGCCTCGTCCGTGCCGCCATCGGCGAAATCGTCAAAGGCCTTTTCGGTCACACGAATGATATGGTTCTTGATGAATTCGGCCCCTTCACGGGCACCATCTTCGGGATGTTTAAGCGCACATTCCCATTCCAGCACGGCCCAGCCGTCAAAATCCATCGCCGCCAGTTTCGAGAAGATCGCACCAAAATCGACCTGCCCGTCGCCAAGCGACCTGAACCGTCCCGCACGCCCGGCCCAGCTTTGATAGCCGGAATAAACACCCTGACGCCCGGTCGGATTGAATTCGGCATCCTTGACGTGGAACATGCGGATACGATCGGCGTAAATATCCATGAAATCAAGATAATCAAGCTGCTGAAGCACAAAGTGGCTCGGATCGTACAAGATGTTCGCACGACTGTGGTTATTCACCCGCTCAAGGAACATTTCATATGTCGTCCCGTCAAACAGGTCCTCGCCCGGATGAATTTCATAACAGACATCAACGCCCGCCTCCTCGGCGGTATTCAGGATCGGTGTCCATCGCTTGGCAAGTTCATCAAAGGCGGTCTCGATCAGACCAGCCGGACGCTGGGGCCACGGATAAACATATGGCCAGGCCAAGGCACCGGAAAATGTTGCATGCGCATTGATGCCCATATGGCGTGATGCCTTGATGGCGGCTTTGACCTGATTAACCGCCCATTCCTGCCGGGCCTTCGGATTGCCGCGAACTTCGGGGACGGCAAAACCGTCAAACATCTCATCATAGGCCGGGTGCACAGCCACAAGCTGCCCCTGCAAATGGGTCGAAAGTTCGGTCAGCGCCACACCATGCGTGGCAAGTATTCCGATCACCTCATCGCAGTAATCTTTGCTCTCAGCAGCCTTTTCGACATCAAACAGGCGCTTGTCCCAACTGGGAATTTGCACACCCTTATAGCCAAGTGATGCTGCCCATCGGCCAATGGAATCAAGGCTATCGAACGGCGCTTCGTCATCTGCAAACTGGGCAAGGAAAATTGCCGGTCCCTTAAGCGTTTTCATCTGTGACCTCTTTGACTGCGTCTTGACAGAATTCTTGTGGATAAGGTTTGCGTCGGGCGGAACCGCCCGACGCAATAGATTTCACATCCCGATCAGAACGGGCTGTCCGGGAAATAGAAGTTCTCGGCATTTTCCTGGGTCACAACAGTTGCGCCCAGAATGTAGCGGCCTTCGACCGGTGCGTTCGAGGTGAACTTCATCACGGTAATGTCCATCGCCGTTGCGATCATTGCCGGCGGATACAGAACATCAATCGGGGTCAGTTCGTCACCGTCCATCACACGTTTGATGATGTCCTTCATGCCCGCACCACCAACGATGAACAGTTCATCGGTACGGTCGGCCTGCTTGACCGCCTCGATCACGCCAAGGGCAATATCATCATCCTGTGCCCAAACCGCGTCGATTTCCGGGAAGCGCGACAGGAAATCCTGCATGACCTCATAACCGTCATCACGGTTCCAGTTGGCATGCTTCATATCAAGGATTTCGATTTTCGACCCTTCAATGGCTTCGACAAACGCATCTACGCGCTCGGTATCAATCGTGGTCGGAATGCCGCGCAGGACAACAATCTTGCCCTCGTCGTTCAGGCGTTTACGGATGTATTCGCCCGATACACGGCCCAGCTGCGGGTTGTTACCGGCAACGTAAACGTCTTCGATGCCCGGCAGCGAAAGCCCACGGTCAACAACCGTGACGAACTTTCCGGCTTCCTTGACCTGCTGTACCGGAACGGTCAGCGGATCGGACTCAAACGGCAGCACAACAAGTGCATCAATGTTCTGAACCGAAACAAGGTCTTCAAGGTCGTTGGCCTGTTCGGTTGCACCATTTGCACTGACAACAATCACGTCAATGTTGGGATGGGTTGCCTCGATACGTTTTTCAGCCTGTTCGGCATGCCAGTTCAGGCCACCGGCCCAGCCATGGGTTGCCGCCGGGATTGAAACCCCGATCTTGATTTTTTCCTGTGCGATTGCACCGGTCGATGCCAAACCAAGGCCCAAGATACAGGCGGCCCCCAGATATTTCGTAAACGTTTTCATAAACGCTTCCTCCTGATCAAAAAATGATGCGTTTTCACATTCTTCCCGAACGTTGATCGCCGGTTATTTGCTCTTTTTGCGTCGCCAGTCCCCACGCTGCAGGAATACGGCGACGATGATGATCAGCCCCTGAACTGCTCCGTTCAGGTAATTACTGATCGCATCCGTCAAATTCAGAATATTGCCAATGGTCGTCAGCATGATCGCGCCAATAACCGTGCCCCAGATCCGGCCATAGCCGCCCTTAAGCATCGTGCCGCCAATGATCACCGCGGCAATCGCTTCAAGTTCCCACAAGACACCCGTGGAACTTGATGCAGAACCAAGGCGCGGCACGTAAATGATGGTCGCAATCGATACACACAGCCCCTGAATGACATAGGTCAGGGTCTTGACCCGATCGACATGGATCGCCGAGTACCGCGCAACCTGCTCGTTTGAGCCGATGGCAAAACATTTCCGGCCAAACGGCGTCATGTTCAAAAGCACATAGCCGGCAACCGCCACAGCAAAGAACACCAGCACCGGCACCGGAATGCCAAGGATGTCACCGTAATAGACCGGGCGATAAACACCACGGACTTCGAAATCAAGCGACAGGGTTCCGCCATCCGCCATATAGGTAACCAGCGACCGGTAAATCCCCATCGTCCCCAATGTGACGATGAATGCTTCGATCTTGCCCTTTGTGCTGACCAAACCGTTGACCGCACCGGCCCCGATGCCAAGCACGATGCTGATCAGCACCCCCAGAAGCACCGTCTCGATCCCGGCGCCAAGGGTTGCGACAAGCGTGTTCATCACAACGATCATCGCCCCGGAAATAAAGGCTGCCATCGACCCGACCGACAAATCAATGCCGCCAGCCGTGATCACAAAAGTCGCCCCCACCGCAATGATGCCGATAAAGGCTGCGCGGGTGAAAATATTCGCAAGGTTGCCACCGCTCAGAAACGCTTCGTTGATACCGGTTCCGATAACGAACAGCGCCACAAGTGCGAGAAACGGGCCCAATGCTTTGAAATCGATGTTTAACCCTTTCGAAGTCGAAGCTTCGGTTCGTTCAAGGCTACTCATGAACAGACACTCCCTGCTTGCCTGATATTCCTGTCGCGTGCCGCATGATTTCATGCTCGTTGCGGTCGTTTCCTTCCAGAATGCCCGTGATGCGGCCTGCAGCCATGACCACGATGCGATCAGACAGGCCAAGCATTTCGGGCATTTCCGACGACAGTAGAATGACGGACTTACCCCGCTTGGTAAGATCGCCGATGAAATGATAAATCTGGCTTTTGGTACCGATATCGATGCCACGCGTTGGCTCGTCGATGATCACGACTTCCGGGTCGGTTTCCATGACCTTCGCCAGCAACAGCTTTTGCTGATTGCCCCCGGAAAAATCACCGACCTTGGTTTTCGGGTCGGCCGCGCGAATATCAAAAGCCTCAATCGCGCGTTCAAGGGCGGCTTCTTCTGCCTTGCGATCAATGATCACACGGCCAAATTTCTCCAACGCCAGTAACGTCAGGTTCGGCCGCATATCCATATTAAGCAACAATCCGCTGCCCTTGCGATCCTTGGTCAAATAGGCAATGCCACATTTTTTGGCATCCTGAAGGTTCTTGATACTGACCGGTGCACCGTTGCGCGCAATGTCACCCGATGAACGTTCACGCAATCCGATGATCGCTTCCATCAGGGCCGTACGGCCCGCACCAACGATGCCTGCAAAACCAAGAACCTCGCCGCGCCGAAGATCAAAACCGGCATCGCGGACCTGTCCAGGAACAGACACATCGCGCACCGAAAGGGCGATGTCAGATGCCTGCACCGCTTCACGGTCGGGGAACATCTGTTTGATGTCACGCCCCACCATCAGGCGCGCCATATCGTCTTTTTCAAGACCGGCGACAGGTTCGGTGGTGATGTGGCGGCCATCGCGCAGCACGGTTACCCGGTCGGCAATGGCTTTGATTTCGTCAAGCTTATGGGAAATATAAAGGATCGCCACGCCCTGCGCGCGCAGACGCTTGATCTGATCAAACAGGATGTCGACCTCACGCCCGGTCAGAACCGCGGTTGGCTCATCAAGGATCAGGATATCGGCGTTTTTCGAAAGCGCCTTGGCAATTTCGACCATCTGGCGATCTGAAACAGGCAAATCGCGAATGCGGGTGCGCGGATCAATATTGCATTGCAACTGATCCAAAAGCTTGCGGGTCTCGGCGCGCATCGCGGCCTTGTCAAGGAACCAGCCCCGCTTGATCTCGCGTCCCAAAAAGATGTTTTCTTCAACGGTAAGCTGTTCGGCCAGATTGAGTTCCTGATGAATCAGGATCACACCATGGTTTTCCCCGACTTCGCTGTCGGCAAATGTGACCGGCGCCTGATCAAGGACAAGTTCACCACTGGTCGGCTGGTGATAGCCAGACAGGATTTTTACCAGCGTCGATTTGCCTGCACCATTCTCCCCCAAAAGTGCATGGACCTCGCCGGCATGCAGATCGATGGAAACATCGAACAGCACCTGTGCGGGGCCAAATGACTTGCAAATCTGCCGACCAGACAGGCGCAGACGTGCCTGTTGACCGGGATCAACGGCGTGAACTGCCGCATCCGTCATGAATATATCCTCCCTAGCGTCGCATTTTTTGCGATCAACTGCTTATTGACTCCTGTGTAAACGTTTTCATTTTTTATGTAAACCTTTACATTTTACTCAGAGTGACCAAAATCACCCCCCAAACACGCACAGTGAATGCTGCTGGACAGCCTGTGACCGGCGGAGTAGGAAGAAGCATGAATGAAAAAATCGCGACGATTGAAGATGTTGCCCGCCACGCAGGGGTCTCTATTGCCACTGTCAGCCGGGCCTTGCACAAACCCGATGTGGTTTCCGAAACCACCCGTGAAAAAGTGCAAACAGCCATCGCCGCGACCGGCTACACCGCCAATGTCATGGCGCGGAACCTGCGCCTGAACCGGTCTGGCATGATTCTTTTGCTGGTGCCTGATATCGGAAACCCGTTCTTTTCAGCGATTCTGTCGGGCATTGAAAAAGGTGCCAGTCAGGCGGGCTATAACGTTCTGATCGGTGATACGCAAAACGATCCCGAACGCGAGGCAACCTATGCCGCCTATCTGCGCAGCAATCAGGCCGATGCCATGATCCTGCTCAATGGGCGCTTGCCCGCACCGCTTGCCAATGCCCCGGCAAATGCCACGCCCCCCGTCGTCATTGCCTGCGAACGCATCCCGGGCTGTGCCTTGCCAACCGTGATCATTGATAATGACGAGGCATCCTTTATTGCCACCCGCCATCTGACCGATTTCGGTCACACCCGCATTGCCCATGTCAGCGGCCCGTCAAACAATATCCTGACCATCGACCGGGTTGCCGGATACCGCCGCGCGCTTGATGCTGCGGACATCGGCTTTGATCCGGCCCTGGTCTATCGCGGGGATTTCTCAATCGATTCCGGGATCGCGGCAGGGCGCGCATTGCTTGGTGATGCCAAAACCCGCCCGACCGCGATAAGCTGTGCGAGTGACGGCATGGCAATTGGTGTGATTGTCGCGGCCAAGGAATATGGCCTGCGCATTCCCGAAGACCTGTCAGTCGTCGGCTTTGATGACATCCCGCACGCTGCGGCCTATGACCCGCCAATCACAACCGTGCGCCAACCGCGCCGTCGGCTTGGCGAACAGGCCATCACCCTCCTGCTGGATCGATTGGGGGCAAAAGCGCCCTTTACCAACACCGAAACCGGACCAGCGATCATTCCGACCGAACTGATCATCCGCCAAAGCAGCGGCCCCTGCCCCAAAACCCGAGCCTAACGGCCGGCAATCTTTTGCCACTCGTCGACAACCGACCGTGCACGATCTTTGTGGTCTTCGCCGGATTTGGCGGTTTCGGATGCAAAAATTTCAAACCGGATGCCGTTGGGATCACGCACAAACAGGCGCCGCGTCCTGCCATCATCTTCGTTGTGATAAACGATCTTGTGCTGAAACAGATGGTTTTGCCAGGCAATCACATCGCGGGGTGCGCCACAGCGAAGACCGATGTGGAAAACATCATCGGGCATATCAGGATCATCCGGATACGGCCCGGTATCAGCAGGCCAGTCAAAAAAGGACAGCCGCGTGCCATCGGGCAGTGCATAGGTAATCAGCAAATAATCACTTTTCCACGATGGGCTATACCCGCTTTCGGCATGGACAAGTGCAGCCCCCAATACCTTGGAATAAAAATGGTCGGTTGCCTCAAGGTCACGGGTCGGAAAAGCAAGATGATCGACACTTACAGGTGCGGGTGACATTGGCTCCTCCGTCTGGTTTTATCCTGTCGGTTTTTAAAACAATTCGCTGTCTTTATTATGGATGCAGGCAAGGCAACGTCATTTTTCATCCCCTTGCCCCGGGGCCTGTTGAAAAACGCCCCGTTCCAAGGCATTGCCGCCCTCGTCCCAAAGGCATTGCTGCCCTCAGGCGGCAACCACGACGGCATCCTGTTTCTCAACAGTCCCTAGATAAACAGATAGGAAATAACAAATCAAAATCAATGCGATTGCCCCTTGATCAAAGCGTCATGAAACCACAACATGCCTTGATACGCAGAATTGCATTACATAGGGGGCATTGCAGTATTGACCGCCCCGGTCCTCGCTGCTATTGGGACGCGGCAAACACACATGCCGTTACCGCCGATTGATGAATGGCAACGCGCAGCTTTGCAACAACCCGAAAGATGGAGGCGTCTGATGAGTGAATACAGTTTATCTGTCTCTGTCTATTGGATGACGCACCGTCAGGCTGATCACTAGAAAAGCCGGTTGTTACCACCACCAGACTGGTGATTTTGCCCAAACCCGGAACATAAACGCCTGATCGCGCGTTCCGCGTTACCCCGCATTCCCCGTGACATAGTTGTAGAGAGCCGCCCATGCCCGCAACGCCCTATTACCTGCTCGATAAATCCAAGCTGCTGCGCAACATGGAAAAGATCGCCTATGTACGCGAACATTCCGGCGCAAAGGCGTTGCTGGCGCTTAAATGCTTTGCGACCTGGTCGGTGTTTGATTTCATGTCGGACTACATGGATGGCACGACGTCATCCTCGCTCTATGAGGTCAAGCTGGGCCGCAAGAAATTCGGCAAGGAAACGCATGCCTATAGTGTCGCCTATTCCGATGATGAAATCACGGAGGTGATCGAAAATGCCGACAAGATCATCTTCAATTCCATTGGCCAGCTAACCCGTTTTGCCGATCAGGCGTCAAACATCGTGCGTGGGCTTCGGCTCAACCCGCAGGTCTCGACCTCAAGCTTTGATCTCGCCGATCCGGCCCGCCCGTTTTCGCGGCTCGGCGAATGGGATGTTGCCAAGGTCGAAGCGGTGATGGATCAGATTTCCGGCTTCATGATCCACAATAACTGCGAAAATGCCGACTTTGATCTGTTTGATCGCATGCTGACCGATATCGAGGAAAAATTCGGATCGCTTCTCGCGCGCGTTGAGTGGGTCAGCCTCGGTGGCGGCATTCACTTCACCGGCGATGATTACCCGCTTGATAAATTCTGCGCCCGCCTTAAGGCCTTCTCCGAGAAATTCGGCGTGCAGGTGTATCTTGAGCCCGGCGAAGCATCGATCACCAACAGCACCACCCTTGAAGTCACCGTGCTTGATACCCTGTTTAACGGCAAGAACCTTGCCATCGTCGATAGCTCGATCGAAGCCCACATGCTCGATCTTCTGATCTATCGCGAAAATGCCAAGGTGCTGCCCAACACCGGCGATCATCCCTATATGATCTGTGGCAAGTCATGCCTTGCCGGTGACGTGTTTGGCGAATTTGATTTCGAAAAAGAGATCAAGGTCGGCGACCGCATCTCCATTGAAGATGCGGCCGGTTACACCATGGTTAAAAAGAACTGGTTTAACGGGGTCGGCATGCCGTCCATCGTGATCCGGGAACTCGACGGAACAGAGCGCGTCGTGCGTGAGTTCACCTTTGACGATTACGTTTCGAGCCTTTCGTAAAACACGAAAGCGCAGTTTTCATAGCGAACCGGGGAAAGCGATTTCCCCACCTCTCAAAACAGGGGAGTTTTTGGCCCGACATGAAAAAGAATGTTCTGATTATCGGCGCAGGTGGCGTCGCACAGGTGGTTGCCCATAAATGCGCACAGCATAATGACGTGCTTGGCGATATTCATATCGCATCGCGCACGGCATCAAAGTGCCAGGCCATCATCGACAGCATCCATGAAAAGAAAAACCTCAAAGAACAAGGCGTTCTTGAAGGTCACGCACTCGATGCCACGGACGTTGATGCAACCGCAGCCCTGATTGAAAAAACCGGCTGCCAGATTGTCATCAATGTCGGCTCTGCCTTTATCAACATGCCGGTCATGTCGGCCTGTATCAAAACCGGTGTCGCCTATCTTGATACCGCCATCCATGAAGAGCAGGACAAGATCTGCGAAAACCCGCCATGGTATGCCAACTATGAATGGAAGCGCCGCGCAGAATGCGAAGCCGCTGGCACAACCGCGATCCTTGGCGTCGGGTTCGATCCGGGTGTTGTGAATGCCTATGCCAAACTGGCCGTCGAAGACTACTTCGACAAGATTGACTCGATCGACATCATCGACATCAATGCCGGCAGCCACGGCAAATATTTCGCCACCAATTTCGATCCGGAAATCAACTTCCGCGAATTTACCGGCACGGTCTATTCCTGGCAGGACAGCAAATGGCAGTCCAACAAGATGTTCGAAGTCAAAAAGATCTGGGATATGCCGGTTGTCGGCGAAAGCCAGACCTTCATGACCGGCCATGACGAAGTCCATTCCCTGTCCCAGAACCTTGATGTGCCAAATGTGCGCTTCTGGATGGGCTTTGGCGATCACTACGTCAATGTTTTCACCGTGCTGAAAAACATCGGTCTTCTGTCCGAAAAACCGGTTACCACCGCCGAAGGCCTCGAAGTCGTGCCGCTTAAGGTCGTTAAGGCCTGCCTGCCCGATCCAAGCTCGCTTGCCCCGGACTATACCGGCAAGACCTGCATCGGTGATCTGGTCAAGGGCACGAAGGACGGCAAGGAAACCGAAGTCCTGATCTATAACGTGGCCGACCATAAGGACGCCTACACCGAAGTCGGAAGTCAGGGCATTTCCTATACCGCCGGCGTGCCGCCCGTCGCGGCTGCAATGCTGATCGCCACCGGTGAATGGGATGTGAAAAAGATGGCAAACGTCGAAGAACTGCCATCCAAACCGTTCCTGAATTTGCTCAACGGCATGGGTCTTCCGACCCGCATCAAGGATGCCAACGGCGACCGCGCACTCGATTTCAGCTAAGCGGTGTATATCCTGATCTAATACGTAAAATGGCGGGCCATCGCATATTTGGCCCGCCATTTTTTGTGCCGAGTCCTGACCTGCTGGTCAAGAACGCGCCTTTTGGGCACCTGTTCGTTGACGGTGTGCGTCGCAACAGGAAGCAGCAAATATCGCTTATACCTTTGGTTGATAACCGCCCTTAACCCGCACAACAACCAAGATTCCCCGCGGAATATCCCCATCCCTAAGAATAGCGCCAGGCCCATCTCGCGGCGCAAAATTAAATCGTTCAAAATCAACAATTTGACAACCGAAAGCGGTTTCGTATAGCGTTTCGAACGTTTCCGAAAGCGGTTTCGGAAACAGCCAACATCATCAACAAGATGATGAAAAAGCATAAGGGAGGTTCCGTGTCGCGGGTTAAAAAACGCCGTGAGGTTGTGTCTATTGCCCAACTGGCAAAGCATCTTGGCTTGTCAGAAGGAACCGTTTCACGCGCCCTGAACAATTATCCCGACATTGCCCGGAAAACCATCGAACGGGTCCGCAAGGCCGCAGATGAATTGGGCTATCGCCCGTCTACGACAGCACGGCGCTTGGCACGCGGTGTTGTCGAGACCGTCGGTTTTGTCTTACCGGCCCGCGATGGCCATCAGATTGATCCGTTTCTGGCCGAAATTCTTGATGGTCTGGCGACCGAACTTGCCTTGTCTGACTGGGATTTGCTGGTCGCAGCCGTCCCCGATGGCCATGACGAAGTCGAAGTCATGGACCGGTTGATCCGATCGGGAAAGGTCGGTGGTTTCGTGATCGCACGCACCAAGCGCAAGGACCCAAGGGTCGATTTCCTCAGATCAGCCAACCTGCCCTTTGTCGTACAGGGGCGCACCGAAAACTGCGACGATTACGCATGGCTTGATATCGACAATGAAAAGGCATTTGCCGATGCGATGGATCATCTGGTTGGTATGGGGCATCGCAAGATTGCCTATCTTGGGGGCGATCCCGACCTTAACTATGCCTGGCAACGCCGCGCGGGATATCTTGCTGCCGCCCGAAAACACGAATGCCCTGTTTTGCCAGGCTACCTTCATGACGGCATCACCGATGAAATGGCCGCACGCGATGCGGTGACCGAACTCCTCAAACACCCCGACCGCCCCACAGCCCTTTTATGTGTCACCGACGCCGTCGCAATTGGTGCCATTCATGCACTTGCCCATGCCGGGATCACGGTCGGGCGTGACATATCCGTCATTGGTTTTGATGGCCTGCCCATGGGCGAAGCCATTCACCCCGGTCTGACCACGATGGCACAGGCCAGCTATGAGATCGGCCGTGAAGTCGGCCGGATCGTTGTTTCGCAGGCCAATGCGCCTGCATCCGAATTTTCCCAAATTCTGTGGGAAGCATCGCTGACCATCCGTGGGTCAGCCAACCCGCCAGCATTGAAGCTGGCCGCCAATGCCAAGGGAGGCATCTCATGAACATTAAGCGTGCATTGATGAGTTCATTGACGCTCGCAGCAGCCGGCTTGCTGGTCTCAACCAGCATCGCCAGTGCCCAGCTGCGTTTCTGGACCACCGAAGAACAACCCGAACGCCTGGCCAAACAAGAAGAAATGGCCAAGCAGTTCGAAGCCAAAACAGGCACCGCCGTTGAAGTCATCCCGGTCACAGAGTCAGAATTGGGCACGCGCGCCACGGCCGCCTATGCCGCTGGTGATTTGCCAGACGTCATCTATTTGACCCTGCAATACGTTCTGCCCTGGTCCGAAGCAGGCATTCTCGATACCGAAGCCAACAACGAAGTTGTCACCAGCCTTGGCAAGGACACCTTCGCACCAGCCGCACTTTCGATGGCCGACTTTGACGGCGAAGTGGCTGCTGTGCCGTCAGATGGCTGGACTCAGATGGTTCTGTACCGCAAGGATCTGTTTGATGCAGCAGGCCTAGAGGCTCCCAACAGCTATGCCAACATCCAAAAGGCGCTTGATGCGCTGCATAATCCGCCCGAAATGTATGGCTTCGTCGCCGCGACCAAGATCGACGAAAACTTCATGAGCCAGGTGCTTGAACATGTTTTCCTCGCCAACGGTGCAACCCCGGTTTCCGCGGATGGTTCGGTTGGCTTTGACAAGGACAAGCTGGTCGAGGCACTGGAATTCTATAAATCCATCGCCGAAGCATCCCCGCCCGGTGACCTGTACTGGAAACAGTCCCGCGAGCTTTATTTCGCGGGCAAGACAGCAATGATCATCTGGTCACCCTTCATCCTTGATGAATTGGCCGGTCTTCGTGACAGTGCGCCGCCCACCATCAATGATGATCCGACCTCTGATGAACTGGCCTCCAAAACCGGTGTTGTGACCCGCCTGATGGGCCCGTCCAATCCGGATGGCGCGGCATGGGGTGACATTCGTTACTTCGGCATTACCAATGATGCCGATACCGATGCCGCCGAGGAATTCGTCAAATTCTCGCTTGATGAAGGCTACACCAGCACGCTTTCCATCGCACCAGAGGGCAAATTCCCGGTCCGTCACGGCACAGCCGATGATCCGGAAAAATTCGTCAAGGCATGGTCGACCCTGCCGGTTGGCGTCGATCGCAAAAAGCCGCTGTCGGAACTTTATGATCCGGCCGTCATCACCGACATCGTTTCCGGACTTGAAACCGCAAACCGTTGGGGTGTTGCCGAAGGTCAGCTTTCGTTGGCATCGCGCATCATCAACAGTCAGGTGGTCAACCGCTACGTTCGTGAATATATCGACGGCGAACGTGACGCCGCAGCCACGGCTGACCTGATCAACGAAGAAATCGCCGCCATCGAATAAGCGACGCACAGCCTTGTATCCGGGGCACCCAACCATGCCGGTGCCCCGGACTTCCGATTTTCAGAACGGATGGCAAGACGATGACCACGTCCCAAAGCACAAAGACACCGTCCGCAACGGCCCCTCCGCCAAAGCGTAAATCAAAATTGGGGCCTATGGCCCGGCGCGAAGCACGGCTGGCACTTTGGATGCTTGCCCCGACGTTCCTGATCGTCATGAGCGTTGTGCTGTTTCCGCTGCTTGCCAACTTCTGGATTTCGGTCAAGCCGGTCAAATTATCTGATCTGCGCCCACCGACACCGGTGGTTTCTGAACGTGTGCGCGGGGATATGGATGTCGCCGGGCAGGAATTTCGCATTCAGTACAGAATGCGAAATTCATCGCGCAAAGGTGACATCACCGATGTTGTCCTGATTGATACTCTTCCCCCTGGCATCACCATCATCACAGATGACCCTGCATGTACGGTAAATGGATCGGATGTGCGCTGCACGCTTGATCAGCTTGAAGCAGGCGAACGCACCCGTCTTGAACTCACCGCCATTGCAGATGAAAGCTTTGCTGCCAATCCGGTATCACCGCGTGACAGTGAACCGACCGTTACCGGGAACGCCGAAAACATCCTGACCAACAGCGAATTTACCCTCGATAACTTCGCACGGATTTTTGATTCCCGCGAATTCTGGTCGGTTTTGTGGGTGACCCTCGCCTATACCGTGTTTGGTACTCTGGGCGCGCTGGTTTTAGGGCTGTTTGCCGCCCAAATGCTCAACAAACCGTTCGCCGGACGATCCATCCTTCGCGGACTTTTTCTGTTTCCCTATGTTGCGCCCGTGATCGCGGTTGCCTTTACATGGGTGATCCTGCTTGATCCGTTCAACGGCACCTTCAATGCCATTTTACAGCGCATGAACCTTGCCGATGAGGGGGTGAATTTCTTTGGTCAGCGGGCACTGCCAATCGATATCTTTGGCATGACCATCGAATTCCCGCTGGCGTTGGCAACGGTGATTGCCTTTGAAGCCTGGCGTTATTTCCCATTGTCATTCCTGTTTATTCTCGCCCGCATGCAATCCATTTCATCAGACATGTACGAGGCCGCCGAGGTCGATGGTGCCACGCCACTTCAGCAATTCTGGCACATTTCCCTGCCGCAGCTTCTGGGCATTCTATCGACCCTGTTCCTGCTGCGCTTTATTTGGACGTTCAACAAGTTTGACGACATCTTCCTTCTGACCGGCGGGGCCGCAGGCACGCGCACCCTGACCGTTGATGTCTATGAGCAGGGCTTTGCCCTGTCCAATCTTGGGGCCGGGGCGGCGGTCGCGGTTGCCATCTTTGTCCTGCTTTTGATTTTTGCCGTGTTCTACTTCAAATTCGTCCACCGGGAGGATTCGTAATGCGTATTGGTACGGGTCTTCTTCTTGGCCTTCTGTCAGGCTTGCTATGGGGCGCGATTGCCGTTGCGATCACCGGCATTTCGCTGACCCTGATTACCGGGCTTGCCGCAACGCCGATCATGTCCGCCGGGGCACTGGGCGGGGCGGTAAATGCCGCCATCATTTTGATGCGCGCCCCCAAAGACCGCACACCGGGTCTTTACATGGTTGCGTTTGCTGCCGTGATTGTTGCCATGATGCTGGTATCCTTTGGGGCCCCTTTCAGTCTGGCCTTTTCGCAAAACTCGCTCACACAGGCCTTTGGCGTCGGGGTGATTGCCCTGTCGGTGACATTTGCCAACCGGGCGGTCCTGAACGACATCCACAGCGGCATGCTCAAACGCTACAGCATTGATCTTGTGATCGTGCGTGTGCTCAAGGGGTTCGGCTTTGTCTTCTTTAGCGTGATTGTCATTCTGCCTTTCTATGTGATGGTCATGACCAGCCTGAAGAACCAGCAGGAGCTGTTCTTAAACCCGCTGGATTTGTCGATTAACCTGACACAAGGGGCCGCCAGCCTGTTTGACAGCTATGTCGAACTGTTTACCGAGTTTAACTTTGGCCGGTTCCTGTTGATTTCAACGATTGTCTCGGTATCGACCGTCATCATCACGCTGGCCTTTTCCATTCCCGGGGCATATGCGGTTGCGCGATTGAATTTCCCCGGCCAGACAGTTCTTTCAAGCTCGGTCCTGCTGATCTATCTCGTGCCGATGATCGTTCTGGTCATCCCGCTTTACGCGGTATTCAGCCAACTTGGACTGCGCAACACCGTGGTTGGGCTTTTGATTGTCTATCCCGCGACGACGGTTCCCGTCGCCCTTTACATGTTGCAGGGCTACTTCCGGGGTCTGCCTGCCGAACTCGAAGAAGCAGGCCTGATGGATGGTCTGTCACGCTTTGGCGTGATCGTGAAAATCACCCTGCCACTGGCCTTGCCTGCATTGGCGTCGGTATCGCTTTACGTCTTCATGATTGCCTGGAACGAGTTCCTCTTTGCCTTCATGTTCCTTGATGATCCCGACATCTTCACCCTGTCACGCGGGGTCGTATCGCTGAATTCATCGGAAGTCCCCCGCCAGCACCTGATGGCCGGGGCCGTCATCGCAACGGTCCCGATCCTTGTGATCTTCCTGTGGTTCGAACGTTTCCTCGTTCAGGGCCTGACCGCCGGGAGTGTAAAGGGATGACCATGTCGATTGATCAGCTTTCGGGCACGAACAAACGTGCCGCCGAAATCCTTCTGGCCAATGATCGCGGCGGCTATACGGTGCCAAGTGCCAAGCTTTATCCGTTCCAGTGGAACTGGGATAGTGCTCTGGTCGCACTTGGCTTTTCCGTCTTTGATCCCGACCGCGCATGGCAGGAAGTCGAAAGCCTGCTGTCTGCACAATGGGACAACGGCATGGTGCCCCACATCATTTTCTGGAAAGAGGAAAAAAGCTATTTCCCCGGCCCGGAACAATGGGGCACAAAAAATATCGCCGACACCCCGCCAACATCGGGCATTACACAGCCCCCCGTTGCCGCGACCGTGATCGAACACCTTCTGGCCGAAGATATTAACGCCCACCGCGACCGCGCCGCCAAACTTCTGCCCAAACTTGATCGCTGGCATCAATGGTTTCTCGATGCCCGTGATCCGGAAGGCCGCGGTGTCGTCGCAAACATGCACCCCTGGGAAAGCGGACGTGACAATCTGCCGGACTGGGATCGTCCATTGTCCTTTATCGATACAACCGGCGTTGGCACCTATCACCGGCGTGACACGGATATCGTCAACAAAGACGAACGCCCGAAAAAAGATGACTACGACCACTATATGTCGTTGGTAAAATTCGGACGCGATTGTAACTGGGACCCGCAGGTGATTGCGCGTGATTGTCCGTTTTGGGTCGCTGAACCGGGAATGAATGCAATCCTGCGGCGCGCCGAACGCGATTTGATCACCATGGCCAGACTTTTGGGCCATGATGATATCGCAACCCGCGCAACCGCCCGCCTTGCCCGTCTTGATGCCGGGTTTGAAGCACTTTGGTCTGAGGCTGTTGGCGGATATGTCACCCTTGATCTCAGAAGAAATGAACATGCAACCGCGCTGACATCGGGCAGTTGGCTTGCCCTGTTTGCCGGCAAGGTCGAAAAAATCCGGGCCAACAAGATGGCAGCAACCCTGTCACGCTGGCTTTCATCGGTTAAGCATGGCGTGCCCAGTTTTGATCCAAACCATGAACTGTTTGATTCAATCCGATATTGGCGGGGGCCTGTCTGGGCCATGATCAACTGGATGATCTCCACGGGTCTGATTGAACATGGCGAAACCGAACTTGCCGAACGTATCCGCGCCGATACCCAAGCCCTTATCGACCAATCCGATTATCGTGAATATTTCTGCCCGGTAACGGGCCGTGGCGGTGGTGGCACCGACTTTTCATGGACGGCATCCATGTCACTTTACTGGTCCGCACGGCCCAGGGGCGCAGGCACGCCCACTGATGCCACCATCCCCATGCCCAACACCCTCAAGCCCGACACCCCCAAGCCCGACACCACAGATCAGGAGGCCAAATAAAATGGGGCAGATCGAACTTAAAAACATCCGTAAATCATTTGGCGGCATCGAAGTCATCAAGGGCATCGACCTTCAGATCAATGAGGGCGAGCTGGTCATTTTCGTCGGCCCGTCTGGCTGTGGCAAATCGACGTTGCTGCGCCTGATTTCCGGTCTGGTTGAGGCATCCGATGGTCAGATCCTGATTGACGGCGATGATGTGACGGGCAAACCACCGGCAGAACGTGAACTTTCCATGGTGTTTCAGTCCTATGCGCTTTATCCGCACAAATCGGTGCGTGAAAACATGGGCTTTGCCCTGACCGTGGCGGGCATGCCCAAAAATGAAATCACCCAAAAGGTCGATGAAGCTGCCGCAACGCTAAAGCTTGAAGACTATCTTGATCGCAAACCCAAGGCCCTGTCTGGCGGGCAGCGTCAGCGCGTTGCCATCGGGCGCGCAATTGTTCGCGAACCCAGGGCATTCTTGTTTGATGAACCGCTGTCAAACCTTGATGCAGCCCTGCGTGTTGAGATGCGCCTTGAAATCGCCCGCCTGCATCAGAAACTCGGCGCAACCATGGTCTATGTCACCCATGACCAGGTAGAGGCCATGACGCTTGCCGACAAGATTGTCGTTCTTCAGGCCGGCCAGATCGAACAGGTCGGCTCCCCGCTTGATCTTTATCGCCATCCGGGCAATCTGTTTGTCGCCCAATTCATCGGCTCACCAAAAATGAACGTGGTCGATTGCACTGGCAAGGGCAGCGCGCTTTCATTTGCCAATGGCAATACATCCGATATCGGTCGCAACGCCGAAGGTGCGACCAAAATGGGCGTCCGCCCCGAACACATGTCGCTGTGCGATGCCACCGACACAACAACGGCGATCCTGTCAGGGCAGATTGACGTGATGGAACATCTGGGCTCGGACAGCTTTGCCTATGTCAATGTGCCCAACGTCGGACTGTTCACCGTGCGCATCGTCGGCCATTCCCAAGCCGTCGTTGGCGATACTGTCGGGCTGCATTTCGCATCCGGTGATGTTCACCTGTTTGATGCGTCGGAAAAAACCATTCCGGCATGACGAAACGCACATGCCGGGTTTTCGATTTGGACGTCATTTTAATTGTATGAGGATTAAAATGACGTCCAATATTGGGCTTTGCGCCCGATGTCTGACTTTTCACCAATATTGAATAATCGGCCTAATTATTCATTTTAATTGAATATTCCAAAAGCCCCTTTTGGCGCTATTTCAGCGAGCCGAGAACCGCCAGACTTTCATAGCGTTTGATATAGGGTTCATGAAATACCCGGTCGACGAAAGCACTGTATTCGTCCATGTCGCTGACCTGTATGCGCAGCACAAAATCATGCGCACCGGTCACATGATGGCATTGAACGACTTCGGGCATTTTGGCGAATTCGTCGCGCATCAGCATGTAGCGATCCGGGCGGTCGCGCTCCATGGTCAAAAGCACAATCACCATCATCTTCTTGCCAAACACCTTGGGCGAGACGATGGCAACATCGCGTTCAATAACACCCGTTTCGCGCAAGCGCTGCACACGGCGCAAACAGGCCGCCGACGAAAGGCCAACCCTTTGTGCAAGCTCGTTACCTGTCATGCGGCTGTTTTCCTGCAACAGCTCCAGCAGGCGATAGTCGAACGTATCGAGTTCCGCCAAAGTTCAATGCCTCAAAAAATGATGTAACGCCCCGTCCGCAAACATGACCTATGCGCGCGACGAAAGAAAATCGTTTTTCAGGAATTTTTGCGAAAATCTCGCATGGATTTGCGAAACTTGCGCACCGTTAAACAAAAGCAGCGCGTAAATTGTTTGCGGGCTCAAAGGAAGCTTTGACCCCTTATTAGCAAACAAACTAGCGAGCCAGCATCATGCCAGCACAGTTTACAAATAACTCCCTCGTCGCCTCCACCAATGTTGCGCCGGTTTCGGGCGTATCCATCTGGCGCTGGCTCGTCCTTTTTCCGCGCAAATGGGCACTGGCCTACAAGGTCAGCCGTGATGCAGAAATGCTGCGCAATGCCCCGCGTGAAATTCTTCAGGATATCGGTATTGATCGCATGGACGTCGATTTCGTCTGCGAACATGGTCACGCGCCAAGATAACCACGCACAGATATCAAAAAGACAGGTGCCCCACCCTGTCTGACCCAAAAGCCTGCCAGTGCAATGACGCTTGGCAGGCTTTTTGGTATCCGCAGCAATACATGTGATGCCTATGCAGGGCGAAACAGCTTTGCGACCGGATGTTCAAACGTTACCCGCCCGTCTTTCATGCCCCAGACCGGGCGGCTGATTTCCGAGACCACCTGGGCGCGGCTTTGGGCAGGCAGGACAATAAAGCTTGCCGCTTGGCCAACCGCGATCTTGCTGGATCGGCCCAGCAATTTCGCCGGGGCGTCAGACACCATGGCAAAGCAATTCTCCAACTCTGCCTCTGTCGAAAGCTGACTGACATTGGCGTAAAGGTTCGCCATTCGCGACAGCGAACAATCGCCATAAGGCGTAAACGGATTAAGCACATTGTTGGTCGCAATCGTGCAGCACACCCCATGATCGGCAAGCTTGTGCGCCGGGGCAACACCACACGGCACAGAATGATCATGATCGCGCCCGGTCAGAAACAAGTCGGTCGCGGGCAACACGGTCAAGCCAATCCCGGCATCACGCATGATGGCAATCGTGTCGTCGAGTTCGGGTTTGGGCAGCACCGACAGCTTGGTGACATGGCCGATCATCACCCGGCCCTGCCAGCCAAAGGCGATGGATTGTTTGGCAACTTCATCAAGATGACGCCAACTGGCATCAAGATCGAAATCCAGATGAAAATCCAGATCGACATCGTATTCGCGTGCCATTTCAAACAGGCGCAGGATCTGCCCATTGGGATCAGTATCCATATAGGGGCAACCGCCCAGCAAATCCGCCCCATTGTCCAACGCTTCGCGCAGCAATTCTTCGGTGCCGGGATAATTAAACAGGCCTTCCTGCGGGAAAACGCAAATCTCGACATCCATCGCCCAGGCGTAATCGGCTTTCAGGCGCTTGATCGCCTTGAACCCGGCAAGACCAATACCCGGATCAATTTCGACATGGGTGCGCACCGCATTGGTGCCCTCGGTGATTGCCTTTTCAATCACGCGGGCAGCGCGGGCATAGATGTCATCTTCGGTAAAGCCGCTTTTGGCATTGGCGACCGCACTAATCGCGCCTTGAAGGGTGCCGGTTTCGTTTTTGGCACGATCAAGGATGCAGGCCTTATCAAGATGAATGTGGCTTTCGACAAAACCGGGGCTGATCAGTTGGCCACACGCATCAAAGCTTGGCGCATCACCATGTATCGACTGGGCGATTTGCGTAATGTTGCCATCGGCAACGCCAAGATCGACAAGCGTATTCTCGCCCGGAAGGCAGGCGTTCCTCACCAGATAATCAAGCATCTTACTGTGCCACCTTTTCTTTGTTCTTATCACCCTGTTCCGCACCACCAAGATACGCCGCAATCAGCCGTTCATCCTGACGCAGATCAGATGCATTGCCTTCGGCAACCACCTGCCCCTGTTCGAGGACATAGGCATAATCCGCCACCGAAAGCGCCATGGTCGCCATCTGGTCAACGAGCAGGATCGTCACACCTTCATCGCGAAGTTCTCCCAAAATGGCATAAAGCTCTTCGACCATGGCCGGTGCCAGACCAAGGGAGGGTTCATCAAGCAACAGCGCCTTTGGCTTGGCCACAAGGCCACGGGCAATCGCCATCATTTGCTGTTCACCCCCCGACAACAGACCAGCAGGACTGTTGATGCGATCACGCAAACGCGGGAAGCGGGTCAGGATGGCTTCAAGTTCATCCGCACCAACCGGTTTGGGCTGTTTATAGGCCCCGAGTTCGATGTTTTCGCGCACGGTCAGTTCCGGAAAGACCTGTCGGCCTTCGGGCACAAGAACAAGCCCCTGCTCAACAATCTGATGCGGGGCAAGGTCATGGATATATTCGTTGTTCAAAACGATCTTGCCCGTTACTGGACGCAACAACCCGGCCAATGCCGTCAGGAAGGTTGATTTGCCTGCACCGTTCGCGCCCAGAAGGGCAACCATTTCGCCCTGACGGACCTTAAGATCAACCGATTGCAACACCGGTGCTGCCCCATACCCCGCGGTCAGACGCAGCGTTTCAATCACGGGTGACTGGCCTGCCTCAAACGGGATCGGGCGTGGACGGGCTTTCATTTCCCCATCGCCCAGATAGGCGGCAATCACGCGGGCATCCTGCTGTACGGCCTGCGGGACATCAAAGATGATCGGCGTTCCGGCGTCGACGGCCAAAATCTGATCGGAAATGCCCATGACCATTTCCATGTCATGTTCGACCAGAACCACCGTAATCCCGGCATCGGCCAACCGGCGCAACAGTTTGGCAAGCGCCACCTTGTCGGCATGCATCAAACCTGCGGCCGGTTCATCAAGCAACAAGACCGCAGGCTTGGTCGCAAGCGACCGCGCAATTTCCACCAGACGTCGGTCCACATGCGGCAAGTCCCCCGCACGGGCATCGATATCACCACCATATCCACAAAATGCCAGAAGCCCGGCCGCATGGTTGCGGTTCGCACTTGATGCAATCGCACGAAACGGTTTACCAAAACGTCCCACCGGGATACCGGCAATCACATTGTCGATGACCGACATATTTTCAAACAGACGGGTCGCCTGATAGGTCCGGGCAATGCCGTTGCGGGCGGCAAAATCGGTTGGCATTCCGGCAATGTCCTGCCCCCCGCTTCGCACGGTCCCTGCCGTCGGTTTGTAAAACCCGCTGATGATGTTCAAAAGCGTGGTTTTCCCCGCCCCGTTCGGGCCAATGATGGATGTCACATCGCCCGGTTTGGCCGTGAAGGACACGCCATTGACGGCCTTCACCCCGCCAAAGGCGATGGAAAGATCATCAACCACCAGACCATCGGATTTTTCATAGGCCTTAAGCCCTGCTTCAATCTCATGGGCGGGTGTGGCATTCACACCACGTTTGGTCAGCGGAATGAACCGTTCAATCACGCCAACAATTCCACGCGGGGCAATCAACAGAACCACGATCAAAAGACCACCGAAAATCAGCAAACGATATTCGGCAAAGTCCGCCAGAAATTCCGGCAACAAAACCGATACCGATGCGCCGATCAGCGGGCCAAGCACAGTGCCCGCACCGCCCAGAATGACGGCAAACAGATACAGGATTGATTGGCTCAGCGGGAAGTTTGACGGCGCAATAAACATCATAAGCGGCGCAAACAATGCACCAGCCAGTCCTGCCATGGCTGCGGCAATGGCAAAGCCACTGGCCTTGACGGCAAAGGCATTATAGCCAAGCGAACTTGCAGCAATTTCCGCATCACGCATGCTGGTCATTGCCATGCCCCAGCCACTGGTCGCGAGACGACGAAACGCCCAAAGAGCAACCCCGCCCAGCACCACGCAGAGCATCACCAGATCCGCTTCGCTAAACATATAGCCAAACAGTTCAGGCATCGGGAAACCCATCAGCCCATTCTGCCCGCCGGTCAGTGCGCGCCATTCAATCGCGCCATGTTCGACGATAAAGGCAAAGGCGATGGTGACCATCGCCAAAAACGGCCCGGCCATGCGAACAGCAGACAGTGCCAAAACACACCCCGCCACACCGGCAATCAAAGTTGCCGCAACAAGGGACAGCCAGAAATTCAATCCCGCCAAAGTCAGGATCGCACTGCCATAAGCACCAATGGCAAAGAAGCCAACCTGACCAAGCGATACTAGACCGGTCAGGCCATAGAGAACATTCAGGCCAACACATAAAATCGTGGTGATGGCGACAAGGCCGATGATGAACTGGGTATAGCCGCCCGTGATCGAAACGCCGATCAAACCGGCAATAACAGCCAGAAGAATCACGCTATCAAGGGCAATGGATTTATTGAGTTTCGGCATGGGATTCTTGATTTTGAATTCGGGTTTCATCATCAGACCTTTTTGATCGCCGCACGGCCAAACAGGCCGCTTGGTTTGATGGTCAGAACCGCGATGACAAGTGCAAACACGACGATGAAGGTATAGGAAGATCCGAGATAGGTGGTCACACCGGCTTCGACCAGACCATAGATGAACCCTGCCAGCATGACGCTATAGGCCGATGTCATGCCGCCGAGAATGGCCACCGCAAATGCCTTAAGCCCAAACAGCGTTCCCATATCAGAATGCACCGAAAACAGCGGTGCGATCAAAAGACCGGCCGCCCCGGCAAGCATCGATGAAATCGCAAAGGATCCCGTCACCATAAGGGTGGTGTTGATCCCCATCAGCTTGGCTGCCTGAAGGTTTTGCACAACCGCAAGCAAGGCGCGCCCCTGTCGGGTATGACGAAACAGCGCATGCAGTGCCAAGGCCACACCAATAGCGGCAATCGGGATCAGAATTTGTTGCGGATAAACGCCGGTACCAAAGATGTTCCAGCTTTCACCAACAAGGGCGGATGGCAAGGTGCGTGGCTCATTGCCAAAGGTAAACAGCACAGTGTTATCAAGCAGGATACCACCGGCAACGGTTGCCATCAGCCAGGCTTCGGAATTGCGAACGGCAAACGGACGGACAAGGAAAAATTCCACCAGAATGCCAGCGACCCCGCAACACAGGATCGCCAGAGGATAACCGACAATGACCGGGAAACCATATTTCTCGCAAAAGACAAAGCCAAGAACCGCACCAAGCATCACCATGGACCCTTGGGCGAAATTGACCTTTGAGGACACCGAGTAGGTGATCTGAAAACCGAGCGCGATCAGCCCGTACATACTGCCAAGACCGATACCGGTAATCAGGGCCGCGATTAATAATGTCATTGCCAGTCGCCTGCTTCTGCCATGCACAAAGATGCATCATTCAAAAAGGAAGAAATCCCTGTGCGGCGCATCGGAAAACGCGCCGCACAGGTAAAATGGATTGCTTATTTGATCGGGATGATCTGACCTTCGACGAAATGCGCGAAGGTGTAATCTTCAGGACCAAGCGCGTCCTGATCTTCCGGGGTGAACGGCGTGTCATAGGTTTTGATCATGCCTTCGACACCACTGATTTCGTACATTGCTTCGCGGATGGCCGGACCATCGGTCGAACCGGCTTTTTCAATGGCTGCCGCAACCAACAGGGTCGCATCATAGGCATTGGCAATACCGGTTGCCGGGGTTACGTCCGCAAGGGTTTCGATCTCGGGGAATTTTTCCTGAAGCTTGGCGAACATCGGATCAGCCGCATCGGTAAACAGATAGGTCTGAATGAAGTGGACCTTCTCACCCGACTTGCCTGCAAGCTCGGTAAAGCGACCACCTGCCGGGCCCCAGTGTGATGAAATCGGAACATCCCAGCCCATACGATCAAGCGATTTGATGACCTGTGCGGTCGGGGCCACGTTGGCAACAACAAACAGGGAATCTGCACCGTTTTCCTTGAGACGGGTCAGCTGCGGGACAACATCAACGTCGTTGGATTCAAACTTTTCAATCCCGGCATGGTCCATGCCGCGTTTTTCAAGCGCCTTGAGCAAGCCCTTTTCGTTGGATTCCCCCCACGGGTTATTGATCAGGATCATGCCCGGTTTCTTTGCACCGTAATTGGCGATCAGATATTCGGTAATTGCTTCGTCGACATATTCATCAACAGCCGAAACACGGAAGACATAGTTTTCGTCAGCCCCGTTTTTGGTGATCCCGGTGCCTGCTGCCCACGGGCCAATGAACGGCATTTTCTGCTGATTGACGTAAGGCACGATGGCAAAGGATACCGGCGTATCAAGGCCGCCGATGATCGCAGCAACGCCTTCGCGCTGGGCAAGTTCACGGGCTGCAACCAGCCCCTTGCCCGGGTTGCTTTCATCATCACGCGATACAAGTTCAAGCGGCTTGCCAAGAACGCCGCCTTCGGCATTGATCTTGTCAATCGCAAGGGTGATGCCGCGCGTGATGGCTTCACCCGATTTTGCGGACTGACCGCTCAGCGCGGCAACAAGGCCAAGCTTAACAGTATCTTCAGCACGGGCATTCTGGGTCGGCAATACGGCCGCAAACACCAACGCAGCCGCCGCACCCAAAAGGGCAGCCCGTCGCGTCAGTTTCGGGAAAGGCGAAGAAATAGGCATGTGAGACTCCCTGATTATGTGACTTCGTATTTGGTCGTCGCAGTTTCACGGTGCGCGCCAAACAGTCACCGCACTGCAGCAAAGCCCATGCCAAGAACAGGAATTGTTTATTTTCAATATCTTATGTGACTCTCTGTCATTCTTCGAACGGCAACTGCCTCATGTATACGCAAATTGCATGCAATTATTGCATAAAATTAATGCATGCAAATTTTCTGCTCACATATTATGCTGCGCGAAGATCAATTGCTGTGAATGAGGATTTTCAGATGACCGACCAGACCACGGAAAATGTGCTTGATACGCTGCCACCCGAAGCCCGGACCGTGCGTGAATTTCTTGATGCGTCGATGAAGCCTGACCCGGAATTGGCCGCGACTTTCATGTCTGATGATGTCGTGATTACCTTTACCGATGGTCAAAAATACGACCATCCGTCGGGAACAACCGCATTCAATGCAGCACGCTATAAGTGGGTAAAAAAGAAGTTTGGTCAGTTTGATGTCGCCAATACCAACGGGCAAACCGTGGTCTATAGCACCGGCTGGCTATATGGCGAATGGCCCGATGGCACCCCGTTTGAAGGCAATCGTTATATCGACCGCTTTGTGATCGAAAATGGGAAAATCATCAAAATGGATGTGTGGAACGAAAGTGCAGAGCGCATTCTGATCCGCAAGGGCATCAAGGCCTGAGCAGCTTAACCATGCACCTGATGCGCACAGCCCAACCAGTCGATCCAGCCAATCCGGCCCAATATCTTCTAAGATTTGGAGATCGCCTGCTCTTGCGGACAGGCGACAATGTGCGCGGCGGCACCGTTGCCCTAAGCCCCGCCGTCGCGCACTTTTTTGGCATAGGGTTCAAGCGCATCAAGATACAAAAGCGGCCCACCTTCGACGGTGGTGAAAAGCGCACGGTCGGCAACAGCGGTCAGGTGATGACGCATCAATTCGCGCGCGGTTTCTTCATCGCCCTTGGCCAGTGCATCAATGATCTGGCGGTGTTCCTGAATACCGCAGTCGGTGGAATGCGGCCGCGCATACAGCGACAAGGTCAATCCGCAGCGATAGCCGATTTCCTCGACATAACGCAACAAAACCGGGCTTCCGGCAAGCTTTGCCAGCAGGATGTGGAACTCGGTCGCAAGACGGATGGAAATCGGCTCGGACGCATGTTCGGCGGCGATTTCCTTGGCAAGATGGGCTTCAAGTTCGTCGAGAATTTCCGGGTTCATGTTCTTGATCACCCGGCTGATCACAAGATCTTCGATCTGGGTGCGCAGCTCAAACAGATCGCGGGCTTCTTCAAGGCTTGGCTTGGCAACCATCGCCCCCTTGTTCCGGCGCAGTTCAACCAGCCCTTCGGCGGCAAGCCGTTCAAGCGATTGGCGGATCAGGGTTCGGCTGACACCAAACCGCTCGCCAAGGGAATCTTCGGGCAGCTTCATGCCGGGCATCAACACGCGCTCGAGAATTGCCGAGCGCAACGCGGAACTGATCATGTCCGTACGATGTTTTGCCTTGTCCGCTGCCTTCATCCCTGCCCACCAAGTTTCTTGTTAGGAACAATTCGTTGCTTGCGCTTGTATAAAGGATTGCATGCAATTTCGCCACAACCGATCCGCGCAACAGATCAACCTTTTTGACGTCACACTCACTTCCCGAAAGAAACGCCCATGACCGTAAGCCAAAATGCCCCAAAAAGCCGCGCAATGGTGACAAGCCCAAGTACTGCCGCCAGCGAGGCCGGTGCAAAAATCCTGCGCGAGGGCGGAACGGCGATCGAGGCCGTGGTTGCCACCGCCTCGGTATTGGCCGTCACATACCCGCACTTCTGCGGGATTGGTGGGGACGCGGTCTGGATGGTGTCAGACAGTTCCGGCAAAGTGCAATCCTTCCTTGGCATCGGGCAGGCTGCGGAGAATGGCGGCGATCACATCACGCCCAACACGCCCATTCCACTACGCGGTCCGGAATCAACCCTGACCACGGCCTGCACGGTGGATTCCTGGCAACATGCCCTGGATCATTCGGCCAAACATTGGGGCGGCGGCAAAAGCCTGTCTGATCTGATCGCACCGGCCATCGCCCTTGCCGAAAACGGTTTTCCGATAAGCGCGTCACAGTGTTTTTGGCTAAGCTTCCGGAAGGAAGAAATCGCGCAATGGCCGGGCTTTGCCGATATCTTTGCGCCCAATGGCCGCATGCCCAATGTCGGCGATACATTCCATCAGCCCCAATTGGCCAGCAGCCTGAAACGCATTGCCGAACATGGCGCACGCGATTTCTATGAGGGTGTGCTTGCCGATCAGATCGTTGCCGGGCTGTCTGCGCACGGATCCCCGATCAGCAAAACCGACCTTGCCAAGACCCGCACCAGAACAGTGGATGCCGTATCGCTTGAGTATGGCGATGTTACGCTTTATGCCCCGCCTGCCCCGACCCAAGGATTGGCGACCCTGATGACCATGGGGGTGTTGCGTGAACTGGGCGCAAAAAACTGGGCAGAGGGAACGGCGGATCATTACCACCTGGTGGTCGAGGCGATCAAACGCGCGTTTTTGAAGCGTAATCAGATTGCCGATCCTGACGTCGCCGACACCGATTTTGCAGCCCTTCTCGACCAGGCCGCTCTGGCCCAAGACGCCAAAGGCATCTCGCCCACCAAGGCGCTTGAGTGGCCCCATCCGTTCCGGCATGGCGATACGGTATTCCTTGCCGCGAAGGACGCAAACGGCAATTGCGCCAGTGTTTTGCAAAGCACCTATTTCGATTGGGGCAGCGGGGTTGTTGCCGGGGATACCGGCATTGTCTGGCAAAACCGTGGGGCGGCGTTTAGCACGGACCCAAGCCACCCGAATGCCTTCGCACCGGGCAAGCTTCCGTTCTATACGCTGAACCCCGGCATGGCGCTGAAAGACGGCAAACCGCATTTGCTGTATGGGACGCAAGGGGCTGATGGGCAGCCACAAACCCTTGCCATGCTTTTGACCCGCTTGCTTGATTTTGGCCTGTCACCCGCCGACGCCCTTGCAAAGCCGCGTTTCCTGCTGGGAAAGACGTTTTCAGATACCAATGACAGTCTGAAACTTGAAATCGATGCCGGGGATGACGTGTTTGACGCGCTTTCTCAGCGCGGGCACATGTTGCGCGCGATTGAAGCACAAAGCGCACTGGCCGGGCAGGCCGGGATCATTCGAATTGATGACGACGGTATTGTTGATGGCGCGCACGATCCACGCAGTGATGGCAGGGCGATTGGCGTGTAAACGATCAGGTCAAGATCAGGGAAATGGGATGCGATCAGCGTGATCGCACATCACCGAAATGCGCCAATTTAACGAATATGAGGATTTCTCACATTATTGCATCGGGCTTATGACGGGGCTTCATACTGGCGCACCGATTGTTCAATCGCGCCAAAGATCGATGCGCCGTCCGCATCAAACATTTCAATTTTGACCTGATCGCCGAACTGCAAGAACGGTGTTTTGGCGGTGCCGTTTTCAATGGTTTCGATCATGCGAAGTTCGGCAATGCAGGAATAGCCCGCCCCGCCTTTCGCCAGCGGTTTGCCCGGCCCGCCCTCCAGCTTGTTTGACACGGTGCCCGATCCGATAACCGTGCCCGCAACCAATGGGCGGGTCCGGGCGGCATGGGCGATCAATTGGGCAAAATCAAAGGTCATATCAACCCCGGCATTGGCGCGGCCAAACGGTTGACCATTCAGATCAACATGCAGCGGCAAATGCACCTTTCCCCCATCCCAGGCATCCCCAAGTTCATCAGGGGTTACCGCAACCGGGGAAAAGGCAGATGACGGCTTTGATTGAAAGAAGCCGAACCCCTTGGCAAGTTCACCAGGAATCAGACCACGTAACGAAACGTCATTGACCAGCATGATCAGCCGGATGGCTGTCCTGGCCTGATCAAGACTGGCCCCCATCGGGACATCGTCGGTGATGACGGCAATTTCGCCTTCCATATCAATGCCCCAGGCCGCATCGGCAATTACAATATCATCCCGCGGGCCAAGAAAGCTGTCTGATCCGCCCTGATAGATCAGCGGATCGGTCCAGAAGCTTTGCGGCATTTCAGCCCCACGCGCCTTTCGCACCAGTTCAACATGATTGACATAGGCCGATCCATCCGCCCACTGATAGGCGCGCGCCAAAGGGGCATGCAGGTTTTCGGGATCAAGCGTGATGCGCTTTGCGATGGTCGAACCGGCATCTATTTCATCGGCCAGTTCTTGCAGGCGCGGTGCAATAACGGCCCAGTTATCAAGGGCGGCCTGCAGGGTCGGGGCGATGGCACTGGCGTCGACATAAAATGCCAGATCGCGGGTCACCAGAACAAGTTGACCATCGCGGGTGCCGTTTTTTAGGGTCGCGAGCTTCATTTTTCCCGCCCTCACTTCCGGCCTTCGGGCGTGCCATCAAACTTGCGTTCAAGCCCCGCCCAGCAATCAAGATAATCATCCTGACGTGTTTCAAGTTCAGCTGCGAATTTGCTTAGTTGCTGCGGGAAACGGGTTTCAAACATGAAGGCCATCGTGCCTTCAAGCTTCTGCGGGGCAAGGTCGGCATGCGTTGCCTTTTCAAACCCGTCTGCATCCGGGCCATGGGCCAGCATCATGTTATGCAAGCTCATCCCGCCGGGGACAAACCCCTTTTCCTTGGCGTCATATTGACCGCAAATCAGCCCCATGAATTCTGACATGATGTTGCGATGATACCAGGGCGGGCGGAAGGTATGTTCGGCCACCATCCAGCGCGGGGGAAAGATCACGAAATCAACATTGGCTGTTCCGGCCTCGTCCGAAGGTGCGGTGAGAACCGTAAAGATCGACGGGTCGGGATGGTCAAAGGCAATGGCGCCAACCGGCGAAAAGCTGCGCAAATCATATTTGAACGGCGTGTAATTGCCGTGCCATGCGACGACATCAAGCGGCGAATGCCCGATGTCGGTTTGATGGAACTGCCCACACCATTTCACCATGACGCGACAGGGCGTTTCCTTATCCTCATAGGCGGCCACAGGGGTTTTGAAATCACGCGGATTGGCAAGGCAGTTCGCCCCGATCGGCCCCCGGTCCGGCAGGGTAAATTTCGCACCATAGTTTTCACAAACATAGCCACGCGCACCGCCATCAATCCCGGCGTGAAGGATGCTGACCTTAAACATCATGCCACGCGGAACAAGGGCGACCTCAAGCGGGGCCACATCCATCATGCCAAGTTCGGTAAATATCCGAAGCGTGCCAGATTCCGGCACGATCAGAAGTTCGCCATCGGCATTGAAGAAATAGTCATCCACCATATCGGTATTGCAGAGGTAAACATGGCTTGCCATGCCCGTCTGGGTCAGCGCATCGCCCGCCGTCGTGATCGTGCGCATGCCCGATACGAAATCTGTCGCATCCCTGGGCATGGGCACCGGGTCCCAGCGCAACTGACCAAGGGCGAGACTATGATCATTGATGCATGGTGCGGTTTTCCAATGGGGGCGATCAAGCGCGGTAAAGCGCCCGTTATGTTTGACACTTGGGCGTATGCGATACAGCCATGACCGTTCATTGGTCCCGCGCGGTGCGGTAAATGGGGAGCCTGAAAGCTGTTCGGCATAAAGCCCGTAGGCGCATTTTTGCGGGCTGTTCTGACCTTGGGGCAGCGCACCGGGCAGACTTTCAGTTTCGAAGTCATTGCCAAAACCAGACATATAGGTCAGCGCGGCCTGATCAGTGGCCGTCTTGGCGGAATCACGGGTCGGTTTATCAAGCATGGCAACGTCCCAAGCAGCAAACATATGTGATGACAACAAACCGTCAGGGCCAGCCGCTCATGCGACCCGGCCCTGACGCTTATATGGGGATTGCGGGATTATTCCGCAGCATCAACCTTCAAAACGCCCCGGCGGATCTGGTCTTCTTCGATGCTTTCGAACAGGGCGCGGAAGTTGCCTTCGCCAAAGCCTTCGTCGCCTTTGCGCTGGATGAACTCAAAGAAGATCGGCCCGATCACGGTTTTGGAAAAGATCTGCAACAGGATTTTGGTCGTGCCGCCATCAATGACACCCTCGCCGTCAATCAGAATGCCGTGTTGCTTCATGCGTTCAATCGGCTCTTCATGACCTTGCACACGCTCACGGGATTTTTCGTAATAGGTTTCCGGCGGACCGGGCATGAATTTCAGATCATTGGCGGCCAGCTTGTCGGTCGCCTCATAAATACCATCGGTTCCCACGGCGATATGCTGAATGCCTTCGCCCTTGTATTTACGCAGATATTCCTCGATCTGACTTTTGTCATCGGTCGATTCATTAAGCGGAATGCGGATTTTACCGCAGGGGGATGTGATCGCACGGCTGACAAGGCCGGTGATTTTCCCGGCAATATCAAAGAAGTGGATTTGCTTGAAACCGAACAGATCGCGGTAGAAATCCCACCATTTGTCCATATTGCCGCGATAGACATTGTGGGTCAGGTGATCAAGGTAATAGAAGCCGACACCTTCGGGCCTGGGATCGCGTTCACCCAACCAGTCAAATTCCGCGTCATAGGCCGAACCGGTTTCACCATATTTGTCGATGAAATACAGCAATGATCCGCCAATGCCGACAATGGCCGGCACATCAAGCGTCTTGTCATCGCCCAAATAGGGTTCCGCCCCCTTGGCAACAGCATGATCAAAGGCGTGCTTGGCATCAACAACACGCCATGCCATGGAGGGTGCGCAAGGCCCGTGTTTTGCGACAAACTTCATGCCGTATGAGGACGGCTCGGCATTGAGGATGTAGTTGATATCGCCCTGGCGCCAGACGGTGATGTTTTTGGTCTTGTGTTTGGCGACCGGGGTGTAGCCCATGCGTTCAAACAGGACACCAAGTTTTTCGGCATCTTCGTGGGCAAATTCGACAAACTCGAACCCGTCGGTACCGGCCGGGTTCTTATCACTGATGATTGCACGGGGGGCGTCATGCGGGAACGGTCCCATTGCAAGTCTCCTCTGATTGAAACATTCGAATTCTTGTCATGTCCCAATCGTGCGCCAAAACGGATGCAACGTGCATGCATTCAGGGTTGATTTTCGCATTTCAATACACACATCATGCGTATTTGGTAAATTTGGCGCGTGAAACATGCAAAGCACCCTGGACAAACTGGATCTGAAATTACTGGCTGAGCTGCAAAAGGATGGCCGCCTGACCAACAGTGAGTTGTCAGAACGCATCGGTCTGTCGCCATCGCAATGTTCGCGCCGTCGCGCACGGCTTGAGGATGACAAGGTGATCCGGGGTTATCGCGCCGACATCGACCGTCAGAAGATGGGATTGGGCTTGCTGGTGGTGATTTCGGTGACGCTTGCCACCCATAACCGCGACAATGCCAAACGATTTGCCCGGTTGCTGGCCGACCTGCCCGAGGTCTTAGAAGCCTTTTCCCTGACCGGGGAGATGGATTACCACCTGAAAGTCGCAACGCACGATCTTGCCGCCCTGTCACATTTCGTCAATGAGGTGCTTTTGCCCCATGACTCGGTCCAGCATGTCAAAACGTCAATCGTGCTAAATGTGCTTAAGGATTTTGAAGGGGTCGCGGTCAGCGCGCATTAAACACACACTTTATAGATGCCAAAAACGGTAAAGGCCGCGCCCAATCGGCACGGCCTTCCCTGTTCCAAAGCTCCCCTTACAACAAAGCTTTGGAAGCCCCCCACAAACAAAGCTAGATCGCGAGGTATTGGTCGCGCAGTTCTTCGTCATCAAGAACCGCCTGCGCGGTCCCGTCAAAGACGATCTCGCCGCTGTCCATGATGATGGCACGGTCTGCCAGCTTCAGGGCCGCAATCGCGTTTTGTTCAACAATGATGGTCGTGATGCCAAGCTTCTTGACGTTTTGCAGCGTCTTTTCGATTTCCTGAACAATCACCGGCGCCAAACCTTCGTAGGGCTCATCAAGCAGCAAAAGCTTGATGTCACGGGCCAACGCACGGCCAATGGCAAGCATCTGCTGTTCACCACCCGAAAGGGTGATGGCTTCTTGCTCTGCCCTTTCACCAAGGCGCGGGAACAGCTCGTAGATACGCTGAATGGACCAGCCATGCGGTTCGGCAATCTGGGCCAGCTCAAGGTTCTGTTCAACCGTCATGCCCGGAATGATGCGCCGATCTTCAGGCACAAGCTGCAGACCCAGACGGGCGGCCTGCCATGCCTTCATTTCGTGCAGTGGCTGATGATCAAGCCAGATTTCACCGTGCTTGAGTTCCGGGTCCGACATCCGGGCCAGTGCGCGCAAGGTTGACGTCTTGCCCGCACCGTTACGCCCGAGAAGGGCGAGGATTTCGCCTTCGCGGATCTCAAACGACACGCCCTGAACGATATAGCTTTCACCGTAATAGGCGTGAATGTCATAGACCGAGAAAAATGCCGGATCGCCGCCCTGTTTGCGGACGGGTTCATATTTTGGCAACGCGTTCATACCGTTTCCCCTCCGAGATAGGCTTCCTTGACCCGTGGGTCGTTACGGACTTCTTCCGGGGTGCCTTCACAAATGATGGCCCCCTGCGCGAGCACGCTGATGCGGTCAGCAAGGCTAAAGACCACATGCATGTCATGTTCGATAATGACTTTGGTCATGCCGCGTTCCTTGATCCGCTTAAGCAGGTCAATCGTGCGGTTGGTATCGTGGCGTGACATGCCTGCGGTTGGCTCATCAAGCAGGAACAGCTTTGGTTGCTGCCCCAGACACATGGCAAGTTCCAGACGGCGTTTGTCACCGCGTGACATCGAACCGGCCAGATGATCCTTGTGTTGCAGCAGGCCAACATCTTCAAGAAGGTGTTCTGCATGTTCGAGGATTTCTTTTTCCGCAAACAGGCTTTTGATGAAGTTCATCTTGAAAATGCCTTCGCGCTTGGCAAAGGCCGGGACCATCACGTTTTGCAACAATGACAGTTCCGGGAAGATTTCCGGCGTCTGGAAAACACGTGCCACGCCAAGCTGGTTGATTTCGTAAGGCTCCTTGCCCGTCAAAACCTGATCCCCCAGCAACACGCGGCCACGGTTTGGTGCCAGTCGACCGACAATCACGTTCAGCAATGTCGATTTACCTGCACCGTTCGGCCCGATGATGGCGTGAACCGTGCCTTCCTTAACCCGAAGGTTAATGTCGGAAAGCGCCTTCAGACCGCCAAAGTTCTTGTCAACGTCGGTGACGTCAAGAATGTATTCGGACATGGATCAGACCTCCCCCGCCGATGTTTGTTCTTTTTCTTTGTTTTCATGCGTATCGGATTTCGGATCGGACTTGCTACGGTTGGTGACCAACCGCGCAAGACGACTGATGCCTTCCATGATGCCACCAGGCAGGAAGATCACGATCAACATGAACACAAGGCCAAGGGTCAAGTGCCAGCCTTCGCCAACAAACAGGCCAACGACAGACGCCACACCATGCGCGAGCCAATCCGGAAGGAAGGAGAACGCATTGAGCAGGACCGTATCGTTAAAGGCCGAAAAGATGTTTTCGAAGTATTTGATAATACCAGCGCCCAGAAGCGGACCAATCAGGGTGCCAACGCCACCAAGGATCGTAATCAGAACAACCTCGCCCGAGGCGGTCCATTGCATCCGTTCGGCACCCGCCAGCGGATCGGTCACCGCCAGAAGCGAACCGGCAAGACCGGCATACATGCCCGAGATGACAAAGGCCGTCATCAGATAGGGACGCGTGCTGTATCCGGTATAGCTCATACGGTTCTGGTTCGACTTGATGGCACGCAACTTCAATCCAAACGGCGAACGGAAAATTCGCAGATAGATAAAGAACGAAATCAGCATCAAGGCCGCACAGATATAGAAGCCGGAATAACCGACACCTTCGATCCCGAACAGGTTCGGGGTCGGAAGCGAAGAGTTTGCCTCGATCCCCGACATGCGGTCAAGCACACGCGGATCGGCCTGTTCGAGTTGCAGACCGGTTTCACCATTGGTGATCGGGGTCAGAACCGAATAGGCAAGATTATAAGACATCTGTGCAAAGGCCAGTGTCAGGATCGAGAAGTAAATCCCCGAACGACGCAACGACACAAAGCCGATCGCCAGGGCAAACAGCCCCGAAAGCACGGTTCCGAAAAGCAGCGCCGGGATGACATTCATGCTTAGCAGCTTGAACGACCAGACAGCGGTATATGACCCGACCCCCAGAAAGGCAGCGTGACCAAAGGACAGATAACCGGTCAAACCAAACAGAATGTTATAGCCGATGGCAAAGATGCCAAAGATCATGAACTTCTGCATCAGATCGGGATAGGCCGCACCGAAAGGCTGCAACCACAGCGGCATGGTCAGGACCACGGCCGACAGGATGGCCATGAAGATCATATCTTTTTTGGGCGAGACGATTTTTGTATTTGTCATTTTTAGCTCTCCATCACGCCCCGGCGTCCCAGCAGACCACGCGGACGGGTCAGCAGAATAACGACGGCAACAAGGTAGATGATGATCTGGTCAATACCCGGGAAAATGTCTTTTACTTCGGTCATCGACGAGAAGGACTGCAAGATCCCCAGCAGGAAGCCAGCGGCCACCGCACCAGGCAAAGAGCCCATGCCCCCAACAACAACCACAACAAACGACAGCACCAGGAAGTCCATGCCCAGATGATAATCCGGGGGCAGAACCGGCGTGTACATCACGCCTGCCAGACCCGCGACCACTGCCGCGATGCCAAACACAATCGTAAATCGACGTTCAATATTGATGCCCAGAAGTTCGACCGTCTCGCGGTCCGCCATCCCCGCACGTACAACCATCCCGTAGGTGGTGAAATGCAGGAACGAGAAGACCAAACCAATGGTCAACAGCGAGAAGGCCAGATAAATCAGACGCCACCACGGATAAACAACAGCTTCACCCAGACCAAAGATCGCACCAACAGCGGCTGAACCTGCAACGATGTCAGGTGCCCCCTGCGGGATCGGGTTGGCGCCAAAGGCCGCCTTGACCAGTTCCTGAAGAACGATGGCCAGACCAAAGGTCACAAGGATCTGTTCTGCATGAGGACGCTTATAGAAATACCGGATGAGAGATCTTTCCATCACAATGCCGATTAACAGCATCACCGGTATCGCCAGTAAGATGGATAAGGGCACGGACCAGTCAATGATCGCCGTACCGGTATCGCCAAACCACAGTTCGAGGTAGGGCGTTTCCTTATAGGCGTCAAAGAAGGTAACCGACTCATCCTTGACCTTGACCGACAAGGTCAGAAGTTTTTCAACAGTAACTGCACAGAACGCGCCCATCATGAAGATGGCGCCATGCGCAAAGTTCACCACGCCAAGCGTGCCAAACACCAGGGTCAAACCAAGAGCAATCAGCGCATAAGCACCACCCTTGTCCAGACCGTTCAGGATTTGAAGAAATATAGCGTCCATCAGGTTATCCGCCGCGTAGTCGTAAGGGACTTAGTCAAAAGTCGTATAGGCCAAAGCCAGAGGGCAAACGGGCCGGCCATTGGGAGATGGCCGGCCCTGCTTGCATCGATGTAGGTCGATCAGACCTTGTAGGGTCCGAGTTCCCCGCCGAACATGTCGGCCGGATACTCAACCTGTGCACGCGGCACTTCCTTGACGACTTCAAGAAGGTCAAAGTTGGACTGCGGCTCTTGTTTACCACGCACAACCAGAACGTCTTTGAAGCACTGGTGATCTTCGGCACGGTAAAGGGTCGGGCCGTTGCCTGCGCCATCGAACTCGAAGCCTTCGAGCTGCTTGATGACTTCCCAAGGTGCGAAGGTACCGGCCAATTCGCAGGCGTTTGCATAAAGCAGCGTCTGGACGTAGCAGGTGTGAGCAGCCTGGGACGGCGGGAAGCCGTATTCCTGACCGAACGATTTCACGAAGGCCTGCGAACCGGCATCGGTCAGCGACCAGTGCCAGTTGGTGGTACCAAGGATACCTTTTGCAGCTTCGCCAGCACCCTGTGCCATCAGGCGGGAATAAAGCGGAACAACGATTTCGAAGTTCTTGCCATTCACCTGCTTGTCACGCAGACCGAACTGAACAGCCTGGGTCAGGGAGTTGACCATATCCTTACCATAGTGGTTCAGGATCAGGACATCTGCGCCCGAGTTCAGAACCGGCGTGATGTACTGCGAGAAGTCACCCGCACCAACCGGGGTACGAACGGTGTTCACAGTTTCCCAACCGATATTCTCGGTCGCGGCCTTGATCGATTCTTCCTGGGTCCAGCCCCAGGTGTAATCAGCCGTCAGGTGATAAGCGCGACGCTCTGCACCATACTCGTCGAGCAGAACCGGCGCGATCGCCTGACCCGACATATAAGCATTGAAGAAGTGGCGGAAGCCATAACGCTTTTTGTCTTTACCGGTGGTGTCGTTGGAGTGGGTCAGACCCGCCATGAAAATGACGCCCATTTCCTGGCAAAGACCCTGCACGGCAATCGCAACACCCGAGGACGAACCACCGGTGACCATTGCAACATTGTCTTTTTCGATCATGCGTTTTGCAGAAGCACGCGCAGCATCGGATTTGGTCTGGGTATCCCCTGTAACGAACTCGACTTTTTTGCCAAGAATACCGTTACCCTTGAGTTCCAGCGGCTTGATGGTGTTAAGCATACCACCGTCGCCTTCGCCGTTGATGTGCTTGACCGCAAGCTGGTAGGCACGCAGTTCGTCAGCACCCTCATCGGCATACGGGCCGGTCTGCGGCACGTTAAAGCCGAGCTTGACGCTGGCAGCATTGCCCGGATCGCCACGGAAGGTCTGGGCGTGGGCATTCTTGATGAAATGCATCGGGAACGTGCCACCAATAAGGGCCGCACCAGTAGTAGCCGCTGACCCCTTAAGGATCGTACGGCGGGATACATTTCCGATAAGCTTAGTCTCCGACATGGTTTTCCTCCCCAATGTCTTGGGATTTGTTTCAGAGAAATCTGAGGTCTGTGTTTTTTGGCTTATTTTCTTAGCGACCTGTACAAACAATGAGCATCATTTGAAAATGAATCAACACCCAGTTGATATAAAACGTTTTTTTTGTAAATATATAAGCAGTTGCTGTGAAAACTTGTAAATTATGTCAAGGGGTACGACTTTAGTATGGCGCGTCAGGCACCCATCGGGCACCGCATTCGCGGACGGCGAAAAGATATCGGCATGACCCAGAATGCCCTGGCGAAGGCTGCGGGGATTTCGCCTTCCTACCTTAATCTGATCGAACACAACCGTCGCTCGATCGGTGGCGGTTTGCTGATGCGGATCGCCGAAGCGCTTGAAATTCAGCCCCATACCCTGTCCGGATCCGAAGAAAGCCGCCTTCTGTCTGATCTGAGCGAAGCCGCCTCTGATCCGGTTTTTCGCACCACCCCGGTTGAAAGCCGCGAGTTCCCCGCGATGATCGCCGCAGCACCGGGCATGATCACCGCTTTTCTGTCGCTATATCGTGCGTATCGCAGCGGCCTTGATGATATTAACGCCCTGTCCGAGCGGCTCAGCCACGACCCGTTCCTGACCGAGGCCAGCCATTCGATCCTTACGCGGATCACATCCATCCGCACTGTGGCCGAGATTTTTGATGATTATGACGATCTTTCATCCGATCAGCGGGCGCGTTTCAATGCGACACTGGTACGCGAGTCCCAGCGCCTTGCAGAATCCGCGACCGAAATTTTCAACTTTCTTGAACGCGGCGAGGCCGGTCGCCCGGCCGCCAGCCCGGCCGAGGAAGTCGATGATTTGCTATATGACAATGCCAACCACTTCCCGACGCTGGAAGATCACGCCAGCGCCATGCGCCCGATCATTGATCCGCAAGGCGGCCTGTATCTGACAGACCTGATCAACTATCTTGAAAACACGCACAACACCCGGATTGAACGGCTGCCGTCCGAGGAATTCCTGACAAGCGGCTATCAATGGGATGCGCAAAACAACACATTGCGCGTTTCGCGCGCCCTGCCGATCACATCTGCCCGGTTTCAGGCTGCGCGCACCATTTGCCGGATTGAGGCCGCCGAGCCGATCAATGAAATTCTTGATCACGCCCAGATTGGCAGCGACGCCGGACGGGTGCGCGCATCAGAAGCCCTGATTTCCTATGCTGCGGCAGCATTGCTGTTTCCCTATGAGCCATTTCTTGAAGATGCACGTCGCATGCGCCATGACATCGAACTGCTGCAGCAACGTTATTCCGCAAGCTGGGAGCAAATCTGCCACCGCCTGACGACGCTTCGCCGTCCGGGGGCAGAAGGTATTCCGTTTCACCTGATCCGCACCGACATTGCCGGAAATATTTCCAAACGATTTTCCGCATCGGGCCTGCAATTGCCGCGCTATGGCGGGGCGTGTCCGCGCTGGGTTGTGCATGAAGCCTACACCGCCCCCGAACGGGTGATTCCGCAATTTGTCCGCCTTCCCGATGGCAGCGAATATCTGTTTGTTGCCCGCGCGCTTCGTTCAACTGCGGGTGGGTATGGCGTTCCGCGCTCGGTTCATTCCGTGATGATCGGGTGCGATACCGCGTTTTCAAATGATGTCGTTTACGGCGACCGACTGTCGCTTGATCGCCCGGATTCTGCGGTTCCTGTGGGAATTGCATGTCGTCAGTGCCCGCGAGAAGACTGTGCGCAACGCGCATATGAAATGGCCGACCGCACCCCAAAAGCAGCAGGCTAGAACCCCTTGAACACGGGCAAAACAGTACCCCAAAGGATACCACCCCAAAGTAGCATTATAATCTGCACCATAAGCAGTTAGGATTGGGGCCATAACAATCCGAAAAATCGGGAGAACGTCCTTGAGTAAGAGACCAAAGGTCTTGATTGCCGAAGACGAGGAAACCATTGTTGAGTCCCTTACCTTCCTGATGGAAAAGGAAGGCTATGAGGTAAGCGTGGCCACCGACGGCCAAACCGCGATCAACATGATCGCGCGCGATACCCCTGATATGGTTTTGCTTGATGTCATGATGCCGGTTCGCGACGGCTTTGAAGTGGTGCGCGCTGTACGTGGTGATTCCAGCACGCAGAAAATTCCCATCATGATGCTCACAGCGAAAACCCGCGAAGTGGACCGCCGCAAGGGCCTTGAGCTTGGCGTTGATGATTTCGTGACCAAACCCTTCTCGACCCGCGACGTCGTATCGCGGGTTAAAGCACTGCTTGAGCGCGCAGAAAATTAAACCAACACCGCTGCGTTCATAACAACTGCCAGGAGGCCGCCATCACACCACCACGCAAACTGACAGAACGCGCATTCGTCTTGATGCTGGTGGCCCTTTTCCTATGGTTGCCGCCAATTGTCGGGATGTTTTCGCTTGATGGCACCATCCTTGGGCTGCCGATCCTGTTTGTCTATTTCTTTGCAGGGTGGGCTATTCTGATTGCGCTTTGTGCCATTCTGACGCGCGCACTCAGAAGTGCCGCCCAGGCCGACGGACCGTAAGCATATGTTGTCCTCGGAACTGGTCATCTTTGTCTCGCTGGTTTACGTCGGCCTGCTTTATGCCATTGCATGGTGGGGCGACAAGCGTGCGCGTGATGGTCATTCGTGGGTGCGCAATCCAACGGTCTATACCCTGTCGATTGCGGTCTATTGTACGTCGTGGACATTTTATGGTGCGGTTGGCACGGCGGCGCGCACCGGGCTTGAATACCTGACAATCTATCTTGGCCCGACCGTGATCTTTTTGGGCTGGTGGTTTTTGCTGCGCAAAATGCTGCGCATTTCCAAGGCCCACCGGATTACCTCGATTGCTGATTTTATCTCGTCGCGCTATGGCAAAAGCACGCAACTTTCCGTGCTTGTCACGCTTATCGCGGTCATTGGAACAACGCCTTATATCGCCCTTCAGCTCAAGGCGATCGCCACCAGCTATACGGTTCTGACGGCGTGGGATCACGGCATGATCCAATCGACCCGCGAAACAATCAGCGTGTTTTCCGATAGTGGCTTTTGGGCTGCTGTTGGCCTGGCCCTGTTTGGCATTTTGTTTGGCACACGCTTCATTGACGCCGACGAGCACCATGAAGGCATGGTGGCGGCCATCGCCTTTGAAAGTCTGGTCAAGATGTTCGCGCTTTTGGCTGTGGGTTTCTTTGTGTCCTTTGTCATGTATGACGGGCTTGGTGATTTATTTGCCCAATCGGCGCAAAATCCCGACACCGCCAAACTTCTGATGCTGCGCGAAGACAGCAGTGCGCGCTGGCTTACCTTGATGATGCTGTCGATGGCAGCAATCCTGTGCCTGCCGCGGCAGTTTCAGGTGATCATTGTTGAAAATGTCGATGAACGCCATCTGGCAACTGCAAGCTGGGCCTTTCCGCTATACCTTCTGGCGATGAACCTGTTTGTTCTGCCGATTGCATTGGCGGGGCTTGGCGCCCTTCCGGCCTGGTCGGACCCGGATTTCTTTGTCATTTCGGTGCCGCTTTTTGAGGACCAGTCGCTTCTGGCGCTTTTGGCCTATGTCGGGGGGTTGTCGGCCAGTACGAGCATGGTGATCGTTGCGACCATCGCCCTTTCGACCATGGTGTGTAACGATCTGATCGTCCCGGCCCTTTTGCGCATTCGTCCGCTGCGCCTGACCGAACGCGATGATTTGACCGGGCTTTTGATCTTTATCCGGCGCGCGTCCATCGTTGTGGTCGTGTTTATGGGCTTTGCCTATTACCGGTCTGCCGGGGCCAGCGATGCCCTGGCTGAAATCGGGCTGATTTCCTTTGCCGCCATTGCTCAGTTTATCCCGATCATGATTGGCGGGCTTTACTGGAAGGGCGGCACCCGCACGGGCGCACAGGTTGCACTTTCTATCGGCTTTGCTGTTTGGGGCTATACGCTGTTGCTGCCATCCCTTGCTGATAGCGGCTGGATGAACCCGGCCCTTATTCAGGAAGGTGCGTTTGGCAACCCCTGGCTGCGCCCCGAAAGCCTGCTTGGCCTGACCGGTTTTGCCCCCTTGACCCATGCACTGATCTGGTCGATTTCGCTTAATACCGGGGCCTATGTCCTGATCAGCCTGTTTACCAAACCAAGTGCGCTTGAGCGCATTCAGGCCACCCTGTTTGTCGATGCCTTTTCGCGCAAGGGCCAGGATACGGTGATCTGGCGGTCGTCGGCCTCGGCCAATGATCTTTATGAATTGGTCGAACGGTTTTTGGGACGCGATCGCGCCTATCAATCGTTCCGGCAATTTGACTGGACCTCCGACCCATCCTGGCGGGGCAAGGGCGAAGCCGATGCCGACATGATCGCCTTTACCGAACGGCTTCTGGCGGGGTCCATCGGGGCCGCGTCGGCCCGGGTGATGGTTTCGTCTGTTGCCAAGGGCGAGATGGTCAGCCTTGACGAAGTTCTTGAAATTCTTGAGGAAACCTCACACGTTATTGAATATTCCCAGCGCCTTGAAACCAAGTCGATTGAACTTGAAAAAACCGCTGCCGAATTGCGTGCTGCCAACGAACGGCTCAAGGAGCTTGATCGCCTCAAGGATGAATTCCTGACCATGGTCAGCCACGAATTCAGAACCCCGCTTACATCGATCCGGTCGTTTTCGGAAATTCTGGTCGATTCCCCGAACCTTGATCCGAAACAGACGGACCGTTTCCTTGAAATCATTGTGCGCGAAAGCGAACGCCTGACACGTCTGATTGACGATCATCTTGACCTTGCCCGCCTCGAAGCCGGCCATTCGGACTGGCGCGCCGTCGAAGTTGATCCGCGTACCGTCCTTGATGAAAGCATCGACGCCGTCAAAGGCCTGTTTGACCGCAAGGGCGTGGTTCTGACCTGCGAATATTCGCGCAATTCGGTATTGCTGCATGTGGATCGCGACCGCCTGACACAGGTTTTCATCAACCTTCTGTCCAATGCTGCCAAATTTTCCGACCCCGACCACCCCGAAGTTGCTGTTCGCGGCGAGGCGATGGACGGCGGCTATCTGGTGTCGATCAGCGACAACGGCAAAGGCATTGCACAAAACGAGCTGGAAATCATTTTCGACAAGTTCTCACGCGGGGGCAAATACGCCGATGACAAGCCAAGGCCATCGGGATCAGGGCTTGGTCTTGCGATTGCCAAACATGTGGTCGAACATTGTCAGGGCAAAATATGGGCCGAAAGCCCCCCCGGCCAGGGTGCAACCTTCCGCGTTTTCATCCCCGGCGAAATGATGGAAGCAATTGAACCGGTGAAACCGCTAACCTCCATTGACTAATGCCCCCGGACCTAAACGCAACGCGCCCTAGCGAACGTTTTCCGGGTCGAAAATCGTATTATCAAGAAAGCCATCTGGCCCGACAAAGGCACGGTCATCTGCCTGTGCAGCCCCTTCGACCCGCCAGTCATGCTTGGGCACGGCAACATCAAGTTCCGCGACCGCCGCACGATACAAATCCGGGCGATAAACCTGTCGAACGACAGCATTCAGATCCGCATCCGGCGGCACCTGCCCCCACCGCTTCATCTGGGTTCCGACCCAACTGCCCTGTGACAACCACGGGAAAGTTGCGGTATAGCGGTAAAAAACATGCCGATCAGGCACATCAAGTGGCGCTTCGCCCGGACGCAGAACCGGCTTGCCGGTAAGGGATGCCTTCAGAACCTCATAGGGCGCGCCGACATTGGCTTCTTCTGAAAGTATTTGCGCAAGTTCGGCCCGATTGCCCGGCTTATCGGCCCACTCGGCGGCCCTTACAAGGGCACGCACCAATGCTGCTGCGGTATCGGCATTGTCATTAACCCAGTCTTCGCGCACGCCCAGAACTTTTTCCGGGCTGCGTGCCCAGATATCATCCTTAAGCGCAACAATCACACCATCGCCATGAAACACCGCACGCTGGTTCCAGGGTTCCCCCACGCAATACCCGTCAACCCAGCCATTGCGCAGACTGTCAAACATCCGGGGCGGGGCGATCACGCCAATGTTTACATCCAGATCCGGATCAATTCCGGCCGCCGCCATCCAGTAGCGCAGTTCATAATTATGGCTGGAAAACGGGAACACCGTCGCAAAGGACATGACAGGTCGCCCGGCAGCGCGATCCTCATCAATCACCTTTTTCAAGGCCCGCGCCGACAGCCCGCGCGGCCCATGCATGGCGGCCGGGTCGGCTTCAAGCATGCGCTGATACAGCACGGTCGAAACCGTGATCGCATTTCCACCACGCCCAAGCGCCATGGGAACAACGATGTTTTGAACCGGAACCCCACCAAGCCCCAGTCGGGCCGCGATGGGAATACCGGCAAGCAAGTGGGCCGCTTCAAAAACGCCGTAGGACAGCTTGTCACGAATGGCCGCCCAAGACATTTCGCGGACCAGCTCAAGGTCGATGTTTTCCTGTTTGGCAAATCCCATAGCCCGCGCAACAACCGGAATCGCGCAATCGACAAGCGGAACAAACCCAAGACGAACCGTGTTAGCCATTCCTCAAAACTCCAACTGAAACGCCGTGATGACGCTTTGCGCGATCTCATAAATCTTGCGATTTTGCTTCATGGCGTTCTTGCGCAGCAGCGCATAGGATTCCTCTTCTGACAGGCCCTTTTCCTTCATCAGGATACCCTTGGCCCGTTCAATCAATTTTCGTTCGCTGAGTTTTGCCTGTGCTTCGTCCCGTTCGCGTCTGAGCTGGTCAAAGACATTAAAGCGCGAAATCGCCATTTCGACGATGGGGCGAATGCGATCCTGACGCAATCCATCAACGACATAAGCACTCACCCCGGCAGAAACGGCTTCCTGAATCATGGATGCGTCACTTTGATCGACAAACATCGCAATCGGGCGCGCAATGGCGCGTGACACCTGAAACATCTGTTCCAGCGTGTCCCGGTCGGGATTTTCCAGATCAATGATGATGATATCAGGTGCAAGTGCCTGAACGCGCTCCACCAGATTGTGCGACGTGCCAATCCGCGCCACACGGGTATAGCCACTTTCGACCAGACCACGCTCGACAATGGCGGCGCGGTCGGGGTCTTCGTCAATCACCAGAATATTGAATTCTTCCAGCTTTACCAAACCAGCCCTTACTCCCTGACGGTCTTTTGCGACCAGATCTCTCTGACATTATTTATTCCGGCCCGTTTGCGGGTCCGAATTGGATATCGGGATGCAGCATCTGCCGCATCCCGAAAAAGTCTTTCGTCAACCTGTGGCCTTGGCCTTATTCGGCCGGCACCGGATGACCTTGTGCACCACTGGTGCCAAACCGCTCTGCCTGCGCCTTGTCAAAGCGTGCTTTCTCTTCGGCCTGCGTTTCAGCAGAGAAACGAACAGCAAGTGCGGCAAAAGAACAGATGATCACGGCAACACCAAGATACAGAAGGCCTTGCTGATACGTCAGCGCCTCGGACTTGAACAAGAAGCCCGCCGCAACCGCACCGGCATTCCCACCGGCACCGACGATCCCGGCAACAGAACCAAGCGCCTTACGGTTCACAAACGGCACAATCCCGAAGGTCGCCCCTTCTGACATTTGCACGAACAACGAGAAGACGACCATCACGCAAACCGCAACAACCAGTGCTTCCATCTGCGAGAAGGCAACAAGCGCGATCCCTTCGATGAACAGTGCCATGAACAGGAATTTCACCCGGCCCGAAAGACCACCCTTGGCGGCGAACTTATCGGAAAACACACCACCAAGCGTGCGGGCGAAAATGTTCATCAGGCCAAACAAACCGGCAATCATGCCCGCAGTCGCCAGCGACAGATCAAATTTATCGAAGAAATAGATCGCGGCGATATTGTTGATCGTAAGTTCGACACCAAAACATGCGCCATAGACCAGGAACAATGCCCAAACGCGATAATCAGACATCGCAGACATCATGCCCTTGGTCGCACCGGCATGGTCGTCTTCGGGCTTCAACGCACCACTTTTGCGCATTTCGGCATAGTTGCCATCCGGGCAATCGGTGGTGAACTTCCAATACAACACGGCAACGATCAGCATGATCGCCCCCGGGAAGACCATCGCCAAACGCCAACCCATGGTTTCAACAACGCCAAAGCCAAGAACCATGGCAAGAATCAACGGCATGACCATCTGGGTCACACCACCGCCAAGGTTACCCCAACCGGCCGTTGTCGCATTTGCCGTCCCGACAACATTGGGGGCAAACATCATCGAGGTATGATACTGCGTGATCACAAAGGATGCGCCGATTGACCCGATCGCCAGACGCGCAAGCAAAAAGGTCTCATAGCTGTCGGCAAGACCGATCAACATGACCGGAAGCGACCCAAGCACCAACAAACCGGTATAGGTCTTGCGCGGACCGATTTTGTCACACAACGGCCCAATCAAAAGCCGGACCAGAACCGTGATGGCAACCGATGCAATGATCGTGCTGCCGATTTCGCTTTTGGTTAAACCCAGATCATCACGCACCAGTGGCATCAACGGCGCAATACCGAACCAGCCAAAGAAACACAGGAAGAATGAAAGCCAGGTAAGATGAAAAGTCCGCATCTGAACAGTCTTGAGACTGAATAGATTGATGCGTGTAGCCTTGTTCTTGATATCCATGATTTGAAGCCCTTCGTTAGGTCGTACAGAGCTTGCTTTTGGCTGTGAACGACCGACGGTTTTCCCCATGGGCCTCATGCATCATCTTGAAGATTCCGCAGGCGACCCGTCATTCGTATCGGAAAGGCTGCGCGCGTATCACGCTGCTGTTCCAAACGTCTGATCGTCCGCCGTTGGACGAAGAACTGTGAGCCACCCGTCATTGGGCCTGCTTTCGTCAAAGCTGCTCACGCGAAATCAGGAATTGCAAACAGCGCGCCAATTTTTCTGCGATGCGGGATAAAACTTCCAACCATTTGAAATGGTTATTTTTTTAAAGATCGCGCCTGCGATGCAAAATTCTGAGCATGTGTTTTTCAATCCAATTTGCACAATTTTACATCACACGCTTTTCGTGATGTTTATTTTTTGATCACACAAAGCACGGCGCCTGTTTTCAAGCGCCGCACATCACTTGAGAAATCGTTTTAATTTCAGCACCTTGTGTGGAAAACAACGATATTTGCGATTCTGGCATGGCGCTTGAATATAGAAAGGCATGAGCGCGGGCAGTGTCGCCTGCAGCTCCGGCGTAAAAGCCAACCCTATATATAAAGAATCCAAAGACGGGTTCATCGGATAACGACGTCCGTTGCGAAATGCCTTTTTAAAGGGCAGGCCGCATCGGGCGTTTTTTTGTGCCAACTTCGCATCCCGCGACGAGGAGCCAGAGACAAATGAACCACGTCCCTGCCAACATAAAAGCCACCAAGGCCCGCCTGGTTGTTATCGGCAACGGCATGGCCGGCATGCGCACCGTAGAAGAAGTTCTAAGCCGCGCACCGGATAAATACGACATCACCGTTTTCGGTGCCGAGCCGCGCGTGAACTACAACCGCATCATGCTTTCCCCGCTGTTGTCCGGGGAAAAGGAATTCGACGAAATCGTCATCAACACCCCGGAATGGTACACAGAAAACAACATTCACCTTTATTCCGGCGATCCGGTGGTTGAAGTCGACCGGGACCGCAAGGTGGTGATTTCCAAAAGCGGCACCGAAACTGAATATGACCAGCTGTTGCTTGCAACCGGTTCTGACCCGATCATCATCCCGGTTCCCGGCCACAAGCTTGATGGTGTTGTGACCTTCCGCGATGTCGATGATGTCGACACCATGCTGGGTGCTGCTGCCAACGGTGGCCCGGCGGTTGTCATTGGTGGTGGTCTTTTGGGACTTGAAGCCGCCGTCGGCCTGCAATCACGCGGCATGGATGTCACGGTTCTGCATCTGGCTGGCCATGTGATGGAACGCCAGCTTGACCCATCGGCCGGTTATCTTCTGGCCCAGGAACTTGAACGTCGCGGCATCACGGTCATCACCGAAGCCGATACCGCAGAAATTGTTGGCAGTGAAAATGTGACCGGTGTCCGCCTTAAGGACGGGCGCATGATCCCGGCTGATCTGGTGGTTATGGCTGTTGGCATTCGTCCGAACGGACGTCTTGCCGCAGACGCGGGCCTCGCAGTCGAACGCGGCATCGTTGTTGACGATGTCATGACCACCAGTGATCCGGCCGTATTTGCTGTTGGCGAATGCGTCCAGCATCGCGGCCAATGCTATGGCCTTGTTGCCCCGCTGTTTGAAATGGCCAAATCCTGTGCTGATCATCTGGCCGAAATTGACACCACCGGCTACGCCGGGTCGGTCACATCAACCAAACTGAAAGTGACCGGCGTTGATGTGTTTTCCGCCGGGGATTTTTCCGGTGGCGGTGAAACCGAGGAAATCGTCTTCCGCGATGCCGGGCGCGGCGTTTACAAGCGCATCGTCCTTGAAGACGGCAAGATCAAGGGCGCTGTCCTATATGGCGACACATCCGATGGTGCCTGGTATTTCCAGCTTATGAAGGATGGCGAAGACGTCACCGAGTTGCGTGACACCCTTGCCTTTGGTCAGGCGTTCGCGGGGGGATCTGCGGGAAACCCTCTTGACGCCGTTGCAGCCCTGCCAGATGACGCAGAAATCTGTGGCTGTAACGGCGTTTGCAAAGGCGCCATCGTTTCGGCAATCAATGAAAAGGGCCTGACAACCCTTGATGAAGTCAAATGCCACACCAAGGCATCCGCGTCTTGCGGGTCCTGTTCTGGCCTTGTTGAAAACCTGTTGGCGGCAACCCTTGGCGGCGACTACGAGGCAGCAACCATCAAGCCGATTTGCACCTGCACCGACCATGATCATGACAGCGTGCGTCGCCTGATCATTGCCAAGGATTTGAAATCCATGCCTGCCGTCATGCAGGAACTTGAATGGAGGTCATCGGATGGGTGCCATGTCTGCCGTCCGGCATTGAACTATTACCTGCTGGCCGCCTGGCCAGGTGTTTATGTTGATCACGGTGCATCGCGTTTCATTAACGAACGTGTTCACGCCAACATCCAGAAAGACGGCACCTATTCCGTTATTCCGCGCATGTGGGGTGGCCTGACCAACCCGCGTGAATTGCGCGCCATTGCCGATGTTGCCGACAAATTTGAAATCCCGACAGTCAAGGTCACGGGCGGACAGCGCATCGACCTTTTGGGGGTTAAAAAAGAAGACCTGCCGGGTGTTTGGGCCGATCTGAATGCGGCGGGCATGGTATCTGGTCATGCCTATGGCAAATCGCTTCGTACCGTAAAAAGCTGCGTCGGGCAGGAATGGTGTCGCTTTGGTACTCAAATGTCGATGAGCATGGCGGTTGAACTTGAAAAGATGACCTGGGGATCATGGATGCCCCACAAGTTCAAAATGGCGGTATCGGGCTGCCCGCGTAATTGCGCCGAAGCAACCATCAAGGATTTCGGTGTCGTGGCAACCGATGGCGGCTGGGATCTTCATGTTGGCGGCAATGGCGGCATTCACGTCCGCGCAACCGAACTTCTGTGCAAGGTCACAACCGATGAAGAAGTCCGTGAATATTGCGGCGCCTTCATTCAGCTGTACCGCGAAGAGGCGCGTTACCTTGAACGTACCGCCCCATGGATCGAACGGGTTGGCCTGAAACATGTTCAGGAACGTGTTGTTGACGATGCAGCCAACCGCAAGGCGCTGTTTGATCGTTTCATGATCAGCCAGCAAACCGCACAGATTGATCCATGGGCCGAACGCGCATCCGAAGGCGTTGATGCGCATGAATTCAATCCTCTTTCGATGGTCGCAGCGGAGTAAGACAGATGACAAACCTTCACTGGATAGATATCGGTCCTGTTTCGGCCATTCCGCAACAAGGGGCGCGCACCCTTCAGACGGAAACCGATCGTATTGCGATTTTCAGAACCCTTGATGATCAGATCTTTGCGTTGCTGGACCGCTGCCCGCACAAACAGGGGCCGCTGGCGCAGGGGATCGTTCATGGGCATTTTGTGACCTGCCCGCTTCATAACATGGTGTTTTCACTTGAAACCGGCGAGGCCCAGGGCCCCGATGACGGCTGTGCGGCCAAGGTGGAATGCCAGGTGGTGGATGGCACCGTGCGAGTTGGCCTGACAGAATTGCAAGCTGGTTTGCGCCATGCGGGATGAGGTCAAAACAACCTGCCCCTATTGCGGTGTTGGCTGTGGCCTGATCATTTCGCCAACCCGGGATGGATGGGCTGTCGGCGGCGACCCCGACCACCCGGCCAATTTCGGACGGGTATGTTCCAAGGGCGCGGCACTGATCGATACGATCACTGCCGAAACCAAACGCGATTTTCGTTTGCTGGAACCGGAAATCGATGGCGTACAGGTGGACTGGAACGCGGCAATTTCCGAAACCGCAAATCGCCTGCGTGACACCATCGAAAAGCATGGCCCGAAGTCGGTGGCGTTTTATGTTTCCGGTCAGCTCCTGACCGAGGATTACTACGTTGCCAACAAACTGATCAAAGGCTTCATCGGATCGCCGCATATCGATACCAATTCCCGACTTTGCATGGCGTCCACCGTGGTCGGTCACAAACGTGCCTTTGGCGCGGATGTTGTGCCCGGCTGCTATGAAGACCTTGAAATCGCTGATCTGGTCATTCTGACCGGGTCAAATCTGGCATGGTGCCACCCGGTGCTTAATCAGCGCCTGCGTGCGGCCAGGGAAAAACGCGGCACAAAGATCGTCGTGATTGATCCCAGGCGGACGGCAAGTTGCGATATTGCCGATCTGCACCTGCCAATCAAACCGGGCAGCGACGTTGCCCTGTTTAACGGTTTGCTGTCCTGGCTTGACCAGACCCGCAATACCGATCTTCGTTACGTGGCCCGCCATGTCAGCGGCTACGAACAGGCCGTGGCAGACGCACGTGCTGACTGCCCGGATATCGAGACAACCGCAGAAAAATGCGGGCTCGACACCCAAGAAAGTGCCGATGAAACCGGCTCAGGTCTGGGAAAGCTGGAAACGTTGTTTACCTGGTTTGCGGCCTTTGATCGCACCGTCACGGTGTTTTCTCAGGGCGTGAACCAGTCATCTAGCGGATCGGACAAGGTTAATTCGATCCTCAATTGCCATCTGGCAACCGGCCGTGTCGGAAAACCGGGTTCAAGCCCGTTTTCCGTCACCGGCCAACCCAATGCCATGGGCGGGCGCGAAGTCGGCGGTCTTGCCAACCAACTGGCCGCCCATATGAACCCGAACGATCCGATGGATGTGGATCGGATCAAACGGTTCTGGAAATCAGACGTTCTTGAACCGGGCGAAGGCCACAAGGCCGTTGATATGTTCCGCGCGATCGAAAGCGGGGAAATCAAGGCCGTCTGGATCATGGCGACCAACCCGGCGGTCAGCCTTCCTGATGCAGATCGCGTACGTCTGGCCCTGTCGCGCTGCCCGCTTGTGATTGTGTCTGATGTCGTCAATGACACCGACACATTGCGCCATGCCCACATCAAACTGCCCGCCAGCGGATGGGCAGAAAAATCGGGCACCGTGACCAATTCCGAGCGCCGCATTTCGCGCCAGCGGCCGTTTCGCCCGTCCCAGGGCAATGCCAAGCCCGACTGGTGGATCATGACGGAGGTCGCCAAAGCCATGGGATATGCCAAGGCTTTCAAATACCGCGACCCCAGCGACATTTTTGCCGAACATGCCGCGCTATCGGAATTTGAAAACGACGGCATGCGGGCCTTTGACATCGGCATCTGGCGCAAGGCAAAGAAATCGGCCTATGAGGCAATGGAACCGTTCCAGTGGCCCGCGTCACGCAAACATCAACCGAAATCGGGGGCCAAGCGCCTTTATGGTGACGGGATTTTCACCACCTCAAGCGGGCGGGCGAAAATGATTGCCGTGGAACATGCCCTGCCGCAATCGCAAACAAATGGGGACTTTCCACTGATTGCCAACAGTGGTCGTTATCGCGACCAATGGCACACCATGACCCGCACCGGAACCGCCGCACGCCTAAGTGCGCATCGGCCTGAACCACTGCTTGAAATCCACCCCCGGGATGCCGGTTTTTATGGCCTGAACGATAACGGGATTGCCAGGATTTCGAGCAAATATGGCACAGCACTGATGCGGGTTTCTGTGACAGATGCGCAAACACCGGGACAGGTTTTTGTTCCCATGCACTGGAACGATATCTTCTCGGCTGCGGGTGGGATTGGTCGACTAACGCCCTCCAATGTTGACCCCCACTCCGGCCAACCCGAAAGCAAACATGTCCCGGTTTCGGTATGCCCCTTTACCCCGAAATGGCAGGGCATTTTGTTTTCCAGCACAGCGGTCGATCTTTCAAATTTGCCTTATTGGGTCAGCACCACCGGGCCGGGCAGCATGATTTATGAGATCGCCGGGGATGAAGCGCTGATGTTCAAATCCCTTTTACCGGTTGCTGCAAACAATGACGTCGAACAGGTCATTGAATATAGCGACAGCCAGAAAGGCATTCATCGCTATGCCCGCATGAATGGCGACCGGATTACCGGCGCGCTGTTTATCGGCCCGGACCGCCCCGCCCTTGGCCGTGACTGGGTGTCAAATCTGTTTGCATCTGATCTTGTCGCACCGGTTGAACGCAACGCGCTTTTGGCCGGGCGCATGCCCGATGCCAGTGCGCTCAATGATCGTTTGATCTGTTCGTGTTTCTCGGTCGGACTTGCGGCCATCAGCCGTGCAATTTCCCAACAGAATGCCGTCACCGCCGCCGATATTGGCAGCCTGCTTCAGGCAGGGACAGGATGTGGGTCCTGCTTGCCGGAAATAAAGGAGATTCTCGATGACGCACTACCGCGCGCCGCAGAATAACAACACCCCTGACGCAACCGCGTCAGCAGGGCATGGGTTGCCCGACGGGTCGGAAAACTTCGCCTATTTCCCGGCATTCATTCGGGTTACCGGGAAAAAGGTTCTGGTTCTGGGTGGGGGTGAAGTTGCCCTTGGCAAATTACGCCTTCTGATCCGAAGTCAGGCGCAAATCACGGTCGTCGCCCCGGAAATCTGTGACGATATTGCAGTGATGGTGGACGAAGGGCGGATCGTTTGGGAAAACGCGCCCTTCGTTGACACCATGGTCAATGGGGCCGCGATGGTGTTTGACGCTGCGGATGATCCTTACCTCACCAACCGACTGCAGGCCGCAACGAAGCGGCGCAATATCCTGTTGAACGTAGTGGATAGAACCCCGCATTGCGATTTTATCGTCCCGGCCATTCTGGACCGTTCGCCGGTGATGATCACGATTTCAACGGGCGCCTGCGCACCGGCCTTGGCACGGATTATTCGCCAGCGCCTTGAAACCGTATTGCCCGCATCGATGTCGCAATTGGCCCGCATTGCCCGCGATGCCCGGCAAAAGGTTGCTGATCACCTGCATGACAATCTGTCTCGCCAACGGTTCTGGACCCATTTTTTTCAGCGCGGCCTGCAAGCGCGCGCCACCGACCGCGCCGGGCCCGAAGACATTGATCTGGCACTGCGTCAATTTGTTCCCGATGGCAGTTTGGCAACAGTTGCGGGCGGACAAACCATGTTTGCCGAGCTGACGGTCGACAATGCCTTTGACCTGCCGCATGGCATCGCGCGTGCGATTGAAACCGCCGATATCGTGTTTCACGAAGATCATATTGCCGCTGAAATCCTGACCCTTGCCCGGCGCGATGCCACGATCATTCCGATTGGCTGCATCAGCCTGGATAAAAACCCGGATCAAAAACGCCAAAACATCACCCGACAGTCAAAGATCTTCGCCCGTCAGGGGTTCAACATCGTCACCCTGACCCAACCGATCACGCATTGATGCCATGACACGACAGTTTGGCGCACCGTCTTACAAAATCGCTTCGGCACTAAATGCTTCTATATTCCGGGCTCCGGCGAACACCAGATTGCTGTGCATCTCTTCAATCAGCATGGAAAGCGCGTTGCAAGCCCCCTGCTCTCCGCCCGACGCCAAGCCATACAGGGGCAAACGCCCGATCATCACCGCCTGACTGCCCAGTGCCAAATACTTCAACGCGTCGCTGCCTCGGCGCACGCCACTATCGGCCATGACCGTCATCCGGCCGCCAAGTGCCTTAACAATATCGGGCAATACATCCGCCGGTGCGGGCGCGACATCAAAGTTCCGCCCACCATGGGCCGAAACAACAATCCCGTCCATGCCAAGGGCCTCGGCTTTCAGCGCATCTTTTACGGACAACACCCCCTTGATAACCATTTTACCCGGCCAGCGATTTTTGATCTCGGCGATATCTTCCCAACTGATCGCACTGTCAATTTCAACATCTTCGGTTATTGCTTGGCTGGCAATCGAGGTTCTGCAAGCATCTGGATAATGCGCATAGCCGGGCATACCCGTATGGATCAGATAACGCAACATCACCGAACACAGCCACCGCGGATGGGTTAGCACATCCCAAGATGCACGTACCGATGGGACGAACGGCACGGAAAATCCGTTCCGCTGATTATAATCACGCTTGGGCGAAAGAGGCGTATCTGCAGTCACGACTAATGTCGAAACCCCACTACGTTTGGCGCGCCCCAACAGCCCCCAGGTCAAATCGCGGTTCTTCCAGACATATAACTGCAGCCACAAGTCAGCATCGGGTGCCCCTTTGCGGATGTCATCAATCGACGTTACTGACTGGGTTGAGACACAAAACGGCATCCCCAAACGACTGGCCGCACGGGCAAGCTTGACCTCACCGTCATAGGAAACCAGTCCGGCCAGCGCAGTTGGCGCAATGATCAAGGGGGTTGCGTGGCGCTTGCCAAGAAACGTCGCTGTCATGTCGCAGGCCAGATGACCTTGCAACACCGATGGACGGAACTTGATCACATCAAGTGACCGGCGAATATCAGACAATGCCAGTTCGGCCTCTGTCCCGCGGTCAATGTATTCAAACAGCCCCTTGGGCAAATATCTTTTGGCAGATGCCCGATAATCATCGGCGTTTAGCAAGCTGGTCATGATATTGGTCAGCTCGTCAGCACCCAAAGAACGATGGCTTCTTCGGGCCCCTCTCGCGTCCAGACATGTTCGGCACTCGCATCATAATACATCGAGTCACCTTCATGCAGTTCAAGCGGCTCATAGATCTTGCTGTGTACAACAACCGTACCGCTTAGAACCGTCATATAAATTTCGGCGTCGGTTTTTGGCCAAACATCATATTCCTCGACATCACGGGCCACCACGCGGGTTCTAATCGGTGTCATGCGCTTGTTTTTCAAGTCCGCACATAACAATTGGTTGTCGCAATTACCTGACAGATGGGGCTTGCCTTCATTGACACGCGTCACACTTCGGCGCCCCAAGAGTGTCGGCTGTTCATCGGGGTCGGACAAAAGGCTGAGAACATCCATCTCGAACCCGCGCGCAATCCGCTGAATCGTCGAGATGGTTGGCGAAAGCTCACCGCGCTCAATCTTGGAAAATGCCGATGCCGAGATGCCAGACGCCTTGCTGGCATCCTGCAACGTCCAGCCGCGCCCCTTGCGCAACTGATGTAACCGGGGTCCGATTTCATCGGACTTGTTACTGTCCGCATTAAACTGACGACGGTGATTCTGAAGATTTTCCAGATCGACGTTCATCCTTACTCATTCCCTTGTGCAAACATCTTATTTTATTTCAATTAGTTACCGAACTGACAACCTTAAATTGCGCGACCGGTGCTCTTGTGCTGCAAACGCACTTTATAACATTCTCTGGATTATGCCACATATGACAAAAAATATACTATAGGAAATTTTTTGTCATATTATGTTGACACTGATCGCATCCGATATATTTTGATTTTACCGGATGCCGTCGGATTCAGTAATGGCTTTCTCGCCCAATCACCATTGCTCGACCGTCTGACACGCATCCGGCAACAAAACGAACGTCTGTGATCAGGACAAAGTCCGACCAACGTTGCAAATTTAATCAGGGAAACCGGGCGACCTTCGAAGCGCCACTGCTTTGTACGTCGTTTGGCAAAGGAGAAGAAATGACGATCCTTCGAAAACTTCGGCTTGCCACCCTCGCCGCCACCATTGGCCTTGGCTCCGTATTGTCTGCACCTGCCTACGCACAAACCATTGTCAAATTCGCCCACGTTGATGGCGAAGGCGATCTTCTTGATAATCCGTATTGGACCTTTACCGAGGTTTTCGACAACGTTCTTCAAACTCAGTCTGAGGGTCGTTATAAACTTGAGGTTTACCCAAACGGCCAGCTTGGCGATCTTGAATCCCTTGCCGAACAAAACTCCATCGGTCTGGTCGACATGGTTGGCGGCTTGAATGCCGGCCATCTTGCCGCCTATTATCCGCCTGCACAAATCCTTGAGATGCCCTACACCTTCCCGACTACTGAAGTCGCGCGCAAGGTTCTCAACGATGGGCCGTTTGGCGCAAAACTGTCCGACATGATTGCCGAGGGCAGCGGTGTGCGCATCATGAGCTATCTGACCGGTGCATTTCGCAACTTCTCAAACTCGGTCCGCCCGATCCGGACGCCTGCAGATATGCAGGGTTTGAAAATCCGGACCCAGACCGTCCCACTGCATATGGAAATGGTCAAAGCACTTGGTGCTTCTCCGACCCCGATCGCTTGGGCCGAACTTTATAGTGCCCTTCAGACGGGTGTTGTCGATGGGCAGGAAAACGCCCCTTACACCATGCTTCTGACAAACCTGCAGGAAGTGCAGAAGTACTACACGCTCGATCATCACCTGATCAACATGCCGCTCGTTACCATCAATGACGACTTCTATCAGGGGCTGAGCGACGAAGACAAAATCATCTTCGACAATGCCAGCCGTGAAGCCACCTTTGCAATGCTCGGCATCATCGCAGCCAAGGAATCACAGGACCTCAAAGTCATCCGTGACGCTGGCGTCGAAATTTATCAGCCAACTCCCGATGAATTCCAGCAATTCGTTGACGCCACCAAGGAACCAATCCGTGCTTTCATGGAAGAAAAGGTTGGCGCTGAATTGATCGACGAACTTCATGCAGCCGTCAAAGCGGCACAGCAATAATGATCCGGGCCTGGTCAGCTTCTGACCAGGCCCTTTTCTGTTCCCGCCTGATTTACTGATTGTACGCGGTCTGTTCGTGCGCTGTTCCGTGATCTGTGCTTTTCATATGAAAGCATAGCCCGAGAGAGGATCTTCCATGCTTCAAACCCTCGACAAACTCTCATCGACTGTCGCCCGAATAACGTCGATTGCGGCCCGGCTGATGCTTGCGTCCGTCGCGGTCATTCTGTTCGTGCAGGTCGTTTTGCGATTTGGCTTTAACTTTTCGCTGCCATGGCCTGAGGAAGCATCGCGTTTCCTTATGGTATGGGTCGTGATGCTGGGCGGCAGTCTGCTTGTCCGTGACGAACAACTTGTCTGTGTTGACTTCTTTGACCGTTTCTGGCCGCGCAATTGGCTGGGTTATCGCAATGCCATGTTTCGTCTGCTTCTGGCTGTGCTGCTTGGCATCTTGCTGGTCAAAGGTATTGATTCCGCCATTTTCGGTATGCGGCGCACCTCAGCGGCACTGAACTTATCATGGTTCTGGATTTATCTTTCCGTCCCCGTCGGAGCAGCTCTGATGCTGTTTCACATGGTTATCCTTGCCATCCGCGACCTGTTTAGAGGCCCCGAAACCGAGCACGAAGCCTCTCTTCTGCGCGCCGAGCTCTAGGGGAATATTATGGATTACGCACTTCTCATCATGATCGGCCTGCTGCTGTTGCTGATGTTCCTTGGCAGCCCGGTGATCTTTGCAATTGGCTTTGCTGGACTTTCCTATTTCTTCATCAAACCTGGCATGGTCGACATGCTGCACATGTATTCCCATAAATTCTTTACTGGGATGGATGTGTTTATTTGGCTGTCGATCCCGCTATTCATCATTGCCGGTGAAATAATGACGTCGGTCGGGATGACAGAACGACTTGTTCAGTTCTCCCGCTTATTGGTTGGCCGCTGGCGCGGCGGACTGGCCTACGTCAATGTTGTCGGCTCAATGATGTTTTCAGGTGTATCGGGGTCGGCATTGGCTGATATCTCAGCCCTTGGTCCGGTTGAAATCGATATGATGAAAAAAGATGGCTACCGCGAAGATTTCGCCGCCGCTGTCACCGTCAGCTCAGCCATTCAGGGCCCGATTATTCCACCCTCTATTCCGCTCATCATTTTCTCAAGCCTGACCAACACCTCAGTCGCGGCCCTGTTCCTGGGCGGTGCTGTTCCCGGTGCAATGATGGGGATTGCTCAGATTGCTGTGATTTACTTCATCGCACGCAAAAACAATTTCCCCGCCAACCCGATCAAGGCTCTGACGTTAGGTCTTGCATTCCGCATTTTCTACAACGCGTTTTGGGCCCTCTTTATGCCGCTGATCATTATCGGCGGGATTATTTCGGGCATCTTTACTGCAACTGAGGCCGCGTCGATCGCTGTTGCCTATGCCATTCTGGTCGGCATCTGCGCCTATCGCACCTTGTCACTCAAACAGATTTGGGAAATCCTTGATCGTGCGGTCCGCACCTCAGCATCCGTCTATCTGATTGTCGGCTTTGCCAGCGTGATCAGCTGGATTCTTGCCACCGAACGCGTGCCGTCCGAACTGACCATGCTGATCGAGACCCTGGATATGCAGCCGTGGATGCTGTTGCTGTGTCTTAATATCTTCTTCCTGATCAACGGTCTTTGGATTGGCGATTCAGTACAGCTTCTGCTCTTTGCGCCGCTCTTTACCCCGATCGTTGCTGCCATGGGTGTCGACCCGGTGCAGTTTGGTGTGATCATGGTGGTCAATGTGATGATCGGTCTGATGACCCCGCCCTATGGGCTTGGATTATATCTGGGATCAGCCATCAGCGGACAGCCCCTTGCCAATATTGTCCGCAAAAGCTTCCCGTTCCTGGTGTCGAACATAGTCGTATTGCTTCTCGTTACCTACATCCCGGCTATTTCGCTCACATTGCCGCGCCTCTTCGGTTTTTTGAACTAAACACCACTTACCGCCACCACAAAATAAGAGACTAAAAATGACGCTATCCAAAAACGACATCAATGGTCTTTATACGGCCATCGTCACCCCCTTTAATGCCGACAAGACGGTCGACCACAAGGCCCTTGCCAATCTTGTCACCCGTCAAATCTCGGCAGGTGCTGCTGGCGTGGTCCCGATCGGCGGCACTGGTGAATACCCCGCCCTGTCACAACAGGAACGCAAGGATATTGTCAAAACCTGTGTTGATGCTGCAGGTAACGCTCCGGTCATTCCGGGCGTACTGGCCACAGGCTTCCCGGATGCGGTAGAAGCAGGCAAGGATTTCGAAGATGCTGGCGCCAAGGGGGTGATGACCGTCACCCCTTATTATGCTGCCGGGACACAAGACGGTATGCGTGAATATTTTTCCAACTACCGCAACGAAGTCGGCGTGCCTGTTCTGCTTTATGAAATCCCGCGTCGTACCGGTGTATCAACCCATGCTGAAACCATTCAGGCCATGGCCGAAGATGGTTCGATCATCGGGATGAAATGTTCGAACTATGATATGCCTGCCTTCATCAAAACCATGAAGCTCGCCGGTGACAAAATGGCGATCCTAAGCGGCGAAGAGCCCCTGTTTGCAACCCACGTCGCAATGGGAGCAAAGGGTGGCGTACTGGCTTCCGCCAACGTATATCCGGAAATCTGGGTTGAAATCTTCAAGATTGCCAGCGAAGGCAAACTGAAAGAAGCACTCAAACTTCAAACCAAACTGGACGATGCAATTGATGCGATCTTCCGCGAAACCAATCCGGGGCCGCTCAAAAAATATATGGAACTGGCTGGTCAGCCGGTTGGCGATGTTCGCCTTCCGCTTGAAGGACCGTCCGAACAAACCATTTCCGCACTCAAGATTGCCTTTGAAGCTGCTTCGCTTGCCAAAGTAGCCTGACCTAGCTTTCCAAGGACCAGCCATGATTGATCGTCTCCACCAAATCCTCGGCGATAAAGGTTTGATCACCGATCCTCAAGAAATGCACCCTTACTTGATCGATTGGCGTGATCGCAGGAAAGGCAACGCACTTTGTGTCGCCCTTCCGGCCAGTACCGAAGAGGTCTCCCTAACGATGAAAGTGGCTGCCGAGGAAGGCCAGCCGGTATTCCCCCTTGGGGGGAATACCGGACTTTGTTACGGCGGCGTCCCCGAAAGCCCCACCCCCAAGGACAAACCCGGCATCGTCATCAGCCTGCAACGAATGAAGCTGATCCGCGAGATTGATACTGCGGCAAATATCGCAACCGTTGATGCGGGCGTGATCCTTGCTGACCTTCATGAAAAATGTATCCCCAACAAACGCCAGTTCCCTCTCTATCTGGGAAGTGAAGGCAGCACGCAAATCGGCGGTCTGATTTCAACCAATGCCGGTGGAACGGGGGTTGTAAAATACGGCCCGATGCGTGATCTGGTTTGTGGAATAGAAGTTGTTTTGCCCGATGGCCGCATCATGACCGATCTTGAAGGGCTTAAAAAAAACAATACCGGTTACGACTTAAAACACCTGTTCATCGGGGCCGAGGGTACACTTGGTATTGTTACGGGGGCAGCGCTTCGCCTGCACCCGGAGAACACCAATGATGCCCATGCATGGGTTTCGGTTGATTCACCGGAAACTGCTGTGCGCCTGTTTACCGAGTTTCAGGACAAATGTGGCCCCTATGTCGAAGCATTTGAACTGGTTTCCGGGACCGAAATTGATGCCGTTGTTCGTCACATCGACCGCATAACCATACCGTTTGACACCGTGCCGGATTGGTCGTTGATGATCGAATTGACATCAACCGATGCCAATGTCGATCTGAATGGGACGTTCGAGGAAATCCTGGGTAATAACCTTGATAACGGATCTGTGCTGGATGCCTTTATCGCCAGCAATTCCCAGCAGGCCGAACAAATCTGGCATGTACGCCACTCCGTGACCGAAGCTAACAAGCTTGAAGGCATGGGCATCGTACATGACATTGCAGTGCGTGTTTCCAAAGTTCCCGCATTCATCGCCAAGGCCAAGGAAGTCACGGCCCAAAAGTTCCCCGAAGCCACCCCGGTTTTGGTCAACCATCTGGGCGATGGCAATGTGCATTACATCCTGATGTTCCCGCATGAATATTGGAACAATCTGTCTGACCCCGAGGCCATGATCAACGATATCCAGACCTGCGTGCACGACATCTCGGCAAGTTTCGGCGGCACCTTCAGTGCCGAACATGGTATCGGGCGCAAACTGACGGGTGAACTGGCGCGACTGAGCGATCCGCTTCGCTATGAACTGATGAAAAACATCAAGAAAACTTTCGACCCCGACAACCGGATGAACCCCGGCGTTCTGTTCAACTGACAAAGAACCGAAGTTTAAAATCCGCGACGCTTGGCGTGAATCGCGTGTCCGTGAACTTGGTATCCTGCTAACGCGGTACGATGCGAACAGACGTCAAAAAGGTTCGGTCTGACGGGCCTACTTTAGAACGCCAAAAGGCGCACAAAAAATTGTGCGCCTTTTGGTGTTTTTTACAAAATGGTCAGAGCTTATTTCATCGTCGGCATGACGAATTCAGCACCCTTGCGAATGCCGGTCGGCCAGCGCGAGGTGATGGTTTTCAGTTTCGTATAGAAACGCACACCTTCCGGGCCATGCATGTGATGGTCGCCAAACAGTGATGCTTTCCAGCCACCGAACGAATGGAAGGCCATCGGAACCGGGATCGGCACGTTGATGCCAACCATGCCGGTCTGGGTGCGTGCAGCAAACTCGCGTGCGGTGTCGCCATCACGGGTGAAGATCGCAGTACCATTGCCATATTCGTGGCTATCAACAAGGTTGGCAGCCGTTTCGTAATCATCGGCACGTACAACCGACAGAACCGGGCCAAAGATCTCTTCATTGTAGATGCTCATGTCCGGGGTGACCTCATCAAACAGGGTCCCGCCGACAAAATAGCCGTCCTCATAGCCCTGCAGATTAATGCCACGGCCATCAACAACCAGTTTCGCACCTTCTTCGACACCCTTGTCGATATAGCCAACAACCTTGTCACGATGAGCCGCCGTCACCAGGGGCCCCATTTCAGCTGCCGGATCAGTCCCCGGTGCCACACGCAATTCATTGATGCGCGGAACCAGTTTGTCGATCAGGGTATCTGCGGTTTCCTTGCCAACCGGAACCGCAACCGAGATTGCCATGCAACGTTCGCCAGCCGAACCGTAAGCAGCGCCCATCAGCGCATCAACCGCCTGATCCATATCCGCATCGGGCATAATGATCATGTGGTTTTTCGCACCACCCAGCGCCTGGCAACGTTTGCCTTGGGCTGTTGCGTTTTCATAGATGTATTTCGCAATCGGGGTGGAGCCGACAAAGCTGATTGCCGTTACATCCGGATCAAACAAAAGCGCATCAACCGCTTCCTTGTCGCCCTGAACAACGTTAAATACGCCATCGGGCAAGCCAGCCTCGGTCAGCCATTCCGCCAGCAGAAGCGATGCAGACGGATCACGTTCCGACGGTTTGAGGATAAAGCAATTCCCGCACGCAAGGGCCACCGGGAACATCCACATCGGCACCATCGCCGGGAAGTTGAACGGCGTGATACCGGCAACGATACCAAGCGGCTGACGCACGGAATGGCTATCGACCTTGGTGCCAACGTTTTCGGTGAACTCACCTTTCAAAAGTTGCGGTGCGCCGGTGGCGAACTCGACAACCTCGATCCCGCGGGTCACTTCGCCCAGCGCATCGGACAGAACCTTGCCATGCTCGGCTGTGATGGCAGCGGCAAGTTCCTCGGAACGGTCTTCAAGGATGCCCAGGAATTTGTTGAGAATACGCGAACGGCGCAGCGGGGTCGTGTTGGCCCAAGCATCACGAACAGCAACCGCAGATTCCACCGCAGCGCGCACTTCGGATTTGGAGGCCAGATCAACCGTCGCGCTTTCCGCACCCGTTGCCGGATTGAAAACCGGCGCGGTGCGGCCAGACGTTCCGGCCACGCGTTTGCCATTGATATAGTGGGTAAGCTGGGTCGCCATTGGGTTTCTCCCGATAAACCTGTTGTTCCATTTGTGTGGTTCTACACATCATAAGCTGATTACATTATGCCTATGCACAGCGATGCACATCAATTATCATTATTGCACCTTCGATGTGCAAAATTTAAAGTCAAAAGACATAGGCCCGTAATGGATTGGGATCGCTTCCGCATTTTCCTTGCTGTCGCCCGACACGGCCAAATCCTTGCCGCGGCACATCAGCTTGGCCTGAACCATGCAACGGTGGGGCGGCAATTAACCGCACTTGAGCAGGAACTGGGCACCAAACTGGTTGAACGGCGCACGACCGGATCGGACCTGACCCCGGCCGGCCGGGAACTCATGAGTGCGGCGGAGGCGGCGGAATCCGTTTTCCTGCGCGCAGGCACCGCCGTTTCCAACCAAACAGAAACCATCAGCGGCACGGTGCGGGTTGGTGTGCCTGATGGTTTGGGGAATTATTTTTTGGCAAGTGAGTTGGCTCACTTTGCATCCAACCACCCGGATCTTGTGATTCAGTTAGTACCACTGCCCCGCACATTTTCACTGTCCCAGCGCGAAGCGGACATCGCCATCACCCTTGATCGCCCCAAGCAGGGGCGTCTGGTGATCAAAAAGCTTACGGATTATACGCTAAGTGTTTATGCAACAAAGGCTTATATCGACCGTTTTGGCACCGTCGAAACCGAAGCTGATCTCAGCGACCGGCTGTTCGTCACCCACATTGAAGACCTGATTTACAGCCGGGCATTGGATTACGCCGCCCGCCTTGGCAAGCTGATGAAGCGCCGCTTTGAATGCGGCAGTGTCGTCGCCCAGATGCAAGCCGTGCGCAATGGATATGGCATCGGCATCCTGCACGATTACGCCACCGATGGCATCCCGGACCTTGTCCGCCTGCTGCCTGAAATCCGTTTTACACGAAATTACTGGATGCTCCAGCATCCCGACACCAAGGACACCAGAAGCGTCGCCACGGTTGCCGAACACATCACACGTGTGGTCAGAACCGCACGTGACAGGTTCATTGTCCATGAAGAACGCGCCTGAGCAATCGACTTTGTCGTTGTCCGGGAAAATTGATGCATCGCCTGCACCCAGCCCCGCCCTGACAGGTATCGCACCGAATGGCGCAGGATTACCAACGCCACTCAATCCGACCAACAGTCACTTATTGCGCCAATCGAAGTCAATTCTGGTTTGCGGGGACATGGTGCGCAGCTTGTTTTCGATGTAAGCCTGCATGTCTGAGAGGGCCGCCTCATCGGTTGCCGCCATGGCCACGGTCAGGAAAAGCGACGACGCGCTGACGTCACAAGCGCCATCTTCAAACGCAAGCACCCCTGCATCGGGACCACGGAGCTTGCCTTTGACATCGCCACGGGCCTGGAGCATCAGTCCTTTGAGGTAGCATGGCGCATTGCGCAGATAAATATCTGCAAATGCAAAGACGCCATCATTTATGGAAAGTTCCGTTGACTTGACCGCATCAGGCCAACCATCATTCATCTTGAGAGCCAGATTAGACATGTGCATCACCAATCGTTCTAGGGCGCAAAGCTGCGCACGGTATCCCCATACCCCTTAGATCTGCATATCAGGCTGCCACCCCGCCCATACACAATGACTTTTGGTCATTTATGATGAATTCCGGCAAGACGTCAATGCACTTTCTCCCGCAAAAAATGTTCTGAATTTCGCCGCCCGCAAGTCTGCGGCGGCATTTTTTTGGTTTTTTGACGAAGACACCCCACAAATGCAGGGATTTTTCCCGTATTTTCACCTGCCTGCGCCCGAATGTTACAACACCGTGAAATCGCATCACGTCCTGGCGCAGAGTGCCCAAACCTTCGATGCCAAGCTTCATCAAACACCAGACAATTACACAGAACATTTGGTCATTTTCGCTAGCCCCCACCCATATCGGCTAGCGACAAGTCAACAGCGGCGCTATCATTCCATCACGGATAAACGTCACCGTCAGGGCCGTTTTATGTAGAGGAGGGATGTCATGACCAGCTTCTTTAGCGAGGAACAATCGGCTGATGCGGTCAATGCCCGCATGGGCAAGGATGTTGATCCGCGCCTCAAAACAGTCATGAGCGCGCTTGTCCATCACCTGCATGCCTTCGTCAAAGAGGTGGAGCTGACCGAAGACGAATGGGAACGTGCGATATCCTTTCTGACGGCCACTGGTCAGATGTGTGACGAACAACGGCAGGAATATATCCTTTTAAGCGATGTGCTTGGCGCATCCATGCTGGTAGATGCCATTAACAATCGACGTCCAGAAGGGGCGACCGAAAGCACGGTATTTGGCCCCTTCCACGTCGAAAACGCCCCGGTCCGCAAGATGGGTGACTGCATCTCGCTTGATGGCAAGGGCGAAAGCTGCCTGTTTGAGGGCCGCATTACCGATCTGGACGGCACCCCGATCAGCAACGCCAAAATCGATGTCTGGGCGGACAACGCCGAAGGGTTCTATGACGTTCAGCAACCCGGTCATCAGCCAAAATGGAACAATCGGGGCATCTTTGTCACAGGCGACGACGGCGCCTATTGCTTTGTTGGCAGCAAACCGGTCAGCTATCCGATCCCCGATGATGGCCCGGTGGGCAAAATGCTATTCTTGCTTGGCCGCCATCCGTTTCGCCCGGCGCATATGCACTTCATGATCACGGCTCCGGGCTATCAGAAACTGGTCACCCATACCTTTGTTGACGGGGATGAATATCTGACATCCGATACGGTGTTTGGCGTCAAGCAAAGTCTGATTGCACCGTTCGAGAAAACCGAAAACGGCACCCCCGTCTGGAAATCATCATTTGATTTTGTGCTGGCACCCGCAACACCGCCAAACAATCCAGCCTGACAGCTTTATTGCCGGTAACACTGTTGTGATTTGTGCAATTGTGTAAATCACTGAAAATCAACGCGTCTGGTCGCAGTGTTCGAAAACACCCCCTGCCGCCAGCCCCACGTAATCCGATTATCTATCAAGTGCCGTCACCAAAAGCCCCCAATCGCTGCGTCATTTCGACAAGGAGCGCATGATGGACCGTTTGACTGCCAAGGATTTTTCGCAAGAACTTCTCGAACTGTATGACTTCTATGCCCATAGGATGATTGATCGCCGCGAATTTCTTGATCGTGCCGGTCGATATGCCGTTGGCGGCATGACCGCCCTTGCGATTCTCAATGCCATGAGCCCGAACTATGCCATGGCCCATCAGGTCGATTTTACCGATCCCGATATTGTTGCCGAATATATCACCTATCCATCGCCAAACGGACACGGCGAAGTGCGCGCATATATGGTCAAACCTGCCAATGTGACGGGCAAGGTACCCGGCGTTGTGGTGGTTCACGAAAACCGTGGCCTGAACCCCTATATCGAAGATGTTGCCCGCCGCGTTGCCAAGGCCGGCTTTATTGCACTGGCACCAGATGGCCTAACATCGGTTGGCGGATATCCCGGCAATGATGACAAGGGCCGCGAACTGCAACGCACTGTCGATAGCACCAAGCTGATGAACGACTTCTTTGCGGCGATTGAATTTCTGACCGCACATGAAGCCACCACCGACAAAACCGGCATTACCGGCTTTTGCTATGGGGGTGGTGTTGCCAATGCCGCAGCCGTTGCCTATCCCGAACTTGGCGCTGCCGTGCCGTTCTATGGCCGTCAGGCTGCAGTCGAAGACGTCCCGCGCATTCAGGCACCGATCCTGTTGCAATATGGTGAACTTGATGAACGCATCAATGCCGGATGGCCTGCGTATGAGGCGGCACTAAAGGAACATGACAAGGTCTATGAAGCCCACATCTACCCCGGTGCCAACCACGGTTTCCATAACGATTCCACACCACGCTATGACAAGGACGCCGCCGAACTGGCATGGCAACGCACGATAGACTGGTTCAATAAGTACCTGAGCTAGCGCATCTTGCACACTGAACGAAAAACACCCCCGTCACATCACAGATGACGGGGGTGTTTTTATTCATGCTTGTTGCCAACTAGGCACTCAGTTGTTCGAACAATCGAGCGACGGCCTCTGCCCCCGGGTCGATATGTCCTTCAAGCTGTTCGGCATTGATATAGGATGCCCGTCCGGCCTTGGCCTTGACGATGGTTGAAGTATGAACAGCCCCTTTGCGCGCAGCTTCTGCGGCCGCAGCAAGGCCTTTGCCTTCGAGCGCATCAAGTGCGGGCTTCAAGGCATCAACCATCGTGCGATCCCCAAGTTCAGCCCCGCCAATCTGCTGCATGCGTTCCAAACCGTCCTTAAGGGCGGCAACCATGGAACGCCCGCTTGAGGCAGCATCCCCCGCAGCGGTAAAGAAGATCGCGAGCAACACCCCCGATGACCCGCCCATGGTCTGGCTAAGCTCCTGCCCGATTGCCCGCAGAAGCTGCGTATGATCGGCAAGTGGCAGTCGATCAAGCGCCCCCATAAGCGCCCGTGCTGCTGTCGCAAGAGTGGAGCCGGTGTCGCCATCACCTGACTTTGCATCAAGCGCATTCAGATCATTTTCAGCATCAATCAGAATATGACAGCATTGGGTCAGGAACGCCGCCGTCTGGCGGTGCTCGGACGGGATCGGCTGGATTGGTGTCAGACCATCGGGAAGCTCGATGACACTGACCGGCTTTATCGGATGGCAACCGGGCCAGGCTGATGGCGCACAGGGCGCAGACAACCAAGCGTGATCTTCTGCACTGACCGGATAAACCGATACAGAAAAGCCACGCATATCAAGCGACGTCATCATGGCCGCAGGGCCGACGATGAATTTCAGGTTCTTGGCAATCGACGAATTGATCAGATCATTGGCCAGAATGGCCATCTCAAGCACCGATGTCCCGCCAAGGTTATTCAGCAAGACCACATGCGGTTTGTTTTCCATGACCGCTGCAAGCTTGGCGGTTACTGCCGCCATGGCCTGTTCGGCATTATGGTAATCAATCTGCTGAACGCCTGCTTCGCCATGAATGCCAAGGCCAAGTTCGGCCTTGCCATCGCCAATGCGGTTTTCCTTGGGGGATCCCGGAACGGTACAGGTATCAAGCGACATGCCAATTGATTTTGTCCCGTCGATTACCCGATTGGCCGCAGCGGTGACATCTTCAAGTGACGCCCCGCTTTCGGCCATCGCACCGGCAATTTTATGAACAAAAAGCGTACCTGCAACACCGCGTGGCTGCGGCAGATCCGGCAGGGCGATATCATCATCGACAATGACAATATTGACCTTGAGGCCAAAGGCGCGCGCGCGTTCTGCTGCCAAACCGAAGTTAAGCCGATCCCCGGTATAGTTTTTAACAATCAGCAAACACCCGGACGGGCCGGTAACAGACAAAATACCGGCAAGCACCGCATCAACCGACGGGGATGCAAAAACGTCACCGCAAACGGCGGCTGTCAGCATACCCGCCCCGACGAAACCGGCATGGGCCGGTTCATGACCAGATCCCCCACCGGAAACGATGGCGACCTTTGATTTGTCCCAGTCGTTGCGTACAACCACGCGAATATGCGGATACCCGTCAATCCGGGCCAGTTTTCCGCCCGATGCCTTGATCACGCCGTCAATGGCTTCGGTTACGGTCGCGTCTTTATTGTTTATGAATTGTGCCATTGTGATCTCCTTCAGGCCACCCGGGCGCCGTCAGCGCCAAAGTAGAATGGTTTCCGGGGACTGATCTTGACGATGTCTCCGGTTTTAAGTTCGGTATGGGCATCTGTAACCGTGATCAGGTCATGGGACTTGAACGTCAAATGAAGCCGGGTTTGATCCCCAAGATGTTCCACCCGCTGAACAAAGCTTTCCTCGCCCTCGCCCTGAATGATTTGTTCAGGACGCAGTCCGATTTTCGCAGCACCACTGGGGGCACCGGCAAAAACATCTGCTGGCAGAACATTGATCCGGGGCAAACCAAGACGACTTGCCGCATAAATGCTGACCGGATCTTCATAGATTTCACGCGGTGCACCGAACTGAACCAGCCGCCCCTGATCAAGAACCCCGACATGGGTTGCCATGGTCATGGCTTCGATCTGATCATGGGTGACGTACAAAAGCGTCGCACCGGAATCTGCCTGAATGGATTTCAGCTCGACCCGAAGATCTGCACGCAGCTTGGCATCAAGCGAACTGAGCGGCTCATCCATCAGATAGACCGTTGGTTTGCGAACCAGCGCACGCCCGATCGACACACGCTGCATCTCACCACCCGATAGTTCGGTCGCCTTGTTATCAAGCTTGTGGCTGATCTGCAAAATCTCGGCGATTTCATCGACCTTGCGTTTGATCTGATCCTGCGGTGTTTTCAGGATCGGCGATTTCAACGGGAACTCCAGATTGTCGCGTACCGTCATATGCGGATAAAGCGAATATTGCTGAAAGACCATCGCGACATCGCGCTGGGCTGGCGTCAGCCCGGCCATGTCACGCCCACCGATCATGACCTGTCCGGCATCAGGCTTATCAAGGCCTGAGACCATCCGAAGTGTCGTGGTTTTCCCTGCCCCGGTCGGGCCAAGAAGCACGACAAAGGATCCATCGGGAATGGTCATTGTCACGTCATCAAGTGCCACATCCGCGCCAAAGCGCTTGCTGACACCGGTTAAGCATACCTCAGCCATGTCCGAGCACTCCTTCATTCCCTTGTGAACGCAATGCCTTGCCATGTTGCTTATCGAACAATGTGATTGTTCTCGGATCAAACCGCAGACCAATCAGCTGCCCGTTGGTCACAACTTCATGACTGGGGACACGCGCCTTTAACAGACCATTTGGCGTATCAAAGGTGACGATTTGCGTGGTGCCAAGATACTCGGTCGCAGTCACCCGACCACGATAGGGCGCGTCATCATCAAAACCCACATGTTCGGGGCGCACACCAAAGGTCAATTTGCCGTTTGCTCCCTCGCGGCTTTGCGGCACTTCCATCGGAACATCGTTTAACCGCACCTCTGTGCCGCCGGTGCCGATCATTCCTTCGAACTCAAGGAAGTTCATCGGCGGCGATCCGATAAATTCGGCGACAAAACGGGTGGCTGGCCAGTCATAGATGTCCTGGGGAACGCCAAACTGTTCGACAACGCCATGGTTCATGACAACGATCTTGTCGCCCATTTGCATGGCTTCAAGCTGATCATGGGTGACGTAAACCGTGGTTGCCCCCATCCGGTCATGCAGGGCACGAAGTTCTTCGGCCATATGTTCGCGGAACTCGGCATCAAGTGCGCCAAGCGGCTCGTCCATGAAGAAGGCCTTGGGATCGCGGACAATCGCCCGCCCCAACGCAACCCGCTGACGGTCCCCGCCAGACAACCCGCCGACAGGACGGTCAAGGATGTTTGTAATGCCAAGAATTTCGGCCACTTCGCCAACCTTGTTTTTGATGTCGGCTGATTTCATCCCCTGACTTTTCAGAGGATAGCTGATGTTTCCGCGAACATTCATATGCGGATACAGCGCAAACATCTGAAAAACAAAAGCAATATCGCGCTGGCTGGCGGGCTTTTGGCCGACCTCTTCACCATCAATATAGATTTCGCCCCGCGTTGGCAGTTCAAGCCCGGCCATCATGCGCAGCGTTGTTGTCTTGCCACAGCCAGACGGCCCCAGCAGCATGAAAAATTCACCGTCTTCAATCGTAAAGCTTGAAGACTGAACTGCCGTAAACGCCCCGAAATCCTTACGCACGTTTTCAATTCTAATCTGTGCCATGGGTTACTCCGGGAAGTGGCTGACGATGATGAACATGACTGTTCCAATCAGCGTGGTAATGAAGGAATAGGTGTACAGCGTGATCGCAAACGGTTGCATCAGCATGGCAACACCCAGCGCAATAAGCACCGATGCCACCATTTCCCATGGACCACGGCGCAGCCGAAGAAGGTTATGGATGAAATCACTCATTTGCGTACGGCTCCAAACGTGATCCCGCGCAAAAGATGCTTGCGCAACAGGATGGTGAAGACCATGACCGGAACAAGGAAGATGGTCGCCCCTGCGGCAACCGCAGGCCAGTCCTTGCCACCGACACCGATGATTGTCGGAATAAACGGCGGTGCGGTCTGAGCCGTGCCAGACGTCAGCAAGACTGCAAACGCATATTCGTTCCACGCAAAGATCAGGCAAAAGATTGCCGTCGATGCAATGCCCGTGGCCGCCTGTGGCAGAACCACCTTGTAGAAGGCCTGAAAACGGGTATAGCCATCAATGAGGGCGGCTTCTTCATACTCGATCGGGATTTCATCAATGAACCCCTTAAGCAGCCAAACCGACAATGACAGGTTCACACCGGTATAAAGCAGGATCATCCCCAGATGCGTGTCATTCAGACCCAAATTTCTGAACATCAAAAAGATCGGAATGGCGACAGCAATCGGCGGCATCATCCGCGTTGACAGGATAAAGAACAGCAAATCGTCCTTGAGCGGCACGCGAAAACGACTGAACGCATAGGCCGCAGCCGTGCCAAGGATCATACAAAGTGCGGTCGAACCAAACCCGATAACCACCGAGTTCAGAAACCGTTCGCCATAGCGCGACGGACCACTGATCACGGTTCCCTGATCACGTGCAATTTCCTCGTACCAGGTTTCGGGTTCGCCTGCCGCTTCAAGCATATCCTCGGTCGCGCGGGTACGCTCGGTAAACAGGTTTACATATCCCTCCATTGATGGCTCAAACACCACCTTTGGCGGATAGGCAATAGAATCAGCGGGGGATTTGAACCCGGTCGCAATGATCCACAGCAAGGGTGCTATCGTCACCAGGGCATAGCCAACAACAAGGACCCCGGCGAACCATTTGGTTCCCTTATTTGGTTCTGTAACAGAAAAACTCATCTTTCTTTTACCTTGTTGAGGGCTTTGACATAGATCGACGCAAGGCCAAACACCGTCACAAACAGGATGACGGCATAGGCCGACGAATAGCCGGTCCGCCATTTTTCAAAGGCTTCACGCTTGAGATCGATTGACGTCAATGTCGTCGTGTTTCCCGGTCCACCGCCCGTAAGCTGGACCACAAGGTCGAACATCTTGAAATTCTCAATCCCGCGAAACAGCACGGCCAGCATCAGGAACGGCAAGACCATCGGAACGGTAATCGTCCAGAATTGTCGCCATTTCGACGCCCGGTCACATTCGGCAGCTTCATAGATGCTGCCCGGGATTGATCGTAGACCTGCCAGACAGATCAGCATCACAAACGGCGTCCACATCCAGGTATCGGCGATCACAATCGCCCAAGGTGCAAGATGGACATCACCAATCATCGAAAAGCTTGCCGGGTCCGCGCCGGTAAAGAAGGCGATGACATAATTGAACAAGCCGATTTGTGGCTGATACAGGAACGTCCAGAAATTGCCGACCACCGCTGGCGACAACATCATCGGAAAGACGATGATCGTCGTCCAAAGGTCGTTGCCCTTGAATTTCTTGTTGATCAGGAAAGCCAGCATGAAACCGATCAGAACCTGCAAAACGATGGTCCAGATCAGAAAATGGGCTGTTGCCTGCATCGTGTTCCAGATATCAGAATCTGTCAGGATGCGTTCGTAGTTGCGTAACCCCACCCAATCAACATCACGGTTGGGACGGTTTACACGACTGTTGGTAAAACTGAGCCAGACGGTCCAGATCAGCGGAAAGATGTTAATCGCCAGCAACAGGAAGATTGTTGGGGCGACAAATATCCACGCGATACTGCGGTCCGACAGGCCACGAATGTGCCGCGCCACGTTATCTGGTGTCGCACTGGCGATCTTTTCGATCGGAGTATTCTTCATCATGGATGCCCTTGGCCATGCGGCGGCGCCACACGGTCTATGCTTGGTCAGGGAAGGTCCCGGCGCAACTATCCATCACACCGGGACCGGTCCAAAGCCGGTCGTCGTCACCTAAACGACTTAAAGCTTGCCTTCATCTTCGAAGATTTCGATCCAGTCCTTGACCAGATCATCAAGCGCTTCCTTTGCCGTGCCGTCGCCGGCAACAACATAGTTATGGACGCGCTCCTGCATCGACAAAAGCAGATCGGCATAAGCAGGCTCCGCCCAGAAATCCTTCACGATTGCCATGCTATCAAGGAAGGTCTGTGCATAGGGCTGGCTGCTGGCAAAACCGGGATCCTCGACCACGGCACGGAGCGCCGAATAGCCACCAAGTTCCCACCAGCGGTTCTGAATTTCAGGCTGGGCGAACCACTGGATGTATTCAAGTGCCGCGTCCTGCTTTTCAGAATAGGCAACCACCGAAATCCCCTGCCCGCCAAGCTGGGCATATTGTCCTGCAGGGCCTGCAGGATTGGGGAAGTACCCGGATTTTCCACCACCAACATTCGGATCGGCTTCAACACCTGGCCAGATAAAGGCAAAGTTCATCTGAAGCGCAACCTGACCGGATTTATAGGCATCGATATTTTCGCCCATATACCAGTTCGAGGAACCCGGGGGTGTCGCGGTATCGTAAAGTTCCTTGTAGTATTCAAGCCCCGCGACGGCCCCGTCAGAGTTGACAAACCCGTCAACGTCATAGGGCTGATCCGGGTTTTCATACTGGAAGCCATAGTTATAGAGCGCGTTGGTAACGCCCATGGTGATGCCTTCGGAGCCACGCTCGGTATAGATCGCCGCACCGTAAACCGTGTTGCCATCAATTTCCCGTCCCTGGAAGAACTGCGCAATATCTTTCAGCTCTTCAAGAGTTTCCGGCACGCCCAATTCGCGGCCGTATTTTGCCTTGAACTCTTCGCGGATTTCCGGACGTTCGAACCAGTCTTTGCGATAGGTCCAGCCGACCACATCCCCAAACGCAGGCAGGGCATAATAGTTTGGTGTGTTTTTGGGCCATTCGGCATATCCGGTAACGGTCGCCGGAATAAAGTCGCCCATATCAATGCCATTGGCATCAAAGAAGTCGTTCAGTTTGACGTAGTGACCATTTTCGGCACCCCCGCCAATCCACTGGCTATCGCCAATCATCAAATCACAAAGCTGACCACCTGAATTCAGCTCATTAAGCATGCGATCGGCAAATGAGGTCCACGGCACAAACTCGAAGCTCATGTTGTGGCCGCTTTTGGCTTCAAAATCCTTGGAAAGCTCGACAAGCGCATTTGCCGGGTCCCAAGCCGCCCAGCACAAGGTCAGATCTTCGGCAGCAGCTGCTGTCGGAAGCGAACCGGCGACGATTGCGGACGCAATAACCGCCTTCAAAGGTATCGATTTCATTTTGTTTTTCCTCCCATTGGAAAGTCGCGGCTTTTTAGCGACTGCGACACTTCTACCACAAGTTTTTGAGGTACGCACCTCAAAAACAGTATTTTTTGCGGTACGTACCTCAAATTTCTTGCAGAGACGCCTTAGATAGTTAAGGGTAAGATAAGAAAAACAGACCGACTTGGGCCTTCAAAACCAATGAGACCGACCACAAAAGACCTTGCAAAGGCAGCCGGTGTAAGCCTTGCGACGGTTGACCGCGTACTGAACGGACGCAGCGGCGTGCGCCAGAAAACCGTTGACGCGGTTAATGAGGCAATCACGCGCATTGGCTTTGAACGCAATCAGGTTGCCGCCACCCTCGCCCGCCAGCGCGGGTATCGCTTTGGCTTTGTCGTGCCGCGTTCCGGTGATGAATTCCTAAGCGTCATCGTCAAGCATATCTCGGAATTTGATCAGGCCAGCCGGGCCGAAATGATCCAGACCAAGATCGTGCGCATTGATGAGCACGACCCGCATCGCGCGGCCAGAACACTGTCACGCCTGTCTGCGGATGAATATGACGGCATTGCCATCATGGCACCGGAAACCCCGCAAATTCGTGATGCGCTTTATCGTATGCGCGAACGCGGCATACAGACCGTCGCCATTATCTCCAACCAGCAGGAAGAAGACGACCAATCCTTTGTCGGCATCGATAACGTTGCCGCCGGGGCAACTGCCGGGCGTCTTATGGCCCGTTTTCTTGGCAACCGTTCGGGGGATATTCTTGTTCTTGCCGAAACCATGCAATCGCGTGACAGCCTTGAACGGCGACTTGGCTTTGACCGGGTGATGAGCCCTGGCTACCCGCAATTCCATGCATTGCCGACCCTTGAGACACATGGTTACCCGGAACGCACCAACCTTGTTTTAAAAAACGCACTTGCCGCCCATCCCGACATAGTCGGCCTATACATCATGGGGTCCGAGGCACGCGCAGCAATTGAATGCGCCCGGCAACTAAAACCCGACGGGAAACTCATCACCATTGCCCATGAACGCACCCCGTCGACCGAACAGGCATTGCGCGACAACACGCTTGATGCACTGATCAATCAGGACCCGGGCCATATCGTGCGCAGCGCCATTCGCACCCTCAGGGCCAAATGCGAAAACCGTGAAACACTGGCTTCACAGGAACGCATCCGAATTGAAATTCTTATTTCCGAAAATTTGTAGCGCCACACATCAGACCACCGTCCGATAACAGCGCCCCCAAGACACAAGCCACAGGAAAACAGCGATGCAATCACCGTCTTGACGTTCGGAGAGGGTCAGATCGCGGAATGCTTGCGATATCCGGGCGCGAACAGCAGTCGGGCCGATGTGATTCCGGTTTCATTTTCCCACGTGGTACGTTCCATCAAAAACAGCGACGTCCCCGGATCGGTGCGCAGGATTCTGGCTTCGGCCTCGGTCGCATTGACCGCAGAAAAATAGATGTCCCCACGCGTATAAGGCGCATGCAGGACCAGCCATTCATTGGCACTGATCTCATCAAGGTCGGCTTCCAAGATCGCCGGTGTTGCCGCAACCGACACCCAGCGGTCTTCGAACATGAACGGCTTGCCATCGGCCAGATGCAGGGACGTGATATGCAGCATGTCGCTGTCTGCGGTCACACAAAGATTGGCACAAATTTCCGGCGGCGGTGTGCGCCGTTCGCTAAACAACAGGCCATAGGCATATTTCTGCCCGCGCCCTTCGATTTCAAGACGGATCACCGGGATATCAAGCTTGGCGCGCCGCACCGGATGAGCCGCCACCCTTGTGCCCGCCTTGCGCCTGCGATCAAGGAACCCTTCGGACGCCAGTTCACGCAACGCCCGGTTCACGGTCGCGCGTGCGCAGCCAAGTTGCTCGGCAAGCTCAACTTCCTTGGGGATCTGATCGCCGGGTTTCCATTCACGGGTGTGAATGCGGCGCAAAACCTCGTCATGGACCGACTGCCAGTTTTTTTGTTGCGGGCTGTTCACACCGCTTCCTTGAGTTGTTCCATCACTTTGCGATACCGGTTCGTGATCGCGTCATGGGCGATGTGGCGGCCCTCGGTCACGACATGGCGACCGGCCGACCAGACATCACGCACAATACGATCATCTCCGGCGAAGATATATGTATCGAGGATCGTATCGCCTGTCCGGCCGATAAGGTCAACCACAGAACCGTCAAGCGCCATCAAATCGGCCAGTGCACCGACCTCGATCCGGCCTGCGTCGCGACCTGCGGCCTGCGCCCCGCCCTTGGCGACATCCTCATAGATACGACGTGCGGTCGATTTTTCCGCAGTCGCCAATGCCGCACGCGAATTGTCGCGCAGGCGCTGGCTGTATTCCAGCGTGCGCAGTTCCTCGGACAATGAAATGCGGATGTTGGAATCCGATCCCACACCAATGATGCCACCGGCATTCAGATACCGCACGCCATCAAAAATGCCATCGCCAAGGCTGCTTTCGGTGATCGGGCACAGGCCCGCAACCGCACCGGTTTTGGCAAGACCAAGGGTTTCGTGTTCTTGCATCTGGGTGCAGTGGATCAGACACCAGTTCGCATTGACATCGGCATTTTCCAGCAACCATTCAGTCGGACGCTTGCCCCAGCTTTCCTTGACCTCATCGACCTCGGCCAGTTGTTCGGCCAGATGCATATGGATCGGGCCATCCTTGGAAAGCCTAGCGGTCGCGATCAGGTCTTCACGGCCAACAGCGCGCAGGGAATGCGGTGCAACCCCCAGAACAGTATCAGACGGCAGGTTTTGAATGGCGCGTGCTGTTTCCTCATACAATTTGGCGAACTGTTCGGAATCATTGCCAAACCGGATTTGCCCCGGCCCCAGCGGGCGCTTGTCGCAGCCGCCATATTGGTAATGAACCGGCAGCATGGTCAGGCCAATGCCGGTGATTTCTGTTGCTGCGGCAATGCGTTCGGCCATCTCGGCGATATTGTCATACAAATGCCCGCCGGGGCGGTGATGCAGGTAATGGAACTCGGTATTATTGGCGTAACCGGCTTCCAACATCTCCATCTGAACAAAGGCGGCGATGGCTTCGACATGATCCGGGGTCAATTGATCAAGGAAACGGAACATCAACTGCCGCCAGGTCCAGAAGGTATCACGTGGATCTGGCCCACGCTTTTCCGTCAGGCCCGCCATGGAACGCTGAAATGCGTGGCTGTGCAGGTTTGAAACCGCCGGAAGCAGAATATCGGTGCGGGTGGTTGCGCCAGAAGGCTGTTGGGAATCGGCCTGAATCGCTGCAATTCTGCCGCTTTCATCAATCTCGATGCGGACATCCTGTTGCCAGCCTGCCGTCGTAAGTGCCTGTTTTGCCCAAAGAACCGTCATTGCCTCTACCCGTCTTGACAGAAATAATATGTACGCACATATTATCTTTAATAACAAACTTATCAAGGGGTGATGCTTCGTCATGTTGTTGACAAATGCACAAATCGTCACAGTCGATGATAACGGTGGCTATGGCCTGATTGCGCGCGGTGCGCTGGCAATCAAGGATGGCCTGATCGATTGGGTCGGCACAGATGATGCGATCCCCGCCAAATATCTTGATGGCCCCACCCGCGATCTTGAAGGTCGTCTGATCACCCCGGCCTTGATTGATTGCCACACCCATGTGGTGCATGGCGGCGACCGTGCGGTTGAATTTGAGATGCGCCTTAAAGGAGCAAGCTACGAAGAAGTGGCGCGCGCCGGTGGCGGCATCGTTTCGACGGTTTCCGCCACCCGTGAGGCAACGATTGAAGACCTTCTGACCACGGCCTTGCCGCGTGTCGATGCGCTGCTGGCAGAGGGTGTTTCGGTGATTGAAGTCAAATCAGGGTACGGCCTGAACGAAGAGACCGAACTTAATATGCTGCGTGCGGCGCGCAAGATCGCCGATCACCGTGCGGTGCGGGTCAAGACCACCTTCTTGGGCGCACATGCCGTGCCCACCGAATATAAAGACAATCCCGACAGCTATATTGATGATGTCTGCATCCCGACCCTGAAAAAGGCGCACGCCGAAGGGCTGGTTGATGCGGTTGACGGTTTTTGTGAAGGCATTGCCTTTGATACCGATCAGATCAAACGTGTATTTGATGTCGCGCGCGACCTTGGCCTCCCGGTCAAACTGCATGCCGAACAACTTTCAAACATCGGCGGCACCAAACTGGCGGCAGCTTATGGTGCGCTTTCGGTTGATCACATCGAATACGCTACCGAAGAAGACGCGATTGACATGGCCAAATCCGGCTCGGTCGCGGTTTTGCTGCCCGGTGCATTTTACACCCTGCATGAAACGCAACTGCCGCCGATTGCTGCATTTCGCAAACATGGTGTGCCGATGGCCATTGCCACCGATTGCAATCCGGGCTCATCGCCACTGGCATCGATCCTTTTGACCATGAACATGTCCTGCACGCTGTTCCGTCTGACGCCGGAAGAAGCCTTGGTTGGCGCGACCGCCCATGCGGCACGCGCACTTGGCCTGACGGATACCGGGCGGATCAAGCCGGGGCTTCGCGCCGATCTTGCCATCTGGAACGCCAAACACCCGGCCGAGCTTGCATACCGCATCGGGTTCAACCCGCTGTTCGAACGCATTCTGGCGGGCGAAAGTACTGCTGCATAACCAAACGACCATACCAACGCGTCACTGCGCCACCGCATCAACACGTGCCCAGAGGATAGAACATGACTGTCACCCTTATCCCCGCTTCGGTCAAACTGGCAGAGCTTGAACACATCTGGCGCGACCAGGTTCCGGTCAAACTTGACCCAGCTGCACGTGCCGGTGTGGAAGCCGCAAGCGAGATGGTGCGTAAGGCCGCCGATGGTGAAGAAGCGGTGTATGGCGTAAATACCGGCTTTGGCAAGCTGGCCTCGGTCAAGATTGCCCCGGAAGATACCGAAACCCTGCAACGCAACCTGATCCTGAGCCATTGCTGTGGCGTTGGCGAGCCGCTTGACGGCGCGACCACGCGTTTGATGATGGCGCTTAAACTGCTTTCGCTTGGTCGCGGCGCATCAGGGGTGCGCTGGGATGTCATTGACCTGATCGAAGGCATGCTGGCCAAGGGTGTGACACCGGTTGTCCCATCACAAGGATCGGTCGGTGCGTCAGGCGATCTGGCACCGCTTGCACATATGGCAGCGGTCATGATCGGTGCGGGCGAAGCCGTGTATGAAGGCGCGACAATGGCCGGTGGTGACGCCCTTGCCAAGGCAGGTTTGACGCCAGTGGTACTTGGCCCGAAAGAGGGCCTTGCCCTGATCAACGGTACGCAGTTTTCAACCGCCTGCGCGCTGGTCGGGCTGTTTTCGGCATGGCGGAATGCAGCAAGTTCGATTGTGACCGCATCGCTTTCGACCGATGCCATCATGGGATCAACCGCCCCGCTGGTTGATGAAATTCATACACTGCGTGGTCATCCGGGCCAGATCAATGTCGCACGTGCGATGCGCGATCTGATGGCGGGTTCGGAAATCCGCGAAAGCCACCGCGAAGGTGATACCCGTGTTCAAGACCCATACTGCATCCGCTGCCAGCCGCAGGTCACCGGGGCGGCCATGGATTTGCTGCGCTTTGCCGGTCAGACGCTTGAGATCGAAGCCAATGCGGTTACCGACAATCCCCTTGTTCTCAAGGAAGACGGTCGCATTGTTTCGGGCGGGAACTTCCACGCCGAACCGGTTGCCTTTGCCGCCGATCAGATCGCGCTTGCAATTGCCGAGATCGGGGCGATTGCCCAGCGCCGTGTTGCACTGATGGTTGATCCGACCCTGTCGCATGACCTGCCGCCGTTCCTGACCCCGGAGCCGGGCCTGAATTCCGGCCTGATGATTGCCGAGGTCACCACAGCAGCCCTGATGAGCGAAAACAAACATCTGGCCAACCCGTGTTCAACCGACAGCACACCGACCAGCGCCAATCAGGAAGACCATGTGTCGATGGCCGCCCACGGGGCGCTGCGCCTGAAACGGATGAATGCCAACCTGTCAAACATTCTGGGCGTTGAACTGATCTGTGCTGCACAGGGTGTCGAATTCCGGGCCCCGCTTAAAACCAGTGCGGGTCTGCAAAATGTCCTTGCGACCGTACGCAAGGACATCCCGAGTGTCGATCAGGACCGTTACATGGCACCGGACCTTGCCAAGGCCGGGGGGCTGGTTAGTGACGGAACACTTGTCAGCGCAGCCAAGCTGTCTGGCTTTGTTGTCGGGGGAAATGCATAACCATGACCGATCCGGTTGAAATCAAACGCGGTGACAGCCCGATTGTTTTGGGCCTGCCCCATACCGGCACATATGTCCCCGACGACATTGCCGCAAAACTAAATGACCGTGGCCGCGAGCTGGCCGATACGGACTGGCATATCCATACGCTGTATGACGGATTGCTTCATGGTGTCACCACCGTGCGCGCAACGTTCCATCGTTATGTGATTGATGCCAACCGTGATCCCGAAGGTGTCAGCCTTTATCCCGGTCAGAACACGACAACCCTTGTGCCGTTGACCGACTTTGACGGTGAAAACATCTGGGACGTGGCACCGACCGAAGATGATATCACCCATCGGGCGGCAACTTTCCACGCGCCCTATCATCAGGCGCTGGCGGCCGAGCTTGAACGTGTACGCGCCAAGCATGGGGTGGCGATCCTGTATGATTGCCATTCGATCCGTTCAAACATTCCTTTCCTGTTTGACGGCACCCTGCCGGATTTCAATATCGGCACAAATCTTGGCGCGACATGTGACCCGATGATTGAAACCCTGACCAGCGATATCTGTTCGCAGGCCGAGGGATATAGCGCGGTTCTGAACGGGCGTTTCAAGGGTGGCTGGACCACACGCCATTATGGCCAACCGGACATCAATCAGCACGCCATCCAGATGGAACTGGCGCAATCAACCTATCTGACGGCTGAGGCAGCGCCTTGGACCTATGACGAAAGCCGTGCGGCAAAATTGCGCACGCACCTTACTGAAATCCTGAAGACACTGGCCGATTTGGCCCCAGCACTAAGAGGCAAGTCATGACCAACAATCCGCGTCACAATCAACGTGACATCTATCCGGACACCGGGACCGAGATTTCAGCCAAAAGCTGGCTGACTGAAGCGCCGATGCGTATGCTGATGAACAACCTGCATCCCGATGTTGCCGAGAACCCGCATGAGCTTGTGGTCTATGGCGGCATTGGCCGTGCGGCGCGCACCTGGAAGGATTTCGATCAAATCGTTGCCAGCCTCAAGGAACTCGAAGACGACCAGACCCTTCTGGTGCAGTCGGGCAAGCCGGTTGGCGTTTTCCGCACGCACAAGGATGCGCCGCGTGTCTTGATTGCGAACTCCAACCTTGTACCGCATTGGGCCAATTGGGATCACTTCAACGAACTCGATAAAAAGGGTCTGGCGATGTACGGCCAGATGACCGCAGGTTCGTGGATCTATATCGGATCACAGGGCATCGTTCAGGGCACTTATGAAACCTTTGTCGAGGCCGGCCGCCAGCATTACGGTGGTGACCTTAAAGGCAAATGGATCCTGACCGGTGGTCTTGGCGGCATGGGTGGCGCACAGCCGTTGGCCGCTGTCATGGCCGGGGCTTGCTGCTTGGCCGTTGAGTCCGATGAAACCCGTGCAGATTTCCGTCTGCGCACCCGTTATGTCGATGAAAAAACCCATTCGCTGGACGAAGCACTGGAAATGATCGACCGCTGGACCAAGGCAGGCGAAGCAAAGTCCGTTGCCCTGATTGGCAATGCGGCGGATGTGTTCCCGGAACTGGTCAAACGTGGTGTCCGCCCGGATATCGTGACCGATCAGACATCCGCCCACGATCCTGTGCATGGTTACCTGCCGCAAGGCTGGAGTGTTGCCGAATGGCGCGAAAAACAGGAATCCGATCCCAAGGCCGTTTCAAAGGCTGCACGTGCATCGATGCGTGTTCAGGTCGAAGCCATGGTCGCCTTCCATGAAGCGGGTATTCCGACGGTCGATTACGGCAACAACATTCGTCAGATGGCGTTGGAAGAAGGGTTGGAGAACGCATTCGCCTTCCCGGGGTTTGTTCCGGCCTATATCCGCCCGCTGTTCTGCAAGGGCATCGGCCCGTTCCGTTGGGCCGCCCTTTCGGGTGATCCCGAGGACATTTACAAGACCGACCAAAAGGTCAAGGAACTGATCCCCGATGATCCGCACCTGCATAACTGGCTGGACATGGCGCGCGAGCGTATTTCGTTCCAGGGGCTTCCGGCGCGTATTTGCTGGGTCGGTCTGGGGCAGCGCCATCGTCTTGGCATGGCGTTCAACGAAATGGTCAAGAATGGTGAACTGAAAGCCCCGGTGGTGATCGGTCGTGACCATCTTGATAGTGGTTCGGTCGCAAGCCCGAACCGCGAGACTGAGTCGATGAAAGATGGCTCGGATGCGGTCAGTGACTGGCCGCTGCTTAATGCGCTGCTGAATACGGCATCGGGGGCCACCTGGGTCTCGTTGCATCATGGCGGCGGTGTCGGAATGGGCTTTTCGCAGCATTCCGGCATGGTGATTTGTTGTGACGGCACAGAAGATGCCGCACGCAGGGTCGAACGCGTCCTTTGGAACGATCCGGCAACCGGTGTGATGCGTCATGCCGATGCGGGATATGACATCGCACTGGATTGCGCACGGGAAAACGGGCTGAACCTGCCCGGTATTCTTGGCAAATAAGTAAAACTCTCATGTGGGGGCAGTGACGATTGCCCCTGCTCCGCCCAATCAGGGTACAATCAAGGAGGCTTCTTATCATGAAAAGACGTGAATTTTTGACCGCCGGTGTTGCCGGCGCAGGTGCAGCAGCCGCGGCGACATTTGCAACGCCTGCCATCGCCCAGGACAAACGGCAATGGAACATGGTCACCGCATGGCCGAAAAACCTGCCTGGGCCGGGTGTTGCGGCACAGAAACTGGCAGATCGTATCACCATCCTTTCGGGCGGTCGCCTTGAAGTCAAATTGCATGCGGCAGGCGAACTTGTCCCGGGACGTGGCGTGTTTGACGCCGTTTCCGAAGGCACAGCCGAGCTGTATCATGCGGTTCCCGCCTATTGGGGATCGAAATCCAAGGGCATCCTTCTGTTTGGTTCGCAGCCGTTTGGCCTGCGTGCCGATGAACAGGTTGGCTGGCTGACCTATGGCGGCGGTCAGGAACTCTATGACGAAATTTATGGCCAATTCGGCCTGAAGCCGTTCCTGTGCGGGAACTCCGGCCCGCAGTGGGCAGGCTGGTTCCGCGATGAAATCAAGTCGGCTGATGACCTTAAGGGTCTTAAATTCCGGACCACCGGTCTGGCATCCGAGATGTGTTCCAAACTTGGCATGGCGGTTCAGGCCATGGGCGGTCGTGACATGTTCCAGGCCCTGCAGTCGGGTGCACTGGATGCCGGTGAGTTCATCGGTCCTTGGACGGACAGCGCGCTTGGCTTCTATCAGGTTGCCAAGAACTACTACTGGCCGGGTGTTGGCGAGCCGTCCTCGGCAGAGGAATGTGCGGTTAATGCCAAGGCATTTGCCGATCTGCCCGAAGACCTTCAGGCTGTGGTTAAATTTGCTTGTGACAGTCTTTATAACGAAGTCTGGACCGAGTACGAAACCAACCATGCCAAGGCGTTGCAGAAACTGGTTGCCGAGCAGGACGTTAAAGTTCGCATGCTTCCGGAAGAAGTGATTGACGCCATGGGCAAAGCCGGTGCCGAGGTGATCGCGGATCTGCGCGAAAGCGACGATGCCCTGACCCGCAAGGTCACTGAAAGCTTTGTTGCCTATCGTGACCTGATCGGTGGCTATATGCCGTATGCCGATAACGGTCAGATGAATGCACGCGCCAAAGTGCTCGGCTTCTGATAAAACCGAAAACCGGCGCAGGGAATATCCTGCGCCGGTTGCTTATTTGTCAGGGGAATGACATGGAACGCCTTGCTGATCGGCTTGATCTGGTCAATCACTGGACCGGCATGACGGTGCGCTGGTTTGCGCTGATCATGGTTCTTTTGCAGTTTGCCGTGGTGTTGTTACGCTATGTTTTCGGTTTCAGTTCAATCGCACTGAATGAAAGCGTTCTGTATTTGCATTCCGCTTTGTTCATGTTGGGGGCGGGTTATACGCTGTTGGTTGACGGCCATGTCCGGGTGGACATTTTTTATGCTGCTGCCACCGACAAGACCAAGGCGCGGATCAATACGTTTGGCTATCTGGTTTTGGCGATCCCGTCGATGGTCGCCCTTTTGTATTGGACCTGGCCATCGGTGATCAATTCCATCTCGATGATGGAAGGGGCAATTTCGGTCGGGGGCATTCCCGCCGTATGGCTTTTGAAGTCACTGATCCCTGCCTTTTGCATTCTTTTGATTATTCAATCCCTTGCCTGTTTGCTGAGACAAATCATTGCCTTGCGCAGTGGCGTTGACGACCGGGGTGCGCAAAGCTGATGTTGGAATATCTTGATCTTTTGATGTTTGCCGCCCTGATGGGCTGCATTCTGTTGGGCTTTCCGGTGTCGTTTTCGATTGCCGGAACGGCGGTGATTTTTGGCTATCTCGGCTGGGTCACCGATACGATGAACATCAGCCTGATGGGCGCGTTCGGACAACGGGTATTTGGCACCCTGACCAACGACGTTTTGATCGCCATTCCATTGTTCGTCGTCATGGGGGTCATCCTTGAACGATCGCGCATTGCCGAAGATTTGCTTCAGACCATGGGGCGTCTGTTCGGGCAGTTGCGCGGGGGTTTGGGGATTTCGGTCGTTCTGGTTGGTGCGTTGCTGGCCGCCTCGACCGGGATTGTCGGGGCCACGGTGATTGCCATGGGGATGATTGCGCTGCCGACCATGCTGCGCACCGGCTATAATCCGAAAATGGCATCGGGGCTTGTCTGCACGGCAGGTACGCTGGGCCAGATCATTCCGCCCTCGACCCTTTTGATTATTCTGTCGGACGTGATGTCATCGGCCTATCAGCAGGCCCAGTATGAACAGGGCAAATTCACGATTGAAACCATTTCGGTCGGACAGATATTTGCAGGTGCGCTGATCCCCGGCCTGACACTGGTTGCGATTTATATCCTTTATATCCTGTTGCGCGGGGTGTTTCGCCCCGAAGACATGCCGCCGGTCAAAAGCGATGATGGTCGCCCAGGCATCGGCGAGGTTGCCCGGGCAATTTTGCCACCGGTTCTTCTGATCATTGCCGTTCTGGGGGCCATTCTGGGCGGTGTCGCCACCCCGACCGAAGCCGCATCCGTTGGTGCGATCGGGGCCATGTTGATGGCCGGTGTCCGTCAGGGAGCGAACCGTAATCTGGTTCTGGGCGGGACCGTCGCACTTTTGATTTTGGCCGTGATGGCCGGCGTGGCACCGGTACGGTTCCAGCGCAGCGATCTGACCAGTTTTGATTATGTGCTAGGTGCAGGCTATGTGGTGCTTGCTGTGATCGGGATTGTTGCGATCCTTGCCTGCCTGCGTCAGGCATGGAAAACCGATATTCTGAAATCGGCCCTTACCTCGACCATGACGGTCAGCTCGATGATTTTTGCCACCATCCTGACCGCCAGCATGTTCTCGCTGGTGTTTGTTGGGCTGGGCGGCGAGGAACATGTGGCAGAGATCCTTGAATCCATGCCCGGCGGTCCGACGGGTGCGCTGGTCTTTTGCATGGCGCTGATTTTTGTTTTGGGCTTCTTCCTTGATTTCGTTGAAATCACGGTGATCCTGCTGCCGCTGATTGCGCCGGGATTGATCATGATGGGGCACGATCCGGTCTGGTTGGCCATCCTGATTGCCATCAACCTGCAGACATCGTTCCTGACACCACCCTTTGGGTTCTCGCTGTTTTATCTGCGCAGTGCCGCACCGCCCGAAATCACCACCGGGCAAATCTATCAGGGCGTCATCCCGTTCATCGCCCTTCAGCTGTTTGGCATTTTCGTCATATGGCTATGGCCGTCATTGGCCAACTGGTTACCAAGTGTGGTGTTTTAAACGACCCAAACAAAACGCCGACACAAGGAACGCCCCGGAACTCCGCGGGCGTTCTTTTTTAAATGAGGCACAATGGTTGGGTTCGCACACAGGCTTCACGCAAATGGCATGGCCATCCAATTCACATGCAGACCTTGATGCAGGCGGCATCGCCAAAGCCGGAGCCCTGATGAAGGAACTCGGTGCGCGTTTCCACATCCCGCATGGTCATGCCAATGCGCTGGTTATGGCACAGGTCATCCGGTTCAACCTGCCGGCGGCCAAGACGCTTTATGCCGAACTGGCCCCCTGCCTGATAGAGGGTGTTGATTTCGACAACGAAGACGATGCCGCCGAAGCCTTTGTCAAACGGATCGAGGAAATGGTCCCGGCCAGCGGACTTGAAACCCGTTTGCGCGATCTTGGCGTTACCGAGGAGTCTCTGCCGGAAATGGCAGAAGAAGTCTTTACCAAGATCCACCGCCTGATTGACAGCAACCCCTGCGATATGACTGCCAAGGAAATCGAGGCAATCTATCGCGAGGTCTATTGACCAGAATAAGATATGCGAAACAAAAAAACGGTGCCTTGATTGAGGCACCCAGACTGCTGACGAACCCCGTCTTTAAGAGGCGGGGTTTTGTTTTTGGAGCGAGATGTTTCTTTTTTGGGGGCTGCAGGATAACGCCGGATTTATGCGA